>NZ_JANLNV010000041.1 GCF_025465935.1 Pseudomonas sp. 7P_10.2_Bac1 | reverse complement strand
CCGGGTTAGCCGCGACACGGCCATGGATGGCCGATCGCGGCGGGCCCACGGAGCAAGACCTGTGGCGAGGGTATGCCGAGCCACAGCGAGGCACCGAGGGGTAGGGGCGAAAGCGTTTGGCCACTTTGCGCTTTTCAAAGTGGCACGCCGTAAGGGCGTAACCCAAAGTGGCCATTACCCATCGAATGGATATGTACCCAGTTATTCAGTCATTGCCCCGCCGAACATACCCATCTGATACGCAGCAGCAGCCTACAAAGCTCACCCTTACCACATACCCCTACAAACACCGGTATTGATAATTACTCTCAATTAAATTAACGTCGCCGCGCTTTCAGACTCATCACTCTTGAGTTCCCCCGTGAACGACACTACCGCCAGGCTGCAACTCTATCTCGAGCATCGCATCGCACTGATCAACTACGCCAAGGTGGTGGTCGGTGATCATGCTCGCGCCGAGGATGTGGTGCAGGATGCCTTCTTGCGTTTTTGCGCCAGTACCGAAGAGGTCGTCGAGCAACCCGTGGCTTATCTATATCGCATCGTACGCAATCTGGCGCTGGACGCTGTGCGCCGACAGGCCGCCGAGAAGCGTCAGCAACAGTCGCCGCCACA
Organism: Pseudomonas sp. 7P_10.2_Bac1; assembly: GCF_025465935.1. Lineage (GTDB taxonomy): Bacteria > Pseudomonadota > Gammaproteobacteria > Pseudomonadales > Pseudomonadaceae > Aquipseudomonas. Next base: position 111,569 of record NZ_JANLNV010000041.1, on the reverse strand, counting down.
GTGGATGCGCCCCGGCCACGAGTTGTCACCCGAACAACGAGTCGTACACAGTGATGACGCCAGTCGCATCGCCGCGACGCTGGCCAGTCTGCCCGAGCAAATGCGTATCGCGGTCGAGATGAATCGTCTGGGCGGTTTCACGTTGCAGCAAACCGCCGATCATCTCAAAATCTCGCTTTCCAGCGCTCATCGGCTGGTCAAGGATGCCATCGTTCACCTGGCTTCGAGCGTCGCCACACACGCCCCTGAGCCCAGCGCGCACTCTAAGGAACGCCCGTATGCATAACGTCCCCCTGCCCCGGACGGTCTCGGCACAGAGCCTGGAAGTTGCCGGCCAGTGGCTGCTGGATCTGCAACAGCACCCCGAGCGTTTCGAGGATTTCGATCGCTGGCTGCACAGTCACGAAGAGCATTTTGACGCCTGGGCCCAGGTCAACCGCGCGTGGGAGGCGCTGGGCGCTCAAGCCCCAGGTACCGAGCAGCATTGGCCCCCTGCCCCTGCCAATGTCACGCCACTCAAACCCCGCGCACGTCTGCCACTCTTGGCTGCAGCCTGCCTCAGTGCCCTGGCCGTATGCGCAGCGCTGGTGATGAGCCCGAACTGGCGGGCTGATTACAGTACCGGGATCGCGCAAACCCGCGAAGTCACTCTGGGTGATGGCAGCCGCCTTACACTGGCCCCGCAAAGCGCAGTCAATGTGAGCTTCGATGATCATCAGCGCCAGGTCACGCTGGTCAAAGGCGAGGTGTTTTTCGACGTGGCCCATGACGCCAGCAAACCCTTTGAAGTGCGCAGCGACGAAGCCGTGATCAGGGTTCTGGGCACCGCCTTCGATGTGGCACAACGCAACGCCGGGCTGAGTGTCGAGGTCCGCGAAGGCACTGTCGGGGTGAACAAACAGTATCGGCTGGGTGCCGGCCAACGGTTGTGGATTGATCGCCGCACCGGCATCGCCACTCAATCTCTGGTGATGCCTGGCGAGGTCGCGGGCTGGATCATGGGGGCGCAATTTTTTGAAAATGCCAGCGTTGCTCAGGTGGTCGAACAACTCGACCGCTATCAGCGCGGCTGGATCGTGATCACCGATCCTGCCCTGGCCAACAAGCGTGTGACCGGCCTGTACGACATGCGCGATACCCAGCGTGCACTCCAGGCATTGGTCGCGCCCATTGGCGGTGAGGTGCGGCAGTACTCGCCTTTATTGACAGTTATTGGCACGCCAAAAAGCATTGAATGAAAAATATTTGCGTTTGCGCTGAAAAAAATCCGCACGGTGTTCGTCTTTGTAGCTCCTTGTATTGCGAATGACTCGTAATACCAAAAACAAAAGGCGAAGAAACATGGGTAACCGATCACACGTTGCGCACTCCAAAGTACCGGTGGCGCTGGCCGTACTGTGTGTGGCAATCAACAGCGCAATTTTTCAGCCGCCGTCTGCGGTTGCAGCAGAATCCAGCGCATCGCCCAGTGATCAGGCTACCCGTTTCTTCGATATTCCCGCGCAACCGCTGACCACGGCCCTCAGCGCTTTTGCGCGTCAGGCCAATCTGCAATTGGGCCTTGCGGCCGGTCTGGTGGACGGTCTGCAAGCGCCCGCGTTGCGCGGTAACTTCAGCAACGAACAGGCGCTGCGCCAGTTACTCGGCAATGCGCCTGTCAGCTGGAAAATCGACGGTCAGCGCAGCCTGATCCTCAGCCCGCGCAGCGAAGCCAACACCGGCTTTGACGCCGATCTGGATGAGTCTGAAATGCTCGGCGCGGTGACCATCAAAGGCGGGCAGGCAAGCCGTTTGACTGGCCCGGCAGCGCAGGTTTACACCACCGCAGGTTCCAGCGTGTATATCTCCGGCGAAACCATCAACCGCTTCCGTGGTTCTTCCCCGGCGGACATTCTCAAGGGCGTGCCCGGCGTGCAAACCGGTGACACTCGCAACGGCGGCGCGCTGGACGTCAACATCCGCGGCATTCAGGGCCAGAGCCGCGTGCCAGTGACCATCGACGGCAGCCAGCAAGCGATTGACGCCTATCGCGGTTACGGTGGCATGCAACAGCGCAGCTACATCGACCCGGACATGATCAGTGACATCACCGTCGACAAAGGCCCAAGTCTGAACGCCGATGCAGCTGGCGCCATCGGCGGCATGGTCAAGATGAAAACCCTGCAACCCAAGGACATCCTCAAAGAAGGCGAAACCTACGGTGTGCGCCTCAAGGGCGATATTTCGAGCAACAGCGTCGACCGTCCGCACGAGTACAACGCTACCCCGCGCAAGGGCAGCAACAACATCTTCAACCCGCAAGCTCACTCGGGCAGTGTGGCCTTTGCCAGCACCAGCGACACGATTGATTTTGTCGCCGCCTACACCGAGCGCGAAAGCGGTAACTACTACGCCGGTAAAAAGGGCTTCAAGGATTACCAGGTGTTCAAGCAAGTACGCCGCTGGGACCCGGCGACCCGGCAGTACGTCTACAGAACCGAAGAAGCCAACGGCCCGGCCAAGGTGTTCAAGGCGGGCAACGAGGTGTTGAACACCTCCACCGACTCCACAGGGTTATTGCTCAAGACCATCATCAAGCCTTCGCCCGACCAGAATCTTGAGCTGGCCTACCGCTACACCGATGGCGAGTACGGCGAAATCATGCCGTCGCGGATCATTCGCAACACCACCGGCACCGTGCCGCAGTGGGCACCCGGCAGCATGCGGATCAACGCCTATACGGCCCGCTACACGTTCAAGCCTGAAGACAATCCGCTGATCGATCTCAGCGCCAACGCCTGGGTGACCAAGGCTCAGAGCAAAACGTACAACGGCTTGAGCACCGTGACGCCGTTGTTTGGCTATGAAGGCGAACCGGATCAATTGAGCGAAGACGGCTATCAGGATGCCCTGCTCAACCGCAGTAAGGATTTGCGTTGGGGCACCGATGTCAGCAACACCTCGCGCTTCGACACTCAGGTCGGCAAATTCGCCTGGAGCTACGGCGCGTCCTTCCAGAAAGAGCGTCTGCGCCCAGACGATAATTCGCCGGTGCTGCAATCTGACCTGGAGCAAAACCGTTTCATTCGCAGCGGCGACCGTCAGGAAGGCAGCCTGGTGAGCTCGCTGCAATGGGCACCGATCAAGCCGCTGACCTTTACCGTGGGCGGTCGCTACAGTGAGTTCCACAGCAAGGACCACAACCAGCTTGCCACCCCTGCGACCTTTGCCACCCGCCCGGTACGCTGGACCTGGTTGTACAAAGGCAACGATCGCATCGGTTATGTGTACTGGCGCCCGGACCAACAGGGCAACTTCACCCAGGACTCGCTCAACGCCACGCCGTATGAAAAAGGCACCGTCGGTAACACGGGCTACGACCATTTCGAAGCCAACGACACCGAGATGCAGAAGTACGCCACCAGTTACAGCTACGCCAAACCCATCGAGCGCCGCGATCACGCCTTTACGCCTTCCTTCGGCGTGAAGTACGACCTCGACGAGACCAGCTTCGTGTACCTCAACTACAGCGAAGGCGTGCGCATGCCTAGCCTGTTCGAGTCCACACTGGGCCTGTTCACCGCCGCAGTACCGGGCGCCAACCTCAAGCCTGAACGCAGCAAGAACTGGGAGCTGGGCGCCAGCACCCTGAGAAACAGCCTGTTCCTTGAGGGCGACACGGCCGCGGCCAAACTGGCCTACTTCGATAACAAGATCGAAAACTACATCACCCGTGACTATCAAGACATCTTTGCCGGCAACCTGCAGAACGTCGACAGCTTCCGGGTCAAGGGCGTCGAGTTGCAAACCAGCTACGACATGGGCCGTGTGTTCACCGACGTATCGGCCACCTACTACCTGAACGCCAAGACCTGTGCACCGGACCTGGCGCAAAAACTGCGTGACGACGGCACGCCCACGCCCAACTGCGTAGACGGCGGTTTCCCTGGCTCGTACACCAACACCCAGAACCCGCCCAAGTACTCGATCAACACCACGGTGGGTTCGCGCTGGTTCGACAACCAGTTGGTGCTGGGCGGGCGCATGGTCTACAACAGCGCCCCGACCGCCAAGTTGAACAAGCCGTGGAACGATGGCATCACCACCAACCAGATCTACTACCGCAAATCGGCGATCTTCGACCTGTTCGCCAGCTACGAGATTTACAAGGGCACGCAAATCGACTTTGGCGTGCACAACCTGACCAACGTGTATTACCTGGACCCGCTGGCACAAAGCTTTATGCCCGCACCGGGCCGTACGGTCAGCACAGGTTTGACGGTCAAGTTCTGATCCGAACCTGGTTAACACACGGGACGCCCATGGGTGTCCCGTTTTACGTTGATTAATATTGATGAGCTCATGACCTATCTGAACCAATCCCGCAAGACGCTCTGGTGCAGCGCGACACTGATTACCTTGAGCGTGTACACGGGCATCACCGTATGGCTGTTGCACACTTCGCCGATCCCATCGGCCGAGGCTGCACCGGCAGCGATGATGATCGAGCTGGCTGCAGTGCCCGTCGCTCAGGCGGTCGAGGAAGACCTGCAAGTCGCACCGGACAAACTCGTGCAAAAACAGATCAGTACGCCTTCAGCAAAACCGCCCAAAGAGGTGGTGAAAAAAGTCACCCCAGCGCCTAAACCGGCTCCGGTCAAACAGGCCAAGTCACCACTCAAGGAAACGGCCCACGGCGCCTATCAAAGCGCCCCCGAACAGGGTTCAGAATTGACCGAACCGCCGAAAAAACAACCCGAGCAGAGCGCCACGTCAGCCTCTGCGGCCACGACGGCTCCGCCCAAGCTCGACGCCCAGACCTCCACCACCACCGCGGCAACGGAGTCTTCACGCGGTGCTGCCGACCCGGCATTGAAAGTGCAGTGGGAAGCGCAGTTGCTGGCGCACCTGGAGCGTTTCAAGCGCTACCCGCAACACGCCCGTGATCGCGGTGACCGCGGCGTGGCTTACCTGCGTTTTGAAATCGACAGTAGCGGCAAGGTCCTGAGCGCCAGCGTGGTTCGGTCTGCCGGATTCACAGAACTCGACAACGCCACCCTGGACATGATCAACCGCGCTTCGCCTGTGCCTCGCCCTCCGCAAGGCAGCAAACTGCGCTTCACCGTGCCAGTGGTGTTCTCAAAGTGAAGCACACAAACAATCGCAACCTTCGCCAGCACCGTCACAGGCTGGCGATGGCTGCGAGCTTTTGATCTGCACCCGCTCGGTTAACGTGCTGGCACAATCCGTTACACTTATGTGAGAATGATAGGAATTCCTATTAGCATCTTTTTCTCAACGGCTCGGCATGTCATTCATTCCTACGTCTTGCACATCCACTTTGAACTCAGTGGTCCACGATCTACTGGCCAGTTACACCGAGCTGCGTCGGTATTTGTGTAACCGTTTGCGCAATCCGGACGATGCAGCGGATATTGCCCAGTCCAGCTTTGCCCAGGCCTATGCCCATGCATTGAACAGCCCGGTGGCCAATCCGCGGGCATTGCTGTTCAAGGCCGCGCGCAATCTGTGCATCGATCAATATCGCCGCCATAGCAGTGAAATAGCGGCACTGGATGACTGGATGAGTCGCCAGGATGTGCTGAGCCCGACGGTGGAAGACATCATCATTGCCCGCGAGCAACTGCAGCACTTGATCGACCGCATCGAGCGTATGCCCCGCCTGCGCCGCGAGGTTTTTGTGCGCGTGCGCCTCGAGGGCCAGAGCCACCGTCAGGTGTGCGCCGAGCTGGGTTTGTCTGCCAAGTCGGTGGAGTTACATATCGCCCGGGCGGTGTTTGATCTGTCTGAACTGAGCCTGGCCTGCCGACATGCCTGAGCAACTTTCTACACGCAAAGTGCAACAGGCCCTGACGTATCTGGCCAAGCTCAACAGCGATGATCCCTCGCGGGTTGAGCAAGCCCGCAAGCAGTTGGCACGCTGGCGCAACCAAAGCAGTGAGCACGAACACGCATGGCTTGAAGCCGAGCGGCGCTGGCAAATGATCCACCGGTTAACCCCGCAGTTGCGCGGCGCCGTGCATTCGCAGCCGGCCAACCTCAGTCGTCGACGCCTGCTGCGCCAGGGTACCGGACTGTTGGCAGTGATCGGCGCGTCGGGCTGGTTGAGTTGGCTGTGGCGCGAAACCTCGCCCTTCACGCAAAGCCTGCTCACTGAGCACGCTGAACCCTCTCGCCCTTTCACACTGCCCGATGGCAGCCAGTTACTGTTGGCGGCGCAATCCAATGTCCGGGTGCAATTCAGCCACACTCAACGCCAGGTGATGCTGCTGCATGGCAACGTTTACTTCGATGTGGCCCATGAGACCTTGCGCAACTTTGTGATCAATACCCGACTGGGCCAAGTCAAGGTGCTGGGCACTGCCTTCAGCATCAGCGATCGTGGCGACTGCATCCAGGTAGCCGTGGCCCGTGGCCGGGTGCATGTACAAGGGCTCAAGGGCGAAGCGAAAATCCTCACCGCCGGGCAGCACGTCAGCATCAATGCCCAAGGCGAGACCAGCGCGTTCAACCCGCATCGTCAGATAGGCCCTGACATTGAAAACTGGCGCAAAGGCTGGTGGTCCTACACCGATGCCCCGCTGTCCGAAGTAATCGCCGAATACAACGCCTACGCAGCCCGGCCCGTGGGGGTCAGCGCCGAGGCGGCGCACTTGCGTCTGACCGGCAGTTTCCCCAGCGATCAGCCGCAAATCCTGCTCAATTCACTGCCCCGAATCCTGCCTGTGCAACTGGTCAACGTAGCCGGTGAACCCTACGTGCAATTACGTTGAAATTTTTTTGAGGGGTAAACGCGTCGAGGTCCGTCTTCACCCATAACCACACCAGAGTCAGGACTGACCATGTCGCATTATTCCTCCCCTTACCGCGCCCCGCTGAGCCGTTTGGCCCTGGCATGCTCCCTGCTGTTTGGCACCGGCACCGCATTGGCGGACAGCAACACCCCACTGAATCTGAACCTGCCATCCCAGCCACTGGAATCGGCGGTTCATACCCTGGCCCGTGAAGCCGGAATCGCCATTGCCGCCGACAGCCAACTGCTTGCCGGACGCAGCGCCAAGCCACTCAACGGTCAATACACCCTGCGTGAAGCCTTGCAGCAGTTGCTGGCCAATACCGGGCTGGTGGCCATCGAAGAAAACGGCGTGATCGTGCTGCGTCAGGCGAGCGTCGACGGCGCCCTTAACCTGGGAGAAACCCGGGTCAACGCTGCAGGCCTGGGCGCCAGTGACCTGCCGGAAGCCTACAGCGGTGGCCAAGTCGCGACCGGAGCCCGTTTGGGGATGTTGGGCGATACCCATATCATGGATACGCCGTTCAACATCACCTCCTACACCGCACAAACCATCGAAAACCAGCAGAGCGGCACGGTGGGTGCGGTTTTGCGCAATGACCCTTCGATCCGCTTCACCACCGGTGAAGGCCATGTGTATGAGAACTTCACGATTCGGGGCTATTCACTGGACTCCGCAGAGCTGGCGCTTAACGGCCTGTATGGCATGGCTCCGGACGGCCACGTCCCTACGGAATTCCTGGACCGAGTCGAAGTGCTCAAAGGCCCGGGCGCGTTGTTGTCCGGCATGGCACCCAGCGGTGGTGTGGGCGGCGTGATCAACCTGGTCCCCAAACGCGCCGGTGACACGCCGTTGACGCGCCTGACCACCAGTTATGTATCGGACGGCTATTTCGCCGAACACCTGGACTTCAGCCGCCGCCTGGGTGACGAACAGCGCTTTGGCATTCGCTTCAATGGTGTGTATGGCGACGGCGATACAGGCGTCGACAAACAATCCAAGGAGCGCACGCTGACCTCCCTGGCCCTGGACTATCGTGGCGATGGCTGGAAGCTCGCGCTGGACGCTTACGAAAGCCACGAGCGTGCCGAAAATGGCAGCCCCATGATGGTGGGCTTCAGCGACATAGGTCATGTACTTAAGGCGCCAAAAGCTGACACCAACATACTCAAAGGTATTTCTGCCAAGCAGATCAGCAAGGGCGTGATCGTGCGCGGTGAATATGAACTCAATGATGACTGGAGCACTTTCGCCAGCGCTGGCAGTTCCAAGAATCGCTACAAGGGTTTCCTCAACGGCACCCGCCTGCGCGTCAACAATGACAATGGCGATGCCATCGGCGAGACCTACAATCAGGCGGGCTATTCCGCCAGCACCGCGTATGAAGCGGGTATTCGCGGGCATCTGACCACCGGCCCGATCGACCACAAGCTCGTCTTCACCGCCAGCCTGTTGCACCAGAATATCGGCCGTGCGCCGACCGTGACCGGCGCCCGCTACCCGACCAATATTTATCACCCGGGCAAGCCGATCATTGCCGGGCACACCGGCTCCAACGTCAAGACCGGCGACAACACCCTCTCCAGCTTTGCCGTCGCTGATACCCTGGCGTTTGCCGATGACAAAGTCCTGCTGACCCTGGGGGCTCGTTCACAACGGGTCCGCCAGCAGATGAGCTCGCCTAAATCCTATGACGAACAAGCCATTACTCCGGCCGTGGGGCTGGTGGTCAAACCCTGGGATGCGCCGGTGTCGCTGTATGCCAACTACATCGAAGGCCTGACCCAAGGCAATACCGTGGGCGACGTGAGCGCCGCCAACTACGGCGACCAGTTCGCGCCTTACAAGGCCAAGCAACTGGAAGCCGGTGTGAAATGGGACATGGGCACGTTTACCCATACCTTGAGTGCGTTCCAGATCGAGAAGCCCAGCCTGATTCTCGACAAGGCCAGCAACCTTTACAGCGACGACGGCAAGCAGCGTAACCGTGGCGTGGAATGGAACATGTTCGGTTCGGTGATTCCCTCCGTTCGCCTGCTCGGGGGGGTGACCTACACCCACGCCGAGCTGACCCGCACGGCCAACGGCGCTCTGGACGGCAACACCGCCCGTGGCGTGCCGAAATGGTCGGCCAACCTGGGCGGCGAATGGGATACACCGTGGGTCGATGGCCTGACCTTGACCACGCTGGTCATCCACAGCAGCTCGCAGTACCTCAATGATGCCAACACGCTGAAGATCCCGCAGTGGACCCGTTACGACCTGGGCGCTCGCTACTCCACCCGCATCCTGAGCAAGGACGTGGTGTTCCGTGCCAGCCTGGAGAACGTTGAAAACCGCTCTTACTGGGCAGGTGTGTTCAACGATGGTTTCGCCACGGTGAGCGAGCCGCGCACCTTGAAGCTCTCAACCAGCATCGACTTCTGAGGTCATCATGAACCCATTCAATCGCTGGGGCCTAGGGTGCCTGTTCAGCGTCACGGCCTGCGCCTCGGCCCTGGCTGTCGAGCCACTCAGCCAGGGGCAAAGCGTGCACGCCAGTGTCGCCCAGGCTCAGCCCCCCAGCTGGAGCCTGACACTCAAGGCGGGAGATCTGGTCCAGGGCAAGGTCGCGGGCGATGTCAGCCTGCGCCTGCTGACGGCACAGGGTTATCCGCTGCGCTTGTTGATCGATGGCGCGGACATGTCACGGGACTTTATGTTCATCGCCGACAAGGACGGTCAGTACCTGCTGCGCGTCGAGCCGCTGGTGACACGTCCACAGGCCGAGTTCTCGCTCACGCTGAACCAGGTACTGCCGCTGAGCCTGCAACAACGCTCACAGGCGCCTCTGCTCAGCCCGACTTTGCGTCAGTTGGCCGAACAACTGAAACAGGGCGGCTCCACGCAAGCGTTCTGGAAAGAGCGCGAGCAACAAGGAACGCCGCTGGTGGAAGCCATCGCAGACAGCCCCAATGAGCGCCTTGTCACGTTCCTGTGGCGTGGCGCCCAGCACAACGTGCGGGTGTTCGGTTCGCCTTCGGGCGGCCATGACGCCTTGCAGCGTCTGGGTGACAGTGACGTCTGGTACGCCACCTACCGGGTACCCTCCAGTGCCCGCCTGAGCTACCAACTGGCGCCAGATGTGCCTGAGGCCGGGGATCGCCGCACGCTATTGGCCACGTCGCAACGCGACCCGCTCAACCCACACCGCTTTGGCAATCACAAGTACGAGCCCAACCTGACTCGCTCCATCCTGGAACTGCCTGATGCACCGCCACAGCCGTGGCTCCAAAAGCGCGCGCACGTGGCACCCGGCATGGTTGCGCGCGAGTCCTTGAGCAGTCGTATTCTAGGCAACACCCGCGACGTGTATGTGTATCGCCCTGCGGGGTGGAAAGACGCCGGCGATGACCAAGGCCTGCTGGTGCTGTTTGATGCTCACGCCTACATGCGCCAGGTGCCCACGCCGACTATTCTGGACAACCTGATTGCCGACGGTCTTATCCCCCCGACAGCGGCGCTGATCATTGCCAACCCGAGCGATGAAACCCGGCCCGTGGAGTTGCCGCCCAACCCGGAGTTCGCACGCTTCATGGCTGAGGAGTTGATGCCATGGGCCAAGCGCCAGGGGCTTAATGCCGACGCCGCGCATACCGTGGTGGCGGGCTCCAGCTATGGAGGCTTGGCCTCGGCGTGGCTGGGGCTAAAACACCCTGAACTGTTTGGCAATGTACTGAGCTTGTCCGGATCGTTCTGGTGGAGCCCGCCAAACACTGAAGATCAGTGGCTCACCCGCCAGTACGTGACAAGCCCGCGTTTACCGCTGCGCTTCTATCTGCAGGCCGGCTTGTTCGAAGACAAATCGGGGTCTGCCGGTGCCGGGATTCTGGACAGCAACCGCCAACTGCGCAATGTCTTGCAAGCCAAAGGCTATCCGGTTGACCACGTCGAATACGCCAGTGGCCATGACTACCTGCAATGGCGGGGTTCATTGGCGTGTGGCCTGATCAGCTTGATAGGCACAAGCCAGGACACACCCAAGGCGTGCGTGCCGGTGGCGTTGAAGTAGCCACTGGCAAATGTCCGCTCTATGGGAGCGGGCTTGCTCGCGATGCTGGCAAACTCGGTATACCTGTTAAACCTTACCGATCCTATCGCGAGCAAGCCCGCGTCCACACAGTGGACCACGTGGTGGTTTTAGAAGTTGTAGCTGAGCGAGGCTGTCACGTTGCGCGACGGGCCGTAAAAGCCCGAACCGCCGCTGTACAGGCTCATCAGGTATTTGCGATTGGCCACGTTGTTCAGGTTCAGCGCGGTACTCCAATGTTTGTCGATGTCGTAACTGGCCATCACGTCGACCAAGGCATAGGCGTTCTGGCGAATGCGGCTGTCGCTGTCCACCTGGATCGCACTTTGCCAGGCCACACGGGTACCCACCTTGGCCTGCGGCATGCCCGGCAATTGGTAGGTCAGGCTGCCCCGCAAGGTATGCGCCGGGACGTATTGACGGGCCTTGTCGCCGTCCGGGTCTTCGATGTGCACGTAGGTATACCCACCCAGCACCTGCAATCCGGTCGCCAACTGGCCACTGGCTTCCAGCTCCACACCACGACTTTTATAGTCTTGGCTCTGGTACACCGACTGCGAGCCAATCATCTGGCCAGTGGCTTCGGCGACGTTACGCTGATCGGTCTTGAACACGGCGGCGGAGACGTCGAGCTTCTGCTCCAGCAGACTGCCCTTGACCCCAACTTCATAGCTTTTGCCATCCAGCGGCTCGAGCACCTTGCCTGCTGAATCGACGACGTATTGCGGATTGAAGATTTTGGTGTAGCTGGCGTAGACCGAGTATTGATCGTTGATGTCATAGACCAACCCGGTGTACGGCGTGACTTTGCCGTGAATGCGTACATCACGCGGCGTGCCGTAGTCAGTACCGTCACTGTCGACACTGAGCATGCGCGCACCGGCGATCCAGTGCAGTTGATCCGTCAGGCTGAAACGCGCCCCGGCATACACGCTTTTTTGACGGTCAGTGAAACTGGCCATTTTTGTATCGTTGTCGGTATAGGTCATGTCCGGACGAGGGACATGGCCGCCCAGGGTCTGGTCCAGATCGGCCGGAATCAGCTCATCAATGCTGTTGTAGTAACCGCGTTCATGATGGCGCGAGCGCCCGTAGTTCACCCCCACGGTCAACTGGTGCTCACGACCGCCCAGGCTGAACGGGCCGCTGAGTTGCGCCTCACCCAGCAATTGCTTTTCGTTGACATTGGTGTGGCTCGGGTCGGCCAACCAGGGCTGCTGATCATCGTTGGCCATGAGGTAGTACATGTTGGCCGATTGACGCTGGTCTACCGCCGTCACGTTCAACGTGCCCTTCCAGCCGTTATTGAATTCGTGGGTCAGCTCGGCAAAGGCCCGCAGGGTATGAACATCCCAGTAGGTCCAGTCCTGACCGACGCTGGAGCCACGGCGACTGTAATGGATCAGGTTGCCGTCAGCATCGACCAGCGGCAGGCCGCCCCAACTGCTGCCGTTGGCATTGCTCTTGTTGTCCGAGAGGCCGACCGTGAGCGTGTCTGCGTCACTCAAGTCGAAAGCCAGCATGCCGCTGAGCACATTCTTCTCACGCGAGTACCGATCAAGATAGGAATTGCCGGTTTCGTTGGCAAAAATCAAACGGCCCCGCACATTGCCGGCATCGTTGAGCGGGCCGGAGACATCAACGTCTACCCGACGGGTGTCCCACGAGCCTGCCGACACCTTCAATTGGGCTTGCGGCGTAGCCGTCGGGCGCTTGCGGATAAAGTTGACGGTGGCCGAAGGGTTGCCCGTGCCGCTCATCAAGCCGTTGGCGCCGTGCAGAATATCCACCTGCTGGTATTCGGCCATGTCCAGGTCGCCATTGAGCAAGCCTGCGCTGAAGGGTGCGCCGATACCGTCGTACTCGAAATTGCTGATATCAAAGCCGCGGGAGGTGAAGCTGGTACGGTCCGTTTCATATTGTTCGACGGTCACCGACGGCGCACTGCGCAGCGCATCCTTGACGCTGTTGAGGTTGAAATCATTCAACTGCTCGCGTGACAGAGTGGTCACACCCTGCGGCGTTTCCCTGGCCGAAAGGCCCATCCGGGTGGTGGTGCTATCGACCGGTTGCTGGTAATCGGTGGTCGAGGAGTCACTCTCGGCACTGGCCTGAACTTCGGTTTTAGGGAGGGTTAAAGCGTCCGCGTGGGCAACAGGCGCTGTCGCCCATGCGGCGGCCAGCAGGGCTGAAACAGGCAGGATAGATTTCAAAATGGCGGATCCATGATTGCAAATGCGCCTGAATACTATTTGAGATCAATTATCAGGTAAAGCGTCAAGCTCCATAAATGTAACAATTCGTGAGTCATTCACCCTTCAGTAATGCGGTAGGCACAACGCCGCGCGCCCAGCTGGATGTGCTCTACCCTCTGCACTTTTGCCTGCAAGACCCGCTCAAAGACTTGCAGTTCTGCACGGCAAAAACCCTGGCACTCCGTCGCGGCTGCACAGATCGGGCAGTGGTTTTCCACCAGGATCAGTGCGCCATCCGGTTGCTCGCTGCATTGCGCCATATACCCCTCACGGGTGCGTAATTGTGCCAGCCGTTCAGTGCGTGCTTTCAAGCCCACGAGCCCTAGCATTTCTGACTCGTAGAGGGCCTGGGTCTGACGTTCACGCACATCAATCAAACGCTCAATGGCGTCCTCACCAAAGGTATCGCGCACGGTCTGCAGCAGTTGCACCGTCAGTTCGGAATGCGTATCCGGAAAACGCGCATGCCCCGCTGCGGTGAGTTGCCAAACCTGCGTTGGGCGCCCAACCCCGCGTACCTCTGCCTTGGCCTCAGCTAAACCACTGGCCGCCAGCTTCACCAATTGTTGTCGTGCCGCCTCCCCGGAGGTGCCCAAGTATTCGCCCGCATCACTGGCCAGTTGCGGACCGCGTGTTTTAAGCAGATGTAAAAGGCGATCCGCCGGCGATGACGACGCGGAATATTCCAAGCCATTTCTTGACAAAATAATGAGCCCCGCAGCAATATTCAAAGCAATTGCTTGGCAAATTAACTCAACCCCACGTTTCATGCAATTCGCCGAGCGCTCACAGGCGCAACCGCCGCACAAGGAAACATCCATGCAAGCCCAAGACAGCAGTTGGGGAGAGTTACTCCTCGGCAAGAACGCCACCCGCTCCATCGCCCTCTCAGGTGGCATCGCCCTGTATGCCACCAACACCTATATCGCCACCACTATTCTGCCGTCTGTAGTCGCCGAAATCGGCGGGCTGGAACTGTATGCCTGGAGCACCACGCTGTATGTGGTGGCCTCGATCCTCGGCTCTGCCCTTACCTCCAAACTGCTGCAACGCACCGGCCCGCGGCTGGCTTACACAGTCGCAACGTCAGTGTTCATGTTTGGCGTATTGATCTGCGCTTTGGCGCCGAGTATGCCGGTGATGCTCGGCGGGCGACTGATCCAGGGGCTGGGCGGCGGCATGTTGCTTGCCTTGTGCTACTCGATGATTCAACTGGTGTTTGAAGAACGTCTATGGCCGCGGGCCATGGCGTTGGTGTCCGGCATGTGGGGCGTTGCGACACTGGTTGGCCCGGCGGTGGGTGGCGTGTTCGCTGAAATGGATGCCTGGCGCCTAGCGTTTGGCTCGATGGTGCCGATCAGTCTCGCCTACATCGCCCTTACCCATCGCGCACTGCCGCCCCGTGACCCCGAAGCAGTCACCTCTTCGCGCCTGCCAGTCGTGCAATTGGTGCTGCTCGCCGCGGCAGTGCTGGCCGTGTGTGCCGGCAGCGTCTCGTCGCTGCCGAGTTGGAACCTGCTGGGCATCGCGGCGTGCGCGATTCTGGTATGGGCGTTGATCCGTCACGAATCCCGTGCCGCGATCCGTCTGCTGCCCAGAAATGCGCTGAAAATCAAGACACCCCTTTTCGCGCTCTATGCCACGACCTGCTTGCTGGTGATCGGCATGAGCAGCGAAATTTTCATGCCGTTCTTTTTGCAGCACCTGCACGGTCAGTCGCCACTGATTGCCGGTTACATGACTGCATTGATGGCTGCGGGCTGGACCGTCGCTGAAATCCTCAGCTCCGGCTGGACCGGCCGCGGGCCGCAACGTGCCATCCTCGCGGGGCCACTGTTTATTGTGGCCGGACTGGTGCTGCTGGCCATTACCACGCCAATGAGCAGCCTGGGCGAATGGACGCATCTGGCGCCTATCGGCCTGGGACTTTTTCTGGTTGGGTTTGGGATTGGGCTGGGTTGGCCTCACCTGCTCACGCGCATCCTGCAAGTGGCCTCGGAGCAAGATAAAGACACTGCCGCGGCGTCGATCACCACTTTGCAACTGTTCGCCATGGCCTTGGGCGCGGCATTTGCGGGCGTGATTTCCAATGTGGCGGGCATCAATGACCCAACTGGAAACACCGGCATTGCCAATGCTGCATTCTGGCTGTTTGGACTGTTTACTGTGGCGCCGGTTCTGGCAATGTTCATGACACGGCGCGCAGTGCGTATGCATAACGCTTCAACCGTGTAAAAGCCTGTAAAAAATTAACGGAGCGACACCTGCTTGCGCAGTTCTTCGGCAAACTGCTGCACTGCTACCGGCACGGGTTGATTGGCAAGCCGCAACTCAATCATCACGTTGCCGAGTACCGGCAGACCATGAGCCGCCGCATCCAGCACTTGCCAGCCCGGTTGCATCAAGGCGCTGGACGTTGCTGCAATTGCCAGGCCGCTGTCGACCGCCAGTTGAACACCTGCGACCCCTGTGCACTCGAAGACGATCTCGTAGTCGCACTGGCTGGCGCTCAAGGCGCTGAGGATCTGCCCACGAAAGCCGCAGCCGTGGGGGTACAACGCAAGCGGCAGCGGTGTCTGTGGCATCCATGTGAAGGACTCTCCCGCCACCCAGTGCAACGCATCACAGCGCAAGACATCTGCGTTGCCGTCGTTATTGCGCCGCGTGACCAAGGCCAAGTCCAGTTCCCCTTGTTCAAGGGCCGTGAACAGGTTTTGGCTGATGTCATTACGAATGTGCAGCCGCACATTCGGATAACGCTCAATAAAATCGCGAAGAACCGGCCTCAGGAAGGCGCTCGCATAATCGTCCGGAATACCGAAGCGAACAGCGCCGCTGATCTGCTCTTTGATAAACAGATCCATGGCCTCATCGCTCAGCGCAAGCATCTTGCTGGCGTATTGCAGCAACAATTCGCCATGTGGGGTGAGTTCTGCCGTCTGATGCCCTCGATCAAGCAAGCGCTTGCCCACCAACTCTTCCAGCTTTTTAAGCTGGATGCTGATCGCCGCCTGGGTCTTGTGCAGGCGTTGTGACGCCAGCGACAAACTTTTGCATTGAGCAATGGTTTTGAACGTATGCAGAAGTGACAGATCCAGTTGTCGCACAGAGGTGGCCCTCAATCAGGCAGTGACTCGCAAACGGCATTAAGCGAGAAAATTTCACAGGCTGTCAAACAAGCATCTGGGTGCAAGTCCGGCTTAAACATTATTTAAGCCGGGCATTTCATTTATTAAATATCGGAGTTTTTGACCTTCCTATACGTTTAGCGAAACGCCGTTATCCAACGTTAAAAGCCATTGGATCTGCATTGCCTGATGACGCCGATGGCCGGCAAGTCTCGTCCAGGAAAAAATAATGACTGAATTTGATTATGTAATTGCGGGTGCAGGTTCTGCAGGCTGCGTTTTGGCACGAAGACTCTCGGATGCCGGGCACACGGTGTTGCTGCTCGAAGTGGGCCCCTCGGACAAGTCCTGGATCATTCGCATGCCCGCCGGTTTGCGTTCGGCATTTAAACCGAGTTCCAAATACAACTGGTGGTACTACACCGAGGAACAGGCCCACTTGAACAAGCGGCGCCTGCAACAGCCCCGGGGCCGAGTGCTGGGCGGTTCTTCGTCCATCAATGGCATGACCTGGTTACGCGGTCACCCCATGGACTATGACCGCTGGGAGCATGAGGGCGCAAAAGGATGGAGTTGGGCCGATTGCGCGCCCTACTTCAAAAAAATCGAATCAAGTGCCATCGCCAGCCGTTACCGCGGGCAGAACGGCCCCATCAGGGCTCAGCGCCAGGAACACTTGAGCCCGCTCAATGCAGCCTTTTTGC
This sequence comes from Pseudomonas sp. 7P_10.2_Bac1, assembly GCF_025465935.1. Taxonomy (GTDB): domain Bacteria; phylum Pseudomonadota; class Gammaproteobacteria; order Pseudomonadales; family Pseudomonadaceae; genus Aquipseudomonas. The sequence goes on along the minus strand of NZ_JANLNV010000041.1, from coordinate 94,619 downwards.
AAGCGGGTCAGCAGGCAGGCTTTTCCCTCACGGATGACGTCAACGGCTATCAGCAAGAAGGGGTTTCGCGCTTTGAAATGAGCGTCAGGGACGGCATCCGCAACAGCGCAGCCTATGGGTATCTGCATGCGCTGGGTGAGCACCCCAACCTGACAATCTGGCTGGGCTGCGAAGTACAAAAGATCACGCTGCAAGGCTCTCGCGCCACCGGCTTTGAGGTCAGCTATCAAAACCGCAGGGTTAAGGTCACAGCCCGCCGTGAGGCCATTGCGTCCTGCGGTGTATTCGGCTCTGCGCAATTGCTGATGTTGTCGGGGATTGGCCCCGCCGCCCATCTGCATGAGCATGGCATTGCCTGCCACGCGAACTTGCCGGGTGTCGGTCAAAACCTGCAAGACCACCTTGAATGCCATATCCAGGTCGAAACCAAGGAGCCGGTCTCGTTGAACAGGGAACTGCAACCGCACCGGATGCTCTGGGCGGGCGCCCAGTGGTTCGGCTTGAAAAAAGGCGTCGCCGCAGTCAACCAGTGCCATGTGGGTGCGTTCCTCAATAGCGCTGCGAGTACTCCGCATCCCGATATTCAATTTCACTTCTTTCCGGTCTTTTTCGACAAAAACTGGATACCTGTTTCAACCACTTACGGCTATCGGATCGGCGTCGGCCCAATGCGTCCGACCAGCCGCGGCGCGGTCAGGCTGCGCAGTGCCAAGGTCTCTGACCCGCTGCTGATCGACCCGAACTATATGGCCACAGACGAAGACTGGCGCGTCATGCGTGAGGCCATGCGTTTAGGCCTGGAGTTCGCCAGTCAACCGGCGCTCAAGCGTTACAACTACCGCGAAGATACGCCAGGACCACATATTCGCGGCGCCAAGGCGATGGACGCCTTTATTCGCGAAGACGCGGCAAGTGCCTACCACCCATGCGGCACCTGCAAGATGGGCAAACCTGACGACCCCATGACCGTAGTAGACAGCCAGCTGCGTGTCATCGGCATCGAAAACCTGCGGGTGATTGACGCCTCGGTCTTCCCTTCTGTACCGAGCGCCAACATCAATGCCGCCACCATCATGCTTGCCGAAAAAGCCAGCGACATTCTGTTGAACAACCCCGCATTACCTCAAGAAGCGTTGCCATTTCACTGGCATGCCCAACCCACCAGACTTGATCGGAGTACAGCCTGAATGTCGAAAATCATTCAACGTGAAGCCAGCCCGCTGGAGAAACAGCAGTGCCTGAAGTGGGAACTTTGGCAAAGTGGTGAATCCGACGTATTCGAGTACACCTACGACCAGGATGTTCAATTTGTCGTTCAACAGGGTGAAGCGGTTATCCATAGCCCAACTAACCCACCCGTCACGATTACACCCGGCAAACATGTCACCATTCTGAAAGGTGTCCAGGCCAAGTGGGCTATTAACTCGCCCGTCGCTAACCGCTACCAATATGTTTGACAACTGATTTTTAAATAATAAAAACAGGCGAAAGGACCCGCCCCGATCATCTATCTGCCAAACACTTGATAATTATATTAATTGGAGATTATTCGATGATGACTTATTTATTGCGTACTCGAACACTGTGCGCCTGGTTAGTGGGAGCTTTATTGTTAAACACCGCCATGACTGTGCAGGCTGATACTCAAAAGCCGGTAGTGATTGGATGGGTTAACTGGGCGGATGCCGAAATCACCACCAAACTCGCAACAACCATTTTGGAAGATCAACTCAAGCAGCCGGTAAAACTGATACAGGCTGACATCGGCATCCAGTTCCAGGCGCTCGCCAACGGCAAACTCGACATGATCCCGATGGCTTGGCTCACCTACAGCCACAAACCTTTTTGGGACCAGTATCACGACCGTCTGGAAGACTTGGGCGTCTTATACGAGGGCCGCCTGGGGCTGGCCGTCCCAACAACCGTTCCGATCAGTGAAGTTGCCAGTATTGAAGACCTCAACAAGCCCGAAGTTCGAGCGAAGCTGGGCGGCAAGATCCTGACCTCACAGGTGGGTAACGGACAGTACATGTCGGCAACGCGGGCTATTGAACAATACAAGTTAGATGGTTACAAGCTGGTTGCGTCGTCCGAAACCGGCATGCTGAATGAGCTGGATCGCAATCTGAAGCGTGACAAATGGTCGCTGATCAACGCCTGGAGCCCCCACTGGATGTTCTCCACCTGGTCGTTGCGTTACCTGGATGATCCCAAAGAGGTATACGGCAAGACCGAGCAAATCCACGCGGTGGCGCGCAAGGGCTTCACCCATGACTACCCGCAAGTTGCACACTTCTTTGCACGCTTCAGCATTCCAGTAAAAGACCTGGAAGACATGATGAAACACGCCCGGGAATCATCGGCAGATCAGGTGGTCGCCGAGTATTACGCGGCGCACAAAGGCACCTACCAAGCCATGTTTGAGGCAAGCCCGCCGGTGAGTACTGCCCAGCATTAGGCCCGGCACAGTCAGTGATGCCTGCCAACTTGCCTGCAGGATGGCTTGGGGGTTCATCGGACGGTTCTGCGAAAATTCAGTGATTGAGCATACAATTGCCATCACCTTCACACCCATGGCAGGCCGCTCAATTCATGGCGCTCGACCCCCTTACCCTATTGACACTCACCGTCGCGCTGGCCGCTGCGGCGGCACTGTATCTGGCCATCGAATGGCGCAGTGTGCGTGAGTCTTCGCTGCTGCTCTGGAGTGCGGGATTTGCCACGATTACCGTGGGCTCATCACTCGCGCTGTTGCGCAGCATTGGATTCTTGCTGATCGGTATCTGGTTCGCCAATGGCTTGCTGGTGGTTGCCCATTGGCTGTTTCTGCTGGGCGTTGCGCGCTTTACCCAAGTGCGCCTGTCGCGAGGCTGGTACCTGATTTTTGCGATCTGGCCCGCGCTGTTGCTTATCCCGAATGACCCGTCATGGTCCAGAGTCATGCTGCTGATCAACTCGCTGCTGGTTTCACTGCTGGCACTCAAGGCCAGTTGGCTGCTGCGGCCCCACGGTAAATCATTGAGCGTGGGCGCTGTGCAGTTGCGGTATGTGCTGCTGATTCACGGTCTGTTTTATCTGATAAAAGCCGTCATCGCAGTGCTACCCGGCGAATTTATTGACCTGGCGGCGTTTCGTGGCGAGATCATTCAGATCTCTCTGGTGGAAGGGGCAATGGCGATCATGCTGATTGCGTTGTCGATGACGGGTACCGAGCGCTACCGACGTGAGCAGTTGATCGCACGTCTTGCTGCCCGTGACCCGCTGACCGCGCTGTACAACCGTCGAGCCCTGGAAATGCGCGCACCGTCTTTATTGAATGGCGTATCAGCCCAGCGGCCAGGGGGACTACTACTGATCGATATCGACAACTTCAAACTGATCAACGATCTGTTTGGCCACATGGCGGGCGACCGGTTACTGGTGACTCTGAGTGAAATCATTCGCGCCGAACTCCCCAAAGACGCCCTCGCAGCCCGACTGGGTGGCGACGAGTTCGTGATTCTGTTGAGCAACGCCTCAAGCGAACGTATCGAAACCCTGGCCAGTGCCCTGCGCGACCCGTTTTACCTCGCCACTTCACAAACCTTCGCCACCCCACAGGCCGTGACCCTGAGCATTGGTGCCGAGCTGTTCGACCGCCCACCTGCCAACCTGAGCCAGTTGATCGAATTGGGCGACGCCGCGCTCTACGCCTCCAAACGCGGAGGCCGCAATAGTGTGCGGCTGGTGGACCGCACGGCGGCGAATCAGTGATTTAGTCGGGATAGACACTGCAAAGGCGCCATCCAGGCGTGCATTCTGCTAGCGCGAAAAGCCCAGTATCAACCGCCGCTGCTCGCCAATTGTTCAGTCATCGGCCTATAAACCTGAACGCCCGCTGCAAACACCAGAGGGCGATCCAGCATGGCCAGAGGGGAAAACCGCCGCCAAAACATTCAGCCTGATTCTCCCGGAGCCTGTTGGACTGAGCCGCAAGCCCATAGAGGATTTTGCTCATTAGCCTTGGGCCTTATTCCTCCAGAAACGGCTCCAGCCACGCATCAATGTAGGGTGCCTTGTGCGCAAGGTATTCGCTAATGCCGCCCCGATTATTGGCTTCAAGTTGTAGCTTGACGTCCTGATACTGCTGGCGAATGTTGTCATTTTCACGCAACAGGTCGCGAAAAAGCAGCATGCGCTCAATCTGTTCATGACCGGCGACGCAGACGTGGATTTTATGGGTTCGCACCCCGTTGATATCGCGGCGATAAAAGTGATGGCCAGCAGAAAGATTACTGCCACGAACATAGCCCAATGCCTGCAAGAACTCGCCGCGAGCCTCTTCATTGCCGTGCTCAGAAACAACCACCAGGATGTCGATTTCCGGTTTCGCGTAGATCTCGGGAACGGCGGTACTGCCGATGTGATGGATGTCGATCAACTCCGGGCCAAAGGCGTTTTCTACACGTTGTTTTTCAGTCGCAAACTGGAGCGGCCATTGAGGGTCATACGGCGAAATTTTACTGGTGAGCGCCATAAGCTGTCCTTACATCACAGACGCAGAAAGGGTCACTCCCCGCCGCCCGCCAAACGTTTGATGAATAAACAAATTGATACACGATTTTACGCCGCCGAAATGGCTGAATTATGACGGTGTCAGCAGGCACTTATCCATTGGCCCACTTCACAAATGCCGCGCCGACTTCCTTCAACACCGCTTCGCGTGCCTCAAGGCTGAGTGAGGGGGCGTCGTAATAGGCAGCCACCAGCAACGGTTCACGATCAGGTGGTCGCACCTAAACGTTGAGTTGCAATTCAGTACACGTTTAGAGTGTCGCCTCTCATACATGGAGGTCTTTGCCAATGAATAACCTCTTGCTCGGCAGTTGCCTGTGCGGTGTAGTCAGGTACCAGACACCTTTGCGGCCCGTGTCTATTTCCCACTGCCATTGCAGCCAGTGCCGCAAGCATCACGGGGCGGCCTATGCCAGTTTTTGCAATGTACTGCGCGAGGATCTCGAGTTGACCCACGGCGCCGAAAACCTCAAGTCGTTCGAGTCTTCGCCGTCGGTATCACGTCAGTTCTGCGGCGAATGCGGTTCATCGTTGTTCTGGTCTACCTCCCAAGGGCAATACGCGGACTGGATCTCTATTGCCGTGGGCACCCTCGACACGCCTATCCATTGCGATAAACAAAAGCACATCTGTGTAGCCTCCAAGGCCGGATGGCATGAAATCACCGATCCATGGCCCCAGCACCGGTAAGCACAAAGAGAAACAAGCAGACACAGGGAAGGTTCGGATGGAAGTAACGCATGGCAAACACATCGTCATCATCGGCGCTGGCATAGTCGGGGCGTCGTTGGCTTATCACCTGGCTGACAAGGGCGCGAAAGTCACAGTCATTGAAGCCGGAGAGATCGCCTCTGGAGTGACGGCAACCTCGTTCGCCTGGATCAACACCACCTGCGGTGAGCCGGACCCGATTGCTCAGCTGCGTCGCGAGGCTATCAAGGAATATCACCGCCTTGAAGCACAGCTGCCGGAGCTGAACATACGCTGGACAGGCGCGTTATCTTACGGTGTAGGGCTGGACAACGTGTTGCACGACCCGGCCCGTCAGTTGACGCGAGCACAGATCCTGGCCCTCGAACCAAACCTAAAACAGCCGCCGCAACAAGCGCTGTATGTCGCTCAAGAAGGCGCGCTGGATGCCGTCGCAGCCAGTCGGGCATTGATCGCGGGCGCGCAAAAAAACGGCGCAACGGTGCTCACACAAACCCGTGTTCTGGGCTTTCAAACCCTGCATGGCAAAGTCACTGGGATTAAAACCTCAAACGGCCTACTGGCCGCGGACACCGTCGTGCTGGCTGCAGGTACGGGTATCGCAGCGCTGACACAAACACTCAACCTGCCGCTGCCTGTCGAGGCTTCACCTTGTATTTTCATCCGCTACAAAGCACCGCCCGATCGGGTGCAGACGATCATTTCCAATGCTGCAATGGAAATCCGGCACACGGCTGACGGTGCGTTACTGGCGGCAGAGGATTACCTGGACGACAGCCCCGAAAACCAGCCGGCTGCCATTGCGCTGCGCACAGCCCACGCCATCCAGAACGAGCTTGAAGGTGTTGATTTCCTGGAACCCGAGCTGGCGTGCGTGGGGTTGCGCCCCATAGCATCAGACCGGATGCCCATCATCGGCTACTTTCCCGGCATCGACGGTGTCTACGTGTGCACTGTGCATCCAGGCGTTGCGCTGGCAGCCATCGTCGGCCGTCTGGTGAGCGAAGAAATCGTCGACGGCAAGGTCAGCGAGGCGCTGGCGGCGTGTCGGCCTGAACGCTTTTGCCTGGATACACCTTCAGCGTAGGAGCTGCCGGAACACAACAGCCGTGATCGTACGCTTAGCCGTGCAACGCTCAAGAGCTAAACATCGCAGCCTGCGGCAGTTCCTGCAGTTACCGCCCTCAATCGGGCATGCACACTCGCAACCGGTGCCCGTCCGGGTCCAGTCCCACAAAGGTCAGCCCGAACACTGCACGTGCCAAGGGCTGTTCAATGGCAATGCCCAGCGCCTGCCAGCGCTGGTAAGCGGCCTCGACCAAGGCTTCGGTGTCGACCAGAAAACCGACTTCCATCCGATGCCCGCTCCCGCCGGACTGGAAGTTGGCTGCCTGTTCAGACCACAGCCCAAGGTGCGAGTGGTTGCTTAATTCGAAGGACACAAAGAAAGGGAAATCGCTTGTCGGGGCTTTTTGCAACAACTGTTCGTAGAACACCCGGCTGCGCGCTGCATCGGCAACGTAGAGAACAAAGAGATTGGAATGATTCATGGCAGTACCCTTATGCGATAAGAGCGCGCAGGTTATTCGACGATGCTGACAAATCCTGTCAGCATGCCCGCCATGACCCGTTCAGAACGTTTATTACTCCTGCTGCAGATACTGCGTCGGCACCGTTACCCCGTTAGCGGTCATGTGCTCGCTCACGAAACCGGTGTCAGCTTGCGCACGATTTATCGCGATATCACCGCATTGCAAAGGCAAGGAGCCGATATCCAGGGCGAGCCCGGCATCGGTTATGTGCTCAAGCCCGGTTTCACCCTGCCCCCGCTCATGTTCACCGAGACCGAGTTGGAGGCCCTGCTTTTGGGCCTGCGCTGGGTGAGTCGCAGAACCGACTCGTCGCTGTCACAGGCTGCGGCCGATGTCGAAAGCAAGATCCGTGCGGTACTTGAACCCAGAGTCGCAGAGCGGTTCGACAACACGGCGCTGTTTGCAGGCCCCGGGCTGTCCGATGACGATGACGGGGAGATCGCACGGACGCTGCGTGATGCGATCCGTCAAGAGCAGAAAGTGATCATTGAATACAACGATGCAGGACAAACCAGTACCCAACGCCTGATTCGGCCGGTGTGCATTGGGTATTTTGATGGTTTTCGGATACTCGCCGCGTGGTGTGAGCTTCGCGACGATTTCCGGCATTTTCGGCTGGCAAGAATGACCCGGTGTGTCACCAGCACGGCGTTTTTCACAGGCCAGGGCGGCTGGCTGTTAAGCCAATGGAAAATCCGTAATCGTCAACGCGGCATTCTTGAACAGCCTGCGCCACATCGCTGATTAAACGCCTTGCAAGCGATGTGACGAAAGCTTCAGTGCACGGTCAGCAACCGCTCAACGCCACTTGCGGACGTTCGCCGGCGAAGAATAACGGCCGCAGGCGCACACCCACGCTGTTGCCCAAAAATGCCGCCACCAACCATACCCAGCCATGCAGGCTGCCCGAAGCGATGCCGCTGAAGTACGCGCCAATGTTGCAGCCATACGCAAGGCGCGAACCATAGCCGAGCAACAGCCCGCCGATAACTGCCGCCAACAGCGAACGGGCCGGGATTTTCAGGCTCGGTGCAAAGCGGCCTGCCAGCCCTGCCGCCAATAACGCGCCGAGGATGATACCGATGTCCATGACGCTGGTGATGTCTTCCCAGACCGGCGCCGCCAGTGCCTTGGCGTTGCTCGGCACTTGCCAGAACCCCCAGTTGCTGACGTCCACGCCCAGCCCGCTCACCACCTTGGCGCCCCACAGGGCGAAGGCCGAGGTGATGCCCCACGGGCGACCCGCCAGGGCCAGTGTGGCGTAGTTGAGCAACGCCAGGCCAATCGCGCCCCACACCAGTGGCCATGGCCCGCGCAGAAAGCGGCGAAACCCTTGGTGTTCACTGGTTATGCCCTCTTCCAACTGGCCATGACGGGATTTTTCCAGGCGCACGGTGACCGCCGCAATAACGCCGAAGATGGCCAGGCTCAGCAACAGGGCTGGCACTACGCCGAAACTCTTGACGATGGAAGTGGCCGGCAGCGAAGGCAGCGCAAACCACCAGTCGGCGTGATGGGTGGCGATGACCGAACCACAGATAAAGAAAAACAGCGTCACCAGCATCCGCGCATTACCGCCACCGACGGTGAACAGGGTGCCGGAAGCGCAGCCCCCGCCCAATTGCATGCCGATGCCGAAAATGAACGCACCGAACACAACGGACACTCCCACGGGAGCCACCAGCCCGACCACGGGTTGGCCGAACAGCGTGCCAGCACCCAGCGCCGGGAAGAACAGCAGCACAGCCACTGACAGCATGACCATTTGCGCGCGCAAGCCAGCGCCGCGTCGATCATTGATAAACACCCGCCAGGCCGAGGTAAAACCAAAGGCTGCGTGATACAGGGTCAAACCCAGGGCGGCGCCCACCACCAGCAATAACACCTGGCGCGACCCCACTGTGTTTTGCAGGAATGCGGCGCCCAGTAACAGTAGGATGAAAGCCACCAGCGGCGCAAACGACTTGCGCTCCGGTGCAATAGACAGAGTACGGCTCATTAAGAATCTCGGTACGTGTGAATTGAAGATGTGCGAAGGCAAGAAGTATACCCTTCGATGTTTCCCCTAGCGCCCGAAGATTTGAATACACACACCCCGGGGAAAATGTATTCGAAATAAACTGAAAAATTACTAACTATCTGCCTCGTCATTCGTTTGAAGCACTAGACAACTTCAAAAAACTGACAAGGAATCAGCGGCAATGCGTGCCACCCTCACCCGTTCTGTGACGTTAGCCCTCGGTCTTATCAGCAGTTCGCATTTGTTGGCAGATGCTGAAACCCGGGATGACACCGAAACGAAACCTACCGGTATGGAACTCGCCAGCACCCGCATCAGCGCCCAGGGATTGGGTTCGACCACTGAAGACACCGGATCCTATACCACCGGATCAACCAACACCGCGACCAAGCTCAACCTGAGCATTCGCGAAACCCCGCAGTCGATCTCCGTGGTGACCCGCCAGGAGATGAATGACTTCGACCTCAACACCCTCACCGAAGCCATGCGCCACACCACAGGCGTGGTGGTGCAGCACAACGATTCGGACCGTGTCAGCTATTCCTCACGCGGCTACACCATCAACAACTTCCAGATTGACGGGATGCTCAACACGTTCAGCTACATGAAATCTGACGCTGACACCATCATTTACGACCGCATCGAGGTGGTACGCGGCGCCACCGGCCTGACCACCGGCGCGGGTGATCCGTCGGGCACCATCAACATGATCCGCAAGCGCCCTACCCGTGAACTGGCTGCCACGGCGGGAATCAGCGGTGGTAGCTTCGACGACTATTACAGCTACGTCGATGTGGGCGGACCACTGGGCTTCGACGGCCGTTTGCGCGGCCGTACCGTGCTGGCCTACCGCGACAGCAAGTCGTTTCGTGATGAATACGCGCTCAAGCGTGAAGTGGCTTACGGCATCCTGGAAGCCGACCTCACCGACGACACCACGGTCGCCGTCGGCTACGACTATCAGGACAAACAGGTACGCGGCTCATCCTGGGGCACAACACCCTACTGGAACGGCACGGGCGACAAGGCGCACCTGGGGCGCTCAACCAACTGGGCGGCCCCCTGGAGTTCCTGGCCAATGAAGGACAAAACTGCATTCGCCACCCTCGACCAGCAGTTGTTCGATAACTGGCGACTCAAGGCGGCCTATACCCATCGCACCAGCGACTCCGACGGCAAGGTGTATTACGCCGGAGGTGGCTTCCCCAACGCCGATGGCACCGGCATGTCGGCTTATAGCAGCCACTTTGCCGGTGACGAAACCATGACGGCACTTGATGTCAACGTCTCGGGCACTTACCCGCTGCTGGGGCGCGAACACGAACTGATGGTCGGTTACGGCGAAGCCAAGTACGACAGCACTTCGCCCCTGTCGATTGACTTGAACCCTGACGACTACGGCACCATACCGGACTGGCATGACCTGGGTTCAATTCCCAAATACCGAGACCAGGACACCGGTATTGACGGTAGCCACAACACGATCAAGCAAAAATCCGGCTATCTGGCCACGCGATTTAACCTGACAGATGAATGGCACGCCGTGCTCGGTACGCGTTATGGCAGTTGGAAAAGCTCAAACGCCAGCCGCGAATTCGACGACCAGGCACCGGGCGGCATCAATTACCAGAAGGTCGTGCAAACCCACAACGACATGATCACGCCCTATGCCGGCCTGCTATATGACTTCACCGATGAACTGACGGCCTATGTCAGCTACACCGACATCTTCAAACCGTCCACTGACAAGGACGCGAGTGGTTCATACCTCAAGCCCGTGGTCGGCAGCGTGTATGAAGTGGGCCTCAAAGGGAGTTTCCTGGAAGAACGCCTTAACCTGTCGAGCGCGGTGTTCTGGAGCAAGCAGGATAACGTCCCGGAAATCGACGACTCCGTGCCACGCGGCCCGAACGGCGAGGAATATTACAAATCCGGGGGCAAGGGCAACAAAATCAAAGGCTTTGAAGTTGAACTGGCCGGTGAACTCACCCGTGGCTGGAACATGATGGCCGGTTACACCTACACCCACTCGCTCAATGCTGATGGCCAGCGAATCAATACCGCCTCACCGCTGAACCTGGTCAAGGTGTCGACCAGTTACAAGTTACCGGGCGAATGGAGCGCGATGACCGTAGGCGCAGCGGTTAACTGGCAGAGCGACATCTACCGCGCAGGCAATCGCCCGACCGGCCAGAAAAACCCGAACGGCTATCCGATCACCACCAAAGAGAACATCACCCAGAAGTCCTACACCCTACTCGACCTGATGGCGCGCTATGAGTTCGACGCCCATGTCGCAGCGACGTTAAACGTCAAAAACGTGCTGGATCAGAAGTATTACGACAACGTAGGTTTCTATAACGGCGTGTTCTGGGGCGAGCCAAGAACTGTCAGCCTGGGCCTGGAGTGGAAGCTGTAACGCCAAACGTCTTCCCTGAGAGCCGCCAAGAAACAACGGCTGCGATCTTTTGATCGGTCAAACAACCCACAAGATCAAAAGATCGCGAGACAAGCTCGGTCCTGCAGTTTGTCGTTACGCAATGCGGGGCGCAGGACCGTGGCCTGGAATCATCGGATCAGCCTTCTTTGATCTGCTCCCACAACTGGGCCACTTGCCCTGCACTGTCGGCCTTGACCCTGGCCAAATCACTTGGGTAGTCGACTCCAGTGTTCTCGACGAAACGGGTCGCGGTGAATTGGCCATTGCTGGCTCGCAAAACGTAGCCTGTGTCCTGACACGCTTCAGACGCCAAAAACACCACACCGGGGGTCACCCATTCCGGCTTGAGCGTATCCGGCTCTTCAGTCACGCCCCACATTCGGGTCTTGGCCACAGGGGAAACCGCGTTAACCATGATCCCGTCGCTCCTGCCTTCCATGCTTAGTGCGTTCATGATGCCCAATTGCGCCATTTTGCCCGCGGCATAAGCGACCAGACCCGGCTGCGCATATTGCGCGTACATGGCCCGGTCCGAAGTGGTCAAAACTACCCGTGGCGCTACCGATTGCCGCAAGTACTTCCAGGCATGCTTGCACAACCACACAGGAGCATAAACGCTGACATCCAACGCGCGCGCTATGAACGCGGACTCAATAGCTTCTATGGGCTGATAACCGACCCAGCCCGCGTTATGGATCACGATATCCAGTTGGCCAAACGCCTCGACCGCTGCCTCTACCAATTGCTGGCAACCCTGCTCAGTGCCCAGGTCTGCGCAATGCCCCACTACGTTGTAGCCTTCAGCTTCCAACATGCGGGCCGCCCTATGGGCAATCGAAGCATCGACCCCATCGCCCAGGTTGTCCGCACCGATATCGCTGATGACAACATTGGCCCCCAGACGCGCCAGTTCGCGGGCGTAGCTCAAGCCCAGGCCTCTTCCGGCACCCGTCACAATGGCGGTTTTGCCTGCAAAATTCATAATTGATTCCTCCTGATGACCCCAACACCTTAACAATCCGGGGCTGGCGTGTTTAATACCGTTCAAAGGCGAAGTTGATACCTTGCGCCTATCACAGCGAAACGGCGCCCCGCACGGATCAATTCAAAGGAAGAACAACATGACCCAAACCCAGCGGCTCAACACGCCGCGACAACGCCATTAACCATTAAACTTCCCCAAGGTCCCGCCTGCCCTCAGCCATGCGCGCACTACGACTCCCCGCTCATGCAGCACTTGCTGTGGGTACTGGAGCACACTATTGACCCCAAGTACGCGGCTGCTCAGGCATTGGCCGACAGCGCCGCGGGCTGGAGTTCAGTGTCTGTACCGCGATAACTGGCCGGGCTGAACACGCGGGTCAGTATCAGCATCGACACTACCCCGACAATCAGCACCCACCACGCGCTGACAAAACTGCCGGTCAGCTCTCGTAGCCAGCCGGTCAACCAAGGCGAGACCGCGTTGATCAGAAACCCCACGCCCTGCACGAAAGCCGCCAACTGCCCGGCTGCACGGGGTTCACGGCAATGATCGAGGGTCAGAATAAGACTTAGGGCAAAGCACGCTCCAAGACCGAAACCGATCAAGGCCACCCATACGTGTGGCGCCTCAAGCGGCCACATCAGCAAGCCGAAGAAACCAAGGGCCTGGGCGCCAAGACTGATAGCCAGAAATGGCCGACGATCTATACTGCGTTGCGCCAAAGCGGGCATGACCAGCGCCGCCAGCACCTGGAACACGGTCATGAACGCCAACAGTGAACCGCTTTGGGTCGCGCTCCAGTCCATTTGCAGGTAATAGGCCGGCAGCCAGGCCACCATGCTCATGTAACCGCAATTCACCAACCCGAAGTACAGCGCCAATAACCAGGCCCTGCGGTTGCGCCAAGGCTGGGCAGCCACACCGTACGTGCGTGGAGCAAAGCCTTTGAAGGGCAACAGCCACCACATCAGCAACGCCGCCAATGCCGGTAATAACCAGACACCAAGCCCCGCCTGCCAATGGCTGAAATGTCCGGCCACCACCGGGCTGAGCATCGCCGCCACCCCACCGCCGCCCATCAGCGAAGCTGAGTACACCCCCAATGCCAGCGCCACACGTTGCTGAAACTGTCGCTTGATCAATGCCGGGACCAGCGCCTGAATCAACGCCACGCCAGCGCCGCCCAATAAAGCAGTGATCAGCAGCACTTCGGCCTGCTGCCCCAACAAGCGCCACACGCATGCACCGAGAATCATCATGAGCCCCAGCGCCACGCCGCGCCGCTCTCCCAAGCGGGCTTCGATCCGCACACCAACCAACGCAACCAGGCCCATGCAAATCACCGGCAAGCTGGTCAGCCAGGCGCTGCTTTGAAAGCTCAAGCCGGTATCGCTGCGGATTTGCATCAACAACGGGCTGATGGAGCTCAAAATCGGCCGCAGGTTAAGCCCCAAGGCAATAATCAGCGCCCAATTGGCCAGGCTACGCAAGCGTGAATCAGCGGCTTGCATGGCGCGCCTGCCAGTCTCGGTACACCTCGGCCATGGCGGGCTGAGGCAGATGCTGAACCTTGAGCGTCTGTTCGTTTAATGGCAACGCCAGTTGCCGATAAAGATCGGCGGTCGACAAACCAAACGGTTCACCCACCTCGTTCGCCGCGCCATACACAACCCGTGAGATACCGCTCAGGTACATGGCCGCCAGACACATCGGGCACGGTTGGCCGCTGGCATAGATGACACAGCCGTCCAGACGAGCGCCCAGACGCTCGCTAGCCCGGCGCAGAGTCAGCAGTTCAGCGTGGGCGGTCGGGTCCTGACTGAGGTGAATTTCGTTCACAGCCTCGACGAGTACCTTGCCGTCCTTGATCAGAACCGCACCAAATGGTCGCCCGCCAGCACTGACGTTACCCTGCGCCAGTTCAACCGCGCGGGCCAGGTAATGTTGATCCGTATTCATACAATCTCCTCTGAGTCACTTGGCGCCGGCTTCACGCAGCAGAGAGGCAATAGCTCTCTGGCCGCGCTGTTGCGCTTGATGCAAAGGGCTGTGGCCCTGGCTGTCAGGCAGATTCAGATCGGCGCCCGCCTGGATTAGCTGGGAAACAATCTGCTGATGCGCGGGGCCGCCATCGGACAGCACAATGGCTTCCATCAAACAGGTCCAGCCCAGTCGATTGACGTGATTGACGTCAACTCCAGCGGCGATCAACAAGCGTACGGTTTCAACATGGCCGCGCTCACATGCGGGAATCAGTGCCGTTCCGCCGTAGCGATTGGTGCTCTTGAGGTCAGCTCCATGGGCCAGCGTCAGCTTGAGGATTTCGTTATAGCCACTGGCTCCGGCATACAAGTAAGCGCTGTCCTGCATCTGATTTTTCTGATTAACATCGGCGCCCGCAGTGATCAGAGCCCGGGCGATTTCAACGTTGTTTTGTTGAGTCGCCAGCAGCAATGCGCTGCTGCCATCCGCAGCCTGAGCGTTGAGGTCAGCGCCTTGAGTGATCAAGTGCTGCACGTGCGCCCGCTCATCGCCGCGCACAGCATTCAACAGCGTGTTTTCGCTTGCCATCACGTCTCCCATCATTAACAGCCCAGCCGTTAGAAGGCCGGATTTAACCGTCAGGCGTCCCATTGCTCTGCTCCCTGTGCACATACCATGAAGGCCGAGTATGGTCATGCAGGCAGGTATTCTGAAATTAAATATAATCATGCCTTCCAGTGGCTACATGAATGGTGATCCCATGTTCGATCCTGTGTTGCTGCGCAGTTTTGTCGCCGTGGTGGATTGCGCCAACTTCACCCGTGCGGCCCAACGCCTGCATTTGACTCAGTCCACGGTCAGCCAGCAGATACGCCGACTCGAAGACACCCTTGGCTGCAAACTGCTCGACCGCGATCAACGCCAGGTCGTCGCCACGACGGAAGGCGAGCGATTATTGGCCTATGCACGACGCATTCTGATGCTCCACGAAGAAGCCAGAGAGGCCTTGCACAACCAACAAAGTGAAGGCGTATTGCGCCTGGGTGTGCCCGAGGACTTTGCCACCGAGCGCCTGATGCCCATGCTCTCGCGCTTCGGGCTGGAGCATCCGAACGTCCGGCTGGAGGTCACCAGTGGCTTGGGGCCTGAACTGTTGCGCCTGTTTCGACGGGGTGAATTTGATCTGCTGCTGGTCAAGCAGATGGGTCGGAACGATGATTGCCTGGCCTGCTGGCCCGAGCCCTTGTGCTGGGTAGACAGCCGCTTGCATCCCGCACTGAGCCGCGACCCGTTGCCGCTGGTGGCGTTCCCGGCAGGCGGCTTGTACCGCAATGAAATGCTTCATCACCTGGAAATGGGCGGCTGGCAGTGGCGTATCAGCTATTCAAGTGCCAGCCTGGCCAGTGTCTGTTCGGCGGTGGCGGCAGGTTTGGGTGTCAGCCTGCTGCCGCTGCGCGTGGTGACCCCAGAGCACCAAGTGCTGGACGCCAGCAGCGGCCTGCCAGATATCCAGGGCGTATTTTTAGCGCTCTACGCCCAAGGCGGGCTCAGCCATGCTGGCCAGTTGTTGCAAAGCCAACTGCTGGAGCTGTGTGAAGCCCTGCCCCGCAACGGCTGAACGCCAGGGCCTACACTGCCGAGCCACGCGCCAACGCTGCACAGGCGTTCAACCGATGATCAACAATGACGGTGCGCCGGGGGCACATGGCAAATGACACTGCCGTCGCGAATCGTGATGGACAGTTCGCCGCGCCAGAACTCAGCCAGGAACACATCCTCGGTTTTAAGCCCCAGATCTTTGATTTTCGCTTCCAGCCATTGCGGATCATGGCCTATGGACGCCAACTGATCGAGCCGTGCCTCGCTGTTGTACATCACGATCACCGACGGCATGTCACGCTCATCACAGATCACCGTCAACTCGCCACCCGGCTCGATTTGCGCGTAGTACACCTGTTGAAATGCACACGCTCCCTGGGCATGCAACTGTGAGGCAAGCCGCAGAATGTCGATCTTGTGTTTATTATCGATCAGGTTTTCAACGATGAACTTACCGTTCTTGATGATCGGTATCGGGCTGCCTATCGCAAAGCCACGCAAAATCTGGATATGTTTGGTCGCAGCATTAAGGATGTATATCAACAGCACGCCTAATAGAAGCACCAGCAAGTACTGTTTAAAGGGAATGGTATCGCTGTAGATCACACCGCCAATAATCCCACCCAGGATAAAGTTGCCGATGAGATCAATGGCCGTCATCTGTGACAACTGGGTCCGCCCCGACATGTACATGTGAGTTGCAATAATTACAAAACCCGCAACAAACTTCGCCAATACCCATGCGTAATACTCCATATCACTCCCTCAATAACCCCTTTACCGTGCCAACGGCCGGATTCAATAGCTTAAACACCCGAAATCAGTACCTCGCCGTGGGTGCAAATCAGCGTAGCAGGTTTAAACATTCAGCCATGAACAGAACGTGGGGAATGAGACAGGTCTGCGGATCAGTCTCGTTGTGACTGTGTCGCATCTTTGCAGGCGGTGAGCTGGTAACTAATCATGCTGTATAACGTGTGGGTGTCAGAAGACTGCACAGTTTGTGTCTCGGCGTAGTCCACTTGAATTGCATCCAATTTGGCCTTGTTTTCGGTCATTTGAACGATACAGCGATTCAAGTTGTCAGGCAGTAGAGGTTGCACACTGTAAACATCGATATCTTCCTGATTGCGCGTTGCAACAATCTGTTTAATGGCTTCGATCTTTTCCCGTGCAACTTGGTCTTTATCGCCCTCGCACCCGACCAGCACTGAAATTGATAAAAAAACCACGGCTGAATGCTTGACCACGGTTATACCCCTGAAATCCATGAGGGAATAAAACTTCATCTTCTACACCGCTTGTCAAAGAGTCATCCTTAACCGTCACGCCAGATACGAAAACGATCTCGAATCGTGCTCGGTCACTGGCTTGCGGGTCACCCGATCATGCGTTTATTGCAGCAACATAAAGTGTCTTGATGACAAAGGCGCTATCGCTTGCTCAGTCCTCAGATATAACGGTTGAGGCCTCAGTGGATTCAGCCGCCAACTTTAATCGATCAGCCTTACTGACATACGTGGACTTTTTTTTCGGTGCCAATTTGGCACTGGCCTTCTTGGCATGCGCCTTTAATAACTGCTGGATCTTTTTACGACGATTCATTCTCGGTCACTCGGATTGTAAGCGCTTGAATCATATCAGTTTAAAGAAGCAGCCCGGTCACAGGAGTGAGCGGTGACCGGAGCGCCATATGAACTGCGAGAGTGAAATCTACTCCTGGCTCGTCCAAACCGCCAGCTCATAACCATCAAGGTCGACAAAATGAAACCGGCGACCGCCCGGAAACGCAAAGGTCTCCCGGCTGATCACGGCACCCAAGCCCTTGAGGCGCTCTTGAGTGGCTTCAAGATCATCCGCATACACAATGACCAAAGGACCGCCAGGTCGCACGGGTTCTCCGGTGGAGAATCCACCGGTCAAGCGACCATCGGTGAACTCTGTATAAGTTGGCCCGTAATCCACGAACGTCCAGCCGAAGGCGCTAACGTAGAAGGCTTTGCTACGGGCTATGTCGCCCACATTGAACTCGATATTGTCGATCTGCCGATCTTTATGGTTTACGCCCATAACAACTTCCTTGCTGGTTTTATAGGCGCTCATCATAAGGGAACTCGGCTACCAGTGCGCAGCGTCCGAGCCCAGCTCATGGGCAGGCAATGCCCATTGGGCGTGGCAGCCATTGATATGGATTGGCCACAGAATGCGCTGCGCGTCGCCCCATGAAGTGTGTTCGAGGGGCATGCCTTTGTCGGCATCACTCTCAGCGGCGAACACGGGCCCATTAGCCAGCGCATGATAATCCTGCAGCAACTTCGCCGTTCGCGCCAAAGACAACCGGGCCTGGAGTACCGTACCGGCCTGCAGGCGCTCGGTGATGCCGGTAATCACCGCGGCCGCCATAAGATAGCCGGTCGCATGATCCAGCGCCTGAACGGGCAGCGGTACGGGTTTGTCGGCTAGCGCGTGCTGCATACCGGAATCGGCAATGCCGCTGCTCATTTGCACCAGGCTGTCAAAGCCGCGCCGGTTGCACCACGGCCCGGTCCAGCCATAGGCATTGAGGCTGACATCAATCAAGCGCGGATTGATTTGCTGCCTGACGGCAGTACCCAATCCGAGATGCTCCAGGGCATCGGCGCGGTATCCATGGACAATCACGTCAGCTAAAGCCAGCAGCGACTTCACTGTCGCCAGTGCGGCCTGATCGCGCAGATTGAGCCGCACCAGACGTTTGCCCAGCGTCACCTCTGGCACAATCCCAGGCTCATTCCAGTCCGGTGAATCAATCCGCAAGACCTCAGCGCCGTAAGCCGCCAGGCAACGCGTGGCGATGGGACCGGCCAGGACCCGGGTCAGATCCAGCACCTTGATCCCGGCAAGCGGGCGAGCAAGGTCAACAGGAGGCGCGGGAGCATGAGCCTGGACTCGACGCGCCAGATGAACCAGCGGTTCATCAGCAACTGCCCGACCTTGCGGGTGACGTGCCCACGCTTCGGTCGAAAGCATCTGTGCCGCACAGCCTCCCGCCTCGACGATTGCTGCCTCGAGCTCTTCCTTGCGCCACTGTGACACGGCCTGGGCCATGCCGGTTTTATCGGCATGGGGCCCGAGAATACGCTCAGCCGCCAGACGATGATGCGGGGCATTGGTGTGCAAACGAATCCAGCCATCCCTGGCCTTGTAATCCCCCGCAACCGGGTCCCACACGTTGGGCATTTGCCAACCGACGGGGCGTAAAGAAGTGCCAAACCAGATCGACGCCAGGCGGCGATCGACCTGCAGCGGCTCAATGGCTTGGCCACGGTGTTGAGCACGCAGTTTGGCAATCGCCAACGCTACAGCGGCCATGGATGCACTGGCCAGGTCGGTCACCGGATAAGCTGAAGACAACGCGCCCGCAGTCGTCAGCGTCACTTGAGTGCACTCATCAACATCACCGCCCAAAGCGGTCCAAACAGCGTGAAGCATGGCAGGCTGGGTCATGGACTGTGTTCTCACGTCAGGTTGATGCGAGCGACTATAGGCGCGCTAAGATTGACGTCAATCTTGATGTAAATGATCAATATGAGGTGTGTGATGGCATGGTTTACCGCGAAAGAAGCCCTGGCGTTTTTGCAGGTACAACCCCAAACGCTGTACGCCAATGTCAGTCGCGGGCGCATTCGCGCCAAACCGGATCCCGGCGATTCCCGGCGTAGCCTCTACAACGCCGATGATGTAAAACGCATGGCCTCTCGCCAAACCGGGCGGCGCAGTGTCGCGGCGGTGGCCGCCAAGACCATGGCCTGGGGTGATCCGGTACTGTCATCCTCCATCACCACCGTGGACACGAACCGCCTGTGGTATCGCGGGCAAGATGCTGTGGCGCTGTCGCACACCCACACACTGGAACAGATTGCGAGCTTGTTGTGGCAAGTGGACACGGTCAGCTTCAACACACCGGCGCGCATCGCCAATGTTGATGTCGCTTTCACCTCCCCGCTGGCGCGGGCCATGCAGGTACTGGTGCCGCAGATCGACACCGCACTGCCCTCCCGTGGTCGCGCAACAACCGTGCTGGTCAATGAAGCCATGAGCGTGATCGGCACTCTTATAGCCGCCATGCTTGGGCATTCAGAAACACCGGGCATGCCACTGCATCGTCGTATCGCCCAGGCATGGGACGTTCCAGAGGCTGAAGACATCCTGCGTCGCACCCTGGTACTGCTGGCCGACCATGAATTGAACGCTTCGGCATTTGCCGTGAGGGTCGCAATATCAACCGGCGCCTCAATACCCGCCGGGCTCATGGCGGGCTTAACGGCCCTGACCGGGCCACTGCATGGTTCAGCGGTGAAAGGTGTCCGGGCGTTAAAAGCTCAGGCGCAACAGCAGGGGGTTATGCAAAGCGTGCGCGATCATTTACAGCGCGGCGACACCCTGCCCGCTTTCGGTCACCCACTGTACCCCCATGGCGATGCGCGGGCTGCGGCCCTGTTGCAGCAGTTCAGCTTAACCCCCGTTTATCAGGCCATCAGCGAAGCCGGTGAAGAGATCTCCGGCGAAAAGCCCAATATCGATTTCGTCCTGTCGGCCTTGGCCGAGACATATGCCCTGCCCTCTGAAGCACCGGTCATCCTGTTTGCCCTGGCGCGCTCCGTTGGCTGGGTAGCCCATGCATTGGAGCAAAAGACCACAGGCCAATTGATTCGGCCACGAGCGAACTATGTGGGTGAAGCGGTGCAGGCGTGATGTGCTTTTTTGTTTCAGCCAACCCTCCACTGGTGCCGAAAATGTCAGGAGAGGAAAATCCGGGCTTGATTGAAACATATGGATAAACGTATATTCGGATAAACATATATACAGAGGCACATCCATGCTCACTCCCGCTGCCGTTTTCAAATGCCTGTCCGATGAAACCCGGGCCCGGGCAACGTTGCTGATCACCCGCGAAGGCGAGTTATGCGTGTGTGAACTGGTCTGCGCGCTGGATGACAGTCAGCCCAAAATATCCCGGCATCTCGCTCAATTGCGCAGTTGCGGGTTGCTCCTTGATCGTCGACAGGGTCAATGGGTGTATTACCGCTTGAACCCTGAACTCCCCGCCTGGGTACGCGAAGTACTGGACACCACCCTGGCAGCCAATACCGAGTGGCTTGAATCAAACACTCACCGCCTCAGCGCCATGGAGGGTCGCCCTCTCAACACAACCATGTGCTGCTGACTAAAGGACGAGACGCTTATGCTCACCGCCTCTGCCATTTTCTTGTTCACGCTGGTATTGGTCATCTGGCAACCCAGAGGTCTGGGTATCGGCTGGAGTGCCGCCCTGGGCGCTGCGCTGGCGCTGATCACAGGTGTCGTAAAGCTCGACGATGTTCCCTTGGTGTGGGGCATTGTCTGGAACGCCACGGCGACCTTTATCGCTGTGATCATCATCAGTTTGCTGCTGGATGAAGCCGGCTTTTTTCAGTGGGCGGCACTGCATGTCGCGCGTTTGGCCAAGGGCAACGGCCGCCGCCTGTTTGCCTTTACAGTGCTGTTGGGTGCCGCCGTATCGGCCCTGTTTGCCAATGACGGCGCAGCGCTGATCTTGACGCCCATCGTCATCTCGATACTGCTCGCCTTGCGCTTCTCTCCCGCCTCGACCCTGGCATTTGTCATGGCCGCCGGGTTTATTGCCGATACCGCCAGCCTGCCCTTGGTGGTGTCAAACCTGGTCAATATCGTGTCGGCGGACTACTTCGGACTGGGCTTCAACGAGTACGCGTCGATCATGGTGCCAGTCAACCTGGTTGCGATAGCCGCCACCCTCGCGGTGCTGTACGGGTTTTTCCGTCGCGACATTCCTCGCCATTACTCCCAGACTGACTTACAAGAACCACGGCTTGCCGTGCGCGACATCATGACTTTCCGCGCAGGGTGGGCGGTGTTGATTCTGTTGCTGGCCGGGCTTTTTGTGCTGGAACCCATGGGCATCCCGATCAGTGCAATTGCCGCTGTCTGCGCCGTGGTCTTGCTGGCAGTCGCTGCACGCGGCGGCATCATCTCGACCCGCCGCGTGGTCCGCGATGCGCCCTGGCAGATCGTGATTTTCTCTCTCGGCATGTACCTGGTGGTCTACGGACTCAAAAACGCGGGCCTCACGGGCTATCTGACCCTTGCCCTGAACCATCTGCTCGGCTCTAGCCTGTGGCTGGCCACACTAGGCACCGGGTTTCTCTCGGCGTTTCTGTCATCGGCCATGAACAACATGCCTGCCGTGTTGATGGGTGCCTTGTCGATCCAGGCCAGTGATGCCAGTGATGTGATGCGTCAAGCCATGATCTATGCCAACGTCATTGGCGCTGATCTGGGCCCGAAAATCACTCCCATCGGCAGCCTGGCAACACTGCTCTGGTTGCACGTTTTACAGCGCAAAGGCATCCGCATCACCTGGGGTTACTACTTCAAGACCGGGGTGATTCTGACCTTGCCGATTCTGTTTATCACCTTGTCAGCCCTGGCCTTGCGCTTGAGCCTTTGACCCTGCCCCAGAAGCGAGAAACTCCATGCGTATCCTGTTTATGTGCACCGCTAACAGTTGCCGTAGCATTTTGTCCGAAGCCATGTTCAATCACCTCGCCCCTCAAGGCATCCGGGCGATCAGCGCCGGCAGTTTCCCCAAAGGCAGCGTGCTGCCACGCAGCCTGCGCACACTGCAAGAAGCCGGTATCAGCATCAGCGGTTTAAGCAGCAAGGGCAATGAAGCCTTCGCAGACAACCCGCCCGACATAGTGATTACCGTCTGCGACAAGGCCGCCGGTGAAGCTTGCCCGGTGTATTTCGGCCCCGCCATCAAAGCTCATTGGGAGCTTGAAGATCCGTCTGAAGTGAGCGGCGACGAAGCCACTGTATCGGCAGCGTTTAACGCGACCCTGGCGCAGATCAAAAGACGCTGCAGCGCCCTGCTGGCCTTACCGCTCACGCAATTGGACCGTGACACCCTGAAACACGAACTGGACCGCATCAGCACTCTGTAACCGGAGCTCATATGACCGACCGACTGCCTAACCTCGATAGCGCATTAACCACCAGCACGCTGGTGGGCGCCGACGCAAATAAACCCAAGATCCTGCTGCTGTACGGTTCTACGCGCGAGCGCTCATTCAGCCGTCTGCTGGTCGAAGAAGCCGCAAGATTGCTGGAACACTTCGGCGCCGAAACGCGGATTTTCAACCCCAGCGGGCTGCCATTGCCGGACGACGCGCCCGCCGATCACCCAAAAGTCCAGGAACTGCTCGAGCTGATGCAGTGGTCTGAAGGCCAGGTCTGGTGCTCACCGGAGCGACATGGCGCCATGTCTGCGGTGTTCAAGGCGCAAATTGACTGGGTGCCGCTGGCATTGGGGGCTGTGCGCCCGACCCAGGGCAAAACCCTGGCGGTCATGCAGGTCAGTGGCGGATCGCAGTCATTCAATGTGGTCAACCAACTGCGGGTGCTGGGGCGCTGGATGCGGATGTTCACCATCCCGAACCAATCTTCAGTGCCCAAGGCTTATCTCGAATTCGATGAACACAACCGCATGAAGCCTTCAGCTCTGTATGACCGCGTGGTAGACGTGATGGAAGAACTGGTCAGGTTCACGCTGCTGCTCAGAGAGCGCCCCGACCTGGTGGATCGTTATTCAGAGCGCAAGGAATCTGCGCAAGCACTGACTGAACGTGTCAATCAACGCGCCATTTAATCGCCAAGAGCCAAGCGCACCAACGGCCCGATATGACAAAATCGCCCTTTTTCCCAGCGCGAGCACTTCGTGAGGCCGCATAAGTGCCACGCATGGGTGCTGATAAGGAACTGCCGTTGAACCCACACACATTGTCCCTGCGCCTTGAGCGCGTGGCGGCGCAGATGCCAGCCGGTGCGCGGCTGGCCGATATTGGCTCAGACCACGGCTACCTGCCGGTGGCATTGATACAGCGTGGCGCCATCTCGACGGCGGTGGCGGGCGAAGTCGCACTCACGCCCTTTCACGCGGCACAACGCACCGTGCGGGACAATCACTTGGAAGATCGGATCACCGTGCGCCTGGCCAACGGCCTCGCGGCCATCGAACCGGATGACGGGATCACCGCAATCAGCCTGTGCGGCATGGGTGGCGAGACCATTCGCGACATTCTGGACAGTGGCAAGCACCATTTGAACGGCCAGGAACGCCTGATATTGCAACCCAACGGCGGGGAACAACCGCTACGTCAGTGGCTGATGGAACATCATTACCGCATCGTCTTTGAAGAAGTTCTACTGGAAAACCGCTTCTACTACGAAATCATCGTCGCAGAGCGCTCCGGGCCAGTGACCTACAGCGCTCAAGAACTGTACTTTGGCCCGCTGCACCTGCCCAACCGCAGCCCGGCCTTTCTGGCCAAATGGCAGCGGCTGCTGGGTGAGCGTCAAAAGACGTTGAAGCAGTTCACTCAAGCACGGCAGGCCGTGCCTGAGGAAAAAGTGCAAGACATCGCCCGACAGGTGCGCTGGATCAGCGAGCTGCTGGCGTAAAGGCGATCAATCCAGATCAGACGCCTGGTGACGCTCAGGCACCTGATTGGCTTCATCACCCCAGGTACGGTTGACCCGCAGCCCACGAATCACTGCGGGGCGCTTGGCAATCTCTTCAGCCCAGCGCTGCAAATGCGTGTATTCGTGGGCAGACAGGAACTCAGCCGCCGAATACACATTGTTACGCACCAATTGCCCATACCAGGACCACACCGCAATATCGGCGATGGTATAAGTCTCGCCCGCCAGATACGGGCTTTCAGCCAGACGACGATCCAGCACGTCCAGTTGCCGCTTGGCCTCCATGGTGAAGCGATTGATCGGGTATTCCAGTTTCTCTGGCGCGTAGGCATAAAAATGCCCAAAGCCACCGCCCAGATAAGGCGCCGCGCCCATCTGCCAGAACAGCCAGTTCAGGGTTTCGGTACGCCCGGCCAGGTCAGTGGGAATAAAGGCACCGAACTTCTCAGCCAGATAGAGCAGAATTGAGCCCGACTCAAATACCCGAATGGCCGGGTCAACACTTCGGTCCAGCAACGCTGGAATCTTAGAATTCGGGTTGACCGCGACAAAGCCGCTGGAAAACTGATCGCCCTCACCGATACGAATCAACCAGGCATCGTACTCAGCTGCGCTATGCCCCAGCGCCAGCAACTCCTCCAACAGAATCGTCACCTTCACCCCATTGGGCGTGGCCAGCGAATACAACTGCAACGGATGCTTGCCGACCGGTAATTCCTTGTCATGCGTAGGCCCGGCAATCGGGCGGTTGATACTTGCAAAATGCCCACCGGACGGTGCGGTGTTTGTCCAGACTTTAGGCGGAACATAAGGAGAATTGCTCAAGAGACGAACCTCATCGGTTATAGGCTGAGACGGCATGAGCCCAGGCAACCATCACCGGGCTCGATGGCGACAGCACACCATATGCGGTCGCAGCGTGTCTAGAGTGTGGATGTGCGGCAGGTTAAGGAATGCGGATACTCGCGGGGGCAGGATGTCGACGAGGTCTGTACGGGCAACCACTGCTAGCTCAATCGGCGTTGAATCGAAATGAGCCGTGCAGTGAGGCTGCCTACATCAGCCTCACTGCGAGCGCTTGATAAGCGCCCCCCATCAGCCTGCCAGTAACGCGACGCCTGCCCCCGCCGAAGCCATACCGAGCATTCTAACCAGTCCATCGGCGCGCATCGGCAACACCCGGGCCAAAGCAAAGCCTGCTGCATGCAGCACCGATGTTGCGATCAGAAAACCAACCGCATAAGCCGCAGGGCTTAGCATGTCCGGTAACTCCATACCGTGGGCGATGCCGTGGGCCATCCCGAAAAAGCCGGTAATGCCCAGGGCAAGCGCCACAGGTGGACGCGCCGCCACCGCGACCAGCAAACCAAAGGCGAGCACCGATGCAGCGATCCCGGTTTCCAGATAGTCAATGGCGAATCCATCGAACCCCATGAGGCCACCCAGCAACATGCCGCCGACGAAGATCAGTGGCAACATCCAGCGTACCTTGCCGGTCTGCTGCGCGGCCCAGAGGCCGACCGCGAACATCGCCAACAGGTGATCCACTCCGCTGAAGGGGTGTGCCAGGCCCGCCATAAAGCCTGACTCGTCATGCCCGGGATGGGCAAATGCGAACACCGGCAGCAGGCATAAGACAGCGCCCAGCGAAAACCGTACCAATTGACTCAATGCCATGAAAACACTCCTGAATCTCGAATAGGGCAAGGTGCTGACACCGTCAGCACCCGGCCAAGACCTGCTTAACGACGTGGCGGTTTAGGGAATGGACCACGGGCTTGCTCGTAGGCCTGAGCCACGCGCAAGGCCAAAGCGTCCTGAAACCGTGGGGCGACGATCATCATCGCCACCGGCAAGCCATCAGCCAGGCCTGTAGGAATCGAAGTCGCCGGGTGGCCAGTGAGGTCGAACGGTGCAGTGTTGGTCAGCATGCTCAGCGCGCTGTGCACGTACTCCTCGATCGGCGCATCGGCTGCGGTCAGCGGCGTCGCCACGAAGGGCATGGTTGGCAGCACCAGCACATCGAAATCCTTGAGCGCCTCGTCGTATTGACGAGTGAGTTCCGGCACCAGCATGCGCGCCTTCGCGTAGTAGGCGCCGTGCAGGTTTTTCAGGCTGTAGTGACCGGTCAAGGCCACAGCGCAAACGGTGCTGGACAACGCATCGGCGTGCTCGCGACGCTTGGCACCAAAGTAGCTCATGATGTCCGGATCGTAATAGCCGTCCACGTTCATGCCATAGCCGTTGCCCTGTAGCATCTGATACGCCGCGCCATCGGTGGCAATGACCTTCCACATATCCATTGCGACCCCCGAATGCCAGGGCGCGCTGGCTTCGCCGACCGTCGCACCGAGGCTTTGCAGTTGGGCGACTGCTGCTTTGACCTGAGCATCCACCTGCACCTCGGATACCCCGGGAATCGCGAAACCTTCACGCAGCACGCCAATTCTGAGGCCCGCCACGCCCTGATCAAGCGTGGCGACACAGGCAACGGCTGGCGGGTTCTTCTGCCGGGAGTCGAGGCCATCGGCCCCGGCGATGACATCGAGCATCACGGCCACGTCATGCACGCTGTTGGCCATCGGGCCGACATGATCGATGGTCCTTTCGATCGGGAAAGTCCCGGTATAAGGCACCAGGCCGTAGGTGGGCTTGTGACCGACGATGCCGCTCCAGGCCGAAGGCATGCGGATCGAGCCTCCCTGATCGCCACCGATCGCCATGTCGACCTCATCGAGCGCAACCAGCACTGCGCTGCCGCTGGATGAACCGCCGGCATTGCGGGTCTGGTCCCATGGATTTTTAACAGGGCCACTGGCAGCGGTGAAGCTGGCGCCGGAGAAGCACAGATCCTCGCAGACCGACTTGCCCACTACTGTCGCGCCAGCGGCGAGCAGACGTTTAACCACGGTCGCATCTTCTGACGGAATGTAACCATCCAGGCTGAGCGAGCCGTTGGCCATGGGTACGCCAGCCACCGAGACATTGTCTTTGATGACCACGGTCTTGCCGGCCAGCGGGCCTTGGGCAGCGCCCGTGATATGGGTTTTCACGTACCAGGCACCATGAAGATTATCGGCCTCCGGTGCCTTGCTGAATTCACGCACGGGCGGCTGCTGCGCGATGGTTTGGGCATACAGTTTGTCAATGGCGTCGTAGGAGCCAAGAGTCTCATCAGCCAGACTGAGGAAGGACTCCATCTGACTGTCGTTCAGGTGATAGCTGTGGTCTTCGGCGGCGATCAGAAAATCGGCTTTGCTCGGGCGTTTTACAGACATGGTGGCTCTCCAGATATCGGTTAAGGACTGCCCGTGACCAGGCAGCCATTGACTCGAACCCACTGCGCGAATGCGCAGGTAGCGGTTCGTTCCGGAGGACTCCGTTGTCCAGTCCGGTCGCCACGCGGTGATCCATACTTGCCGATCAAGGGCGTATGGCAAGCCTCCACGCAGAAGAGGGTCAGGCCTCTTGGGGCCGACGCTCAGGAACAGGCTTTTTGCAACAACTCATGGGCCTTGACCAGCGCTTTGGCGATCTTCTCCACTGGCTCGCGTTTGGCCATGGCCTGATCACGCAAGGCGTTATAAGCCTCGGCCTCCGACATTCCCTTGGTCTCGATGAGGATGATCTTGGCCTGCTGTACGGTGCGCATCACGGCCATCCGGCCTTCCAGTCGCTTGACGTGTTTTTCGCGCTCACGGGCCTTGCGCGATTGACTCAAGGTCAGCGCCAACGCCGTGAGCAGACCGAACGAGCGAACTGGCGACGGGATCACCGAACTGGCGTTGAGCTGCACCAACGCCTCGACAATAATCGGATTTTCGTAGGCGATTACCGGAATGATCGGCGGGGTGCTGGCGTACAGCAACCAGGGCGTATTGGTCGAAAGGCTTTCCGGGGATACGGCAAGCACGATCACGTCCACTTCGGTGTTGAGCCTCTCGGGAATCGGCCACTGCACACGCACCTGACAGCCGATGCGCTGCAGCTGTTCGATCAGGTTGCGGCCATCGTCGTCATCCGGGTGCACCACCAGCACGCTTATGTCGCGCAGAGCCTTGATCCCCGAACTACTGACATTGCGTTGTCGTTTCTTTGCCGCACGCAAGGTCATAGCGCCCTCCCGGTATCACTCGACCACTCGTTCTGGCGCGGCGCGATAGCGTATGGATCGGGTTTGAGGGCGTTCTGGCTTTCATAAAGAATGTCGAACTGCCCCAGAGCATTGGCCCGTCCGATGCGCGAATAAAGGTAGGTGTGATGGTTGTGCGCGTCGACCCTGACGCGCCCTTGAGGCGCCTCGAATTCGAGACCGCGCATGGCTTGCAGCACGTCATCGACTTCGGTACTGCCTGCACTGAGAATTGCCTTGGCCAGCAGGTGCACCTGAAAATAGGCAGCCTCCCAGCATCGGTCGGTGACCTGCTCCTGACCGAACAGTGCACGGTATTGCGCGATGCACTGGCGGTTTAACGCAGTGTCCACCGACTGGAAATAGGTCGCTGCCGAAATGTGCCCTGCCCCCAGATGAGCCCCCATCTGCTTGATGTCGGTCTCGCTGGTGGTCAGGCTGGCGATGGGCATCACGGCCGGATCAAAACCGGCGTCGGCATAGGCTTGATACAAGTGCGCCATGCTCTCGCCCACGACCGTGGAGAAAATAAACGACGGCCTGAGCTCCCTGGCCTTGACCATCAGCTTGGCGAAATCCTTGGGCTGGGCGTTCTTGAGCGGCAGGTAATACTCACCGAGCTTGGTGCCGCCGCGCTCATACAGAAGGTCGCTCATCAATCGGTTGGTTTCGTAGGGATAGACGTACTCGGAGCCAATCATCAACACCCGGTTGCCGAAGTTCTCGAGCATGTAATTGCCCAGCGGCACCGCGTTGTGGTTGGGTGTTGCGCCGGTGTAGATGATGTTGCGCGAATACTCGAAACCTTCGTAATACACCGGGTACATCAACAGCGCGTCGTAGCGTTCCACGATCGGCAGCGCAGCCTTGCGCGCAGCCGAAGTGAAGCAACCGAAGAAGAACCGCAGATTTTCCTCGCGGATCAACGACTCGACATGCATGGCATACAACGCGGGGGTCGAATCGGGGTTGCGGGTAACCAGTTCCAGAGGCCGCCCCCCGACGCCACCCGCTGCGTTGATCTGCTCGATTGCGAATTGCGCACCGCGCATTGTCGAGCCCTCGGCGGCTGCCGTGACGCCAGTGTCGGAAAACAGACCGCCTATGCGGATCGCCTGGTCAACCATGCCTATCAACCTTGTTCAATGTGTGATCAGACGCCCGGCGTCCGTCAGGCGCGGGCCATCTGCAAAGAGTCATTGTGCAATGCGTTGTTGAGCGGTGGCCGTGTATTCAACGGCTGCTCTCAGGCGGCTTGTGCCTGAAACCGGTGCGACTGCGCTGTCGGGACCGGCCATGCGGGGAGCCTTCCGCACCTGCCGGAAACGGGCGTGCGGCAAGGAACCCTGCGAGGGTGATGCCGTGCTCTCATGCAGAATGCGGGCCACTCGCTCTCCAGCCGCCTGATCGTGGAGCCACGCCTAGAGTGAACGGACCATCAGCAGGACAATGCTGGACGCACAGCACCGATCAAGCCTTCACGCTTTTGGTGCACAACCAGACGCCCCGCCCCAAATCGGCGCATGACCCGCCAAGCGTGCAATAAATGCAGGGAATGCCGATCGTTATGCCCGCTGGCCCCTGATGGTGCCTTCATCGGCAATTGGCACCGCCCTTGCAAATACTCTCCCGAGACATCGCGCCGGCTGTCTGCCCTACGCCCGCTTGGCAAGTAGGGAGACACCTGGCGTACGACTGGATCGGACACCGTCGTCCCGCCAGATTCGGCACAAAAAGCCTGACCTCCCGGTTAATCATTTAACTGGGACGTCGGGCTTTTTTTATTCCTGGGGAGAAAAAATGAACAACGACAAGCGCCGTGTGATCAAGCATGCCCTGTTAATAGGGGCCTTCAGCCTGCTGCCGCTCTGCCTGGCCAGCCAGGTGCAAGCGGCAGAAACCGTCAAAGTGGGGATCATCCACTCACTCACCGGTACCATGGCCATGAGCGAGGCCTCGGTGGCGGACGCGGAAAAGCTCGCCATTGAAGAGATCAACGCCAGTGGCGGTGTGCTGGGCAAGACCATCGAACCGATCGTCGAAGACGGCGCCAGCGATTGGCCGATCTTCGCTGAAAAAGCGCGCAAGCTCCTGGAAAAGGACCATGTGGTGGCTACGTTCGGCGCCCACACCTCAGCCTCGCGCAAAGCCGTGCTGCCAGTGTTCGAACGTAACAAGGGCTTGCTGTACTACCCGACGTTCTACGAAGGGCTGGAGAAGTCCCCGGCCATCATTTACACCGGCGCCGAAGCCTCGCAGCAGACGCTGGCCGCGGTCAGCTGGCTGATGGCCAACAAAGGCAAGAGCGTATATCTGGTGGGCTCGGACTACATCTGGCCGCGCACCACCAACAAGCTGGCCCGCGCGTCGGTGACCAAGCATGGCGGCTCGATCGTGGGTGAGGACTACCTGCCGCTGGGTAACATCGAGTTCTCCTCGGTGATCAACAAGATCAAGGCCGCCAAGCCCGATATCGTCCTGTCGACCGTCGTCGGCGGCTCCAACGTGGCGTTCTACAAACAGCTCAAGGCCGCAGGCATCGACAGCAACAACCAGACGTTGATGGCCCTGGCTGTGACTGAGGAAGAAGTCACCGGCATCGGCGCCGAAAACCTCACCGGTTTTCTGACCTGCATGAGCTACTTCCAGAGCCTGAAAAATCCGGTCAACGAAAAATTTGTCGCGGCATTCAAGGCTCGTTATGGCGAAAAACGTGTGGTGGGCGATCCGATGGCGTCGGCCTACACCGCGGTGTACCTGTGGAAGAAAGCCGTGGAGAAAGCCAACAGCTTCGACGTCCCGGCCGTGATCGCTGCCTCTTCGGAGCTGACCCTGGATGCGCCTGAAGGCGAGGTCAAAGTCCACAAGGATAACCACCACCTGTGGAAGCGTGCGCGCATCGGCACCATCAACGCCCAGGGCCAGGTCGATGTGGTCTACGAGTCCGAGCCGATCGAGCCCAACCCATTCCCGAAGCTGTAAAGCAGACCCGGCGCGACTCACCTCGCGCCAGCGGTCACCCAGGGTTCCTGAAACGGGTCCGCCCATGAGCAGCGACAGGTAGTAACGTAATGACTCTCGATATTTTGATAATGCAGGTGTTCAGCGGATTCTCGCTGTTCTCAGTACTGGTGCTGATGGCGCTGGGACTGACCATCGTCTTCGGCCTGATGGGCGTGATCAACATGGCCCACGGTGAGCTGATGGCGATGGGGTCGTACATGACCTATGTCACATCGCTGGTGTTTCAGCGCTATTTACCCGAGTACATGGGCTGGTACTTCATCTTCGGTATCGGTGTCGCCTTCGTGGTGACCTTTGCCTTCGGTTTTCTGCTCGAACGTTGCTTCATCCGCTTCATGTACAACCGCCCGCTGGATACCTTGCTCGCCACCTGGGGCCTGTCGCTGGTGCTGCAGCAAGTGTTTCGCCAGGTGTTCGGCCCCAAGGAAGTCAGCGTGCCGACCGTAGAGTGGCTGCAAGGCGCCTGGACTATCAGTGAGGGACTGGAGTTGCCCCTCAACCGGATTTTCATCATAGGCCTGACATTCGTCATTGCCGGTGCCGTGTTTTTGTTCCTGTACCGCAGCCGTTGGGGGCTGCGCATCCGCGCCGTCACCCAGAACCGCGCCATGGCCGGCGCCGCTGGAATCAACACCGCTCGCGTCGACGCGGTCACATTCGCACTGGGTTGTGGTCTCGCAGGGATTGCCGGCAGCTCCTTCACCATGCTCGCTTCAACAGGCCCCGTAAGCGGCCAGCAATACCTGGTGGATACGTTCATCGTGGTCGTGTTCGGCGGCGTCGAAAGCCTGCTCGGGACTTTTCTTTCCGCCTTTGCCATCGGCCAGACGCAGATCTCGCTGGAGTATCTGACCACCGGCTCCATGGCCAAGGCGATCACCCTGATGGTGGTGATTGTGTTGCTGTTCTTCCGCCCCAACGGCTTGTTTGCCGCGAAAGTGAGACGCTGAAATGAATGACGTGACTGAAAAGCCGGCTACCCAGCCAGAGGCGCCCTCCGGTGGCTCGCGCCGGCTCATTGCGAGCTGGTTGCCACTGATGGAACGACACGGCCTGATCTGGTTGTCGATCCTGTTGCTGGTCATTTTGCCCCTGAGCCTGGGGGATTTTCGCCTGGGGCTGACAGGCAAATACCTGAGCCTGGCGTTCTGCGCATTAGGCATGGTGCTGATCTGGGGCTACGGCGGAATTCTCAGCCTGGGCCAGGGCATCTTCTTTGGCCTGGGCAGTTATATGATGGCCATGTACCTGAAGCTGGAAGCGACCGCCACCGATGAAGCGGCCAGCGCCCTGGCTGAGTTCTATGGTTCGGCCCTGCCCGATTTCATGATCTGGAACAGTGTCGATGCCTTGCCCTGGTGGTGGAAACCATTCGAATCGGCGACCTTCACTATCGCCGCGATCCTGATCCTTCCGACCCTGCTGGCGTTCGCGTTCAGCTACGCGTACTTCAAAAAACGCGTGGGCGGTGTGTACTTCTCGATCATCACCCTGTCCCTGGCGGCGATCATGTCGATCATGATCATCGGCCAGCAAGGCTACACCGGCGGCGTCAATGGCCTGACTGACTTCAAGACCGCCTTCGGCCTGAGCCTGCAAACCCCGCAAACACCCTGGATCCTGTACCTCATCACCACCCTGCTGTTGCTCGGCTGCGTGGCGCTGTGTGGGTTCATTCTGCGCAGCCGACTGGGCAAAGTGGTGGTGGCCATTCGTGACCGGGAAGACCGGGTGCGCTTTTCCGGCTACAACACGGCCCTGTTCAAGGCATTCATCTTTGCCGTCGCAGCACTGATTTCGGCTCTGGGCGGAGTGATGTTCACACTCCAGGTCGGCCTCGCCTCCCCTTCGCTGGTGGGCATCATTCCGTCCACCGAAATCGTCATCTATGCAGCCTTGGGCGGGCGTCTGTCATTGGTGGGCGCGGTTTACGGCACGCTGCTGATCGGCGTGGCCAAGACTTACCTGTCGGAAAACTTCGTCAACTTCTGGCAGTACTTCATCGGTTTTCTGTTCATGGGCGTGGTGCTGTTCCTGCCGTCCGGTCTGGCGGGGCTGCTGCAACGCCTAAGCAACAAGGAGGTGCAGTCATGAGCGCGATGCTATTGAGTATCGAAGACCTGACCGTGTCATTCGATGGCTTCAAAGCCGTGGACGGCCTCAACTTCTACGTTGAGGAAAATCAGGTGCACGTGGTGATCGGCCCTAACGGCGCCGGCAAGACCACGCTGCTGGACATGATCTGTGGCAAGACTCGCCCCAGTGCCGGGAGCATCCGGTTCAAGGATCTGCAACTGGCCAACATGATCGAGTACCAGATCACGCGCGCCGGTGTCGGTCGCAAATTCCAGAACCCCTCGGTGTACGAAGACCTCACTGTGCGCGAGAACCTGGACATCTCCTCACCGGACAAGCGCGGCATCTTCAACTGCCTGTTCGCCCGCAAGGACAAGGCCTTGCAGGCTGAAATCGAACGCACCGCCGAGATGATCTTTCTGCACGACCAGTTGGGTCGCAAGGCCGGGCTGTTGTCCCACGGTCAGAAGCAATGGCTGGAAATCGGCATGCTGCTGATGCAACGCCCCGAACTGCTGTTGCTGGACGAGCCGGTGGCAGGCATGAGCGCGGGCGAGCGAGAAAAAACCGCAGGCTTGCTCAAACAGATCGCCAAGGGTCGCGCCATGGTCATCATTGAACACGACATGGAGTTCGTGAAATCGGTGGCTGACAAAGTCACCGTTCTGCATCAGGGCAAGACCCTGGCCTACGGCTCGATGGATCAGGTGCAAAACGATCCTCGCGTCATCGACGTCTATCTGGGGCACTGAGCATGCTGACCGTCAATAACCTCAACGTGTATTACGGCGATAGCCACGTGCTGCGCAGTCTGAACCTGAATCTGGCGCCCGCCGAATCCCTGGCGATCATGGGACGCAATGGCATGGGCAAGACCACCCTGCTCAAGAGTCTGGTGGGCATGCTCCCCGCACGCAGTGGCAGCATCAAACTTGCGGGCGAGGAACTGACCGGACGCAAGAGTTACGACCGGGTCGCGGCAGGCGTCGGGTTTGTGCCTCAGGGCCGGATGATCTTTCCCTACCTGAGCGTCGAAGAGAACATTATGACCGGTATGCAGGGCGCACCGGCCGCGCCGATTCCCGACTACATCTACGAGTATTTCCCGGTGCTGTTCGATATGCGCCGTCGCAAAGGCGGCAATCTGTCCGGTGGCCAGCAGCAACAGCTGGCCATCGCCCGCGCGCTGGTTTCCAACCCCAAGGTGCTGATCCTCGACGAACCCACCGAAGGTATCCAGCCGTCGATCATCAAGGACATCGCCCGAGCCCTGAACCTGCTGAAAAAAGAGCGAGGGTTTTCCTTGATCGTCTCCGAGCAGGTGCTGTCGTTCGCCATGGCAGTGGCCGACCGTTACCTGATCATCGAGAAAGGCGAATTCGTCCACAGCGAAGTCCGTGAAACCGTGGACTGCGAGCGCATCCTGCGCTACCTGACCATCTGATTCGACACGGGAGAACCCACCATGTTGATACTCGATCGCATCCTTGGCCAGGTCAGCGACCCGGCTCTGGCCGAGCGGCTGCACGACCTGGACCACAACGGTCAGGTCGAAACCCTGATCCTTTCGGCCAGCGACATCCAGCGTCATCGCCTGCGCCTGGCCAGTGACCGTGGCACCGACTGCGCCATTCGGCTTGAGCGCCACCAACAGCTGCGCAATGGCTCGGTGCTGATGCTCGACCATGAGCGCGCCATCGTCGTGCAGATGCAGGACCAGCAGTACCTGACGCTGCGCCCTCGCGATGCGGGCGCGGCGCTGGAACTGGGGTATTTCGCAGGCAACATGCACTGGAAAGTGCGTTTCGCCGATGACCAGCTACAGATTCCGCTGCATGGCCCGGAAGCTGACTACCTGGAGCGCCTCGCACCGATGTTGGCCGACGGCCGGGTGTCGCGTTCATGAACTCGCTGCACAGCAGCCTGTTGGCATTGCAACAGGCCGACAGCTTTTTCCCGGGGGGCGCGGTGGCCTGGTCATGGGGGCTGGAGACGCTGGTAGCCGATGGTCGTCTGAGCACAGAAATCTCGGCCCCTCGTCGCCAACGGGGCGTGCATCGGGATCGCAGTGCTCAGGTGAGTGGATTCGTCGAGGGCCAACTGCGCCACCGTTGGGCCAGTTTCGACCGGGCCTTCCTGTCCGCAGCCTGGTACGCGGCCACCGATACTCAGGGGCTATGTGCACTGGATGCACAGGTCGAGGCCTTGACCCTGGCCGAAGAACTACGCCTGGGCTCACGCCGTGTGGGTCAGTCACTGCTGGGTGTGCATGTGGCCTTGGCCACCCCGGGCGCCGAGGGCTACCAGCGGTGTGTGCTGGCGGGCAATGCACCGGGGCATCTGGCCGTGGTGCAAGGGTTGCTCTGGCAACGACTGGGCATGGACCACGACCACTGCCAACTGGCCGCCGCTCATGGACTGTGCACGGGGCTGGTCAGTGCCGCCGTACGCCTGGGCGTCATGGGCCATCTGGATGCACAGAGGGTGCTGACCACTATCCAGCCGCTGTTGATGGACATCCTCACTCGCCCCATACCCGAGCTTGAAGACGCCTGCGGTTTTACCCCCATGGCAGAGATTGCCGTGATGCGTCACGAAACCCAGGCACTCCGACTTTTTGCCAATTGAAGCGATAGGCTCTGTGCCTGCCGTCAACACAGGAGCTTGAACATGCTGCTGACCCCAACAGAACTCGAACGGCTGACGCTATATACCGCCGCTGAGCTATCGCGCAAACACCGCGCCAAGGGCCTGCGCCTGAATTTTCCGGAAGCCAGCGCCCTGATCGCCGACGAAATTCTCGAAGGCGCGCGCGAAGGTCGTAGCGTCGCCGAGCTGATTGGCTTGGGCTCGACCATCCTGACCACCGACGACGTAATGCCCGGTGTCGCCGACCTGCTGCCGGTGCTGCAGGTGGAAGGCACGTTTCCTGACGGCACCAAGCTGGTCACCGTGCATCAGCCGATCCGCCCCGGCCGACTGGCACTCAAGATCATGCCGACGCCAGGGGAGATCATCTCGCCAGAGGGCGACATTCAGCTCAGCTGCGGCCGGCCCACAGTCACACTGCGCGCGATCAACACCGGTGACCGCCCGGTGCAGATCGGCAGCCACTATCACTTTTTCGAGGTCAACAAGGCGCTGGATTTCCCCAGGGAACTCGCCTTCGGCATG
Source organism: Pseudomonas sp. 7P_10.2_Bac1 (assembly GCF_025465935.1). Lineage (GTDB taxonomy): Bacteria > Pseudomonadota > Gammaproteobacteria > Pseudomonadales > Pseudomonadaceae > Aquipseudomonas. The sequence goes on along the minus strand of NZ_JANLNV010000041.1, from coordinate 57,788 downwards.
CATCTGGATATCCCGGCCGGAACTGCCGTGCGATTCGAGCCCGGTGAGTTGCGCGAGGTGCAACTGGTGCAGTTTGGCGGCAGTGGCGACATCCACGGCTTCAGCGGCCTGACCAACGGCAACCTGCACGATCCCGCCTGCAAGGCCGCAGCACTGGACCGCGCTCGTGCTCAACACTTCAAGGGGGTCTGAAGCATGGCAACAATGACCCGCAAAGAATACGCCGCGATGTACGGCCCCACCGTTGGCGACGCCGTACGCTTGGGCGACACCTCGCTGCTGGCCGAGGTCGAGTTTGATTACTCGGTGCCGGGCGACGAATGCCTGCACGGCGGCGGCAAGACACTGCGCGATGGCATGGGCCTGATGCCGGGTCACGACAGCGACGACGGAGCGCTGGACATGCTGATCTGCAATGCGTTGATCATCGACCCTGTGATCGGCATCGTCAAAGGTGATATCGGCATCATGGACGGCAAGATCGTCGCCATCGGCAAAGCCGGCAATCCACAGGTCATGGACGGTGTGCACCCGCAATTGATCTGCGGCGTGGCGACCACTGTGCGCGACGCCGAAGGCCTGATCGTCACCCCCGGAGGCATCGATGTGCATGTGCATTTCGACTCTGCGCAGCTGTGCGAGCACGCCCTGGCGGCAGGGCTGACGACTCTGATCGGCGGTTCGCTGGGCCCGATCACGGTAGGCATCGACTGCGGCGGTGAATGGAACGTGGGCAAGATGCTACAAGCCTCCGAAGCCTGGCCGGTCAATTTCGGTTTTCTGGGGCGTGGCAACTCCAGCAAACCCGAATCGTTGCTCGGGCAACTGCGCGGTGGCTGCCTGGGCTTGAAGATTCACGAAGACTGGGGCGCGATGCCGGCAGTGATCGACACCTGCCTGAAGGTCGCCGACGAATACGATTTCCAGGTGCAACTGCACACCGACACCCTCAATGAATCGGGATTTCTGGAAGACACCCTGGCAGCCATCGGCGATCGCACCATTCACATGTATCACACCGAGGGTGCGGGCGGCGGGCATGCGCCAGACATCATCAGTGTGGCCGGCAAGCCCAACTGCATCCCCTCCTCCACCAACCCGACCAACCCCTACACCGTGAACACGTTCGATGAGCACCTGGACATGATCATGGTCTGTCATCACCTCAATCCCGACGTGCCGGAAGACGTCGCCTTCGCCGAATCACGGGTGCGCCCGCCAACCATCGCCGCCGAGGACATCCTGCATGACACCGGCGCGATCTCGATCCTGGGTTCGGACAGCCAGGGCATGGGCCGAATCAATGAAGTGATCTGCCGCACCTGGCAACTGGCCTCGAAGATGAAGGACCAGCGCGGCCGCCTGCCAGAGGAAAACACTGCGCTGGGCGACAACGAACGGATCAAACGCTACATCGCCAAATACACCATCAACGCAGCACGGGTGTTCGGCATAGACCGCTACATTGGCTCGCTGGAGCCGGGCAAAATCGCCGATCTGGTGCTCTGGCGTCCGGCGTTCTTCGGGATCAAGCCGGAACTGGTGGTCAAGGGTGGTTTCATCGTTAACGCCGTGATGGGGGATTCGGCGGCATCGCTCTATACCTGCGAGCCATTGATGATGCGCCCTCAGTGGGGCGCGTTCGGCGAGGCCAAACAGGCGCTGTCGGTGAATTTCGTCAATCGTCTGGCCGTAGAGAGCGACACAGCCGCGAAACTGGGCCTCAAAAAAGCCCTGCTACCGGCCATCGGCACCCGCACCTTGCGCAAATCCGACATGTTGCACAACGACGCCTGCCCAGAAATCAGGGTCGATCCGCAGACTTTTGACGTATATGCCGATGGCCAGCGCCTGACCTGCGAGCCGGTCAGCGAAGTCCCGTTGGCCCAGCGCTACATGCTGCGCTGAACCCTATTGGTACAAGGAGCCCGATGATGAATAACCGTGTCAATGCACTGCCGGTCGCCGAGCCGGTCCCACATCCCGGTGCTGCAAGAGTGGGGATCGGTGGGCCGGTCGGCTCGGGCAAGACCCGTCTGCTGGAACAGCTGATCCCGCGCTTTATCGCGCGAGGCACGGAGCTTGCGGTGATCACCAACGACCTGGTGACCCGCGAGGATGCCGAGCGAGTCAGGCGCAGCGGCCTGATCGACCCGCAGCGGGTGCGCGCGGTGGAGACCGGCGCCTGCCCGCACACAGCGATCCGCGAAGACCCGACGCTGAACCTGCAGATGGCGGACGAGCTTGAAGCGCGCTTCCCCGGCCTGGACCTGATTCTGATCGAATCCGGCGGTGATAACCTGGCGTCGACCTTTTCCCTGGACTTGGTGGATTACTGGATCTTCGTGATCGACGTTGCAGGGGGCGATGACATTCCGAGAAAACGAGGGCCAGGAGTACTCAGTTGCGACCTGCTGGTCGTCAACAAATACGATCTGGCCCCCTATGTCGGGGTCGATCTGGTACGCATGCGTCGTGAATCCGCCGAGGCACGCAGCGCGAAGCCGGTACTGTTCACCAACTGCGCCACGGGCGAAGGCGTCGATGCGGTGGTCGATGCCATTAGCCGCGCTGTGCTGTTCGATAGCCCTTGAACGCACCTCAGACGTTGTTTCGTCCCTTGACCGAATCCGTCGATCCACAGGCGCGGATTACGTTCAGCCAAACCCCCAATGGTGGCAGCTACATTTCTAAACAGCAGGTTGGCTACCCGTTTCATCTGGGCCGTACCCTCAAACTGCCCGATGATCCACCTGGCATGGCAGCGGTGTACCTGCAATCGTGTTCGGGGGGCATCTTCGCGGGGGAGCACCTGCACGTGCAGGTACAGGCTGAACCCGGTAGCCAGGCACACATCAGCACCGGCGCCGCCACCGTCGTACACAGCATGCTCGAACAGCCAGCGCAGCAGGTGGTCAGCCTTGAAGCCAAGAGCGGCGCCTTGCTCGAATACCTGCCGATGACGACAATCCTGTTTCCCCACGCCAACCTGCACAGCCGGGTCGACGTGACCCTGCACCCCGCGGCCAGGGTGATGCTTTGTGACGCGTTCTGCCTGCACGCACCTGAAGGCAACCCAGGGATTTTCGACGCCTATCGAGCCGACCTGCACGTGCACACCCCAGACGGCCGGGTGTTGGCAGGCGATCGCCTGGCGCTGACCGGGCACGACATGCGCCGCCGATTACCTGGGGTCAGCGAAGGGATGCAGGCGCTGGGGACCTTCATGCTGATAGGTCATGACCTGCCGATCGACACGCTCAAGACGCGCCTGCGCGATACCTTGAGCAACCTGCCCGACAGTTACGTGGGCGTCAGCGCGCTGCCCAACGATTGCGGGGTCAGCGTGCGCTTCTTGACCCTCGATGCAGTGGCATTGCGCACGGGGCTGCACCTCGCCTGGGCCTGCGCCAGGGAACAACTGTTCGGCGTCGCACCAAGGCCGCGACGCAAATGATCGCATCCAGGCTCTTGATCACACGGGCAGTTCGGACATAGCCTCGTGCACCGCTTTCGCTCCTCGTCAGCGACTACACGAGCGTGTAGCCAATCGGCTATGACCGGCTGAACGCTTTACTACCCACCCACCGCCGATATTGGCGCGTGCGCCAGACCATCCCCATCTGTTGCACGATCAGTGCGCGCAGCGGCGAGACAGTAAGATCGGGCTTTTTATGCTGGCTCAGTTTGCGCAGTTGATACTTGACCCGCGCCATGGCGGCCAAGGCGGCGATGGCTTTGTTTTTCCAGGAGATCGGGGGCAATTGTGGAGCGCTGTCTTTGCCTTGCTGCCAGTCTCGCGGCAGATTGGGATCGAGGGCCAAGGCCGTGCCAACGCCCACCATGTCTACTCCACTCTGGATCACCGCTTCGGCAATGGGAAGCCGCCGCCCCCCCCCCGTGACCATCACCGGCATGTGGGCGACGGTCTGGATGTCTCGAGCAAAGTCCACAAAGTAAGCCTCGCGGGCCAATGTGCTGCCATCGCGCGCTTGACCCTGCATCGCCGGGGCTTCATAGCTGCCACCTGACAATTCCACCAGGTCCACATTTAGGTCGTTAAGCCACTCAACCACTCTTTTGGCGTCAGTGGCGCTAAAGCCTCCGCGCTGGAAGTCGGCGGAGTTGAGTTTGACCGCTACCGCAAAATCCTTGGAGACCACCGCCCTCACCGACTTGACGATTTCTATCAGCAGTCGCGCGCGGTTCTCCAGGGAGCCGCCCCACTCGTCCGTTCTCTGGTTGCTGAGCGGTGACAGAAACTGACTGAGCAAGTAGCCGTGCGCCGCATGGATTTGCACGCCGTTGAAGCCTGCTTGCTCGGCTAACTGTGCAGTACGTGCGAACCGCTGGATCACGTCTTGAATCACGCTCTGCGTCATCGCCCGGGGTACGGCGAAATGCTTGGACAGGTTGCCCAGGTTCAGCGCGACGGCAGACGGTGCCCAGGTGGTTTGTCCGAGATTGGCCTGCATCTGACGGCCTGGATGATTGATCTGCACCCAAAACTGCGCACCGCCCGAGCGACCTGTCTGCGCCCAGCGTTTAAACCTGTCCAGTTGCCGGTCATCTTGCAAAACCACACCGCCTGGCCCGGTCATGGCCCGGCCGTCGACCATAACGTTGCCCGAGATGATCAGGCCGGCACCGCCGTCAGCCCACGCTTGGTAAAGGCGCATCAGTGCTTGGGAAGGTGCATGCTCGGCGTCTGCCATGTTCTCTTCCATGGCCGCCTTGGCGATGCGGTTGTTGAGGGTCGAGCCGTTGGGAAGTTGCAGGGTGGCGAACACATTCATGGGGCAGTCCTCAGTTGAATGTTGACCACCTTAAGGTTGAAGTGAACTTTAAGGTCAATAGCTTTTTGATCAACCGTCTTGCAGCAGTGACGCTGTCTGGCCTCCCTTGGCCTCTTCACGCAGCCGCTGCAACAGCAGTTGGGTATTGTCCGCACACGCCATGCCTTGCGGTTTGCTTTCGACGCTCTCGATGACCATAAGCAGTTGCGCTTTGTTCTGGGCCAGACGCTGTTGCAGGGCTTCTATCTCCGCAACCTTGCGCTTGAGCCCGGCAAGCAACTCGTCATGGCGACTGTCGTTTGCCTTCATCGGCAGCAATTGACGGATTTCCTCCAAAGAAAACCCCGCCGCCTGGGCGCCGGTGATGATCTCAAGTACCCACTGAGTTTCGGGAGCATAGTCGCGATAACCATTGGCTTTACGCACGACCGATGAGATCAGACCGCTCGCTTCATAAAAGCGAATGCGTGAAGGCGCCAGACCACTGATTTTCGCCAGTTCACCAATTCTCATTGTTCACCTCGCCTTGACTGAATAGCCCGCACCCACTTTAACCAGGGAGTAAAAAGCCTAGTCCGGTAACTTATTGACTCGGGTTTGATCCGGGGCAATCACCCGCCCATCCGCAGCGATCGGCTGCATCAAGGCCAGCGGTTGCTGCGTGGCGGTGTCGACGAGGAGCGAATGCGCTTCGTCTGGCCCGAACAAATGCTGTTCGCCCCATTGGCGCAGGGCAACCACCAAGGTAAACAAGCGCTGGCCTTTAGCCGTCAGCCCGTACTCCTGATACGAGGTGCCATCAGAGGCCGGTCGTACTTCAAGAATTCCCGCTTCAACCAGGGCTTTCAAGCGATGGGTCAAGACACTGCGAGCCACGCCCAGGCCACTTTGAAAATCGCCAAAACGGCGCACGCCATCAAAGGCGTCACGCACGATCAGCAACGACCAGCGATCTCCAATCAGGTCCACAGTCCTTGCCACTGGGCACGCTGATGCTGAATTACTGTGTGTTTTGGCCATGCAAGCTCCACTGTTTGGGACGGACTTATGAGCGAATCCGCAAAAGTAGTTTCATTTTAAGACTATCAAGCCTAGAATCAAACAAGTCTTTTTTTGAGACTGGATTATCAGAAGGTTTAATCATGTCCCTAGATCAATGCCAACCCCTGGATACCCTGCCCTCTCGTGCTCCAACCCACTCGATGCCACGCGGGCTGGTCGGGCTGTTTGCCTGCGCCAGCGGATTAAGTGTGGCTAATGTGTATTACGCCCAACCGCTTCTGGATCAAGTAGCTGCCGACTTTGCCATTAGCCAGGCCGCCGTGGGCGGTGTGATCACCGCGACTCAAATAGGCAGCGTACTCGCGCTGTTGCTGATTGTGCCATTGGGTGACCAGATGGACCGTCGGTCTTTGATGTTGAAGCAAATCGTCACCTTGATCGGCGCACTGTTTTGCGTCGGTATCACCCACTCCTCGGCTGTGATGTTAGTCAGCATGTTAGGCATTGGCCTGCTGGGTACGGCCATGACACAAGGGCTGATTGCCTATGCCGCAACCGCCTGCTCGGCACAGGAGCGCGGTCGTGTGGTGGGGACGGTTCAAGGCGGGGTTGTGATTGGCCTGTTACTGTCGCGGCTGGCAGCCGGATTGATTGCCGACATTGCCGGATGGCGCTGGGTGTACCTGGGCGCCGCGCTGGTGATGCTGCTGCTGGCATTTACCCTTTGGAAATCCCTGGTGCCGCAGCGTCCATCAGCAGCACCAATGCCCTACCCGAAACTGGTGTTTTCGATGTTTACGCTGTTGAAAAATGACCGGGTTTTGCAGGTACGCGGCATGCTGGCACTGTTCATTTTTGCCGTGCTGAGTATTTTCTGGAGCGCGCTGGTGTTTCTGCTGACGAATCCGCCCTACAACTTTTCACATACCACCCTGGGCAGCTTCGGCCTGGTCGGCGTGGTAGGTGCGTTGGCAGCGGCTCGTGCCGGGGTGCTGGCTGATAGAGGCCTTGGGCAATGGACAACCGGCCTGTCGCTAGGGCTGTTGCTACTGGCATGGGTGCTGTTGGCGCTCACTCCCTATTCCATCGCATGGCTGGTCTTGGGTGTGGTGATTCTGGACCTGGGCGCACAGGCCATTCATGTGACCAATCAAAGCATGATCTTCAGCGCCAGCACTGGCTCACACAGCCGCATCGTGGGCTGCTACATGCTGTTCTATGCCGTGGGCAGCGGGCTGGGCGCACTCGCCTCGACCACCCTTTACACACTGTATGGATGGACGGGCGTGTGCGTGCTCGGTGGCAGCGTCAGCCTGGCAGCCCTGGCATTTTGGGGAGTGACGTTAAAAGGTGATCAGCGCACTTGATAGCGCGTCTGGACGAAGCCGTTATCCGACACTGACGATTCGATCAGGCGCAGACTCTGCTCTGTCCCCAACTGGCTAAACAAGGGGATGCCCTTGCCCAGCAACACCGGAATACGAGTAATGACCAGTTCGTTGATCAGGCCAGCGGCGAGAAAAGCCTGAACGATCTGGCCACCGTCGATGTACAGATGCTTCATGCCGCGGGCCGCCAGTTGCGCCACGATATCGGCTGGCTCGCCCGCCATTACCTCGACCTTGCCGTGCAAAGATTCAGGCAATATCACGCCCTGACGGGAAAGCACCACCACGGGTTTGTTTGCATAAGGCCACTCAGGGAAGGACAGCACTTTGTCCAGAGTCTTTCGCCCCATGACCAAGGCATCGACGCTGGCCATAAAGTCGTCATAACTGAGGCCGTTCAACGCGGGGCATTCGTATTCTGGCAAGTGAAGCCACTCAATATCGCCATCCGGGCGGGCAATAAAACCGTCAACACTGGCGGCGATAAACACCGAGCATTTGATATCCATGGCTACAGCTCCTTTTTTTGGGGAGCTGTATATAGCATGCGTGGCGTGAATAGGTGCGGATTAATCCTTAAGCCTGTTCACTTGCCCGGGCTGATCGCTGCACGGCGATGCACTTGATCTCCACGAGCAAGCCGGGCCTGGCGAGTTCACTGACACCGATGCACGTCCAGGCACAGGTGTTGCGGGGGAAAAGCCGGTCCTTGACCGTTCTGAACAGCGGCATATGGCGGCTCATGTCGATGTGATACGTGGTCATTTCAACCACATCCTCAAAGTCACAGCCACCGGCTGCGAGCACGATGCGCAGGTTCTCCCAGGCGGCCAGGAATTGCTGCTCAGGGTCTTCGATCACCGTCAGGTCCGGTGTGCGCCCCACCTGGCCTGCGCAGTACAGCGTGGTACCCACTTTTACTGCAGGCGCATACCCGGCACGCTCAGCCAGTAATTTCATGGCATCTGGAACGATGAGTTGACGATCAGTCATAAGGATGTTTCCCAAGCTAAAGTCGGACGGGCAATCTACGCGCAGTGCGCAAGTGTCGTCCAGCCTGGGCAAAGGTGCTCATGCGCAGATGAGCACCGTGCAGCGAATCAAGGCTCCTGGCGGGTCGGAGCGATGACGATTTCACGAATGCACACGCCTTGTGGTTGTGCATAGGCGTAGCTGATGGCTCGGGCGACATCTTCCGGAGACAGCACCACCCCGCCCATGCCTTGTTTCCACTCCTGGTAGCCGTCCTTAATGCTTTCGTCGGTGGTGTGGCCCAGCAGTTCGGTTTCTACCGCACCTGGGGCGATGGTCACAACGCGCACATTGCTTGGCGAGAGCTCTTCACGAAGGTTTTCAGAAAGCCCGTGCACCGCGAATTTAGTGCCGACATACACCGCATGGTTCGGGAAGGTCTTGTGCCCGGCCACCGAGCCAATGTTGATGATGGTGCCGTGCTTGCGCTCAACCATGCCACTGGCCACTGCCAGCACGCCATTGAGCAAGCCGCGGACGTTAACGTCGAGCATCGTGTCCCATTGCGACGGGTTTTGTTCGCTCATGCTGCCCAGCAACATCACGCCCGCGTTGTTGACGATGGCATCCACCGGACCAAATTTTTCCTCGGCTTGTTTAACGGCATTGACCACGGCTTCACGGTCAGTCACGTCCACAGACAAGACCAGGGTATTAGGCAATTGCAGTGCCTGCATGGGTTCCAGGCGACGGGCGAGCAACAGCAATGGATGGCCTTCGCTCGACAGCAAGCGCGCAGTGGCCAGGCCGATCCCGGAGCTGGCACCCGTAATAACGATCAGAGGTTTGGAAGTAGTTGTCATAGAGGTGCAGCCCCTTGGGTATCAGAAAGACCAATCACGATGAGCGATTCAAGGCCGCCATTTTAGGGCGGCAATGTCACAAAAAAAAGTTCGCAGTGCTCTGGGACGGGCTTAAATCAACGACATCTTGAACCACTTGGCAAATTGAGAAGAACGCCGAGTGGGCGCATCAACGGGACGTAGCCTTGCAAAGCTTGTCATCTGCTACTGGGGCAGGCTCTTTTCAAAGCGAATATCACCCTCGGGCAAAAGCGCTACAGGTTGCCAGCCGAGCGCTCGATAAAACCCGTTGGCGCGACTGGCCTCAGCTGTTTCCAACCATATCGTCTGATGCTGTTCAAACAGAAATGCCTCTGCCTTGGCCATCAAACAACGGCCCAATCCGAGCCCCTCGTATTGCGGCAGTACGAAAGCGGCAAACACGCATCCTTCTTCCATATCGGCCATGGAAAACCCCGCGCGAACACCCTCCACCTCCGCGATCCAGATGCAAGGCGCCTGCTCAATGGCCTCACGTATCGCGTCTGGCGTCACACCGATCTCTGCCAGTTGCTCCACAGACAAATGGTTTTCCCGCACACGGGTCCGAATATCAAAAATAGCGTCGATATCATTCAGGTTGGCAGTTCTTAATGAGATGTCCATAACGCTGGCTCAAGTCCTTTTCCAGACGGTTCAAGGGTTGCCATTTCACTCATGGCAGTCATCCTATCTATCGACGTCGCGCTTACACGTTGCCAGTACAACAGCAACCGTTAGCGCAATCACTTTTAACTATTCAGCAATCGCCGCCGCACAGTGTCGACAAGCCCAAGGCTGGCCACTCAGCGCGCTTTCATCAAGATGATGCTTGCCAGCGCCAAAGGGTAACTTGCCGAGACTAGCGATTGCCTTCAAACGTATCAACGGGCCGATCACCTCTCGAATATCAGGACAAACTCAGTTCTGGGTGCCATTTACCTATGTCAGCCACGCCACTGAATCTGTGTAGCGTCTTCTTTTGGTTATTCATTTCCAGGAGAAAACATGACCCCTTCCGATACCGACATCGCTGCGACACAGGCCCAGCAACAGCAATGCCTGGAGCAATTACTGGCCTATCAGAACGCGTTACAACCCTTGCTCAATGCGTTGCCTGACGCGCAGCAAGCACTGATGGATGCGCTTCATGCCCAGGTCCAACGCGGCTTTCGCAAACACCCGTTACCCATCGCGCTGGACGCTGTGCATTACGAAGAAAACATCAAACTCACCCTGCTGTCCGGCTCAACACTGTTTGAACTGCCTAAATCCGCCACGCCTAAACTTTTGCCCGACTTGTTCAACAACACACCCTGGGGCGGTGAGGACTTCGAAGCGCCCAACCGGGTGTATCGCTACTCGACCAAAACCATCTACGACGAGCAAGGTTCCTCCCGCAAACGTACCGTTCACCTGACGACCGTCAGCACCCCAGATTTCGAACGGTTTGTCGATACGCTGATCCGCAGACCCGATCAGTGCTTTCAACAGCAACTGGACAGTTTCTGGAATGCCAAGTTTTCCCCCAGCAGTTCACTCAGCCGCGCCCAATGGCTCGCAGAGCAACTGGGCAGGTCTTTGCAGACTGAGGCCGCACTGCGTGTGGCCGACCAAACACTTGATGCAACAGGCAAGGCGCTGGTCGAACGGCTTGCCAGCCCCTCTTCGGACCCAGCCCGAACTCCGGCGATTTTTGCAGTGTCCCTCAAAGGGCAAGACCAACAGGCGGACATGCCCTTGGCCGGGGTGTTTATCGTCTCAAGCAAAGGCTCGACAGGTGATGTGTATGCCAATACCGACCTCGGTAGCGTTGTGCTTTTCACGCCCGATGCCGGCCTTGACTCATACCTGTCACTGCAGACCCTGGATAACGCCTTGCGCACCCGCCTCGCCGAGCCCATCCAGAACAACGGACTGTTGATGACGATCAACTGGCAAGACCAGGCTCGTGCGCAAGGCTATCGACAATCATCCCTGCGCTTTAGCTACACACCTGTTCAGGGCAACCCTTTCGAGCATTGCGTGCGCTCCCTGCTGACCCTGCAAGAACAGGACATCGCCTATGGCTGGCGTCAACTCCCCCGACACCAAACCCGCGGCAAGGAGGTCTACGAACTGTTCAACCGCCTGGCACATATCGGGCCGCTTCTGGACATCAGGCGTCGGATGCAGGCGCGCAGTAGGCGCTACATCGAGGCCAATTTGCCTGTGTGGTACCGGAACGCCAGCGCCACAGACAAGCAGGCGCTGGATGGTTTGATCAACGCCGAGCGTGCGGCAAATCAGACCTTGGCCGGGCTCTTGAAGGCGCTTGAACTCCCCACCTTGCAGGCATTTGCTCGCGCTGAGTTGATTCGCCAACTGGCTGCAGACCATCCCGGCCAGGCCATTGACCCAGACACGATACAAGTCAGGATAACCCACAGCCTCAACCCCGCCAGCCTCGCCGGAGGTGCCGGCCCTGACCACGTGCCGTTCACCGACGATCCACAAACCCGCCCCAGTCATACCCTCACCCTGACGCTGAGCGCTTTGGCCTTGCGCAATATCGACCCGTGGGATTACAGCTTCTACACGATATTTACCGGAGCGCGGACCACCCTGTCCGCCAGCGTCCATTTACCTTCCGGCCAGCTCATCGAGTTCGACGAAGCCTCTCTCAAATCGCTGATACACCGGGCCGACGTCAGCAGCGCTTACGACCAGTTATTGCAAAAGCAGTTTCTAACTGACGGTTCCCAGGTGCGCGAGGCCTGGAAGCACGCACACCGCACCAGCCTGGCGTGCGCTGCGCTGACCGCACGACTGGACCCCGACAGTCTGCTGCCACATCCGCGACACCGTGGCTACCAATGGCTTCAGGCAATTGTCGAGGGCGATACCCTGAGCAGCCGCAAGACCGTGGCCGGGTATAAAGTCGTCGCTAGCTCACTGGTGATAGCCAACTCCGCGGGCACCCGAAACGGTTATGACCTCAATGACGTCTTGATCATTAGCCTCGAACAACGCGACCCTGTGCCCCATGTCATCCTGTATGCCCCTGACGCTCCGAATGGCCAGGCGTGCAAGGAGTTTGCAAACCTGCAAGCCCTTCAGCATTTCCTGAAGCAACAATGGGACGTGTCCTCTGATTGGCGTCGTTATGTCCTGCAACGTATGTCAAAAACCGGGCAAACCGCACTGACTGAACGCAAGAAAGTGCTCCATGAACTGCTCTTCAGTGCCCGAAGCCGGGTCAGGAACCCTTTCGAGAACATCCACCTCTTTGCCGTGAACACCCCACTACACGACGCCTTGTATGAACAGAAGGTCGATACATTGCGGCGCAACGCCAACCATGACTCGACCAGCAATGACGAAGTCGCAGAACAATCACTCTGGAACAAAATCACTTTCGGTTGGGACTTGGCGATGGACCTGGTCCCACTGTTGCCCATCGCCGGCACGCTCAATACGCTGCGCAATGTCTCCAAGGTATTTCTGCTGCTCAAGCAGGCAGGTTCTTCAAAATCGTCCGCCCAGGCTCTGTGGTCCATTACCGGCGCGGTTCATCGCCCCAAAGTGGTCACCCGGCTCGGTGCACTTGCGCCACTGCGGCCATCGCCCGACCTCTCGGGGCTTGAGGTGCAGGTGCGCCGCGCGGACTTGAATCATGTCAGGGGGAATATGTTCCAGAGCAAGACCTCGGCGCAGCAATATGCCTTGCTGGACGGCAGGTTTTACTTGAGCGACGTGGCTCAGGGTAACCGCTTTATTTACCCCTCCGGCACAGCACTTAAAACCTTGCGTTACCCGCTGGTCGAGGACGCGGCACTGGACAACTGGCACGTCGAAGCCTTGCCCAGGCTTCGCGGAGGCATGTACCCGTTGGAAAAAGGGCCACTGGAAACCACCTACCGGGATTACGAACTACCGGCCGCTGATCTGGCCTCGCTACCGGGGGTTAATCAGACGCTAGCGGGAGGCTTCAACCTGAGCCAGCTGGCCCAGCCCCTGCAACTGGTCACTTCAGCCAGTGTGTTGCACATCTTTGCGATTCAGTCCCGTCTGCGCAGGCACTCAGCCACGTTTATCAGAACGTTTCATCCGCCAACCAATCCGCTTGCATTGCCGCTGCACACACTTGAGCCCGAACCACTTTTTGGACACTTGCTCAATCAGCGCAACGGTCTGGTGATCGGAGAAAACCACCTGAACCCCCTGGCCCGCCAACTGTTGATCGAAAACATGCCAGCGCTCAAACGGCAGTCGCTGAACAGCATTTACATGGAGTTTTTGAATACAGACCTCCATCAAGGGCTGCTGGATACCTTCAACGCATCACCGACGACCCCAATGCCCACACTATTGAAAGAGCGCCTGCTGTGGCTGGATTCACGCTTCAACAGGGCCAGCAATCATGGCTACCTGCAGTTGACTCAAGAAGCGCACGCGCAAGGCGTGAAGGTGATGGCACTGGACACAACGGCGTGTTCAATGCTCATACCGGGTGATCTCTCACCGGCCGCGGCGGCAGGAACTTTACCCGAACAGTTGAACCGGGTGTCGATGTTCAATTTCTTTGCCTACAAGAAAATTACCCACGATCAACTGACCCTGGGGCCACATCGCTGGATAGCTTTGGTCGGGCTTGCCCATACTTGCAAGCTTCAAAGTATCCCAGGGTTGGCAGAACTGACTGGTGGAACCAGCCTTCGCCTGGCCAGTAGGCTCCCTACGTTACTCATGCGTACAACACGTGACCCTGGCGTCATCATCCTCTCTCCCCTGCGTACGCATTCCTTAAGCATCCGCTGCGATCTGTTGCTGCACATTCCCAGTTCACTGCAGACATTTACCGTGCTCACACGACTCCACAGCCCCAATCTGTTCACGATCATCGATTCACCGCACGGCCAAGCCGTCATGCATTGCATGGACGCACAGAGCAGACGCAACGATTTACCCGTCATGCTCGACGGCACGCAGTTTTATATTGATCACCCCCCGCTTGGCACAGTCAGCCAGCGCCGCTTTAACACGATGAATGATCTGGTTGACGCGCTGATCAATGAACTGCACATGGTCGAGGTCTGATCAGACTCAACCATCAACATGCCCCCATCACTGTTGATTCAAGGCCCAGCTCAACACGGCGCCTGTCCAGAGTCGTCCAATGCCTGAAAAACTTCAGCGTGCTTATAAAGACGGCAGTCGCCGCAGGGGTGTAAACGCGCGTACTATTGCGCCCCGCATAACGACCCTTCCCAAGCGCTTTAGAGGGCAGTGCAAGCCTTGCACCAGCACCGCCCTGACACGTTGAGATCAGCATGACTTTTGACTTTGATACGTTGCTGGATCGTACCGGCAGTGGCAGTAAAAAATGGAGCCGTTACCCGGATGAAGTGCTGCCGATGTGGGTCGCGGACATGGACTTCGCCGTCGCCCCGGCCATTCAACAGGCCCTGCAACAACGCATCGCACACCCCTCGTTCGGTTACAGCCAGGCCACTGATGCGCTGCGCCAGACCCTGGTCGATTACCTCTGGCATGCCTATGCCTGGCAGGTCGAGCCACAAGCGCTGGTTTTTCTGCCAGGCATTGAGCCGGGCGTCAGCATGGCCCTGCGTGCCTTGGTCACACCCGGCACCGGTGTGGTTGTGCAAACCCCGAACTATTTGCCACTGCGCAAAGCCGCCAGTCACTGGCAGTTGCCAAGCATCGAACTGCCGTTCAAGGCCGATGCCCAAGGGCACTACACTACCGATGTGCCAGCGTTGCATCAGGCCCTTGTCGGCGCCGGGGCGCTGTTGTTGAGCAACCCGCACAACCCTTTGGGCAAGACCTTCTCCGCCAGCGAACTAACGGCCATCGGCCACGCCTGCATCGAACACGATGCGCTGATCATCAGCGACGAAATTCATGCCGACCTGCAACTCGATCAGCTTCGGCATGTGCCAATTGCGTCACTCGACCCTCAGTTTGCACACCGCACCGTCACCTTGATGTCGGCGAGCAAGGCTTTCAATATCGCAGGTCTGAAGACCGCATTTGCAGTGATCCAGAACCCGCAACTGCGTGAACGCTTTGACAATGCCCGAGCCGGCATGGTCGACAGTGTCAATGCGCTGGGCCTGGAAGCCACCCGTGCTGCCTACGCCGATGCCAAACCCTGGCTGGCCGAACTGCTGGCCTATCTGCAGAGCAATCGTGATTACCTGATCGACACCGTGCGTACGCGCCTGCCGGGTATCACGCTGCACGCGCCGCAAAGCACTTACCTTGCCTGGCTGGACTGCTCCGCACTGGGCCTGGAAGACCCGCAGCAGTTTTTCCTTGAACACGCCAAGGTTGCCCTGAGTGCCGGGAGCGAGTTCGGCGCGGCTTACCAGCAATTTGCCCGACTCAACTTTGGCTGCCCGCGCTCAACCCTGCAAGAAGGCCTGGCGCGGATGGAGCGTAGCCTACGGGGCACCCTAAAACGGTAGCCAGCTTGCTCGCGATCTTTGTGCCTGGGCAGCGATGACTGTCACTTTAATTGGCCCTAGCCGGCGTTCATTTCCCTGGCCAGTTCCAGCCAGGCTTTAGCGGCGGGTGGCAGGTGCGCATTGGCACGCCAGGCCAGAGCAAGGTGCCAGTCGGTGTGTGGCTCATCCAGCGGCACCAGCGCAATGCTCGCCTGCTGGTGTTTGAGCGCCAGCATGCGCGGTAAAAATGCCACCCCCAGTCCGGCCGCGACCAGGTCGACGATAAAGTCGATCTGCCCACTGCGTGCCGTGACTCGGGGCACCACCCCTTTGCGCTCGCAGGCCGCCATGATCTTTGCGTTCAGGGCAAAGCCCGCCTCAAACAAAATAAACGGCGAGTCGGCCAAATCGGTGAAATCCACTTGCTTGCGACCACAGAGTGCATGGCCAGCAGGCAGCACTACGACCAAAGGCTCGTTGCGCACCGCCTGATAATCAAAAGCCTCGTCCATCGGAATCAGCAACGCGGCCAGGTCGACCTCCCCGGCCTCAAGGCATTCCTGCAGCCGCTTGCTACCGTGCTCGATCAACTCGATATCCACCTGCGGGTAGCGCTGGCGATAAGTTGCGAACATAGCCGCAAACACGACACCACAGCCCACCGGCGGCAAGCCGATGCGTAACCGGCCACGCTTGAGGTTGAGCAGTTCATTGATTTCAGCAACCAGATCACTACGCTCAGAGAGCAAAACCAGCGCACGTCGGTAAGCGATTTCACCGGCAGCGGTCAACTCCACTTTATGACCGGCGCGGTTAAACAAGGGCGTCCCCAACTCGTCCTCAAGTGACTTGACCGCCTTGCTGACCGTGGACTGCGTCAGGGAGACCACCTGCGCCGCCTGGGAAAAGCCGCCTTGGCGCACCACCTCGACAAAGGCCCGTAACGTTCTTAGATTCATGAGTATTCCAATACCGACTCAACATACGGAATAAAAGTCGTTTTTATCATAGTGGTTTTTTGTCTATCGTGAACCCACCTCGGCGACACGGCGCGGTCACTGAGTTCACTTGGATTTTGAGGAATGATTGACATGATTATTTCATCCGCTTCGGACTATCGCGAAGCCGCCAGACGCAAGTTGCCGCGCTTTCTGTTCGATTACATCGACGGCGGCGCCTACGCCGAACACACCCTTCGCGCCAACAGCGCCGACTTGGCCGATATCAGCTTGCGCCAGCGCATCCTCAGAAATGTCGACAACCTGAGCCTCAAGACCACGCTCTTTGGCCAGGAACACGCGCTGCCGGTCATCCTTAGCCCGGTCGGCCTGACCGGCATGTATGCTCGTCGCGGCGAAGTGCAGGCGGCCAAGGCGGCGGCCAACAAAGGCATTCCTTTTTGCCTGTCCACCGTGTCGGTGTGTTCCATCGAAGAAGTGGCCTCACAAAGCCCGCAAGCGATCTGGTTCCAGCTTTACGTACTCAAGGACCGCGGCTTTATGCGCAACGCTTTGGAGCGCGCACAGGCTGCGGGCGTTACGACGCTGGTCTTCACGGTCGACATGCCAACCCCTGGCGCGCGTTACCGGGACGCCCATTCGGGCATGTCCGGCCCCTACGCAGCTTCGCGGCGCATCCTGCAAGCCATGACCAAGCCCAGCTGGGCGCTCGATGTCGGATTACTCGGCCGCCCCCATGACTTGGGCAATATCTCCAAATATCTGGGCAAACCCACCTTGCTGGAAGACTACATTGGCTGGCTGGCCAACAACTTCGACCCTTCCATCAGTTGGAAAGATCTGGAGTGGATCCGTGAATTCTGGAAAGGCCCGATGATTATCAAAGGCATCCTCGACCCGGAAGATGCCAAGGATGCCGTGAGTTTTGGTGCAGACGGCATCGTCGTTTCCAACCATGGCGGCCGCCAGCTCGACGGCGTGTTATCCACCGCCAAAGCCTTGCCGCCGATTGCCGACCGCGTGGGCGATGACCTCACCGTACTGGTGGACTCCGGCGTTCGTTCCGGGCTGGACGTGGTACGCATGCTGGCCCTGGGGGCAAAAGCCTGCCTGCTGGGACGATCCACCGCCTACGCACTGGCCGCCGACGGGCAGAACGGCGTAGAAAACCTGCTGGATATTTTCAGCAAGGAAATGCGCGTCGCCATGACACTCACGGGTGTGACTTCGGTAGACCAGATCGACCGGAGCACCCTGACGCAAGGTCATTACTGAGAAATTAGCCCTGCAGGAATCTGTGGGCGAGGCCTTTTTGGGAACTTTTGTGGCTGTTTGACAAAAGTGCCTCGCCGTAAGGGCGAAACCCGTAGATCGGCGTTGCGCATCCAATGGATATGTACACCGGCGGCAATGAAAGAATGATTGAGTACATATCCATTCGATGGGTAACGGCCACTTAGGGTTACGCCCTTACGGCGTGTCACTTTGAAAAGCGCAAAGTGGCCAAACGCTTTCGCCCCTACCCCTCGGTGCCTCGCTGTGGCTCGGCATACCCTCACCACAGGCCTTGCTCCGTGGGCCCGCCGCGATCGGCCATCCATGGCCGTGTCGCGGCTAACCCGGCGTCCTGCCGGGTTACCCACTACACAAAACCTGCGCTCGGCCAGCAGGGTTTAATGGGGCCTTTAACATCAAGATCACAAGCCAGATCAACAGCAACAGCCAGATCAACTGCCGGACAATCTGCTAGCCGAGCTGCCGCAGGCTGCGATCTTTTGATCTGGCCGTTGCCGTTGCCGTTGCTGTTGCTGTTGCTTTGGTTTTTGATCTATCCGCCCCTTCGGGAGGCCGAGTGGAGGTTCTGCGCAGTGGGTGTCCCGGCATGGATGCCGGGAGAGCCGCGATGGGCCATGGATGGCCCGTGGCGGCGTGCCCACGGAGCGGGACCGGAGCGAGGGAACCTGAGCGCAGCGAAGGCCGTACGCGTGGGCGAGGCCTTTTTGGGTACTTTTGTGGCTGTTTGACAAAAGTGCCTCGCCGTAAGGGCGAAACCCGTAGATCGGCGTTGCGCATCCAATGGATATGTACACCGGAATAACAACTGAATAACTGGGTACATATCCATTCGATGGGTAACGGCCACTTAGGGTTACGCCCTTACGGCGTGCCACTTTGAAAAGCGCAAAGTGGCCAAACGCTTTCGCCCCTACCCCTCGGTGCCTCGCCACAGGCCTTGCTCCGTGGGCCCGCCGCGATCGGCCATCCATGGCCGTGTCGCGGCTAACCCGGCGTCCTGCCGGGTTACCCACTACGCAAAACCTGCGCTCGGCCAGCAGGGTTTAATGGGGCCTTTAACATCAAAATCACAAGCCAGATCAACAGCAACAGCAAAAACCAGATCAACTGCCGGGCAACCTGCTTGCGGCGCTGCCGAAAAAAAGTGCCCCGCCGTAAGGGCGAAACCCGTAGATCGCCGCTGCGCATCCATTGGATATATACGCCAATCCACTCAAAAAGCGCAGCAGCTTCACGCGACAGTGCCGCGACCAGCCCACGGGGGATCTTCTACAGAATCCGACACTCAGGCCGCTAGACCACCGTCGATCAAGTAAATCGCCGCTGAAAAAGTAACAACCGACAGCACCGTACTGATCAAAATCGAAGTCGCAGCCTCACGCTGATACACACCGGCCTGATTGGCGAACATTGCGGGTATCGTCGCGGAGGGCAGCGCACTCAACAAAATCATTTGCTGCGCAAATAATCCATGCCGTCCCATGACAACCATCGCACCAAACATTAACGCAGGTTGAATAAACAACTTGAGCCCCAGGTTTGACCACACCTCACCCGACATCTTCAATTTATCGGTCGACATGATCAGACCGAGGCAAAACAGCGATACGCCAGGGGTAGCCTTGCCCAACAGGTTGAATGACTCGCCGACGACAGGAGGCAACTTGATCTCAAGCAGTGACACCACAATGCCTAGCGCAGGCGCCCAGACAAGGGGGCGTCGCACCGCCGTTGAAAGGCTCGACATAAACGCCTGAGCGCCACTGCCTTTGCCATCAGCCAGGGTGAGCAACATGATGGTCAAGGGGATCATGATCAAGGTCGCCACCAGGTTGAGCACCAGCACCGAGTAGAGACTGCCCGGCCCGTACATGGCGCCAAGGATTGGAATCCCCATGAACGCAGCATCAGGAAAGCCGTTGACCAGGCCTTTGAGGGTTGCCGCCTTGAGGTCGCGAAGACGTAACCAGCCAATACCCAGCGCGATCCCGAACATGCCGATGATGCCCACAACCGTCGCCAGGATGTACCGCAAGTCCAGTAACTGCTCCCGCGGGGTGTTTGCCATACCAATGAACAGCAACGCCGGCATGATCCAACCGAGCACCAGACGGCTGATCAACAAGCTGTCCGAATGGTTTAACTTTCCGCGCTTGCCAGCAATGAAACCGAGGAATATGACAAATGCAACAGGCAAAAGAGGCCCTACTATCCTGTCCAACACTTTTTGATTCCTCGTCTTTATTTGTTGTTGTGAAAAGAATGATCCCGGTACGTGCGGCACGCGAAATGAGCCTTCGGTCAATGTGGCGACCGAAAGTTGCACACGTGGGCGATGAATTCGGGGGCATTACAGCGGTTCGGACAGCCAACCGCACACCCCGCGTACACGCTATGGGCAGCGAGCACACCGGCTCGCGCAGCGCAGGGGCATGAACCCTGTCGAGCAGTCGATATGCTGGGAGTGCCGAGCTAGAGGCTGTGTTTTTCGGACCTTATGGCAGCTATGTCAGCGCAGGGTTTAGCCACACTGAAACATCGCCTTGCTGATCAAACAGTACATAGCTGTACACGTTGCCTGCCGGTTCAATGGGCGGATGCGTACAACGAGCGCTGCGGGTTTGCGGTCGATGAAAAGTAATTGAGCGACCGGGAGTTCATCAAATTAAAAAACATGACTTTTTTTTCATTATCGGTGGCGTTCCGGCCAACATTGTTGTGATTTTACGAATAGAGACTGCATAAAAACCCTGTTTATTCACCCCTAAAAACATGTAAATCTTTACGCAGAACGCATTTCAGGCCGCTCTCATGACGGGGCCAACGGTCCGGGGGCGTTATTTTTTTCCGAGAGGGTTTGCAAAATGAGTACGTCCAGCAAAAAAGTCGCCATCGTAACCGGGTCTTCACGGGGCATTGGCGCAGCCATTGCCGAACGTCTGGCGCAAGACGGTTTCGCAGTGGTAGTCAATTATTCAGGAAGCGCCGTACCGGCCCAGGCCCTGGTCGATAAAATCGCCCAACAGGGTGGCAGTGCGCTCGCGGTTCAGGCGGATGTCAGCAACAGTGCGGCGGTCAAGCAATTGTTCGAAACCACCCTCAACACCTTCGGCGGTGTCGATGTGCTGGTCAATAACGCCGGAATCATGGCGCTGGCTCCATTGAGCGAAACGGACGACGACACCTTCGATCGCTTGCTGGCGATCAACTTCAAAGGGACGTTCAACACCCTGCGCGAAGCCACCCGGCACCTGCGCGATGGCGGACGGATTATCAACTTTTCATCCAGCGTCACCGCCCTGCTGCAACCGACCTACTCGATCTATGCCGCCACCAAAGCTGCCGTTGAAGCCATGACCAGCGTGCTGGCCAAGGAACTGCGCGGCCGCAACATCACTATTAATGCCGTGGCGCCAGGCCCAACGGCCACTGACCTGTTTCTTAACGGCAAACCCCAGGAAGTGATCGATCGCCTGGCCAAACTGGCCCCGCTCGAACGCCTGGGTGAACCAGCAGACATCGCCGCCGCCGTGGCATTCCTCGCGGGCCCGGACGGCGCATGGATCAATGGCCAGACCTTGCGTGCCAACGGCGGGATTATCTGATTCAGGTCTTCCTGCCTGCTCCCAAGGCAGGAGGCAAGCAGGATGTGACCACCCTAGCGCCTGCGCGCGGGCAAGTCGGTGCAACTGCCGCGGGCGACTTCTGCGGCCATGCCCACGGTTTCGCCCAAGGTCGGATGCGGGTGGATGGTCTTGCCAATGTCCAGTGCATCGGCGCCCATTTCAATCGCCAGGCAGACCTCGCTGATCAGATCCCCCGCGCCGGTGCCGACTA
This sequence comes from Pseudomonas sp. 7P_10.2_Bac1, assembly GCF_025465935.1. Lineage (GTDB taxonomy): Bacteria > Pseudomonadota > Gammaproteobacteria > Pseudomonadales > Pseudomonadaceae > Aquipseudomonas. The sequence continues at coordinate 36,208 of NZ_JANLNV010000041.1, read as the reverse complement.
TCCCTCCCCCAATTACTCGATGGGTCTGGGCGTCGAACAGCAGCTTGGTAAAGCCTTCATCACAACCATTGGCGATTGCCCGGCCTGACGCGGCCCACGGGAAGACCGCGACTTCGACGGCAATACCCCGATCTTTGGCCTCTTGTTGGGTCAAACCCGCCCAGGCCACCTCCGGATGGGTGTAAGCCACGCCCGGGATCTGCACTGCATCAAAATGACTGCACGCCAGCTCCGGTTGGTGGGTGGCCTCACCCGCAGCCACTTCGGCTGCCACGTGCCCTTCATGCACGGCCTTGTGCGCCAGCATCGGTTGGCCAACGATATCGCCAATGGCGAAGATGTGCGGCACGTTGGTTCGCATCTGCTTGTCGACCCGAATAAACCCGCGCTCATCGACCTGGACGCCCGCTTGCTCAGCGCCCAACCGGTCACCATTGGGTCTGCGACCAACCGCGACCAGTACCAAGTCATAGCATTGAGGTTCGCAAGGTGCCTGCTCACCCTCAAAGGACACATGAATGCCCTGCTCGCTGGCCTCGGCTTTCACCGTGCGGGTGTTCAGCATCACCTGATCAAAACGGTGGCGGTTATGCGTGTCCCAAACGTTGACCAGATCGCGATCCGGCCCTTGCATCAGGCCATCCTGCATCTCGACTACATCGATGCGCGCCCCCAGCGCGGAATAAACGGTGGCCATTTCAAGCCCGATAATCCCGCCACCCACCACCAGCATGCGCTTGGGCACAGTCTTGAGTGCCAGGGCTCCCGTTGAATCCACGATGCGCGGATCATCGGGCATGAACGGCAGTTTTACCGCTTGACTGCCAGCAGCGATCACGCACTGCTTGAAGCGGATCACCTGTTTTTCGCCCGTTGGCTCCTGCCCCGGCCCCGTGCAGAGCGCCACTTCAAGGTGATGGGCGTCCAGAAAACGCCCCAGCCCGCGCACCACCCCGACCTTGCGACCTTTGGCCATCCCGGCAAGGCCGCCCGTCAACTGGCTGACCACTGCGTTTTTATGCGCGCGCAATTTGTCGAGGTCAACGGTGCCGACACCAAAGTCGACTCCCAACGACGCCAAACGCGGCACTTCTTCCATCACCGAGGCGATGTGCAGCACCGCTTTGGAAGGGATGCAGCCCACATTGAGGCACACGCCGCCCAGCGTCCCATAACGCTCCACCAGCACGGTTTTACGGCCCAGATCTGCCGAGCGAAAGGCCGCTGAATAACCGCCAGGGCCACCGCCCAGAACCAGCACGTCGCACTCCAGACTCACTTCATTCACCTGATTCATACGTGTTCCCTCACAGGGTAATTCGACGGAAATCAGCTAAAAGCCCCGCCAGATGCTGAAGGAAACGCGCCGCCGCAGCGCCATCGACGACGCGGTGATCCCATGAAAGGGCCAAGGGCAGGATCAGGCGTGGTGCAAACGCCTGGCCATCCCAGCACGGCCGGATTTGCGCCCGGGTGACCCCGAGAATCGCCACCTCCGGCGCGTTGATAATCGGGTTGAACCCCGTACCGCCAATCCCTCCCAGACTGGACACGGTGAAGGTGCCGCCGCTCATGTCGGCAGGTCCCAACTTGCCATCCCGAGCCTTTCGGGCCAGCTCGGCGCATTCGCTGACTATCTGGGCGATGCCCTTTTGGTCGACATCGCGGATCACCGGGACCACCAGGCCATTGGGCGTGTCTGCCGCAAAACCGATGTGGTAGTACTGTTTGACGATCAGAATCGGCTCGCCCTCTTCGTCGCCCAGCGAACTGTTAAACGCCGGGAACGCCTTCAACGTCGCAACCGCCGCCTTGATCAAAAACGCCAGCAAGGTGTACTTGACCGCCTCCTTGCCACCTTCCTGATTGAGCTGCTGGCGAAACGCTTCCAGCTCGGTGATGTCCACTTCCTCGTTGTTGGTGACATGGGGAATCATCACCCAGTTACGCGACAGGTTGGCACCCGAGATTTTCTTGATGCGCGACAGCGCGACCTTTTCGATCTGGCCAAAACGCGCAAAATCCACTTCCGGCCACGGCAACAGGTCAAGCCTGCCGCTGTGACCGGCTGGCTGTCCGGGGCTGTGCAGACGCACCAGCGCGTCCTTGACGAAGCGTTCGACATCCTCGCGCAGCATGCGCCCGCCCTTGCCAGTGGCCTGCACCCGCGAAACATCGACACCCAGCTTGCGCGCATAACTGCGTACCGAGGGGCTGGCATGAGGTGCTCGAGCCGATGCGTTGGCTGGCGCTACGGTTGCAGGTTTTACCGCCCCAATAAGCGGCGGTTGCACGACTTCACGGGCACCCGACTCAGCTTGAGTCTCCACGAAGCTGCTTGCAGCCGGTTGAGCGGCAGGCAGCGTGTCGACAGCCACCTGCAACGTCAGGATAAGGCTGCCTTGGGATAACCGGTCGCCTTCTTTGATATTCACCGACACCACAACCCCGGCCTCGGAGCTGGGTACATCCATCGAGGCCTTGTCCGACTCCAGGGTCAGCAACGGATCATCGACAGCCACTGTATCGCCCGGCTTGACCAACACCTCAATCACCGGAAGGTCTTTGAAGTCCCCGATGTCAGGGACCTGGATTTCTCTGATTTCACTCATGACTTACCGCCGCCAGCAAATGGTCCGGCTCCGCGTTCGCGGAGCGGAGGGAGCGCTTATCGAGCGCATGGAAAGACAACCGTCAGCACGTCCAGGGCGCTGGGCGATCACCGTCCAGCCCATAACGCGCAACGGCATCAGCCAACACCTGACGCGGCAGGCGGCCGTCACGCACAAGCCCGTCCAGGGCTGCCAGGACCACGTGGTGACGGTCCACTTCAAAGAAATCGCGCAACGCTGCACGGGTATCGCTGCGGCCGAATCCGTCGGTTCCCAGCGCTATAAAGCGGGCATCCACATAGCTGGCGATCAGTTGTGGCCAGGCGCGAACGTAGTCGGAGGCGACAATCACCGGCGCATCACCGGTCAAAGAAGCACTCAGATGGCTGGCCTGTTCCGGCTCGGCAGGATTGAGCCGGTTGTGGCGCTCGACCTCCCGCGCTTCGCGAGCCAACTCGCTGAAACTGGTGACACTCCACACCTCGCTCGACACCTGCCAGTCAATCGCCAACAGTTCGGCGGCAGCGATCACTTCGCGCAGGATCGTCCCGCTGCCCAGCAGGCGAACCAAACCACGAGAGGTATCGGCTTCGGTCTGCGCATAGCGATACATGCCGCGGATAATCTGCTCTTCAACCCCGCATGGCAGCGACGGCTGGGCGTAGTTCTCGTTCATCACGGTGATGTAGTAGAACTCGTCGACATCGCGTTCCATCATCTGGCGCATGCCATGGTCGACAATCACCGCCAACTCGCCGGCGAATGCCGGGTCGTAGGCTCGGCAGTTGGGTACGGTGGCGGCCACCACCAGGCTGCTGCCATCCTGATGCTGCAACCCTTCGCCGCCCAGGGTCGTTCGCCCGGCGGTGGCGCCCAGCAAAAAGCCTCTGGCACGCTGGTCGGCGGCGGCCCAGATCAAGTCCGCGACGCGCTGGAAACCAAACATCGAGTAATAGATGTAGAACGGCAACATCGGCTTGCCGTGGGCACTGTAGGAGGTCGCCGCCGCCACCCAGGAAGACAAAGCCCCCGCTTCGGTGATGCCCTCTTCCAGCAGTTGGCCGTCACGGGCTTCACGGTAATAGAGCATCGAACCGGCATCTTCCGGCTCGTAAAGCTGGCCCATTGGCGAGTAGATGCCGATCTGGCGAAACAGGTTGGCCATGCCAAAAGTACGCGCTTCGTCCGCCACGATCGGCACGATACGCGGCCCCAGTGTCTTGTCCTTAAGCAGGCCGCCAAGCATGCGCACCACCGCCATGGTGGTGGACATTTCTTTGCCGTCCGCCTCGAAGGCAAAACGCGCGTAGTCGGCCAGGTCCGGCACACCAATAGGCTCGTGGCCTTTGTTGCGCGCAGGCAAGTAGCCGCCCAACGCCGCCCGGCGCTCACGCAGGTAGCGCATCTCCTGGCTGTCTTCGGCCGGGCGATAGAAGCGCAACTGCTCCACATCGTCGTCAGACAGCGGCAGTGCGAAACGATCACGGAACGCCTTGAGCGCCTCGACATCCAGCTTTTTGGCTTGGTGCGAGGTCATGCGCGACTCACCGGCGCCGCCCATGCCATATCCTTTTTTGGTCTTGGCGAGAATCACGGTGGGTTGCCCCTGGTGCGCCTTGGCAGCGGCGAACGCGGCATACAGCTTGCGCAAGTCATGACCACCGCGCTTCAAGGCATCGATTTCGGCATCGGACATGTGCGAGACCAGCGACTGGATCTCGGGGTCTTGCTGGAAAAAGTGCAGCAAGTTATAGGCGCCGTCCTTGGACCCGAGTGTCTGGTATTGACCATCGACAGTCTGGGCGAAGCGTTGCAACAGAGCGTTGTGGGTGTCACGGGCAAACAGGGGGTCCCAGTCCGAGCCCCAAATCACCTTGATCACGTTCCACCCGGCTCCGGTAAATAGCGCTTCAAGCTCCTGTATGACCTGACCGTTACCGCGCACCGGGCCGTCCAGACGTTGCAGGTTGCAATTGACGATAAAGGTCAGGTTGTCGAGTTTTTCCCGCGCGGCCAGCGTGAGCCCGGCAATGGATTCCGGCTCGTCCATTTCGCCGTCACCAAAGACTCCCCAGACATGGCGCTCGGCAGTGTCGGCCAGGTTGCGGTGTTCGAGGTAACGCATGTAACGCGCCTGGTAAATGGCACTGATAGGGCCAATGCCCATCGAGCCGGTGGGGAACTGCCAGAAGTCTGGCATCAGCCAAGGGTGCGGATAAGAGCTCAGCCCATTGCCACCGACCTCTTGCCGATAATTGCCCAGTTGCTCTTCAGACAAGCGCCCTTCAAGGAACGCCCGGGCGTACACACCGGGGGCCGAATGCGGCTGGAAAAACACCAGGTCGCCGCCATGCTGCTCATCGCGGGCACGGAAGAAGTGGTTGAACCCCACCTCGAAGATTTCCGCCGCAGAGGCATAACTGGCGATATGCCCGCCCAGTTCCCCGTAAGCCTGGTTGGCCCGCACCACCATGGCCAATGCATTCCAGCGAATGATCGAGGTAATCCGTTCCTCGACCGCCAGGTCGCCTGGGTAAGGCCCCTGGCGTTCAATCGAAATAGTGTTTCGATAGGCCGAGTACGGATGCACGTGCGCGGTGATGCCAAGTGCTCTTGCGTGTTGCTCTAACTGTTTGAGTAAAAACTGCCCACGTTCGCAACCATCGTCGCGAACGACGGCTTCCAGCGACTCCAGCCACTCCTGCGTTTCATCGCGATCCGTATCAAGCGGGACGATTGAACCCGCAGCCGAACGTTCGTTTGGCGCATCCATAGCGATCTCCTTATTTATTATATTTAGCCAACGGCTGGGCGGCCGGGACTGTCATCGCAGCCCGTGTACGGGCGGCAATGGCAGGTTTTGCGTCAAGTCAGGTTATTCAGATGCCTGGGTGAAGGTGTCCCGGTAGGCGTACAGTCCCGGGGTGCCACCCGTCATCACGAACAGCACGTTATCGCCTGAGCGATAGCGCCCTTGTCGCAAGTCAGCGATCAGACCGGCGAAGGCTTTGCCCGAGTAGACCGGATCGACCAACAGCCCTTCACAACGGGCCAACAGTTGCACTGCCTCAATCATTGCAGGCGTCGGCAGCCCGTAGCCCTCGCCCAATTGGCTGCCATCGATATTGATGGCCTGCTGCGCAAGCGTTGTCGGATGGCCAAGCAATGCGAGGGCTTCTTCGGTCAACTGCCGGGTCTTGAGTACAGAGGTGGGTTGATCGGCCAGAACCGACCACGACCTGACGGTGCCAGCTCCCCGCTCCAGCAGTTCGAAGCCCGCAGCAAGCCCGGCGTGGGTGCCCGCACTACCGTTGGGGATGACTACTTCGGTGAATTGAACATCCAGCTCGGCCTCTTGCCGGACTATTTCTGCTGCGCAACGGGCGTATCCCAGGCTGCCCAACGGGGTGGAACCGCCGGTGGGAATGACCAGGACCTTGCGCCCGGCAGCACGCAGTTCAGTGGCCCGACGTTCGGCGGCGGCCAGCGAATCGGCGCCCTTTTCCAGCACTTGCAAACGGGCACCAAACAGGTGATCCAGCAGCACGTTGCCATTGAGTTCGTAATCGGTGTCTGCCTTGGGCACCGAGCGAGTCAGGATGAGTTCGCAAGCGATGCCCAAGCGGCCACAGACAGCTGCCGTCAGACGCGCATGGTTGGATTGAATGCCGCCAACGGTGATGATCGTATCAACGCCGTCCTCCAGCGCTGCGCCCAAGTGGAACTCCAGCTTGCGCAGCTTATTGCCGCCACCGCCGATGAGCATGTGGTCATCGCGTTTGAGGTAAAGACTGACGCCCTGCTCGCGCAAGCCCAACTGTTGCTCCAGCCGTCCGGCGCGTTGAATGCCGGTGGCACCTTGCAACAGATCCGCACGGCTGAAAGCGCTCAAGGCCTTGTCCAGTCTGGTTTGCATGTGATGTGACCTCATCGCTTATGTGTGTTCTTAATTAATATAGGAACAAACCAGTGGGTAATAAACGCACTGAAAGTTAGTACTTGTATAACCTGAGGTTCGTAATCGATGCTGACTGAACGTTTGGCCAGCAATTGAGCTATAAGGTTTTTCAGATTTTTTGGGCACGGCCAGAAGGCATTTTTGATGAGCAAACTCAGGCAAATGGAAGTTTTTGTAGCCGTGGTCGAGGCCGGTAGTTTTGCTGACGCCGCGCTACAGGTGGGCATGTCCGCAGTCATGGTGGGGCGATACATTCAGAGCCTTGAAAAGGCGTTGAACACCAAGCTGATACAGCGCACAACCCGCCGCCAGTCGGTCACGGGCGAAGGCCGCCTGTTTTACGAGGAGTCAAAAATCGCCCTCGAGCAGATCGAGTTCGCCTTCAGCCGGGTCGAAGCCTCGACCGCCAACCCCAGCGGCCTGCTTCGTGTCACGGCGCCGATGACCCTGGGGAGCGCGTTGATCGGTCCGCTGGTGACCGAGTTCATGCAGCTTTACCCGCAGGTACAGATAGAGCTGATCCTGAGCAACAAAGTGGTGGACCTGTACGAAAGCTCGTTTGATCTGGGCTTCAGGATTTCTGAGCTGGTGGACGCCAATCTGGTTTCAAAACCTCTACCGCCCTACCGGATGCTGATCTGCGCGGCCCCCAAATACCTGGAGAAGTGGCAGGAGCCGCACACCCCGGAAGAGCTCTATCGGCACAACATCCTCACCCACACGTCCTGGAACAATCGCTTTGCCTGGCCCTTGAAACACGGCAATAAAGAAGTGCCGTGGCCTGAGCGGGCGGTGCTCAAAAGCAACGATGGCAAAGTCCTTCTGGAAGCGGCGATTGGCGGTTGCGGGATCTTGATGCAACCCGACTTTCTAGTGGCGACGGCGCTGGCCAACGGTGAGCTGGTGACCATCATGAATGCCTGTTTACCGGAGCCCAAGCCGGTTCAAATGGTGTATTTGCGCTCCAAAAAATCCCTGCCGAAGCTGAATGCTTTCGTCACGTTCATCATGGAGCGGCTGGGCTTGAACGGGCCGCCTCCGGCTCAAGGTCAGGGTTGAAAATAAAGGTCCGTTGCTCGATCCACTTGAGAAGCTCTTCAGCCCCCACCGACTGGGGCTTCTTGAGTTTGACCAACAGTCGGGCATGGACATTCTGAAACAGCGGGTGATCGATCGAGCGCGTCACCAGCGCACCGCTTGCCCTGTCGTTGAATGCCGAAAACTCGCTCATCATGGTGACCGCGTCGCCGCTCATCACGTAACGCCTGAGGGCCGTGAGCGAGTTGGTGACCATGGCCGGCCGAATGGACAGGTTTTCGGTGTGCAGGACGAGCTGGATGATTTGCCCCAGGCCGTACTCCGATGGCATCACGGCCAGCGGGTAACGCAGGATCTCGTCCAGCTGCAACGGTTCACTGAGCTGCGCCAGCGGGTGATCGGCACGCATCAATAACCGCACCGGTTGCAGCGAAGAGGCGCGATACGTCACTTCGGGGTGCGCCGGAGGATTGTAGGCCAGGCCAAAACTGGCGGCGCTTTGCGCCACTTCCTCAAGCACGCTGTTGACCGGCAATACGTCCAGGGTGATGCGAATGCCGGGGTAGGTGTGGGTGAAATCACTCAAGACCTTGTCGATCAGCACGTCGATGAAGCCTTCGCTGATGACAATGCGAATATCCCCTTCCCTCAAGCCCTTCAGCCCTCGCAAGCGGTCCTCGAGATGTTCTTGCTGGGCCTGGCAGCCACGCCAGAACTCCAGGAGAAACTGCGCTGCTTCAGTGGGCACCACACCGCGTGCCTGTCTTTCAAACAAGACAGCGCCAACCTCTTCTTCCAGCAGTTGGATTTGCCGGGTAATCACTGAAGGCGCGGTGTTTAGGTTCTCGGCGGCCCCGCGAATGGAACCGCTGGACAGCACCTCATAGAAATAACGCATGCGGCGTTGATTCAAATCTCTCACAGACCACCCACTGAGTTGAACTCTGTTGCTTTCAGGGCAACGCTAACATGAAAAAGTTGCTCTTGCTCATGGGAGGATTCCACTTGAAGATCCTTCAAACAATAAAAAAGCGACAGCGGAGAGCAGTATGCAGAGCAGCATCAATCCATCGCGCGAGCTATCGGCCATCTATCGCAAGATCGACTGGCGGTTATTACCTTTTTTGCTGGTGTGTTACTTCGTGGCGTATCTGGACCGGGTGAACGTGGGGTTCGCCAAACTTCAGATGCAAAGCGATCTGAACCTGTCCGATGCTGCGTATGGCCTGGGTGCCGGTATCTTTTTTATTGGCTACGCGCTGTTCGAAACGCCGAGCAACTTACTGCTGCCCAAGATCGGCGCCCGCAAGACGCTCAGTCGCGTGATGATCCTGTGGGGCACGACATCGGCTTGCATGATGTTCGTTGAAACAGAGCGCGCCTTTTATGTCTTGCGCTTTTTTCTCGGTGTGTTTGAGGCGGGTTTTGCGCCGGGCATGCTGTTCTATCTGACTTATTGGTACGGCCGCGAACGCCTGGGGCAAGTGCTCGCAATCGTCATGCTGGCCGCTCCGCTGGGCGGGATATTTGGCGCACCGCTTTCGGTCTGGCTAATGACCACCTTCGAGGGTGTGCACGGGTTGTCCGGGTGGCAATGGATGTTTTTCCTGGAGGCCATCCCCGCTGTGCTGCTGGGTGTGATCGCGCTAAAGGTGCTGAGTGACAAGCCCGCCACCGCCCCTTGGCTGGACGACAGCGAGAAACTGGCGCTGGAGCGACACATCGGCACTGGCCGGGGCGATCACCATTCGTTCAAGCAGGTTCTGAAAGACCCGCGGGTTTACCTGATGGCCGCCGGGTATTTCTGTCTGATTTGCGGCATCTATGCCATGAGCTTCTGGCTGCCGACCATCATTAAAGAGTCCGGCATTCACGACACCATGCAGATCGGTTGGTACTCGGCCATTCCTTACATTGGCGCAATGGCGGGCATGTTGATCTTTGGCCGGACCTCAGATCGTTTCTATGAGCGTCGCTGGCACACCGCCGTACCGGCATTGCTCGGGGCAATTTGCCTGACCGCCTCGGTGTTTTATAAAACCAACTTCGCTGTATCCCTGCTGATGCTGACCCTGGCCACCACCATGATGTGGGCCGCCTACACCGTGTTCTGGGCAATTCCCTCGCAGCATCTGAAAGGTGATGCAGCCGCCGGCGGCATTGCAATCATCAATACCATCGGGCTCACGGGCGGATTCCTCAGCCCCACACTGATCGGTTATGTCAAAACCGCCACCGGTCATTCCGACTCGGGCCTGATGGTCATCGCGCTCATTCTTCTGATCGGTGCCGTGCTTCTGGCGGCCAATAAACCGGAACACCCCCGACTCACCGCAACGACTTCCCAGCCCGTCTAAATCAATTATAAAAAGGTGTCTTTACTGCCATGACCTATCGAATTCTGGTCGCTGGTTTCCAGCACGAGACAAATACCTTCGCGCCTTCCAAAGCGGCCTACGAAAACTTCGTCAGAGGTGAAGGGTTTCCGCAAATGGTCAGAGGCCAGGACCTGTTGAAGTTACGCGAGGTCAACATCCCGGCTGGCGGCTTTTTGCTTGAGGCCGAACGCCTGGGTTATGACGTGGTTCCGGTGATCTGGGCCGGGGCCAGCCCATCGGCCCACGTCACCCAAGAGACCTATGAGCGCATTGCCGGTGAAATCATCGAGGCGGCGGCCAACGAAACCATCGATGGCATTTATCTGGACCTGCACGGCGCCATGGTTGCCGAACACACCGACGACGGCGAAGGCACGCTCCTCAGTCGACTGCGCGCGGTCGTGGGGCCGGAGCTACCGATCGTGGTGTCACTGGACCTGCACGCCAACGTGACCGAAGTGATGCTCGAGCAAGCCGATGCCATGGTTGCTTTTCGCACCTACCCCCACGTGGACATGGCCGACACCGGCGTCAAGGCGGCTCGGTTGCTCGACCTGCGGCTACGCTGCGGCAAGCTGCATTGCGCCCACCTGCGGCTGCCCTTCCTGATTCCAGTCAATGGCATGTGCACCCTCCTCGATCCTGCACGCAGCCTTTACCTGCAATTGGCGCAGCTTGAGTCCGAAGACTTGTCACTGTCCTTCACGCCGGGTTTTCCTGCGGCGGACTTCGAAGAATGCGGACCGGTCATCTGGGGCTATGGCTTGCACTCACAGCCGTTAAACCAGGCCGTCACCACCCTGTATGAGAAGTTGGTCAGTGAAGAATATCAGTGGGAAGTGCCCCTGCTGCTGCCGGACGAAGCCGTGCAGCGGGCGATGGCCCTGGCTGAGTCGGCACAGCGCCCCATCGTCATTGCAGACACCCAGGACAACCCCGGAGCGGGCGGCGATGCCAACACCATGGGCCTGCTCAAGGCCCTGATCAAACATGACGCGCGCAACGCCGCCGTGGGGCTGATCTACGACCCGGCAGCCGTTCAGTCCGCCATTGCCGCAGGGCTTGGCAGTGTCATCGACATCTCATTGGGCGGGCAATCTGGCGTGCCGGGTGACTCGCCTCTGCGCGGGCGCTTTCAAGTGACCCACCTGTCCGATGGCCGTTGCCGGTTCGAAGGGCCTATGATGAATGGCATGGACGTCGATGTCGGCCCCGTTGCCTGCCTGAAGATTGGCGATGTGCAGATCGCCGTCAGCTCCAGCAAATGCCAGATGCTGGACCGTACCCTGTACCGACTGGCCGGCATAATTCCTGAAAAAATGAGCGTACTGGTCAACAAAAGCTCAGTGCATTTTCGCGCCGACTTCCAGCCCATTGCCGAGCACGTGCTGGTAGCCAAGGCACCCGGCCCGATGACTGCCGACCCCGCCGACATCCCTTGGACAAGGCTGCGTGACGGGATCCGGCTAAAGCCCAATGGGCCGGTATTTCATCACTGAATCAGAAAGGACGCCTTGAGCAGTACCTGCAGTTAAGTAGCGTCGTGCTGTTTAATGCGCGATCTGCGGGAACATCGCTTTGCGAGCATCAGCGTCCATTTCAGTCTTGTAAGTGTGCTGGGTCTTCAGTGCCTCAGCACGCTGCGCGGCCGGTCGGGTATTGATCTCATCTAGAAGACGCTTGACGTTTGGCAGCTTTTCCCAGGCGTTCTCACCCAGAATGAACGGGACTGCGCGCGCCCAACCCCATACCGCCATATCGACCAAGGTGTATTCGTTGCCCAGCATGTACGGGCTGTTGGCCAGGCGATCATTGATAATGGACCAGTGACGCCAGGCTTCGTAGTTGTAGCGTGTGACGGCATAGTCTTTGGGTTCAGGGGCAAAATGCTTGAAATGCACGGCTTGCCCCGAGTAAGGCCCAATCCCGGTGGCAACGAACATCAACCAGCTGTACATGTCACCACGTGACTTGAGGTCGCCGCTCGGTAGAAACTGGCCGGTTTTCTCGGCCAGATACAGCAACATGGCATTGCTGTCGAACACGATAGCGTCGCCGTCCACCATCGCGGGCGTCTTGGCATTCGGGTTTATCTTGAGAAACGCAGGATCGTGCTGCTCACCCTTGCGGGTATCGACCGGAATGAGCTCGTAGGGCAAGCCCGTCTCTTCCAGAAACAGCGCAATTTTTGCGGGGTTGGGGGACGGGTGATAGTAAAACTGGATCATGGGGTGACTCCATACAGTGAGCTTAGTGAGCGCAGGAAGGGGCCAGGGGCGGCAAGCCCAGGCTGTTAAGTGCAACATCAATGGCTTGTGTCAGGTCTTCGGGTTCCGGGTTGACGCGCGCCAGGACCCTGATGCCCAGCAGAACGCTCAACAGGTGATTGGCACCCCGACGAACATCAACCGCGGGTACTCCACCCTGCTGGTCATGAAATGCAGCCAAACGGTCCTGGAAAAAACGCCGAATAGTCTCTAACTCACTGGCCACGGCCTGACGCAAGTCCGGGTCTTCGGCTGTCACTTCAAGGGCCGAGTTCACCAGCAAACAGCCACGATGAAGGGGATCGCTCAGCGAACGCTCAAGCACCTCAGCAAAAAAACCGGTAATCGCCCTACCCGCGTCCGACAAGGCCTCAAGGCGTCGGATTCGATCACGTACGCTGCATTCCAGATAATGTTCAAGAGAGCGACGGTACAGGCTTCGCTTGTCGCCAAAGGCGTTGTAGAGACTGGGCTGGCTGAGGCCGGTGCACTTCACCAGATCCCGGGTCGAAGTCCCCTCATAACCCCGCACCCAAAAGGCATCAACGGCTGCGTTGAGAATGAGTGCTTCATCGAATGTACGAGGACGGGCCATGTTCCACAGGTGCTCTTGAGGTGTGTTGCGGACCTTATCATAGGTTTTGTATCAGTCGACATAAAATTAATGACAGGTGTCCGCGTGAGGGGCATTGCGACCCCTCACCTCTGCGTTCGAAGCTGGCGTAATCAGTGTGCGATGCACACCGACTTAAGCTCCGTATAGGCCTCGATCACCATGCGCCCGAATTCACGCCCCATGCCCGATTGCTTGACGCCACCAAACGGCATGGCCGGGTCAAGCAGCACATGGGCATTGACCCACACGGTGCCGGCTTCAATGCGTGGCACCAGGTTCAGCGCCTTGGTCAGATCGTTGGTCCAGAGGCTGGCAGCCAGGCCATAGCGGTTATCGTTGGCCAGATTGATGGCGGTATCTTCATCATCAAACGGCATTACGGCCAGCACAGGTCCAAACACTTCCTCGCGGGCAACCGCCATGCTGTGGTCAATGTCCGCCAAAATGGTTGGCTGCACATAGAAGCCCTCACCTTCTTGCAACTCACCACCCGACACCACGCGTGCACCTTGCTGGCGGGCCAACTCGATGTGCTTGAGCACGCTGAGTTGTTGTTTGCGCGACACCAGAGGGTTGATCGCTGCCTCACAGTTCATACCTGCACCGATCGGCAATACCGAGACAGCACCCGCTATGCAGCGTTATCTGATAAAACTCAGCGCTGGATTTTCAATAGTTATGGTAGCCGCGCCATATCCACATGCACTTGCCGAAGCTCGCTCATGTCCACGAGTTCGGCGCGATTGGGCAGCAAGAACTTAACGCTATCACGCAACAGGGCCAGCACCGTTTCGTAAGCAGCCTGAATCCCCGGCATGTCCTCGCGCACAAAGGGCAGCGAGGCCCAGAACTGCTCCAGCGCCTGGACTGCACATTTCAGCGTCTGAGCTCTATCCGTTACCCCCCCTCTTTCTTAACGCTGGGCGACCTCGCTCACCCCAGATTTCGACCGATCCTGAAGCAAAGTCCGGGGCAAAACGAAGCCCTCGAAACTGCGCTGGCTAATCGGGTTGTTGGCCTTCTCAGCGCTGATCCGGTAACGCATCATGCCGTCACCGGCAATAAAGCTCAGGTCAACGCTAGTGGCCGTACGAGCATTGAGCTGCCCCCGGTTGAGCAAGCGAAACAGAGACCATGGGCCACGGAAACCGAGGCTGACACTGTTGCCTGCACTGTTAACCAAGGTCAACCGGCTCCCACTGGCATCCCCCAGCACGTTCGGCCAGATCAACCCGATACTCTGGCTAGGGCCGTGACTGTAAGGGATCAGCTGACCGTCGCTGCTGAGCAAACTGCTGCGCTGATTGCCGCTCAGGGCCAGCGGCTCAAGAGTCATCTGCACACTGAGGGCGCCACGCTGGTTGAAGAAGGTATCGCGAATGCGCTGGGCCGTTTCCAGTTGGGTGAGTACATCTGTGCGTACTAAATAGTTGCCACGCTGGCTGGAGTACAACGCGTCCAAGTTATCCTTGATAAATACGTTCAAGTACTGATCCTGGAACTTCTGCAAGCGACCTTGAGGCCCGAAGAAGGCCTCGAAGTCGTCCAGTGAAGCATCCACCGAACTGCCCGAAAACGGGTAACGTCCGGCCAACCGTTGCTGGTAGAAGCTGTAGATCTCCGTATCCCAGCGCTTTTCCAGCTCGCGCAACGCCTCAAACACCAGCACCTGTGAGGTCTGGTCCGCAAGATGCCTTACCTGCTGATTCATGGGTTCAGGTAAGCCGGTAGCAACCCGCTGCAACGTCGCAATCGGATCGGGGCCGGTCATCGAGAATCGTTTGAGTACAGCGTTGAGCGCGGCCTTACCTCGATCCGGCTGGTCTTGAACAGCCTTGGCATAGTCGTAGACTGCCAGGATCGCTTGCTGGGTCTCGTCGTAATACGACGGACGCTCGCCCTTGTCTGTGAGCAAATCGGACAGCCCGGCAAAGGCACGTCGGATGCCTGCTGCCTGGCGCTGCCCTGCCTCGTCAGACTGGGGCTGTTTGACCTCGGCCACTGCCAGCGATGTGCCCGCAGCCGCCAGCGGAGGGTAGATCACCGTATTGTCACGCACGCTTTCCAACAAACGGCGCAATGGCGCAGCCGGACCCGTCACCTGCTCCAGCACGGCCACACCATGACTCAAATCACGAAAATCGGTGACGGCCAGCGCATTCAAGGCGCGGCGCCAACTGTCCACATAATCGGCGCTGTACAGCGTGCGCACACGCTCTGTCAAAACCTTGCGATCTTCCTCGGAGTAGTCGAGCTTTTGTCGCTCGCCCAGCACCCAGGCGTCGATCATCGCCAGTTCAATCACTTGTGAGGTATTGGCCTCGAAATAGTCGCGAAAGCCCTTGGCGGTTAACAACGACGCCAGCGTCAATTGCGCCTCATGACTGGACTCCCCCGCACCTGGCAGCGACTGGTAGACCATATCGAACGCTGGTCCCACTTCGTGACGCAAATCCAGCGGCGCGTGCAACCGCGCTTGAGCATCTTGCTTCATGCGCGCATACACCCGCTGCGCCAGGGGGACCTTGCGTAGTTCCTGCTGCACCTCAGCCACGCGCCCGCTGTACTGAGGTAAATCAGCATCAGCGTATTGCAAAGCGTAATCCAGATGATGCATCAAATCGGCCTGCACCTGGCCTTGGCCGGGATAAGCACGCTGCCACTGAGCGGCCATCCACTCTTTGACCATCGCCGGACGGCGATTCTTCCGCTCTTCGATCATCCGATACACGCGCAACGCTGCCAACTGCTCACTACTGCCTGGCGGTGCAGTATCGATCACCGTCATGGCACCACCGGCAATGGCTGGTAGAAAGCGTTTGGACAACAGGTTGAGATAAGCCGCATCCACCATCGGCCCAATTGCCCGACCTTGATACAAGCCCATTTCGGCCAGCAAAGGCCAGGCTTGGCGGTAGTCGCCGTAAACGGCCACCGCATCCCGTATCTGGTCCAATGGTGCCAACAGATTGCGCCCGGTGACATCCACGCGACTGTCGATATCACGGGCACTGAACTCCCGGCTTTTGAGCAGGACGGTATCGGCTTTATCGCGATTGATACCGAAGTAGAACTGCCATCCACCGACCACCAGCAACCCGCCCAACGCGGCCACGACAGAACCGGCCAAAAGCAAACGGCGCTTGCTCTGCGTGACCTTGACGTTATCGCCTGCCAGTCCCGCTTCGGAATAAATAATGCGCTGAAACAGATGCTGGGCAAAATAAATCAGCGTGCCCCCAGCGGGTTTGGCCTCTGGCGCAGGTGCCTTCAGGCCGTGTGGTAGAGCTGCTTCACGGACGAACGCATTACTCAGCTCACCTTGCTGGTAAACCGAAGACAAATACAATCCACGCACCAAGGCCGGGGTCGTGAAGCGATCACTGCCGAGCATTTCAGTGAGAACACTGAACAACGCCGGGCGCACCCCTGACAACTGCCCCACCAAGGCCAGCATCCGATCCCGCTCCTCCTGCGCGCGCGATTCGCTGAGACTGTCGAGTACCTGATCATTCAACTGCTCTACAAAACGGTCAAAGCGTGTTCTCAACTCCGCCAGCCATGCATCAAAGTCGTCTACGCCTTCCAGGCTGAAGGTAAAGCCCAACAGGTCTTCGCGCATTGAACGGGGCAAACGGGCGAAGAACTCTTCGAAGCCTTCCAGCAGATCAAGCTTGCTCAATACCACGTACAGCGGCAAACGCGTGCCCAACTGCCGGGTCAGTTCATAGACGCGCGTGCGCAAGACCGTCGCCAGCGCCTTGCGTTGTTCTGGGCTTTGCTTGAGCAAAGCCTGGAGATCAACCACCAATACCACGCCATTCAAGGCACGCCGGCTGCGGTTGCGGCCCAGCCAGTCAAGCAGATGCAGCCACAGCCGTGGATGGGTGCCCGCCGGCAAGACCGGCTTCTCTTTATCAACACTCTGCTTCACCACCCCGGTCATATCAGTCGGACCTGTGCTCGGCCCCCCCTTCGGCTGGGTGATGAATTCGCCTGGCGGGTCAATCAATACCGCTTCATGACCTATCCACCAATCCACGGTGTAGGCCAACATCTCGTCGTGATAGGCACGTGCCCCGGCCTTGGCCACATGAGACAGCGAAAAGCTTTGATTGGAACGGGTAATCAGACTGGTCTTACCGGCATTCTCCTCCCCTAGCACCAAATACCACGGCAATTGATACAGTGAACGACGGTGTTCCATGTTATCCAGCAAGCTGGCCAAGCTGCGGTCCAGCGCCCGTTCCTGCGCCTCAACATAGGGCAGGCAGGGATCAGCCTCTACCGCAGCCTCGTGTTGACGCTCGGTCTGCCACTTCTTATAACGACGCCGACTCCACCATGCCCAAATAACGATAGGTACCAGCAGCACCCACACACTGACGACCAATCGCATGTGTAACTCGGCCAGCGGCTTATGTTCACGCCATATCCACTGCGGCCCTAACCACCAGATCCCGACCAAGGCAAACAACACCGCTAGCGCCACCAAAACGGGCGCGGCGCTGTTGACTTGGCGCAGCAGCGGCAGTCCCCAGCGCGTGAAGTAACTCCAGATATTCAGCATGTACAACTCCTGCGCACCTTTTACTTAGGTCGCGTCCGCTAACGGGTGATCAAATGGGGGGGGTGACGGGTTGATCAGTCAAAGTTCAGGCATGAGCTCAACCCTCCCTGCGCTGGTCGAGCGCCCAGTACCACACCGTGATGCCTCGGGCGGTGCCTGCGTCCGGGAAAATCTCCCCTGCCTCAAAACGGCGCAGGGAATCGCTACTCGCATCGCTCCACCACCAACCGCTTTGCGGGCAGCTGTCTGCGTTACGTCGGATCGAATCAAGGGGCGGTGGAGGGTATTGCCGGGCGAAATCGGCCCAGTCTTTGGGGTAGAACGGCATATCGCGGTAGCTGCTGTCGTCGATGCGCAGTAACCAGGTCACTGCCGCAGCTTCCCAGGACCAGTAGCCAAAATGACTAAACCCGCCCCGTTCATGCCTATCGATATAAGGCTCGCGGCGGCTGGCGTGGTACCACTCATCCAAATAGGTTTTGAGCAATCCGGGACGTTTGGCCGGAATACCGTTGAACACCTTGAGCAATTTTCGATACGGCAAATGCCGGGTACAGCTGTCCGGCGGCGTGCCGCGATCCGGCACAAACGGGCGCACCAAGCGCTCCAGTAAACCGTCGCGCACGCCCATCAATTCATTGGCGTAATCCAGAAATGCCATGACCCTGGGCATGCAATGCGCGTAACCGCTAAGCAAGCCGCAACAGGTCAGACGCAAGGCAACGATCCAATACTCTTCGGTGCGCAAGGCGGCGTGAGGTGTCATGTAATTGCCCGCTTCAGGCGACTGATGGTACTGCGCGTGAAACTCTCCGTATTCTTCCGCCCACTCCAGGGCATAGGGCCAGACCTGCGCCAATTGTTCTACCGGGGCACCGGCGGAATATTGCAGATTGAGCCAGTCTAGGGTGTCCCAAAGCCGACGCCGCGTCGAAGTCATCAAGCCACCGGGCTTGGAGCGCTCGCGATATTTGGGCAAGTCGGTAGTAATCATGTGCATGCCCTTCACGTTGTCTTCAAAATTAATCACGTAATTCTCAAAACGTATGTAGCGCTCACGACGCTCTTCAAAATCAGCTTCTGCGATCTTCCAACTGAACCAGCGTGACCAATCGGGCATGGGGAGATTTTTCATGGCGTTACTCTCGCAACATTTGGGTAGGCAAAACGAACTCGGTACCAATCTGGTGTGACACCGCGGCTTTGCAGCATTTTGGCGTGACCGGGCCTTTGGCTCGTTCATGAAGGTTATGGTTGGGGCCGACCACAGTGATAAGGCTCCGGTCATAGGGGCACTTCACCAACTGGCGAGTGGCCTTACCGCCTGCGAATTGAGTTTCAGCGCCTAGCTTGAAATCCACTCTCTCCCACGCCTTGATCCCGCGAGTTAACCGGAGATAGTGGCTTTCAGTTATCCCGGCCCCCTCGATCTTCGCCGCAACCCACTTATGACTCAGTTGCCGCCCATCCCCCACCGTGGGTTTATTGACGGCTCGCTCCACGCGTTTTTCGTCGTCCATCCCCAAATAGGCATCGATGCCGTATTCCAGCCCGGCAAATACCGCCTTGGCGGTTTCCAGCTTATGGAACGCTCCGCCCGTGCCCTTGGTGTCGCTGATCCGGTAACCCAGCGGCAACGTCCCGCTGTGCCACACATGGTCGATACCGTGGTGCCCCGGCTGGCTCATTTCATAAAGCTGGCCGCTATGGTTGACTTTGCTTCGCCGGCGTTGGCGTTTGACGAAGTAGTAATCGGTGATGTGCTCGCCCGACACGCTGATCTGATGCGGACGCTGGCTGGAGCGTTCACTTTGGCGTTGCTGCGCCGTGACCCGACCCTGGGCCGGTAAGCGGGTACCCGCGGTGGGTATCGCCACATTGCCGCTGGCTTGGCTGTTGGGTGCAGGTGCCTTGACCGCCCCCGGTGCGGCGGGTGTGCGCGCGGTGGTGCTGGGCAACGGGTCGGTAAGGGCCTTTTGATGGGCGCGTTTGAGGGTATCCATTGCTTCGGTGATTTTGCGCCCCGCTATTTTTTGCAGTTCACTCAACTGATTGATCAGTTGCTGCACGCCCTTACGCCCCAGCGCCCAACTGCTCAGGCTGCGGCTGAGCATGGTGATCAGGCCCTGCAGGATGGTGTCGAGGTTCTGAATCATTTCTGCGGTGTAACGCGCCCAGTCAAGGGTACGGAACCAGGTTTCGATGTCGCCGCGAACATGGCGCGGCAAGCTGTCCAGAATTCGCCCCATAGGCTTGTCGTGACGCAGCATGTTGCAGACGTTTTTCAGCGCATCCCCGAACCCTGGCACCAACGCAATCAGCGACAGCACAAGGTCCAGCCAATGCTCGCGGCTGTCCGGGGTGCGCGAGAGGTGATAAAGGCAGCGCAAAATGTTGTAGGCATCCACGGCCTGGCCGACGAAGGGAATCAGCCCCAGCACGGTGCTGACCATCATCTGCGCCAAGGACGCTCCCTTGCCTTCGACCACCTCTTCAACCCAGTTGAGGATCAGTAAAAAGGTGTCTTCTTCCAGCTGAGCAATACTGGACCGGCTCATGATTGAGCTCGCGAGCCTTCGCTCAATGGCACTTGCTCATGTTCACCCGGGGTCGCGGGAGCGGCCTCATCACTGACCGGATCATCGGCATAGGCATAACTGTCGATCATGTCGTCGTAACCCACACCCCATGCACCTGAGACAGCGATTTCATCGGCGAAGTAGTGGTCTTTCCCGTGCTCGGTCTCTTGTTGGCGATAGCGTGCAATGGCGAGTTCTGCTTGCTCTGGTGTGCTGGGTACACAGCCTGCCAGGCTGTTTTTGGCCTTATCAACAAGGGGAAAGGGGTCTCGAGTGTCGTAACCAAAGTAGCCGCCCCCCTCCCCCGGCGGGTTGTCTATGCGTGCAAAGCCTTGGTCATCGAGAGTGCCGGTTGTGATCGTGCCATCATCAAATTCCACCCGGTATGGCGCCCCAACCTCTGGCTTCAAATCGGCATAGGTGTAGTGCAATTCAAGGGGAGGCTTCTTGATAAGTACCGCGCTATCGTGCTCGACCAACTTAATATTCAGATCCACCTCAGCGCCGCTGATGTTGACTGGCCCTGAGGCACTAAAATCGAAGGTGTGACCATTGAGAACGATCGTGCCATCGGCCTTCATCACTAAGATGGACTTGCCCACCCGAACCACAAACTCGTCTTCAACCTCAATGGAATATCGGTTGCCAACGCATTCGGCTTTGTTGAGGCCGACCTGCTCGCTCTGGCTCAAGCCGACGGAGGTGTTCATGGCCGCACCGACACTGGTCTGGTAGGCCGCGCCGATGGTCAGCGCTTTGCCGAGCCCGATGGTTTCGGCTTTGGCTAGAGCGATGGTTTCCGTCTTGTTGGCGCCGATGGTCACGCTGCGGTTGGCACCAATGGAGATGGTTTCGTTTTTGCCAACGTCCTCGGTGCGGTGGTCGCCGATGGAGATCGTTTCGTTGTGGTCGACCCGCTCACTGCGGTCATTGCCCACAAAGGTGGTTTCGTTGTGGTTGACATGGATGTTCTGGTCTTTCTCGGCGTGGACATAGATCTCTTCCACCCCCTTTTCATCTTCAAACCGCAGTTCATTAAAACCATCACCCTTGTGGGTCTGGCTTTTGATGGTCATGCGGGTTTTGTGTTTGGGCAGTTCGTAGGGCGGCAGGTTGGCTTCGCGGTAGGCCCGGCCCATCGCGATCGGTTGGTCAGGGTCCCCGTCAAAGTACTGGATGATTAGCTCCTGACCGATGCGTGGTATGGCCATCGCACCCCAAGTGGTGCCCGCCCAGCCTTGAGCCACGCGGATCCAGCAGGAGCTGTGTTCGTTGTTTTGGCTGGCGCGATCCCAAGGGAAGCTGACTTTCACGCGGCCCCATTCATCACAGAAGATTTCTTCGTTGGGTGGGCCGACCACGGTGGCGGTTTGCGGGCCGTCGATGCGCGGTTTGGGGCACAGTGGGGCTTTCCAGTCGAAGGCGGCAGGCGCCAAGGTGGCGGTGTAGTGATAGCGGGTGCCCGAGGCGCTGTCGGCAGCTTCTTCTTGTTGGCTGCAGTGTTGGGTGCCGGTGTGCTCAATGCTCACCGTGCGCCAACGGATGTTCATGTCGTCGCGTGGGTGGTCGATCAGATCGAAGGATTTTCCCGGTTGCAGGCGGGCATCGTCGCCTTCGACCTCGGCGATGCGGGCATCGCTGCGCAGGGCATTCAACCGGGTTTTTGTAAAGGGTTTACCGGCAACATCGCGCTTGTAACGGCCGGGATAATCGAATCGCTCATAGTCGCGCCCCTGGTGCTCAAGCTGGGTGCCGGTGGCGATGTGTTCCTGGTCGTAGCGGGGGTGGGTAAAAGTGTAATCGCGCTGCACCTGGCGGGCGGTGCGTACCTGTTCGGTGTAGCGAAAGCTGTGCAGCGCTGGTTCGGGCTGATCGCCGCCGCCCTTGGCCTGATAGAGGACGTTGCAGGCCTCTTCGGGATCGACGGTCTCGTTGGGGGTGATGGTGCCGATGGCGCTGACCCGGTCGGTGATGATCAAGCGATGGCCGTCGGTGCGGTGTTCAAAGGTGTAGAGCAAGCCTTCTTCGGCGGCCAGCCGGGCCATGAAATCCAGATCGGTTTCGCCGGCCTGGACGCAGTATTCGCGAGGTTGGTGGTCGTAACTGAGGTGTTGCACAACGTCGTGCAGGCGATGGGCCTTGAGCACGGCGTCGAGGATTTGCGGCACGCTCTGCTGCTGGAAAATCCGCCAGTTGGAACACAACCGGGTGCGGGCCAGCGCGGGTTCAACCACGGCGCTGTAGCGGGTGCGGCGAAATCCGGTATCGCCTTGGGACAGGGAACTGATGAGGCCGTGTACATAGCGCACCGGGGTTTCGCCCTGCCAGATCGTCAGCAGTGCGGGCTTGTCGAGCAACGTGCCGAAGTCCAGTTCGGCGTCAATGCTGGCCAGCTCCAGCGAGAGGTTGAAAGGCCGGGACAGGCCTTCTTCAAGCTTGAACTCGATGACCTCGAAGGCGGCGCCGCTGGCCGGTTCAAAGGTGAAACGCACGTCGTTTTGACGGGGCATAAGGCTCCTAATCCTTGACGGCAGTCATTGCGGTGGCGAGTTCGGCTGGGTGTTGCTCTACCAACTTTTGATACAGATCCGGCTCCCATTGCGCGGCTGGGGTGGCCTGCATCACCCGAGCCACATTGGCGCACAGATCAGTGGCCAGCCAGGCCAACCCACGGGCGGCCAACAAATCGGCGGCAATCACAGTGGCATAACAGCGTTGCCGAGGCGCACGGTAGGCCGCCTGCATTTCCTGCAAGCGCAACAACACCACTTCCACACCTTCCTGATTCAGTTGAGTCACCAATTCGTCGCGCAATCCGGCGTATTCCTGTACCGAACTACCGCTGCTTTCAGCCCCATCGGTACCGCTCAACCACGCCTGGGTAGGCGCGTCTACAAAGGCAGTGCCGTCGCTGAAACACAACTCCAGCAAGGCAGGAACCCTACGCACAAAACGCGCGCAGGCCTGGCGGATGCCATCGGCCACCTCATTCATTTCCAGCCGGGCGGCAACGCTGGCAGCCAGAAAACTGCCACGCAGCCAATACGGCGCAGCGCTGACGCTTTTTTCGATGCGTAGCAGCAACCCCGGATCAACAGCATTGGACGCCAGCGCGTCCTCATACCCGGCAACGATGTCACGTGGCACTGCCATCAACTCTGTTCGCCGGTCACGGGTCACTGAAGGAGCTGCATGCAGATGCGACCACAGGCCGAAACGTCGCAACTGATAACCGGTGGGGTCGTAAAGATCCTGCTGGTTCACCCCCTCAGCCATATTCAATAGCGCACGGCGCTGCTCGCGCTCATTGCCTGCCGACATAGCGTTGGAGCCAGACAAAAACGCCGGAGTGAGCGCGGCATCCGCCTGAGGTCGGGGTCCGCGAACGGTATTGGTCGAAGCCGGCGCTACCGCCTGCATCGCGTGTTTCTCTAACGCCTGATGCAGCGAATCAAGTTCGGATTGATCCAGTTGCGCCGCCTTGACTCGACCATCAAGCTGGATCAAGGCCCGCTTGGCCAGTGCCTGATGCGCCGAATTGAAACTCAATGGATCCAATCCAGGTAACGCTTCAATCAGGCGCAGCAACAGCGCCTTGACCTGCTTGCGTTTGGCCAGGTATCCGGTCGGACCCGGCTTCGGGTGGGCGCTGTCCCAATACTGCTCAACCATCCCGGCCAACAGGCTGAGCGCATCCGCCCACTGCGACCATTGCCGGGTACGCAGCCAGGCCGTCTGCAGATGGGCAACAATACGAAAGTGCTTGCACTGGGTGGCCAGGTATTGGCGCGCTGCTTCGTCGATATAGGGCCAATCAATACGGGCCTCGTGCAGGCCGCCGAGCTTGACCATCTCCTGATCGATCGCCTGATACGTTTCATCTTCCACATCAAAATATCCGGCCGGCTGCTGTGCATCGATCGGCGCCAGCAGCAAGGCCACGATCCCCGGCGGCACATCAATTACCAGCGACATAGCTGGCGCTCCTGTTCGATCAACGCGCCTAATCCGTCGGCGTCGAACATCAGTCCATCCAGCGCTGGATAATCACTTTCCAAACGCAAACGCTGCCCCCCTCCCATGCCACGTAACAAGTCAATGGCGGGGAGTCCGCGGCCGGCATCGATAACCTGGCCGGTGTCGAGCACCCGCCACTCTCGCGCCGCAGCCAGCGGACGGTCATCCTTGAAAAGCCGTAAGCGTATGCGGTTTGGCGCCACAGGTTCGGCCATGAGCAATTGCAAGGTTGAGATACCCGACTGACAACTGATCACCAAGTGAGGTCGCAAGCCGACCGCACCCAACGCGGGCGCCGAAATCAACATCTGCGGTTGAAGAGGATCCTCCGAGGCTGGCCAGCGTGACAGCAAAAAACGACTGTCTTCGGCTGGGCGTTGGGCTTCGTTCGCCAGCACCCAACCCGCCACGTCCGTAGGACGCTCAGCCGTCGTACGGGGTGAAGACATGGGGGGTACCCTGGCAGGCGTACCAGCAGCTTGGTCGAAACAGGCAAGACGCTCCAAAGCCGACACCACCGCAGTGCAGTCGCGCGCGGGCGTTGCCTGTGCCTGTACTGCCCAACCAGCAACGCTGCCCAGCAGCCATATTCCGGCGTTTTTAATCAATACAGTTCCATCCATTTTGTTGAGCCTTAGAGGTCCTGCGCCGCACGTCATGAGGCAAACTACTACGCCATTAAAAGCCCTTGAAACTTGAGAGCTAAAAACCCTATAGCGCAATAATTCCCAGCTAATTTTATATCGCCAAACTCTCAATATTTTTATAGTCAGCCCCACAAAAAACCGTATCAAAATTTCCTACATCAAATCCCCCCAACAACCAATCACGCGAAAAGCAATAATCAGAACCAACTCATAACACCACAAAAGATACAATAAGAAAAACTCCAAAATAACCACAAAAAAACTTATTTTTCAGTAGGAATATTCTTTTATTTGAATAATTACCAACAATCCCAAGCGGTAAAATCCTTAACAGGTATTAACTATGAATATTCCTACAAAAAACAAGCCAATAACCTACATTACAGTTCTCTTTTTTTATGAGTTAAATATCGCAACTTCTGAAAAAGGATGTTCCCCATGTCGAAGAAAATTGGCTCAGCCGCCCCAAAAGAACGCATCAACATCAAGTATGTCCCAGCCACAGGCGATCAACAGACAGAAGTAGAACTACCGTTGAAATTATTGATCACCGGTGATTTCAAAGGTCACGGCGAATTAACTTCTCTGGAAGAGCGTCAAGCCGTTCGCATCGATAAAGACACATTCAATGAAGTGCTGACCAAGGCCAACATCGGCTTGGAAATGGCCGTCCCATGTGTACTCAATGGCGACCAAGAGAACGATCTCAAGGTTAACTTGCAGTTCAACACAATCAATGACTTCGGCCCTGACGCCGTGGCGCGCCAAGTTCCCGAACTAAACAAGTTACTGGAACTGCGCCAAGCCTTGGTCGCCCTCAAAGGGCCGATGGGCAATGTCCCTGCCTTTCGCAAGCAGTTACAGCACCTGCTGAGCGATGAGCAGACACGGGCCCGCCTGATCAGCGAGTTGAACTTGGCGCTAGACGCCCCCTCACCCTCGGCTTGATATCCCACGTTGGTTCGTCTTCCCGCCACTCGATTCGTACGGAGTATTGCCATGCATACGCAAAGCCCTCTCGCCACTTCTTTGGACGTCCAGAACGCCCCCTTGGAAGGCACCCTGCTAGATCAAATCATGCAGCAGACCATGCTTCATCCCAGCCAGGAGGGGTATGCCGTCGCCCGGCAGGGTGTGGCCGCCTTCATCAGTGAAATCCTCAAAAGCGACAACACCGACCAACTGATCAACAAGCACAGGGTCGACCAGATGATTGCCGAGGTGGATCGTGCCCTGGGCAAACAAATGGACGTGATTCTGCATCAGCCGGCCTACCAGGAACTGGAATCAGCATGGCGTGGCTTGAAGCTGCTGGTTGATCGCACCGATTTTCGCGAAAACATCAAACTGGAAATGTTGCACGTCACCAAAGATGAATTGCTTGAGGACTTTGACAACGCCGGTGACATTACCCGCAGCGGACTGTACAAGCATGTCTACACCGCTGGCTTCGGCCAGTTCGGGGGCGAACCGGTTGCCAGCATTGTCGGCAACTACACCTTTGGTCCGTCCTCACCGGATATCAAATTGCTCAGCTACATGGCCTCGATCGGCGCCATGGCCCACGCCCCTTTCGTGACCGCGGCGGGCCCGGAGTTCTTCAATCTGGACGGCTTCCAGAATCTGCCCAACCTCAAAGAGGTCAAAGACATCTTCGACGGTCCGCGCCACACCAAATGGCGTGCCCTGCGTGACTCCGAGGACGCACGCCATCTGGTATTGGGCATGCCGCGTTTTCTGTTGCGCCAGCCTTACGACACGCTAGAAAACCCGACCACCAGCTTCATGTACGACGAGACCATCGACGGCCAACACGACCATTACCTATGGGGCAATACCGCGTACCTGATTGCCAGCCGCATCACCGACAGTTTTGCCCGTTACCGCTGGTGCGCCAACATCATCGGCCCGCAATCGGGTGGCGCAGTCGAAGATCTGCCTGTTCATCTGTACGAGGCATTCGGGCAGTTACAGGCCAAGATTCCGACCGAAGTACTGATCTCCGATCGCAAAGAGTTTGAACTATCCGAAGAAGGGTTCATGCCGCTGACCATGCGTAAGGACAGCGATAACGCGGCGTTCTTCTCGGCCAACTCCGTACAGCGCCCGAAGAACTTCCCCAAGACCAGAGAAGGCCAAGAGGCCCAGACCAACTACAAGCTGGGCACACAATTGCCTTATCTGTTCATCGTCAACCGTCTGGCTCACTACATCAAAGTGTTGCAGCGCGAGCAGATAGGGAGTTGGAAGGAGCGTCAGGATCTGGAACGTGAACTCAACATGTGGCTCAAGCAGTACGTCGCCGACCAGGAAAACCCTTCCTCCGATGTACGCAGCCGCCGTCCATTGCGTGCCGCCAAGATCCAGGTGCATGACGTTGAGGGCAATCCAGGTTGGTATCAGGTCTCGTTGGCAGTGCGCCCGCACTTCAAATACATGGGCGCCAACTTTGAAATCTCGCTGGTCGGCCGGTTGGACACGCAGTGACGGGGCCTATTGGTGGCCAGCCTGTTCGAACGGCTTGAGCCCGACGCCCCA
Source organism: Pseudomonas sp. 7P_10.2_Bac1 (assembly GCF_025465935.1). Classification (GTDB taxonomy): domain Bacteria; phylum Pseudomonadota; class Gammaproteobacteria; order Pseudomonadales; family Pseudomonadaceae; genus Aquipseudomonas. Next base: position 8,988 of record NZ_JANLNV010000041.1, on the reverse strand, counting down.
CTGCGTCAGCGCCAGACACGCGAGCAACTGGCCCGCCATCAAGTCGACGCGATTAAACAGCACTTGGAACGCTTGCTTAATGCTCGTCGGGGCTGCTCACAGAGCAGCCCCGAACTGGGCTTGAGTGATTTCAACGGGGGCGCGATGGGCAGTGCCGACCTGGTGATCCACATCAGCGCCGATATCCGACGTTCAGTGGAAGCCTTCGAGCCGCGGATCAAAGTACGCGGCGTACGGTTCCAGCCCAATCCGGAACTGCCACTGGAATTGACGTTCCGGCTCGACTGCCAGGTGCGATTGAACAACAAGGACGAATTGGTGCAACTCACCGTGGCCATGCACGGCCAGGATCGTTACACCCGCGTGACCTGAGGACTCTATGAATCTACGTGACATGTTCAGCGACGAGATGCGTTATCTGCGCGAGCTGGGTCGCGAGTTTGCCCAGGACAATCCGCAGTTGGCACGCTTTCTCGGTGACGAGGCAGGCGACCCGGACGTGGAGCGGCTGCTGGAAGGCTTCGCCTTTCTGACCGCCAAATTGCGCCTGAAAATTGAAAGTGATTTTCCAGAGCTGACCCATCCCCTGCTGCAAATGCTGTGGCCCAACTACCTGCGGCCGCTGCCCAGCATGACCATGGTGCGCTTCGATCCGGTCAAGCAATCGGTCACCCAGCGCCAGGTTTTGCCCAAAGGCAGCCGTTTGTTCGCCAAGGAAGTGGATGGTATCCGTTGCGAATTTCGTACCTGCACCGATGTCACGCTTTATCCATTGTCACTGCTCCAGGTCAGCGATGCGCACAGCCGCGAAAAATCGGTGATGCGCATTGACCTCCAGGTACAGACCCAACACCCGCTCAATGAAATCGCCTGTGATCGCCTGGATTTTCACCTGAGTGGCGACAACAGCACCGCCCTGACCCTGTACCTGTGGATCGCCCGCTACCTCAAATCGGTGCATGTCCAGATCGACGGTACGCGTCACAGCCTGTCCAGCAAAGACCTGGCCTTTCCAGGTTTCAGCCCCGAGGAGGCCTTGCTGCCCTACCCGCGCAATGTGTTCGATGGCTATCGCATACTGCAGGAATACTTTGTTTTCCCCCAACGGTTTCATTTTTTCAGCCTGACGCGGCTGCGGCGGGTATGGCCAGCCATTCAGGCCCAGCACTTGCGCTTTGAGTTCGAGTTCTCCAGGCCCATGCCGTCCACGGTCCGGCTGAAAACCAGTGACATCAGCCTGTACTGTGCACCCGCAGTCAACCTGTTCAAGCATGACGCGGAACCGCTCAACCTTAACCCACGCACAGTGGACCAGCGTGTCCAGCCCAGTGGCCAGCGCCCGGATGCCTACGAGGTGTTCAGCGTCGACCAGGTGACCGGTCAAGCGGAAGGTTTCAGCGCCCGCACCTACACCCCTTTCGAATCGTTCCAGCATGAAATTGAACATGCCCAGCAGCGCACGGCCCTTTACTACCGTCTCCGTGTCGAAGACTCGTTGGGCCGCGAAGGCGTGACGCATCGCATCGCCTTTGTGCGTGGCGATGAAAGCACCTATATCAACCACCAGGAAACTGTTTCGCTTGAGTTGACGTGCAGCAACCGCGACTTGCCTCAGTCACTGGCCGTGGGCGACCTGTGCCTGACCACCGAGCACACTCCGACGCTGGCCACCTACACCAACCTCACCACGCCGACCCGCAGCTACCCACCCGTGCTGGATGCCAGCTTGCACTGGACACTGATTTCCAACCTGTCACTGAACTACCTGTCGCTGTTGTCGGCCGAGCCAATGAAAGAGGTGATACGTGCCTATGACTTTGCTGCGCTGCACGACCTGCAACAAGCCCGCGCCACACGCAAGCGTCTGGATGGCATCGGCGAAGCCACAACCCGGCCCATTGACCTGCTGATGAAGGGCTTGCCCATACGCGGGTTGACCACACACCTGAAGCTGGATCAATCAGCCTTCCTGTGCGAGGGCGACCTGTACCTGTTCAGCACCGTGCTTTCCCACTTCTTCGCGCTCTACGCCAGCATCAATTCCTTCCATCAACTGGAAGTGACCAATACCACCAACAACGAGCACTACCAATGGCCTCTGCTGACCGGCAAACAACCCGTGATCTGACTGACACGCTGCTGGCCGACGCACGGAACTACTCGTTCTATCGCCTGCTGGAGCATTTGCATGCGTTGCATGGCGATGACCTTGAAGTCGATGCGCCGAGTGCAGCCAAGCATCGACGTGTACGCTTGCAAAGCCATCCTAGGCTGGGGTTTCCGGCTTCCGACGTGACCATGGCCGAACGTCTGGATGAAGACCATTACCGTGTGCAGACCACGTTCCTGGGCTTGCACGGCAGCGACTCGCCCCTGCCCGGCTACTACCTGGATCTGATCGCCTATGAAGACGCCCAGGGCCGTGGCATTCGGCCGGCGTTTCTGGATTTTTTCAACCACCGCCTGCTGACCTTGTTGCATGACAGCTGGCGTCGCTATCGCTACTACATCCGCTTCCAGCCAGAGGCGCGCGACGGCTTTTCGCGCTGCGTTTTTGCCATGATCGGGCTGAGCGACAGCGAACTGCGGGGTCACACGGCACTCCCATGGAGCCGCTTGCTGAGCTTTGCCGGCCTGCTCGCCAGTCGTAGTCGCTCACCCACCATCGTCGCCGGGATCGTTGGCCACTGCTTTGATCTGCAGGGGGTGTATATCCGCGAGTTCGAGGCGCGCTACGTCTTGCTCCAGCCCGTTGAACAATTGGCATTAGGCCGTCCTGACAAAGGGGTACTGGGCGACAATTTTGTTATCGGCGGTCGCGTCAAAACCCGCCGCAGCAAATTCACCCTGGTCATTCCGGATCTGGATGAAACGCGCTTTCGCCAGTTCCTGCCCAGCGGCCAAGAGTTTCAAGCTTTGCGCACGCTGATGAATGTGTTGATGCGGGACGTGATTGCCTACGACCTGGAACTGGGATTGCGCCAGGAGGATGTGCCGCCGTTCAACCTCGGCCGCCAACACGGCACCCACTTGGGATGGACCAGCTTTCTTGATAAGCAGGACCACCGCCAGACCGCCGTGGTGCGCATCAAGGGGCGCTCATGACCCCGACGGCTTCTCGATTGACCTTGGTGGTGCGCAACCCGGAACACCTGCTGCATGGGTGTACGGCCAACCACGAGTTCAATACGGCGGGTGGCAGCATCGGCAGTGGGGCCTGTGACTGGGTGCTCAACGACCGCCAACATGCGATTCAGCCTTTGCATTGCGAAATACGCTTGGTAGAAGGCCGTTTCTGCGTGATCGACCGTTGCGGGCTCACTCGTCTAAATGGTCATGACCTGCCCATGGGACGCAACGCTACGGTACGACTCAACGACGGCGACTGCCTGCATGTAGGTGCCTACTCGCTAAACGTGTTCCTGCAGCACGACCCTAGCGCAATAGACAGCATGGCCTACCAACATCTCAGCCAGCACGCGATCACGGCGCTATTCAATCAAAGCCGCTGCCCGCTGGAAACATTGCTGGATGAGTATCAACCCACCCCGCAACCGGATGTCCTCACTCAGGAGCACTCACCTGAGTTCGAACGCCTGGGCACACCGCTCGGCTCGCATGAACAGCATGACCCCTTGCGGGCGCTGGATGCGATTCCAACAACCCCGGCCACTACAGCGCTGACGCTGGCGACGTTCGAAAACGTGCGCCGCCCCGATCTTTCTTGCCGACTCGCCGCTGGAGGCACTCCCATGACACAACAGCCTGTTTCGGCCGGCACATCGCCGGCGCGATACCCTGCGGTGGTCGCACGCACCCTCACCTTAATCCTCGCCTGCTTGCTGTTGGGGGGCTGCACGATGCTGGGCAAAATTGGCCACGTCATCATGAACCCCTCCACACCTGTCGGCGCACCAGAAGATCGGCCTACCCAGATCGCCCTGAGCCTGTACGCCACCCACACCGTCAACCCGAACGCTGGCAGCGTGCGCGATAATCTGGCGACAGGTAATCAAGTAGACAGTGTGACTCTAGCCGCTACCGGCTATACGGTGAATTTAAGCGCCAATAACCCGCTCGATCTGACAGAAAAACTGGAAGCTCTGCTCGACCACCTCTACACCCAATCCCCTGCGTACTCCGCCGAGACACCTTCGGCAGATGCCCCTGCGATGTCACCCCTTGAGCGCTCCGTACTCGGTGACTACACCGACCCGCAGGTCAGCCTCACAGAGCCAGGCCACCGTGCGTCCACAGCACCCACACCCGAAGACATCGCCACACCCATTGCCTTCAAGATCGTGCAGTTGAAAGACGATTCGCTGCTGCGCAACGCCAACCTCGAAGGGCTGACCCAAGATCTGCAAAAGGCACTGGGCAGCACCTATATCGATGCCGATGACTACGTGCTTCTACCCGGCCAATTCAAGTTCATCGACTACCAGCCCATCGACGAAAAAACCCGCTACCTGGCGGTGATTGCCCGCTACCACGAAACCAGTGGCACACAGTGGAAGCAGATTCTACGCATAGACCCCAAGGGACGTCAGTACGCCTTGCTGGCGCACTTCGATAGCACCCACATCGAGTTCAAGGACGAGACGCCATGACCCGCTGCGTCCGAATCTTTTGTCCTTCGACGACTCCTCCTTTCTTACCTTTGCAGAGAGCCTGCCAATGAGTTCCAACCCCGTGATATGGCACGAAGGTTTGTTCGTCAAACCCCAACATTTTCAGCAGCAGGCACGTGCGAGCGAGGCGCAGTTGCAGCAACGCCTCAACTGCCTCAATGACATGCTGTATGGCTTCAGTGAGCTGGAGCTCAATCCCGAGTACCTGAGTTTCGGCAAGATCGCCATCATCCGCGCCCGCGGCGTGATGCCCGATGGCAGTGTCTTTGATATTCCCAATGATCAGCCCCCCCCGCCACCACTGGACATCCCCGACAGCTCGGCGGTGAACCAGATCGTGCACCTGTGCCTGTTATTACGCAGCGATGGTGCGGTGGAGGTGCAATGGCCGGACAGCTACGTCAAAAGCCGCTATAGCGCCCAGCGCAGCGAGGTGCACGACACCCATAGCGAAGAAGGCGACCAAGTGGGCATGGAGCTGGCAGTACCGAACCTGCAAATGATGCTCGAACGCGATGATCGCAGTGCATTTACCGGTATCGCATTAGGGCGAATTCTGGACAAGCGCCCGGATGGCAGCCTGTTGATGGACGAAGATTTCTACCCCACCAGTGTGTCCGTGTACGCCGTGCCACCGCTCAAGCGCTATTTGGGTGAAATTGCCGGGCTGATGCGCGAACGTGCCCGAGCCATTGCCGAGCGTATCGGCTCGGCCAGCCAATCCGGGGTGGCGGATGTCACCGACTTCAACCTGTTGCAAACCCTCAACCGCCTCTACCCGCTGTTCCAGCACTTGGCACGCCGCCACCATGTGCATCCGGAACAGCTCTACATCGCTTTAAGCCAGGCCTGTGGCGAACTGGTCACCTTTACCGACGACGGTCGTTTGCCTCTGGAGTATCCGGCCTACCAACATGACAGCCTGCGCAAATCGCTCAAACCTCTGCAGGACACCCTGCGCCGGGCCTTGGGCACCGTGCTCCAACCGCGCGCCGTCTCCTTGCCGATCGAAACCCAGCAATACGGGGTGCTGACTGCCGCCGTGAATGACCGCCTGCTGCTGGAGGACGCCGAATTCATCCTCGCGGTGCGCGCACAGATGCCGTTGGAGATCTTGCGTCAACAGTTCCTGCAACAGACCAAGGTCAGCTCGCTGGAGCAACTCAGCAAACTGGTCAGCCTGCAATTGCCGGGTATCCCACTGATTCCGCTGCCCGTGGCGCCTCGGCACCTGCCCTTCCATGCCGGGTTCAGCTACTTCGAACTCGACCGCCATCATCCCGCCTGGCAGAGCCTGAGCGGCGCGGCCGGCTTCGGCTTCCATATCGCCGCCGACTTCCCGGAACTGGAACTGCAGTTCTGGGCCATCAGGAGCCAATGAGATGACAGATTCGATTACTGCACCTCACACCGATGAGCCCGATCCGTCACTGAATAAGATGCTGCACGAAGTAACCGACGGCGACTCGACTGCATCAGCCGCTGCGCCTCAAACGCCGCAGGAACGGGAACAGGCAGACCCGCAATTCCAACTGCGTGGCCTGGCCTACAACCCTTTGGCCGACGCTGCCATGCCGTTGTTCGGGCTGGTCATCCGTCTGCGCTCACTGGATCAGTGCAAAGACGTGCCCGCCCTGTACCGCAGCGTGCATAACCAGATCACCACGATCCTCGAAGAAGTACGCCAATCGGACTACGACGATGCCACCCGGCTGGCCTACTCCTACAGCCTGTGCCTGCTAATGGACGAAACCGTCATGGCGACGCCTTGGGGCAAACACTCCACGTGGAGTGGCTGCTCCTTGCTCAGTGACATCCACAAAGAAACCTGGGGTGGTGAGAAATTTTTCACCGTGCTCTCACGCCTGCAAATACACGCGGCCAAGTACCAACACCTGCTGGAGTTCATGTACCTGTGCCTGTGCATGGGCCTTAAAGGCAAATACGCCCTGCAACCCAACGGCGATGCCGAGCGGCAAAAGATCATCACCAAACTGCACCGCACCCTCCGTGAACTGCGTGGCCCTGCGCCCGAGCGCTTGACCGACCCGCTGAGCAACGTCGCCCCGCGCCACTACCGGGTCAACCAGCAATGGCCATGGTGGACACCCTGGGCTGCGGTCACCGCAGTGCTGATGGCCGCTTACACGGTGTACGCCGTGCGCCTCAACACCATCACCCAGGAAGTGCTGCACGCCCTGAACGGGATTCTCAATTTATAGCCTCGGACAGCCCACTGAATGCCATCGCGCTCGGTCTTGACGGCTGAGCGCGATCCACGAATTGGCGCCTTGAGCGCCAGTACCCACCGTCAGGTCGACGGTGGCGACCCTCGGGTCGTTTATTAATCGCTACAAGGAGTTGGCCATGCCTACACCCGCGTATATCAAGATCCAAGGGAAAACTCAGGGTCTCATCACTCAAGGTGCCTTCACCGCTGACTCGGTCGGCAATGTGTTTGTCGAAGGTCATGAGGACCAAATTCTCGTTCAGGAAATCGATCATTTGATTTCCACACCGACCGATCCACAAAGCGGACAGCCTTCAGGGCAGCGCGTGCACGGCCCATTCACTTTTGCTTGCGCCTTGAACAAGGCCACGCCCTTGCTCTACCAGGCATTGGCAACTGGAGAAATGTTGCCGTCCGTTGAAGTCGACTGGTATCGCACCTCCACCGAAGGCAAGCAGGAGAAATTCTTTAGCACCAAGCTCGAAGACGCCGTCATCGTCGCCATAGACACCAAGCTGCCCCATGCCCAAAACCCTGCCAACAGCGATTACACGCAACTGATCAAAGTCAGCATGTCGTACCGAAAAATCGTTTGGGAACACAGCATCTCAGGCACCGAAGGCTCGGACGACTGGCGCAAGCCGGTTTAACCCACCCCTCCTGCCCCACTGATGGGCAGGGCTTCTACTGTTCGCTGCCTTCCAGCCCGTCGAGCGTACGCTTACGGGTTGGGCGGTAGCGTGCACCAAGGAGGGCGTTATGCCCCGCCAAAGCGACCTGCGTTTCACCTTTGAACCGGCCAGCGGCGCCGCCTTCGAGGTCATCGAATTCAAGCTTGAAGAAGGCCTGTCCCGGCCTTTCAACCTCTCGCTGGAGCTGGCCAGCATTGACGCCGAACTGGACTTCGGCACGTTGCTCGACAAGCCCGCACTGCTGACGATCTGGCAGGGCGAAACCCCGGTGCGCTATGTACACGGCCTCATCAGTTCCCTGTCCCAAGGCGATACCGGCTTTCGCCGCACCCGCTACAGCGCCGTGGTTGAACCCGCGCTGGCCCGCACCCGGTTGTGTTCCAACTGGCGGATTTTCCAGCAGCAGAGCGTGCCGCAAATCCTCGATGCCGTGCTCAAGGCCCATCGCCTGCACGACACTGTGCAACACCTCAGTTACGACCACCAACCTCGCGAATACTGCGTCCAGGCCGGGGAAACCGATCTGGATTTCATGGCCCGGCTGGCCGCTGAAGAAGGCCTGCTCTACACCTTCGAACACCGCACCGACGGCCATCGCCTGATCATCACCGACCGGGTCAGTGCCATCGGCACCATCACCCCCAACGAGACCGTCGATCCCGAAGAAGCCTGCAACGTCCTCTATCAGGCCAACGGCGGCGGCGACCAGCCCGCACCTGCCCTGCACCGCTTCTGCTACACCGAACACGTGCGCACCGCCCGCCAGGTGCAGCGCGACTACACCTTTACCCACCCCCGCTACGACCAGGAACACATCGCCACCGGCACCCAGCTTGAGCACCAGGGGCGCGACTATGAGCGCTTCGATTATCCCGGCCGTTACAAGCGTGACATCGCGGGCAAGCCCTTCACAAAAACCCGGCTCAATGCCCTACGCAGCGATGCCCGCATCGCCGAGGTCGAAGGCGACGATGCCCGCCTGCAACCGGGAAAATCCTTCGATCTGATCGACCACCCACGCGACGACATGAACATCCGTTGGCGCACGGTGAGCATCGAGCACACCGGCATCCAGCACAGCAGCCAACAGGAAGAAGCCGCCGGCAGCACCTCAGGCACCCGCTATCACTACACCGCCACCTTGGCGCCTGCCGCGTTCGACTGGAAAGCCCCACTGCGCCCCAAACCGCGCATCGACGGCCCGCAAACCGCCACCGTGGTCGGCCCACCCAACGAAGAAATCTTCTGTGATAAATGGGGCCGCGTGAAAGTCAGCTTCCCCTGGGATCGCGCCAGCCAAAACAACGAACACAGCTCCTGCTGGATCCGCGTGGCTCAAGGCTGGGCGGGCACCACTTGGGGTGCGATGGCCATACCACGCATCGGCCAGGAGCTAATCATCCAGTACTTTGACGGGGACCCTGACCAGCCGATC
>NZ_JANLNV010000068.1 GCF_025465935.1 Pseudomonas sp. 7P_10.2_Bac1 | reverse complement strand
AGAACAACGAGTCAAGCGCTAATTAAGCAAATCTATCAATTAACGTCTTTTCAGCAGAGATGTAGCTATATAGAGGGGGCTAACGCCCCCTCTATATAGCTACAACACACTGGCTTGGCGTAAAAGCCCCAACTCAACCGCTCCCAACCCAAGCACCCGCTCCAGCACCTCTTCAGTATGCTCGCCCAACAATGGCGGCGCCCGACGATACTCCACCGGCGTTTCAGACAACCTGATAGGGCTTGCAACCTGCGGCACTAAACCCGCCAACGCATGCGGAAGCTCAAGCGCCAACCCCCGCGCCTGCACCTGCGGATCGGCAAACACCTGTGCCAGCTCATTTATCGGCCCACACGGCACGCCCACCGCCTCTAACTGCTCCACCCACTGCGCCGTTGTCTTGAAGACCGTTGCTTGCCGAATGAGCGGCACCAGGACAGAACGGTTAGCAACCCGCTGCTTATTACTGACAAAGCGTGGATCATCCGCCCACTCCGGCCGCCCAGCCACCTGCGCAAACTTGCGGAATTGACTGTCATTGCCCACGGTTAGAATAAAATCGCCATCCGCCGTAGGGAAATCCTGATACGGCACAATATTAGGGTGCGCATTACCCAGGCGCTTGGGCGATACGCCCGTAGTCAGGTAATTCATGGCCTGGTTCGCCAGGCACGCCACCTGCACATCCAGCAACGCCATATCGATATGCTGCCCACCACCATCAAGCTGACGATGCGCAAGCGCCGCTAAAATGGCGACCGTCGAATAAAGCCCCGTCAGAATATCCGTCAGTGCGACCCCGACCTTGACCGGACCCGCGCCCTCCTCACCCTCAGGCCGACCGGTCAGGCTCATCAACCCACCCAACCCCTGAATCATGAAGTCGTAGCCCGCCCGCTTGGCATAAGGCCCCGTTTGACCAAAGCCAGTAATAGAGCAATAGATCAACTGAGGATTGGCCTTCTTCAGCGACGCATAATCCAGCCCATACGCCTCCAGACCACCCACCTTGAAATTCTCGATCAAGATATCGGACTTCGCCGTCAACTCCCGCACAAGGCGCTGCCCTTCAGGCTTGGTGAAATCGATGGTTACCGACTGCTTATTACGGTTAGCCGACAAGTAATAAGCCGCCTCCCCCGTACTCTCACCATAAGCATCCTTAAGGAAGGGCGGCCCCCAGGCGCGCGTGTCGTCGCCATTACCCGGGCGCTCGACCTTGATCACCTCAGCGCCAAGGTCCGCTAGAATCTGCCCCGCCCATGGGCCAGCCAGTACTCGCGATAAATCCAGCACCCGCAAATGCGATAAAGCACCCATGAGCCAAGCTCCTGTTAATAGAACGCCTGAAGGCCCGTCTGCGCACGCCCAAGAATCAAAGCATGCACGTCATGCGTCCCTTCATAGGTGTTCACCACTTCCAGGTTGACCAGATGACGCGCCACCCCAAACTCGTCGGAGATACCATTACCACCCAGCATGTCCCGCGCCATACGCGCAATATCCAGGGCCTTGCCGCACGAGTTGCGCTTCATGATCGACGTAATCTCGACCGCTGCGGTTCCTTCATCCTTCATCCGCCCCAAGCGCAGGCAACCCTGTAAGGCCAACGTAATCTCGGTCTGCATATCAGCCAGTTTTTTCTGGATCAACTGGGTCGCCGCCAATGGCCGCCCGAACTGCTGACGATCCAGCGTGTATTGACGCGCCGTGTGCCAACAAAACTCTGCCGCACCCAATGCGCCCCAAGAGATGCCGTAGCGAGCGGAGTTAAGACAGGTGAAAGGACCTTTCAAACCGCGAACATCCGGGAAGATGTTTTCTTGTGGCACAAACACGTTATCCATCACGATTTCGCCCGTGATCGATGCACGCAAGCCAACCTTGCCGTGAATCGCCGGGGCGCTGAGACCTTTCCAGCCTTTCTCCAGAACGAAGCCACGAATGTCGCCTTCATCGTCCTTCGCCCAGACCACAAACACATCCGCGATTGGGCTGTTAGTGATCCACATTTTGCTGCCCGTCAGGCTGTAGCCGCCATCCACCGAGCGCGCACGAGTGATCATCGCACCAGGGTCAGAACCATGGTTGGGCTCCGTCAGACCAAAACAGCCAATCCACTCACCTGACGCCAGCTTCGGCAGGTACTTCTGCTTTTGCGCCTCCGTACCGAACTCATTGATCGGCACCATGACCAAGGAAGACTGCACACTCATCATCGAGCGGTAACCCGAGTCAACGCGCTCAACCTCACGGGCAATCAAGCCATAGCTGACATAGTTCAAGCCACTGCCGCCGTACTGCTCAGGGATCATCGCCCCCAGCAACCCCGTCTCACCCATCTCACGAAAGATCGCCGGGTCAGTCTGCTCATGACGGAAAGCTTCCAGAACACGTGGCGCCAACTTGTCTTGAGCAAACTGCTCAGCACTGTCACGCACCATGCGCTCTTCTTCAGTGAGCTGCTGATCCAGCAACAGTGGATCAACCCAGTTGAAGCTTGCTTTACCCGCCATGAAAGAACCCTCGCGAAATAGATCAAATGTCGTGCACCGATCCTAGGTCGCCTCCTATCAGAAGCACAAACGAGGATTCAGCACGCCGTTGTGATAATTTCTCACTTCGTGACGATTAAAAACGCTACTTATGCCCCCCTTTAGTGAGGAAGCCGTACATGCGTCGCAAAATCCCCAGCACAGCAGCCCTGATCAGTTTTGAAGCGGCAGCACGCCATGAAAGCTTCACCAAGGCCGCACACGAACTATCCCTCACCCAAGGAGCTATATGCCGACAGATCGCCAGCCTTGAAGCATTCCTCAGCGTAGAACTCTTCAGACGCTCAAAACGCGGCGTGAAACTGACAGAAGCAGGCCTTTCCTACAGCCGCCGAGTTGCGACACAACTGGATGCTGTAGAACGCGACACGCTGTCCGTGATGGGGCAGCAAGGCGCCAATACCATTGAGCTGGCCGTCGTACCCACCTTCGGCACGCAATGGCTATTACCTCGCCTCAAGGATTTCCAGCAAAAGCATCCCGACGTCACCGTCAACCTGACCAACCGTACGCGCCCGTTTCTTTTTGCCGACACCGACTTCGACGCGGCCATCTACTTTGGTGATGCCGACTGGTCCGGCACATCGTCCTACCGCCTGATGGGTGAAAACCCACTCCCCGTCTGCAGCCCATCACTCCTGGGCACACAGCAAAGCCTCAGTGCCCAGGCATTGGCCGAACTCCCGCTGCTCCAACAAACCACCCGCCCCTACGCCTGGCGCCAATGGTTTAACGCACAAGACATGAACGTGCCGCGCGACATGACCGGACCGCGCTACGAACTGTTTTCGATGCTGGCCCAAGCCGCCCTACACGAAATGGGGGTCGCTTTGATCCCTCCCTTCCTGATTCAACGCGAATTAGCCGAAAAACGCCTGGTCATCGCCAACCCGCACACACTGCCCAGCAACAAGGCTTACTACCTAATGATCCCGGAACGCAAAATTGAGTCCGCATCACTAAAAGCCTTCCGCGACTGGCTGATCAAGCAGGCCGAGGCTTACAGCCTGATTTGAGTGAAAAACCTCCCCCCTTTAATTCCATGTAGCAACACCCAAAAAACAACTACAGATATACGCAAATGTCGCTATTTTGCACGCTTGACTTAAGTCTAACTGGACAAACCTGAAAGCCAGTAACCACGTGGCCTGCAGGGTATTTCTCAAAGTTATGCAGCGATAACCAAAAGAAATGTGAAAAAAACTCCAAAACAGCCTAAAAATCATAGAGGCCTTGTAAATAAAGGCCTACAGCCGATCATTGCGACATTCGGTCACTGCATGACTTGTAGTAAAAAATACGTCACCCTCCATAAGTTCTTGAAAGCCCCAAAAATCGCCAGCAGAATGCCGCGCCCCACCCAATATTTGGTGGGATCGTGCTGATCGGCCGCCCCAGCCGCACCATCCGTAGTGCGCTGGCTTTCTTATAAAAGATCACGCAGGAGATATGACGTGCACATTGGTGTTCCTCTCGAAACCCAAACGGGTGAAACGCGGGTTGCTGCAACCCCGGAAACCATCAAGAAGCTGATCGGCCAAGGCCATAAGGTGACTGTTCAAAGCGGCGCAGGCATAAATGCCAGCGTGACTGACAGCGCCTATGAAGCCGCAGGCGCAACCATTGGCAGCGCCACAGACGCCTTTGGCGCCGAGCTGATCCTCAAAGTAGTTGCCCCCAACGACAGCGAACTGGCCCTGATCAACAGCGCCGCCGTGCTGATCGGCATGCTCAACCCGTTCAACAATGAAACCATTGCCAAACTGGCCGAGCGTGGGATCACCGCTTTCTCGCTGGAAGCCGCCCCGCGCACCTCGCGTGCGCAAAGTCTTGATGTGCTGTCATCCCAAGCCAACATCGCCGGTTACAAAGCCGTGCTGTTGGCCGCTCATCACTATCCGCGCTTCATGCCCATGCTGATGACCGCCGCTGGCACAGTAAAAGCTGCCCGCGTGCTGATTCTCGGCGCAGGCGTTGCTGGCCTGCAGGCCATTGCGACAGCCAAGCGATTGGGCGCGGTCATTGAGGCATCGGATGTGCGGCCTGCGGTAAAAGAGCAGATCGAATCGCTGGGCGCCAAGTTCGTCGACGTCCCTTACGAGACCGACGAAGAGCGTGAATGCGCGGTCGGCGTTGGCGGCTATGCACGCCCGATGCCTGCCAGTTGGATGCAGCGCCAGGCCCAGGCCGTGCACGAGCGCGCCAAGCAAGCCGATATCGTCATCACCACCGCACTGATCCCCGGCCGCAAGGCACCTGTGCTGCTGAGCGCCGACACTGTCGCGCAAATGAAGCCTGGCTCCGTCGTCATCGACCTGGCCGCCGCTCAAGGGGGCAACTGCCCGTTGACCGTGGCCGATCAGGTCGTGGTCGAGCATGGCGTGACCATTGTTGGCCACACCAACTTAGCGGCGCTGGTGGCGGCAGATGCGTCAGCACTGTACGCCCGCAACCTGCTGGACTTCCTCAAGCTGGTCTTCACCCCTGAAGGGCAGTTCCAGATCAACCTTGAAGACGACATCGTCGCCGCGTGCCTGATGTGCCGCGACGGTCAAGTTTTGCGCAAAAACGGCTGAGGATAAAAATAATGGAAGAGCTCATCTCCCCCGGTATCTACAACCTGATCATTTTTGTGCTGGCTATTTATGTCGGCTACCACGTGGTCTGGAACGTCACCCCCGCACTGCACACCCCGCTCATGGCCGTGACCAACGCCATTTCCGCGATTGTGATCGTTGGCGCCATGCTCGCTGCCGCGCTCACGGTCACGCCGCTGGGCAAAACCATGGGCACCCTGGCCGTCGCCTTGGCTGCTGTTAACGTATTCGGTGGATTTTTGGTCACCAGGCGCATGCTGGAAATGTTCAAGAAAAAAGCACCCAAAGCTAAAGAAGAGGTGCGCAAGCCATGAGCATGAACCTGGTCACTGTTCTCTACCTGGTTGCATCGATCTGTTTCATTCAGGCCCTAAAAGGCCTGTCGCACCCCACTACTTCGCGGCGCGGCAACCTGTTTGGCATGCTAGGCATGGCCCTGGCCGTGCTGACTACCATCGGGCTGGTCTACAAACTGGGCGCCGAAATTGCGACCACCGGCATCGGCTACGTGATAGTAGGCCTGCTCATCGGCGGCACCGCTGGCTCAATCATGGCCAAGCGCGTCGAAATGACCAAAATGCCAGAGCTTGTCGCCTTCATGCACAGCATGATCGGCCTGGCAGCCGTGTTTATCGCCATTGCAGCCGTGGTAGAGCCGCAATCGCTGGGGATCGTCAAACACCTGGGTGACGCCATTCCGGCCGGCAACCGCCTCGAACTGTTCCTGGGCGCCGCAATTGGTGCCATCACCTTCTCGGGCTCTGTGATCGCCTTCGGCAAACTGTCGGGTAAATACAAGTTCCGCCTGTTCCAGGGTGCACCGGTACAGTTCAGCGGCCAACATAAGCTGAACCTGGTCCTGGGCCTGGCGACACTGGGTCTGGGCGTGACCTTCATGCTCACCGGCAACCTCAATGCCTTCGCACTGATGCTGGCCCTGGCGTTCGTACTGGGCGTGCTGATCATCATCCCGATTGGCGGCGCCGACATGCCGGTCGTGGTTTCGATGCTCAACAGCTACTCCGGCTGGGCGGCGGCCGGTATCGGCTTCTCGCTGAACAACTCGATGCTGATCATCGCCGGTTCGCTGGTCGGTTCGTCGGGCGCCATTCTGTCGTACATCATGTGTAAGGCAATGAACCGCTCGTTCTTCAACGTGATCCTGGGCGGCTTTGGCGGCGCAGCAGATGCAGGCCCTGCCGGCAAACAAGAAGCACGTCCGGTCAAATCCGGCTCGGCTGACGATGCCACCTTCTTGCTGACCAACGCCGACACCGTGATCATCGTTCCGGGTTACGGCCTGGCCGTAGCGCGGGCGCAGCACGCACTTAAAGAGCTGACCGAAAAACTGACCCACCGCGGCGTGACCGTCAAATATGCGATTCACCCGGTGGCGGGTCGTATGCCCGGCCATATGAACGTACTGCTCGCCGAGGCAGAAGTGCCTTACGACCAAGTGTTCGAAATGGAAGACATCAACTCCGAGTTCGGCCAGGCCGACGTCGTGTTGGTGCTCGGCGCCAACGACGTGGTCAATCCGGCGGCCAAGAACGATCCGAAATCGCCGATCGCGGGCATGCCGATCCTCGAAGCTTATAAAGCCAAGACCGTTATCGTTAACAAACGCTCTATGGCCAGCGGCTATGCAGGCCTGGATAACGAACTGTTTTATCTGGATAAAACCATGATGGTCTTCGGTGACGCCAAGAAAGTTATTGAAGATATGGTCAAAGCCGTCGAGTAACATCGCAGCCTTGTAACACCCAGAACCCCGGCACTTGATCAGCCGGGGTTTTTTATTCCCTGAATGAACCCGACCAAAGGCTCTAAATCGGCCTGCGGCATTCGACCATGGTAGCGGGACGCCGCGCTTTGAAAATGAATAGACTGCGCATCTTGCTTCCGTTGCCCGAGATAACAATCCATGTACCGTGAACGTATTCGTCTGAACTCCCTGCACGATAAGGTTATGAGCGCCGAAGAAGCCGCCGCCCTTATTAAAGACGGCATGACCGTTGGCATGAGCGGTTTCACCCGTGCCGGTGAAGCCAAAGCCGTGCCACAAGCGTTGGCCGAGCGCGCCAAGCAATCGCCGCTGAAAATCACCCTGATGACCGGCGCCAGCCTGGGCAACGACCTCGACAAGCAATTGACCGAAGCCGGCGTACTCGCACGTCGTATGCCGTTCCAGGTCGACAACACACTGCGCAAGGCGATCAACGCCGGCAAAGTCATGTTCATCGATCAGCATTTGTCCGAAACCGTGGAGCAACTGCGCAACAAGCAGCTCACGCTGCCGGACATCGCCGTCATTGAAGCCGTTGCGATCACCGAGCAAGGCCACATCGTACCCACCACGTCGGTGGGCAACTCTGCCAGCTTCGCGATTTTCGCCAAACAAGTGATCGTTGAGATCAACCTGGCGCATAACCCGAACCTGGAAGGTCTGCACGACATTTATATCCCGACCTACCGTCCGACCCGTACGCCAATCCCGTTGGTGAAAGTCGATGACCGTATCGGAAGCACTGCCATCCCGATCCCGGCCGAGAAAATTGTCGCCATCGTAATCACCAACAAGGCTGACTCACCTTCGACCGTTTCCGAGCCCGACAGCGAAACAGCTGGCATCGCTTACCACCTGATCAACTTCCTCAAGAAAGAAGTCGATGAAGGCCGCATGACCAACAAACTTGGTCCGTTGCAAGCCGGTATTGGCAACATCGCCAACGCGGTGATGTGCGGCCTGATCGACTCGCCGTTCGAAGACCTGACCATGTACTCCGAAGTACTGCAGGACTCGACCTTCGACCTGATCGACGCAGGCAAAATGCGCTTCGCCTCGGGCAGCTCGATCACGCTGTCTGAACGTCGCAACTCCGACGTCTTCGGCAACCTTGAGCGCTACAAAGACAAGCTCGTGTTGCGCCCGCAAGAGATCTCCAACCACCCGGAAGTGGTACGCCGCCTGGGTATCATCGGGATCAATACCGCGCTGGAGTTCGACATCTACGGCAACGTCAACTCCACCCACGTCTGCGGTACACGCATGATGAACGGCATCGGTGGCTCGGGCGACTTCGCACGTAACGCACACCTGGCCATTTTCGTGACCAAGTCGATCGCCAAAGACGGTGCTATCTCCAGCGTTGTGCCGATGGTCAGCCACGTTGACCACACCGAGCACGATGTCGACATCCTGGTCACCGAGCAAGGCCTGGCAGACTTGCGTGGCCTCGCACCGCGTGAGCGTGCCCGCGTGATCATCGATAACTGTGTGCACCCAGACTTCCGTGAAGCGCTGAATGACTACTTCACCAAAGCCTGCGCCATTGGCGGTCACACCCCGCACATCCTGCGCGAAGCATTGAGCTGGCATGTAAACCTGGAAGAAACCGGGAAAATGCTGCCGTAACAGGCGGTCTAGACAGCCGCCGCAGAAAACACAGTTTTTTGCGGCGGCTTTTTTGTGCTCATCCAACAAAAACTGTACTGCTGTACTGGTGTTTTTACCCCATAACCCGGGGTTAGCCTCATCAAAATGATCAAAAATGCACCAACTCAGTGCCGACAGGTACAGTTGTGCACGTTTTTGGCCGTACAGCCTCTATAAACAGTTAACTGGCCCATCGCAATACAGATGAACTGTATCTACAGACTCTGGACTCAGAGGAGGATCATTGGCATCAGTTAAACCACTAGCCAATGCCGCCACAAGCGGAAGGATGCCATCATGGAACGTACACTCAGTTCCGATCTGTTCACCGAAAGCAACGCTGTAAACACCCAGGCTTCCCTGCCTCTGCGCGTACTTGCCAACCTGATGTTGTGGCAGCGCCGTATCTCCAGCCGCCATCAATTGGCTCGCCTGGACTCGCGCCTTCTCGCTGATGCCGGTATTAGCGAAGCACAGCGCTACGAAGAGCTGAGCAAGCCGTTCTGGCGCTAACGAGCGCTCGCTGGCCCTGACCATCGGTCCACCGCCAGCACCCAGAATTGAAAAAACAAAACCCGTCGCGGATAACCGCCGACGGGTTTTGTCGTTTTGAACAGCTGATTTAGCACGCCAGACGTGCGACAAGTACAGTTTTAACAAAACCAAAAATCACCAGTACAATTATCGAAAAGCCTGATCCAGAGCATCATGTCTGCACCGCAGGGCAAAACAACCTATGCGACACGCCGTCCTGCGCCTACTATTCGCCCCATAACCGACTATTTTTATACGAACCTCTTCTGGAGTATCACCATGCCCACTCTCCGCCTGCTCAGCGCTGCCGCCTTGCTGACACTCGCTGCCAGCGCCAACGCCTCCAGCTTTCTCGTGACAACAGATGCCATCGTGGGCGCACTGAAAGCGACCTCCGACCTGACCTCCGATGCGACCGGCTCGCTGCGCAACAACAAAATCGTGCGCGAAGCCCGCGACGACGCTGCCAGCTTTGTCGCCAGCGAAGGCGTGATCCGCGGTGTGAAACTGGAAAGCGCCTTCGACGCCATTCGCCAGCAAGCCCCTCAACTGCAAGCCAGCGATGCCCAACTGGCGCAGGCAATCCTGGCGATCTGATGTTTGATGACCTGTGGGAGCAAGCCCGCTCCTACAGGGATAGCGTCAAAGATGAAGATCCCGCCACGTACTGGTTCTGACCTGACCATTACGCTAGCCTTGGGCCTCGATCACACAGAACGAGACCCATGCGCTTTCCTTTATTAGTCGTGCTTGCCCTCTGCTGGACTCAATCAGCCCTCGCCTTCGACACAACCACGCAAAATACCGTGCTCACTGGGTACGTCACCAGTAAAGTGACGTCCGCGCCCTTCGATCACAAACTGATAAGTGCCGCCCAGGATGATGCTGCCGTCTTTATAGCCAGCAACGGTCAACTACGAGGCGCGCAGCTGGAATCTGCCTTGCGTTATCTGCGCCAGACCGAGCCAAAATTGAATGCCTCCGACCTTGAACTGGCACAAGCAATTCTCGTCCAATAAATACCCGCGTTTTCTGGAGATGTTTCATGCGTAGCCCCTTAATTGTCGCCACCCTTGGCCTGTTGTTGCTTGCCGATGTGGCGCAGGCACAGACCGTTGTGCAGACCAGTAACATCATCGTGCGCGCGTTTGGGCGTTCCATCGATTTCACCTCTGACACCACCACCTCCATTCGCGACGCTAAAGTCGTGCGGGCAGCCCACGATGACGCCGCCACATTCGTTGCCAGCGAAGGCTCTATTCGCGGTGTGCAATTGGAATCCGCCTTCAACACCCTGCGTGATCGCCTACCTGAAGCGCGTAACGCCAGCGACCACGACCTCGCCGAAGCTATCCTCGCGCTGTGAAACAACTGTCTGGCTGGCTCTCGGCATGCGCCCTTCTGCTACTTGCCAATAACGCGCATGCCGCCCTGCATCTGCAACTCAAGACAGAAGGGCTGTCCCCAGCCGAGCAGCACGCCAGCCAGGCACTGCTCGATGAAGCCATGCAAAAGCTGCCTCCGCGCTTCATCGAGCAACTGGACCGCCAGATCGTTGTCGGCTGGAGCGATGACATGCCCAGCAACGCTTACGGGCAAGCCTCACTGGTCTCTGAGCTGGACTTGAATCGCAACCTGCTGGCCAGCCTGACCGACGGTTCGGCCGCGACGCAAACAACCAACCGCCCCCATGGCACCGTACGCCAGGAAATGCTCGCCACCGTTCTGCACGAGCTGACGCACCTCTATGACCGCGCCCGTCTGTGGCCTGCCGCCGAGCGCACGCTGATCCAGCGCTGCACACGGCAAAGCAACAGCACCGGGCTGATCGGCCTGCCTGACCAATGCCGTGGCCAGACCGAACGCCGCTTTACTCTCAGCGATGATCCGCGTCTGCTCGACCTGGCCGGTTGGCAGCAATACGTGGGCCGCCGTGGTGAACGCGAACAAGACAACCACCAGATCGTGCGCAGCCCCGATCTGTACGAAGTCACCAACCCTAAAGAATTCGTCGCGGTCAACATGGAGTACTTCCTCCTCGACCCCGCCTACGCCTGTCGACGCCCGGCACTCTACCGCTACTACAAAGACCATTTCGGCTGGGCTCCCGCCGCCAAAGACGAATGCCCCAAAAGCTTTCCCTTCTTGAACGCTGGCAACGACTTTGCCAAACAGCCGCTGGGCACCGTTGACCCGGAACGCGTGTACGCCGTCGACTACCTACTGGCCGAAGCCAACCAGGAGTGGGCCAGCCGCTGGGGCCACAGCATGCTGCGCCTGGTGATTTGTGCCCCCGGCCGACCACGCGGCCCGGACTGCCGACTCGACCTGCAAGAACATTTGGTGCTGTCTTACCGGGCTTTTGTTAACGACGTACAGCTTTCAAGCTGGGATGGTCTGACCGGCGCCTACCCGTCGCGCCTGTTTGTACTGCCCTTGGCGCAAGTGATCGACGAATACACCAAGACCGAACTGCGCAGCCTCGCCTCCGTGCCACTCAACCTGACCCGCCCGGAAATCGAAGAAGTGGTTGAACATGCCGCCGAGATGCATTGGAGCTACGACGGCAACTATTACTTTGTATCCAACAACTGCGCCGTCGAAACCCTGAAACTGCTGCGCAGCGGCAGCGACAACGCCCAACTCAAAGGCCTGGACAGCATCGTGCCCAATGGCCTGCTGGAGGTGCTCAAGGCCCGCGGCCTGGCAGACACCAGCGTACTGGACGACCCGCGGGAGGCATTGCGCCTGGGCTATCGATTCGACTCCTACCGCGATCGCTACCAAGCGATGTTCGACGTGTTGAAAACCCGCCTGCCGATCAAACAGACCAGCGTGGAAGACTGGATGGCCCTGAATGCCGACGAACGCCGGCCGTGGTTTGAGAAAGCCGACCTGCGCGCCAGTGCGGCATTGTTGCTGCTTGAGCAGGCGAGCTTCCGTCGCCAGTTGTTGCTGGCCCAGGACGAGGTCAAGCAAAAATACCTGGGCGCACGCGGGCTCAAAGATGGCGGCATGGACAGAGCCAATAAAACCCTGCAAGAGATTCTCGCCAGCAGCGGCTTCCTCAGCCGTCCGGCCGAACTGCTCGGCAGCAGCGGCTATGGCCTGCCCCAGGCAAAAGAATGGGAAATGCTCGAGTCAGAAAGCACCCAGCGCCAGCAACAGCTGCTACGCCTGACCGGCGACCTGGACAAAGAAGTCCGCAGCCTCCTCGAACCCGCCCGCGCAGCAGAAATTGCCGCCACTGAAGACAACGTCAAACAGATCGGCGACCACCTGCGCGCGATTCACAAAGCGTCAGGCGGCCTGCAACTCCCCTAGGAGCAGCCGCCCCGTCTACGACGCCGCGCTGTCGCGTAGCAAACAGGCCACCGAGTATCCTCAGTATCCCCCAATCGGTTCCCTCTCCTTCGTGAGAGGGCTAGGGTGAGGGTTGCTCTTGATTAGAGAAGCTTTTATGTACATATCCGTTGCTGCGGCAACCGCCACTTAAGGTTCCGGCCTTACGCCGTGAGCCTGCCGTGATCAACCAGCGTGAGCAGCTCGGGACCATTAAGCACGCCGTCCCCCAGCGCTATGCCCCCGGCACAAACTGCTTCTGCGCCGTGCCGTGGGCGATCAGCCGCGACAGGTAGTTCATTTTCTCGGCATCCTGATCCACAAAGCGGAAGGTCAGCTGCAACCAGTCGCTGTCCGGCTTGGGTTCGTACGCGACAATGGCGTGCAAGTAGCCATTCAAACGCGCCACTTCGGCCCGCTCGCCTTGTTCAAGGTCCAATACCGCACTGGCCAGGATCTGCGGCAGCTCTTCACTACGACGCACCACCACCAGCGCCTCCTTGAGGCTCAGCGCTTTGATCACGCAGGGCTGAATACCTGTCGGCAAGCGCAGTTGCCCTTGGCTGCGCCCCGTCGGTGTCTGGCCAACCTGCGGGGCCACCGGTGCCTGTCGGCTCGCGGCAGTCGGCGTGACCACCTGCGCCTTGCCACCGGTCAACGCGTTGAGCGAATCATTGACCAAGCCCGTGCTGGCGCGCACCGGGGCGCTGGCCATGACCGCATTCAGCAAACCGGCCTTGGTGAAGGCCTTTTTCACCTTGGTCAGCAATTGCTCATTGGTGAACGGCTTGCTGACAAAGTCCGACACACCGGCCTGAATCGCCTGCACCACGTTCTCTTTATCACCACGGCTGGTCACCATGATGAAGGGGAGGGTTTTCAAGCGGTCCTGCTCACGGCACCACGTCAGCAGCTCAAGACCGGACATTTCCGGCATTTCCCAATCGCACAGCACCAGGTCAAACGCCTCACGGGCCAGCAGCGCCTGGGCTTTACGGCCGTTGACGGCGTCTTCAATCCGGATACCGGGGAAATAGTTACGCAGGCAGTTTTTAACCAGATCGCGGATAAACGACGCGTCATCCACCACTAACACACTGACCTTGCTCATCGACTGCTCCTTTAGAATCCTGACAACCCTGCGCCAAATAGTGGCCATTTGCCAAGACCGATCAGCGCCTCGCCCCTTTTACAGTTCACCAAGCGCCTTAACTATAAACGCCACAAACAAAAACGCCCGGCAATGAGCCGGGCGTTTTTTGTCTCGGGCAGTCTTAGTTATCGTCTGCTTGCGACTCAACATTAGCCTTGGTGCCTTCAACTTCTTCACGCATACGCTTGAGCCCCATGTGGCGCACGTCGGTGCCTCGTACGAGGTAAATCACCAGCTCCGAGATATTGCGCGCGTGGTCGCCGATGCGCTCCAGCGAACGCAACACCCAGATAATGCTGAGCACGCGGGTAATTGAGCGCGGGTCTTCCATCATGTAGGTGGCCAGTTCACGCAAGGCGGTTTTGTACTCGCGGTCGATGGTCTTGTCGTACTGCGCCACCGACAACGCCAGGTCAGCATCGAAACGCGCAAAAGCGTCCAGTGCATCACGCACCATGTTGCGCACCTGGTCGCCGATGTGGCGGACCTCGACGTAGCCGCGTGGCGCCTCGCCTTCTTCACATAACTGAATCGCCCGACGCGCGATCTTGGTCGCCTCGTCACCGATGCGTTCCAGATCGATCACCGACTTGGAGATGCTGATAATCAAGCGCAAATCAGAGGCCGCGGGTTGGCGACGGGCCAGGATGCGCAAACACTCTTCGTCGATGTTGCGTTCCATTTGATTGATCTGTTCGTCGATCTCACGCACCTGCTGAGCCAACCCGGAATCAGCCTCGATCAACGCCGTGACCGCGTCATTGACCTGTTTCTCGACCAGCCCCCCCATGGCCAGCAAATGGCTACGTACTTCTTCGAGTTCCGCGTTGAACTGCGCGGAAATATGATGGGTGAGGCCATCTTTTGAAATCATGGGTTTGCTCCGCAAAAGCTGTGAGCTGCAAGCCATAAGCCGCAAGCTATCTATGTCATTCCACCAAGCTGCTTTAACTTGCCGCTTGAAGCTAAAAGCTTGCCGCCGCTACTAACCATACCTTCCGGTAATGTAGTCTTCGGTCTGTTTTTTGGCCGGGTTGGTGAACAGGGTATCGGTGTCGCCGTATTCCACCATTTTGCCCATGTACATGAACGCGGTGTAATCCGAAACCCGGGCTGCCTGTTGCATGTTGTGGGTCACGATGACGATGGTGAACTTGGACTTGAGTTCGTAGATCAGCTCTTCGACTTTCAGCGTCGAAATCGGATCGAGTGCCGAGCACGGCTCATCGAGCAGCAAGACTTCCGGTTCAACGGCGATGGTACGGGCAATCACCAAACGCTGTTGCTGACCACCGGACAAGCCCAAGGCCGAGTCGTGCAGACGGTCTTTGACCTCGTCCCACAACGCCGCGCCTTTGAGTGCCCACTCAACCGCTTCGTCCAGCACGCGCTTTTTGTTGATGCCCTGAATGCGCAGACCGTAGACCACGTTTTCGTAGATGGTCTTGGGGAACGGGTTGGGCTTCTGAAACACCATGCCCACACGACGACGCAGCTCGGCCACGTCTTCGCCCTTGCGATAGATATTGTGGCCGTACAGGTTGATCTCGCCTTCAACGCGGCAACCGTCAACCAGATCATTCATGCGGTTGAAGGTACGCAGCAACGTCGATTTGCCGCAGCCAGACGGACCGATAAACGCGGTAACGCGCTGTTTCGGAATATTCAGACTGACGTCGTACAGGGCTTGTTTGTCGCCGTAATACAGATTCAGGCCCGGCACTTCAATGGCGACGGTTTCGTTCGCCAGACTTCGGCTCTGTTTGCTGCGACCCAAGGCCGACATGTTAATGCCGTGGGTTGAGGAATCATGCTGCATGGGTTGCTCCATACGCTAAATATTCGTTCGATCACGATGACCGAGGTTTCACCTGTAGGAGCGAGCTCGCCTCGCGATCTTTTGATCGTTTAAATGATCGCGAGCAAGCCCCGACAGGTTGTGAATCAATCAGCTATCCAGCGCCTTGTACTTCTCACGCAGGTGGTTACGGATCCACACCGCCGACAGGTTGAGGATCGCGATCACCAGTACCAGCAGCAGCGCAGTGGCGTAGACCAGCGGACGGGCAGCTTCAACGTTGGGGCTCTGGAAGCCCACGTCATAGATGTGGAAGCCCAGGTGCATGATCTTCTGGTCAAGGTGCAGGTAAGGATAGTTGCCATCGAGCGGCAGCGAAGGCGCCAACTTGACCACGCCCACCAGCATCAGCGGCGCCACCTCACCCGCGGCGCGGGCCACGGCCAGGATCAGGCCGGTCATCATGGCTGGGCTGGCCATCGGCAAGACGATCTTCCACAGCGTCTCGGCCTTGGTCGCGCCCAACGCCAGCGAACCTTCACGCAGGGTACGCGGGATACGTGCCAGCCCTTCTTCAGTGGCCACAATCACCACCGGTACCGCCAACAGTGCCAGGGTCAACGAGGCCCACAGCAAGCCCGGCGTACCGAACGTCGGCGCCGGCAAGGCTTCGGCGAAGAACAAGCGGTCCACCGAACCGCCCAGCACATACACAAAGAAGCCCAGGCCAAACACGCCGTACACAATGGCCGGTACACCCGCGAGGTTGTTCACTGCGATACGGATGACACGGGTCAGGGTGTTTTGCTTGGCGTATTCACGCAGGTACACCGCCGCAAGTACGCCAAACGGGGTCACGATCACGGCCATGATCAGGGTCATCATCACGGTGCCGAAAATAGCCGGGAAGATTCCGCCTTCGGTGTTGGCTTCACGCGGGTCCTGGCTCAGGAACTCCCAGATGTTGCTGAAGTACATGGCCAGCTTCTGCCAGCTGTTCATGGCGTTGGGCTGATACACCTTGACCACTTTGCCGATGTTGATTTCCAGCTCTTTGCCGTTGGCATCACGGGCCGTGAGGCTGTCGCGGTTGAACTGGGTATGCAAGTCAGCCAAACGCTCCTCGATGGCTTTGTAACGCGCATTCAACTCGGCGCGCCCGGCGTCCATGTCCGCTTGTGCAGCGGCATCCAGCTTGCCCGCCAACTCCAGCTTGCGACCGTGCAAACGAATACGCTCAAGGCCCGCGTTGATGGCGCCAATGTCCTTCTTTTCCAACTGGCTGAGTTGCGCCGCCAGGTCGTTAACTCGTTTAACGCGAGCCTTCAACTCGGGCCAGGCCGCCGCGCCTTCGGCCACCACTTGGCCGTTTTCTTTGACGTTAACCAGGTAGCCGTAGAAGTTACCCCACTCGCGACGCTCAATGGCCATCAGCTCTACAGGCGTGGTCTCACCGTTCAACCACTCACCCACCACCCAGGTAAAGTCATTGCCGTTGAGGTCACGGTTACCCACTTTGATCAGCTCGCGGGTCATGAACTCCGGCCCTTGATCGGGCACCGGTAAGCCAGCGCTTTTGAGGCGCTCACGCGGGACTTCTTCTTTTTGCACCACTTCGCCGATCACCAGGTGATCTGCGCTGCCTGGCACGTTGTATTGCGCGTGGATCAGGTCCGCAGGCCAAAAGTGGCCCAGGCCGCGCACAGCGATCACCGACAACAAACCGATGGTCATGATGACCGCGATGGTCACGGCACCACCGCTGATCCAGACGCCGGGAGCACCGCTCTTGAACCAGCTTTTGAGGGAGTTCTGTTTCACAGACTTCTGCCTTCCTTAAAGCGACGAATATTTCTTGCGCAGACGCTGACGGATCAGCTCGGCGAGGGTGTTCATGATGAAAGTGAACAACAGCAGTACCAATGCCGAGAGGAACAACACGCGGTAATGACTACCGCCCACCTCCGACTCCGGCATTTCCACCGCCACGTTCGCCGCCAAGGTGCGCAAGCCTTCGAACAGGTTCAATTCCATGACCGGGGTGTTGCCCGTGGCCATCAACACAATCATGGTTTCGCCCACCGCACGGCCCATACCGATCATCAGCGCCGAGAAGATGCCCGGGCTGGCGGTCAGGATGACCACACGGGTCATGGTTTGCCACGGCGTGGCACCCAGTGCCAGCGAACCCAGAGTCAGGCCTCGCGGCACGCTGAACACCGCATCTTCGGCAATCGAGTAGATGTTCGGGATGACCGCGAAGCCCATCGCCAACCCCACCACCAAGGCGTTGCGCTGGTCGTAGGTGATACCCAGGTCATGGGAGATCCACAAGCGCATGTCGCCGCCGAAAAGCCAAGCTTCCATGTAGGGGCTGATATACAGCGAAATCCCGCACACCAGCAGCACCACAGGCACCAGAATCACCGTTTCCCAGCCATCCGGTACACGCAGGCGAATGGATTCCGGCAGGCGGCTCCAAGTAAAGCCCGCCAGCAGAATGCCAACCGGCATCAGCACCAACAGGCTGAAAATACCCGGCAGATGACCTTCGACATACGGCGCCAGAAACAGACCGGCGAAGAAGCCCAGAATTACCGTGGGCATGGCTTCCATCAACTCAATCACCGGCTTGACCTTGCGGCGCAGGCTTGGGGCCATGAAATAGGCCGTATAGATCGCCGCCGCTACAGCCAGCGGCGCCGCCAGCAACATCGCGTAGAAGGCCGCCTTCAACGTACCGAAGGTCAATGGCGCGAGGCTCATCTTCGGCTCGAAGTCGGTGTTGGCCGCTGTCGACTGCCACACGTATTTAGGCGCGTCGTAGTTTTCGTACCAGACCTTGCTCCACAGCGCGCTCCAGGACACTTCCGGGTGCGGGTTCTTCAGGAACAGCGGGAACAACTTGCCGCCCTCCTCGACGATGATGCGGTTGGCCCGTGGCGACAGCGCCATGATGCCGGGGCCTTCAGCGACCTTTTCCACCAGCAGGGTGCGGTGCGCCGTGCTGTGGAATACGCCAATCTCACCGGCAGCATCCAGGGCGAGGAAGCCCTTGCGGCGCTGCTCGGCGGTAATTTCAACAATCGGTGACTTGCCCATCTGGAAGCTGCGGATGTGTTTGAAACGCAGTTCACCGTCCGGATCACGCGCCATGAACCACTGGCTCAAACCGCCGCTCGAATCACCGAAAATCAGCGAGATCCCGCCCACCAATTGCGTGCTGGCGGTGATTTCGGTGTTGGCATTTTCAAGCAATTTGTAACGACCGTTCAGGCTCTTGTCGCGCAAGCTGAACACG
Source organism: Pseudomonas sp. 7P_10.2_Bac1 (assembly GCF_025465935.1). GTDB lineage: Bacteria > Pseudomonadota > Gammaproteobacteria > Pseudomonadales > Pseudomonadaceae > Aquipseudomonas. Next base: position 98,047 of record NZ_JANLNV010000068.1, on the reverse strand, counting down.
TCCGCCTGGGCGCGACCGTTGACCACATACAGCCATTGCTGGCGTGGGTCGACATACAGCGCCTTGACCTTCTCGGTCATCTGCGGGAGGTCGATGCGGCTCTCTGACTGGGTAACCTCGCCAGTCATCATGTTCTCTTCGCTGGTCAGCGACATGACGTTCAATTGCGAACCCGTCGAACCGGCCAGAACGAGGGTTGAATCACTGACGTTGAGATTTACGTGCTCCAGCGCGCGACCTTGCGGGTCAAGCGTGATAGGCGTGTTGCCATACGGGTATTCAATTGCCGGGTTGATGGTCTTTTTGCCATCCGGATAGCTGACTTTATAAGTGTGGCGGAACACCAGCACCTGCCCATTCGACAATCCCAACACCACCACCGGGCTGCCCGGCTGATCTTCACCGAGCGAGGTCACATGCGTGTCAGCCGGCAGGGGCAGGTTAATTCGCGACAGTTCACTGCCATCTTTGACGCTGAAAAACAGCACCAGCCCCGTATCGGACACGCGCATGCCAACCTGATTCTGCTCTTCTACCGAGATCATCAATGGCTTGCCGGCGTCCTGCATCCACACCGGGGTTATCGCGGGTTTAGGCGTGAGATCTGCCCCCTGAAACAGCGGGTACACCACATAAGCCAGGAAGAAGAAAATCAGCGTGATGGCGCCGAGCACAGCAAGGCCGCCAATAAAGACATACCAACGGGTCAGATGATCTTTGAGCGCACGGATACGACGCTTGCGTTTGAGTTCAGGCGTATTGAAATCAATGCGCTTGGGATCGGAGGTTGGAGTCATTCGAGAATTGGCCAGATCATTCATGCGCACACCCTAGCGGGCCTGTATGACAAAAAGATGACAAATCAGTGACGCAAAAAACCGCTGACCAGCGGACCTGGCAGCGGAACAAAATGCGGCGAAACCTGTAGTCGCTACCGCAGGCTACGATGAGTCTCTGAAGACTTCAAGGCAACGGCTTGCACCGTACCCCCATCGCGGCCTGCTGCATAGCAGAAGGCTTAATTGCCTTCTTTGAGACCCAGGTCAGCCAAGGCTTTTGCAGCCACTTTAGCGGGCAGTGGGATGTAGCCGTCTTTCACGACCACTTCCTGACCTTGCTTGGACAGCACCAGCTTGATGAACTCGGCTTCCAGCGGGTTCAGCGGCTTGTTAGGCGCCTTGTTCACGTACACGTAAAGGAAACGCGACAGCGGATATTTGCCGTTCAGAGCGTTCTCTTCGGTGTCTTCGATGAAGTCAGTGCTGCCTTTCTTGGCCAGTGCCACGGTCTTCACGCTGGCGGTTTTGTAACCAATGCCTGAGTAACCGATGCCGTTCAGCGAGGAGCTGATGGACTGCACAACCGACGCCGAGCCAGGTTGCTCGTTCACGTTAGGCTTGTAGTCACCTTTGCACAGGGCTTCTTCTTTGAAGTAGCCATACGTGCCGGACACCGAGTTACGGCCAAACAGCTGAACTGGCTTGTTGGCCAGGTCGCCTTTGACGCCCAGGTCGCCCCAGGTTTTCACGTCATCTTTAGCGCCGCACAGACGAGTCGACGAGAAAATCGCGTCCACTTGTTCCATGGTCAGGTGCTGGATGGGGTTGTCCTTGTGCACGAACACCGCCAGGGCATCCACAGCCACCGGCACTGCGGTGGGCTTGTAGCCGTACTTCTGCTCGAAAGCAGCCAGTTCGGTGTCCTTCATTTTGCGGCTCATCGGGCCCAGGTTAGAGGTACCTTCAGTCAGCGCAGGTGGCGCGGTGGCAGAGCCAGCGGCCTGAATCTGGATGTTGACGTTTGGATATTCTTTCTTGTAAGCCTCAGCCCACAATGTCATCAGGTTCGCCAGGGTATCGGAACCAACGCTGGACAGGTTGCCAGACACACCGGTGGTCTTGGTGTAAGCCGCAATACTCGGATCTACACCCGTCGCAACTGCGTTAGCAGCCGCAACACCCGCGGCGACAAAAGTCAGGGCCGCCATCACACGCTTCAGTTTCATGCCTTACTCCTAGCAAACCGGGTTAGATGAATCGGGGGCCAGTATTAGTAGACCCGATGACTACTCTATGAACCGATTGTGACAATTAGATGAAATGCCATCATTGAGCCACAAATGATGGCACCCTGGGAGAATGCTAAAAGGCGTGATGCCTGACAGCGTCGATCAGCGGCCTTTCTTCCACAGATAAGCGCCCACAATCAGCCCCATCAGAGAAATGATGGCGACGTAATAAGCCGGGCCCATCTGGCTTTCTTTGAGCAGCAAAGTCACAGCCATGGGCGTCAAACCGCCGAAAATCGCGTAGGCCAGGTTGTACGAGAACGACAAACCGCTGAAACGTATGACAGGCGGGAAGGCTTTAACCATCACATACGGCACTGCGCCGATAGTGCCTACAAACAAACCACTCAAGGCGTACAGCGGGAACAGCCAATCCGGGTGCTGCAACAGGCTGTGATAGAAGGTCCACGACGTGATCAACAGCGCCGCGCAGCCCACCACAAAAACTTTGCCCGCACCAAAGCGGTCAGCCAGGGCACCCGAAGCGATACAACCCAAACTCAGGAAAACAATGGCCAGGCTGTTGGCTTGCAATGAGGTCGTGGCCGAAAAGCCGTACACGGTTTGCAGCACCGTCGGGGTCATCAGGATGACCACGATAATCCCGGCCGACAGCAACCACGTCAGCAGCATCGAGATCACAATCGCACCACGGTGATCACGCAGGACGGTTTTAAGCGGCACTTCTTCGGCCAACGCCTTGCGCAGTTGCAGCTCGGCGAACACCGGAGTCTCGTGCAGCCAGCGGCGCAGGTACACCGCGAACAAGCCGAACACACCGCCCAACAGGAATGGAATACGCCAGGCGAAGTCCGACACTTCGGCCGGGGTGTAAATCGAGTTGATGGCGGTTGCCACCAGCGAGCCCAGCAGAATACCGGCCGTCAAGCCGCAGGTCAGAGTGCCGCAGGCATAACCCACGTGCCGTGGCGGTACGTGCTCAGACACAAAGACCCATGCGCCCGGCACTTCACCACCAATGGCGGCGCCCTGGATCACACGCATCAGCAGCAACAGGATCGGCGCCAGCATGCCAATCTGCTCATACGTGGGCAGCAAGCCCATGATCAGGGTCGGAACGGCCATCATAAAGATGCTCAGGGTGAACATCTTCTTGCGACCCAGCAGGTCACCGAAGTGCGCCATGACGATGCCGCCCAACGGCCGCGCCAGATAGCCCGCGGCAAAAATCCCGAAAGTCTGCATCAGCCGTAGCCACTCGGGCATGTCTGCCGGGAAAAACAGCTTCCCGACAACCGTGGCAAAGAACACAAAAATGATGAAATCGTAAAACTCCAGCGCCCCGCCTAAAGCGGACAACGACAAGGTTTTGAGGTCATTACGGGATAACGGGCGCGAAGGCGGTGCAGCACTGGCAGGCTCAGGAATCATGAGGTATGGCTTCTCTTATTAGGTTCGGCGAAAGCTGCAACTACGCCGGAAGGGGCTCGCAGGCCTTGAAAGATAACAAATTGTTTGCAAAAGCATAGAGCTAGACGCACAGCGGCTTGAAAAAGCAGAACCGGAAGGTCGTCGGGCGGGCGATGGCCCGATATACTCGTGCCCGAATGAAACATTCGGTAACTACCAGGGTTGCTGTGCGAAAGCGCCCGCTGGGCCCGCTCCAGCCGATTTCGCAGAGTTTCCCTTGGCGCGGCTTATGAAGAACGTGACGAACGTAGTATGTTCGGGCTGAATCGTTTTTCTTTAGACGCTTATTCACCCGCAATACAGATGATGAATCACGGGTCAGAGGCCCTTCGGCATGATAGAGCTCGAACAAGAAGATCCAATTCCGCAAGGCGACCTGGCCTTGCAAATCACCGCTTTGCCACGCGAAACCAATGGTTTCGGCGATATTTTTGGTGGCTGGCTCGTCTCGCAAATGGACCTGGCCGGCACCGCAATGGCCAGCAAGGTGGCCGGTGGCCGCGTAGCCACCGTCGCAATTGATCGCATGGCGTTTCTGGTACCTGTGGCCGTTGGCGCGCAACTGTCGTTCTATACCCAGGCGCTGGAAATCGGCCGTAGCTCGATCCAGATGATGGTTGAAGTCTGGAGCGACGATCCGCTGTCCAGCGAATGGCGCAAAGTCACCGAAGCTGTGTTTGTCTTCGTTGCCATTGATGGCAGCGGCCGCACACGTTCCGTACCGCCACGCCGCTAATCTGCCCCTGTATAGAGAGCCTGCCATGTACCACATTGAGTCTGTCACCCTGGACGAACTGGAGTGCTGGCACTTTCAGCATGGCCAGGCCCAGCTATTGGTCGCCAAACAAGGCGCACAAGTGCTCAGCTACCAGGTTGGCGATGAACCGCCCATTGTCTGGCTCAATGACAAGGCGCAATTCAAACACGGCAAAGGCATCCGCGCCGGCATGCCGGTGTGCTGGCCGTGGTTTGGCAATTTCGCCCGCAACCCCGATAGCATTCAAGCCATGCGTCACAGCGATGAGCCTGCCGGCGCCCATGGCCTGGTGCGCACCCGCGAATGGGAGTTGCTGGAAGTCGATGACGCAGGCGAAGCACTGCACATTGAATTGGGCCTGCCCCACATCGAAGGCGGCCTCCCGGGCTGGCCACACGACGTGGCATTGACCCTGAACATCCGCCTCGACACGCAACTGCATGTCAGCCTCACCAGCCACAATCGCAGCGACATTGCGGTGAGCATCAGCCAGGCGCTGCACAGTTATTTCGCGGTCAGTGATGTGCGCTCAGTTCACGTAGAAGGCGTTGACGGGCTGACCTACATCGAAACCCTTGATGACTGGAAACGCGTGCAGCAGGCCGGCGATTTGACCTTCGGCGCTGAGACCGACCGTATCTACCTCGATGTGCCGCCCGAGTTGAGCATCGTCGATGCGCACTGGAACCGCAGCATTCGGCTGACCAGCCAGGGGTCGCGCTCCGCCGTAATCTGGAACCCGTGGATCGACAAGGCCGCAGCACTGGGCGACATGGCACTGGACGGCTGGCAGCGCATGCTGTGCATCGAAACCGCCAACGTGATGGACGACATCATCACCTTGGCACCCGGTGCGAGCCACACCATGGGCGTGAGCATCAGCAGCCATAAACTGGCCTGAACCGTAGGAGCGAGCTTGCCTCGCGATCTTTTGATCGTTTAAAAGATCGCGAAGCAAGCTCGCGCCTACACCTCAGCTTTTACAAATCCGACTCAACCACCACACGCACCTTGCTGGCATCCAGCGCATACGCCGCATCCGCCAAGTCGTTGCTGACCTTCTCGACCTTCAGCGTGCCCATCACCCACAGCGGCGTGTAGATGTCGTCCAGCTTCAAGCCTTTTGAATAACGCACCAGCACCAATTGATTGGGCGGTGGCGGTGGTACGTGGATGCAAGCGCCCGGGTAAGGCACCAGGAAAAACAGCGTGCTGCGTCCCTTGGCGTCCGTTTCCAACGGCACGGGATAACCGCCCAGGCGGATGTTCTTGCCGTTCATACTGGCGACGGTTTTGGTGGAATACATCACGGCCGGCAGGCCTTTGCTTTGTTTCAAGCCACCCTTCTCGGTAAACGTCCCCTGCGCTTCAGGCGAGTTATGATCGATTTCGGGCATGGCTTCGAGGGCTTTTTGGTCCGACTTGGGCATCAATTCGAGCCAGTCGGTTTCGGGCAGTTCTGCCGCGTGTACCAGGCCGCAGCCCAGCAAAAGAAAGGTCAGTAGAAGGCGGCGCATGAAGAACTCATTCAAAGAGAAGTGAATACGTCGCGCATTCTAGCCCTCTCTGCGGTCGGCGCAGAGAGGGCCGCACACGATCAGCTCTTTTTCTTGAGCATGCCGAAAATCACCAGCAGGACTACCGCGCCAACCACCGCACCGATAAAGCCTGCGCCTTCGCCCGCCTTGTAGATGCCCAGCGCCTGGCCGCCGTAGGTCGCGACCACAGAGCCCGCGATACCCAGAATGATGGTCATGATCCAGCCCATGCTGTCGTCGCCCGGTTTCAGGAAACGAGCCAGCAGGCCAACGATCAAGCCGATAAAAATGGTTCCGATGATGCCCATGCACGCGTCCTCTCATTAGATGGCGTTAACCAAAGCCTAGTCAGCACTTTGGTATCACGCCATCTGAGAGCAACGACAACCGAATGGTTCCCGTCGACACCCGACTTATGCTTCGTCGATCAACGCCTCAACGCGTAGGATCTGCGCTTGCAGCGTAGCCATATCGGCACAGCGCAGGTTGGCATGGCCCACCTTGCGGCCAGCCTTGAAGGCCTTGCCGTAGTGATGCAGATGGCAGTCGGCAATCGCGATGACCTTCTCAACCGGCGGCACGCGACCGATGAAGTTGAGCATGGCGCTTTCGCCTAGCTTGGCCGTCGAACCCAGCGGCAGGCCAGCGATGGCACGCAAGTGGTTTTCGAACTGGCTGCATTCAGCACCTTCGGTGGTCCAGTGACCAGAGTTGTGCACACGCGGGGCAATTTCGTTGGCCTTGAGGCCGCCGTCGACTTCAAAGAACTCGAAAGCCATCACGCCCACGTAATCCAGATGCTTGAGCACACGGCTGGAGTAATCTTCAGCCAGGGCTTGCAACGGATGATCGGTGCTGGCTACCGACAGCTTGAGAATGCCGCTGTCATGGGTGTTGTGCACCAACGGGTAAAACTGCGTTTCGCCATCACGGCCGCGTACGGCGATCAGCGACACTTCGCCGGTGAACGGCACAAAGCCTTCGAGCAGGCAGGCCACGCTGCCCAGTTCGGCAAACGTACCCTCAACATCAGCCGGCGTGCGCAGTACTTTCTGGCCCTTGCCGTCATAACCCAAGGTGCGGGTTTTGAGAACGGCTGGCAAACCGATACTGGCTACCGCGGCGTCCAGGTCCGCCTGGGACTGAATGTCAGCGAACGCAGGCGTCGGAATGCCCAGGTCCTTGAACATGCTCTTCTCGAACCAGCGATCACGGGCAATGCGCAACGCATCGGCACTTGGGTAAACCGGTACGAATTGCGACAGAAAAGCCACGGTTTCAGCCGGGACACTTTCAAACTCAAACGTCACCAGATCCACTTCGTCGGCCAACTGGCGCAAGTGATCCTGATCACCGTAGTCGGCACGGATGTGCTCACCCAATGCGGCAGCGCACGCATCAGGGGCTGGGTCCAGGAAAGCGAAGTTCATGCCCAGCGGGGTGCCCGCCAGAGCCAGCATGCGACCGAGCTGGCCGCCACCGATTACACCGATTTTCATCGTCAAAAACCTCAGGCCAGGCGCGGGTCTGGATTGTCCAGCACGCTGTCAGTCTGCTCTGCGCGGAATGCTTTGAGTACGGTATGGAACTGCGGGTGCTTGGCGCCCAGAATACTCGCCGACAACAGCGCGGCGTTGATTGCCCCCGCTTTGCCGATTGCCAAGGTGGCCACCGGAATGCCGGCCGGCATTTGCACGATCGACAGCAGTGAGTCGACGCCCGACAGCATCGACGACTGCACAGGCACACCGAGCACAGGCAAATGGGTTTTAGCTGCACACATGCCTGGCAAGTGGGCTGCGCCACCGGCTCCGGCAATAATGACCTCGATTCCGCGGCCTTCGGCCTCTTCGGCATACTGGAACAGCAAGTCCGGAGTCCGGTGGGCAGAGACCACTTTGACTTCGTAAGGAATGCCGAGTTTTTCCAGCATATCGGCGGTGTGGCTGAGGGTGGACCAATCGGACTTGGAGCCCATGATCACGCCTACCAGTGCACTCATCGTCGCGCCTCTTCTCTTGGGCGCCCGCAGGCGCGTCAAAAAACAACAAGCCACGTGGAGGATCCGACGTGGCTTGTTATAGAAATTCAGGCCGGTCATGCCAGCCGAAGGCCGCGCAGTATACCCAAAATGGCCAACAAAACGCACATTCCCCGACCATCTGCCTTTTACTGCAAAAAGTGCCTCAAGGCCCGGTTTTACTGACTTTCAGGTCAAACCCGGAGAAATACCTCGCGCAGCATTCAAGCAGGCCCGGAAGTCGGCGCGAGCGGGTTCTCCAGCTTGCGCCACAGCAATCGCACGTTGGCCTTGCGCACCAACGCACAGCGATACAGACGAATTTCCAGCGGCACATGCCACTGCGGCCCGCCGCACACCACCAACTCGCCACGTGCCAACTCGGCCCGCACACTCAATTGCGGCACCCAGGCAATCCCCAGCCCTTCAAGCGCCATGCTCTTGAGGCTGTCCGCCATCGCGGTTTCATACACCGTGGTAAAGCGCAGGGCGCGCTGACGCAACAGCAAATTCACCGAACGCCCCAAAAACGCACCGGCGCTGTAAGCCAGCAATGGCACGCTGCCTTCGCCTTCCAGATCAAACAGCGGTTTGCCGTCCGCATCGGCCGCGCACACGGGGAGCATTTCGGTGTTGCCCAAGTGCAGCGACGGAAAAATTTCCGGGTCCATCTGCAAGGCCGCGTCCGGATCGTAAAAAGCCAGCATCAAATCGCACCCACCTTCGCGTAACGCATGCACCGCGTCTCCGACGTTAGTCGCAACCAGCCGCGTGGCGATGTTGAGCCCTTCGTTGCGCAACTGGGCTATCCAACGCGGGAAAAATCCCAGTGCCAGAGAGTGCGCAGCAGCCACTTGCATGACCTCGCCCTGCCCGCCTTCGAGGTGATGCAGGTGGCGCAAGACCTCGCCCAGTTGCTCCACCACAGTGCGCGCCGTGACCAAAAACAGTTGGCCGGCCGCAGTCAATTCCACCGGGGTGCGGGAACGATTCACCAAGGTCAACCCCAAGGCCGCTTCAAGGCTGCGAATACGCCGACTGAAGGCAGGCTGAGTCACAAAGCGGCGCTCGGCCGCCTGAGAAAAACTGCGAGTGGCGGCCAAGGCACTGAAGTCCTCCAGCCATTTACTTTCGAGATTCATCGAGTCCTCCCGGACGCGCACCAAATTGGGTCACACGTTCGACGCGGCGGTCGCGTCACGTCGCCATTATGCCGTTTCTGCATAGGATAGTGTTTAAAGGCATTGGCCCAAAATAGTCCGCAAGCCTAGGATTCGCAGCGTTCCGGCCCAGACCGGGTCCATATCGAGATGATTTCTATCATGTCCTCCGCTGCATCTTTCCGCACAGAAAACGACCTGCTTGGCTCCCTCGAAGTACCGGCGCAAGCGTACTACGGCATCCAGACCCTGCGAGCGGTGAACAACTTCCGCCTCTCCGGCGTCCCGATTTCGCACTACCCAAAACTGGTTGTCGGTCTGGCAATGGTCAAACAGGCCGCTGCAGACGCCAACCGTGAACTGGGCCATCTGAGCGCTGCCAAGCACGCTGCCATCAGCGAAGCCTGTGCACGATTGATCCGCGGTGATTTCCACGAAGAATTCGTGGTCGACATGATTCAAGGTGGTGCCGGTACCTCCACCAACATGAACGCCAACGAAGTGATCGCCAACATTGCCCTCGAAGCAATGGGTCACCAAAAAGGCGAGTACCAGTACCTGCACCCGAACGACGACGTCAACATGGCCCAGTCGACCAACGACGCTTACCCGACTGCGATCCGTCTGGGTCTGCTGCTAGGTCACGACGCGCTGCTGGCCAGCCTCGACAGCCTGATTCAAGCCTTCGCGGCCAAGGGTGAAGAGTTCAACCACGTCCTGAAGATGGGTCGTACCCAACTGCAAGACGCCGTACCAATGACCCTGGGTCAAGAATTCCGTGCGTTCGCCACCACCATGGGCGAAGACCTGGCCCGTCTGAAGACGCTGGCCCCGGAACTGCTGACAGAAGTGAACCTGGGCGGCACCGCGATCGGTACCGGCATCAACGCTGACCCGCGCTATCAAGCACTGGCTGTACAACGCCTGGCGCTGATCAGTGGTCAGCCGGTGGTCCCGGCCGCCGACCTGATCGAAGCCACCTCCGACATGGGCGCCTTCGTACTGTTCTCCGGCATGCTCAAGCGCACCGCGGTCAAGCTGTCGAAGATCTGTAACGACCTGCGTCTGCTGTCCAGCGGCCCACGCACCGGCATCAACGAAATCAACCTGCCAGCGCGTCAGCCAGGCAGCTCGATCATGCCAGGCAAGGTCAACCCGGTTATTCCGGAAGCCGTTAACCAGGTAGCGTTCCAGGTCATCGGTAACGACTTGGCGCTGACCATGGCAGCCGAAGGCGGCCAACTGCAACTGAACGTGATGGAGCCTCTGATCGCCTTCAAGGTGCTCGACTCGATCCGTCTGCTGCAACGCGCCATGGACATGCTGCGCGAGCACTGCATTGTCGGCATCACCGCCAACGAAGCACGCTGCCGTGAACTGGTCGAACACTCGATCGGCCTGGTGACCGCACTGAACCCGTACATCGGCTACAAAAACGCCACCCGTATCGCCCGTATCGCCCTCGAAAGCGGCCGCGGCGTACTGGAACTGGTGCGCGAAGAAGGCTTGCTCGACGACGCTATGCTCGACGACATCCTGCGCCCGGAAAACATGATTGCCCCGCGTTTGGTGCCTTTGAAGGACTAACGCCGTAACACCCGTTCTAAGTGCTAAATCCCTGCATAACCGAAGCGCAGGCACTTAGCTTTAAAACGCTGAAGCTCACCAGGTCGAGGGACTAGACACCTCTCACCTTTTGAGGGCTTGCAGTTAAGTCTGCAGGCCCTTTTTTTTGCCTGCAATTTGAGCCTTCCCCATGCGGTAAGCGCTGCCGAAGGCTGCGATCTTTTGATAACACTGACAGTCTGTTTCGGCCACAAACGAGGGCTTTTCAGACGAGACACACATGAAAAATCAGCCACTTATAGAGACGCTTCCTACAGTCCTAGGTATAGTGCCGCCCCTCTTCCCGTGCGTGGGCCTTACAACAGCGGCCATCGGCAGTGCGGAAACAGCATCGTAAACCAAGCAGCAACACGGCCAGGATCCCCTCGATTACCTCGCTTTATGCCCTGACTTGACGGGCGTAATGGGTAACCCTGATCCGGCCGTTTTGCCATCAGATAAAAACAGCGAGGAATAATCCATGCTAGAAGTCATCAATGACTTCCTCTCAGGGAAAGTACTAATCGTGCTCATGGTTGGGCTCGGTGGCTACTTCACGATCCGCTCGCGTTTCGTTCAGCTCCGTTACTTCCTGCACATGTTTGCAGTATTCAAAGACAGTCTGCGCAGCAGCGCCGGCCAACTCAGCTCGTTCCAGGCATTGATGCTGAGCCTGGCAGGCCGTGTAGGCGCGGGCAATATTGCCGGTGTCGGTATTGCCGTGACCCTGGGTGGCCCCGGTGCCGTGTTCTGGATGTGGGTGACCGCACTGGTCGGCATGTCCAGCAGCCTGATTGAATGCTCGCTGGGCCAGCTGTACAAGCGCCGCGACGCCGAAGGCCAACTGCGTGGCGGTCCTTCTTTCTATATGAAGTACGGCCTGGGTAAAGTCTGGATGGGCCAATTGATGGCTGTCCTGTTGCTGATCACCTTCGGTTTTGCCTTCATGGGCCTGCAAGCGCACGCTGTCACCCATTCCCTGGAAAACGCCTTCGGTCTGGACGTCAACTACACCGGCGTAGCGATTGCCGTGCTGCTGGGCCTGGTGTTTATCGGTGGCATCAAGCGTATCGCGTCGGTTGCCGACCTGCTGGTTCCGGTCAAAACCCTGGCCTACATCGCCGTCACCGTATACGTGATCGTGCTGCAATTCGATCAAGTACCCGCCATGCTCGGCCACATCGTGAAAAGCGCCTTCGGCATGGACCCAGTGTTTGGCGGCATGATCGGCAGCGCCATTGTGATGGGCGTCAAACGTGGCGTTTTCGCCAACGAAGCCGGCTTGGGCAGTGCCCCGAACGTGGCCGCCGTGGCGGACGTGGAACACCCGATCGCCCAAGGCGTGGTTCAGGCATTCAGCGTCTTCCTCGACACCTTCGTGATCTGCACCTGCACCGCGCTGTTGATTTTGCTGTCCGGCTTCTACACCCCAGGCTTTGAAGGCGACGGTATTGCCCTGACGCAAAACTCGCTGGCCGCAGTAGTGGGCGAATGGGGTCGTATATTCATCAGCGTGGCACTGGCGTTGTTCGTGTTCACCTCGATGCTCTACAACTACTACCTGGGCGAAAACAACCTGCGCTTTCTGGTCGGTGAAAACCGCAAGGCACTGATGGGCTATCGCGCTCTGGTGCTGGCACTGATTGTTTGGGGCTCGATTGAAAACCTGCAAACGGTCTTCGCCTTCGCGGACATCACCATGACCCTGCTGGCCTTCGTGAACTTGATCGCCCTGGCGATGCTGTTCAAGATTTGCATGCGTGTGCTCAAGGATTACGATGACCAACGCAGCGCGGGCATCAAAGTTCCTGTATTCGACTCCAGTAAATTTCCGGATTTGAACCTGGACTTGAAGGCTTGGCCACCGCTGCCACCGGCCGCCAAGACCGAAGACACAAAACGCTAATATCAACGCGGCGGTTCTGACAGAACCGCCGCGTTTTTGCTTATGGGGACTCTTGAATGACTGCAGCCACTCATCACCTTGCCCAGCGCGTCATGGTGCTCTACACCGGCGGGACCATCGGCATGCAAGCCAGCGCCAGCGGCCTGGCGCCCGCCTCCGGCTTTGAAACCCGCATGCGCGACTTTCTGGCCAGCCAACCGCACGTGCACGTGCCGCAGTGGCGCTTTCGTGAAATGAGCCCGCTGATCGACAGCGCCAACATGACCCCGGCCTACTGGCTGCGCCTGCGCACTGCAATCATTGAAGCCATCGAACAGGATGGCTGCGACTCGGTATTGGTCCTGCATGGCACAGATACGCTGGCCTACAGCGCGGCGGCGATGTGCTTTCAACTGCTGGGTTTACAGGCACCCGTGCTGTTTACCGGCTCCATGCTGCCTGCGGGCGTACCCGACAGCGACGCCTGGCCAAACGTCAGCGGCGCCCTGAGCGCACTGGCCCAAGGCCAACCTTACGGCGTGCAGTTGTACTTCCACGGCGAACTGCTGGACCCGACCCGCTGCGCCAAAGTGCGCAGCTTTGGCCGCCACCCGTTTGTGGCCCTCACGCGTAACGGCGGGGGCGCCAAGGCTGCGTCCTTGCCGCCTACATTGAGGTATCAACAACCCAAACAAGAAGCCCGTGTCGGTGTCCTGCCGCTGGTGCCCGGGATCAACGCCGCACAGCTCGATGCCCTGCTCAACAGCGGGATCCAGGCGTTGGTGCTGGAATGTTTCGGCAGCGGCACTGGGCCCAGTTACAACCCGGCCTTCCTCGCGAGCCTGCAGCACGCCTATGACAACGGCATTGTGGTGGTCGCAATTACCCAATGCCATGAAGGCGGTGTGGAACTGGACGTGTACGAAGCAGGCAGCCGTTTGCGCGAGGTGGGCGTGCTGTCAGGTGGCGGCATGACCCGCGAAGCCGCGTTCGGCAAGCTGCATGCACTGTTGGGCGCGAGCCTGCCGGTGGCTGACGTACGTCGCTTGGTTGAACTCGACCTGTGTGGCGAACTGGCATAACGCGCCCGGCACAGTACTTGCTCGCTTCCTGTGTCCCCCACGCAGGAAGCGAACATGCTGCACTCACATCTCACCACCCTGAATGCGGTGTCGCTGGTGCTCAGCACCTTCGAGGCCGAAGGCTTGCCCAGCGAGGCCTTGTTAGCCGGCAGCGGCATACGGGCCGCGGACTTGAGCCGCGCCGATCTGCGCATCACCACCAGTCAGGAGATACGTGTCTGCGCCAACGCGGTGGCTCTGCGGCGCGAAATTGGCCTGGAATTGGGACGGCGTATGCATGTGTCGTCCTACGGCATGCTGGGTTACGCCCTACTCACCAGTGCCACCTTAGGTGACGCTCTACGCCTCGCCCTACGCTACCCGGCACTGCTGGGAACACTCTTTGAGCTAAGCCTCAAGAGTGAAGGCGATCAGGTCTGGTTCTGTGCCGACAACTACCACGAAGACCCGCACCTGGCGGTGTTCAACGCGCAGCTGTGCCTGGTGTCCCTCAAGGTTATTTGCGAAGACTTGATCAGCCTGCCACTGCCTTTGCTCGCCGCGCGATTTGCCCACAGCAAGCCGGATTATCACACCCGCTACCAGCACACCTTCAATTGCCCGCGCCAGTTTGATGCGCCGGACAACGCATTCGCCTTCGCCAAGCACTGGCTGGACTACCCGCTGCCGCTGGCCAACACCATCACCCATCAGGCCATGGCGGAGCGTTGCCGCAAACAGAACCAGGAGTTCACCGGTCGGCAAACCTGGTTGTCACGGATTCGCCAACTGCTCGCCGCCCAACTCAATGCCGCGCCGGGGCTGGAAGGGCTGGCCGAACAAATGAACTGTTCGCCGCGTACTTTACGCCGCCACCTGCATGACGCGGGCTGCAGCTATCAGGAGTTGCTCGACGAACTGCGCTTTGAGCGCGCCAAGCTGTTACTCCACGAGACCGAGTGGCCGATCTACCGCATTGCCGACACCTTGGGCTTCAGTGAAACGGCGAGCTTTCGCCATGCCTTCGTGAGGTGGAGCGGCGTGTCGCCCAGCCAGTTTCGGGCATGAGCCAACAGGGAGCAGCGCGCCCTGAAAAGGGGCGAATTGCGGACAGCTATTTCGGCCACATTGATCTCCTTTTGGCCGCTCCTGTCGTTCTCTGAAACCGCCCGCGCCGCAAAACTGTAGGTCACCGATCTAGCCTACGGAGAACAAGAAAAATGCTGACTATCTATTCAGACGACCACCATCTGCACCATGGCCGCTGCGAGTTGATAGACGGGCAATTGCTGCCTTGTTTCGAAATGCCGTCGCGCGCAGACCATATTCTGCAGCGGGTCAAAAACCGTGAGCTGGGCCCGGTGCAAGCCCCCCACGACTTTGGCCGCGAGCCAATCCAGCGAATCCACAGCGAGGCCTACCTGGAGTTTTTCCAGGGTGCCTGGGACCGCTGGCTCGAACATGGCAAAGACGGCGACCTGCTCCCGTACACATGGCCAGCGCGCACCCTGCGCGCCGTTGTCCCTACCAGCCTGCATGGCCAACTGGGCTATTACAGCTTTGACGGCGGCGCACCGATTACCGCGGGCACCTGGCGGGCGGCCTACAGCGCAGCGCAAGTGGCATTGACGGCGCAAGCGGCCATTCAGAACGGCGCCCACAGCGCCTTTGCCCTGTGCCGCCCGCCAGGCCATCACGCGGCTAGCGACTTGATGGGGGGTTATTGCTACCTCAACAACGCCGCCATTGCTGCCCAGGCCTTTCTCGACCAAGGCCGCAGCAAAGTCGCGATCCTCGACGTGGACTACCACCACGGCAACGGCACCCAATCGATCTTTTATGAACGCGATGACGTGCTGTTCACCTCGATTCACGGGCACCCTGAAGCCGAATTCCCGTTCTTTCTGGGTTATGCCGATGAACTGGGCGAAGGTGCGGGCGAAGGCTTCAACTTCAATTACCCGCTGGCCGCTGGCTCAGGCTGGGATCGCTGGAGCACTGCACTGGAACAAGCCTGCAGCGAGATTGAGCACTATCAAACCGATGTGGTGGTGGTATCGCTGGGCGTGGACACTTTCAAGAGCGACCCGATTTCCCAGTTCAAACTCGACAGCCCGGACTACCTGCTCATGGGCGAGCGCATTGCCCGTCTGGGCAAACCGACCTTGTTCGTGATGGAAGGCGGTTACGCGGTCGAAGAAATCGGCATAAACGCGGTCAACGTGCTGGAGGGGTTTTTGAAGGTATCTAAAGGCTAAAACAGCCTGTAGTCGCTGCCGAGACGCGAGGCTGCGGTGGTCCTGCGGGCCCCGTTGCAACCTCGTACCTCGTCAGCAGCTACAGGGTTTTCTTCCACGCCGTCTTCAGCCGCCCCAACGCCGCTTTGATATCCGCCTCCGGTACCGCTGCAAACCCCAGCACCAGCCCCGCTCGTTTATCCACAGGCTCCACCGAATCGTCCAGCCAATAACGGCTCAAACCATTGATCTCAACCCCCACCTGTTCAGCCTGCGCCAGCAAGGTTTGCTCACGCTCAAAACTTGAAACCTGCACGCTCATGTGCAAACCCGCCGCCACACTGGGGGCAGCGCCCAGCCCGGGGATATCGGTGGGCCAATCCGCCAGCAAGGCATTGCGCCGCGCCAGTGCAGCCCGGCGCATGCGGCGAATATGGCGCTGGAAATGTCCCGCCGCCATGAACTCGGCCATCACCAGTTGCGTGCTGACCTCCGAATGGCGCATGTCCAGCGCTCGGCGCTGAGCAAAGGGTTCTATCAGCGCTTGCGGCAACACCACGTACCCCAGGCGTAATGCCGGGAACGCCACCTTGCCGAACGTGCCCACGTAGATCACCCGCCCCTGACGATCCAACGCCGCCAGCGGGGCCAGGGGCGCGCCGCTGTAGCGGTACTCGCCGTCGTAGTCATCTTCAATGATCCAGCCCTGCGTACGCTCGGCCCACGCAAGCAACGCCAAACGCCGGGCCAAGCTCATGGTGACGCCGGTAGGGTACTGATGCGAAGGGGTGACATAGGCCAGCGTGCAATCGTCCAGATCCGCCAGCGCCGTACAGTCCATGCCTTCCTGATCAACAGCCACACCGTGCACTTTGGCCCCCGCAATCGCAAAAGCGTGGGCTGCAGCGCGGTACCCGGGGTTTTCCACAGCCACCCCCCGCCCCGGCTCCACCAGCAACTGTGCACAAAGGCTAATTCCTTGCTGGGCGCCACTGGTGATCAAAATTTGCTCAGACGTGCAGGATAAACCCCTCGAGGTGCGCAAATAGACCGCAATCAACTCTCGCAGCCGCTCTTCACCGGCTGGATCGCCGTAACACAAATACTGCAAATCCGGCTTGCGCCAAAAAGCCGCCTGGAGCTTGCTCCAGACCTCGAACGGGAACAAATCATAGGCCGGCACGCCCACCCTGAAAGCCCGTGGCGCTCCCTTCGCTGGCATTGGCAACGGGTGCTGGATAACCCTTCCCAAGGCCGCGTTGTGGATAACTTTACTGGATGTAATCACAGGTAAATCAGGTGATTTTGTGGATAACCCTGTGGGTAAGCTTGTTGAAAAGCCTGTGGATAACCTGGTGGACAACTTTTTCAGCGGCAAGACTTTTTCGGGTAATTGAGCGACATAAGTGCCATCACCCACTCGCCCTTCGATAAATCCTTCGGCATAGAGTTGATCGTAGGCCCGCACCACGCTGTTGCGCGACACCCCGAGCGCTGTCGCCAGATCGCGACTGGCCGGCAGCCGCGAGCCGCTGGCGAGCCGCCCATCCAGTACCCGCTGGCGCAATGCCTGATACAGCTGGGCGCTCAAGCCCTTCTTGGGATCTAGCTCGATCCCGGTCGCATTGAAAGCGATGGATAACCCTGCATCAGACATGGATTGGACCTATAAAAATGACCATTAATGGCTCTTACAACGAACCATTAGCCTGCCTAGGATGCAGTCATTCGCCAAGGAATATTTCTATGTACGTACCCCGCGCCTTCGCCGAAAACGACACCACCGCCTTGCATCTACAGATGGAAGCCACGTCCCTGCCCGTGTTAATTACCCATGGCAGTCAGGGCCTGATTGCCAGCCATGTTCCACTTCTGCTCGCACCCGACGAAGGCCTGTACGGCACATTGTACGGCCACCTTGCCCGCGCCAATCCCCACTGGCAGGCACTGGCCGAAGGCTGCGAGGCAATGGTGATTTTTGCCGGAGAACAGGCCTACATCAGCCCGTCCTTCTACCCCAGCAAAGCTGAACACGGTAAAGCGGTGCCTACCTGGAACTACCTGGCCGTGCACGCCTACGGCCAGCCCGAAGTGTTCGATGATCACGACCGCTTGCTGGCCCTGGTCAGTCGCCTGAGCAGCAAGCATGAAGCTCACCGACCCGAGCCGTGGTCGGTCAGCGATGCCCCCAGCGATTACATCGACAGCATGCTCAAGGCCATTGTCGGTTTCAGCGTGCCCATCTCTCGGCTGATCGGTAAACGCAAACTCAGCCAAAACCGCAGCAGCGCCGATCAACTTGGTGTACGCGACGGATTATTGGCAAGCGCCAACTCACACGACCACGCCCTCGCTCAATTAATGGCCAAGGAATAGCAGCATGACTCAGCCTGTGCAGATCAAACCCGCCACCGCCGCTGATCACGATCAATGGTTGCCGCTCTGGCAGGCGTACCTGACCTTTTACAACACCGATTTGCCTGCCGAAGTCAGCGAGTCGACCTGGCAGCGTTTTCTCGACCCAGCCGAGCCGACCCAACTGGCCATTGCCTGGCAAGGCGACACAGCGGTGGGCATCGTGCAGTTCATTTACCACCGTTCCAACTGGAGCATCGGTAACTCCTGCTACCTGCAAGACCTGTTTGTCAGCCCCGACATCCGTGGCACCGGCGCCGGTCGCCTGCTGATCGAACACGTCTACGCCACCGCCCGCGCCAACCATTGCGCCAAAGTCCATTGGCTGACCCACGAAACCAACGCCACGGCGATCCAACTTTACGAACGGATTGCCGAGCGCCCTGGCTTTATCCAGTTTCGCAAAGCCTTGTCATAAATAAGGAACCCGCGATGCCTCAATCTCTAGAACACTGGCAAACCGCCAAACGCCCACACAACCCCGTCATCCAGGGGCGTTACATTCGTCTGGAAAAGCTCGATCCACAGCGCCATGGCGATGATTTATGGCTAGCCTTGGAAGGGCCCGCAGGCGATCCCAAACTCTGGGATTACCTGGCTTACGGCCCATTCAAGGAGCGTGCGGCCTTTGACGAATGGCTCAACAACAACGCCTCCAGCCAAGACCCTTATTACTACACCGTCGTCGATCTGGCCTCGGGGCAGGCGCAAGGCATGCTCAGCCTCATGTCCATCGTGCCCGAGCACGGGCGTATCGAAATCGGCCACGTCACCTTCGGCGCACCGATGCAGCGTTCGCCGAAAAGTACCGAAGCCGCCTACCTGCTGGCCAAGGAATCCTTCGCCCTGGGTAACCGACGCCTGGAATGGAAGTGCAACAGCGAAAACGGCCGATCCAATCGTACTGCAGTACGATTAGGGTACACATACGAAGGCGTTTTTCGCCAGCATATGGTAGCCAAAGGTAGAAATCGTGATACCACGTGGTACAGCATTATTAGTACGGAATGGCCCACCATAGCGACAGGCTTTGAAAAGTGGCTGGCACTGGATAACCAACCCAAAAGCGGTCAAATCAAGACGCTTGAAGAATGCAGGGCATTAACTGATTAAATTTTGATCAATACGCCCAACAAGGACTGTTGGGCGTTTTTGGGTTCAGAAGGGACTCAAAATTTTCTTGGCCGACGTACCACACCCATTTGCAGACCGAATGGTTTGAAGACTGCATTCAAGGATTTGAGCGTGGGATTACCCTCGTCGTGCTCGATCTGGATCAACGTACGGACCGAGATTCTGCACATCCCGGCGAACTGGGTTTGCTGTAACGTCGTGACATCCACCCTCAAGCGCTTCACCGCTTGGCCTAGCGTAATTTTGCCCTGCGCCAGATCGGCCTCAATGCTCTCGATCTTCAGTTGGCGCACATCAATGCTCAGGGTCATTTCAGCCCCCATTCTTGTAAGCGTTTATCCAGATGCTTGAGCGCAATTTGCGGGTGATTCATGGTGATATCGGGCAGACCGCTCGCACTGAGCAGAATGACTTGATCACGCTCGAGCGCTTGATTGCGGGAAAACTTGATAAACCAGTGCTGCTTAACATCAGCATCGGCAAGCGTGGCATCTGGGTACAACAATCCATCAGCCGCCTCGGCCATTAAGAGCTTGGGGGCCTCCCCGCCCGCCCCTGTCGCCCCGCCAATAGCGGCGCCTTGCTCATGAGCGTACTCAAGAAAATCATTGTCGCGGTCAATCACTGACTGCCGGGAAAAGCCGATGGGCGCGTTGACACCCAACCCCTCATACGACTCTTTAATTCGAAGATGACCAATAGGTGCTGGCGTGCTGCGGCCCAGTAAAAAAAGATCATTTGCCAGACCGTCCGGCTTTTCACGACCTATTTGCCGAGTCAGAATTTTTTTAGCAGCACCGGCGGGGGCAATGTCATGCAGAAAAGCCGGCGCCTCTTTGGTGTGCCGGGCCTCCCAATCAAGCGGTACACATGCACTCACCGAGACTGAGAAAGGGCTATCAATGGCGTGCAGGTTTTCTACTAAATAATCCTGCTTGTACCCAAAGCGACAAGGCCCTTTCAGACCTTTTTCCGGCTCAGAAAAAGCCAGCGTCATCGCATCCCGCCACTGGCCAGCACTGTAGAGCTGAAGCGTTAACTGGAACATTTACCCACCTGCAATTTAATGCACTTTAAATACAGGAACAGCCTATTCACTGCAATATAGTGCAGTTTCACAGGTATTTCCTGTTTAAAAATGCAATAAATTGCAGACCGTGTAGGAGCGAGCTTGCCTCGCGATCTTTTGATCTTAGAAAGGTCGCGAGGCAAGCTCGCTTCTACAGGGCCGGGTCAAATCACGGGCAAAAAAAAGGGGAGCACATGCTCCCCCGAGGTTTAAAGCGTTTGGATCAAAGGCGTATCAGGCTTCGATTTCGATCAAGATTTCGCCCGGGTTGACGCGGTCGCCTTTGACGACGTGGATGGTGACGATTTTGCCGGCAATGGACGCCTGCACTTCGGTTTCCATTTTCATGGCTTCGGTGATGAGCACCGATTGGCCCGCCTTGACGGTGTCGCCCACGCTGACCAGTACGTCGACAATGTTGCCCGGCATGGCCGTGCTCACGTGCCCCGGCTCGCTGGCTTGCTTGCGCTTGCTGGAGGCGCCGCCAACGAACTCGTTGAGCGGCTCGAACACCACTTCTTCCGGCATGCCGTCAATGGACAGGTAGAAGTGACGTTTGCCTTCGGCTTTAACGCCCACGCCGGTGATGTCGACACGGTAGCTTTCGCCGTGCACGTCGATTACGAATTCAGTCGGCACGCCCTCACCGCCCGCCTTGCTCACGCCGCCCGCCTCAGGGATCGGCAGCAGCACTTCTGGCGCCAAGGTGCCCGCAGCACGCTCTTCGAGGAATTTGCGACCGATGTCCGGGAACATGGCGAAGGTCAGAACGTCTTCTTCAGACTTGGCCAGCGCGCCAATTTCGCCACGCAACTTGGCCATTTCTGGCTTGAGCAGGTCAGCCGGGCGCACGTCGATCAGCTCTTCGTTACCGATGGCCTGACGACGCAGTTTCTCATTGACCACGCCCGGCGCCTTGCCATAGCCGCCTTGCAGGTAGAGCTTCACTTCATTGGTGATGGTCTTGTAGCGCTCGCCTGCCAGGACGTTGAAGAACGCCTGGGTACCGACGATTTGCGATGTCGGGGTCACCAGCGGCGGGAAGCCCAGGTCTTCACGCACACGCGGGATCTCGGCCAGCACTTCGCTCATGCGGTTCAGAGCGCCCTGCTCTTTGAGCTGGTTGGCGAGGTTGGAAATCATCCCGCCGGGCACTTGGTTGACCTGTACACGGGTGTCGACGGCAGTGAATTCGCTTTCAAACTGGTGGTACTTTTTACGCACAGCGTAGAAATACAGACCGATTTCCTGCAACAGCGCCAGGTCGAGGCCCGTGTCGTACTCGCTGCCTTTAAGGGCGGCGACCATCGACTCGGTGCCCGGGTGGCTAGTACCCCACGCGAAGCTGGAGATCGCGGTGTCGATGTGCTCGGCGCCGTTTTCAACCGCTTTGAGCTGGCACATGGCAGCCAGGCCGGCGGTGTCGTGGGAGTGGATAAAGATCGGCAGGCCGATTTCAGCCTTCAGCGCTTTAACCAGATCACCCGTGGCAAACGGCGTCAGCAAGCCCGCCATATCTTTGATCGCGATCGAGTCGCAACCCATGGCTTCCATTTGCTTGGCCTGCGCCACGAACGCTGCGATGGTGTGCACCGGGCTGGTGGTGTAGGCGATGGTGCCCTGTGCGTGCTTGCCAGCGGCCTTGACCGCTTCAATGGCCACGCGCAGGTTACGTACGTCGTTCATGGCGTCGAAGATGCGGAACACATCGATACCATTAACCGCCGCCTTGGCAACGAAGGCTTTGACCACGTCATCGCTGTAGTGGCGATAACCGAGCAGGTTCTGGCCACGCAAAAGCATTTGCAGGCGGGTGTTAGGCAATGCCGCACGCAGTTGGCGCAGTCGCTCCCACGGGTCCTCTTTCAGAAAGCGCACACAAGCGTCAAACGTCGCCCCGCCCCACACTTCCAGCGACCAGTAGCCGACTTTGTCGAGCTTGTCGCAGATCGGCAGCATGTCTTCGGTGCGCATGCGGGTGGCCAGCAAGGACTGGTGGGCGTCACGCAGGATGGTGTCGGTTACGAAAATTTTCTTGGACATTGTTTTATTCCTCACAGGCCCGCGTGGGCGGCGATGGCGGCGGCGATGGCCAGGGCCAGCTCTTCGGGTTTGCGCTTGATCGAGTAGTTGGTCAGTTCTGGATGGCTTTCTACGAAGCTGGTGTTGAACTGGCCGCTACGGAATTCCGGGTTACGCAGGATTTCCTGGTAATACGCGGCGGTGGTTTTGACCCCTTGCAGACGCATGTCGTCGAGGGCGCGCAAACCACGATCCATCGCTTCTTCCCATGTCAGTGCCCACACCACCAGTTTCAGACACATGGAGTCGTAATACGGTGGAATGGTGTAGCCGGTGTAGATCGCCGTGTCGGTACGCACGCCAGGCCCGCCGGGCGCGTAGTAGCGGGTGATCTTGCCAAAGCTGGGCAGGAAGTTATTTTTCGGGTCTTCTGCGTTGATCCGAAATTGCAGGGCATAGCCGCGGTGCTGAATGTCTTCTTGCTTGATCGACAGCGGCAGGCCAGAGGCAATGCGGATCTGTTCACGCACGATGTCTATGCCGGTGATTTCTTCGGTGATGGTGTGTTCCACCTGCACCCGGGTGTTCATCTCCATGAAGTACACCTCGCCCTCGGCGAGCAGGAACTCCACAGTACCGGCGTTTTCGTAACCCACAGCCTTGGCTGCGCGCACGGACAGATCGCCGATGTAGGCGCGCTGTTCCGGGGTCAGTTGGGGGCTTGGGGCAATTTCGATGAGCTTTTGGTTGCGACGCTGGATCGAGCAGTCGCGCTCAAACAAGTGCACGACGTTGCCAAAGCTGTCACCCAGAATCTGCGCCTCGATGTGCTTGGGGTTCACGATGCATTTTTCGAGGAAGACTTCAGCCGAGCCAAACGCTTTGGTGGCTTCGGAAATAACGCGCGGGAAAGCTTGTTCCAGTTCTTCGCGGCTGTTGCAGCGACGAATACCACGACCGCCACCGCCTGAAGTGGCTTTGAGCATGACCGGGTAACCAATGCGGTCGCCTTCGAGCAGCGCTTCGTGGATATCCGCCACGTTACCTTCGGTGCCCGGCGTTACCGGTACACCGGCTTTGATCATGCTGCGGCGGGCTTCGGTCTTGTCACCCATCCGGCGAATGACCTCAGCGGCCGGGCCGATGAACTTGATGCCGCGCTCGGCACAAATGTCCGCCAGCTCGGCGTTCTCTGACAAAAAGCCGTAGCCGGGATGCAAGGCATCACAGCCGGTTTCAGCCGCCAGGTTCACCAGCTTGCGCGGGTTCAAGTAACCGGCCAGCGGGTCTTCGCCAATGCTGTGTGCTTCGTCCGCACGCTTGACGTGTAAAGCGTGGCGATCAGCCTCGGAATAAACCGCTACGGAGCGAATACCCATCTCTGCGCAAGCGCGCACGATACGGACGGCAATTTCTCCGCGGTTGGCGATCAGGATCTTTTTTATCACTTGGATTTTTCCCTAAAGCCCATGGAACAAACGACCTGCTAGACCAGGTCCGCACGTGTCCAAATGTGTCTGAACAGTTGCGTTGTCACACTAGTCCTCCGCATGAATAAACAAAAATCAATAATTCTTGGGTCTACCATTAGCAAAGACTTATAGTCATAAGGTCACTTGCCCTAAGAAAAATTAATAAAATGCGTAAGTCATTGATGCGTATAACTTTTCGTCAACTTCAGGTGTTCAATGAAGTGTGCGATTTGCGCTCTTACAGCCGTGCGGCAGAAGAAATGTCGCTGACGCAACCCGCCGTAAGTCTACAAATTCGTCAGTTGGAAGAGCTGATTGGCCAGCCATTGTTCGAATATGTGGGCAAAAAGTTGTATCTGACCGAAGCGGCTGAAGCGCTTAAGCTAGCCAGCCGGGACATTTTCGGACGGCTCGAAAACCTCGATATGCAGCTCTCGGACATGCTCGGCTCACTGCAAGGCCAACTGAAACTGGCCATTGAATCGAGCGCAAAATATTTCGTGCCGCATTTATTTGCCGCCTTCAAGCGCCAGCACCCAGAGGTGAATTTGCAGCTCACGGTGGTCAATCGGGCACAGGCCGTGCGTCGGCTTTCAGACAACCGCGATGACCTGGTGATCATGTCGATGGTGCCGCTGGACATGGGGCTGGAATTTTTACCGTTCTTGAATAACCCCATCGTTGCGGTCGCCCCCGCCGGACACCCGCTGTGCGAACAAGGCCCGCTGCGTTTGCAAGACCTTGAACCGTATCCGTTGCTGATGCGCGAGCAAGGTTCGGGGACGCGTTTGGCGTGTGAAGAGTATTTCAAAGAGAAGCGCGTTCACTTCAATCAAACACTGGAAGTGTCGTCAAACGAATCGCAACGCGAGTGTGCTGTGGCCGGGTTGGGCGTGGCGCTGTTAACGCGCCACGCCGTCAGCCTGGAACTGGCGACCGGCCTACTGCATGAGCTGCCGGTCGAAGAATTGCCGCTGTATCGCAGTTGGTGCGTGGTGCAGGCTAAAGCCAAACGCCTGTCACCGGTGGCGCATGCGTTCCTGGCATTCATACGCAGTGAACGCCAGCAAATCAGCGCGCTGGTTGAGCGTTTCGACGGCCACTTGCCGACGGGGACTGCCAGTAGTTGAGCGCAGCGAGATCAGGGTAATCGGCTGTTTCCAGGCGCAGTTGGCGCTGGTCCGTAAGGTCTTCGATCGCGCGACGAAAAGCCATGCGACGCTGGTCTTCTTGTTGACGGCGGGTTTTGACGGCGCTGTTGCGTTCTTCGTAAGGCTGGGCCATTTCGAGTCTCCCAAGGCGTGTACGGGAGTTTCACGATGGACTCGCTTTGTTACGACTTGGCGAATGTGCGATGACTGACCGATGAACGGTAACGAGGAGCCAAAAACGCCCTCACCCTAACCCTCTCCCGGAGGGAGAGGGAACCAATTGGGGGATGCTATCGATTTGATGCGGTCTGGAAGAATGACGGTGCTTCTGAAAACAGCACGATCAAGCTCCCTCTCCCAGAAGGAGAGGGAACTGATTGGGGGATGCTATCGATTTGAGGCGGTCTGAAAGAATGGCGGTGCTTATGAACACAGCACAATCAAGCTCCCTCCCAAGGGGTAAGGAACTGATTGGGAGATGCCATCGATTTGATGCGGTCTGAAAGAATGGCGGTGCTTATGAACACAGCACGATCAAGCTCCCTCTCCTGAGGGAAAGGGAACTGATTGGGAGATGCTATCGATTTGAGGCGGTCTGAAAGAATGACGGTGCTTCTGAACACAGTACGGTCAAGCCCCCTCTCCCTCCGGGAGAGGGTTGGGGTGAGGGGCTTTTAATCTTCGTGGCTTTTCAGCGATTTGGGCGACAGACGCAAGCTGCGAAGGCTGCGCTTAACACTCTTGAGGTGGTTGACCAAGCTCGGGCCGCGGGCCATGGCAACGCCCATCGCCAACACGTCAATCACCACCAGGTGGGCGATACGCGAGGTCAACGGGGTATAGATTTCGGTGTCTTCATGCACGTCGATCGCCAGGTTTACCGTCGCCAGTTCAGCCAAAGGTGTCTGGCTTGGGCACAAGGTAATCAGCGTCGCGCCACTTTCACGCACCAGGTTGGCGGTGATCAGCAAGTCTTTGGAACGCCCGGACTGCGAAATACAAATGGCGACGTCTGTCGGCTTTAAAGTCACCGCCGACATCGCCTGCATATGCGGGTCGGAATACGCTGCCGCCGTCAGCAACAATCGGAAGAACTTATGCTGGGCATCCGCCGCTACAGCGCCCGATGCACCAAAGCCATAGAACTCAACCCGCTGCGCCTGCGACATGGCAGTCACGGCCTGTTGTAACGCCACAGGATCGAGCTTCTCACGCACATCCATCAAGGTGTGTAGCGTGGTATCGAAGATTTTCAGGCTGTAGTCCGCAACCGAATCGTCTTCATGAATCGCAAATTGACCAAAACTGGCACCGGCCGCCAGGCTTTGCGCCAGCTTGAGTTTTAAATCCTGAAACCCCGAACAGCCAATTGCCCGGCAAAAACGCACGATGGTGGGCTCACTGATACCGACACTGTGAGCAAGGTCGGCCATGGAACTGTGCATTACAGCCGCAGGATCAAGCAGCACGTGATCGGCGACCTTGAGTTCCGATTTACGTAACAAGTGGCGTGACTGGGCGATATGTTGCAGCAGATTCAAAAGGCAGGACTCGGTCTGGAAGCGGCGGGCGCCGGGGATGTAGCAATCTTGTAGTTATACTACAAGAATTCGTTTTTTGCCCAACCAATACGTCGTAGTCTCATCGGTCTTATGCGCAGAATGCAGGTTTTTCAGTCCATGTAGCCATTTTCATCGCGCCGCCATGGCTTGATCTGCACGCAATAAATCAGCCATGGCCAAAGCGTTGGTCGGGCTGCTGATTAAGAAACCCTGCACCTCGTCGCAGCGTTGCTCCTTGAGAAACGCCAGTTGCACTTCGTTTTCAACGCCCTCGGCCACCACTTGCAGATCCAGACTATGGGCCATCGAAATGATCGCCTTGGTGATGGCATCGTCTTCCGCACAATCGCCAACGCCTCGAATAAACGTCTGATCAATTTTGACGTAGTCCACGGCAAAGCGCTTGAGGTAGCCGAGCGATGAGTAACCCGTACCAAAGTCATCAATGGCCAGCTTTACGCCCAGCGCATGCAATTGCTGGAAGGTGGCAATCACGTATTCAACATTGTCCAGCAACTGGCTTTCGGTAATCTCAAGCTCTAGGCAATGCGGTGCCAGCCCGGTGTCTTCGAGTACCTGGCGCACCAGGCTAATCAGGTTGCCCTGGCGCAGTTGATGACCCGAGAGGTTCACCGACACCCGTATCGGCGCCAACCCGGCAGACTGCCATTCGGCGGTCTGACGGCAAGCCTCACGCAACACAAACTCACCGATCAGCACGATCAGGCCGGTTTCTTCTGCCAGAGCAATAAAGTCGCTCGGCGCCACGCTACCCAGCTGCGGATGGTCCCAGCGCACCAGTGCTTCAGCGGCATGCAAACGGCCGGTTTTGAGGCAAAGCTTAGGTTGATAAAAAACGCTGAGCTGGCGCTCGGTAATGGCTTTGCGCAGTTGGTTTTCGAGCTGCAAACGCTCCAGGGTGCTGTGTTGCAAGCTGTGGCTGAAAAACTGAAACGTCCCGCCACCCATGTGTTTGGCCTGCTGCATGGCTTTGTTGGCCTGGCTGACTAACTGGGCAATATCTCGGGCGCCGTCTGGCAACAGGCTGATCCCCATTGAGGCGCTGATCACCAACTCATGGCCGTCGATCACTAACGGTCGGCTCAGTTTGCTCAACAGCCGTGTGGCAACCCGCGCCAGGCTTGTCAGGCTGGCGTAGGCATCGAATAGCACGGCAAATTCATCGCTGGAGAGACGCGCAATGGTGTCAGCTTCGGGCATTGCCTTGATCAGACGCTCGGCGATTTTTTCCAGCACCTGATCCGCCAGTTCCGGACCCAGGCTGTCATTGAGCAGCTTGAAGCGATCCAGATCGATGTGCAGCAACGCCAGGTTTCGCGACGTACCTTGGCGAATGCGCTGATTGGCCTCCTCCAGACGCTCCTTGAAGAGCATTCGATTCGCCAGGCCAGTCAGTTCATCAAAATGCGTCAGATGACGTACGCGCGCCTCAACAATACGTCGCGCCGAAAGATCGGTAATAAAGGCCACGATATGGCTGACTTGCTCGGCGTTGTCACGCACCACTTTGAGTTGCAGCCATTGCGGGTAGAGCTCGCCGTTCTTGCGGGTTTCAACCAGCTCCCCCAGCCAGCTGTCGTGCTCGGCCAGAGAAGCCTGGATAGTCGGAAAATGTCGTCGCGCATCGCGGCTGCAGGCCAGTTCATCAACCCGGTGGCCCACCAACTCAGCCACGGGATAACCACTGATCCGGCTGAACGCCTGGTTGACCGTGAGCATTTTATAAGTGGGATCAAGAATCACGATGCCTTCGCTGGCGGCCTCGAACACCGTCGACGCCAGCCGACGCTGCTCGACCTCGCGAGCGAGCTCAGCGTTGAGCTGTTCACTACGAAAATTGGCGTCCTGTAGTTCTTCGAACACGCTTTTGAAGTTTTTATTACGTACTTTGCGACGCTGATTAATCAGATCGATTCGCCAGATAAATGCACCCAGCAGGGCCAGAAAAAGCCCAAATCCTAAGCCGGAATAAATACCCAAGGAGGTAAAACTCTGATTCATCGACAACGTTCTTATTCAAGGGAGATGAGCCAAAAAGTCGCCCGAGCATACACAAGCAGCCTCCACGACCAAACGATGAGACGTCAAAAAATAGACAAAATTAGTGCAGTTAACCAAATCAATGGGGCGATCAGCCTCTAGACACTCTTTTTTGACGTTTTGTCAAAAGCCGCGACAGACGGCCAAACAGAACTGGATTGGTATTTGCCCGGTTTGACCCAGCACCCTAGAATGCGCCGATGCGCGAAGATCTCTCTCTCTTGTTAAATTCCCTCAACGATGCCCAACGTCAGGCCGTCACGGCCAGCATTGGTCGTCAGTTGGTTCTGGCCGGTGCTGGCTCCGGCAAAACCCGTGTGCTGGTGCACCGTATCGCCTGGTTGATCCAGGTCGAGAACGCGTCCCCGCATTCCGTGCTGTCGGTGACGTTCACCAACAAGGCCGCTGCCGAGATGCGTCATCGCATCGAGCAGCTCATGGGCATCAATCCGGCCGGCATGTGGGTTGGTACCTTCCACGGGCTGGCGCACCGCCTGCTGCGGGCTCACTGGCAAGAAGCCGGCTTGAGCCAGACCTTCCAGATTCTCGACAGCGATGACCAGCAACGCCTGGTCAAGCGTGTGATTCGCGATCTGGGTCTGGATGAGCAGCGCTGGCCGGCACGTCAGGCACAGTGGTTTATCAACGGCCAGAAAGACGAGGGTCTGCGCCCGCAGCACATACAAACCAGCGGCGACTTGTTCCTGGGCACCATGCGCAGCATTTATGAAGCCTACGAGGCCGCTTGCCAGCGCGCAGGCGTCATCGACTTCTCCGAGCTGCTGTTGCGCGCCCTCGACCTGTGGCGCGATCACCCGGGCTTGCTGGAGCATTATCAAAAACGCTTCCGGCACATTTTGGTCGACGAATTCCAAGACACCAACGCCGTGCAATACGCCTGGCTGCGCTTGCTGGCCAAAGGTGGCGACAGCTTGATGGTGGTGGGCGATGACGATCAGTCGATTTACGGCTGGCGCGGCGCCAAGATCGAAAACATCTACCAGTACTCGACCGACTTCCCGGACGCCGAAACCATCCGCCTGGAGCAAAACTATCGCTCCACGGCCGGCATCCTCAAGGCCGCCAACGCCCTGATTGCCAACAACAGCGGGCGCATGGGCAAAGAGCTGTGGACCGATGGCGGTGATGGCGAAGCGATCAATTTGTACGCGGCCTTCAACGAACACGATGAAGCACGCTATGTGGTCGAAACCATCCAGAGCGCATTGAATACCGGTCTGGCGCGCAACGACATCGCCATTTTGTATCGCTCCAACGCCCAATCGCGGGTGCTTGAAGAAGCCTTGTTGCGCGAACGTATTCCGTACCGCATCTATGGCGGCCAGCGCTTCTTTGAACGCGCCGAAATTAAAAACGCCATGGCTTACCTGCGTTTGCTTGAAGGCCGCGGCAACGATGCAGCCCTGGAGCGGGTGATCAACGTTCCGGCACGTGGCATCGGTGAAAAAACAGTCGAAGCCATCCGCGAACACGCTCGTCACAGCAACGTGTCGATGTGGGAGGCCATGCGCCAGCTGCTCGCCAATAAAGCTCTGCCGGGCCGGGCCTCTGGCGCCATTGCAGGCTTTATGGAGTTGATCGAGAACCTCGCTGCCAAAGTCATGGACATGCCGCTGCACCTGATGACCCAGACCGTGATCGAGCAAAGTGGGCTGATTGCCTACCACGAAGCGGAAAAAGGTGAGAAAGGCCAGGCCCGGGTAGAAAACCTTGAGGAACTGGTGAGCGCGGCGCGCAACTTTGAAAGCAATGATGAAGACGAAGAGCTATCGCCTCTGGCAGCCTTCCTGGGTCATGCCTCACTGGAAGCCGGTGATACCCAAGCCGAAGAGCACGAAGACGGTATCCAGCTGATGACGCTGCACAGCGCCAAAGGCCTGGAGTTCCCTTACGTGTTCCTGGTGGGCATGGAAGAAGGCTTGTTCCCGCACAAGATGAGCCTGGAAGAGCCCGGCCGCCTGGAAGAGGAACGCCGCCTGGCCTACGTAGGCATCACCCGGGCGATGCATAACCTGGTCATGACCTACGCAGAAACCCGACGCCTCTATGGCGCAGAAACCTACAACAAGGTTTCGCGTTTCGTGCGTGAAGTACCAAAGGGGCTGATCCAGGAAGTTCGCTTGTCCAACAGCGTCAGTCGTCCTTTCGGCGGCCAGAAGCAAAGCCCCAGTACGCTCTTTGGTGGTTCGGACATTCCGGAAACCGAATTCAAGCTTGGCCAGTTGGTTAAGCACGCCGTGTTTGGTGAAGGCGTGATCCTCAATTTTGAAGGCGCCGGAGCCCAGGCCCGTGTGCAGGTGAACTTCCCCGAAGGCAGCAAGTGGCTGATGATGGGCTACGCCAAGCTTGAGGCTGTCTGACATGTTAAAGAGCCTGTATGAGCGAGCTTGCCTCGCGATCTTTTGAGCGCCAAAAAGATCGCGAGGCAATCTCGCTCATACATGTATTACGTGACTACAGGATCTGTCCTACGCCAAATCAGGCAAAAGCCCGAAACATTTCACTGCTAGCCAGTCACACCTCACCTGTGCAACATGGCGCGCGTGTCATCCACAAATGGGAACTCCCTTTATGAAACGTTTTCTTAGCATCGCCATGGCGTTGTGCATCGGTTTGACGATGAGCCTCGACGCGAACGCCAAACGCTTCGGCGGCGGCAAAAGCGCCGGTTCAGCGCCAAGCCACCAAACTCGCCAGGCTGCTCCTGCCGCAGCTGCTCCTGCTGCCGCCGGTGCTGCAGGCGCAGCTGCTAAAGCCGGCGGTGCTTCTCGCTGGCTCGGCCCTCTGGCTGGCCTCGCGGCTGGCGGGCTACTCGCCTCCATGTTCATGGGTGGCGGCTTCCAGGGTATGCAATTCTTCGACATCTTGATCATGGCGGTCATCGCCTTTGTGATCTTCCGCTTCATTGCCGCCCGTCGTCGCAAGCAACAAGCTGACATGGCGCCAGCTGGCCACGCGCCGATGCAGCGCGAAGTGTTCGAGCAAAAGCCAGCCTTGAACTCGATCTTCGGCGGTTCGGCTGCTCCTGCCGCTGCCCGTCCGGTCATCAACGCACCGGCCTGGTTCAACGAACAGAGCTTCCTTGAAGCTGCGCGTAACCATTTCCAATCCCTGCAACAACACTGGGATGCCAACGAAATGGACAAAATCGCCGAGTTCGTGACTCCGCAAATGCTCGAGTTCCTCAAGCGCGAGCGTGCTGAGCTGGGCGACGGCTTCCAGTCGACCTACATCGACAACCTGCAGGTACAACTTGAAGGTGTGGATGATCGCGCCGACAAGACGATCGCGACCCTGACCTTCAGCGGCGTATCGAAAAACTCGCGTTTCGACCAAGGCGAAGCGTTCAGCGAAAGCTGGAACATGGAACGCCCACAAGGTGAGAACCAGCCTTGGCTGGTTGCCGGTATCCGCCAGAACGGCTGATCCTTCAGGCATCACATGCTGTAAACAAAACCCCGGACTTGTCCGGGGTTTTGCATTTCACGATTGCACTTGTAACGAGCTACTGTATAAAGCGCGTCAACTAAAACCGCGCCATACAGAGCATGAGGATTGAGGTCGTGGAAGAAATTATCGAACAATTGCGTGAAGCCAACGAGCCGGTACCTGTTCCTCTGGAGCTGCCTGACGAGGACCTGCTGGTCGAAATCGAAGAACAATTGTTCATCGATATTCCTTTTGTCTTCAGAGAGTTTTTGCTGACCGTCAGCGATGTGGTCTACGGCAGCCTGGAGCCGGTCACGGTGACCGACCCTCAGTCCCACACCTACCTGCCGGAAGTAGCGGCAAACGCCTGGGATGCCGGCGTTGATCGCAGCCTGATCCCTATCTGCCAGGACGGTGACGACTACTACTGCGTCGAAGAAGACGGCACCGTGGTGCTGTGGTCGGGTGAAGAAGAACTGCTCACCGAAGAAACCTGGGAGTCGGTTTGGCACTGGGCACGGGACGTCTGGCTGGAGAGCTGATAAACACCCTCCTGCAGGAGCGAGTTCGTCTCGCGATCTTTTAAAAGATCAAAAGATCGCGAGGCAAGCTCGCTCCTACACAGTTTTCAGTGGCTGCTTTCCTTGTGGTTATCCAGCGTCTCCAGCAGCGCCACCTGCATGCGCGTATGGATACGCACAAACCAGCGCCACAACAACGCTGCAACGCCCGCTGCCACCACGCCAATCACGATCAGCAGTTCGTTGGTCGGCAAGATGCTCGCCGACAAGGCCGACAGCAACAGAAAAATCACCAGCAATGACAAAATCGGGATCACCTCAGCGATCACCCGACGCACGCGCTGTGTGTGGCGCCCCGCCATTTCAGGTTTGACGCCCATCTCGGCCAGCAACATCGACAGGGCTTTAAGCTTGCGATACGCCGCGATCAAGAACGGCAACGACAGCAGCAATGCCAAGCCCCAGATCATCCCCTTTTGCCAGCTCGGCTCCATAATCCAGCCCTGCAGATAACGCCCGATCGTGGGGGCGAAGAAGCCGCCAGCAAAGAAAATGGCGATGACCAACGCCAGGTTAACGCCCACTTGCAGCAATATTTTACGGATCATCGCCGCGAGCAATGCGCCCTCGCCTTGCGGCTGAATGCTGCGCAACCATTCGCCATACAGCCCAAATACCCGTGAAACACGATCCGGCACCACCTGCGCCAGCTTGAGCGAGAGCGGGTCTGCGGCGCGAATCAGGTAAGGCGTCATCAACGTGGTCAGCACCGATACAGCGACCGCTACGGGATACAGGAAGCTGCTTGTGACCTGCAAGGTCATGCCCAACGCAGCAATGATGAAAGAAAACTCTCCAATCTGTGAAAGCCCCATCCCTACACGCAGTGAGGTACGTCCGTCATTACCGGCGATAAATGCACCTAGCCCGCAGGAAAGCATCTTGCCTAGCACTACTGCGACGGTGATCACTATGATCGGTAGCGCATATTCCATCAGGATGGCGGGGTCGAGCATCAGTCCGATGGCGACAAAAAAGATGGCACTGAACAGGTCACGCACCGGCTCGATCAAGCGTTCGATTTTAAGCAACTGACGTGATTCGGCCATGATCGCACCGATCAGGAAGGCGCCCAGCACCATGCTGTATTCCAACCGGACCACCAGCAGGCAGAAGCCAAAACACAGCCCCAACACAGTGATGAGCAGCATTTCATTGCTCTCGAAACGCGCCACATACGCTAGCACTCGTGGCACCAGCAAGATGCCAATGACCAGAGCCACGATCATGAACAATGACAATTTGCCGACCGTCGAAAAGACTTCTTCAGGGCTCACACTGCCGCTCACAGCAAGGCTCGACAGCAAGGCAATAATCCCGATACCCAGGATGTCTTCAACGATCAGCACGCCAAAAATAAGCTGCGCGAAACGCTCGTTTTTCATCTTCAGATCGTTGAGCGCTTTAACAATGATCGTGGTCGAGGAGATCGCCAGGATCGCGCCCAGAAACAGCGAGTCCATGGTGTTCCAGTCGAACCAGCGGCCAATTTCGTAGCCGATCCAGATCATCAGGGTAATTTCCATGAACGCGGCAATAAACGCTGTAGCCCCGACCTTGAAAAGTTTGCGCAGGCTGAATTCCAGCCCCAGGCAAAACATCAAGAAAATCACCCCGAGCTCGGCCAGGGTTTTGATGGTTTCTTCATCGTGAATCAGACCAAAAGGCGGGGTGTGCGGACCGATAATGAAACCGGCCACGATGTAACCCAGCACCACCGGTTGCTTGAACCGGTGGAACAGAATAGTCACCACGCCTGCGACCAGCATGATGACTGCCAAATCCTGGATAAAGCTGATGGCATGCATGGCGTGACGCTCCTTTTATATTTTTTGCCCAGCAACACAGCGACAGCTCCGGCTGAGTCAGCGGTGCCTGTCAGTTGCTTTAGATTTAGGAAATGTCCGAACGAAGGACTTTTGCACGTTTACACCGCGACTTCTGGCTGAAAGGCGGTGCAATATATGGAAACAGATACATCAGAGCGTGACGACAGCCAAAGCGGCAGCGTCCCGTTATTAACTGTTTCAAAAAATCACAAAGTATCCGCAGAGATGCCCATTTCACCGCTGCAACACTACCGCGAGCCTGCTGCTATGGAACCCGGAAACTCTCAATTGTCGATGACGGTCTTGATGACCCCTGACATGGCCAACTTTTCTGGCAATGTTCACGGCGGAACCTTGCTCAAGTACCTCGACGAGGTCGCTTATGCTTGCGCCAGCCGCTATGCGGGGCGTTATGTGGTCACCCTGTCGGTCGACCAGGTTATTTTTCGCGAGCCGATTCATGTCGGCGAGTTGGTGACCTTCCTGGCGTCGGTAAACTACACCGGCAATACCTCAATGGAAGTCGGGATCAAAGTGGTCACCGAAAACATTCGTGAACGCTCAGTGCGCCACACCAACAGCTGTTTCTTCACCATGGTGGCCGTGGACGACGACCGTAAACCGGCTGCTGTGCCACCTTTGCAGCCATTGAACAGCGAAGAAAAGCGCCGCTTTATCCAGGGCAAGCAACGTCGCCAGATCCGTCAGGAACTGGAAAAACGCTACCGCGAATTGAAAGACGAAACACTGTAAAAGTCACCGCCACACCTCTGAACTGCCCCCCAAAAGTTGGATGGGTGTCCAACTTTTTGGGGGCAGTTCATCCTGTAGGAGCGAGCTTGTCTCGCGATCTTTTAAACGTTCAAAAAGATCGCGAGACAAGCTCGCTCCTACACGCATTGCCGCAAGTGGCAGCTTACAAACTGATCGGCACCGCCTCGAACCGCACGCGCGGGTGGGCAATGCGGTCTTGCGCACGCACCAGTTGCAACTCGTAGCTGCTGCAGGCCTGGGTTTCGAGCAGCACTTCGTGCACCGCTGCGGCCGTGAACTCAAAGGCCGCCACCAAGCTGTCACCCAGCAACACGCGCGCCAGGAACAACCCAGATGTCAGATCTCCCACACCCACCGGCTGACGCGGGAAGGCCAGCAGCGGGCGTCGCAAGTGCCAACTGCCCTCAGCGGTCACCAGTAGCATTTCAAAGCTTTCTGCTGGCTTGCCGGGATACGACAAATGTTTCACCAGCACCGCTTTAGGACCACGGGCCAACAGGCTACGGGCCATCGCCAGGCAATCAAACAATGATTGCGGCTGGCGGCCGCAAAAGCTGTCCAGCTCCAGTTGATTAGGGCACAAGAAGTCAGCGACGGCGGCCGCTTCGTCGAGCAGAAAATCACTCACCTCCTGGGGCACGATGCAGCCCTTCTCCGGGTGCCCCATCACCGGGTCGCAAAGGTAGAGCGCATGCGGGTTAGTGGCCTTGATACGGGCCACGCCGCGTAGAATCGCCCGCCCTTGTGCCGCGCTGCCCAAGTAGCCAGAAAGTACGGCATCACAGTTCCCCAGCTCGCCGATCGCGGCAATGCCTTCTACCAGTGCAGGAATTTGCTCTGGGGCCAACACTTCGCCCGCCCACTGACCATACTGAGTGTGGTTAGAGAACTGCACCGTGTTCAAAGGCCAGACATTCACGCCGACACGCTGAATGGGGAACACAGCTGCGCTGTTGCCGGCATGGCCGAAAACCACGTGGGATTGGATGGCGAGTAAGTGAGGTGTACGTTTCATGCCGGATTCCAGACTGCGGATGGATTCAAGCCACGCAGTATGCGACTAAACATGACCTGTACGACAGGCTGAAGACACAGTTAAGCTGAACCTAATCTGTTGGAGCGCACTGAATGCTGACCCTGGGAAATATGTTTGTGCTGATGCTGCTGGCGACCGGCGCTGCCTGGCTGTGGCACAACCACGGCCTGCGTGAGCGCGCACTCGAACGGGTCAAGCAACACTGCCAAAAGCTCGATATCGAGTTGCTGGATGATAACGTCGCGTTGAAAAAAATCGCTTTTATCGCCGATGCCAATGGGCAAAAGCGTTTGGCCCGTGTGTATAACTTCGAATTCACGGTCACCGGCGATCAACGCCATACCGGGACCATCACCCAGTTTGGCGCGCACAGCGCCAAAATCGACTTGCCACCCTACCCCGTCAAGTCCGAGGCAGAACCGGAGCCGGCAATCGTTCACAGCGCTCAGGTGATCGAGCTGAGCCAATGGCGGCAGGAACACAGCAAGACCCGCCACTGACACCCCTTCAGCCTGTGGATAAATCCTCTGAAACCCTTGAGATAGACACGTCTCAAGGGTTTTTTATTGGCTAAATTTCCTACAAACAGTTTGAATTGTAGGACAATTTTACCAGCACAATATCCCCGAAAATAAAGGGTTTCAGCCGACTCCCTCCTAATCTCCCCCCCTCAAACCCTTATTGATCAGGCAGTTTTCCAGCCCTAAGCGGAGCGCATGCATGTCTTGCGGATGCTCAAAGATCAATTCGATACGAGAATCCTGGCGCCACTCACTGGGTTTCCACTGTTCGAACGAGTTATCCACAGAATTACTCGAAAACCAGCCCTCAGGAGCGCTGACAACCAGCTTGGCGCGACACCAATCAAGGCTTTTCAGCCACTGCTGCAGGCGATTCAGATCAAATTGCCGCGAGGTATGCCAGCGCCAACCCGCACTCCATCCTTGCGGCTGTAACTGGGCCAGCTGAAGCGGCACAGAAGGGTCGTTAAAAACACTTCCGATTTGAATAAATTTCTTATAAATCAATGAGTTATCCACAGTATGAATATCATTCATATCGGCTGAAGGCAGTGTATTTAAAGGGGTTCGTCCATGTTCGACCCACACAATCGGGCACTTTGGCAGGCCGTATGCAATCTGCTCACGTTGCTCATTTTGCACACTATGAGATTTATTCATAACCAATAAGCCGACGCTTTTGAGGGCCGCCTGCTGAGTTTCGGGGAGCTTTTTTCCTTGGGCCAACGCTTGCGCATCGAGCACCATGACGCAGGGCTGCAACGCCAGCACCCCTGTCCAGGGCGCTTCACTGAGCTGTTTTAAAATTTGCGCGGGATGGCCCAACCCCGAGGGTTCGATAAACAATCGATCAGGTCGGGCCTTGCGTAAAAGCCGGCTCAAGCCGATCTGGAAGGGCGCACCGTTGACACAACACACGCACCCGCCTGCCACTTCAGCAATAGCAATTGCGTCGCTGCCAGTGCTCATCAGCGCCGCATCCAGCCCGATTTGGCCAAACTCATTCACCAGTACAGCCCATCGCTCGTGATCGGGCTTTTGCGTCATCAGGTGTTGAATAAGGCTGGTTTTGCCGGCCCCCAATGGGCCGGCAATTACATGAGTAGGAATGTTCTGCAACATCATCGCCAGCTTCTGCTTTGACCGAAAGCTGCAATATGCCTCAGGCCAACCAATCCAGGGTCAAAATCAGTCTCCGTTCACCATCAGCCAAGGCCGGAGAACGATGAATCAACCCAGCGCCTTCGTTGCCTTGCCATTTTTCTCCCTTGAGCAACGCCACCTCACCGGCTTTGACCTGTTCAATGCACGAAACATCGGTTGGCTCGGCATCGGCCTGACCCAGATGACGACGCTCCATCACACCTTCCTGCAACCACTGGCTCCCAAACCCTGCGTACGTGGTAATAAGCCTGACAGGTACATGGTCGACGTGAAACCGTGGGCACATAGCCTTATCCAAGGCCCTGAGGCGCAGGCCTACGCGTTTTGCGCCTAATAAACAGGCGTAGGCACTGACCAACCAGGAAATATCGGCAATGAAGCCCTCGTAGCCTTGCAGGTCGTTAAACCGAGAAGCCAAGCCAGCGAGGTTGGGCTTGGCGTTTTCATCGACCATCTCAAGCACTAAAGCATCCGCCAGAGGCTCACCGAGCGCGAGCAACACATCTGCAAATTGGCGAATGTGCAACGGTAGCTGGCGCTGCCAAATAGCCAGATTGACCTCATCGTCGAGTATCCGAGCCATGATGTCGGGCGCTGCCCCACTGACATGTCCAACCGGTGGCCGGGTAAGGCGTGCAACGTTGCTCATGCCGCCACCTCTTCATGCCAGTCGCCAAAGGGGTCATTCAATTGCTGCCACCCTTCTACACCCAGGGCCATTTCCTGGTCGGTAAGCAGGCAGGCATCCAGCTCAGCAGAGAGTTGGGCAAAGTCGATGTGCTGGCCGATAAACACCAGTTCCTGACGGCAATCTGCCGTGTCGGGCAGCCATTTTTTAAGGATTTCAGCTTTGGTGTCAGGGTCTTGCGGCCACTGATCACGAGGGACAAAACGCCACCAGCGACCGGCAAATCCATAGCGCATCAGCCCGCCTGCCTGCGACCAACTGCCCGCTTCCTGGTACTTGCTGGCCAGCCAGAAAAACCCCTTGGAACGCAGCAATTTACCGTTGGTCCAGGGGCGATCAATAAAGTTGAAAAAGCGTTCGGGATGAAACGGGCGGCGCGCGCGGTAGGCCGTGGAAGCAATCCCGTACTCTTGGGTTTCCGGTACGTGCTCGCCGCGTAATTCTTGCAACCAGCCCGGCGCCTGAGCGGCGCGTTCAAAGTCAAAACGACCGGTGTCGAGGATCTTTTTCAGCGGGATTTCACCCATTACCATCGGGATGATTTCGGCCTGCGCATTCAAGCGCTCAAGGATGGCGATCAATTCCTGGCGTTCGACGCTGCTAATCAGGTCGATTTTGCTGATCAAAATAACGTCAGCGAACTCGATTTGCTCAATCAGCAGGTCCGTAATTGAACGCTCATCGTCTTCACCCAAGGTCTCACCGCGTGACGCCAGGCTTTCAGCGGCCTGGTAGTCCTGCAGAAAGTTCAGACCATCCACCACTGTCACCATGGTGTCCAGACGTGCGATATCGGCCAGGCTTTGGCCGGATTCGTCGCGAAAGGTAAAAGTTTCAGCCACAGGCAACGGCTCCGAAATACCTGTCGATTCGATCAATAAGTAATCAAAGCGACCATCCTTGGCCAGCTTGCTGACCTCTTCCAACAGGTCTTCGCGCAAGGTGCAGCAGATACAACCGTTGCTCATTTCAACCAGTTTTTCTTCGGCACGATTCAAGCTGACGTCGCGCTGAACCTCGCCGCCATCAATGTTGATTTCACTCATGTCATTGACGATCACCGCCACACGCAGATCGTCGCGGTTACGCAAAATGTAATTCAGCAGGGTGCTTTTTCCTGCACCGAGAAAACCAGACAACACGGTCACTGGTAGACGTTTACGCATGGGAGTTCCTCATCAGGGTTGGCAGGTCAAAGCGCCCGCTTGCCGGCTGACCCTATTTGGGTCAGCTGATAATGATACATTATAACAATACAAAACATCGTAATTGTTATCTTGTAACATTCAACACACCCTCCCGATGGAAGACCTTTATGAATGCCTTAACCCTTCCCGACGTTGCTTCACAAAACGCCCGACAAATTGTTCCACTGGATTGGGTCGGGATGTGCGGCATTGCCCTACCGATTGTTATTCAAGGTCAACGGCACACCGCAACAGCCGACGCCGGTGTGAGCCTGGACGACGGTGAGGCGCGTGGCATTCACATGTCACGACTTTATCTAGCGCTCGAAATGCTCGAGTCGCAGGACCTGAACCCGCTACTTTTGAAAAAAGTTTTGCAGCAATTTCTCGACAGTCACGATGATTTATCAATCTGTGCCTATCTGCGGATACACACCCAGATGCTGCTGAAACGTCCCGCATTGGTCAGCCCGCTGAGCGGCTGGAAGACCTACCCGGTGACCATCGATGCCTCTCTGAAAAACGGAATGTTCCACGTGGAACTAAAAATAGACGTGAACTATTCGTCGACTTGCCCCTGCTCAGCGGCCTTGGCTCGTCAACTTATCCAGCAGCAGTTCGTGAATGATTTCGCCAACAAACCGTTGCAGCATGCGGAGGTTTTAACTTGGCTGGGTAGCTCTCAGGGCATAGTCGCAACGCCGCACAGCCAACGAAGCACAGCCACGTTGCAGGCCTTGATCAGCAATGACCAGCACACGCTGCCGATCGAAGTGATCATTGATGAGGCTGAACGGGCATTGGGTACCGCCGTACAAACCGCGGTAAAACGTGCCGACGAGCAAGCTTTCGCATTGGCCAATGGGCAGAACCTGATGTTTTGTGAAGACGCGGCACGCCGGTTGAATGTGACCTTGAAGACGGTGCCAGGGGTGAAGGGTTTTAACGTGAAGGTAGTCCACGCTGAAAGTCTGCACAGTCACGATGCTGTGGCAGAGAGTCGCTGGAATTGGGGCATGCGATAAAAAGAAGGGGTTGCCGCGCACCGTGTGTAACACCTGCGCGGCAGAACTCATTTCAGGTGCGGGGTTTAACGGCTCCACAGTTTTGCCCCAACCAGACAGCCCGCGTATCCATGCTGCCTTTTTGCGCAACACCTGTCGCATTGAATGAACCCAGCACCGAGGTGGTGAACT
The DNA here is from genome assembly GCF_025465935.1 of Pseudomonas sp. 7P_10.2_Bac1. Classification (GTDB taxonomy): domain Bacteria; phylum Pseudomonadota; class Gammaproteobacteria; order Pseudomonadales; family Pseudomonadaceae; genus Aquipseudomonas. The sequence continues at coordinate 56,973 of NZ_JANLNV010000068.1, read as the reverse complement.
CACGATCACTGGCAAAGGTGGCCACTCCAGCTCCCTGTGCATTGGGGCAACTAAAGCGAAACTTCCACTGATTTCCACTACGCTCAGTAATCTGCTGACTGCAGCCCGATTTGGGATCGGCCAGTGGAATATCATCCGACTGCACCTGTTCGGGTGTCAGACACACACGAATGCCCTTGCCACCCAAGGTGATGCCTTGGCTTTCCAGTTGGGCTTTCATCTCTGGAGTCATCATGTTCTGAAACTGTCCTAACATTAGCTGCAGGTCTGGCAGCTGCTGGCCTTCTACCTGCATATTGCTGGACGTCACTTCCCACAACCCCGGTTGCAGCATTTGGGCCTGGGCCACAGGAATCGACACACTACACGCTAGAAATACCCCTAGCAGACGAACATTCATTGAGTCACTCCTATGGAATTGTCCGCGTTAGACGTCAAATGAAAGCGGGTGTTGCACTCGAAAGCAAATAGGACATTCGCATCAGAACACGGTCTGTTGTACTCAGCGTTGGACATTGAGGAGTAAGGATACGCATGGATTTTTTAGGCCCGCACGTCATTGGTTACCTGATTCTATTGCTCCACAGCTTAGGCTTGATTGCTGCAGTGCATGCAGTGTTAACCGTCAGAACAGCTCAAGGTGCCATTGCCTGGGCCATGTCACTGTTCTTTATTCCCTATGTGACCCTTATCCCGTATTTGATTTTTGGCCGCAGTACCTTTGACGATTACATCAAGGCACGCCGCGAGGCCAATCAGGAAATGCGTGAAGCCATCACCGATCTCAACTGGCGCCCCTGGGTGGAAGAAGCCCTCGCCGCTCGCAACTCCAAAGCCTATGGCTCGTTGCGCGCCATGCCTCGGCTGGGTCGGATGCCGTGCCTGGCGAATAACAGCGTGCGCTTGCTAATCAATGGCACGGCCACTTTTGACGCGATCTTCAAAGCCATTCGCGCGGCCGAAAAGGTGGTGCTGGTTCAGTTTTTCATCATCCACGACGACGACTTGGGCAAGAAGCTGCACGCATTACTCCTGGAAAAAGCAGCTCAAGGGGTGGCGGTCTATGTGCTGTACGACAGCATTGGCAGCCACGCCCTGCCTCATAGCTACGGTGAAACACTGCGCGCTGGCGGCGTGCAAACCTACGCGTTTGCCACCCGAGGAAGCTGGATCAGCCGCTTCCAGATCAACTTCCGCAATCACCGCAAAGTCGTGGTCGTGGATGGAGTACTGGGCTTTGTCGGCGGACACAACGTGGGCGATGAATACTTGGGCGCCAAGCCGCCGCTCTCTCCATGGCGTGATACACACGTCGAAGTCACTGGCCCCGTGGTCGCGTGTTTGCAGGAGTCGTTCGCGGAAGACTGGTTCTGGGCATCGCGACAATTGCCGCCGTTGATCCTGCCCAAAAGCTATCCCGAAAGTGGCGTGCTCTGCCAGTTCATGGCCAGCGGCCCGGCTGATCCGTACGAGACATGCTCGCTGTTTTTTGTCGAAGCCATCCACGCGGCCAATGAGCGGGTGTGGATAACCAGCCCTTACTTTGTGCCCGATGAAGCGGTGTTCTCGGCCTTGCGTCTCGCAGTGCTGCGCGGCGTGGATGTACGCATCCTGATCCCATCTCGCCCCGATCATAAAATTGTCTTCGCCGCCTCCAGCCTGTACGCCTTTGAAGCGGTCCGCGCAGGCGTGCGGATCTTCCGTTACCAGCCCGGTTTTATTCACCAGAAAGCGGTGCTGGTCGACAACGAAATCAGCGCCATTGGCAGCGCCAACATGGACAACCGTTCGTTCCGTCTCAACTTCGAAGTGATGCTGTTGACGGTCGATGAAGCCTTCGCGACCGAGGTGGAACACATGCTGCTGGATGACTTTGCGCTGGGTCGTGAAATCACCAGTGAAGACATCAAATCGACACACCGCTTACAGCAACTGGGCATGCGGGTGGCGCGTCTTGTTTCACCCGTTTTATAAGCACGTGTAGGACATCTCTGCGTCGGTTATCAGCCATGCCTGAAAAGCTCTCAACGCAGAGATATTAGAGATAACCCTCCTTAAGCTGAGTGGCTCGGTGCAATGCCGAGCGACTCACTCTAAGGATCGACACCAATGAAATTTTCGCTGATGGGTATTCTGTTTAGCATCACTTCACCGGCCTTGGCCGATACCGCCCCACCTCCCGCCCAACCGTCCATTACCGTTGAGTTTGGAAAGCCAACGTATATTCATCGTTTGCACTACAAGAAGATGTACAGCGAGAAACCTTTTGAAGAAGCCATCCTTTATTACTACGACAATGGCTTGTACAAAATCATTTCCCCGGGGGAGAACCACTACGGCGCATATGTGGTTGAAGGGGACTTCACCGATGAGGAATACAAGATCAGCTACATCTCCTTACCATCCGTTGATTGGGGTGGGAACGTAGCTCGCCATGATCTTGTGTTTAAGAAGAGTGGGCTGACCTTCGAACAGAAAGCCCTGGCACAGGTTGATCAACACATCCCATTGCAACATGGGCTTTATCGCCAGGAAAAAAACCCTGAAGAAAGCCCAGTTGCAATCACCTGGGAATCACACGCTCAGCGATAAATATCCGCGCGTGTCGGTGGCAGCTCAATCGAGCCATCGGCATGCGGTTTGGTTGCCAGGATTTGATCGATGTTGATCCAGCCATGGGCAAACGCGTAGGCACAACCTGCCAGGTACAGACGCCAGATGCGCAAGGTTTTCTCTGGCACCATTTTCGCTGCGGCTTCCAGATTGTTTTCCAGACGCTGACTCCAATGCTCCAGCGTGCGCGCGTAATGCAGACGCAAGCTTTCGACATCGACCACTTCCAGCCCAGCTTCGCTGATCTCGGCGGTAATCATTGAAAGGTGTGGCAGCTCTCCGTTCGGGAACACATAACGGTCGATAAAATCACCAGCACCCCGCCCCACTGGACGGCCATCGGTGTGCTTGGCGGTAATGCCGTGGTTCATCACCAGGCCGCCTTCACGCACCGCTTTGGAGAGGATGTTGCAATACTCGCTGAGGTTGGCGTGGCCCACGTGTTCAAACATGCCCACGCTGACGATTTTGTCGAAACGACCGTCTTGTGGCAGATCACGGTAGTCGAGCAACTGCAGGTCAACCTTGTCTTGCAGACCTTCGGCTTTGACGCGCTCACGGCCCAACGCCAGCTGTTCTTTACTCAGGGTAATACCAAAGACTTTGACCCCGTACTCACGTGCAGCAAAACGCGCCAGCCCGCCCCAGCCGCAGCCTACGTCCAGCAGGTACTCACCCGGCTTGAGGCGCAGCTTGCGGCACAGGAGTCGGAATTTGGCTTGCTGGGCTTCATCAAGGGTTGCATCGTCGGTCTCGAAATAGCCACAGGAATAGGCCATGTCGCGGTCGAGCCACAGTTGATAAAACTCGTTGGAGAGGTCGTAGTGATAAGAAATCGAAGCAGCGTCGATTTCTTTGTCATGGTGAATGCGCGTAGGACGAGTGTCCTCATCTTCTACCAGCGCCTGACTCAACTCATCACACACACGAATCACTTCGTTGACGGAACCTTCAAGTTCGAGTTTTCCTTCAACAAAAGCGCTACCCAGAAGGTCAAGGCTGGGGTGGGTAAAGTCGGCAACAAGTTGCGGGTCCTTGACCACAATGGTGACGCTGGGCTCTGGCCCTAGATCGAATTGGTTCCCATCCCAAAGCTTAAGGCGTAATGGAAGATGAAGTTTCTGTAAAGCCGGTGGCAGTTGCGCGAGCATCAGTAAGTCCTCCTTCAATTCAGACATCGAAACTATAGGGTAGTCGATTAACAGAAACTGTCAGCTCAGTGAGCTGACAGCCTGAAGCCAGAGCTTGCGTGATGCGTTTTCAGACAGTTACTGCGGCGTTTCTGACGCCACCAACGGCTCATGAAAACGAAGCAAACGTCCAGCATTCCCCAACACCAATAACGTACTCAAGTTGTGCAGCAGCGCCGCGATCATGGCGCCCGCAGCGCCTAACCAACCAAACGCAGCAGCGGCCACAATCGCCAGTGTCCATCCCAATCCGATAATCACATTGACCTGCAAGGTCTGGCGGCATTCGCGGCTCAGTCGCACGCACGTCCCCAGGCGCCGCAAATCACTGCCGATCAAAACGATGTCGGACGAGGCCAAGGCAATGTCCGCCCCGCCCGCTCCCATCGCAACACCGACCACACCGGCTTTGAGCGCGAGCGAATCATTGATCCCGTCGCCCACCACCATCGGCCTGAAGCCACTGTCGATTTCGCTCAGTACACGCTTCAATTTGTCTTCAGGCAAGGCCTGGGCCTGAACCTCGCTGATGCCCACCGCCTGAGCCAAATGTTCGGCCACGCTTTGACGGTCTCCCGTCAACAACACCTGACGCCCCAAACCCAGGTCGCGTAGTTCACGCAATGCCTGATGGGCTTCTGGCTTGACGCTGTCTGCCAACAATAACCAGCCGAGGAATTTCCCGTCCAATGAAAGTCCTGCAATAGGACCATCATGTTCCGGCACCGGGGTCGAGGTAATAGTCAATTGGTCGAATAACTCGGGACGTCCCAGTGCCGCTTCGCCCCGTTCAGTGCTGGCCACCACACCCAAGCCTTGACGCTCGCGCACGTCACTCAGCGTTAATAGATGTTGATGAGTCACCAGCCCAGCCAGCGCCCGACTTACCGGGTGGCTGCTGGCCGCCCCCAAGCTGGCGGCCAGTTGCAGTAACGGTGAATGATCCGTGAGCGGTGTATCGATGCCTTGAAGACGCAGCGTGCCGTAAGTCAGGGTCCCGGTTTTATCCACAACCAAGGACGTCAAATCGGCCAGTTCTTCAAGGAACGCCGAGCTTCGAATCAAGATCCCGTGACGCGCCGCCACGGCAATCCCGGCAATAGCTGTAGCCGGTGCCGACAACACCAGCGCACACGGGCACGCAGCCACTAACACGGCGAGCATGGCTTGGGCATCGTTGGTGATAAACCAGGTCACGGCGGCGATCATCAACACCAGCACCATGTAGCCGCCCGCGTAGCGTTCGAGCAAACGGGTAATGGGCGGCTTGGCGCGCTCGGCGTTTTGCATCAAGGCGATGACTTTGCCCAGCGTCGACTCCTCGCCGGTACGCGTCACCTCAACCCGTAACAAACCATCCAGGTTGATCGCTCCACCATAAATGGGCATGCCCACGCTGACTTCCAGTGGCACCGACTCGCCGGTGATGGAGGCGGTGTCGAGACTGGCCTGACCCGACAACACCACACCGTCGGCAGGCACCCGATCCCCAGCGCGGACCTCAACCTGATCGCCGGTCTTGAGTGTGCCGTTATCCACGTCCAGCAAACGACCGTCAGCCTGAAACAATCGCGCCTGGCTGCGGGTCAGTTTGCCAAGCGCATGAATGGCCTCCTGCGAGCCAATCACGCTGCGCTCTTCAAGTACGTGGCCGAAGATCATGATGATCGGCAGCAGTGCCGCGGTCAGCAAATCGCCGGTGGCCCAAGCCCCCAACATCGCCAGGGCAATCAGTTGATCGGTGATGCCGTGCAGGCTCGGGTAGCGCAGGCTGTACCACGCCGAGCGCATGACCGGCACCGCCACCAGCAACGAAGCAAAGCCCAGTAACAACTGACTGGTGCCCACTTGCAGCGGCATGAACCAGCGCCACACCAGCCCCAGGGCCAACAACCCCAGCGCCAGCATCGCCAGCGTCAATTGGCGAGCCGCGCTGCGTTGCTCGGCGCTGCTCAGCATGCTGACGGCGGGTTGCGTTGCAGACGTACTCATTGTTCGGCTCCCTGAATAATCAGACGGGAATCATCTTTAGGATCAACGGTGGTAACAGAGCCCGCCTGACCGAGAATTTTCGGCACACGCTCGCGGTACAAACGCAGCAGCAAACCGGGGTCATTACCGGCCTGTTGCACCTTGGCCAAATTGACGATGGCGGCCGTGTCCGATTGCGCCAGGGCTAATCGTTCGCTGGCTTGGGCATGGGCTTGCTCAACCGTGCGATCGGCTTCCTGGGTGGCGTTTTGGGTAGTTTTAGCGGCATCGTTGCGCGCGTTGGCCACGGCTTTATCGGCTTGCTGACTTGCTGTCAGTACCGCGTTAAACGCGTTGACGGCCGGGCCGGGCAAACTCGATTGCACATCGACCCGTACCACCTCCAAACCAATGCCCTGCCCCGTTGCCGTCAGCGCCGCCAATTGCTGATTGATGCCTTGCACCAAATCACCGCGCAAACGCTCACGACGTTCAGCCGACTGTTTATCGCTGCCGATCAGTTCAGGGCGTGCCACCAGAATGGTGTCCAGATCCCGGGCCGCGGTCAGCGCCACTGCGCTGCGCGTGACCACACGGTCCAGTGCAGGCAAAACATGCTCGCCTTGCAGCACATAGGCATAAGGGTCGATGACGTTGTAAAACACCCGGACATCCAGTTGCACGACACCTGCATCACCGGTCAGCAAATACCCGGAGCCGGCCAGGGCATCGTTGATAGGCGTGGCAAAGGTGGCGACGCGATCCGCCTGCAGGGCGCTGTCCGAACGCAGCAGGTTTTCTATCCGGCGTTCACTCACGCGGTCGGCCGCGGGCACGATCACCACTTGCTCAAAAGGGCGCGGCCAGGCCAGCAGCAACCCGGCATTCTGAATGCGGTCCAGCGCCCCGAAGCGCAGCACCACCGCGCGGTTCTGCGGATCGATCTGCCGCACATTGGACACACCCCACGCCACAGCGGCGAATACCGTCACGGCATACAGTCCCAAAAAAGCTAATCGCCCGGCTTGTTGCCATGGGCTGCTGACACGTGGCGTGTCATCTGAAGTACGACTCATGGACGCGCCCCGGCCTTGTTGTCCATTGACGGCGGGCCGTCGACCAGTACCCGGAATGGCGCCGCATCGGTGCGCAAAATCACTTTGGTACCGGGGTTAACCATAGTCCCCAGGGTGTCGAGCGAGCGCAGCATGTTGTACAGCTCTGGGGAACTGGCGTAGGCCTGCCCATAGATCTTCGCCGCCTCGACTCGCGACTGCGCTTCGATGTCGGCCGCTTTTACGCTGGCATCAGCTTGCAGAATGCGCGCATCACGCTCGGCCGCCGAGCGGATTTGCGCCGCTTCGCGCTTGCCCACCGCCGTGCGTTCCGTAGCGATGGTTTCGCGCTCGGCGCGCATGCGGTCGACCGTCGCCGTGAGCGTCACCGACGGCAATGTCAGCCGCTCTACCCCCACTTGCAGCACACGCACGCCATAGGTGCTGAGCAATTGCTGTTCGATTTGTTGGCGCAGTTGCGCTTCAAAGTCAGCGATTTTGACTTGGCTGGCATCGGTGTTCACCAGGCTTGAGAGGTCAAAGCTGGCGGCGGTGGTTTCCAGTGCGGAGCCTACGAAGGTACGAATCTGCCGAGCTGCTTCATCGGGCTGGTTCTGCACCGCGCGCATAAAACGCTGCACGTTTTCGGGGTCGCCCTGCACCTGCCAGGCCACGTAGGCCTGCACGATGATGCGCAGACCGTCGCGGGTGCCTACGTCTTGCAGACCACTGGAGGTGGTGCGCAAACGCAGGTCTACCGGCACGCTGACTTCAAAAGGCGCAGGCCAGCGCCAGCTCAATCCAGGCTCCAGCAACACCCGCGCCGGGTTACCGAAACGGGTGATAACGGTGGCTTCGCCAGATCGCACCTGGACCAGGCTGGCGGCTGCAACAGCAAATAAAACTAGCAAGGCGGCCCAGCCCATGCGCCGCCATGGGAACGGGCCGGATTCATGTTCGTCACCATGATGGTGGTGATGATGATGGCCGTGATGCCCGTGGCCGTGGTGATGGCCGCCGTGCGCGTGATGATCGTGTGAGTGGCTCAAAACAAAGCTCCTTACTGAACAGCTTTACGCGGCGCGACTGGATCGGCCGGCAGCGTGAAAGAACGCAGATCGAGGGTCGGCGCGTTGCCGTTACCCCCAAGGCGGTGGTCGAGAATCAAAAGTTTGGCGTTGTTCATGCCTTGGCTGAGCTGGCTCAAGTACTGCTCAAGGACAAAGGCGTGACCAGCCTCGCGGTAGGCTTTTTGTTCGGCGCCAAAGCGCAGGTCTGAGGTCTGTGCCGTCGCGTTCACTTCACGCGCAGAGGCGTTGGCCTGATCCAGCGCCATGCTGGCTTGCAACTGTGCGACGTTGGCCTGTTCGCTGGCCGCTCCGCGCTCACGGGCAATCAATGCCTGGGCGCTGATTTGTGCAGCCTGCACGGCGTGATACGCGTTGGCCGCACCGGCGGGCGGGTGAATAGCCTCGACCACCGTAGCCAGAATTTCGACACCGCTGCCGAGCGAGTCCAGATCTGCCTGCACGGCCCGGCCAATGTCAGCGGCCAACTCGGTACGTTGTTCGCCGAGCAAATCATCGAGAGTGCGTGACGCAAAATCGTGCACCAGGATGCGGCTCGCAGTACTGCGAATCAGCGTCGGCACATCGGCACTGTGGTATGTCGCGGCAATGGCGGCTTGATCGCTCAAACCAATGCGGTACACAAAACGTACGTCCATGTTCACGATCTGAAAGCCCTGTTTGTCACCGCCACCGCTGGCAATGACCTGGGATTTGTCGTTCACATGCGTTGCGTCCCACAGGCGGTTGGCGCTCAACGGCGGCAGCCCATCAGCAGATGCCAGCACGGGATCCGCCGCCGACTCCGTGCTGGTCGCCAGCTCATGCACCACGCCGTTTTCAACCATCAACACGCGGCCTAATGGCCAAGGCAGCCCCGCGTGCAAACCGGGCCCGAACACCTCAACCGGCTTGCCAAAACGTTCGTAAATGCCGCGCCCTTGCAGCGGGATTTCATTTACACCGCTGAGTATCCAACCCACTGCGACGATGACCGCCAGCACCGGGAGGAATGCTTTGCGCATGTAGCTGAACGCCCAGATTTGCCGCAGGTCGATGCCAAACCGGTTATGCAATTCGTGCTGCAGCGCCAACAGCGGTTGGGGTGGCCAGCGCAGCATCCCGGCAATAAAACTCTGCGCGATCATGCGTGGTTCGAGCCTGTCACGCCGTGGGCTGAAGACAGCTGCCACAGCCCGCAGAATCAACTCAACCGCCACCGCCGCCGGCAGCACGCCCAGCAACACGCCGAGTCGGACCGGCCACTCGGCGCCTTCACTGCTAAAAAGCAGGCATAACGCACTGAGTATAAAGGTGATGATCGGCACACGTACCAGCGGTGCCAGCAACCGGGCTTCAGGCCACCGCGCTTCGGGTTGCTGCGCCAGATAGCGCTCAAACACCAACAGCACAAACGCCAGCAACACCGCTAAACCAGCAGCAATGGACCCCCATGTGCCTAATTCGGCCCCAGTCAGGGCCAGGTCCCAATTACGTTGTACACACCACACGGCCAGGCCACCGACGCCCGCCAGCCAAAACACCGGCGCACCGATACTGGCCAGAAGCCGATACGAGCCCTGGCTCAGGCGTTGGCAAAATCGCTCGTACGCGCTGAGCGGCTCGGTTGGCTGTTCTTCTGTGACTTCGGGGATAGGATCGAGCGCTGTTTTACGCCAGTGAGCGACCCAAAACGCTGATTGCGCCCCGGCCGCCAGCACCAGTAACGCGGCGACGTTGTTATTGAGCAGTGCTGGCCACAAGGAGTTAGCAGCAAACAAACCAATAAAAAAGCCGACAGTCCACAGCATGATCGCCAGGGCGGCCAGTACAACGCCTAACTGAAAAAGCTGACGTGCCTGGACGGCTGCGCTTTGAAATCGAGATAACGACTCAAGGCCACCCTCCTCGGCATCTAAATCGACACGCATGGAAGCTCCACTATTTGATATATATAGTTACGATATAACAAACAATGTGAAACTTCTGCGGGCGGGCGACGATCTTCATCTTGGCGCGTGCGAGCGTTAAACACGCGCAACAACGCCAGTTCAGCGTCTATTTTTTGAAGTTAGACCGGCAAATGATTAAGCGGCAAAACCGTAGGTGTCTTAACCGTCTGGATCGCAAAATTGCTGCGTATATCGCTGACACCCGGCAGTTTGAGCAACACGCCCGTCAAGAAGCGTTCATAGCCGCGTAAATCAGGCACCACTACCTGTAGCAAGAAATCCGATTCGCCCGATACCAGAAACGCCGAAATCACTTCGGGCAATGCCGTGACGGCGACGCGAAAGGCCTCGGCCTCATCTTCGTGATGGCGCTCAACTTTGATCCCGACAAACACGGTCAAACCCAACCCCACTTCATCGCGGTCCAGGTTGGCCTGATAGCCGCGGATCACACCCGCCTCTTCCAGCAACCGAACCCGGCGCAAACATGGGGATGGCGAGAGACCAATTTCATTGGCCAACTCCACATTGCTGAGGCGTCCATCTCGCTGTAGCGCATCGAGAATACGGCGGTCAAAAGCATCCAGTTTTATTGTTGGCATATTCAAATTCTTTATCAGCCCAAATAAGCGGTTTATGCCAAGACTAGCCCTTTTTGCAGCTGAATACGCAACCACCTGCTGGGGCTTTCCCCCCTAGAATCGTGGCTCTGTGTTGCTATCAAGGTGGGTTGCCATGTGGATGTTTCTGATTGCATTGGCTGTGATTTATGTAATGCCTGGGCCGGACATGATCTTGCTGCTGCAAACCGGCGCCCGGCATGGACGCGCCTTGGCCCTGAGCACCGCGCTGGGTTTGGGCATTGCCCGCGCCTGCCATGTTTTTTTGGCCGCCGTGGGTTTGGCCGCACTGTTCAAAACAGCGCCCTGGACCTTTGATGGTGTGCGCTTGATCGGTGCCGCCTACTTGGTGTGGTTGGGCGTAAGAATGTTAAAACCCGGCACGCTGACCCAACTGACGCTCGCCCCCGGCGCGCTGAAAGAACCGCAACTGACTTGGGGCGGCGCACTGCAACGTGGGTTGCTGACCAACCTGCTCAACCCCAAGGCGCTCCTGTTTTGCTCGGTGCTGCTGCCGCAATTTATCAACAACCAGGCCGGTAGCGTCAGCGCACAGTTCTTGGGCTTGGGCGTAATACTGGTGATCGTGGGCCTGGTGTTTGACAGCCTCTACGCCATGGCCGGCGCTTCACTGGGCCAGTGGCTCAACAGCAGCCCGCGGGCACAACGTGTCCAGCAGTGGTTGTTTGGCAGCCTGCTGATTGGTTTTGCCTTGCGCCTGGCGTTTGTTCAACAGGCCTGAGCCAGTGACTTACTCGGGGTGCGCAATCAACTGCTTGGCCAAAGCCTCAAATGCTGGGATGGTCACCGGGTCGTTTGCCGAATTGCTGGCAATCGGGTTGGATGCATAACGCACGATTACCATCTCGGCCTTGGGGTCGATATAGGTACGCTGGCCATACACGCCCCGCGCCATAAAGGCGCCATCGGCGTTGTGCGTCACCCACCACATATCGCGATAACTGCCACCTTTGAGCAGGTCATATCCAGCCTTGGCAAACGCAGCTTTATCGCCACCCGCGCGAATATCATCCACCACGGTCTTGGGTACGATTTGCTCGCCCAGGTACTGACCGTTATTGCGGATCATCTCGCCAAACCGCGCCATATCACGCAGCCCGGTATTCAACCCGCCACCGGCAAACGGTGTACCGATGGAGTCCACGGAGAAGTACGCATCCTGCTCAGCGCCCAGGCGCTGCCAGATTTTTTCCGACAACAGTTGCGCCACATTCTTCCCGGTGACCCGTGCAATCACCCAGCCCAGCACATCGGTGTTCACCGTTTTATAGGCGAAGGCTTTACCGTGTTCCCCCTCGGGCTCAACGGTCTGCAAGTACTCCATGTAACTTTGCGGCCCGGTGTAGTCCTTGGGTTTAGGCAAAGGGTTACCCGCCTGCGCGTGCTTCCACACTTCAGCGTTAGGGTCGGCATAGTCTTCGCTGTATTTAAGCCCGGTGGTCATGTCCAGCACCTGGCGCAATGTGGCGTTGCCAAAGGCTGACGTGGCCAGCTCTGGCACGTAATCCGCGATTTTTTTATTGGCATCCAGCGTGCCATCGGCCACCAGCATGGCGCCCATGGTGCCCACTACAGATTTAGTCATCGACATCGCACCGTGCTGGCCTTCGGGGCTCAACACGCCGAAATAACGCTCATAGACAATTTTGCCGCGGTGCAGCACCACAATGCCGTCGGTGTAATTGGCCGCCAGCGATTGCTCCCAGGTCATCGTTTTTTGTGCGCCGAGGGGCGTAAACGTCAGTGCATCTATATCGCTGCGCAACGCCCGCGCCAAAGGAACGGGAGCACCCAGCCCACGAGACACATTGGTGGTCGGCATCAGTTGGCGGAAATTGGAAACACTCCAGCGCATGGCCGGAAACTTGAAATAACTGCCATCGGCAAACCGCACAATCCGGTCAGGCGGTGGTGGCGAGCCAACCATCCAGCCCAGCGTCTTGGGGTCACTGGCGGCCGCATCGGGGTAAGTTATTTTATCGCCAGCACAGGCGATGGACGCTGCCAGGCAAGACAGCCAAAAAACCGCGCTGATGCGGGCGGGTTTAAACAAATGCTCAAGCATACAAACGCCTCACAAAAAGGAACGAGACTCGGCCAAGCGCTAAGTTGACTGTCTCATTACCAACCCATAGCCGCGTACTACCCTGCGGTATGAGAGGTTAGCTTGTATACCCGGGCGTGTTTTTATGGGGTTGAGCGGTGCCCGGTGGACGCGCCGATTTCAAGCATCGGCAACTTCAACGTAGCTCGACTCCCCGCCTCCGGTCGCGCCAGACAACCAGCCCCAGATAAAACTCAACGTGGTGCGCCCACTCTCATCAACGCCCACCGTGCCCCGCGACCAACCGGCCAGCAACTCGCCGTCTGCGGTCAGGCATTGGTACAACAACTCGATAGTGTCGTGGCCGGTGGCGCGGCCGACCAAATGCCCCGTGCGGATATGCCCGCCTTGGTAAGTCCCGGTGATCGCATTGCCATCGACGTGGTAGTGAAACACCGTGCTGGCGTCGGAGAGACCGCTGGCGTTACTCGCCACGGCAAACCGGCGATTGTTCATGCGTTGGCTGATGTTATGGAAAGTACAGTCCATCGGTTTTATAGCTCCTGAAAGCATTCGACCCGCACAGGGCGGGTCGAATGCTTTTACTGAATATCGCGCTGCGCTTTATTCAACGGTCACGGATTTAGCCAAGTTACGCGGCTGGTCGACGTCGGTGCCTTTGAGCACGGCGACGTAGTAAGACAGCAGTTGCAGCGGGATGGTGTAGAGGATCGGCGCCAGCACGTCGTGGATGTGCGGCATGTTGATCACGTGGGTGCCTTCGCCGTTGCTCATGCCGGCTTGTTCGTCTGCAAACACGATCAACTCACCACCACGGGCGCGAACTTCTTGCAGGTTGGATTTCAGTTTCTCCAACAGTTCATTGTTCGGTGCAACGGTCACCACTGGCATGTCGTTATCCACAAGGGCCAACGGGCCGTGCTTCAATTCGCCAGCCGGGTACGCCTCAGCGTGGATGTACGAAATTTCTTTGAGCTTGAGCGATCCTTCCATGGCTACCGGGTACTGAGCACCACGGCCCAGGAACAAAGTGTGGTGTTTGTCGGCGAACAACTCGGCCACTTTTTCCACGGTAGCGTCCATTGCCAGCGCTTCACCCAAGCGGGTCGGCAGGCGGCGCAGTTCTTCAACCAACTGTGCTTCAACACCGGCTTCGAGGGTGCCGCGCACTTGGCCCAGGGACAAGGTGAGCAACAACAGGCCAACCAATTGTGTGGTGAAGGCTTTGGTGGAGGCCACGCCAATTTCACGGCCGGCTTGGGTCAGCAGGGTCAGGTCAGACTCGCGGACCAGCGAACTGATGCCGACGTTGCAAATCGCCAGGCTGCCGAGGAAGCCCAGTTCTTTGGCATTGCGCAGCGCGGCCAGGGTGTCAGCGGTTTCGCCCGATTGGGAGATCGAAACGAACAAGGTGTCTGGCTGCACCACGACTTTGCGATAGCGGAACTCGCTCGCCACTTCAACCTGGCACGGGATGCCGGCCAGGCTTTCAAGCCAGTAACGGGCAACCATACCGGCGTGGTAGCTGGTACCGCAGGCCACGATCTGAACGTTGCGCACTTTGGCGAACAGTTCTTTGGCGTTTTGACCAAATGCTTGAACCAGAACGTGGTCCTGACCCAGACGGTTTTCCAGGGTGCGCTGGACAACACTTGGCTGCTCGTGAATTTCTTTGAGCATGTAGTGACGGAACTCGCCTTTGTCGGCAGCTTCGGCACCGTCGCGGTATTGCACGGTTTCGCGCTGAACGGTCTGACCGTCCACATCCCAGATTTGCACGCTGTCACGGCGGATTTCAGCGATGTCGCCTTCTTCCAGGTACATGAAGCGGTCAGTGACCTGGCGCAGGGCCAATTGGTCGGACGCGAGGAAGTTTTCCCCAAGGCCCAGACCAATCACCAACGGGCTACCACTGCGGGCAGCAACCAGACGATCAGGTTGTTTGGCGCTGATAACGGCCAGGCCGTAAGCACCGTGCAGTTCTTTGACCGTGACCTTGAGGGCTTCGGTCAGGTCGCTTTGTTCTTTGAGTTTGTGATGCAGCAGGTGGGCGATGACTTCGGTGTCGGTGTCCGAAGTAAATACGTAACCCAGGCCTTTGAGTTGTTCGCGCAGGGCTTCGTGGTTCTCGATAATGCCGTTGTGTACAACGGCCAGATCCGAGCCCGAAAAATGCGGGTGCGCATTGCGCTCGCATGGCGCACCGTGGGTGGCCCAACGGGTGTGGGCGATGCCCAGGCGACCAACCAGCGGTTCGCCGGCCAGCGCTTGTTCCAGCTCAGATACTTTACCGTTACGACGCGTGCGCTCCAGCGCACCGTTATTGGTAAACACAGCGACACCGGCGCTATCATAGCCACGGTATTCAAGACGCTTCAGGCCTTCGAGCAGAATGGCCGTGATATTACGTTCGGCGACTGCGCCAACGATTCCACACATAAATTTCTCCTAATCGAGGGCGGCGCATAACAACGTTATGCCCCGGGCCTGAATCTGTTCGCGCGCCTCGGCGGGCAGGCGATCATCTGTAATAAGGGTATGGACGCTGCTCCAGGGCAGTTCCAGGTTGGGTATTTTGCGGCCGATCTTGTCGGACTCGACCATCACAATCACTTCACGCGCGACATCGGCCATGACCCGGCTCAGCCCCAACAACTCATTGAACGTTGTCGTGCCACGCTGCAGGTCGATCCCGTCAGCACCGATGAACAATTGGTCGAAGTCGTAAGAGCGCAATACCTGCTCCGCCACCTGTCCCTGAAAGGACTCGGAGTGCGGATCCCACGTGCCACCTGTCATCAACAGGACGGGTTCGTGCTCAAGTTCACTGAGCGCGTTGGCTACGTGCAAGGAGTTAGTCATCACCACCAGGCCCGGTTGCAGGCCCAATTGCGGAATCATCGAAGCTGTAGTGCTGCCGCTGTCGATGATGATCCGCGCATGTTCTTTAATCAGGCCAACTGCCGCGCGGGCAATGGCTTGCTTATAAAGAGAGGCCGGCTGAGGGACGTCACTCACCAGTTCTTGCGGCATAGTGATAGCACCGCCATAACGACGCAGTAACAGGCCATTACTTTCAAGTGCCGCCAGATCTTTGCGAATCGTGACCTCGGAAGTTTCGAAGCGTTTGGCCAATTCATCTACGCTGACTTCGCCCTGCTCGGTGAGCAAGGCCATGATGTTGTGTCTGCGTTGGGGCGTGTTGCGCTTGGACATGCTGGCTCTAAGTTTCGGTTCGAAAGAAAACGAAAGCAATGAAACCTGATCTCGAAATGCTCGTCAAGAAATTGTTGCAGATTATTTTGTGAATAACTCACTTTCGTCCCCAGCGGCCGGGGGTTTGGCGGGCAACAAATGGCAGATAAAACAAAGCCTTATCCACAGGCGATGGATAAGGCTTTGTGTAACTCATTGATTTAAAACAGTTATACGATGACTTAAATGTGTAACAAAACACCTTTCACAGCTGTGGATAACTGCTCCCCCGAAGGCTGCGATCTTTCGATGGGGCAAAAGATCGCGAGGCAAGTTGGCTCCTACAGAGAACGTAAACTTACGGCTTGGGTTGCTTCACCGGGCGTTTCCAACCGTCGATGTTGCGTTGGCGCGCACGACCCACGGCCAGTTGTTCGGCCCCCACGGCTTGGTTGATGGTTGAACCGGCCGCAGTGGTGGCGCCATCAGAGATATCCACAGGTGCGACCAAGGAATTGTTGGAACCGATAAATACGTCAGCCCCCAACACGGTTTTCCACTTGTTGGCGCCATCGTAGTTACAGGTGATGGTGCCCGCCCCGATGTTGGTGCGCGGGCCGACTTCGGCGTCGCCCAAATAGGTCAGATGACCACACTTGGCTTCTTCGCCCAGATGGGCATTTTTCAATTCTACAAAGTTACCCACATGGGCGCGGGCATCGAGCACACTGCCCGGACGCAAGCGCGCGAATGGGCCAGCGTCGCTGCCCTCACCCAGCACTGCGCCATCCAGATGACTGTTGGCTTTGACCACCGCGCCTTTGCGCAAGGTGCTGTCTTTGATCACACAGTTGGGGCCGATCACCACGTTATCTTCGATGACGACGCGACCTTCAAGAATCACGTTGATGTCGATCAGCACGTCGCGACCGACAGTTACTTCACCGCGCACGTCGAAACGGGCCGGGTCACGCAAGGTCACACCCAGCGCCATCAATCGACGACCTTCACGCAACTGGTAATGACGCTCCAGTTCGCTGAGCTGTTTACGGTCATTGGCGCCCTGCACTTCCATCGGGTCGTGGGCGTGCTCGGTGGCAACGAGCAAACCATCATTCACGGCCATGGCGATCACGTCTGTCAGGTAATACTCGCCTTGAGCGTTGTTGTTCGACAGGCGGCTCATCCAGTCAGAGAGACGCGCACTCGGCAAGGCCAGAATGCCAGTATTGCCTTCGGTGATAGCGCGTTGCTCATCGGTTGCATCTTTATGCTCAACGATGGCGCTGACCTTGCCCGCAGCATCACGCACGATTCGGCCATAACCGGTCGGGTCAGCCAGGTTAACGGTCAGCAGTCCCAGTTGCTCCGGGCCCACTTGCTTGAGCAGGCGCTGCAACGTTTCGACTTCGATCAACGGCACATCGCCGTACAACACCAATACGTTTTCTGCCGTCAAAAATGGCAGGGCCTGAGCCACGGCGTGGCCGGTACCCAGCTGTTTGTCCTGCAGGACAAAATTCAGATCGTCCGCTGCCAGACGCTCACGGACCAACTCGGCACCGTGACCGATAACTACATGAATGCCGTTTGGCTTGAGCTGGCGCGCGGTGTGGATAACATGCCCGAGCATGGAGTTGCCGGCCACGGGATGAAGAACTTTGGGCAGGGACGAACGCATGCGAGTGCCCTGGCCTGCAGCGAGAATAACGATATCGAGAGACATGACTGGCTACCAATCCTGGGTGGTCAGCGGATGCGACCAAAAAGTAGTTCGCGGAAAAGAAAAAAGGGTAGCCGAGGCTACCCTTTTTAATCAATCACACAATCAGCAAGCGGCTTAGCCGCCGAACTTCTTGCGGATTTGCTGGACGGTGCGCAGCTGAGCTGCGGCCTCGGCCAGACGAGAAGCAGCAGATCCGTAATCGAAATCTGCGCCTTTTTCGTTCAGGGCCTTCTCGGCAGCCTTGACGGCTTCCTGAGCGGAGGCTTCATCCAGGTCGGCAGCACGTTGCACAGTGTCGGCAAGAACCTTGACCATGTTCGGCTGAACCTCGAGGAAACCACCCGAGATGTAAAACACCTCGGCTTCGCCACCCTGTTTGATCAGGCGGATCGGACCTGGGTTCAGACTAGTGATCAGCGGAGCGTGGCCCAGAGCGATACCAAGATCACCCAGTGCACCGTGCGCAATCACCATCTCAACCAGACCGGAAAAGATTTCTCCTTCCGCGCTGACGATATCGCAATGGACTGTCATATTAGCCATCTGATTGCCTCAACCTGATTAGCGCCCGTTTCCGGGCGCCCGAATTACAGTTTCTTGGCTTTCTCGATCGCTTCTTCGATGCCGCCGACCATGTAGAACGCTTGTTCTGGCAGGTGGTCGTAGTCACCGTTGAGGATGCCTTTGAAGCCAGCAATGGTGTCTTTCAGGGAAACGTACTTACCCGAAGCGCCAGTGAAGACTTCAGCCACGAAGAACGGCTGAGACAAGAAACGCTGGATCTTACGAGCACGGTTTACCAACTGCTTATCGGCTTCCGACAGCTCGTCCATACCCAGGATCGCAATGATGTCCTTCAGTTCTTTGTAACGCTGGAGCACGTACTGAACGCCGCGAGCGGTGTCGTAGTGATCCTGACCGATTACGTTCGGGTCCAACTGGCGCGAAGTCGAGTCCAGTGGATCGACCGCTGGGTAGATACCCAGGGAGGCGATGTCACGGGACAGTACAACGGTGGCGTCCAAGTGGGCGAAGGTGGTCGCTGGCGACGGGTCAGTCAAGTCGTCCGCAGGTACGTATACCGCTTGGATCGAAGTGATCGAACCTTCCTTGGTCGAAGTGATACGTTCTTGCAGAACGCCCATCTCTTCAGCCAGGGTCGGCTGGTAACCTACTGCCGAAGGCATACGGCCCAGCAGTGCGGATACTTCAGTACCGGCCAGGGTGTAACGGTAGATGTTGTCGACGAACAACAGTACGTCGTTACCTTCGTCACGGAACTTCTCAGCCATGGTCAGGCCAGTCAGTGCAACGCGCAGACGGTTACCCGGCGGCTCGTTCATCTGACCGTAAACCAGTGCTACTTTGTCCAGTACGTTGGAATCCTTCATCTCGTGGTAGAAGTCGTTACCCTCACGAGTACGCTCACCCACACCGGCGAACACGGAATAACCGCTGTGCTCGATGGCGATGTTACGGATCAGTTCCATCATGTTTACGGTTTTGCCTACACCGGCACCACCGAACAGACCTACTTTACCGCCCTTGGCGAACGGGCAAACCAGGTCGATAACCTTGATACCGGTTTCCAGCAGATCGTTGCCGCCCGCTTGTTCGGCGAACGAAGGCGCTGCACGGTGAATACCCCAACGCTCTTCAGTGGCGATCGGGCCAGCTTCGTCAATTGGGTTACCCAGTACGTCCATGATCCGGCCCAGGGTCGCTTTACCGACCGGTACGGAGATGGCTGCGCCAGTGTCGACAACGTCCAGACCGCGCTTCAAGCCTTCGGTGGAACCCATCGCAATGGTACGAACTACGCCGTCGCCCAGCTGCTGCTGAACTTCCAGAGTAGTGTCCGCGCCTTGTACTTTCAGCGCGTTGTAGATGCTCGGTACGCTGTCGCGTGGGAATTCCACGTCGATAACGGCGCCGATGATTTGAACGATACGTCCGCTACTCATAGCTGGATCCTCTGAATATTTGAACCGTTAAACCGCGGCAGCGCCGCCGACGATTTCCGAGATCTCTTGGGTGATCGCAGCCTGACGCGCCTTGTTGTAGACCAGCTGCAATTCGCTGATCAGATCACCGGCGTTATCGGTAGCGTTTTTCATCGCGATCATCCGCGCCGCTTGTTCAGCTGCGTTGTTCTCGACCACCGCCTGGTACACCTGCGACTCCACGTAGCGCACCATCAAGCCGTCAAGCAGCTCTTTGGCGTCTGGTTCGTAGAGGTAGTCCCAGTGGTGCTTGAGTTCTTGATCCGGGGTCGCCACCAGTGGAATCAATTGCTCCACGGTTGGCTGCTGGGTCATGGTGTTGATGAACTTGTTGGATACCACGGACAGGCGGTCAATCCGGCCTTCCAGGTACGCATCCAACATCACCTTCACACTGCCGATCAGGTCATTGATCGACGGCTCTTCACCCAGGTGGCTGATAGCTGCAACGACGTTACCGCCGAAGTTGCGGAAAAAGGCCGCACCCTTGCTACCAACGACACACAGATCAATCTCGACGCCGTTATCGCGGTTTACCGCCATGTCCTTGACCAGGGCCTTGAACAGGTTGGTATTCAAACCACCACACAAACCACGGTCACTGCTCACAACCACATAACCAACACGCTTAACTGGGCGGTCGATCATGAACGGGTGGCGGTATTCCGGGTTGGCGTTGGCCAAATGCCCAATAACCTGGCGGATGCGCTCCGCATAAGGACGGCTAGCAGCCATGCGCATTTGTGCCTTGCGCATTTTGCTGACCGCCACTTTTTCCATGGCGCTGGTAATTTTTTGCGTGCTTTTGATGCTCGCAATCTTACTGCGAATCTCTTTTGCGCCTGCCATGTAACACCTATCAGGTTAGCAAGCGGGAGCCTTGCGGCTCCCGCTGCGGCTTACCAGGTTTGGGTGGCCTTGAACTTCTCGATACCGGCTTTCAGGCCAGCGTCGATTTCGTCATTGAAGTCACCCTTCACGTTGATCTTGGCCAACAAGTCGGCGTGATCGCGGTTGAAGTAAGCAATCAGCGCTTGTTCAAAGCTGCCGACCTTGGCGATTTCGACGTCAGTCAGGAACCCACGCTCAGCGGCATACAGCGACAACGCCATGTCAGCGATCGACATAGGGGCGTATTGCTTCTGCTTCATCAGCTCGGTAACGCGCTGACCATGCTCAAGTTGCTTACGGGTCGCTTCGTCCAGGTCAGATGCGAACTGGGCGAATGCCGCCAGTTCACGGTACTGAGCCAGAGCGGTACGGATACCACCGGACAGCTTCTTGATGATCTTGGTCTGAGCGGCACCACCCACACGGGATACCGAAACACCGGCGTTCACTGCAGGGCGGATGCCCGAGTTGAACATGGCCGATTCCAGGAAGATCTGACCGTCGGTGATGGAAATCACGTTGGTCGGAACGAACGCGGAAACGTCGCCAGCTTGAGTTTCGATGATCGGCAATGCGGTCAGGGAACCGGTTTTACCAGTCACTGCGCCGTTGGTGAACTTCTCTACGTACTCTTCCGAAACGCGGGATGCGCGCTCCAGCAGACGGGAGTGGAGATAGAACACGTCGCCTGGGTAAGCTTCACGGCCTGGTGGACGGCGCAGCAGCAGGGAAATCTGGCGGTAAGCCACTGCTTGCTTGGACAGATCGTCATAAACGATCAGCGCGTCTTCACCGCGGTCGCGGAAGAATTCACCCATGGTGCAACCGGCATAAGGTGCCAGGTACTGCAGCGCAGGCGATTCAGAAGCACTGGCTGCCACGATGATCGTGTTTTTCAGTGCGCCGTTTTCTTCCAGCTTGCGAACCACGTTGGCGATAGTCGATTGCTTCTGACCGATCGCTACGTAGACACAGAAAATGCCGCTGTCTTTCTGGTTGATGATCGCGTCGATCGCCAGAGCGGTTTTACCGATCTGACGGTCACCAATGATCAGCTCACGCTGGCCACGGCCGACAGGAATCATGGCATCGACAGCCTTGTAGCCAGTCTGTACAGGCTGGTCTACGGACTTACGCCAGATCACGCCTGGAGCAACTTTCTCGACCGCGTCGGTCTCGGTGTTGCCCAGTGGACCTTTACCGTCAACAGGGTTACCCAGTGCGTCGACTACGCGACCCAGCAGTTCCTTACCAACCGGAACTTCCAGGATACGGCCAGTGCACTTGGCGCTCATGCCTTCAGCCAGAGACTGGTAAGCACCCAAAATAACGGCACCTACGGAGTCTTGCTCCAGGTTGAGGGCCATACCGAAGACGCCGCCCGGAAACTCGATCATCTCGCCGGACATTACGTCGGCCAGACCGTGAATCCGCACGATACCGTCAGATACGCTGACGACAGTGCCTTCGTTACGGGCTTGGGAGGTCACATCGAGCTTGTCGATGCGGCCCTTGATAATTTCACTTATTTCGGAAGGATTGAGTTGCTGCATTGCTCTGCTGCCCCTTCAAACTCAAGATTTCAATGCTTCGGCAAGATTCGCGAGTTTGCCGCGAATCGAGCCATCGATAACCAGGTCGCCGGCGCGAATGACGATGCCCCCAATGAGGGACTTGTCTTCCGCAACTTGCAGGCGCACTTCCCGGTCGAGTCGTGCACTGAGAACCTTGGCGAGTTTGTCTTGCTGTTCTTGGTTCAATGCGAAAGCACTGGTCACTTCAACGTCTACCGACTTCTCTTGCTCGGCCTTGTACAGGTCGAACAGTGCGGCGATCTCCGGCAGAAGCAGGAGACGGTCGTTTTCTGCAACGACGTGGATGAAGTTCTGCACTTTCACATCAAACTTGTCGCCGCACACGTCAATAAACGTGGCGGCCTTTTCTGCGCTCGTCAGTCGCGGGGCCTTGAGCACGCGCTGCATAGTGTCGTCCTGCGACACTGCTGCAGCCAGGCCGAGCATGGCTGACCAAGAGGCCAGTTGCTGGTGGGCCTGGGCATGCTCGAAGGCTGCCTTAGCGTAAGGTCGGGCCAACGTGGTCAATTCTGCCATGATCGCCCTCGCTTAAATTTCAGCAGCCAGTTTATTAACCAGCTCCGCGTGCGCGTTTTGATCGATTGTGGCACCCAGGATCTTCTCTGCGCCTTCAACAGCCAAGCCACCCAGTTGGGTACGCAGGGCGTCTTTGACGCTGTTCAGTTCCTGTTCGATCTCGGCCTGAGCCTGAGCCTTCACACGTTCAGCTTCAACGCGAGCCTGTTCACGGGCTTCGTCGACAATCTGAGTACCGCGTTTCTTGGCTTGCTCAATGATTTCAGCTGCCTGAGCCTTAGCTTCGCGCAGTTGTTGACCCGCTTTATCTTGGGCCAACTCCAGGTCACGAGCTGCTCGGTTCGCAGCGTCCAGTCCAGCCGCAATCTTCTTCTGACGTTCTTGCAATGCCGCGATGACCGGAGGCCACACGAACTTCATGCAAAACAGTACAAAAATGAAGAACGCAACGGACTGGCCAATCAGGGTTGCATTAATGTTCACGCCAACACCTCGCTCGTTCGTTGTCCATCTCTCTAATCAACTCGAAAATTCGAGTGATTAGCCAGCGAGCTGACCAACGAAAGGGTTCGCGAAAGTGAAGAACAGTGCGATACCAACACCGATCATGGTTACGGCGTCGAGCAGACCGGCAACGATGAACATTTTAACTTGCAGCATTGGAACCATTTCTGGCTGACGCGCTGCGCCTTCCAGGAACTTGCCACCCAACAGGCCGAAACCAATTGCAGTACCCAGTGCACCCAGGCCGATCAACAGTGCAACAGCGATAGCGGTTAGACCAACTACAGTTTCCATCTTTCCTCCCGACTTTTACGTCGTATGGTTTAGGTTTTTAGATTAAAGCGGTAAAACAAAAACAATTTGCTACGCCCTCCCCCCGAGGCGGGAGGGCCACAAGACACGTCGAAACGGGTCTTAGTGCTCTTCGTGCGCCATCGACAGATAAACGATGGTCAGCATCATGAAGATGAACGCTTGCAAGGTGATGATCAGGATGTGGAACACAGCCCACGCCCATTGCAGCACCACGCCCAGACCGCTAAGCCAGAGCAGGCCGCTGCCGAACATTACGGCGATCAGGATAAATACCAGTTCGCCAGCGTACATGTTGCCGAACAGTCGCAGTGCCAGCGAAATTGGCTTGGCGACCAGCGTCACGAATTCGAGCAGGAAGTTCACCGGAATCAGCAGGGCCTGAACAAAGATGTTCTTGCTGCTGAACGGGTGCAGGGTCAGTTCGCCGATGAAGCCACCGATACCCTTGATTTTGATGCTGTAGAAGATGATCAGCGCGAATACCGACAGGGCCATGCCCAAGGTAGCGTTCGGATCGGTCGTCGGTACGGCACGGAATGGGAAGTGCTCATCGCCAGAGATCAGGATCGCCAACTGAGGAATCCAGTCAACCGGGATCAAGTCGATGACGTTCATCAGGAATACCCAGACGAAAATAGTCAGCGCCAGCGGAGCAATCACGGCGCTACGGCCATGGAAGCTGTCTTTTACGCTGCCATCAACGAATTCCACCATCACTTCAACGAAGTTCTGCAGTGCGCCTGGTTGACCGGAAGTTACCTTCTTGGCCGCCATGCGGAAAATGAAGATAAACAGCAAGCCAACGAATACAGACCAGCCGAGGGTATCGACATGGAATGACCAAAAGCCCATTGCTTTAGCTTCTGCAACGGTGTGAGCAAAGCCCCAGCCGCCATCAGGTAGCTGCCCGAAGGTCAGGTTCTGTAAGTGGTGCTGGATATAGCCCGAAGCGGTTGTTTCTGCCATGGTTGCCTCAAACGCCCTAAGGTCTCGAAAGTGTTGTTCTCATTAGCAGGGGAGCGAACCAGCTGACCAATTGGGTCAACACGAAGACGCCGAATACAGCTAGCGGCGCCAATGGCTTCACACCTGCAAACGTCAGCGCGAACAGCACTGCCGTCAAAATTAATTTGCCTGCCTCGCCGGCGTAAAACGACCGGACGATGGCTTGCGCTGCTCGAGCACCGGTAAACCGGAAAGCTCGGTGAGCAAAATACACATTGGGCAGCAAAGCAATCAGGCCTCCGCAGAGCCCTGAATATCCGGCTACAACTCCATGCCATTGCCAGAGCCCCAAAGCAGCCAGCAATAAAATGACAAATTGAGCTAGCAAAACCGGAAAAACCGCCAAGCGATGGAATGGCAAGCGGTTTGGCGTGCGGGTTTCCATCACAACTGCTCCTCAAAGGTCGGCGGCCAAAAGCTAAAACTTGGCATAATTTGTGCCGACAAAATGCGCGCAGAGTATAGGGGCGTGGAAGCCCCTATTCAACTGTCAGGTAGTGATTTCCGACTGCGCGCTACAAAAGGATATGTTTCAGCGGATGTGAGCAAGCACTCCTTGAAGCTCATCAAGAGAGTTATAACCAATAACTAATTGGCCTTTACCCTTCTTTCCGTGGCGGATCTGCACCGCAGAGCCTAGGCGCTCGGCCAGACGCTGTTCAAGGCGGGTGATATCCGGATCAGGTTTAGCCGGTTCAGCAGGCTCTTGTTTACCGCTCAACCACTGGCGAACCAAGGCTTCGGTCTGGCGAACTGTCAGACCACGTGCGACAACGTGTCGCGCCCCTTCAACCTGCTTATTGTCAGGTAAGCCGAGCAATGCCCGCGCATGTCCCATTTCAAGGTCACCGTGGGACAACATGGTCTTAATAACTTCCGGCAATGAAATTAAACGCAACAAGTTAGCCACGGATACTCGGGACTTACCCACCGCATCAGCGACTTGTTGTTGAGTCAATTGAAACTCTTGCTGCAAACGTTGCAAAGCAATCGCTTCTTCAATCGGATTAAGATCTTCGCGCTGAATGTTTTCAATGAGCGCCATCGCAATGGCGGTTTCATCTGGAACATCACGGACCATTGCCGGAATTGTGTCTTTACCGGCCTGTTGACTGGCGCGCCAGCGACGCTCACCGGCAATGATCTCAAACCGCTCGCCAGCGATCGGACGCACCACGATCGGCTGCATCACACCCTGAGTCTTGATCGAGTTCGCCAGCTCTTCGAGTGCTTGCGGGTCCATGTCGCGACGAGGCTGGTATTTGCCGCGCTGGATCAGGTCCAGGGGCAAATGCTGCAGTTCGCTTTGATCGACCTTGACGGCCTGCTCTTCCAGCGAGCTGACCGTAGGACCACTCAAGAGTGCATCCAGTCCTCGTCCTAGACCTCGTTTCTTGACGGCCATGGAATATCCTTAAGTTGGCTGAGCAGTGCGGGAGGTGCGACGTTGACGACGAACCAGCTCGCCGGCCAAGGCCAGGTAAGCAATCGCGCCACGGGAATTTTTATCATAGGCCAATGCCGGCATACCGTAACTCGGTGCTTCAGCCAGGCGAATGTTGCGCGGTATCACCGTGTCGTACAGTTGCTCGCCGAAGTGTTCCTTGAGCTGAGCCGAGACATCGTTCATCAGGCTCAGGCGCGGGTCGTACATAGTACGCAGCAGGCCTTCGACTTTGAGGTTGGGGTTCAGCAGCTCGGCGATGCGCTTGATGTTATCCACAAGGTCGCTCAAGCCTTCAAGGGCGAAGTATTCGCACTGCATGGGGATAATGACCCCATCAGCGGCCACCAAGGCATTAAGCGTCAGCATCGACAGCGAAGGTGGGCAGTCGATCAGAATGTAATCGTAGCTTTCGCGAACCGGCGCCAGCGCTGTACGCAGACGGCTTTCTTTCATCTGCATTTCGAGCAACACGACTTCGGCGGCTGTCAGGTCACGGTTCGCCGGCAACAGCTGGTAACCACCGTGCTCGGAGACGTGCATGGCCTGGGCCAGATCGCATTCGCCGATCAGCAGATCGTAAACGGAATTCTCAAGACCATGTTTATCCACACCGCTGCCCATGGTGGCGTTGCCTTGTGGATCGAGGTCGATCAGCAGCACGCGCCGCTTGGTCGCGACCAGCGATGCTGCGAGGTTGATGCAGGTGGTGGTCTTACCCACTCCCCCTTTTTGGTTCGCTATTGCGAATACCTTAGCCATTCTTGCTTGCGTTCCCAATCATGCCGTTCGGCGCAGTATCAGCAGATGGCGTTGGCCTTGGCAACCTGGAACGGTCAAGGCGTGTTCGCTATCTAGACGAAAATCAGACGGCAATGCTACCAGCTCATCGGCCGGATGAACGCCCTTCATTGCCAACCAGCGTGTTTCGCTGTCACCCAGGTGCCGCGTCCAGTTGGTAAAGTTCTCCATGCTGCTGAAAGCCCTGGAAACAATTCCGTTGAACGCCAGTTCCGGTTGATACTCCTCAACACGGCTGTGGATAACATTCAGGTTGTCCAGCTTGAGTTCGAGTTTCACCTGCGTCAGAAACCGCGTTTTCTTGCCGTTGCTGTCAAGGCAAGTCACGTGCGACTCAGGAAACAGGATCGCCAAAGGGATGCCGGGCATCCCGCCACCACTGCCCACATCCAGCCAACGACCGTTTTCGATAAACGGCATCACACTGAGGCTGTCGAGCAAGTGACGTGACACCATCTCGTCCGGGTTACGCACAGCCGTGAGGTTGTAGGCCTTGTTCCATTTTATCAACAGGGCCAAATAACCCAGCAGTTGCTCATGCTGGGTTGTGGTCAGTGCAACGCCCAGCTGGCGCGCACCTGTGGATAATTCTTCGGCGTGTTGTGCAGTGACCAGCGAACTCAAGCGTTTTGCTCCAACTTGCGGCCAGCGCCGCGTTTTTTCAGATGAATCATCAACAGGGAAATCGCTGCCGGGGTGACACCGGGAACCCGCGAAGCCTGGCCCAGCGTCTCGGGGCGCGTGGCACCGAGCTTGCTCTGGATCTCTTTCGACAACCCCGAGATGGTCGTGTAATCGATATCCACAGGCAGTTTGATGTTTTCACTGGCGCGCAGGCGAGCGATCTCGTCCTGTTGACGGTCAATGTAACCCGCATACTTGGTTTTGATTTCAACCTGTTCGGCGACCAGCGGATCGCTTGCGCCCTCGCCAGTCACTTCAACCAGGCCTGCGTAATCGATTTCCGGACGGGTCAACAAACTCAGCAAATTGTATTCATGGGTCAACGGCGTGCCAAATTTGGCCGCAATCGCTTCACCTTGTTCAGTCCCCGGGCGCACCCACGTGCTTCTCAAGCGTTGTTCTTCCAGGGCAATGCTTTCGCGCTTGGTGCAGAACGCCGCCCAACGGGCGTCATCGACCAAACCGAGTTCACGACCTTTTTCAGTCAGGCGCATATCGGCATTGTCTTCGCGCAGGATCAAACGGTATTCGGCGCGGGAGGTAAACATTCGGTACGGTTCTTGAGTCCCCAATGTAATCAGGTCATCAACCAACACGCCGATATACGCTTCGTCACGACGCGGACACCAGGTCTCTTTGCCTTGTGCCAACAAGGCTGCGTTGGTCCCGGCGAGCAAACCTTGTGCGCCGGCTTCTTCATAACCGGTGGTGCCGTTGATTTGCCCGGCAAAGAACAACCCGCCAATCACTTTGGTTTCCAGGCTGTATTTCAGGTCCCGCGGATCGAAATAATCGTATTCGATGGCGTAGCCTGGGCGCACGATGTGGGCATTTTCCATGCCGCGAATCGATTGCACGAGTTGCAACTGAACATCAAAAGGCAGCGACGTCGAAATACCGTTCGGATACAGCTCATGGGTGTTCAAACCTTCGGGTTCGATAAACACCTGATGGCTTTCCTTGTCAGCAAAACGATGAATCTTGTCTTCAATCGACGGGCAGTAACGCGGACCAATCCCTTCAATCACACCTGAGTACATCGGCGAGCGATCGAGGTTGGACGCAATGATCTCATGAGTGCGCGCATTGGTATGGGTAATCCAGCAGCTGACTTGAGTCGGGTGCTGTTCCTTGTTGCCCATGAACGACATGACCGGGATCGGTGTGTCACCAGGTTGTTCAGTCATCACTGAAAAATCAACCGAGCGGCCATCAATGCGTGGCGGCGTACCGGTTTTCAGACGACCAACACGCAAAGGCAGTTCACGCAGGCGGTGTGCCAGGGCAATCGACGGTGGATCACCGGCACGTCCGCCCGAGTAATTCTGCAAACCGATGTGGATAAGTCCCCCCAGGAACGTACCGGTGGTCAAAACCACAGAGTCGGCCAGAAAACGCAGGCCCATCTGAGTCACAACACCGCGTACTTGATCGTTTTCAACAATCAGGTCATCCGCCGCTTGTTGAAATATCCACAGGTTCGGTTGGTTTTCCAGAATTTCACGCACCACCGACTTGTAGATAGCGCGGTCAGCCTGTGCGCGGGTTGCGCGTACGGCTGGGCCTTTACGGCCGTTAAGCACACGGAACTGGATACCGCTTTTGTCAGTAGCGACTGCCATTGCGCCGCCGAGCGCATCGATTTCTTTAACCAGATGGCTTTTACCAATGCCACCGATTGCAGGGTTGCAGCTCATATGCCCGAGGGTTTCCACGTTGTGGGTCAACAGCAGGGTTTTTACACCCATACGTGCTGAAGCAAGTGCAGCCTCGGTTCCGGCGTGACCGCCACCGATGACGATCACTGCAAAACGGGAAGGGAAATTCACCACGCACCTCGTGCCTGTTACTAGGGGTTTTTTGGATAGACCGAGAAGTATAGGGACTTAGCCCTTCTTAAAGAACCCTTTGCACAAAATTTAACCAGCGTGTGGATAAGGCCAGATAGAAAGAAAAATAAATAAAGAAGAAATTTATAAAAGCTTTGTTTTTATGTTTATTCTTAGAGAGGCTCCTTTCTGTGGATAAGTGTCTGTAAGCCTTTATTTTCGTACTGTACAGAGATTTGAAAGTCTGTGGTCATGTGGCCATGAGCGGGGTGAATAAGTGCATTAAGCCTGTGGGTAAATGATAACGTTATCCACAGAGGGGTTTATCTTCAGTTTTAGAGGCCACTTACCCACTGAGCTAAGGGCCAGTTATACACAGAGCTTAACCGACGAAATTCTCCCTATCAGGCCAACAAAAAGGCAGCCGAAAGCCGCCTGGATGAACACGTCATCCAGCGGCTAGCAGATTAAAAAGGGATAAAGGTGATGAACGGCAGCCTAGCCGGTACTCAAACGGCGGCGCTCAACCAGCCGTTGGCACTCGCGATGAGCCTGTGGGTAATTTCAATAGCGTCGAGAAACCTCTGATCGTGTGAGGTCACAACCAACGTGCCGGTGTACTGATTGAGCATGTTTTCCAGCGCCAGCAAGGACACCAGATCGAGGTGATTGGCGGGTTCATCGAGCAACAACAACTGCGCAGGTTGCTCGGCATAAAACACACAGGCCATTGCCGCCTTCAGCTGTTCACCACCACTGAGTTGTGCACAGGGTCGATTCACCTGCTCGGCGCCAAGCCCTAATTGCGCCAGCCGGGTACGCAATTCACTCTCCGTGAGTTGCCGATTGAGTGCCTGCAACTGCTCCAGCACCGAATATTCAAGGTTCAGCAAGGCCAGGTGCTGATCAAGATAAGCTGATTTGACGCTGACATCCGCTAGCCCAGCCAGGATCGGCACTTGCCCAGCCAACACCTTGAGTACCGTTGATTTACCGCAACCATTGGGGCCGAGCAAGGCAACCCGCTGGCCCCGACTGAGCGTAAGGCTGAGTGTACGCAACGGTTCGAAGCCATATGGCAAGCGTGCTTCAACCAGCTCGGCGATATGGGTAGCGCTGTGCTGGCTCGTTGTGGGGGCATAGACAAACATGGCCTGCTGTCTTTCAACCTGGCGGGCAGCTTGACTGACGCGTACCGACAACACCGCGCGCGCGGCTTGCTGATGCTGCTGCCATTTGCCGCTGCTGTTTTGACTGCGCTCCTTTTGTCGCCCCAGCAAAATCTTCGCCTGATTACGGGAACTGGCGGATTTGTTGCCCCGTGCCTGCCTGCGTTCAACCTGTTCAGCTTGATCGCGCAGCCGTTGTTCTTGCCGGTGTCGTTCCAACTTGGCGTGGGCCAGTTGCTGTTCGGCGGCGGATTGCTGCTGGGCTTTGGCCTGTGCATAAAACGAATAACCACCGCCGTAGCTGGCCAGCCCCAAGGCTGAGAGTTCGAGGATGCGCGTCATGGACTCCAGCAGCTCACGGTCATGACTGATCACCAGCAACGCCCTCGGCCAGTGGCTGAGTTGCGCCTGCAATGCCAAACGCTGCTCACAGTCCAGGTGATTGGTCGGTTCATCCAGAATCAGCAGCTCGGCCTGTGACATAAACGCCCCCATCAGCGCGACACGCATGGCTTCGCCGCCACTGAGCCGTGAGGTCAGGGTTGAAGGCGTGAGGTGCTCGAGGTTGTTGTGGGCCAGTTGGTCGAGTAACTGCTGCCGAATGTTCCATTGCTCGCCCACCGCGTCAAAGTCCGCTGGTGTGGTACTGCCCTGTTCGATGCGTTCCAGCGCACTGATGATGGGTTGCACACCGGCCAGATCAGCCACCGTCTGCTCGAGGGCATGGGTGATGTGCTGTGCCAGGTAATACACCTTTCCGGTGCGCAGGCAGCGCCCAGTGGTAGGGGAGATATCCCCAGCAATCAGACGTGCCAATACACTTTTACCCACACCATTTCGCCCGACCAAGCCGGTGTGGCGTTGATCGAGATGCAGGTTTAGGTCAGAAAACAGCGGGCTGCCATCGGGCAACTGATAAGAAACGCCTTCCAGCGTTACACAGGTCGCGTGAGTCATACGCACTCCAGAGATGCACAGATCTACCCCCTGTTGCAGGGGAATCAAGAACTGGCCGCAAGATTCGCGGCGGCATCAATGGCGCATTGGACTAATACCTGTAGGAGACGAGCTTGTCTCGTGACCTTTTAACAGATCAAAAGATCGCGAGGCAAGCTCGCTCCTACGGATTTCTGGGCATTATTTCCCGATACAGAAACTGGAGAAGATCCGCCCCAGCAGATCATCCGAGCTGAATGCCCCGGTAATCTCGCCCAACGATTGCTGGGCCAGGCGCAAATCTTCGGCCAGCAATTCACCTGCACCTGCCAGTGTCAGTTGTGCCCGGCCATGTTCAAGCGCATTGCTGGCGTGCTGCAAGGCTTCGAGGTGGCGACGACGAGCGCTGAAGCTGCTCTCGGACGTCTGTTCATACCCCATACAGGCCTTGAGGTGCTCACGCAGCAAATCGAGTCCATCGGTTGATCGCGCACTTAGGCTGATCGTTACATGGCCATCAGCACTGACCTCCAGTTCGACGGCTTCACCGGTGAGGTCGGCCTTGTTACGAATCAAGGTGACCTTGGCCGGGTCCGGGCGCTGCTCCAAAAACTCTGGCCACAACGCGAAGGGGTCATTGGCCTCCGGCGCCGTTGCATCCACCACCAGCAGCACACGATCTGCTTCGCCAATGGCCTTGAGAGCTCGTTGCACGCCGATTTTTTCGACCTGGTCTTCAGTGTCACGCAGACCTGCCGTATCCACCACGTGCAGGGGCATGCCATCAATGTGGATATGTTCACGCAACACGTCGCGCGTGGTGCCGGCGATCTCGGTCACGATGGCGGCTTCACGACCGGCCAGCGCGTTAAGCAAACTGGACTTGCCGGCATTAGGACGACCGGCAATCACCACCGTCATGCCATCGCGCAGTAAGGCGCCTTGGCCAGCTTCACGCTTAACGGTGGATAACTCTTCGCGCACCTTATCGAGCATACCCAGGACGTGGCCATCGGCCAGGAAGTCGATTTCTTCCTCGGGGAAGTCAATCGCCGCTTCGACGTAGATACGCAAACTGATGAGTTGCTCAGTCAAGTTATGCACACGGTGTGAGAAAGCACCCTGCAAAGAGCGTAATGCGTTGCGAGCTGCCTGTGCAGAACTGGCCTCAATAAGGTCCGCAATAGCCTCGGCTTGAGCCAGATCGAGCTTGTCGTTTAAAAACGCACGCTCACTGAATTCGCCCGGTCGTGCCAAACGGCAGCCCAGTTCAATGCAGCGCTGCAGCAACATGTCCAGAACGATCGGGCCGCCATGGCCTTGCAATTCGAGCACGTCTTCGCCGGTGAACGAGTTGGGGCCCGGGAAATACAGCGCAATACCTTCATCCAGGACTTCGCCGTTTTCACCATAAAACGGTCCGTAATGGGCATAGCGCGGTTTCAGTTCGCGCTCTGTGAACGCTTGCGCCGCGACACGGGCGAGTGGCCCGGAAACACGCACGATCCCCACACCACCTCGGCCTTGGGCGGTTGCCACAGCAGCAATGGTTTGTGCTGGAACACTCATAAAAACAGGCCTCAACAACAAAAGTGACAGATAGCAAAACGCCCCACTAGGGGGCGTTTTGAGTGGTGATCAACAGAGTAAGTTAAGCAGCAGCTTTTTTGGTAGCAGCTTCGATCTTACGAGTGATGTACCACTGTTGAGCGATGGACAGGCAGTTGTTCACAACCCAGTACAGCACCAGACCTGCAGGGAACCACAGGAAGAAGAAGGTGAAGATGATTGGCATCAGCTTCATCACCTTGGCTTGCATCGGATCCGGTGGAGTCGGGTTCAGACGCTGCTGGATGAACATGGTTGCGCCCATGATGATCGGCAGAATAAAGAACGGGTCTTTAATCGACAGGTCGGTAATCCAGAGCATGAAAGGCGCCTGACGCATTTCAACGCTTTCCAACAGTACCCAGTACAAGGACAGGAAAACCGGCATCTGCACCAGAATCGGCAAGCAGCCGCCCAGTGGATTGATCTTCTCTTTCTTGTACAGCTCCATCATCGCTTGCGACATTTTCTGGCGGTCATCACCGAACTGCTCTTTCAGAGCGGCCAGTTTTGGTGCCACAGCGCGCATGCGAGCCATCGATTTGTAGCTGGCGGCCGACAACGGGAAGAAGATCCCTTTGATCAGCATGGTCAGGAAGATAATCGACCAACCCCAGTTACCAACCAGGCTGTGGATATGTTGCAGCAGCCAGAAAATAGGCTGGGCAATGAACCACAGAATGCCGTAGTCGACCGTCAGTTCCAGACCTGGGGACAACTCTTTGAGTACGCCTTGGCTCTTTGGACCTGCGTACAGCGTGGCGCTGGTTTCACCTGTTTTACCCGGTTCAACCGTCAAGGTTGGGCCAGTGAAACCGATGATGTAGTTGCCCTGGTTGTCTTTGCGGGTCTGAACGACGTTGTTATCGCCTTTCTGAGGAATCCACGCAGTGACGAAGTAGTGTTGCAGCCAGGCAACCCAACCACCTTGAACGGTTTCTTTCAGCTGACCCTTGTCGATATCTTTCATCGACACTTTTTTGTACGGCTCTGCACTTGTCCACAGGGCAGCGCCCAGGTAAGTCGCAGTACCGGTGGCGGTGCTGGAAGATGGATCAGAGCTGGCGTCGCGTTTCAATTGCGCGAACAGGTTGCCGGTCCACGGCTTGCCGCTCTCGTTATCAATCAGATAGCTGACTTGTACATCGTACAGACCACGCTTGAACGTGAAACGTTTGATGTAGTTAACGCCGTTATCGCTGAACTTGAGATCAACAACCAACTGATCCTGGCCTGGAGCCAGTTCATAGGTTTTTTTCTCAGTGCTGAAAACCGGGCGACCTGCGGTACGAGCATCCGGACCATCAACGCCGGTCAGGCCACTTTGGGCCAGATACGTACGTTCGCCGCCGTTATCAAACAGCTGGAAAGGTACATCCGGGTGGTCCTGGCGACGTGGATAAAGCGGCAGACGCAACTGGGCAACGTCACCACCCTGTGGATCAATCGCGATATCCAGTACGTCGGTTTTTACGTGGATCAGGTCTTTGCTTGCAGCAACCGGTGTTTCTGTCGGTGTGCTGGTGTCGGCATTGGCTGTGGGTACATCGGCACTGGTCGAAGCGTTGTTACCTGGCACCGAGTCAGGCAAACCCTGCGCGGTAGTAGTGCTGGCGGCAACATTCTGAGTCGGCAGGGCAGCTTGGCCGTAATCCTGGTTCCATTTCAGAACCATAACGTAGGACACGACTGCGAGAGCGACGATCAGGATCGTGCGTTTAATATCCATGATTACTCGGCCATCAAGAAGAACGGGAGGTAGGGATAGGTGGAACCGGGTCGTAACCACCGGGATTCCACGGGTGACAGCGACCTAAACGACGAAAGGTCAGCCAGCCGCCGCGAAGAACGCCATGAGTTTCGATGGCTTCCAACGCGTAGCAGGAACAACTGGGGTAGAAACGGCAGTGGTTTGCCATCAAAGGACTAATGGCATAACGGTAAAACTGGATCGGAACGAGCGCCAGTTTACGCATCAGGACTGCCTACCCCTACAGTTTCGGTTTTAACAGCTGGAACTGGCGTGTTACGGGCCAGACGTTTCCACAGTTTGCCGAAATGCTGAATCAATTCGGGGTTCTCTACGTCACCCAAACCTTTGCGCGCGACGATAACGATATCCCAACCAACCAGTTGATCCTGGTGGAGACGAAACGATTCACGCATCAAACGCTTAAGGCGATTGCGCTGAACGGAGAGCTTGACGCTCTTTTTCCCGATCACTAACCCCAACCGGGGGTGATCAAGATCGTTGCTGCGCGCAAGGAGCAGGAGATTTTTCCCCGGAACCTTGCCGGTGGGGGAGTCAAAGACTGCCTTGAAATGTCGGGGAGTGAGTAACCGCTTTTCCCGACTGAAGTCCTGACTCACCACCATTGTCTGATTATCAAACTGCCAGACGCGCACGGCCTTTGGCGCGGCGACGCGACAGGACTGCACGGCCGTTTTTAGTAGCCATGCGAGCACGGAAACCGTGAGTGCGGGCGCGTTTGATAGTGCTTGGTTGGAAAGTACGTTTCATGTCGTGCTACCTGGTTCGTCCACAACGGGCCGGAATGGCCCCCGTTTTAAGAGACCGGCGATTCTAGTGAATGCAGGCCAATAGGTCAATTTCCAACCAACGTGAACGCCTAAATAGATGAGGGGGTGTTGTGCACAAGCATTTGTTCACGCAGTCATAAAAATAAAAAGACGAAGTATTTAAAGCTCTTTTAAAAATCTTATTAACTTTAGGGAGCCACCTATCTGTGGATAACTGGCTATAGACCTTAAAAATCAAGGCCTGCATAGAATGACAACACTGTCGAGAAGCGGTGCTCTGCCTGTGCTGCGACCTCGGATAAGCTGTGCACGAAACGCTTCTTTATCCACAGGGCAGTTATGCACAGTGTTTTCCGCCCACTTGTGCAACGAGCTTAGGCCCGCTTATCCACAGAGCTTATGCACATACCATTTGTCGCTTTGTTCACAGTAAAAAACCTGGCCTCTCCTTATAGGCAGGCAACCTACATGTGGATAAGTGGGCGAGTGGTCGCTACAATGGCGCCTGTTTTTGCCTCACCGGCTTTCAACTTAGGGGATATCCGTGTCAGTGGAACTTTGGCAGCAGTGCGTAGAGCTTTTGCGCGATGAGCTGCCTGCCCAGCAATTCAACACCTGGATCCGTCCACTACAGGTCGAAGCCGAAGGCGACGAGTTGCGCGTCTATGCGCCCAATCGTTTTGTGCTCGACTGGGTTAACGAGAAGTACCTGAGCCGTTTGCTTGAATTGCTGAACGAGCACAGCAATGGCATGGCGCCTGCGCTGTCCTTATTAATAGGCAGCAAACGCAGCTCGGCTCCGCGTGCTGCGCCCAATGCGCCATTGGCCGCCGCGGCTTCTCAACAGCAAGCAGCGCCTGCGCCAGCACCCAGTGCACCTGCAAGTGCAGCCCCCGCTCCCGCGCCGACCCCCAAGCAGCCGGACCAGACGAGCGAAGAGCCTTCGCGTGACAGCTTCGACCCCATGGCGGGTGCCAGTTCGCAACAGGCGCCAGCACGTGCAGAACAACGTACCGTGCAGGTTGAAGGTGCGCTCAAGCACACCAGCTACCTGAACCGTACCTTTACCTTCGAAAACTTCGTCGAGGGCAAGTCCAACCAACTGGCCCGCGCAGCGGCGTGGCAAGTGGCGGACAACCCCAAGCACGGCTATAACCCGCTCTTCCTTTATGGCGGCGTTGGCCTGGGTAAAACGCACTTGATGCACGCGGTGGGTAACCACCTGTTAAAGAAGAACCCGAATGCCAAGGTGGTGTACCTGCATTCCGAGCGTTTCGTAGCCGACATGGTCAAGGCCCTGCAGCTCAACGCAATCAATGAGTTCAAGCGCTTCTACCGTTCGGTAGACGCGCTGCTCATCGATGACATTCAATTCTTTGCACGCAAAGAGCGCTCTCAGGAAGAGTTCTTCCACACCTTCAACGCCTTGCTTGAAGGCGGTCAGCAAGTGATTCTGACCAGTGACCGCTACCCTAAAGAGATCGAAGGGCTCGAAGAGCGCCTCAAATCCCGTTTCGGCTGGGGCTTGACCGTTGCCGTTGAGCCGCCTGAGCTTGAGACGCGGGTGGCGATCCTGATGAAAAAGGCAGACCAGGCCAAGGTCGAGCTGCCTCATGATGCCGCCTTCTTTATTGCCCAACGCATTCGCTCCAACGTGCGTGAGCTCGAAGGTGCGCTCAAGCGGGTCATTGCTCACTCGCACTTCATGGGTCGCGACATCACCATCGAACTGATTCGCGAATCTCTGAAGGACCTTCTGGCGTTGCAAGACAAGCTCGTCTCTGTGGATAACATCCAGCGCACAGTGGCCGAGTACTACAAGATCAAAATTTCGGACTTGCTGTCCAAGCGTCGCTCACGCTCGGTCGCCCGCCCTCGCCAAGTGGCCATGGCACTGTCCAAAGAACTGACCAACCACAGCTTGCCGGAAATCGGCGATGTGTTTGGCGGCCGCGATCACACCACTGTCTTGCACGCATGCCGCAAGATCAATGAGCTCAAGGAATCCGACGCGGACATCCGCGAGGACTACAAGAACCTGCTGCGAACCCTGACAACCTGATGACACCAATGCAGCTTATTAAGGCAAGGGACTAGACCATGCATTTCACCATTCAACGCGAAGCCTTGTTGAAACCCCTGCAACTGGTCGCAGGCGTTGTTGAACGCCGCCAGACCTTGCCGGTATTGTCCAACGTGCTGTTGGTTGTCGAAGGCCAGCAGCTGTCGCTGACCGGTACCGACCTTGAGGTCGAGCTGGTTGGTCGCGTTCAGCTTGAAGAGCCTGCCGAGCCAGGCGAAATCACCGTACCGGCGCGCAAGCTGATGGATATCTGCAAAAGCTTGCCCAACGATGCGCTGATCGACATCAAGCTCGATGATCAAAAGCTGGTGGTCAAGGCAGGCCGTAGCCGTTTTACCCTGTCCACCTTGCCTGCCAATGACTTCCCGACGGTTGAAGAAGGCCCGGGCTCACTGACCTGCAGCCTGCAGCAAAGCAAACTGCGACGCCTGATCGAACGCACCAGCTTTGCCATGGCTCAGCAGGACGTTCGTTACTACCTCAACGGCATGTTGCTCGAAGTTTCGGCTGGCATCATTCGCGCCGTGGCTACCGACGGTCACCGTCTGGCCATGTGCTCTATGAAAGCCGACATTGGTCAGCCAGATCGCCACCAGGTCATCGTGCCGCGTAAAGGTATCCTCGAGCTGGCGCGTTTGTTGACCGAGCCAGAAGGCGAAGTGAGCATCGTATTGGGCGCGCACCATATTCGTGCCACCACCGGTGAGTTCACTTTCACCTCCAAGCTGGTAGACGGCAAGTTCCCCGATTACGAGCGTGTGCTGCCTAAAGGTGGCGACAAGGTCGTGATTGGTGATCGTCAGGCACTGCGTGAAGCGTTCAGCCGTACTGCGATCCTGTCCAACGAGAAATACCGGGGCATTCGTCTGCAACTGGCCAATAGCCAGCTGAAAATCCAGGCCAACAACCCGGAGCAGGAAGAAGCCGAAGAAGAAGTGGGCGTCGACTACAACGGCGGCTCGCTCGAAATTGGTTTCAACGTAAGCTACCTGCTGGACGTGCTGGGTGTGATGACCACTGAACAAGTGCGTCTGATTCTGTCTGACTCCAACAGCAGCGCCTTGGTGCAAGAGTCGGACAACGACGACTCGGCCTACGTTGTCATGCCGATGCGCCTGTAACTTATGCACAGCTCAAGCTAGATGTCCCTTAGCCGTGTCACCGTCACCGGCGTGCGTAACCTGCACCCGGTGACCTTCTCCCCCTCCCCCCGCATCAACATTTTGTATGGCGCCAACGGCAGCGGAAAAACCAGCGTGCTGGAAGCGGTCCATTTGCTGGGGCTTGCGCGCTCGTTTCGCAGTGTCCGGCTTACGCCGGTCATTCAGCACGAACTGCAGACCTGTACGGTGTTTGGCCAGGTCGAACTGGCTGAAGGCGGACACAGCGCCTTGGGTATTTCGCGGGACCGCAACGGGGAGTTTCAGATTCGGATCGACGGCCAAAATGCGCGCAGTGCTGCGCAGTTGGCCGAGATCCTGCCACTGCAATTGATCAACCCTGACAGCTTTCGTCTACTCGAAGGTGCCCCAAAGATCCGTAGGCAGTTTCTCGACTGGGGAGTATTCCATGTCGAGCCGCGCTTTATGTCGACCTGGCAGCGGCTACAGAAGGCCCTGCGGCAGCGGAACTCATGGCTGCGGCATGGTACACTCGACGCCGTTTCACAAGCGGCCTGGGACCGGGAACTGTGTCTGGCCAGTGCTGAAATTGATGAATACCGTCGTGCTTACATCAAGGCCTTGAAACCTGTCTTTGAGCAGACCTTAAGTGAGTTGCTTGAACTCGAAGGATTAACGCTGAGTTATTACCGTGGTTGGGACAAAGACCGTGAGCTGAGTGCTGTACTCGCCGCGTCTGTCCACCGGGACCAGCAGATGGGGCATACCCAAGCCGGGCCACAACGTGCTGATTTGCGCTTGAAGATAGGCGCCAACAACGCTGCAGACATCCTGTCGCGTGGTCAGCAAAAATTGGTGGTCTGTGCATTGCGTATTGCCCAGGGGCACTTGGTCAGCCAAGCCCGGCGTGGCCAATGTATTTATCTGGTGGATGATTTGCCGTCCGAACTGGATGAGCAGCATCGCAAAGCACTGTGTCGCTTGTTGGAAGACTTACGCTGCCAGGTGTTCATTACCTGTGTAGACCACGAATTTATGAGGGAAGGCTGGCAGACGGAAACGCCAGTTGCCCTGTTCCACGTGGAACAGGGCTGTATCACCCAGACCCACGACCATCGGGAGTGAAGGCTTTGAGCGAAGAAAATACGTACGACTCAACGAGCATTAAAGTGCTGAAAGGCCTGGATGCCGTACGCAAACGTCCCGGTATGTACATTGGTGATACTGACGATGGTAGCGGTCTGCACCACATGGTGTTTGAAGTAGTCGATAACTCCATCGACGAAGCGCTGGCCGGCCATTGCGACGACATCACCATCATCATTCACCCGGATGAATCCATCACCGTGCGCGACAACGGCCGCGGCATCCCGGTTGATGTGCATAAAGAAGAAGGCGTATCGGCAGCCGAGGTCATCATGACCGTGCTGCACGCTGGCGGTAAATTCGATGACAACTCCTACAAAGTATCCGGCGGCCTGCACGGTGTAGGTGTGTCGGTGGTCAACGCGCTGTCGGAACTGCTGGTACTGACTGTACGCCGCAGCGGCAAGATCTGGGAACAGACCTACGTTCACGGCGTGCCTCAAGCGCCGATGGCAATCGTTGGTGAAAGTGACACCACCGGTACCCAGATTCACTTCAAGCCATCTGCCGAGACGTTCAAGAACATTCACTTCAGCTGGGACATCCTGGCCAAGCGTATTCGTGAACTGTCCTTCCTGAACTCGGGTGTGGGTATCGTCCTCAAGGACGAGCGCTCCGGCAAGGAAGAGCTGTTCAAATACGAAGGCGGTCTGCGCGCGTTTGTTGAGTACTTGAACACCAACAAGACCACGGTCAACCAAGTGTTCCACTTCAACGTGCAACGCGAAGACGGTATTGGCGTCGAAGTGGCCCTGCAGTGGAACGACAGCTTCAACGAAAGCCTGTTGTGCTTCACCAACAACATTCCGCAGCGTGATGGCGGTACGCACCTGGTGGGCTTCCGCTCCGCCCTAACGCGTAACCTCAACACCTACATCGAAGCTGAAGGCTTGGCCAAGAAGCACAAAGTCGCCACCACCGGTGATGACGCCCGTGAAGGCCTCACGGCGATTATTTCGGTGAAAGTCCCGGACCCGAAATTCAGCTCCCAGACCAAAGACAAGCTGGTGTCTTCTGAAGTGAAGACCGCAGTTGAACAGGAAATGGGCAAGTTCTTCTCCGATTTCCTGCTGGAAAACCCGAACGAAGCCAAGCTGATCGTCGGCAAGATGATCGACGCCGCCCGTGCCCGTGAAGCGGCGCGTAAAGCCCGTGAGATGACCCGCCGCAAAGGCGCACTGGACATCGCAGGCTTGCCGGGCAAACTGGCCGACTGCCAGGAAAAAGACCCGGCGCTGTCCGAACTGTACCTCGTGGAAGGTGACTCTGCTGGCGGCTCCGCCAAGCAGGGACGTAACCGCCGTACCCAGGCCATCCTGCCGTTGAAGGGTAAAATCCTCAACGTTGAGAAAGCCCGTTTCGACAAGATGATCTCTTCGCAAGAAGTCGGCACCCTGATCACCGCATTGGGCTGCGGGATCGGCCGTGAAGAGTACAACATCGACAAACTGCGTTATCACAACATCATCATCATGACCGATGCTGACGTCGACGGTTCGCACATCCGTACCCTGCTGCTGACCTTCTTCTTCCGTCAGTTGCCGGAGCTGATCGAGCGTGGCTACATCTACATCGCTCAGCCACCGTTGTACAAAGTGAAAAAGGGCAAGCAAGAGCAGTACATCAAAGACGACGACGCCATGGAAGAATACATGACCCAGTCGGCCCTTGAAGACGCCAGCCTGCACCTCAACGAAGATGCGCCTGGCATCTCCGGTGAAGCGCTGGAGCGTCTGGTGTACGACTTCCGCATGGTCATGAAAACTCTCAAGCGTCTGTCGCGCCTGTACCCCCAGGAGCTGACCGAGCACTTCATCTACCTGCCGGCCGTCACCCTTGAGCAGTTGGGCGACCATGCTGCCATGCAAGCCTGGATGGCCAAGTTCGAAGAGCGTCTGCGTCTGGTTGAGAAGTCGGGTCTGGTGTACAAAGCCAGCCTGCGTGAAGACCGCGAGCGTAACGTCTGGTTGCCGGAAGTCGAACTGATCTCCCATGGTCTGTCGACCTTCATCACCTTCAACCGCGACTTCTTCGGCAGCAACGACTATAAAACCGTTGTGACCCTGGGCGCGCAACTGAGCACCCTGCTCGACGAAGGTGCTTACATCCAGCGTGGCGAGCGTCGCAAGCAAGTCACCGAGTTCAAAGAAGCCCTGGACTGGTTGATGGCCGAAAGCACCAAGCGCCACACCATCCAGCGCTACAAAGGGCTGGGTGAAATGAACCCGGATCAACTCTGGGAAACCACCATGGACCCAAGTGTGCGCCGCATGCTGAAAGTCACCATTGAAGACGCGATCGGCGCCGATCAGATCTTCAACACCTTGATGGGCGACGCGGTAGAACCTCGCCGCGACTTCATCGAGAGCAACGCACTGGCCGTGTCCAACCTGGACTTCTGATGCGTGATGAGCGGGGATAGCGACTTATCCCCAACCCATCAAAAAAGCCCGCCCTGTTGAGAGACAGGGCGGGCTTTTGTCATTTGGCCCGAATCGCCTTCCTTCAGGCTTTCATCTCGTCAAAACGCATACCGCAAAGTTGTCATGACGTTTCGCGGCGCGCCATACAACCCTGCGGCCGTTGTGGTCAGGTATTGCTTGTCGAACAGGTTGTTGACGTGCACTGAAGCCGATACTTCAGGTGTGATTTGGTATTTGGCCATCAGGCTTGCCAAGGCATAGCTGCCTTGGGTGGTGGCGTAGCTCAGGTCGTAGCCGGATTGGCTTTGCCAGTTCAAGCCGCCGCCGACGGTGAGTTTGTCCCATGTGCCAGGCAGGTTGTAGGTGGTGAACAGTTTGATGCTGTTACGCGGGATTTCGGTGACGATGCGCTGGCCGTCCGAGTTGAGGCTGACGCTATAGGAGTAGCCGCCCGTCAGTTGCCAGCCTTCAGTCAGTTGGCCATTCACTTCCAGTTCGACGCCTTTGCTGGTGGTGCCGTTTTCAGCTTTGTAGGCCTGGAAGCCGTTGGGCGCCAGCTTGTCGCCATCGGCTACGGCCAAGTTGTCTTGCTCGACCCGGAACAACGCGAGGCTGGTATTCAGGCGCCCTTCATAGAACCCGGCCTTGATACCCAATTCATACCCAGTGCCTTCTAGCGGGTTGAGCGGCGTTCCGTTGACGTCGCGTACGGTAGAAGGCTGTGGGTTGAAGATTTGGGTGTAGCTGGCGTACGCCGTCCATACCTCATCAAGGTCGTAGACAAACCCGGCATAAGGAATAAACACGCCGGTTTCAGTCCGGTTGGTCTTGCTGATGACGCCGGTGTTGAGGCGGCTTGTGTTGTCGCGTTCCCAATCCACAACACGGGCGCCGACGATCAGGCTGGCGGCGTCGGTCAGGTGCCAGCGTGAGGTCAGGTAGGCCGCGTATTGGGTTTCGGTCAGGTCGCTGTCCCCGACTTTGTTGAAGTGCGGTTTCGGCGTCACGCCGTCCCAGTTGTAGATATCTGCAATAGTCCCGTCATAGCCCGACCCCGGTTGTTGCCAGCCTCCGTAATTGGGGGTTCCGCGCTCTTCGAGGCGCGACAGGGTGACACCGCCGATCAACTCATGCTCACGCCCCAAAAACGGGAACGAGCCGGTCAGGTAAGCATCCAGGTTGTCCTGTTGCGGGACTGCAGCCCAGCGAGTCGGCATGATGAGGGCGCCAGCACCGGTCTGTGGATCGATCTCGCCGTCCATGTAACTGATCACGGTGTCGTAATCATTACGCGAGTGGCTGTATTCCAGCTTGCCGCTCCAACCATTGTCAAAGTGATGCTCCACCGAGGTGAAGAGCGTGCTCTGGTGGCGGTCGTAATAGCTCCAGTCTGGCGAGGTGTTGAACGAGCGTTTGATGTCGGTCCGGTCACCATTGGTTGTAAACAGCGGGAAGCCAGTGCGCATCGGCGCATTGCTGTGGGTGCCCTGATAACTGAACCCCAAGGTCAGCAGTGTCGACTCTGTGAGGTCGAATTCGGTGATGCCATACAGCGTCGTCAATTCCTGATTGAAACGGTCAATCCAGGCACGCTGGACCTTTTGGTCGGCGACAAACCGTCCGCGTACCGTGCCGGTATCGTTCAAGGGGCTACCGACGTCAACGCTCAACCCATAGCGATCCCAACTGCCCGCCTCGGCCGATAGAATCACTTGGGGCGTACTGGTGGGGCGTTTGCGGATCAGGTTGATGGTCGCCGAGGGATTGCCCAGGCCACTGATCAACCCGGTGGCGCCGCGCACCACTTCCACCCGGTCGTACATCGCAGTGTTTTGGGTGTAATTGTCCATGCGCGAAGAGGTCGGCACCCCATCTATCTCGAAGTTGGTGATCGGGAAGCCGCGCGACAGGTAGGTCGTGCTGTCAGCCCCCAGGCTTTCGCGAATTACCGTAATGCCCGTGGTCGCATCCAGCGCGTCAGTGAGGTTATCGAGCTTTTGATCGTCCAGCCGCTGGCGGGTGAGCACCGTGACCGACTGCGGGGTTTCCCTGATCGATAGGTTCAGCCGGGTCGAACTGCTGGAGGATTCGGTGGTGTAAGAGCCCGTACCTTCGGTGGTCGAGCCGGGCGCCTTG
Organism: Pseudomonas sp. 7P_10.2_Bac1; assembly: GCF_025465935.1. Lineage (GTDB taxonomy): Bacteria > Pseudomonadota > Gammaproteobacteria > Pseudomonadales > Pseudomonadaceae > Aquipseudomonas. Next base: position 12,748 of record NZ_JANLNV010000068.1, on the reverse strand, counting down.
CCAGAAATACTCACCGCGCTCAGTTCCAGCGCGGTATCGCCCAGTGTTTTCACCGGGATCAACACATAGCTGCCGTTACTCTGGCGCTGTGCACGCAGGCCGCTGTTTACCAGCAGACGGTTGAGACCTTCATCAACCGAGTACTGGCCCTGCAGACCGGGCGAGTCAAGGCCTTGGGTTTGTTCGCTGGCGAACGAAAGGGTTACCTGCGAGGTCGCGGCAAATTGGCTCAGGGTGGTGGTCAGCGAACCTGCGCTGATGTGGTAGTCGATGACCTGTGTCTGGGCAATGGTCTGACTTGAAAGTGCGGTGAGCGATGCACCGGTCACACCCAGCAGCGCCAGATGCACAGCGCTGGCCAGAGGCATGGCCGCTCGCAGAGATAAACGGGGCATGAAAATTTCCTTCGGTAGGGGGCACGGGGGCGGCTGTTATCGCCGCTTAGTGCTTGGCCGAATGAGAATGGAAATCAGCAACCCTTGAGCGGGTTATTTTTTACACCGCCTCCACACGAACCCAATAACGCGTCAGGTAGCGCACGCGAATCGGCAAAGAACGGCTGAGGTTTTGCAGAAGCGTATCGCTATCATCCAGGCGAAAAGCTCCGGATACACGCACGTTAGCCACCGCCGGGCTGTAGTGCAGAATGCCGGTCCTGTAACGCCCGATTTCATCCAGCACGTCAGCCAACCGTCCATCCACCACCATCAACATACCGCGCGTCCATGCATCCGCCCCCGCAGGCAAAGCGCTGGGGGCGCTAACTCGCTGGCGATCAAAATGCGCTTGTTGGCCGCTCTCCAGGCGCAGCACGCGGCTCGTGTCGGCCAGCGGTCGTAACTCAACGGCATGCTCCATCACGTGTACCTCGGTGCTGCCTGCCTCACTTCGCACACTAAATCGGGTGCCCAAGGCGCGCACGCTGCCTTGTGGGGTGTGCACGATAAAAGGCCTTCCAAGCGAGTCAGCAGCCGTCTGGATGAGGATCTCGCCACGAATCAAATGCAATGCCCGAACACTGTCGTTGTAGTGCACGTCGACCGCGCTGTCGGTGTTGAGATCCAACTGGCTGCCATCGGCCAGTTGCCAATGCTTGCGCTGCCCTGTGGCCGTGCGATGTTGTGCCATTCGTGCCTGTACTGGCTCAAGTTCAAGGGTGCCCCACCCCGTGCCGCCGGCCGCCAATAGCAGCACCAAGGTTTTGAGCACCGCCCGGCGTCGCGCCCGTACGCCTACCAACGTCGGCAAGGCGACGTCTGTGGGCAGACTGCCTAATTGTTGTTGCAGCTTTTCCACCCGGGCCCACGCCTGTGCATGCGCTGAACTTTGCGCTAACCAGGCCTGCCAGGCTTGCTGCTGATGAGCGCTGGGAGGACATGCCGTGAGCTGCACATACCAAGTGGCCGCCGCTTTAAGCACCTGAGCGTCCAGCGTGCCTGTCATGGGCTTCAATCCTCGACCAGCATGAGGCACTGGGTCATGGCGCTGACCATGTGTTTTTTCACGGTGGTCACTGACACCCCAAAACGCTCTGCGGTGGCGACATAGCTCAAGCCTTCGAGTTGCACGGCCAAAAAGATCTCACGGGCACGCTTGCCCAACGCGTCAAGCATGGTGTCGATGGCCACCAAGGTTTCGAGGATTTGCAGGCGGGTCTCCGGTGAGATATCCACAGGCTCCGGACGTCGCATCAGTACGTCCAGATAGGCTTGTTCCACGGCGCGTCGACGAAACTTGTCAATCATCAGTGCCCGCGCAATGGCGCTCAGATAAGTCCGCGGTTCACGAATGGCCTCGACATTACGTGCCGTCAGTACCCGTACGAAGGTATCTTGCGCCAAGTCGGCAGCATCACTAGAGTTGCCCAGACGTGCACGCAGCCATCCGTTTAACCAACCGTTGTGATCGCTGTACAGCCGATGCAACACAGAAGAATCTGAGAGAGACATTGTAGGAATTGTTACTGAGAATGATTATCTGTTGGATAGTGGCGAAATCCATCACGAAAGACAACCCCGGCGCAAAGGGGGTTGGCCGAATTCTCGTTTGCCCGTGGTTAAACCGCCAACAAAACCCCCTGCTCTTCCCTGCACAGCTCCAGCAAAAAATCCCACACAACCCGCAACCTCACTGATTTGTGCAACTCCCGACGGGTGCTGATCCAGTAGCTGCGTTGCACTGATTCTTCGGGCAATACGCGCACCAACTCAGGGTCTTGGCTGGCCATGTAGTTGGGCAGCACGGCAATGCCCAGCCCGGCTCGCGCTGCTTGTTGTTGGGCTATCACGCTGGTGCTGCGAAAGGTCACGGTCGGGTTGCGGCAGAAGTGGTTGATAAACAGCAGTTCTTCGCTGAACAGCAGGTCGTCGACGTAGCCGATCCAAAAATGATTGGCCAGGTCGTCGCGATCGTTCAGGGGCGGTGCCTTGTCGAGGTAGTCACGGCTGGCATACAGCGCCAGTCGGTAATCGGTGAGTTTGCGCGTGATTAACAGGTCGGCATGCGGGCGGTCGAGGTGGATGCTTATTTCGGCCTCGCGGTTAAGGATGCTGACAAAGCGCGGCACCGCCACCAGTTCAACTTCCAAGCCCGGATAGCGCTCGAACAACCCGCGCAACCGCGAGGTGAGAAACATGATGCCGATGCCTTCGGTCACGCCCAGGCGGATTTTGCCCAAGGGGGTGATGGCCTGAGTGATTTCTTCCTGGGCCAGCAGGGCGACGTTTTCCATCGCTTCGGCATGTTTTAGCAGCGCCTGCCCGGCTGGGGTCAGTTGGTAGCCCTGGGCGTGCTGCACAAACAGCGCCGTGCCCAGGTGTTGTTCAATGCTCTCAATATGCCGCGCCACGGTGCTGTGCGTGGTGTTGAGGCGCTTGGCCGCCGTGAGCAGGCGCCCGCTGCGCTGGAGCTCCAGGAAATACCGCAGGTCATTCCAGTCGAACATCATCATCCCTCGTGTCCGGCAAAGCGAGCTGTGCAAAAACGCACAAGCCATGGGTGAAATCACACGTTTTCAACTCGAAATTAATCAATAGGATGGAGAACAACAAGAACAAAAAATAAACAGGCGAGGTGCTCCATGCCATCAGCCAATCAGATCTACGACTACATTGTCGTAGGCGCCGGGCCCGCAGGGTCGGTGCTGGCGAATCGGCTGTCTGCTGATCCCAAGAACTCAGTCCTGCTCCTCGAAGCGGGTGGGCAAGACAACTACCCGTGGATCCACATCCCGGTGGGTTACCTCTATTGCATCGGTAATCCGCGCACTGACTGGTGCTTCAAAACCGAAGCCCAGCCCGGCTTGCAAGGCCGTAGCCTGAGTTACCCGCGCGGTAAGGTGCTGGGCGGCAGTTCTTCGATCAACGGCATGATCTACATGCGCGGCCAGGCCAGTGATTACGACCGCTGGGCAGACATGGGCAACCCCGGCTGGGCCTGGAAAGATGTGCTGGCGCTGTTCAAACGCAGCGAAAAACACTTCGCCGGCAACTCGACGCTGCATGGCGCCGATGGTGAATGGCGGGTGGAGCAACAGCGCTATAGCTGGTCGATTCTGGATGCCTTCCGCGACGCGGCCGCACAAAACGGCATAGCCAGCGTCAATGACTTCAACGGTGGCGACAACCAGGGCTGTGGATACTTTCAAGTGAACCAGCGCGCCGGTGTGCGCTGGAACGCCTCGAAAGCCTTTATACGGCCCGTGCTCAAACGCCCCAATCTGACCGTGTTGACCGGTGTACAGGTCGACAAGGTGCTGCTTGAAAACCACCGCGCCACGCAGGTAAAAGCGCGCTGGCAAGGGGCGGATCACACTTTCACAGCACGGCGCGAGATTATCCTGAGTGCGGGCTCGATCGGCTCTCCCGGCATCTTGCAACGCTCAGGCATTGGCCCCCGGCCATTGCTGGAGAGCCTGGGGATAACGGTGCAGCACGAACTGCCGGGTGTGGGTGGCAACCTGCAAGACCACCTGCAATTGCGCCTGGTCTTCAAACTGAGCAATGCCCGCACGCTTAACCAGGTGGCCAACAGCCTGTGGGGCAAAGTCGGCATGGGCCTGCGTTATGCCTACGACCGCAGCGGTCCATTGGCCATGGCGCCGAGCCAACTGGGGGCCTTCGTTAAATCCGATCCGGACCAGCCTTCGGCCAATTTGCAGTACCACGTCCAGCCGCTGTCGCTGGAGCGCTTTGGCGAGCCGCTGCACACCTTCCCGGCGTTTACCGCATCAGTGTGCAACCTGCGGCCCAAAAGCCGTGGGCGGGTCGATATTCGCTCAGCCAACCCGGATGATGCGCCCTTGATTGACCCCAATTACCTGAGCCATCCGGACGATCTCAAAGTCGCCGCCGATGCGATCCGCCTGACCCGGCGCATCGTGGCCAGCTCTGCCCTGCAGACCTTCAGCCCCGAGGAGTACCTACCCGGCGCTAATTTGCAAACCGAGCAGGAATTGCACGAAGCGGCGGCCAAAATCGGTACGACGATCTTTCACCCGGTCGGCACTTGTCGCATGGGCCAAGACGCCGAAGCCGTGGTCGATGCCGAGTTGCGGGTGCATGGCATCGCCGGCTTGCGAGTTGCGGACGCATCCATCATGCCGACTATCGTCTCGGGCAATACGTGTTCGCCCACCGTGATGATCGGTGAAAAGGCCGCGCAATTGATTCTGGCAACACCTTTAAACGCACTGGAGAAACAAGCAGGTAACAGCCGTACTGCAGCAGTACCGGTCGCCTGACAGCGATCGTGGTTTCGGTCGCAGTCATCCGAAACCGACAGTGGACAACAACAATAATCACTGTGGCCCACAGGGCTGAGGACATTGAATATGTCGGACTCAATTGCACAATCGGCAGCCGTCCCCGCGAAAGGGACGACCGGCCGTGAAGAACGAAAGATCATTTTTGCGTCATCCCTCGGGACGGTGTTCGAGTGGTATGACTTTTTCTTGTATGGCGCATTGGCGACCGTGCTCAGCAAACAGTTTTTTGCCGGGGTCAACGACACCACTGCGTTCATCTTTGCCTTGATGGCGTTTGCCGCCGGGTTCCTGGTGAGACCGTTCGGGGCGCTGGTGTTTGGCCGTTTGGGCGACATGATCGGGCGCAAATACACCTTCCTCATGACCATCATCCTGATGGGCCTGTCGACCTTCGCGGTGGGCCTGCTACCCACGTACACCAGCATCGGCATCGCTGCGCCAATCATGCTGGTGCTGTTGCGCATGCTCCAGGGCTTGGCGTTGGGCGGTGAATATGGCGGTGCGGCGACCTATGTGGCCGAACACGCTGCCCCCGGCAAGCGCGGCTTTAACACCAGTTGGATTCAGTCCACCGCGACCCTGGGCCTGCTGCTCTCGCTGATCGTGGTGCTGAGTTGCCGTTACATCACCGGCGATCAATTTGAAGAGTGGGGCTGGCGCTTGCCGTTCTTGCTGTCCATCGTGTTACTGGGCATCTCGACCTGGATCCGCATGAGCATGCACGAGTCGCCTGCGTTCGCCAAAATGAAGGCCGAAGGCAAGACCAGCAAGTCGCCGATCCGTGAATCGTTCGGCAAATGGGAAAACCTCAAAATCGTCCTGATTGCCCTGTTCGGTATCAACGCTGGCCAGGCCGTGACCTTCTATGCGGCGCAGTTCTACGTACTGTTCTTCCTCACCCAAATGCTCAAGATGGACCCGGCCCAGGCCAACATGCTGCTGATTATCAGCGTGGTCATTGGCGCGCCGTTCTTCATCTTTTTTGGCTGGTTGTCCGATAAAGTCGGGCGCAAACCGATTCTGATGCTCGGCCTGCTGCTGGCCACCCTGCTGTACTTCCCGCTGTTCAAAGCCCTGAGCCATTACGCCAATCCGCAGATTGATACCGCCAGCCGCCAGTCACCGATTGTGGTAACGGCTGACCCGGCCACCTGCACCTTCCAGTTCGACCCGGTGGGTAAGGCGCGCTTTGACAGCCCTTGCGACAAGGTCAAAACCTTCCTGGTCAAACAAGGTTTGCCATACGTGTCGCAGTCCGCTCCGACGGGTGCCGATGTACTGGTTACTGTGGGTGAGCAAAAGATCATCGGTTTCAACGAAGCTGCCCTGCGCGAAAGCGTTGCCGCCGCTGGCTACCCGGCCAAGGCCGACCCCAGCACCGTGAACCAGCCGATGGTGGTGTTGATCATGGTGGTGCTCACCCTCATCGCCACCATGACCTACGGCCCTCTGGCGGCGGTGATGGTCGAGCTGTTCCCGACCCGTATCCGCTACACCTCGATGTCCCTGCCCTACCACATTGGTAACGGCTGGTTTGGCGGGTTCCTGCCGACGGTGTCGTTTGCGCTGGTGGTGTACACCGGGGATATCTTCTACGGGCTGTGGTACCCAATTGTGATCACCGGCGTCAGCTTCGTTGTGGGGATGCTGTTCCTCAAGGAAACCCGAAACGTGAATATCGATAAGGTTTAAAGCCGGGCGGATAAAACGCACAAAAAAACCGACCATAAGGTCGGTTTTTTTATGCGTCAGAAAAACTTATGCACGTTTTCTGTTCAAAAGTCATACCTAGAAATAAGCATGTAAATCATTGGGTTACGACTGCTTTTGAAAAGAAATCCAAAACTTGTGCACAAGTTATCCACAAAACGCTTAGCTGACGATCGATTCTTCCTGCACCGGCACCGGTGGTAAGGCGCCCAAGGCCCGCTGCGTATTTTCATTCCAGGCTTGGACCCGGTCATTGAGCTCGGCAATGGCCCGTGGACCGCTGCCGTTGGCGTACATCAACTCGCCAATGACCACTTCAATGGTGCCAGAGCGCTTGGCCCAGCCGGTTTTCGGCCAGAATTTACCCGCGTTGTGGGCAATCGGCAGTACCGGCAGCTCGGCGTTCACTGCCAGCGCCGTTCCACCCCGGGAGAACTTGCCGATCTGACCGTAAGGCACCCGGGTGCCCTCGGGGAAAATCAGCACCCAGATGTTGTCCTTGAGCAGCTCATCACCTTTTTTGGCGATGTCTTTGAGCGCCGCTTTCGGGTTGTCCCGGTCAATTGCAATCGGGCGCAGCATTGCCATCGCCCAACCAAAAAACGGCACGTACAACAGTTCGCGCTTGAGCACCTGGCTCAACGGCTGAAAGTAGGCCGAGAGAAAAAAAGTCTCCCAGGTACTTTGGTGGTTGGCCAGGATCACGCACGGGCGCTCAGGGATGTGTTCAGCCCCGGTGACCTTGACGTTGATGCCCAGAAACACCCGCGTCAGCCACAACGCGCAGCGGCACCAATACACGTTGATGAAGCGATAACGCGCTGGAAAGGACAAAAAGGGAGCAACAAAAAAACTCAGTGAACACCACAGCAGAGAGCTGGTGCCCAGCAGCAGGTAAAAGAAAAAAGTTCTGATGGCCTGCAGTATCGACATAGCGACTTTTACCGTTGCGGATAAGGCATGACTGAACAGGCCTGTGCACAGAATGCTGGCGCGTGTTCAAACCTGCCCTATTTGTGGATAAGTTCTGCGGCAACTGCCGCCAGATCGTCAAATATTAGGGTATTAACCGGAAACACTTTGGTCAAAGTTTGTAGGCCTTTTCCGGTTTTTACCAAAACGGGCTGTGAATCGACGGCATGTGCGGCCTGTAAGTCACCCAAACTGTCGCCCACAAACCAGCATTTGGCCAGATCGGCACCGTAATGAGCGGCAATGGTTTTCAACATGCCCGGCTTTGGCTTGCGGCATGCGCAGCCTTCATTGGGGCCGTGAGGGCAATACACGATCAGGCCAAGCTCGCCACCCTGTTCGGCCACCAACGCGCGCAAGCGTGCGTGCATGGCGTCCAGCGTGGCGAGGTCGTAATAGCCGCGGGCAATGCCGGACTGGTTGGTTGCAACCGCAACCGTCCAGCCGGCCTTGCTCAACTGCGCGATGGCCTCAATCGCGCCGGGGAGCGGAATCCACTCCTCGACTGACTTGATGTAAGCGTCGGAGTCATGGTTGATGACGCCGTCCCGATCGAGAATCAGCAGTTTCAACGTCGGCCCCTTAGCTCAGCAACGAAATGTCAGCGACGCCCAGAAACAGGCTGCGCAGGCGTGCCAGCAGCGCGTAACGGTTCGCCCGCACACTGGCATCATCGGCGTTGATCATCACCGCTTCAAAGAACGAGTCCACCGGCTCGCGCAGCGAGGCCAGACGGGTCAACGCTTCGTTGTACTGACGGGCAGCGGCCATCGGTTGTACCGCTTCGTCCGCCTTTTGAATGGCCGAGTACAGCGAGAACTCGCTGGCGTTGTCGAAGAACTTGGCTTCGACATTCGTCGAAATCTTGCCTTCCACTTTGCTCAACAGGTTCGATACACGCTTGTTCACAGCGGCCAGGGCTTCGGCTTCCGGCAACTGACGGAACGCCTGCACGGCTTGGACACGCTGATCAAAGTCCAGCGCCGAACGCGGCTGCAACGCACGAACCGACAGGTACGTCGCCACATCCACGCCTTCGTCTTCGTAACGCGCACGCAGGCGGTCGAAGATGAATTCCAGCACTTGATCCGCCAAACCTGCCGACTTGATCTTCGAGCCGTAGGCGCTGACCGCGAAGTTCACCGCGTCGGTCAGGTCGAGGTCGAGCTTTTTGTCGATCAGGATGCGCAAGATACCCAACGCGGCGCGACGCAGCGCATACGGGTCCTTGCTACCGGTAGGCAGCATGCCGATACCGAAAATCCCTACCAGCGTATCGAGCTTGTCAGCGATGGCCACTGCCGCACCGGTCAGGGTTTCCGGCAGTTCAGCACCCGCACCGCGCGGCATGTACTGCTCGTTCAGCGCCAGTGCGACATCTTCCGGCTCGCCGTCATTGAGGGCGTAGTAGTAACCGGCGATACCTTGCATCTCCGGGAACTCGCCGACCATTTCAGTGGCCAGGTCGCACTTGGAGAGCAAGCCTGCACGGGCTGCGCGTTGAGCGTCGCCGCCGATGCGTGGAGCGATGAACGCGGCGAGCTTGGACACACGCTCTGCCTTGTCGTAAACGCTGCCCAGTTGCGCCTGGAACACCACGTTCTGCAGACGCTGGTTGAAACTTTCCAGCGGCTGTTTCTTGTCTTGCTTGAAGAAGAACTCGGCGTCGGTCAGACGGGGGCGAACCACTTTCTCGTTGCCCGAGATGATCTGCTTTGGATCCTTGCTCTCGACGTTGGCCACGGTGATGAAGCGCGGCAGCAACTTGCCGTCGATGTCCAGCAGGCAGAAATACTTCTGGTTGTCCTGCATGGTGGTGATCAGGGCTTCTTGCGGCACGTCCAGGAAGCGCTCCTCGAACGAGCACACCAGCGGTACCGGCCACTCAACCAGCGCGGTCACTTCGTCGAGCAGGCTTGGTGGCACGATCGCGGTGCCTTCCTGCATGCGGGCCAGTTCTTCGACACGCTTGGCAATCAGCTCGCGACGCTCATTGAAGTCTGCCAGCACGCGGGCTTTGCGCAGGTCTTCGAGGTAGTTGGCGGGCGCGGTGATGCGCACGCTTTGCGGATGGTGGAAACGGTGACCGCGAGAGTCACGGCCGGCCTTTTGCGCGAGGATGGTGCAGTCGATGACTTCATCACCCAGCAGCATCACCAGCCATTGGGTTGGACGCACGAACTCTTCTTTGCGTGCACCCCAGCGCATGCGCTTGGGGATCGGCAAGTCGTTCAGCGAGTCTTCCACGATGGTCGGCAGCAGGCTGGCGGTCGGTTTGCCAATGATCACTTGGCTGAAACGCAGTTTTGGACCGCTCTGATCGATGTCGCTCAGCTCAACACCGCACTTCTTGGCAAAGCCCAGGGCGGCTTGGGTCGGGTTACCTTCAGCGTCGAAGGCGGCCTGGCGAGGCGGGCCGTCGATGTTGATGCTGCGATCAGGCTGTTGCGTGTCGAGTTGGGTCAGCAGCACGGCCAGACGGCGCGGTGCGGCATAGACTTTTTTCGCCTTGAAGTTCAGGCCGGCGCTTTGCAGGCCTTTCTCGATACCCGCCAAAAAGGCTTCGGCCAGGGTATTGAGGGCTTTTGGCGGCAGTTCTTCAGTGCCCAGTTCAACCAGAAAATCTTGAGCACTCATTGTGCAGCCTCCAACTTAGCCAACACTTCATCACGCAAATCAGGGGGAGCCATCGGGAAGCCCAGCTTGGCGCGAGCTTCGAGATACGCCTGCGCCACCGAACGTGCCAGGGTCCGCACACGCAGAATGTATTGCTGACGCGCGGTGACCGAGATCGCCCGGCGCGCATCCAGCAGGTTGAAGGTGTGAGAGGCCTTGAGCACCATTTCGTAGCTTGGCAGCGGCAGCGGCTGGTCGAGTTCGATCAGGCGCTTGGCTTCGCTTTCATAGAAATCGAACAGCTCAAACAGCTTGTCGACGTTGGCGTGTTCAAAGTTGTAAGTCGACTGCTCGACTTCGTTTTGATGGAACACGTCCCCGTAGGTCACTTTGCCGAACGGGCCGTCAGTCCATACCAGGTCGTAGACTGAATCCACGCCTTGCAGGTACATCGCCAAACGCTCAAGGCCGTAGGTGATTTCGCCGGTGACCGGGTAGCACTCGATGCCGCCAACTTGCTGGAAGTAAGTGAACTGAGTGACTTCCATACCGTTGAGCCAGATTTCCCAGCCCAGGCCCCAGGCGCCCAGGGTCGGCGATTCCCAGTTGTCTTCCACAAAGCGAATATCGTGGACCAGCGGGTCCAGGCCGATGTGCTTCAGAGAACCCAGGTACAGCTCCTGGAAGTTAGGCGGATTGGGCTTCAATACCACCTGGAACTGGTAGTAGTGCTGCAGACGGTTCGGGTTTTCGCCGTAGCGGCCGTCAGTCGGGCGACGACTGGGCTGCACATAAGCGGCGTTCCAGGTTTCTGGGCCCAGAGAGCGCAAAAACGTGGCGGTATGGAAAGTGCCGGCGCCCACTTCCATATCGTAGGGCTGAAGCACCACACAACCTTGCTCGGCCCAGTATTGCTGGAGGGCGAGGATCAAGTCTTGGAAGGTACGCACTGCTGGCGTAGGCTGGCTCACAAATTCACCTGTTTCTTGGGCTGCGATTTAAAGAGCGGGAGTATACCCGATTCGGTCGCGCCACCACCTCTTGGAGCCTCTATGCCACGTTGTTTCTGGTGCCCTGATGACCCTTTGTATGCGGCCTATCACGATCAAGAGTGGGGCGTGCCGTTGCGCGATGCGCATGCGCTCTTCGAGTTGCTATTGCTCGAAGGGTTCCAGGCCGGTTTGTCATGGATCACCGTTTTGCGCAAACGCGAGCACTATCGCAAGGTCATGTTCGGCTTTGATGTGCACCGCCTGGCCGCCATGACAGACGCCGAGATAGAGGCGTTGCTGCTGGATCCGGGGATTGTGCGCAACCGCTTGAAAGTCACCGGCGCGCGGCGCAACGCCCAAGCCTGGCTGGCGCTCAAAGACCCGGTTGAGTTCCTCTGGTCGTTTGTCGGCGGCAAGCCCAAGATCAACCATTTTACGGAGCGGCATGAATTTCCGGCCGTCACTCCCGAAGCTGAGGCCATGAGCAAAGCGCTGAAAAAAGCCGGATTTACCTTCGTCGGCCCGACCATTTGCTACGCCTTCATGCAGGCCAGCGGCATGGTCATGGACCACGCCACCACGTGCGACCGCTACGCTGAGCTGTCCAACGCCGGTTAGAATGCCGCCTGCGCAAAACCTGTAGGAGCGAGCTTGCCTCGCGATCTTTTAAAAGCTCGCCAGGCAAGCTCGCTCCTACAGACATCGTTACTTCTGAGAGATTTGCCTGTGGAAAAGTTTAAAGGCGCCTTGCTGGTCGGGGCTTTACGGTTGTTTGCAATGCTCCCTTGGGGCGCAGTGCAACGCGTAGGCTCGGCCATTGGCTGGCTGATGTGGAAACTGCCCAATCGCTCACGCGAAGTGGTGCGGATCAACCTGGCCAAATGCTTCCCGGAAATGGACCCGGTGGCCCGTGAACAACTGGTTGGTCAAAGCCTCAAAGACATCGGTAAAAGCCTGACCGAGAGCGCTTGTGCATGGATCTGGCCGGCCCAGCGGTCGATAGACCTGGTGCGCGAAGTCGAAGGCCTGGACGTGCTCAAAGACGCTTTGGCCTCGGGCAAAGGCGTGGTCGGCATCACCAGCCACCTCGGCAACTGGGAAGTGCTCAATCACTTCTATTGCAGCCAGTGCAAACCGATCATTTTCTACCGCCCGCCCAAGCTCAAGGCGGTCGATGAATTGCTGCGCAAACAGCGCGTGCAACTGGGCAACCGCGTGGCCGCGTCGACCAAAGAAGGCATCTTGAGCGTCATCAAAGAAGTGCGCAAAGGTGGCCAGGTCGGGATTCCCGCCGATCCCGAACCTGCCGAGTCCGCGGGTATCTTCGTGCCGTTCCTGGGCACCATGGCCCTGACCAGCAAGTTTGTCCCCAACATGCTGGCGGGCGGCAAAGCAGTGGGTGTGTTCCTGCACGCGGTGCGCCTGCCGGACGGTTCGGGCTTTAAAGTGATGCTGGAGGCGGCACCCGAAGCCATGTACAGCGAAGACACCGAAACCGCGTGCGCGGCCATGAGCCAAGTGGTGGAAAAATACGTGCGGGCTTACCCAAGCCAATACATGTGGAGCATGAAGCGCTTCAAAAAACGCCCGCCGGGCGAGGCGCGCTGGTACTGAGGCACAACATAACCCTTGTAGGAGCGGGGGTGGGGGGGGGGGGGTTTTTTTTTTTTAAAATTTGCGGCGCCCCTCTCGC
>NZ_JANLNV010000078.1 GCF_025465935.1 Pseudomonas sp. 7P_10.2_Bac1 | reverse complement strand
TACTCATTGTTAAAAAAGCGCCCAATTGAACGTTGGGCGCTTTGCGTGGGGTGAATCAATTACTCAGGTTTGCAGTAGGGTCTGATTCCCACGCCAGCTTGCTCTATGGAGGCTCGAACTTTTTTGATCATTTGCAGAGCACCTGCGGTATCACCATGCACGCAGATTGTGTCGATGGAAACCGGGATACGCTTGCCGGACTGCGTGATAATTGCGCTTTCTTTGAGCATCTGCATGACGCGTGTTGCGGCTTCGTCAGCGTCATGAATCACCGCCCCCGGCTGTGATCTTGGGACCAGTCGACCCGTGTCAAGGTAAGCGCGGTCAGCGTAGATCTCCGTGACGTAGGCCACCCCGGCACTCTCTGCAAGACGCTCCAGTGTGACGCCCGCCATTGTTGACAGAACGAGCTTGTCGTCGAGGGTCTGGATCGTCTCGATCAACGCCTGGGCCGCCATTTCATTGTCTGCCACCAGATGGCCCAAGGCACCGTGCGCCTTGACATGGGTCAGGCGGTGACCGACCGACTTGGCCATCGCCCATGCGGCGCCAATCTGATAAGCCAGCAACTGTCGGATCTCGTCCTGGGAGTATTCCTGGTGCCGGCGGCCAAAAGCCCAAAGATCCGGGTAGCCGGGATGAGCGCCAACGGCGACGCCCTTTTGCTTAGCTTTCGCACAAATGTCCGCCATGATCTTGAAGTCACCCGCATGGAAGCCACAGGCAAGGTTGGCGGTAGTGACAACTTCCAGCATTTCATCGTCTTGGCCCATTGTGTAAGGACCAAAACTTTCACCCATATCGCAGTTTATATCGACATACTTAAGCATGGTGACGCTCCCTTATTCAGTTGGTAAGTTCTTGTCGAGTGAGATCTTTCATATTCATCAGCGCAACAATGGAGATCATTGCCGCAAAGGCTATCCAAAGAGACGGGGACAACGAGTTGCCTGTGTGTTCAACAAGCCACGCACAAATAAAAGGTGTGCTTGCACCGCCAAAAATCGCGCCCACGTTGAAACTCATGGCCATGCCGGTATAACGAACCCGAGTGGGAAACAACTCGCCATACACGGTGTAACCCTGGGCCTGAACGATGGCAAACGGCAAGAAGGCGAGCAGGCAGGCTGCACTGGCCAGGATAAAATTCCCGAACGTCATTAAATACATGGCTATGGGGGTGATTACGACATAGCTGGCATAACCGATGATCATTAATCGTTTACGGCCCACGTGATCGGATATTTGACCGAACAGAGGCATTGCCAGTGCGGCTGCCAATGTAATGCCGGCCATCAGCCAGAAGACCTTGCTCGTTTCATAACCGAGGGTTCGAGTCATATGAATATTTAAATAAACGATACCCAGATAGGCGGTGCAGTTTTGTGCGAAGGCAATCGTTACCGCGAGCACCACTGGTTTTCGATAGTTCTTGAATAGTTCGCGAACAGGGGCTTTTACAACTTCATTGGATTCAACCAGACTTTTAAATTTGGGTGAGTCCTCCAACTTCATTCGTGCCCACAAAGTGAGGCCGATAAAGGGAATGCAGATCAAGAATGGAATACGCCATCCCCATGCCACCATTTCTTCTGGTGTCACAAGGACGCTGATAATGCCGGCCATACCTGCCGCCGTTGAAATACCAATGGCGACGCCCGCGGGGTTGAAAGCGCCGAAGAACCCCCTCCTGTCGGCAGGCGCGCATTCGGATATATAGGTGGCGGCGCCGCTGGCTTCGCCTCCTGCGAAAAAACCTTGCGCCAACCTGCAGGCCACAAGCATTACAGGCGCAATCACTCCCGCCTGGCTGTACGTGGGAAGTATCCCGACGATACCGCTGACAATACCGATGCCCACCACTGTCGTAATCAATGTGAACGACCGTCCTCGACGGTCACCCAGGCGGCCGAAGAAGATCCCGCCCAATGGACGCATGATGAATGCGCTGGCGAAAACGGCGAGTGCGGAAAGGAGAGCCTCAAATGAAGTCATGGCAGGAAAAAAAACTTTCCCCAACGTACTGGCAAGTAAGCCATAAATTGCAAAGTCATAGTACTCAACTGCTGAGCCCATGCCGGCAACGATAGAAGCTTTCCAGGGGGACTGGATTGTTTGTGAACTATCATCATATGAATATTGCAGAACTGCAGATTCTTTTATCATAGGTGTTTATCTCGCCGGAGGTATCCGAGAACTTTTGAGATGTAACCACTAGACAGTAGGGAAAGAGCAGATGCCGAAGCATTAACCCGTAGTAGCTAGTAATTATTGTTTTATTTTTTTCTGTAAGCCACTTTCAACATACACCACCGGTTATCACGGCTATAGCGATTTATTGGGATGAAATGCCATCGCTTTTTTTCATCATTAGAGATTTTGAATGCGTGCAAATACGCGCCACTCAACCGATGGTGGTGTTGTTTTTCGGGTAGTCAGTAATGTTTAAGATTTAAAACAGTGTTGCGATGATATCCCCATAGCCCACCACGTGCGCCGTACCAATCGAATAACTTTTTAAAGTTCCTGAAGTGGGTGGGTATATGGGTATTGCCTGAGTGTCGACAACCACATAGCCAATGATCATGTCGGGTGTCACGGAGTGTCCGCTAAGATCTGTCATGCCCTCGGTAAAGGGATGGTGATGATAAAAAATACCCATCGCCGGGGATTTAATATCTGTGCACTGTTCTATGGAAATCGGGGGAGCCAATAACACTGGTGTTGCAACTTCTAGCGTGGCGTCAATGGCGCCGAATTCCAGACTCAAAGAGTAACTTGCATCCTCATGTACAAACGAGGTGATACTCGATCCCTCAAGTCGCTGGATCAATCGTTGAATGTCGTCAATGGTCATGACATCTGGTTTCCTTCTCGTTCGCTGAGATAGTGCTCCAGGTAATGAATGTTCGCCCCGCCCTGAACGAATTGAGGGGTTTTCAGTATTTCCTGGTGCAACGGAATGTTTGAGTCAAACCCCGCGATAATCAGTTCACTGAGTGCCACTTTCATTCGCTCAATGGCCTGTTGTCGCGTAGCACCATGTGCAATGACCTTGGCGATCAGCGAGTCGTAGTGGCTGGTCATTCTGTACCCGGGCCTGAGGTGGGACTCGATGCGAATACCCGGACCACCTGGTGGGAGCCAGTCACTCACGGTTCCGGCTGAAGGTGAGAAAGTCCATGCATTCTCAGCATTGATACGGCATTCGATGGCGTGACCTGACAGGGAAATCTTGTCTTGAGTGATCGATAGTGGCAGGCCCATTGCCACTCGAAGTTGCTCAGCGACGATGTCGACGCCAGTGACCATCTCAGTGACGGGGTGCTCCACTTGAACGCGGGTGTTCATTTCGATGAAGAAGAACGCTTCATTTTCATACAAAAACTCGAAAGTCCCGGCGCCGACGTAACCAATTGCCAAGCAGGCTTTCACGCACAGCTGGCCGATCCGTTCAATCGAATCCCGGCTGACGCCCGGTGCAGGTGATTCTTCAATCAATTTTTGGTGACGGCGTTGGGTCGAGCAGTCTCGCTCTCCGAGCCAGATCGCATTGCCATGTTGATCTGCCAGAATCTGAATCTCGACGTGACGTGGTGCCTGGAGGAAACGCTCCATGTAGACGACCGGGTTGCCGAAGGCCGCGTTGGCTTCTTCCCGGGTGAGGGTGACAGCGCCCAGCAATTCGGATTCGGCATTGACCACTCGCATACCTCGGCCACCGCCCCCCCCGGCCGCTTTGATAATCAATGGATAACCGACTTTGCGTGCACATTCGAGGATTTCAGATTCCGACTCGGGCACGGCCCCTTCAGACCCCGGCACACAGGGAACACCGGCGGCAATCATGGCCTGCTTGGCGCTGACTTTATCCCCCATGCACGCTATGGCTGCGGACGACGGGCCGATAAAGGTGAGGTCTGCTTCTTCGATAGCCTTCACGAAGTGCGCGTTTTCGGACAGGAACCCATAACCCGGGTGGATGGCCTGAGCGCCTGTGAGTTGAGCCGCCAGAAGGATTCTTTCCTGCAGCAGATAGCTTTTGGACGCTGGGGCAGGGCCGATACAAATCGAGCTGTCAGCCAGTTTCACATGGCGCAGGTCGCGATCAGCTTCTGAATAGACCGCCACGGTTTGCAGGCCCAGGGATTTACAGGCACGCCAGATACGCAGTGCGACCTCACCACGGTTTGCGATCAATACTTTGTCAAACATCTTTCAACTTCCTCACACGATAAATCTGGGTGCCGCGCTCAACCTCTGCACCATCAACCACCAGCACTTCGACGATCTCGCAGGCACACTCCGCTTCGACCGGGTTGAATAATTTCATCGCCTCAATCACTGCCAGGGTGTCGCCTTCGCTGACCTTGCTGCCGATACTTGTGAAGTCAGGCTTTGCGGGTGAGGCGCGCAGGTAGACGATGCCCGACATCGGGGCCACGATCGTGTGTTCATCCGGTTGAGGTGGCAGGGTCGGGACAACGGCCGCTCTGGCGGATGTGAGGGGGGGAGCCACAGCCTGGACGGTGGTCGGGTGCCTGCGGGCGAGGTGAACCTTGGTGCTCCCTTGGGAGTACTTCAGTTCCACGAGCGTCGAGCGCTCGAAGCTATCAATCAATTTTTCCAATTCGTTGCTTTGCATTTTTCGGTTCCACTTTTTTCAGATCAACAGCCCAAAAACTTATCGCCACTGAGTCGCGGTTTTTTCAAACCAGGCACGCCTCTTGACCCCTTCGCCGAGTGCCGTGTCGATGTCGGTCAGCTCGAATCGAATGGCATGCCCCGGCATCAGCTGACCCAGCTTCCAGAGGTCTGCCTCGATGACATTGGCCAGCTTGGGATAGCCGCCGCAGGTATTGGCGTCGACCAACTGAATAATCGGCTCGCCGCTGGTCGGCACTTGCACGGTGCCGGGGACGATGCCGTGGGAGAGCAATTCCCGTTTGACGGTGCGCTTGAGCACGGTGCCTGCCAATCTGTAGCCTTGCCGGTTAGAGCTTCGGTCGACCCTGTAGGGGGTCGTGAAGAATCGCTCCTTGGTGTCCTCCGAGAACTCTTGCCACTCTGCCGAGGGCAAGACCCGGACCGTCGTTCCTGCTTCACTCAGGGCACGCCAATACGTTTGGAGCTCCGGGTCGAACAAGCTCGAGGGGGTGACCGTTGCCTGGCGGCCCGCGGTTGAGCTTCGCAGGCAGTCGCCTTTGCCCAGGCTTTTTCCGCCGAAGCCTCCAAAGGCACCCTTCAGGTCGGTGGAACAGGAGTCGAGTATCTGTTGCGCTTCGATGCCGCCGTCGATGGCCAGGTACACACAGCGGCCTTCTTGGGGAGGCTCGATGACCAGCGTTTCGCCCGCATTCACCGTCAATCGCGACCACGGTGCGTGGCGTTTTTGCTCGATCCGGCTGGTGCTGAGAGCGCCGGTGATGGCAATACAGCGTGTCTCGTTGAAGCGCACCCTGAATGGAAAATTGTTGATTTCAAGGCTGGCTGCTTCGCCTGAGTTGCCGAGCATTGCATTGCCAAGCTCGTAACTGAGGCTGTCCATGGGGCCGCTGCGGCTGACACCGCTGGCGAGGTGACCGATACGGCCTTGATCGACGAGGATATTGAGGGGACCGTTGGAGAGGATTTCCATCATTTCACTTGGCCCTTTGGACGAAACACAAGAGTGTCTCCGGGGCTCAATAGCGCGGGAGGTATTGCCTGGCTGTCAAAGCCATCGAAGTCTGCGTGACCGATGACATGCCAGCCGCAGGGCCCTGCGCACGGGAACAGCGAAGCCTGTTCACCAGCGACGACCACGCTCCCTTTTGGAATCAAGGTGCGCGGTATTTGGCGGCGGGGGACTTCTAATTCGCGGGGCAAGCCCACGAGGTAGGGAAAACCAGGCATCGATCCGATCGCAGCCACGGTGTAAGTCGCCGCGCTGTGCAACGTGACGATTTCATCGGCGCAGAGGCCTGTCTGTTCGGCGAGATAGTCCAGATCCATCCCGCGTTCACCCCCGTAGGTCACCTCAATGACGAAGGTGTTGCCCTTCAGGGGCGCGGGTTGTGTGGTGAGCCACAGATCAGACAGCACTTGCGCGGCCGCATTAGGGTGGATCTTGTGTGGGTCGTAGATGACCAACAGGTTATTAACCCCCGGGACTGTTTCCACCAGCCCTGGGAGGCGGTGCTGATCACGCAGGGAGGTATTTAACGCCCAAAGTCTTTGCTGCAGTTGCTTGTCAAAAGGGCCACAGGACACGTCCAGAAGCAGGCCGTCGGTGCCGGCCAGCGAGATTCGCACAGCGGTATCAAAGGCGTGTGACGTTGCTAAATGAGGTTCAAAAAGAGTCATGGCTATTCCAAGTGCAGGTGCTCATCGAACGACAGGTGCCGTGCGAGGCTTGATGCATGGAGCAAGCCAACGTTTACGATTTATAGGTGTTTTGTCATCGTTTAGTGCTTGAAATGATTTTGAGTGAATTTAACTAATTGAAAATAATGAAAATAATGAAAAAAATAAAAATTAATTAGTGGTGTTTTCGCGGCGAAAAGTGACAGGAGAGGGAGTTGTCCGGGGCGATTGGCTCGCTCGGCAATGCTACCTAAGGGAGCAAGCTCGCTACAAAAGGTAACATCGCTTCGATGTGTTCGAGACTCGCAAGAGAAAGGCAATCGAGCCTGTGGCGAGGTGGTTGGTGAGTCAAACCAGCGAGGATGCGGCACGGGCCGCCTGATCATAAGTGCCTGACATTTCCCTTAGCGTACGGGCCGTCGCGCTGAGTTTTTCGACAAGGTTTTGATCGATGCTGGGGACCAGGCATTTGGTGCGCACGGTAACGTACCGCTCGACCAGCGCCAGGCCTTTTTTCGTGGGGCTGTAGAACACTTCTTTGCCGATCTTTTTGGAGGTAATCAGTTGGCTCCCCGAGAGCTTGCGCAGGGAGTAAGACACGATGTGGGTATCTGCAAAATTCAACGTGAAACAGATATCCGCCAGTTTCTTCTGTTTGCCACGGTGGCAAATATGATTCAGCACCATGATGTCGACCATGCCCAGGTCAGGTGCTCCGGCCGCGCTCATGCAGGAGGTGGCCCACCGGGAAAACGCGTTCCACGTCAGGATCATACCGAACTCAAACTCCGACGCCGGCACTTGCCCTTCTACCACCAGATGGGCAGACGCAACCAAGGGACCGTTGAGGTCGGATTCGAGCTGAGAAAGCGTGTCGGACATATATCCTCCGTAATGACAAAGACTCAATCGAAGAGCCATCGGTTCACGCGGCAATCTACCATAGCTGTTCGCGGGCAGGCGTTGCAGGTCGCCATGGCGGCCTTTAAGCGTGGCGGGATCAAAGCATGAGGAACGGCGTGTCGTAATCCACCACCTTCAGAGCCATTTCTCGCAAAACACCAATGACCGGCCTTGTATCGTCCTGCCTCCAGTAAAAACGGTAATCCAGCTTTTGAAGGGGCGTGTTGCTGGGAACGGGGATCACGGCCTGGTTTTGCAGCATGGGTTTCAGCCAGCCACGGGGCAGGTAACCGATGGCGACACCGGCAGAGATCAAGCCCGCTATGGTTGCCATGCTATTAGACTCGATCACATCACAGGCGACCGCACCTGACTCGCGCCGCCAGTCGTCGAACAAGCGGGTCGAACCGGCGTGCGGGGCCATGGTGACCACGGGCAGTTCCCCAACCAGTTCTTCGACCAGCCGCCCGGGCTGAGTGACATCGTGTCCCGCAACCCAGATGTATTCCGCCTGAGCCAGCAGAACGGATTGCAGGGCGGGATGGGATGAGGGGCGCGCGATGATGGCGGCATCCAGTTTGCCACTCAGCAGGCTGTTTTCCAGCTCTACGCCGAGGTTCACATAGGGTTCGAGTTTGAGCTGGGGATGCCGTGCGCGTAGTACTGACACCAACTTGGGCAACCAGGAAGAGGCGGCAATTTCGCCAACCCCGAATCGACAACGGCCCTGAATGGCTTCGGCGGCGCCGACAGACGCAGCCACTTCGTCGGCATGATTCAACAGTGCCTTGGCGCGGGGCAAAAAGGCTCGTCCATCTGCCGTCAGAACGGCTCGGCGCCCATCCCGATTGAACAGTGGTCGCTTCAACGCCGTTTCGAGTTCGACCAGGCGTTTGGAGAGAGACGATTGCGAGATATGCAGCTTTTCGGACGCGATCGCGAAGCTGCCGCACGTCGCGGCCCAGTAGAACGCTTCCAACTGTTTAAAGGTCATCTGACTCATCGCTTTCTTCGAACATTTAAGTCTTCTTAAATTCGCTTTTTACATGCTGAGCCTTCTCCTAGAGTGGCGTCAATGCGCAGGTGATGCCGATTGCCCCATGGCGCTGACGGCGCTAGGCATTCATACCTGTACTCACTGGCTGGCACCTTGCCGACCGCTCACAACGTCAAGATGGACAACAATAATGATCGGACTTCAAATCCTCCCGCGTACACGCCAAATCTCTAACGCTCTGGTCGAAAGCTTTCGCGCTGTCCCGGTCGCCAACGTCAGTGACTGTATGGGACGCATGACTGCGGGCGGCGCCCAACTGCGTCCGTATCATAAAGAGGGTGTGCTGGCGGGCCCGGCCTTCACTGTGAAAGCGCGCCCGGGTGACAACCTGATGATCCACAAGGCCTTGCACCTGGCGCAGCCGGGAGACGTCATTGTGGTGGACGGGGGTGGCGATCTGACTAACGCGCTGATGGGCGAGTTGATGGTTGCCACGGCGATCAAGCGTGGCCTTGGCGGCATCGTATTGAATGGCGCGATTCGCGATGTCGATGCCATCCAGGCCGGTACCTTCCCGGTCTTTGCCGCCGGGGTCACCCATCGCGGGCCATACAAGGACGGGCCGGGTGAGATCAACGTCCCGATCTCGATTGGTGGCATGGTTATCCATCCGGGGGATCTGATACTCGGTGATGCAGACGGTTTGCTGTGCGTCCCGTTCGATGCGGCGCAAGACATTCTGGAAGCCGCGCTGGACAAGTCCGCAGCCGAAAAAGTGACCGTCAAAGAAATCGAAGAAGGGCGCCTTGATACCACCTGGATTGATGCTCAATTGGCACGCCTGGGTTACAAGGCATGAAGATCGTCATCCTGGACCGGGACACGCTGTCGCCGCAGACCGTTCTGCGCACGCCGTCCTTTGCCCACGAAATCGAATCGTATGGGCGCACGACCGCCGACCAGGTGGCTGAGCGGATCGCTGACGCCGAAATTGTGGTGCTCAACAAGGTGAAGTTGGGACGTGAAGCGATCGCCGCCGCGAAGAACCTTCGTCTCGTGGCGATTGCCGCGACGGGCACCGATAACGTTGACATCGCGGCGTGCCAGGCACGCGGCATCGTGGTCAGCAATATCCGCAACTACGCTATCAACACCGTGCCGGAGCACACTTTCGCGCTGATCTTTGCGCTGCGCAGGAGTATTTGCGCGTACCGCGATGCGGTCGGGGCGGGCCGATGGCAAGAGGCGCAGCAGTTCTGCTTCTTCGACTATCCGATCAAAGATCTGGCCGGCTCTACGATTGGCATCATCGGGGATGGCGTGCTGGGCCAGGCTGTCGCCAATATGGCCCGCGGCCTCGGCATGCGCGTGATTTTCGCCGGCTACAAAGGCCATTCAGGCCTGGGTTCGCTGTATGTACCGTTTGAGCAGACCCTTGCTGAAGCGGACATTCTGACTTTGCACTGCCCGCTGCTGCCTGAAACACGCAACATGATCGGAGCCCCGGAATTTGCGCTGATGCGCCGCAAGCCGCTGCTGATCAATACCGCACGCGGTGGGTTAGTGGACGAGAGTGCGATCGGGCCGGCATTGGAGGCTGGGCAGATCTCTGGAGCAGGTTTTGATGTGGTGATGACAGAGCCGCCGGCCCCGACTCATCCCTTCATGGGCCTGGTTGATCGTCACGACTTTATTCTCACCCCCCATGTTGCGTGGGCGAGTGATGAAGCCGTGCAAGGGTTGGCAGATCAGTTGATCGATAATATCGAAGCCTTTGTACGTGGCGAGCCTCGAAACGTGGTCTAAAAAAGAGGTGAACCGCCCAAGAGTGCGGGTTATCGAATGAGCGATTGAACGCTGATAGGGCGTTGCTTTGCCTTTGCTGTTGAAGCTCATATCAACCTGGAGTTAGCAGGTTGTGTCTGAAATGTTGGAGAGCGAAAAATGATTAAACACCTGGATCACCTGGTTCTGACCACTGTGGATGTCGAGTCTTGCAAAGACTTTTATATGCGTGTGCTGGGCATGCAATTCGTGCCTTCGCCGGGAGGCCGTATGGCCTTCCACTTTGGCATTCAGAAGATCAACGTTCACGTGCGGGGGCATGAGTTCGAACCCAAGGCGCACTTGCCTGTGTCGGGGGCGCTGGATCTGTGTTTCATCACCACCATAAGCCTGGATGAGGTGATCGCCCACCTGGAAGCTGAAAACTGGCCGATCCTGCTAGGGCCCGTGCAGCGTACGGGGGCAACCGGCACGATTCGTTCGATTTACCTGCGCGATCCCGACCTTAATTTGATCGAGCTCTGCGAACTGTACCCGTCCGGGCAGGCCTGAAGCCAACGAGCGCCTTGGCACGGGCTTGACCTCATCGGGTCAAGCCTTGTGCCGTTCCTTCCTGCATCAAGGCAGGTCTTCAGATTATGGTTTTTTAACGACAATTAATGCCCATATGGAATGGTTTGAGTTTCTAATTTATCGCTTTTTTTGACATCCCTGAATGCTGAACATGCCTGCTCCAATAAGCATAAAAAAGGTATGTTCATGACGGTAATTGCCACCACCGACTCTGCTGCCCAGGTGGCCAGGTCAAAGTATCGCTGGGTTGTTCTGTCGGTCATTGTCGTCGTGTACATGCTGGCCGCCGCCGACCGTGCCAACATCGGCATCGCCTTGCCCTACATCCAGAAAGAATTCGGCGCAACGAACGCCCAGGCGGGCTTGCTCGTCAGTGCGTTTTTCCTGTTTTACTCCTTGGGCCAAATCCCGGCGGGTTTTCTGCTCAGCCGGGTGGGTGTGCGTCTGGTCGCGCCGGTCTCCATCGGTTTGACGTCTGTGTTCACCTTGCTGATTGGCACCGCGAACAGCTTCGGGTTGCTGAAAATTTATCGTGCGGCACTCGGTGTAGCAGAAGCGGCGCTTCCGTTGTCGATGCTCAGTACGATCAATCGCTGGTTCCCGCCGCGCGAAAAAGGATTGGCGACAGGCGCTTTTTTGTCGGCGGCCAAGATGGGCGCGGTTATCGCCCCGCCTGTGGGCGCAGCGCTGATTATGCTCGATGGCTGGCGCACGATGTTCTTTGCCTTCGCCATCCCCGGCGTGTTGCTGGCGCTGATCTGGTGGTGGCTGGTGCCCAACGATCCGCGCTCAGGTCGGCGGGTCAACGAGGCGGAAGCGATCTACATCGAAGACCAGCAGAAGAGCGAAAGCAACGGTGTCCGCAAGCACAAGAGCTTTGGGGCCTTGGACAAAGCCCTGCGCTACAAGCAAACCCCGCGGTTGGCAACGTCGCGGTCTGTCTTTGCATCATGGAATATCTGGGGTTGCGGTCTGGGTTATTTGTTGATGACCGGCGTGGTCAACGTGCTGCTCGCCTGGCTGCCCAAGTACCTGGGGGAAGTGAAGCATTTTGAGTTGATGCAGATCGGTTTTGTCGCGTCGTTGCCGTTTGCCGGGGGCGTGCTAGGCAATATTGTCGGGGGCTGGTTGTCCGATACCGTTCTGGATCGCCGCAGAAAACCCACGATGATGATCAGTGCCGTTGCGACGTGCCTGATGATGATTGCTCTGGTTTATGCACCCAATGACCTGCTGTCCGTCAGCCTGCTGCTGTTCGGCACCGGCTTCCTGCTGAACGTCGGCTATTCCTCGTTTTCCGTGTATTCCATGGGCCTGACCACGCGAACCACGTACCCGGTGGCGGCGTCTGTGGTCAACAGCGCGGGGCAGGCCGGTGGCGCCATGGCACCGCTTATCACAGGCATGCTCCTGGACAGCTACAGTTGGACGGCAGTGTTCATCTTTCTGGGCGTGTGCTCACTGGCTGCGTTGGTATTTGTACTGTCGATCACTGAGCCAGCTAACCTCGACGAACCGGCCAGCGGCGCAGACTAAGCCTGCGACGCGTTGGCTGATGCAGCCTTGGGGCTGCATCGGTTGATGGTCTGCGGGCGAATCAACTTTGCAGCTGGCGTGTGAAATCGCACAGATCCACAGCCCGCACCGCCACCTCGCTCACGAACGCTGACGGCCGATCATTGCGGTACATCGCCATATAAGGGACAGGGGGCAAAGGCGGTTCTGTGTTTATGATCGTCAACTTGCCCTCATCGACCAGTGGGCGAAAGCACTCCAGTGGCAGGTAGGTGACGCCCAAACCAGCAACCGTCAGCCCGACCATGGCCGTGAGGCTATCGGAG
This sequence comes from Pseudomonas sp. 7P_10.2_Bac1, assembly GCF_025465935.1. Lineage (GTDB taxonomy): Bacteria > Pseudomonadota > Gammaproteobacteria > Pseudomonadales > Pseudomonadaceae > Aquipseudomonas. The sequence goes on along the minus strand of NZ_JANLNV010000078.1, from coordinate 108,136 downwards.
GACAGCATCTTCGGAAGTTCGATGCCCATGGCGCCCAGCCATTTGTTGACGAACAGTCCGGACCCCGACTTCTTCCCCTGCACCAGCAAAGGGTATTTGGCCAGTTCGGCAAGCCCGACCACCTGCGGGTGGCCGATCAGCCCGGGGGCCGCCATCCATGCGTTTTCAACGAGGGTCAGCGGGACCGAGGTGATCTCGGGCGCGGTGAAGGTGTCCGGGATAATGATCAGGTCCACCAGATCATCCATGAGCTTTTCATGGAGGTTACGGCTCATATCGACTTCAGCCTCCACGGTAAGGCCCGGAAAGTCATCTACCAGCCTGGCAATCAGTTTGGGTAGCCAGGTCAGCGCTGTCAGCTCGGTCACGCCCAGCCGCAGCCGTCGAGTCACGACGTGCGTGCCGTCCTTCAGTGAAGTGATGCGTTCGGCCAGGGTGAGCATCTCCCGGGCGATCACCAGCATTTGCTCCCCGATTGCGGTAAGGCGCGCGCCGCGCTGCGACCGATCAAACAATTGCAGGCCGGTGGACGCTTCCAGTTCCTGTATTCGCTTGGAAATGGCTGACTGCGTGGTATTGAGGTGTTCTGCCGCGCGCTCGAAAGTGCCGAGACGTTCGATCCAGTGCAGGGCGAGGAGTTGCCGAAGGTTGATCATTAACATTCCAGCTAGGCATGTTTGGGCATACGATAATATCGCTTTTTCTATTTTTCAGGGTCTTTATCCTCGGAGCCATTAGCCACCTGAGGAACACCCATGAACGCGACCGCCTCACTTTCAGACTTCAACGCGCTGCTGGCCGCTTATCGCCGCACTTCGACGTCTATCATCAGCGATTGTCTGGACCGTCTGCCCGGCGCCCCCCTTACGCCGTTTCATCGCATCGAAGGCACCATGGTCGGCCCGGCCCTGACGGTGAAAGTACCGTGCGGTGACAATCGCGCGATCCATCAAGCGTTGGAAATTCTCGAGCCGGGCCAGGTCCTGGTGGTGGATGGCGGAGGAGATATCAGCCGTGCCTTGATGGGCGACATCATGACGGCCATCGCTGAGAAGCGTGGCGCAGCGGGTATCGTGGTGGACGGCGCCATTCGTGACCTGGCGACGATTGGCAAAGGCTGCTTCCCGGTGTTTGCCCGGGCTGCCTACCACCGCGGCCCGTATAAAAACGGGCCGGGTGAAATCAACGTGCCGGTCAGCATTGGCGGCATGATCGTCTCGCCGGGTGACATTGTTGTCGGTGATCACGATGGCATCGTGGCGTTCCCTGCCGAGCAGGCTGAAGAATTGTTGCAACGGTGCCTCGGCACTGAGCAAAAAGAAGCAGAGATGTTGGCGCAAATTGCGTCCGGAACTTACAAGGGCGCCTACGGGGCCAAATAAGCGGAAATTAAAACAATGAAAATCGGAATAGTCGGAGCGGGTGAAGTTGGCCTTACGTATGCACGGCCATGGGCAGCGGCCGGGCATGAAATCATCCTGTGCGATTTGAACCCGTCACCCACCGCCAAGGCGTTTGCTGCCGAGTTAGGGCTGGGCGTCTGCACCTCGATCGCCGAGATCGCGCCTGAATGCGACATCGTCGTGTCGTGTGTCTTCGGCACGGTTTCCCTGGTCGTAGCCGAACAGGCGCTGGCCCACATGCGCAAGCATGCGCTCTACATCGACATGACGACCGCGGACCCCAAGCAGATCAGAATCGCTGCCGAACGGGCGGCGCAATCGGGCATCGATTATGTCGACGTAGCAATCCTTGGGGCCATCGCGCTGACCCATGAGAAAACCAATTTACTGGGAGCGGGCGCCGGGATTGATCGCGCCCTGGGGCTGTTTGCTGGCATAGGCGCGCCGCTCAAATCGGTCGACGGTGGTGCGGCCGGCGATGCGGCGGCACTGAAAATCCTGCGAAGCGTGTTCACCAAAGGCCTGGAAGCCCTCACCATCGAATGCTTCATGGCCGCAGAAAAACAAGGCGTGACCGACAAACTGCACGACGCCTTGAGCGACATCGATCAAGCCAGCCTGCGGGATTTCCTCGGCGCCTTGATCCGCACGCACGTCGTGCATGCGCCTCGTCGTCTCAAAGAGGTTGAAGAGGCTGAGCGCCAATTGCGCGCCGCGGATATGCCCGTGGCCGTGCTGCCGGGGGTAAAAGACCTGTTCCAGCGTACCGCCGGACAGATCAGCTCAAGCCCGCTGGAAACGCCTGCACCCACCGTGGAGCAGGCGTTTGAATGGCTCTTCAAGGCCAATGGCGTCAGCCGGTAAAAGATCCCCGTTTTGCAGGGCAGGTTAGGTGTCCTTGCCCTGCGTGAACCCGAAGTTGGCTTTCAGTCATGCCAGATGAATATCAGAAAGGTCTGGCTCCTCTCTTGGATCAATTGTGCTTTGGCGTGAGCGCAACTGTCAGCGAATCCAACACTGCGAACAGTTGGATGTGCAGTTCCCGCTTCAGATCTACATAGATCAGGGCATTGACTGTGCGAAACAGGTACAAAAATGAGTGTTTGGCTTCGTGATCGGCTTTGATGCAAGCGTCTGTATTTTCATTGCTCAAGTCGAATCAGCCCGCCTGTAGAAAAGATTGTGCGAATTTCGTAGCAGAAACGCCTCCGTACCTCCTCGAGCCAAAGCTCATCGGGGCTTGGTCGCATTCCCGAGAACTTTACGTGCCCCGCGTTCGTCAGCGCTTCTACAGCGCCATGACCATTTCATGCCATGCCATCCCGCCGTGATCTGAGGGCGAAGGCTGCACGTAGCGATAGCCAAAATGTGCGTAGAGGTCGATGTGCTGTTCTTTGCACATCAAGTGAATGCTTGATTTGCCCATGCCACGCATGCGCTCGATGAACTGGCGCATTAACTTGGATGAATGGCCTTTACCTTGGTGAGCCGGGTCCAGCACGACCGACATGATGACGACATTGGGGGCGTCGGCATCGTGGCCTTTTAGCTCTTTGAACGCTTCGTCAGACATGATGACTTCATGGGCGCAACCACTGTTGATGAAGCCGGCGATTTCTCCATCCAGCTCCATGATGAGAAAGCCCTCTGGATACTGGTCGATCCGCGTCGCGATTTTGGCATGGGTTGCAGCTTCGTCACCCTCGTAAGCCACCGTTTCGATCTCGTAGCAGCGATCTGTGTCCGCGGGTATGGCTTGTCGAAAAATCAGTTCTGACATTGGGTTTTATCCTGTTCTGTGTTGCCCGCTTGCCTAAACGGGCTGTCATCAAACATGAAACAAGGCGTCACCGCCAGTGTGTTATGGGAGAGGTAGGCGTCAGAAGGGTGGGGCATGATTGAACGGCTGTAACGGATATGTACTCGATGACACTATTTTCCCTGTAGTGACTGCTGAAGGCTGCGTTCTGGCGCGAAGTGCTTTGAGTGGGGCGGTGTACATATCCATTTGATCCGTTATGGCGATCTATGGGTTTCGCCCTTACGGCGAGGCACTTTTGTCAAACAGCCACACAAGTACCCATGGGCCTATCCCGCTCCGTGAGCACGCCGCCACGGGCCATCCATGGCCCATCGCGGCTCTCCCGGCATCCATGCCGGGACACCCACTACGCAGAACCTACACTCGGCCTCCCGAAGGGGCGGATAGATCAAAAACCAAAGCAACAGCAACCGCAACAGCAACAGCAACAGCAACAATCAAAAGATCGCAGCCTGCGGCAGCTTGGTAGCAGGTCGTGTGGTTTTTGATCTGGCTGTTGATCTGGCTTGTGATCTTGATGTTAAAGGCCCCATTAAACCCTGCTGGCCGAGCGCAGGTTTTGCGTAGTGGGTAACCCGGCAGGACGCCGGGTTAGCCGCGACACGGCCATGGATGGCCGATCGCGGCGGGCCCACGGAGCAAGGCCTGTGGTGAGGGCATGCCGAGCCACAGCGAGGCACCGAGGGGTAGGGGCGAAAGCGTTTGGCCACTTTGCGCTTTTCAAAGTGGCACGCCGTAAGGGCGTAACCCTAAGTGGCCGTTGCGCCTCAAATGGATATGTACCCAGTGATTCTGTCGTTGTCCCTGCGCACATCAGCACAGACCAAAACTGTTACCCATGTGGGTGAGTCATACCCGTAATCATCCGACACGAAACTGAATCAGTTGCGATCCAGCCACACGGTCTGCACATTGCAGAACTCGCGCACGCCAAAGTGCGAGAGTTCACGGCCGAACCCGCTTTTCTTCACGCCACCAAAGGCCACGCGGGGATCGCTGGCCGAGTAGCCATTGATGAACACGCCGCCGGTTTCCAGTTCGCCGGTCAATTGCTGGGCCAGTTCGACGTTGGCGCTGTAGATCGTTGCTGTCAGGCCGAACTCACTGTCGTTGGCCAGCGCCACGGCATGGGCGCAGTCCTCGGCAGTAATGATCGATGCTACCGGGCCGAACAGTTCCTGTTTGAACGAGGTCATGCGGTCGGTCACGTTGGCCAGAATCGTCGGTTCATAAAAGTTGCCAGCCCCTTGGGCCTTAGCACCGCCGAGCAACAAAGTCGCACCTTCTTCCAGGGTGTCGCGCACTTGTTGGTCCAGTTCATCACGCAGGTCAAAGCGTGCCATCGGGCCGATGTAGGTGTCGTTGGACAGCGGGTTGCCCACTACCAGTTTGCGCGTGGCTTCGACAAATTTTTGGGTGAACTCCTCGACCACGCCTTTTTCAATAATCAGGCGCTTGGCGGCCGCGCAAACTTGCCCCGAGTTTTGGTAACGACCGATCACTGCAGCTTGAACGGCAGCATCCAGGTCGGCGTCGTTCAGTACGATAAACGGGTCCGAACCGCCCAGTTCCAGTACGCATTTCTTCAGCGCGGCACCGGCCTGGGCGCCAATCGCGGTACCGGCCCGAACGCTGCCAGTGAGTGTCACGGCGCTGATGCGTGGATCGGCAATGGCGCGCGATACACCGTCCGGGGTGACGTTGACCACTTCAAACACGCCCTCGGCAAAACCGGCGCGCACAAAGGCGTCACGAATCTGGTAGGCGCTGCCCATCACATTCGGGGCGTGCTTGAGCACATAGGTGTTACCTGCCAGTAATGCCGGGACTGCGCCGCGCAGTACTTGCCAGACCGGGAAGTTCCACGGCATGACCGCCAGGATCGGCCCTAGCGGACGGTATTCAATACGCGCCTTGCCGCCTTCTACCTGGGTCGGTTCAGCCGCAAGCATGGCCGGGCCATGTTCGGCGTACCACTCGCAGAGCTTGGCGCATTTCTCGATTTCGCCACGGGCCTGGGTGATCGGCTTGCCCATTTCCTCGGTGATCATGGTTGCCATAGCGTCAGCGTTGTCGCGCAGCGCCTTGGCCAGCGCGACCATGGCCGCCGAGCGCTCTTGCAGCGATTTGCGTTTCCAGGTGTTAAAACCCGATGCTGCACGGGTGAGCGCTGCGTCCAGAGCCTCGTCGGACTCAAACGCGTAATGGCCAATTTGTTCGCCCGTCGTCGGGTTGATCGAAATAGCGTGGGTCTGGCTGGAAATCGAGCTCATGGCATGGTCCTGCTGTGTGAGTGAATGAACACAGAGTAGGGTGGCGAATGATTTCTTTAAACTGAATAATAAAGATCGTTTCTTTCACGATTGGAGAATGACTGTGGATCTGGTGCAATTGGAAATTTTCAAGGCGGTGGTTGATCACGGCAGCATCAGCGCGGCAGCAGCCCACATCCATCGTGTGCCCTCGAACCTGACGACCCGGATCAAACAGCTTGAGGAAGATTTGGGGGTTGATTTGTTTATTCGCGAGAAAAGCCGTTTGCGCCTGTCACCGGCGGGCTGGAGCTTCCTCGACTACGCGCGGCGCATTCTCGACCTGGTGCAAGAAGCGCGGGCGACGGTGGCGGGCGAAGAGCCCCAGGGGGCGTTCGCGCTGGGTTCGCTGGAAAGTACCGCGGCGGTGCGGATTCCTGCCTTGCTGGCGGCCTATAACCAACAGCATTCCCGTGTGGATCTGGATCTGTCGACAGGACCGTCAGGGGCCATGATTGAAGGCGTGCTGGCGGGTCGATTAGTGGCCGCGTTCGTTGATGGCCCGGTGTTGCATCCGGTGCTGGAAGGCGTGCCGGTGTTTGAAGAAGAAATGGTCATCATTGCGCCGCTCCATCACGCACCCATCCGTAGCGCTACTGACGTTAACGGCGAGAACATCTATGCCTTTCGGGCCAATTGCTCGTACCGCCATTACTTTGAAAAGTGGTTCAACACCGACGCCGCGGTGCCCGGCAAAATCTTCGAAATGGAGTCGTACCACGGCATGCTCGCCTGTGTCAGTGCCGGGGCCGGCTTGGCACTGATGCCGCGCAGCATGCTGCAGAGCATGCCGGGGTGCACGACGGTCAGCATCTGGCCACTGGCCGCTGAATTCCGTTACCTGACCACCTGGCTCGTATGGCGACGCGGGGCCGTGTCGCGAAACCTGAGTAGCTTCGTGCACTTGCTGCAAGCGCAAGGGATGACGATTCCAGAGGATTTAAAAAAGTAACGGCTATCTGCCACGGTTATCTAATTTGTGGCTTTCCCAAAAGCATCGCTTCGTCGTCATGTTTACCCTTGCTCATTTGCCAACACAGGTGGTTTCCGCCATCCGGGCCTGCCATCGCCAAGCGCGATGGCAAGCTCGCCAATGCCTGATATACGCCTAGTCTGCGCCGACTCTACCATCACAACCTCATGAACATTCGCCCGGCAATGACCCACTGCCGATGCGTCTTTCTCCAAGAATAATAAGTTCATCTCAATGAGGTTTCTTCATGAAAAACCCTGCTTCCGGATCTTTAGCCGGTGCTTCTGCCGACAACGGCATTCAAGCGTTGACCACCAACCAGCGCTACATAACGTTGGGAGGCTCTTGGGCTGCATGGTTATTTGATGCGCTGGACGCAACCATCTTTGGCTTCGTGCTGCTGGCTATTGCGACGACCTTCGCAGTTGGCTTGGGCGATGTCGTGTCGACGGTTGCGTGGTTCTTGCTCGCCACGGGGATTGGCGGTTTCTTTCTGGGCAATCTTTGCGACAAGATCGGGCGCAAGAAAACTATGATGCTGTCGGTTTTAGTCTATGGCTCCGGCACTTTTCTCTGCGGCTTTGCAGAGACCTTGTGGCAATTGGATATCTTTCGATTCTGCGTGGGTATCGGCGTTGGCGGTTTGTGGTCCGCCGCTGCTGCACTGGTGTCTGAAATCTGGCCTCCCGCCGGGCGTGCCAAGGCTTTCGCGGTGATGCAGACCGGCTGGTCCGGGGGCGGTCTTCTCGCCGCAGTGTTTGCCTGGACATTCCTGGACAGCAATAACCCGGAATCCTGGCGGATGCTGTTCGTCTACGCCTCTATTCCTTCGTTTCTGACCCTGATATTCATCTGGCTGTTTGTCAAAGAATCACCGGTCTGGCTGGCCAACCGCGAGTTCATGCGCAACAACGCAAACAAAGGCCGACTCACCGAAATCTTTAGCCCTCAGTACCTGAAAACAACTCTGCTGGGGCTCAGCATTTCGGTGCTGGGGATGTATGGCTACTGGATCATTACGACCTTTATGCCGGCTTACCTGCAGAACATCTTGAACGTGAGGATCGATCAGGCACCGGTCTTTATTATCTGGATCGGCATCGGCGCCACCATCGGTTACCTGGCTTACGGTTACCTTGCCGAAAGCATCGGGCGACGCCTGGCATTTGCAACGTTCTTTGCCGGCATGGCAATCATGGTGCCCGTCTTTGCCTACTCGGCAACATTGATGCCGTTGACTGACGGCACGTTGATGTTCACCACCCAAAACGTCATCACGCTGGGCTCTCTGGCCGCACTGTTGGGTTTCTTTACGGGTTATTTCAGCGGCTTCGGTGCGTGGTATGCCGAGTTGTTCCCGACCAGCATTCGCGCAACCGCTTCGGGCTTTTGCTTCAACTTCGGCCGTATCGGCGCTATCGCCGGAATCAAACTGGTACCGGTTCTGATCCCGATTGTCGGCTTTACGGCCACCATTTCCCTTGCCTCCGTTGCTTATGTGATAGCCGCCATCATGGTGTTCACGCTTCAGGAAACCAAGGGCGTTCAACTCACCAGCGGTAACTGACCTGGACTTCACAGAGAACACGCACATGAAAAACTTTCGAATCGGACAGATTGTTCCCAGTTCCAACACCACCATGGAGACCGAAATTCCGGCGATGCTGACCTCGCGTTACCCGCTGTTTCCAGAGGAGCATTTCACGTTCCACTCGGCACGTATGCGCATGATGCATGTCAGCCCTGAAGAGCTGAAAAAGATGGACATCGACAGCGACCGTTGCGCGCTGGAGCTAAGCGATGCGCGGGTTGATGTGATGGCGTATGCCTGCCTGGTGGCGATCATGTGCCAGGGCGCGGGTTACCACAAAGTCTCGCAAGAGCGTCTGAAGAACACCGTGAGTGCCAACCAATCGAATGCACCGGTTCTCAGTTCTGCTGGTGCCTTGATCGACAGCCTCAACCTGCTCGACTACAAAAAAATCGCGATCATCACCCCGTACATGAAGCCATTGACCCAACAGGTGATTGACTACATCGAAGCGGCAGGCATTGAGGTTGTCGATTCAATCAGCCTGCAGGTGTCTGACAACCTGGAAGTCGGACGCCTGGACCCGATGAACCTGGTAGGCTACGCCGACAAACTCAACATAGGCCAGGCCGACGGGGTGGTGCTGTCGTGCTGTGTGCAAATGCCTTCTTTGCCTGCGATTCAGTTGGTTCAGGATCGCCTCGAAAAACCTGTGCTGTCAGCATCGATCGCGACGGTTTACCAAATGCTCAAGACCTTGGGGCTTGAGGCCCGGGTCCCGAATGCTGGCCATTTATTGTCGGGTGCATTCTGAGTCAATGTTGAGTGAGGTACGCTTACAGCCTTAGGCCTAGATGCCACGGTACCTCATATGAAACTTGATCCTGTCTCATTGCGACTTTTTGTCAGTGTGGTGGAAGAGGGCACTATCGCTGCCGCTGCCAAACGCGAGCACATCGCTGCTGCAGCAATCAGCAAGCGGCTCAGCGAGCTGGAAGAGTTGCTGGACTCAAAACTGCTGGATCGCTCGAACAAGGGAATCACCCCCACAGACGCGGGCCTTTCGCTGTTGTTCATGGCCCGTAGTGCCCTCAACAATCTCAATGAAATCGTTGTACAAATGCGCGACTACTCCCATGGTCGCCGCGGATCGGTGCAGATACTGGCCAATATCTCAGCCATCACTCAGTTCATGCCCGCCAAGATCAAGTCATTCATGGACCAATACCCGTTGATCAGCGTGAGTATGGAAGAACGGCAAAGCCTGGCCATTACCAAAGAGGTGGCGGAGAACCGTGCCGACATCGGCGTCTTCACTCGCTTGCCGCATGGGGCAGACATAGAAGTCTTTGCGTTTCGTCACGACAAATTGGTGCTTCTGGTGCCCAAGGATCATCCTTTGGCCGCACGTACCTCGGTGCGCTTTTATGAAACCCTTGATTACGCTTATGTTGCGCTGAGCAGCGGTACTCATCTCAACTTTCAGCTAATCAAAGCCGCCAATGATCTGGGGCGCTCACTGAAAATCCGCATGGAAGTGTCCAGCTACGATGCGTTGTGCGGCATGGTTCAGGCGGGCGTGGGGATTGGCATCCTGCCCGAAGGCAGTCTGAGCATCTATAACATCGAGCGGGCGACGGTGATCAGTCTTGACGAGTCCTGGACGTCCCGTGAAATCAGCGTGTGTGTCAGATCAAGGGAAGCCTTGTCGGTCGCGGCAGGATTGTTTCTGGATCATTTGCTGGAAGGGCCGTGACCGGCGCAAATGGTGTGTGAGGTGCTCACAACCCGAAGTCGCTGGCGAGCCTTGCGAGGCTACGTCCGTTGGGAGCGAACATGTTGACTGGATCTGTGCAGTTAATGATTGGCCGGGTCAAAAGCGGCACTCACTTGCACTCTAAAATCACTCCCACAGCCGTTGCTTCTACCAGGCTGGTAAACGCTCCGATACTCACCGCACAGGCAGGCCCATCATGAAACTGAGCAGTAACGCATTTAGTGACAACGCAGCCATCCCGGGCGAATACGCCTTTGCTGTTCCGAACGCTGACAGTCACTACGCACTGTCAAGCAACCGCAACCCGCATCTGGCATGGACAGACGTTCCGGCGAATACTCAGTCTTTTGTCGTGATATGCCACGATCCTGATGTTCCCAGTGTGGGCGATGATGTGAATCAGGAGGGCAAAACGATTGCCGTGTCCTTGCCGCGCGTAGATTTTTACCACTGGTTATTGATCGATATTCCCGCGACGCAACGTGAAATCACTGAAGGCAGCCATAGCTCCGGTATTACCCCAAAAGGTAAAAACGGCCCTCACACAGCTAATGGGCAGCGCCACGGTATTAATGATTACACCGCTTGGTTTGCATCGGACCCACAAATGGCTGGTGAATATTATGGATACGACGGTCCATGCCCGCCGTGGAACGATGAGCGGCTACACCATTACATCTTCACCGTTTACGCTTTAGACGTGCCCAGCCTGCTGATTGAAGGGCCGGTCACGAGCCAGTCTGTCTTGGATGCACTGCAAGGGCACGTTCTGGCCAAGGCCAGCCTGACAGGCACCTATACCCTCAATATGAACCTGTGAACTTCATGAACGCCAGGAGCCACTGACTGACCATGGATCGGTTTAAACCTGTGACTGCCTCGCAACCAGACGACGCCCGCTGGCTGCTGCCATCGGGCGCGAGCCAGCAAGCACAAACGCTGTGCCTGCTGGCCAGGCCGCATCTGATTCACGCGCAGCATGCGACGGGCTTCCGCTTTTTTGAAGCGACGCTACTGGTTGTGACATCGGGGCGCTTAACCCTGGAATGTGCTGACGGCTCCTGGACGTTGACTGACCCTCATACCCTGATGGTGGTGCCCAAAAACACCCTCGCTGACATCGAAAAAACGCCAGGTCAAAACAGCCCTAAATTTACCTCACTTTATTTGGCGCTTGCACCTGGCCTCATCACCGAGTTCCACCAACGCTATGGCCACATGCTTACGCCCTCAAGCCCAGTCACTGAATGCAAGACCCTTGAACTCGACGAAGATTTGAATGATGCGCTGCAGTTCTGCATCAGAGGTATCGATTCACGAACCGTGTCTGACACGCAACAGACCCATCGCTTGATGGGACTTTTGTTGGCACTGCAAGAGCGGAGTATTGTCTTTGCCCGCCCTTCAGCGCCCGGTCTGGCCGAGCGGTTGACTCAGCTGCTGGCCAAGGCTCCGGAACAACACTGGACGGCAGCACAGGCAGGGCGCGAGCTGGCGGTCAGTGAAGCGACCTTGAGGCGGCGCCTCGCAGAAGAAGGCATCAGCTTCAGCACGGTGCTGACGGAGATCCGCATGCACCATGCCATGATGCTCCTGCAAACGACGCACTTCAGTCTTTCGCAGATAGCCGACGCCTGCGGCTACCGTTCCATTTCACGGTTTTCAATGCGCTTTAAACGTCGGTTCGGGTTTTCTCCACAGCGTTAAGCAAAAACAGGCAGCGTCTGCAGGCTGTTATTTACTACTGTAATGCTGCACCTCGGTCGCCGAAGGATCGATGCGCTTTTGCATCTGGGCGATGAACCCGTTCAACGGCATTAATGGTTCGCCCGCATAGCCTGGGTACTGCACCACATACGGCGCTGCATCGGACAAGTTGCGCAGTTGGTCCAGGCTCTGCGCGACATAAGCCACGCTCACAAATTGCGCGCCTGTGCGGTCGTTAACCCAGCGTTCAAACAGGATGGTGCCGCCCGGTGCAGCGTCATTTTCCGGGTATTCGGCGATTTTCCAGTCAAACCCGAGCAGCGTGCGTAACTGCGCGATGTTGGTGTCGTGACCCACGTAGGCCAACCATTTGGTCCCGGGCGGGCTGCCCGCCGAGCACGGTTGCAGGGCCAGGAGGATTTGCCCAAGCAATTGCGACGCGCCGCGCTGGGCGATGTAAGGGACGTGGTTGCTGAGTGTGTACTTCGCAGACCGCAATGCCATCAAACGTGAGACGTCTGCGGCGCTGCGCCCTTGCCCAAAGGCGACCTGTCCCAGCGGCAGGCCTTCGGCATATTGCATGCGAAAGGTTTCACTCATGGCGGCGCCAATGCTCAAGGGACTGCTGAGTTTGATCTCATCTGCTTTCTCTTTAAGCGCCCAGGGTTGCTCGCTCAGGGCGCAATTTTTTTGCTCGCAGGTGGTTGGCACACCTACCACTTGCTGCATGGTCAGCACCGATTTGGCATAGCGTTCACGGGCGGTGTCGATGCTGCCGCCCATGGCGCTCAGCAATGCAGCCTGGGTGCGTGTCGGGTCCAGGGGCGCCAGGCCATTTTCAGTGGCGTGAAACAGCCGGTCCTGGTTTTTTTGTGCATGCTGCACGGCGATGTTGCAGCCCGTAAACATGCCCTCCACCAGCGCAGCGCTGGTGGCCTGGGTCCGCGCGACCGGGCTTGACCACACGTAAGCGTCGCCTACCTGCGGGCATTGCCCGGCCTTGAACAGGCCGAGCGAATTAAGCAAGCCGCGTTGCCATTGGCCGAGCAGCACCGTGGCTGCCCGGCCGTGGTCGGTCAACTGGCCGTCGGGCACTTCAAACGCTGGCCATGCCTTGGCCGACCAGCGTTGCAGCGCGGCGGTGTCGGTCGCCGGGCGGATGCCGTGACGCATCACCAGCACCACCTTGTCCAGGCGCAGCCCGGTGGTATCCAGGGGTGTAGCCGCTGCGGGAAGCGCCAGGCAGATGCCCAGCGCCAGAACCGTGTACTTCAACAACGTTGTATTTATCATCGCTGGCCTAGAAGTCATAACGCGTGTTGAAGGTCAGAGTACGAGGCGAACCCGGCTGCAGGTAGTTTTCCTGGTAGAAGGTCCAGTACTTTTTGTTGGCCAGGTTGGTGACGTTGGCGCCAAAGGTCAGCGAGTGACCACCGCTCAGGTGCATGCGATAGCCGCCGCCTGCATCGAACAGGCTGTAGGCGGGCAGGGTGTGCACGTTGCCTGAGTCCACCGCCATTTCGCCGATCCGCTGGGCGCCTGTACGCAGGAACATGCCGGGCACTTGAGGGACACGATAAGTGACTTGTGTTGCAGCTTGGTAATGCGCCGCACCGGCGGCGCGGTTGCCGTCTACGCCGTCGCCCGCATCGTGGTAGGCCGAGTCCAGCGACATGACGCTGCCGTCTACGGTCAGGTTCGGTGTGGCATCAATGCTGCCGTTCAGCTCCAGGCCTTGATAGCGAATGATGCCGCTTTGCACGAATACGTTGGCGTCGTTGGTGTATTCGGCGCCGCGGTCGATGCGGAACGCTGCAGCGGTGGCGCTCCAGTTTCGTTGCTGGGCCTTTACACCCACTTCGTATTGCTTGCTGAGCAATGGGCCTAATGTCTGTTCGGAGTTGGCGGCGGTGGTGGGGGCGGTGCCGCCGTTTTCCAGTGACTCGACGTAGCTGGCATACAACGTCACGTCTTTGTTCGGTTTGTACATCAGCGCAACGGTTGGGGTGGCGGGCCGGGCTTTGTACTGGACCGAAGGTGCCGTGGCAGAGGCGTGGGTATCTTCAATGAAGTTTTCGTTACGCAGACCTGCCAGCAAGGACCAGTGTTCGCCCAGGCCGATGGTGTCGCTGGCGAACACGGCGCTTTCCTTGACGTTGTCATCGCCGTAGGTGCCGCCACTGTAGTCAAAGTTGTACACCGAGAAGATCGTCGGGTCGTACAGGTTGCCCTTGCCGACGGTGCCCTTGGGGCTAATCACGGATTTTTCCGAGTTCAGTTGCGAATACGTGGCGCCCACGACCACGTCGTGGCTGAACCAGCCGGTGTTGAACTTGCCTTCCAGGGTGCCCATGGCGTCGTTGTAGTCATAGCCGTGGTACTCGGTCGAAACCTTGTCGGAGTAGCCGCCTGCATCATTGGAAATCTGGTACTGGTCTTTTATGTAGCGGCGTGTCGAATCGCTGTAGCGATAGGCCAGTTTGCCGGTCCAGTCGGGCGAGAATTTGTAGGTCGCGCTGATCGTCGACAAGCTGTAGTCGACATCGGTGTAGGAGCCGTTGCTGTACAGGCGTTTGCTGCCATCAATGGGTTTGGGCAAGGCATTTTTAGGGTTGACGATGATGTCGGTGCCACCGCTTGTATCACGTTTCTGGTACAGGGTGTCGAAGTCCAGGCTCAGGTCATCGCTCAGTTGTGCGCTCAGGGCCACGCCCACCGCCGTGCGGTTGACCTTGGCATCACCCGAAATGGCATCGCCTTCTTCGTGCACCAGGTTGACCCGGTAGCCGAAGCGCGGATCACCCAGGCGGCCGCCAACGTCCAGGTGTTCCTTGTAGAGGTTGTTGGATTCGTAGCCGGCGTCCACGCTGAAGGTGGTTTTGTCGGTAGGCCGTTTGGTCACGTAGTTGACGATCCCGCCCGGGCTGCCGAAGCCGTACATGAAGCCCGACAGGCCTTTGAGCACATCGATGCGGTCGAACATCTCCAGCGGCATTTCTACACCGCGGTTGATGTTGGCCATGCCGTCGACCTTGTAGCCGTTCAGGTCATCCAGCGGCAGGCCGCGCACAGCCAGGGTGGCGGGGTGCGTGCCATAGCTGGAACTGATTGAGGTGACCGAGGCATCGTACTTGACGGCTTCAGACAAAATGCCCGCCTGACGGTCCTGGATTTCGCTGCTGCCGACGCTCTTGAACGAGAACGGCGTGTCGATCACCGCGTGGCTGCCCAAGGCACCGCTGTTGGTTTGCTGGTGCAGCGCCGGTTTGCGCTTGGCGGCCTTTACCGTGACTTGCGGCAGGGTGGCCAGCGCGCTGTCGTCGATGGCCGGAGCTGCGTCGGCAGCAAATGATGGCATGGCCATGGCAAGCGCTGCGAAACCGAGACCTGCACGCACATACAACGGGGATTTGCGAAACATGACTGCACCTTCGAAAACGGCCATTCACGGCCGGGATAATTGTTGTGGCGCGCACTTGGCCGTGGCCGGCTGAAACAGCCGGCCAAAACGTTTGGGCAAAGGCGACGCAGTGTTTAAGGAGTAACGGCCTGGGTCACAAAACCGATCTTGTCCAACCCGCCGGACTGCGCCGCAGCCATGACCTGCACCACCTTTTCATAGGGCGTGTTGCGCTCGGCGCGCAGGTGCAGTTCGGGCACAGGCTGACG
The DNA here is from genome assembly GCF_025465935.1 of Pseudomonas sp. 7P_10.2_Bac1. Lineage (GTDB taxonomy): Bacteria > Pseudomonadota > Gammaproteobacteria > Pseudomonadales > Pseudomonadaceae > Aquipseudomonas. The sequence continues at coordinate 92,942 of NZ_JANLNV010000078.1, read as the reverse complement.
TGCGGCGGCCTCGGCGATCAGGGTCGGCAATTCGCTGTCGCTGATAGCGTGGTCGTCCCAGTGCAGGTGGCCATCGTTGTCCAGGGCCAGGTCGACAGCGGGTGGCGGTTTGTTGTCCTGCTGCGCGGCGGCCTTGGGCAGGTCGATCTTCACCGAGTGCTGGATGGCCGGTACGGTGATGATGAAAATCACCAACAGCACCAGCATCACGTCCACCAGCGGCGTGGTGTTGATCTCGGGATTGAAGCCGTCTTCTTCGAGGTCGTCGCCGCCCAACAATCCACCGGCCATCAGACGTACTCCGCCTGGGCGTTGAAGAGGCTGCGTGCAGGCTGGCCGTCACGCGGGGTTGCGCGGGCGCCGATCACCAGCAGGTCGTGCAGTTCAAAGGCAAACTTGCCCAACTCAGCCAGGGTCTGTTTGTTACTGCGCACCAGCAGGTTGTAGCCCAGGGTCGCCGGAATGGCCACGGCCAGGCCCAGCGCAGTCATGATCAGGGTTTCGCCCACAGGGCCGGCGACTTTGTCGATGCTGGCATCGCCGGACAGACCGATCTTCATCAAGGCGTGGTAGATGCCCCACACAGTGCCGAGCAGGCCGACGAACGGGGCGCTTGAACCCACGGTGGCCAGAATCGCCATGCCGCCTTGCAACTTGCCGCCAATGGTCAGGGTCGACTGGCGCAATGCGCGGGTCAGCCATTCGCTGAACGCGGGCGGGTTCATGTCGGCATCCAAAGCGTCACGGTGTTGGCGCGCGGCATTGATGCCAGCGTGGGTCAGCTCGGCATAGGCGCTGCGTTGCCCTAATTGCTGCACGCCTTCCTTGAGCGTCGGTGCACTCCAGAATGCCGCCAGCCACTTAGCCGAGCGCAGACGAAATAGCGCCAGACGCAGCAGCTTGTCGAGCATCACGCACCAGGACGCAATCGACATCACCAACAACATCAAGGCCACGCCACGGGTGACTAAATCGGCCTGTTGCCACAAAACATTCAAACCCAGTGTTCCGGTTTCCATGTGTCTTTCCTTTCTTTGGGGTGAGCACTGCCCTGACCGGGAGGCCCTGCGATAAAAGAAGCGATGAATTGAGGTGAGGCTAGGTGTCGAGCTGGAATCGCAGCGGCACGATCACGTACACCGACACTGCGTGCCCATCCTCCAGATACGGTTTGAACAGCGCGCCGCGCACTGCCGTTTTGCCGGCCTCATCGAGGCTGCCAAAACCGGAAGAACGCACGATGTCCACGGCGCCGGGTTGGCCATGGATGTCTACCAGCACCCGCAAAATCACCGTGCCTTCGTGGCCTTCTTCGCGGGCGCTGTCGGGGTACTCGGGTTCGGGTTCGTGCACGTACTCGACGCCTCGCGTAATCGTCTTGGGCTGGGGCGGCGGGGCGGGTGCAGGCGTCGCGACGGGGGCGGCGGCCACAGGTGTCGAGGGAGCGGGTTGCGACTGGGCAACTGGCGCAGCCGGGTGCTGTATCACATGCGGTTTGGCCACCGGCTTGGGCTTGGCCACCGGGCGTACGGCTGCAGGCGGGGGTGTTACCGGAGCCACCGGCGGCGGAGGCGGGGCGGGTGGTGGTGGCGTCGGGGCGGCGCTGGCGGCAGGTGCGGGAGTGGGCTCATGAATGACCGAGGCATAGATCGTACGCGTCACGATTGGCGTCACCGTCGCGGGTGAGGAGCGGTTCGCCATGCTCAGTGCCAGGCCATGCAGGGCCACCACCAGCACCACCGCACCTGCACGGCGCAAAAAACGCGAGGCACTGCCGGCCGGTAATGGCTGAAGCGGCGGCAGGATTGTCAGCGTTGCATCCACAATATATTTCCTCCCCGGACCTGGCTGCCGGGCACATCACGCGCACTCCTTGCGAAAGTTGGTTTTTACGGCCGGGGAAAGGCCGTCGTCACTTGTGACGTAGGAATATAGGAATGGAAAATGACGGGGGCGTGACATGAAAAATTGTTAATGGTGAGCTTTTCATATCGACTACACCTCTGTGGGAGCGGGTTTGTCTCGCGATTTTTTGCTCTGCCCACGCTACACAAAAAGCACTGCTGTATCGCGCCAGATCACAGCCTTTGGCAGCGACTACACAAGGGTTGCTCAAGCCCGGGCTGAGAACCAGCCCGGGAACGTCAGATTCAGTGCTAAGCGGTCAGGCCGTCGAAAAAGCGCGTGGCATTTTCATTCAGCGTTGCGATGTCATAACCGCCTTCTTGAACGACGACACAAGGCAGCCCCAGGGCCTTGATCCTTTGACCCAGCAAACGGAAACCTTCGTGGCTGACGCTGACTCTGGATTGCGGGTCGTTTTCATAAATATCAAAGCCCAGCGACAGCACCAGCACGTCGGGTGCAAAGGCGTGTAAAGCGGCCTCGGCTTCGTCCATGCGGGCAAAGAAATCCGCTTCGCTGGCGCCGTGCGGCATTGGCAGGTTGAGGTTGAAACCCTGGCCACGGCCCGTGCCGGTCTCGTCATCGAAGCCGGCCACTGCCGGGTAGAAGTTGGTGGGGTCGCCATGAATCGACACATACAACACGTCGTCGCGATCGTAGAAGATTTCCTGGATGCCCTGGCCGTGGTGCATATCGGTATCCAGCACTGCGACTTTGCCGAACTGGCCTCTCAACACCTGGGCAGCAATGGCGGCGTTGTTGAGAAAGCAGAAGCCGCCTGCAGCCTCGGCGCGGGCATGGTGCCCGGGTGGACGGCACAGGGCGTAAGCCGCGACGTCGCCATCCATTACCGCTTGTGCGGCCGCCACGGCACTTTGTGCTGACCAGTAGGCGGCCTGCCAGGTGTGCTCGCCAATCGGGCAACTACCATCGGCCAGGTAGCGGGCAGTCTTGCCAAGGATGCCGCGCAGCGGATTGCCTTCACGGATATAAATGTTGGACATCACCTCGTCACCCCAGTCTTCTGGCACCTCATGCCATTGCTGGTAAGCGCTGCTCAGGTAGTCCAGATAAGCAGTGCCGTGCACGGCGGCCAGCGGTGCCTGGCCATGGTCAGCCGGTTCAATCAACGGATAACCGAGCTTTTCGATGACCGCCAGCAGCGGGTCGATACGGGAGGGCAGTTCTTGCGGCTCGCGCATTTGCCCGCGAGACAGGTAAGAACGTGGATGATGCAGGCGCTGTGCCGGATGGAAAAACGCTTTCATGGATAACCTCTTTCAACGATCAGTTCAGGCCACGCGGGCAGTGCTGGATGGGGGCGCTCTTAGTAGCCCAGTTCGGGATCGACCCGGTTTATCAATGCCTGCCCGGCGTTCAGGCGCGACACGTTTTGCGCCACTTGTTGGGCAATGCATTGGTCAGAAGCGGCTGAGGCCATGTGCGGAGTCACCCAGACACCGGGTGTGTGCCAGAGCGGCGAATCAGCAGGCAAAGGTTCCTGCTCAAAGACGTCGAGCAATGCGCCACGCAACTGTCCGCTTGCCAGTGCCTGACGCAGATCAGCCTGGTTGAGATGCTGGCCACGGCCGCAGTTGATCAGTGCACTGCCGTGGGCCATGCGCTCGAAAACCTCATGGCACAACACGCCCTTGGTGCTGGCGGTCAGCGGCAACAGGTTGACCAGCACATCGAGCCCTTGCAGAAACTCGGGCAGCGCGGATGCCCCGCTGAATGTCTGGACCTGATCGATCACTCGCGGTGTGCGCGCCCAGCCGCGTACGTCGTAGCCGGCCTGCGCCAATCGTGCGGCCACGGGCGCACCAATTGCCCCAAGGCCCATCACACCGACCTTGAACGCTTGCGCACGGCGCTGGACGGGGCGCTGCCAGTGCTGCGTGGCGTTGCCGGCGATGACTTGATCGAAGCCGCGATGAAAGTGCAGCACGCCCCAGTGCACGTACTCACTCATGCCCAAGGTGTGGTCAGGATCAACCACTCGGCAGACCGGCACAGAGGGATCGCGCGAGGTGTCTTGAGCCAGGTGATCGACCCCCGAGCCAACCGAATACACCAGACGCAATTGCGTGAACGTGCCAAGGCTCCCAGCGGGCGGAAACCAGCAAACCGCGACCTGCGCTTGCTGCGCGCCGTCATCATCGGGGCGCAGAACCTGCAAGTGAGGGGCATGGCGGGCGAATACAGCAGCCAACCAATCCGTGAGCGCCGGGTCCTGGCAAAGCAATACGAGACTGATCATGGTTATTGGCACCACTCTGCGCGTTGTTCGTCGATCAGGCTCAGCGCGGCGTTCCAGGCCAAGCCAATAATCGCGTCGATGCCGTCACGGCGAAACTGCGCGGCCGTGTGGCGACAGACGTCTTCGTCTGGAATGTTCAACGCCACGCCCCCAGACAGCGCTTGAATCTGTGCCTGACAGGCGCGTTCCAAAAAGTAGATTTCGTGGAACGCCGCGGCCACGCTGGCTCCTGCGGCGAGCAAACCGTGATTGCGCAAGATCATGGCGTTGTGTGAACCCAGATCGGCGACCAGCCTTTCGCGCTCCTGCAACGAAAGAGCAATGCCTTCATAGGTGTGATAGGCCAGGTTGCCGTAGAACTTCAGGGCGTGCTGAGTCAGCGGCAGCAAACCCTCGCGTTGTGCAGCGACGGCCATGCCCGCTGCCGTGTGCGTGTGAACGATGCAGTGCAGGTCCGGGCGCGCTTCATGAATGGCTGAATGGATGACGAAGCCTGCGACGTTGACGTGGCCTTTGGCGAACCGGCTGTCAACGATAGTGCCCTCCAGATCGATCAGGACCAGATCGCTGGCGCGCATCTTTTCGAACGCCACGCCGTAGCGATTGATCAGGAAATGCCGGTTCGGTCCTGGTACACGCAAGGTGATGTGGGTGTCGATCAGGTCGGTCATGCGGTAGTAGGCGACCAGGCGATACAACGCTGCCAGGTCACAACGCGACTGCCATTCGATCTCTGAGATGTCGGTTGGCTTGCTCATGGGGCGACTCCTTGCAAAGGGGATACGGCATCCGACGCGCGGTTAACAATCCGTTGATGGGCCAGGCCCTGGACGCCAATCAAGGACATCAGCGCCAGCACGCTGAAAAATGCTGCCAATGGCCACCATTCACCGGCGAAGTAACCGGCCAGGAAGGTGCCGATCATCGGCGTGAGGCCTCCGGTCAAGCCGCTGCCCAGTTGATACGAAATCGAAATGCCCGAGTAACGCACCCGTGCCGCAAATGCTTCGGCCATGTAACCAGCGATCACCGCATACAGCGCGGCCAGCAGGACCACTGCCAGGGTAATGCCTGCCGTCATGTAGAACAGGTTGCCGGTCTGTACCAGCAGGAACATGGGGTAGGGCACGATGATGCACAGCGTAGCCACCCATTTCAGGAAGCGCCCCTCGCCCAGGCGCTCAGCCAGCAGGGCAGAGCAGGGTTGAGACAGAAATTGCAGGATGGTGACCAGGAACAGACAGTTCAGAATCGTGGTCTTGGCGATGCCCTGATACTGGGTCACGTAGGTGATCATGAAGGTGTTGGTAAAGAAGAATCCGCCCGATCCGATGGTCACTGCCAGGGCTGCGAAAATAATGGTTTTCCAGCCTTTGGTGAGGACTTCCAGTACCGGGTTGGCCGAGGTCTGGTCGTTGTCTTTGACTTCGGCAAACTCGGGCGACTCCGGCACGCCGAAACGAATCGCCAGACCGACAATCATCAATACCCCGCTCAGCAGAAACGGAATGCGCCAGCCCCAGCTCATCAGCGTGTCCTGCTCCATTTCGCTGATGCAACGGAAGGCGATCAACGCCAATAGCAAACCGGCAGGGCTGCCCCACTGGGCGAACGAAGCAAAAAATACCTTGCGGCCTTTGGGCGCGTGTTCGCTGGCCATCAACACCGCTCCACCCCATTCGCCGCCGACTGAAATGCCTTGCAGCAGGCGCAGGAATATCAGCCCGATGGGTGCCCAGATCCCCGCTTGCGCATAGGTGGGCAACAGGCCGATGCAGGTGGTCGCAACGCCCATCAGAACGATGGTGACCAAGAGCATTTTCTTGCGCCCTATGCGGTCGCCAAGATGACCAAACACCATGCCCGCGAAAGGGCGTGCGATAAAGCCAACGGCAAAGCTGCCAAAGGCCGCCATGGTGCTGAGCATCGGGTTTTCACTGGGGAAGAACAGTTGCCCCAGGACCAGCGCCGCAGCAAAGGCATAGATGTAGAAATCATAGAATTCGATGGTCGTGCCAATGAATGCCGCCGCCGCGGCACGTCGTGGCGTTGAGGTGGTGCTGGTCATCTGAGGCTCCTGGGAGTCATTGTTTTTGGCAGGAGGAAGGTCGGGTCTAGCAAGCACACTCTTGTGGTGCGTTGTGTGATGGTGCGCCAACACCTATTCTAGGAAAAGCTTCTAATCTAAATACTTAAGTATAAGCACAGCCAATAATGAGCCTGCCCCCGACTCTTCCTGCCCGAGATCCCGAAGCCAAGCGGTTCCTGAACGACCGTCTGGACTGGAACCTGTTGCGTACTTTTCTGGTGATCGGCCAGGAGGGCAGCATCAGCCGGGCCGCCGCGCGTTTGCACCTGAGTCAGCCGGCGATAAGCCAGGCTTTGCGTCGACTCGAAGATCAACTGGACACAGCCTTGGTAATACGCCGTGGACCCCGTATCAGCCTGACCAAGACCGGGGAGGGGGTGATGCAGATTGCCAGTGAACTCTACGGCACGGTCTCACGTCTGGGGCCTGCCCTGGACAAACCTGCCGACACCGTGGTGGGCAAGATCCGCATGCTGACCATCAGCCGTGTCCAGTCACGTTGTTATGACGATTTTCTGGCGCAATTTCACACTGAGTTTCCCCAGGTGGAGTTCGACGTCGATGTGTTGCGAAGCTCGGATGTGGTCAGCGCGCTGTTGCAGAAAACCGCGTCGTTTGGCCTGAGCCTGTGCCGTACACCGCAGCCCAAGCTTGAGCAGCGAGTGTTGCTGCAACAACGCTATGCCTTCTTCTGCGGCAAGCGGCACCGACTGTTTGGTCGAAAGAATCTGACGCTGGCGGATTTGCAGAGCGAAAATTTTGTGAGTTTCACCAGCGATCAGATTGGTGGAAACCTGTCGCCGCTTACGATGTTTCGTGACCAGCAAGGCTTCACCGGGCGCATCGTCGCCTCCTCACCGAGCCTGGATGAGATCCGTCGTCTGGTGGGAGCCGGTTACGGGATCGGCTGCCTGCCGGAACACATCGTCGCAGCGGATGTGCTGGCTGGCGAAGTGTGGCGCCTGCCGCCATGGGAGGGCGTGATTGACGTGAATATCTACCTGCTCTGGAACCGCGAACAAAAAATGACCCGCGCCGAGTCGGTGTTTCTTGAGCGCTTTCAGCAAATGCTCATGACCACGGATGTGGCTGATCGGTTTTAGCGGTCTGGTCGGCCCTCATTCTTGCCAGACGCGTGAGCGTTGCGCCGATCCGCCAGGTTGCGACTCACTCCATCCCGGCCTATGGTCGTAGTAGGTTTTCGGTGACTGGCGCGACAGCAATCGTCGCCCGTCGCTGTCCATCCAGTGCCAAAACACGGGAAGTGACTCAATGCCAAACAATGCTCAACCTGCCGTTCTGGAATTGATCGGCAATACGCCGCTGGTGCGTGTCAGCCGGTTCGATACTGGCCCTTGTACGCTGTTTCTCAAGCTTGAATCGCAAAACCCTGGAGGTTCGATCAAGGACCGGGTCGGGCTGGCCATGATTGATGCCGCCGAGCGCGACGGGCGTTTGCGCTCCGGTGGCACCATTGTTGAAGCAACGGCCGGTAACACGGGCCTGGGGCTGGCGCTGGTCGGGCGCGCCAAAGGTTATCGGGTGGTGCTGGTGGTGCCGGACAAGATGTCCACCGAGAAGGTCTTGCACCTCAAGGCCATGGGCGCTGAGGTGCATATCACCCGCTCCGATGTCGGCAAGGGCCACCCGGAGTATTACCAGGATGTCGCTGCACGTTTGGCGGCGCAAATCCCGGACGCTTTTTTCGCCGATCAATTCAATAACCCGGCCAACCCGCTGGCGCACGAGTGCAGCACTGCGCCGGAAATCTGGTCGCAAACCCAGCATGACCTGGATGCGATTGTGGTAGGTGTGGGTTCTGCCGGTACGCTGACCGGGCTGACGCGCTTTTTTAAGCGTGTGCAACCGGATCTGGAAATGGTACTGGCCGACCCGGTAGGTTCGGTGATGGCCGAATACAGCCGCAGCGGTGTGATTGGCCAAGCCGGTTCCTGGGCAGTAGAGGGCATTGGCGAAGATTTCATACCCTCGATCAGCGATCTGTCGAGCGTGCGTCACGCCTACTCGATCAGCGATGAAGAAAGCTTCGACCATGCGCGGCAATTACTACGGGCTGAAGGCATTTTGGGCGGCTCGTCGACCGGCACCTTGTTGGCCGCCGCGCTGCGTTATTGCCGCGAGCAGACCGAGCCCAAGCGCGTGGTCAGTTTTGTGTGTGACACGGGCACCCGCTATTTGTCCAAGGTGTACAACGACCAATGGATGAAGGATCAGGGGCTGCTGCAATTCAAGCACTACGGCGACCTGCGCGACCTGATTGCCCGGCGTTTTGAGGACGGTCGGGTCATCAGCGCCAGCCCGGACGACACCTTGCTTACCGCCTTCCAGCGCATGCGCCTGGCTGATGTGTCGCAATTGCCGGTGTTGGTAGACGGCAAGCGGCTGGTTGGGGTGATTGATGAGTCCGACATTCTGCTGGGTCTTCACGAGGACGCAGCACACTTCAGCCGCACGGTCGCCAGCGCCATGACCGACACATTGCAAACCTTGCCGCCACACGCCAGTTTGGCTGAGCTTCAGGCTGAACTGGCTCGCGGGCTGGTGGCGATTATCGCTGACGCTTCAGGCTTTCATGGCCTGATTACCCGCGTCGATTTGCTCAATCATTTACGGAGATCCCTTGCATGAGTCAGCACGATGAAACCGCTGCATCACAGGCGTTTGCCACCCGCGTGATCCATGCGGGGCAAGAGCCCGACCCTTCTACAGGGGCGCTGATGCCACCGATTTATGCCAACTCCACTTATTTGCAAGAAAGTCCCGGCGTGCATAAGGGCCTGGACTACGGGCGCTCGCACAACCCGACGCGGTTTGCCCTTGAGCGCTGTGTCGCGGACCTTGAGGGCGGAACGGATGCCTTCGCATTTGCGTCCGGTCTTGCAGCCATTTCGACCGTGCTGGAGTTGCTGGATGCCGGTTCACACATCGTCTCGGGCAATGACCTCTACGGCGGTACGTTCCGTCTGTTTGACAAGGTGCGCCAGCGTAGCGCCGGGCATAGCTTCAGCTTCGTCGACCTGACGGACCTTGGCGCATTTGAGGCTTCGCTGCAGGACAACACGCGGATGGTCTGGGTCGAAACCCCGAGCAACCCGTTGCTCAGCCTCACGGACCTGTCAGCCATCGCTCGTATTTGCCATGACCGCGGGATCCTCTGCGTGGCCGATAACACCTTCGCCAGCCCATGGGTGCAGCGCCCGCTTGAGTTGGGCTTTGACGTGGTGGTGCACTCGACCACCAAGTATTTGAACGGCCACTCTGATGTGATCGGCGGCATCGCCATCGTCAAGCATCTTGAGTTGGCGGAACGCCTGCGATTCTTGCAAAACGCTGTGGGTGCGATTGCTGGACCGTTTGACGCGTTTCTCACCTTGCGCGGCGTCAAAACCCTGGCCTTGCGCATGGAGCGCCATTGCAGCAACGCGTTGGAGCTTGCGCAGTGGCTGGAGCGCCAGCCGCAAGTCGCCCGCGTCTACTACCCCGGCCTGGCTTCGCACCCGCAGCACGACTTGGCACGTCGGCAGATGCGCGGTTTTGGCGGGATGATATCCATCGATCTGAACACTGACCTGGCAGGAGCCCGACGTTTTCTCGAAAACGTGCAGATTTTTGCCTTGGCCGAGAGCCTGGGCGGTGTTGAAAGCCTGATCGAGCACCCGGCCATCATGACCCATGCCACTATCCCGGTCGAAACCCGTGCGCAACTGGGCATTGGCGATGGTTTGGTGCGCTTGTCGGTGGGTGTTGAGGATGTCGAAGACTTGCGCGCTGATCTGGCACAAGCGTTGGCGAAGATTTGACTGGAGTGATTGACAGTAAAAACGCGCCTGGAGCACATCCGGCCAGGCGCGTTTTCTGTTAACAGTCGGGCTTTAAACGCTCACGTGCAGGCGGACGTCGACGTTGCCGCGGGTGGCGTTGGAGTAAGGGCACACTTGGTGTGCTGCCTCTACCAGCGCTTGAGCATCGGCTTGCTCAAGGCCCGGCAGGTTGATGTGCAGATCAATGTCCAGCCCGAAACCGCCAGGAATCTGGCCAATACCCACGTGAGCAGTGATCGAGGTGTCGGCAGGAATGCTGCGCTTGCTCTGGCTAGCCACGAACTTCAAGGCACCGATGAAACACGCCGAGTAGCCGGCCGCGAACAGTTGCTCCGGGTTGGTGGCTGCACCGCCAGCTCCACCCAGTTCTTTTGGGGTGGTCAGTTTGACGTCGAGAAGCTTGTCACTCGAAACAGCGCGGCCATCACGGCCACCGGTAGCGGTTGCAACGGCAGTATAGAGAACGTTCATAACGGTTTTTCCTGCGAGAGGGTGGCTGAAAGGCTTTATCTTTAGCGCTAATTGTTTGCGCGCTAATTAGATGGCTAAAAGTTAGCGCTCAATTATTTTGCGCGCAAGTTAATTTTTTGTGAGAGACCTGAATTTGGTCTATCTATCTGATTTAAAAGGTTATTTATTTTTCGAAGCGCGGCGGTCAGCAGGGGCGAGTTAGCCTCGCGATCTTTTTTGCCTCAAAGCAACGATCTCGAGTCAAGCACGTCCCAGCCGATGTCACTGATTCAGAGACCGGTGTGCAGGTTTTTACGCAGCAGCAGCAGGCTTTCCTGAATGGCTTTCAACTGTTCCAGACTCAACCCGCTGGCGGCCAGAATGCACTGTGGAATATCTTTGGCTTTTTCGTACAGCGCCTTGCCCTGGTCGGTTAACAGCAGGTGAACCATGCGTTGGTCTTGCGGGCTACGTACACGCTTGAGCAGGCCCTCGGCCTCCAGCCGCTTGAGCAATGGTGTCAGTGAGCCAGGATCGGTCAGCAAGCGTGAACTGACTTCTCCCACTGTCAGGCCGTCACTTTCCCATAGCACCAGCATTGCCAGGTACTGCGGGTAGGTCAGGTTTAAAGCCTGGAGAAGGGGCTTGTAGACCTTGGTCATCATCAAGGAGGTGGAGTGGAGTGAAAAACACAGCTGGTTTTGCAGCAGCATGTGATCACAACTGCCAGCGTCTGCCGGGGTGGTGGGGTCGTTGACAGTCATCACGTGAACCTTAGCGTCGGAAGAGTCAACAATTTAGCGTCTATACCTTTAGCGCACAATGCAACTTCCCATGCGATGCTGGCCAGTTGCTTTGATCTCAATGAATTATTTGTTAGTTGTCCTGAATGACTTGGCCGTCGAACATGGTCTGGAATCAACGCCAATCAGGCTATTTCAGTACTAGGGAAATCGGTTTCATGCATCAGAAAAAACGTTCGTCGCGGGACACGGTCATTCATGGCCTGTGCCGCCTCAGCTTGCGTACCGCGGGTGCTGTGGCAATCACGCTCGCCACGCTGAGCGCCGCTCAAGCGGCCACGTCCGCCACTGATACCATCAAGGCCTACAAGCTGTGCACTGGTGCGGACAACGCCTCGCACGTCCTGGAAGGGACCATCGACCAGACCATGCGCAACGACGTGACGGCCATTCACTTCAAGCAGTCCCCGGCGCATGCCTCGTTTGACTGGCATAACGACCCGGAACCGCAATACGTCATGACCTTGTCCGGCACGCTGGCCTTCGAGACCCGCACCGGTGAGAAGTTCACCCTGCATCCGGGTGAAGTGCTGCTGGCCGCCGACAACACGGGCTCGGGTCACCGCTGGAAAATGGTCGATGACCAACCTTGGCGCCGTGGCTACGTGGTGTTGAAACCAGGCGCAGCGGATTCGTTTGTCCCCAACGATCCGGCAGCGGCCAAAATCTGCCACTAAACCTGTTCCTGTAGTCGCTGCTGAGGCCGGCAGCGTGGTGATCAGGGGTGCCGCATCACACCGATCACTGCATTGTCATTGGGGCAGCGACTACGTTTTATTCTTCGCCTGGCTACCGCTTCAGGCGTCCTCAAGCTGCCTGTCAGCCAGTAGTGCCAAACGCTCTAGCATGCCCGCACTCGCGGCAGGCCCCGCCTTGACGGTGCACTGTTCGATCGGCACCACATTGCCTGCCACCGCGTCCATCATCACCACCTCAATCGGGTGTTGGGTCTGTGTGTCTACGATTTGCAGGCTTTCACCCTCGGGCGCGTAATGGCGATTGCCCCAGGCGATAAACGCCATGATCACGATTTTGAAGTCCTCTCCTATCGCTGTCGGCACGTATTCGTACCGAGGCGGGCGCTCGCTGTAGCGCCTGCGTTCCAGCAGTCCTTCTTCAACCAAGGTGTTCAGCCTGCGGGTGAGCATGTTCGGGGCGATGCCCAGGCTCTGAGAAAACTCATCAAAGCGCCTTAACCCTTGCAGCGCGTCGCGCATGATCAAGATGCTCCACCATTCCCCGACCCGTTCCAGTCCCCGTGCAACAGGGCATTCGGCGTTTGTTAGCGATGTGCGTTGCATGGCAGTTCCTGAGGGGCTCGAAAAGTTTTGCTTACGGTTGTTACTTTCATAATGATAGTTTCGTCTCTGTATTGCTACCAAGCACAATTTATGGAGTGAGTCATCGTGAATAAACGCATTGTTGTGACCGGCATGGGCGCAGTGACCCCGCTTGGCTGTGGTGTAGAGCAGACCTGGAGCCGGCTGTTGGCGGGCCAGTCCGGAATCCGTCGGTTGCCCGAAGCACTGGTCGGTGATTTGGCGGTCAGTATTGGCGCACAGGTGCTTGATCGCAACCAGGACCCGGATGCCGGGTTTGATCCAGATACGCTGATTCCCGCAAAAGAGCAGCGCAAGATGGATCGCTTCATTCTGTTCGCTCTGGCCGCCGCCAAAGAGGCGCTGGAGCAGGCCGGTTGGGCACCGCAAACCCCATTGCAGCAAGAGCGCACGGCAACGATTATTGCCTCCGGGGTCGGCGGTTTCCCGGCTATTGCCGAGGCGGTGCGCACCGCCGACAGCAAGGGCCCACGTCGCTTGTCGCCGTTCACGATTCCGTCGTTCCTGTGCAACCTGGCGGCCGGGCATGTGTCGATCCTGCATCATCTCAAAGGGCCACTGGGCGCGCCGGTCACGGCCTGTGCTGCCGGGGTCCAGGCGATTGGTGATGCGGCGCGGATGATCCGCGCCGGTGAAGTTGACGTGGCTGTGTGTGGAGGCGCCGAAGCGTGCATCCATCGTGTGAGCCTGGGTGGTTTTGCGGCGGCGCGGGCTTTGTCTCAGGGCTTTAACGAAACCCCTGAGCGCGCCTCGCGCCCCTTTGACCAAGCGCGGGACGGTTTTGTGATGGGCGAGGGGGCGGGCCTGTTGGTGATCGAAGAACTGGAGCACGCCTTGGCCCGGGGCGCCACGCCGATTGCGGAACTGGTGGGTTATGGCACCAGCGCCGATGCGTATCACATGACCGCCGGGCCGGAAGATGGCTCAGGTGCACGCCGAGCGATGGAGCAAGCAATTAAACAGGCAGGCATCACACCGGCACAAATCCAGCATTTGAACGCCCATGCCACCTCGACGCCGGTGGGGGATAAAGGCGAGTTGGCCGCCATCAACAGCCTGTTTGGCGACAACCCCGGCGTTGCCATCAGCGCTACTAAATCGGCGACCGGCCACCTGCTGGGCGCGGCGGGCGGCATCGAGGCAATCTTTACCTTGCTGGCTTTGCGCGATCAGATCGCCCCGCCGACCTTGAACCTGGAGACACCGGACCCCGCGGCTGCCGGGCTGAACCTGATTCGCGGGCAAGCGCAGGCGTTGGCGATTGAATACGCGATCTCAAATGGCTTTGGGTTTGGTGGGGTCAATGCCAGCGTGCTGTTCAAGCGTTGGCAGTGAGCGTTGATGTAGCTCAAAGCCTGTGTGGGCTTCGCGTCGTGAGGCGTGAGGCCCTTCAGCGGGTTATGCGCCAGTTATGTTCTGAGGCGGCTTGCCCCGGCCGATGAATGGGCAGGGGCTTTGGATGCACGGCACTTATGCCAGATGCCACTTGTCTATCCTCCAGGCTCTGCACGAAATCATGTCGTGCAGTTCGAGGGCGACAAAGCCCGTCGTACTGACTGGAGGCAGGGATGAGCAAAAAAATATTAGTGGTACTGACCAGTGTCGAGAAGTACCCCAATCTGGATCGCGCGACGGGTTTATGGCTGGGTGAAGCTGTACATTTTGTGCACAAGGTCGAGGCCGCTGGGTACACGGTGGATTATGTCAGCCCGCTGGGCGGCTACACCCCGATCGACCCGCATAGCCTGGCCAAGGACATGGCCTCGCCGCTTGACTGGCAGTGGTATCACGACAAGGCCTTCATGAATCGCCTGGGCGCCACGCTGAAACCACAGGAGATCATTGCTGACGATTACGCGGCGATTTATTACACCGGTGGGCATGGGGTGATTTGGGACTTTCCGGACAACGCGCAGTTGCAGGCGATCAGTCGCCACATTTATGAGCATGGCGGGGTGGTGTCGTCGGTGTGCCATGGTGCCGTGGGCTTGCTCAATATCAAGCTGTCAAATGGCGAGTTATTGATTAAAGGTAAGCGGGTCACCGGCTTTTCCAATGAAGAAGAGACGCTGGTCGGATTGGCTGATGTGGTGCCGTATCTCACCGAGACCGAGCTGGTGAAGCGCGGCGCTCACTATGAAAAAGCCGACGCTGCGTGGGCACCTTTCGCCATTGCTGATGGTCGCTTGATCACCGGGCAGAACCCGGCCTCGGGTGGCCCGGTGGCAGAGCGTGTATTGGCCGCACTCCAGTAAATAGCCCGGCCCCTCCCGGCCGATGCGGGTTTGCCTGCCCGCATCGGCACCTTGCCTGCACTGGCAAAACCAACATTAAACTTTTGAATCGCATGCTTATTCTGTAGCCTTAGCGCGCTTGATAGCTGGTCCGTGCCTGATAACACACATTCTCCCGGCGGGACTCGACAGTCCGGAGCCGGTGGTACACTCGACTTTCGCGCCTTAGCGCTTGCAGGTCTTGCGAACATGACGCAAATTTCTGAACGACTTCTGGTCCAAGCCCACCTCGATGCCAAGCAGCCTAAAGCGCTGACGGCGGAGCAAGAGGCGACGCTGCGTGCAGCCATTGCTGCTGAACTCAAAGCGCGTGATGCGGTACTGGTCGCGCACTTTTACTGTGACCCGGTAATCCAGGCCCTGGCCGAAGAAACCGGTGGTTGCGTGTCTGACTCCCTTGAAATGGCGCGTTTCGGCGCTTCTCACCCAGCCAAGACCGTTCTGGTGGCGGGCGTGCGGTTCATGGGCGAGACAGCCAAAATCCTGACCCCTGAAAAGCGCATCCTCATGCCGACCCTGGAGGCCACATGCTCGTTGGACCTGGGCTGCCCGGTCGAGGAGTTCTCGGCGTTTTGCGATCAGCATCCCGAGCGTACCGTGGTGGTGTATGCCAATACCTCGGCTGCTGTTAAAGCGCGGGCAGATTGGGTGGTGACCTCCAGCTGCGCACTGGAAATTGTCGAAAGCCTGATGGACAACGGCGAAACCATTATCTGGGGCCCGGACAAACACCTGGGGCGTTACATCCAGCGCCAGACCGGTGCCGACATGTTGCTGTGGGACGGTGCCTGCATCGTTCACGAAGAGTTCAAGTCCAAGCAACTGGAAGACATGAAGGCGCTGTACCCGGATGCCGCGATTCTGGTGCACCCGGAGTCTCCGGAGTCGGTGATTGAGTTGGCAGATGCGGTGGGTTCTACCAGCCAACTGATTGCTGCGGCGCAAAAGCTGCCGAACAAGACGTTTATCGTGGCCACCGACCGCGGCATTTTTTACAAAATGCAGCAGTTGTGTCCGGATAAAGTCTTTGTTGAGGCCCCGACTGCCGGTAACGGCGCGGCGTGCCGCAGTTGCGCGCACTGCCCGTGGATGGCCATGAACACCTTGGAGCGCACTCTGGAGTGCCTGCAAAAAGGCACGAACGAGATCTTCGTCGACCCGGCTTTGGTGCCACACGCTATTCGCCCGCTCAAACGCATGCTGGATTTCACCCAGGCTGCTCGTTTGAAACTGGCGGGTAACGCCTAAACACTGATAGATCCGTTTGTGGGAGCGAGCTGGTCTCGCGATCTTTTGAACCTTTAAAAGATCACGAGGCAGGCTCGCTCCTACCGATTTATGCCGTTGGGTCAGTTCATCATGTCTTTGATTGCTTGCTCTTGATCCATCAACTCTTTCTGGCGCGCATCCAGGCGTGACGACAGTTGGAAGTTGTTGGTGAGCTTTTTCGCGAAGGCAATTTGCTGAATGGCCTGACGGTAGTCGCCCATCAAGGCGAAGTACTCGGCACGGGCTTGATGCAAGCCAATGATGTTGCCCGACAATCCGCGGGTTTCAGCCACCTGATACCAGACGTCCGGATCATCCGGGCGGCTTTTGAGCAAAGCATCCAGGGCTTTCTCTGCATCGGCCGGGCGGTTTTGTTTGAGCAGCAAGTCGACCCGGACCTGATTCAGCGGGTAATTACCGGGGTAAAGCGTGCGCATTCTGTCGACCCGCTGCTGGGCGTCAGCCAGGCGGTTGCTGTCCATGTCCAGTTCGATCTGCGCCATGTTGTAGGTGATGTCGTTGGGCGACTTGTCCAGTAGCGGCTTCAAGGTGGCGCGCGCCTCGTTGAATTGGCTGCCCTTGATTTGCGCAATGGCCAGGCCATAACGCGCGACGTCGTTTCTCGGGTTATCGTCCAATTGTTGGCGGAAGCGTTTGGCGGCCAGGCCAGGGGTGTCTTCGTATTGCAGTTGGACCCGGGCACGAATCAGTTGATAGCGCAGGCTGTCTTCAGTGCCGCCGATTTTGGCCTGTTCGGCGCGGTTGCGGGTGTCAGCAATACGCGATTCGGTCACCGGGTGAGTGAGCAGGAATTCAGGCGGTTTGGCGTCAAAGCGATATTGGCGCATCAAGCGCTCAAACATGGTGGGCATGGAGCGCGGGTCGTAGCCGGCTTTTTCCAGGTTGAGGATGCCGATTCGGTCAGCCTCTTGCTCGTTCTGGCGCGAGAAACGCCTTTGCTCCTGAAAGGCCGCCGCCTGGGTACCGGCGATGGTGGCAATACCGGCGTCACCGGCGCCCGAGGCGGCGATCACGATACCGGCGAGCAGGGCCGCCATCATGGGCAGTTGCATGCGTTGCTGGGCTTCTACGCCTCGGGCAAAGTGGCGCTGGGACAAGTGGGCGAGTTCGTGGGCCAGTACCGAGGCGTACTCGCCTTCGGTCTGGGCATTGAGAAACAGCCCGCCGTTGACCCCGATAATCCCGCCCGGCGCCGCAAAGGCGTTGAGCTGCGGGCTGTTGATCAGAATGAATTCCAGGCGACGGTCCTGCACCTGGCTGGTTTCAACCAGTTTGTACACGCTGGTTTCGACATAGTCCTTGAGTTGCGGGTCGTTAAGCTGTGACACCTGACTGCGCAGCATGCTCAACCAGGCCCGGCCCAGTTGGTATTCTTGCTGCGGAGAAACGATGGCTGAGCTGGCGTCACCCAGAGACGGTAAATCGTCTGCAAAACTCGGTGATGCGAGCAGGCAAGCGAGCGTCAACAGGGTCGGGCGCAGAAAATTCATGCACAAAGCTCTAGTCAATAAAGCGCTTACTGTAGCTGGACACTTGGCTGGCGACCAGTGGCGGTCTGCTTGGGGTATTCTAGCGAGCTAAAAAATGCCACCCATAGGCATGCCTGAGGAAGTAAACATGACTGATGCGTTGGCGCATGATGCGCTAGTGGATGCCAGTGGCCTGAACTGTCCATTGCCGTTGCTCAAGGCCAAGCTGGAGCTCAACCGTCTGGCCCAGGGCCAGACCTTGAAAGTGATCGCGACGGATGCCGGTTCGCAGCGCGATTTTCGAACTTTCGCACGCCTGGCAGGGCATGAGCTGCTACGTGAAGAAGAAGATGCTGGCACCTATCGCTACTGGTTACGCAAGGCCTGAGGCCTGGCGGCGCTTTCTCTTAAGGAATGTCGATGTTCAAAGTGTTACGAAATTGGGTCCAGCGCTACTTCTCTGATGAGGAGGCCGTGGTGCTGGCGGTGCTGTTGGTGCTGGCCTTCACTGCGGTGCTGACGTTGGGCGGAATGCTCGCGCCGGTATTGGCGGGCATGGTGCTGGCGTATCTGATGCAGGGTCTGGTGGTGGCGCTGGAGCGGCTGCGAGTGCCGGCGGGGGCGGCGGTCGGCTTGGTGTTTGCACTGTTCATGGGGCTGCTGCTGGTGTTTATGGTGGTGGTCGTCCCTTTGCTGTGGCACCAGTTGATCACGTTGTTCAATGAATTACCGGGCATGCTCGCCAAGTGGCAGTCGCTGCTGTTGCTGCTGCCGGAACGCTACCCGCATCTGGTGTCGGATGAGCAAGTGCTGCAAGCCATCGAAGTAGCACGTGGTGAGATCGGCAAGTTTGGCCAGCTGGCGTTGACGTTCTCCCTGTCGAGTTTGCCGCTGCTGGTCAACATCATGATCTATCTGGTGCTGGTGCCGATTCTGGTGTTCTTCTTCCTGAAGGATCGGGTGTTGATCAGCCGTTGGGTCCGGGGTTATTTACCCCGCGAGCGCGCGCTGATTACCCGTGTGGCTGAAGAAATGAATCGGCAGATCGCCAACTACATTCGCGGTAAGGTCATTGAAATCATTATCTGTGGTGGCGTGACCTACATCGCCTTCGTCGCTATGGGCCTGAACTACGCGGCCTTGTTGGCGTTGCTGGTGGGTGTGTCGGTGGTGGTGCCGTATGTCGGCGCGGTGGTGGTGACGGTGCCAGTGCTGCTGATTGCGCTGTTTCAGTGGGGCTGGAGCGATCAGTTCATCTACCTGATGGCGGTCTACGGGATCATTCAGACACTGGACGGTAACGTGCTGGTGCCGCTGTTGTTTTCCGAGGCGGTGAGTCTGCACCCGGTTGCCATCATTTGTGCGGTTTTGCTGTTCGGTGGGTTGTGGGGCTTTTGGGGTGTGTTTTTTGCCATCCCGCTGGCGACCCTGTGCAAGGCAGTGCTGGATGCCTGGCCACGAGAGCAGCAGGTGGTAGCGCCGTTGCTATAAAGCCCTTTTAAGGCTGATATGAAAAAGCCCCGGCTCTTGCGAGCCGGGGCTTTTTCGTTACGCCATCAGCTTACGCTTGAATGACCGGGATGTTGGCATTGGCTGCCGACTCACGGAATTCTGCGATCTGATCAAAGCTCAGGTAACGGTATACGTCCGTTGCCATGGTGTTGATCTCTGCCGCGTAGGCCAGGTATTCCTCAACGGTAGGCAGGCGACCCAGGATCGAAGCCACCGACGCCAACTCAGCCGAAGCCAGGTAAACGTTCGCGCCATCACCCAGACGGTTCGGGAAGTTACGCGTCGAAGTCGATACCACGGTGGAGTTCGGCTCAACGCGTGCCTGGTTACCCATGCACAGCGAGCAGCCTGGCATTTCCATACGTGCGCCCGCTTTGCCGTAGATGCCGTAGTAGCCTTCTTCGGTCAGTTGGTGAGCGTCCATTTTGGTCGGAGGCGACAGCCACAGACGAGTAGGCAGCTGACCTTTGACCTTGTCCAGCAGCTTGCCTGCCGCACGGAAGTGGCCGATGTTGGTCATGCACGAACCGATGAACACTTCGTCGATTTTCTCGCCAGCAACGCTGGACAGCAGACGGGCATCATCCGGGTCGTTTGGCGCGCAGAGTACAGGCTCTTTGATGTCGGCCAGATCGATTTCGATGATGTGCGCGTATTCGGCGTCAGCATCGGCTTCCATCAGCTCAGGGTTGGCAATCCACGCTTCCATCGCTTGAGCGCGGCGCTCAAGGGTACGCACGTCGCCGTAACCTTCAGCAATCATCCAGCGCAGCAGGGTGATGTTGGAGTTCAGGTATTCGGTGATCGACTCTTTGGACAGCTTGATGGTGCAGCCAGCTGCCGAACGTTCTGCCGAGGCGTCGGACAGTTCGAACGCTTGCTCGATGCTCAGGTTGTCCAGACCTTCGATTTCCAGGATGCGACCCGAGAATTCGTTGATCTTGCCTTTCTTCTCTACCGTCAGCAGGCCTTTCTGGATAGCGACGTAAGGAATGGCGTGTACCAGGTCGCGCAGGGTGATACCTGGCTGCATTTCGCCTTTGAAGCGAACCAGAACCGACTCCGGCATGTCCAGTGGCATTACGCCAGTGGCTGCGGCGAACGCTACCAGACCCGAACCAGCAGGGAAGGAAATGCCCATTGGGAAACGAGTGTGGGAGTCGCCACCGGTGCCGACGGTGTCTGGCAGCAGCATGCGGTTCAGCCAGCTGTGGATGATGCCGTCGCCCGGACGCAGGGAAACGCCGCCGCGGGTCATGATGAAGTCTGGCAGGGTGTGGTGCGTGGTCACGTCGATCGGCTTAGGATACGCCGCGGTGTGGCAGAACGACTGCATGACCAGGTCAGCGGAGAAGCCCAGGCACGCCAGGTCTTTCAGTTCGTCACGGGTCATAGGACCGGTGGTGTCCTGAGAGCCTACGGTGGTCATCTTCGGTTCGCAGTAAGTACCTGGACGAACGCCAGCTACGCCGCATGCCTTGCCGACCATTTTCTGCGCCAGGGTGTAACCCTTGGTGCTTTCAACAGGTGCTTCCGGCTTTTTGAACAGATCAGAAGGAGGCAGACCCAGCTCGGCGCGAGCCTTCTCGGTCAGGCCACGGCCGATGATCAGCGGGATACGGCCGCCAGCGCGAACTTCGTCCAGCAGAACCGGGGTTTTCAGTTCGAAGGTGGTGATGACTTCGTCAGTACCGTGCTTGCAGACTTTGCCGGCGTGCGGGTACAGGTCGATCACGTCGCCCATGTTGATGTTGCTGACGTCGAACTCGATTGGCAGTGCGCCAGCATCTTCCATGGTGTTGTAGAAGATTGGAGCGATCTTGCTACCGAAGCAGAAACCACCGGCACGCTTGTTCGGTACGTAAGGTACGTCGTCGCCGAAGAACCACAGTACGGAGTTGGTGGCCGATTTACGCGACGAACCGGTACCGACTACGTCACCGACGTAGGCGATAGGGAAGCCCTGACCGCGCATTTCTTCGATTTGCTTCATCGGGCCGATGGAGCCTTGAACGTCCGGCACGATACCGTCACGTGCCATTTTCAGCATGGCCAGGGCGTGCAGCGGGATGTCAGGGCGCGACCAGGCGTCTGGAGCAGGGGACAGGTCGTCGGTGTTGGTTTCGCCAGTCACCTTGAACACGCGCAGGCTGATTTTGTCAGCCAGGGTCGGACGGTTCTTGAACCACTCGCCGTCAGCCCAGGACTCGATCACGGCTTTAGCGTGAGCATTGCCTTTTTTGGCTTTTTCAGCGACGTCGTGGAAGGCGTCAAACATCAGCAGGGTGTGCTTGAGTTGCGCGGCGGCAACCGGTGCCAGCTCTGCGTCGTCCAGCAGCTCAACCAGAGTCACGATGTTGTAGCCGCCTTGCATGGTGCCAAGCAGTTCAACAGCGCGTTTTTTGGTGATCAGAGGGGAGGTTGCTTCACCTTTCGCGATGGCGGCCAGGAAGCCGGCTTTAACGTAGGCAGCTTCGTCAACACCTGGTGGAATGCGGTTGGTGATCAGGTCAACGAGGAATTCTTCTTCACCGGCAGGCGGGTTTTTCAGCAGCTCAACCAGGCCTGCAGTTTGTTCGGCGTTAAGCGGCTGGGGAACGATACCCAGTGCTGCGCGCTCTTCGATATGTTTGCGGTAGGCTTCAAGCACAGTTATTACCCTCATCATTGGTCCCAAATGGGTGTCCGGGACGCTCATCCAGGAATGCCAGGTACTCATGCGCTGCAGGGCTTTTTGGGCCGCTTAGCCAGAGTTTCAAGGATTCCCAACAGAAGCTGTTTTCAAAGTTTTACGCCATCCAAACGGTGGGGATGATGAATGTTGATGCGGTCATTTGCCGTGCAAATACCCCGCATCAACACCGTTCTTCAGGATCAACTGTGCTCGTGACGCTTTGAAAACAGCTTCCAACGGACATTGGCGCCTTAAAAGGCAGGCCGATTCTACGGCAAAAACTTGTTAAAGGTAAGTTGGACCCTGAAGGTTGAGGGGTGATCTGCGTTAGACAAAGGGCTAACATGGCCGTCTGTTTCGCTCTGCAGTGCTCTATTTCGCCATGCCCAACCAAACCATCAAGACGCCTTGTATCGGCCTTTGCTCAACCGTTTACGGTGATCTCGTGTGCCGTGGCTGCAAACGTTTCCACCATGAAGTGATCCACTGGAACGGTTACAACGAAGACGAGAAGCGGGCTGTCTGGCTGCGGCTGGAACACCTTCTGGTGCAGGTGATGGCGGCCAAGGTTGAAGTGTTTGACCGTGAGGCGCTGCGTAATCAGTTGGTCACGCGCAAAATCCGTTTCGTGCCGCATCAGTCCGAATACTGCTGGGCGTACCAGTTGATTGCCCGTGGCGCGCGGGTGATCAACCAGCTGGAAATGTACGGCATGGTGCTGTTGCCGGAGTTTCGCGAGTGGGCGCTGCCAGAGTTGCGTGACGCCATTGATCGGGAATTTTTCCTCTTGTCCGAAGCCCATTACGAGCGCTACATCGCACCGGGTTTTCTCAAGGATGCGATGGGGTAATGGGGCCTGGCCCTCTGCCTCGCGATCTTTGAACGATCAAAAGATCGCGAGGCAAACTCGCTCCTACACGTTGTTTTCCAGTTCCTTGACGATGTCATCCGGCTTGAGCACCAGAATGTCGGACTCCAGCTTGTCGATCACGATTTCTGCAGTGTTGCCGATCAAGGCGGCGGATAAACCGGTGCGCGCTACGGTGCCGATAACGGTCACCACGGCATCGAGCTTTCTGGCGACCTGCTGAATGATGATGTCGGCCGGGCCTTGCTTGATGTGCATGCGTTCGTCGCTGATCTCGAAGCGGCGCTGGAATTCTTTACTCGCCGCCCGGAAGCTGGCTTCGTACTCGGTGTCGATCGGGTAGGCCGCATCCATCACGGCCAAGGTCGGTGCCGGGTGTGCGCTGACCACGTGAAGCTCGCCGTGGATCAGGCTGGCAATGCGAAAACCCTGATCAATGATGCTTTTGTGCAGGGCCATGTGGTCTTCGTCGCCATTGCCCACGTCGACGGCTGCCAGCACGACGCCGTTGCTCCACGGTCTGGTGGTTCTGACCAGCAGGACCGGAGTAGGGCAGTCGCGCAGCAGTTTCCAGTCTTCAGGTGTGAGCAGTATTTTTCGCAGGATGGAGTCGTCAACGTGCTGCTTGATCACCAGGTTGCAGCCCTCGATCTGTTGCTCCTTGATGATGGTGGTGTGCTGATTTTCGTGCCAGGTCTGGCGCGAGGTCACGCTGTAGCCTTCGTTCACCAGGCTGTTGGTCAGCACGTTGAGCAAGGCTGAATGATCGTGTTCCTTGTCACTGATCAGCAGGTGCAGGTGCGCCTGGGTGTTTTTGGCGATTTCCTTGGCGCGCTTGAGCGCGAAACTTTCCATCAGTTGCGGTTCGATGACGACCAGCAGGCTGCGTAGGGTTTGCATGACCGATCACTCCATGTGTAATTAAGGCGGACGCGCTCACTATAGTTGCTCCTCAGTTATCTCGACGTTGATACATATCAAGCGGCGCGGTTGGTGCTGTAGCACATGGCCCGTATAATCGCCGCCTTTCGCCTCGTCCAGCCTGTGTGAGCCTCATGTCCGCGATTTTTCAAAACACCTTCGGCCCGTTGTGCAATCTCCAGTATTCGGGAGCGTGTGCATGAATCTTCCTGAAATTCATGAGTTCCTGGGCTGCCGTACCCCGGACGGCTGGATTGCGGCGGCACTGGCTGACCAGGAAACCTTGCTGATCGATCACAAGAATTGTGAGTTCAAGGCCGCTAGCACCGCTTTGAGCCTGATCGCCAAGTACCACTCCCATGTTGACCTCATCAATATGATGTCGCGTCTGGCCCGCGAAGAGCTGGTGCATCACGAGCAGGTCATGCGCTTGATGAAAAAGCGCAAGATCGAACTGCGCCAGCTATCGGCGGGGCGTTATGCCTCGGGTTTGCGCAAAGTGGTGCGTAACCACGAACCGGTCAAACTGGTCGACACGCTGGTGGTCGGGGCGTTTATCGAAGCTCGCAGTTGTGAGCGTTTTGAAGCCTTGGTGCCGCATTTGGACGAAGAACTCGGCAAGTTCTATTACGGCTTGCTCAAGAGTGAGGCGCGGCATTTTCAGGGCTATCTGAAACTCGCTTATCAATATGGCGACGCCAAAGACATCGCGCAGGTGATTGAGCGGGTGCGCGCCGCCGAGCAAGACCTGATTGAATCCCCGGATGTTGAATTCCGTTTCCACAGCGGCGTGCCCGCTCAGCCTTAAGTAGCCGGTGTACCGACTACGGGTTTCTGTGTTCCCAGCCTAATCGGAGCTGCCTCTGCTGCGGTCTTTGTATCAAAGATTGCAGCCGGGGCGGGTCGTATTGCTATATCCATATAGTTAGCCTGCTATTTATAATCTTGACATTAGCTGCCTAAGCAGTAGTATTTGGTTACATTACTGCCTAGGCAGCTTTCTGGTGCCCTGATGAAACATTTCCATCCCGATACTTTTCAGAACTGCATGTTGGGTCTGCTCCTGGGGCGTGCAGCGATCCTCAAAGATCGCATCATCGACACCCATATGGAGCCTTTTGGCATCACTGCGGCGCAGTTCAAGGTGCTGATCATCATGGAGCAGTTTGCGGTCGATACGCCGGCTGAGCTGTGCCGCAACCTCTCGGTGGACAGTGGCTCAATGACACGGATGCTTGATCGTCTTGAGCAGAAAAACCTGCTGATTCGCCAGCGCTCCGAGGCCGACAGGCGTCAAGTGCGTCTGGTGTTGACTGAAGACGGCCAGGGGCTGGTAGCCCTGTTACCTCAGATTGGCGCTGATGCCATGAATCAGTTGGCGGGGGCAATCACTGCGCAAGAGCTGCAGAGCCTGGAACACATTCTCAAAAAAATACTGCTGGCGGCCGGTGATCCGATCACTATCCAACGCTTGGGTGAACAATGAGCAACAAAACGCTACGAACAGGCTTGAGCCTGATGTGTGTGTCCCTTGCGTTGGCGGGGTGTGCCAACTACAGCGGGTTGGTAACCGAAGGCACCCGCCTGGATACCCAGCACCTCAAGGCTGCCCAGGCCCTGAATGGCATCCAGGTGACGCCTGCCGCCTGGCCGGAAAAAAACTGGTGGACGCGCCTGGGCGACCGCCAATTGAATGGATTGATCGACGAAGCGCTGCGTGACAGCCCCGACATGCAAATCGCCAGTGCGCGTGCGCATCAGGCTAGCGCTGCTGCCGGTGCGGCCGATGCGGCTCGCATGCCGACGCTGGACGCCGAGGCCGATGTGACGCGCTCACGGCTGTCTCGCTCCCAGGACCCGACGGGCGTGGGCGGTCGTTACGACACCTTGCGCGATATTGGCCTGACGTTTAATTACACCTTTGATCTGTGGGGCGGCCAGCGTGATGCCTGGGAAGCCGCATTGGGCGAGGCGCGTGCTGCCGAGGTCGACAGTCATGCGGCGAGCCTGACTCTGGCTGCTGATGTGGCAAAGGCCTACAGCAACCTCGGACATGCCTACAGCGTTCTGGATTTGTCGACAGATGACCTCAAGCGCACCCGCAAAATGCTCGATTTGAGCAAGCAGCGGTTGCAGGCCGGTATCGACAGCCACTATCAGTACCAGCAGACCGAAAGCCTGGAAGCCAGCTCGCAAGAGCAGGTGATCAATGCTCAGAAGCAGGTCAAAAGTGCCCGTATTGCCCTGGCAGTGTTATTGGGTAAAGGCCCTGATCGTGGTTTCGAGATTGCCCGGCCGAATAGTTTGACCCCGGCTGCCGTGGCCGTGCCCAGCACGTTGCCTGCCGAGTTGCTGGGTCGCCGCCCGGATATTGTGGCGGCACGCTGGCGGGTCGAGGCGGCGAGTAAAAATATTGCTGCCGCCAAAACGCGCTTTTACCCCAATCTCAACCTGACGGCAGCGGCGGGTACTCAGTCGTTGCTGGGTGATGCGCTGTTTGGTTCGGCCAGTCGCTTCATGAATATTGCGCCTGCCATTTCACTGCCGATTTTCGATGGTGGTCGTCTGCGTGCCGGGCTGGATGCCGAGGACGCCAATTACGACCTGGCTGTCGGGCAGTACAACAAAACGCTGGTGACGGCGCTCGGTGATGTCAGCGATACCCTCGAGCAACTGAACGCCATGCGCGAGCAGATCAGCACTCAGCAGCGTGCCGCCGATATTGCCCAGCAATCCTATGACTCGGGATTGCAGCGCTATGAATCCGGCATCGGTAGTTACCTGGATGTACTTAGCATCGAGCAGCAATTGCTCCAGGCGCAGCGCCAACTGGCTGACTTGAACGCTGAGCAGATCACTCTTTCGATACAACTGATGCAAGCCCTGGGCGGTGGCTTCGAGCCCGGCAAAACGGCTGCGGCCGGTCCTGTTCAAGCCTCCCTGGCAGAATAATTTAGGTAATCGTCATGGCTACTGTGCAAACACCGAATCAAGCGCAACACGATCAGGACGCTGTTAATCAGCGCAAACGTAAACTGTGGCTGAGTGGCTTGGCCATTCTGGTCATTTTGGTCGGCCTGGGCGTCTGGGGCTGGCATGAACTGTATGGCCGCTGGAGCGAGAGCACCGACGACGCTTATGTCAACGGCAACGTGGTGGAAATCACCCCGTTAGTGGCGGGTACAGTTGTGAGTATCGGCGCCGATGATGGTGACTTGGTTCATGAGGGCCAGGTGCTGCTCAACTTCGACCCCAACGATTCGCGGGTCGGGCTGCAGAGTGCCGAAGCCAATCTGGCCCGCACGGTGCGTCAGGTTCGCGGTCTTTTCAGTAATGTGAGCGGTACCAAGGCGCAGGTCGCGGCGCAAAAAATCGCGGTACAAAAAGCTCAGGACAATTTCAATCGCCGGAAGAACCTGGCCGCAAGCGGGGCCATTTCGCAAGAAGAGTTGTCCCATGCGCGCGATGATCTGGCGTCTGCTCAAAGTGCCTTGCGCAACAGTGAGCAACAACTCGATACCACCAGCGCGCTGGTCGACAACACGGCTATTGCCAACCACCCGGATGTGCTGGCCGCTGCTGCCCAGTTGCGTCAGGCCTATCTGGAGCATGCTCGCACCACGTTGGTTGCGCCGGTCACCGGCTATGTTGCCAAACGCACGGTGCAGTTGGGGCAGCGGGTTCAGCCCGGGACTGCGTTGATGGCGGTGGTTCCGCTCAACCAGCTGTGGATCGACGCTAACTTCAAAGAAACCCAACTGAACAAAATGCGCATCGGCCAGCCGGTAGACATTGAGTCTGACCTGTATGGCAGCAGTGTGAAATACAGCGGCACCGTCGATAGCATCGGCGCCGGCACCGGCAGCGCTTTTGCCCTGTTGCCCGCGCAGAATGCCACTGGTAACTGGATCAAAATCGTTCAGCGTGTGCCGGTTCGTATCCACATCAATGCCGATGAGTTGGCCGAGCACCCGCTGCGAATCGGGTTGTCGACCACCGTTGACGTGAACCTGCATGACCAGAGTGGCCCGGTACTGGCGCAACAGCCGCCACAAAAGGCGATGTTCACCACCAATGTGTACGAGCAACAGTTGGCTGAAGCCGATTCTCTGATTACTCGCCTGATCGAAAGCAACGGCGCTGTGGCGGAAACTTCCGCCGCTCCACGCTGATTCGCCAATCCATAAGCCCCGCTGCGCTGGCGGGGCTGCACGTCTGGTTTTAAAGGATTTGCGATGAGTACAAACGCGTCTTTTACCCCGCCCAGCCTGTTGCTCGCCACTATCGGCCTGTCGCTGGCGACGTTTATGCAAGTGCTCGATACCACCATCGCCAACGTTGCGCTGCCGACGATCTCCGGCAACCTGGGGGTGAGTTCGGAGCAGGGTACGTGGGTAATTACTTCTTTTGCGGTGAGTAACGCGATTGCCTTGCCATTGACCGGCTGGTTGAGCCGCCGCTTTGGTGAAGTGAAGCTGTTTTTATGGGCCACAGTGCTGTTTGTGCTGGCGTCATTTTTGTGCGGTATTTCAACCTCGATGCCTGAGCTGGTTGGCTTTCGGGTATTGCAAGGGTTGGTAGCCGGGCCGCTGTATCCGATGACGCAGACCTTGCTGATTGCTGTTTACCCTCCCGCGAAACGGGGGATGGCATTGGCACTGCTGGCGATGGTCACGGTGGTGGCGCCCATTGCCGGGCCGATTCTGGGTGGCTGGATCACGGATAGTTACAGTTGGCCGTGGATCTTCTTTATTAACATCCCGATCGGCATTTTTGCGGTGCTGGTGGTTCGCCAGCAGCTCATGGCGCGTCCGGTGGTCATCACCCGTCAGCCCATGGACTATGTCGGGCTTATCACGCTGATCATTGGTGTTGGCGCACTACAGATTGTGCTCGACAAGGGTAACGATCTGGACTGGTTCGAATCCAATTTCATCCTCATTGGCACTGCTTTGTCAGTGGTGGCGCTGGCGGCCTTTGTCATTTGGGAGATGACGGACAAACACCCGATTGTGAACCTGCGTCTGTTTGCGTATCGCAACTTCCGAATCGGCACTATCGTGCTGGTATTGGGCTATGCCGGATTCTTCGGCATCAACTTGATTCTGCCGCAATGGTTGCAAACCCAGATGGGTTACACCGCGACCTGGGCGGGGTTGGCGGTGGCGCCCATCGGTATCTTGCCAGTCGTAATGTCACCGTTTGTAGGTAAGTATGCGAACAAGTTCGACCTGCGTTTGCTGGCGGGGCTGGCCTTCTTGGCCATCGGCCTGAGTTGCTTTATGCGGGCTGATTTCACCAATGAAGTGGACTTCCAGCACGTTGCGCTGGTGCAGTTGTTCATGGGTATCGGTGTCGCGCTGTTCTTCATGCCGACCTTGAGCATTTTGATGTCGGACTTGCCGCCGCAACAGATTGCTGACGGTGCAGGGCTTGCCACGTTCTTACGGACATTGGGCGGCAGTTTTGCCGCATCCCTGACCACCTGGATCTGGATTCGTCGTGCCGATCAGCATCATGCCTACTTGAGCGAAAGCATAAGTACCTATGACCCGATCACTCGGCATGCGCTGGACACGTTGGGCGGGGCGAGTACTCAGGCCTATGCCCAACTCGATCAGGTACTGACCAGCCAGGCTTATATGCTGTCGACCGTGGATTACTTCACGCTATTGGGCTGGATGTTTACCGGTTTGATTTTGCTGGTATGGCTGGCCAAGCCACCGTTTGCAGCCAAGGCCGGGCCGGAGGCGAGCGGGCATTAACGCTTGATTGGACGCAAACCTCGTAGGAGCGAGCTTGTCTCGCGATCTTTTGATCTTTTAAAAGATCGCGAGGCAAGCTCGCTCCTACAGTGGGCAGTGTTTATTGGGTGGCGTGAGGTAGCGCCAGTTGCACATTGACGAAGTCGAATGGCGCCAGTTGCATGCCTTGTTCATCCACTTGCAAGGCCCAGCCTTGTTTGTCCCAGTCGCCGAGTACGATGCGCTTGGCAGCGTAATCGCCGAGTTGCAATTTGTGGATCGCGGGGCGGTGGGTGTGGCCATGGATCAGTGTCTTGACGCCAAAGTGCTCCATGATCCGCGGTATTTCTTCGGGGGTCACATCGACAATGTCGTTAGCTTTCATGCGGGTCTGCGCTCGGCTTTCGCTGCGCAGTTTGCGTGCCAGTTTGTGGCGGGCGCTCAGCGGCAGATGGCGCAATATCCACAACGTCAGCGGGTTGCGCAGGTAGCGCCGCAAACGCATGTAAGCCTCGTCGCGTGTGCACAGGCTGTCGCCGTGCATCAATAAAACCGGCTCGCCGTAGAAATCCACGACGCTCGGGTCTTTAAGCAGGGTGCAGCCAGCGGCCTTGCAAAAGGCCTGGCCGATCAGGAAATCGCGATTGCCGTGCATCAGAAACACTTTCGTACCGCTGTCACTCAATTCACGCAGCGCTTGGCAGATGGAGCGCTGATAGGGCGTCATTGCATCGTCGCCAATCCAGGCTTCAAAAAAATCTCCCAAGATATACAGCGCCTGTGCCGAGCGCGCTCGCCCGGACAGTAAATCCAGAAACGCCCGGGTGATGTCCGGGCGCTCCTCTTCCAGATGCAAATCTGAAATCAGCAGTATCACTCAATGATCTCGGCTTTCTCGATGATCACATCTTCTGCTGGTACGTCCTGGTGACCAGCCTTGGAGCCGGTCGCAACGCCCTTGATCTTGTCAACAACGTCCTGGCCTTCGGTCACTTTGCCGAACACGGCGTAGCCCCAGCCTTGAACGTTTTTGCCGCTGTGGTTCAGGAAGCTGTTGTCAGCTACGTTGATGAAGAACTGGGCCGAAGCCGAATGCGGCTCCATGGTGCGGGCCATGGCGATGGTGTATTTGTCGTTCGACAGGCCGTTGTCAGCCTCGTTCTGGATGCTTGGGCGCTTGTCTTTCTTTTCTTTCATGCCAGGTTCAAAACCGCCGCCCTGAATCATGAAGTTGCCGATCACGCGGTGGAAAACAGTGTTTTCGTAGTGGCCGGCTTTTACGTATTCGAGGAAGTTGGCGACGGTAATCGGCGCCTTTTCAGCGTTCAGATCAATCACGATGTCGCCGTGGTTGGTGGTCAGTTTTACTTTTGACATGTCGTTATCGCTCTATCAGAAAATTCGTTGGGCTTGGGAAATCCGTATGACACCGTCCGCCCCAGGCAGGCTGGGTAGATACAGCCGCGGGTGAAGTTTAGCCTGCCCGCAGAGCATTTCGATGGTGTTTTTGCGATATGGGGGCTAAAAGCCCCATTTCAATTGCTTTGATTGGTCGCCTGCTCTGTCAGGGACTTGACAGCATCGGCTATGATAGGCGCTTTGATTCAGTCGGCCGCTTGAGGCCGCGCACCCGTTACGTTCAAGGATCCTATGAGCAAGCCCACTGTCGACCCCACTCTGAATCCAAAGGCTGGCCCAGCTGTACCGGCCAATTTTCTGCGCCCAATCGTGCAGGCGGACCTTGACTCGGGTAAATGCCAACAGATCGTGACCCGCTTTCCGCCTGAGCCTAATGGCTATCTGCACATTGGTCACGCCAAATCCATTTGCGTGAACTTTGGGCTGGCCGAGGAATTCGGCGGCGTCACGCACTTGCGTTTTGACGACACCAACCCGGCCAAGGAAGACCAGGAATACATCGACGCGATCGAAAACGACGTGAAGTGGCTGGGCTTTCAGTGGTCTGGCGAAGTGCGCTATGCGTCGCAATATTTCGATCAGTTGCACGACTGGGCGGTTTACCTGATCGAGCAGGGCAAGGCGTATGTCTGCGACCTGACGCCAGAGCAAGCCAAGGAATACCGCGGCAATCTGACCGAGCCTGGCAAGAACAGCCCGTTCCGTGATCGCAGCGTGGCAGAAAACCTTGATCTGTTTGCGCGCATGAAGGCGGGCGAGTTCGAAGACGGCAAGCGCGTGCTGCGGGCCAAGATCGACATGTCTTCGCCGAACATGAACCTGCGCGATCCGATCATGTATCGCATTCGCCACGCTCATCACCACCAGACCGGTGATAAGTGGTGCATCTACCCGAACTATGACTTCACTCATGGCCAGTCGGACGCGATCGAAGGCATTACCCATTCGATCTGCACCCTTGAGTTCGAAGGCCATCGCCCTCTGTATGAGTGGTTCCTCGACAGCTTGCCGGTGCCGAGCAAGCCGCGTCAGTACGAGTTTTCGCGCCTGAACCTGAACTACACCATCACCAGCAAGCGCAAGCTCAAGCTGCTGGTGGATGAAAAGCACGTGAACGGCTGGGACGACCCGCGTATGTCGACGCTGTCGGGTTTCCGCCGTCGTGGCTACACACCCAAGTCGATTCGCAACTTCTGCGACATGGTCGGCACCAACCGCTCCGATGGTGTGGTGGACTTCGGCATGCTGGAATTCAGCATCCGTGACGATCTGGATCACAGCGCGCCGCGCGCCATGTGCGTATTGCGCCCATTGAAAGTGATCATCACCAACTACCCTGAAGACAAGGTCGAGAACCTTGAGCTGCCTTGCCACCCTAAAGAAGACATGGGTGTGCGGGTGCTGCCTTTCGCGCGTGAGATCTACATCGACCGTGACGACTTCATGGAAGAGCCACCAAAAGGTTACAAGCGTCTTGAGCCTGCCGGTGAAGTGCGTCTGCGTGGCAGCTATGTGATCCGTGCCGATGAAGCCATTAAAGATGCTGACGGCAACATCGTTGAGCTGCATTGCTCGTACGACCCTGAGACTCTGGGCAAGAACCCTGAAGGCCGCAAGGTCAAGGGTGTTGTGCACTGGGTGCCAGCGGCCGCCAGCGTCGAGTGTGAGGTGCGTCTGTATGATCGCCTGTTCCGTTCGCCGAACCCTGAAAAGGCAGAAGATGGCGCCAGCTTCCTGGAAAACATCAACCCTGACTCACTGCAAGTGCTGACCGGTTGTCGTGCTGAACCCTCGTTGGGCAATGCACAGCCGGAAGACCGTTTCCAGTTCGAGCGCGAAGGTTACTTTTGCGCGGATATCAAGGACTCGAAACCAGGTCAGCCGGTATTCAACCGTACCGTGACCCTGCGTGATTCGTGGGGCCAGTGATCAAGTTTTAAGGAAGAGCTCGTGCTAACGATCTACAACACGCTCACCAAGAGCAAAGAAGTGTTCAAGCCTCTGGATGGCAACAAGGTGCGTATGTATGTGTGCGGCATGACCGTGTACGACTACTGCCACCTGGGGCATGGGCGCAGTATGGTGGCCTTCGACCTGGTGACACGCTGGCTGCGTTTTAGCGGTTACGATTTGACGTATGTGCGCAACATCACCGATATCGACGACAAGATCATCAATCGTGCGAATGAAAACGGTGAGACGTTTGAAGCGCTGACAGAGCGCATGATCGCCGCGATGCACGAAGACGAAGCCCGTCTGAACATCAAAAAGCCGGACATGGAGCCGCGTGCCACCGATCATATCGCCGGCATGCACGCGATGATTCAGACCTTGATCGACAAGGGTTATGCCTACGCACCGGGCAATGGCGACGTGTACTACCGCGTAGCCAAGTTCATGGGCTATGGCAGGTTGTCGCGCAAGAAGATCGAAGATCTGCGCATCGGTGCCCGCATCGAAGTCGATGAGGCGAAAGATGATCCGCTGGACTTCGTGCTGTGGAAAGGCGTCAAGCCGGGCGAGCCGAGCTGGGAGTCGCCATGGGGGCCGGGTCGTCCGGGCTGGCACATCGAGTGCTCGGTGATGTCGACCTGCTGCCTGGGTGAGACATTCGATATTCATGGTGGCGGCAGCGATCTGGAGTTTCCGCACCATGAAAACGAAATCGCCCAAAGCGAGGCGGCTACAGGTAAAACCTACGCCAATGCCTGGATGCACTGCGGGATGATTCGCATCAATGGCGAGAAGATGTCCAAATCCTTGAACAACTTCTTCACCATTCGTGATGTTCTGGAGAAATATCATCCAGAGGTGGTGCGTTACTTGTTGGTCTCCAGCCACTACCGGAGTTCCATCAACTACTCCGAAGAAAACCTCAAGGATGCGAAAGCAGCGCTTGAGCGGTTCTATCACGCGCTTAAAGGTCTGCCGAAAGTAGCGCCGGTCGGCGGTGAGGCGTTTGTCGAGCGCTTTACGCACGTGATGAACGATGACTTCGGTACGCCTGAAGCCTGTGCGGTGTTGTTCGAGATGGTCCGTGAGATTAACCGCTTGCGCGACACTGATCTGCAAGCTGCTGCCGGCTTGGCGGCGCGTCTTAAAGAGTTGGCTGATGTGCTGGGTGTATTGCAGCTCGAAGCCGATGACTTTTTGCAGGCCGGCGCTGAAGGGCGAGTGGATGCTGCGCAAGTGGACGCGCTGATTGCTGCCCGTTTGGCTGCGCGCGCGGGCAAGGACTGGGCCGAGTCGGATCGTATTCGCGACCAGCTCACTGCAATGGGTGTGGTGCTGGAAGACGGCAAGGGAGGCACCACCTGGCGCCTGGCTGACTAAGGCGCTCCTGCAGGGGTGGCGACATTCCCTGTAGAAGCGAGTTTGTTCGCGATCTTTTTGATCTTGATGGCGAGCAATGAAAGCGGGCAATAAAAAACGGCACCCTAGGGTGCCGTTTTTTTCGAGACGCTAAAACTTAGCTGTGCAATGTCTCGGCCGCGTACAGCGTATTTTCCAGTAGGCAGGCACGGGTCATCGGGCCAACACCCCCAGGCACGGGGGTAATCCAGCCGGCGCGGGGCAGGGCGGTCTCGTAAACCACGTCGCCTACCAGTTTGCCATCCGCTTGGCGGTTGATGCCGACGTCAATCACGATGGCGCCTTCCTTGATCCACTCGCCCTTGACCAGGCCGGGTTTGCCCGCAGCCACAACCACCAGGTCGGCTCGAGCAACGTGGCCAGCCAGGTCCTTGGTGAAGCGATGGGTAACGGTAACGGTGCAGCCGGCCAGCAGCAGTTCCATGGCCATCGGGCGCCCTACGATGTTGGACGCGCCGACAATCACTGCGTCCATGCCGTACAGGTCCTGACCGGTGCTTTCCAGCAGGGTCATGATGCCTTTGGGTGTGCAAGGGCGCAGTAGGGGAATGCGTTGGGCCAGGCGCCCTACGTTATAAGGGTGGAAGCCGTCGACGTCTTTGTCAGGGCGGATGCGCTCCAACAGCTTGGAGGCGTCCAGGTGCTCTGGTAGCGGCAGTTGCAGCAGGATGCCGTCGATGTTTGCGTCTTCGTTAAGACGGTCAATCAGATCAGTAAGCGCTTGCTGGGTAGTGTCGGACGGCAGGTCATAGGCCTGTGACAGAAAGCCTACCTCTTCGCAGTCTTTACGCTTGTGCGAAACATAAACCTGGGAGGCAGGATCGCTGCCGACCAAAATCACTGCCAGACCAGGAGTGCGCAGGCCTTGCTCGTGACGCTCGGCGACGCGTTTGGCAATCTGCTGGCGCAGGTTGGCGGCGATCGTCTTGCCGTCGATTAGTTGTGCAGTCATTACGCGTGATTAACCATCGTAAAGGGTGGAGAAAGGACGTGCATTCTCGCATGCCGTGGCGTATGGGCAAAGGCGCTTGGTCTGCTTATTCCCCTAACTCCTTTATATATCTAAACTTTTTAGAAAAAAGAGTTGACGACTTTCCGGGTCGTCTATAAGATTCGTCGCACTTGTCGGGCACAGCCTAGCACTGGTTAAGAAGGTAGAGCGAAGTTGTTGTCCAGCTTGGTGATACTGAAAGCAATTAGTTTGTAATCGTCACAGAGAGCAGATTAATAAGGCGCCCGTAGCTCAGCTGGATAGAGCATCCGCCTTCTAAGCGGATGGTCGCAGGTTCGAGTCCTGCCGGGTGCGCCATTAGGCAGCTTTGGCACAAGTAAGGCAGTAACGGCAATATGGTGGGCGTAGCTCAGTTGGTAGAGCACGGGATTGTGACTCCCGTTGTCGAGGGTTCGATCCCCTTCGTCCACCCCATATTTAGAAAGGCGCCAGATTAATAGTCTGGCGTCTTTGCTTGAAAAGTTTGAAATGCGGATGTGGTGGAATTGGTAGACACACTGGATTTAGGTTCCAGCGCCGCAAGGTGTGAGAGTTCGAGTCTCTCCGTCCGCACCAAATAAGGTTTCGCAATGTATCGCTTTATAGTGCGAAATCATTGAAAAGGCCGCCAAAAGCGGCTTTTTTATTTAGCAGCAGGGCGCTTAGTTAGCAACTTGTTGTCTGTTAGGTGCATCTCTAGTTCCGTGCGAAATGGGTGATGTGCTAATGCCTTTACTGATGAACAGGCTTTTTAGTGGCTTTGATCTGTAAGGGTGGTAAATGCTAGATGGTGGGCGTAGCTCAGTTGGTAGAGCACGGGATTGTGACTCCCGTTGTCGAGGGTTCGATCCCCTTCGTCCACCCCATATTTAAAAAAGCGCCAGACCAATCGTCTGGCGTTTTTGTTTTTGAAGTTCGAAAGGCCGGTGCAGGTTAAGTCAGGGCAAAGATCATGTCGTGTTAAGGCATTGATGTTTAAGTCTATTCACTGCATCAGAGCGGGTGGTTACCTGTTCATCCAGAAAAGCGCAGAGCCTGAAAAGGAATGCGCTTTTTTTTGGTCCAGGCGATTGAGTGCCCAGAAGAAAGCCTTGTGTTGCTGGAAGATGCAAGCCATTTGCCTTCATGCGACAGGCGCTTGGTCGAGCCGTTGTTCGATGTGCGCTTCTATATAGAAGGCTCTGAACTGGGCTGTGTGTAAAGGATTGTGTGTTTCAAGCAGGTTTAGCAAATCATCGCCTGTGCTTAATAATGTACCGGCTGTTTCCCTGTGCGATTAGGGTAGGGTGACTTCTTGAGTTTGACCCACTAGAATGCATGCCCTTGATTATGGGGTCGGAAACGGCCGGCTAATGTCTGTGCAACGAGGAATATCCATGCAAGTTTCTGTTGAAAATACTTCCGCTCTTGAGCGTCGCATGACCATTGGCGTGCCAGCTGAGCGTATTGAGGCTGAAGTCAACAAGCGTCTGCAACAGACTGCCCAAAAGGCCAAAATCCCGGGCTTCCGTCCAGGCAAAGTGCCAATGAGCGTGATCCGTCAGCGTTACGAAGCTGATGCGCGTCAAGAAGCTCTGGGTAACGTGATCCAGGCTTCTTTCTACGAAGCAGTGGTTGAGCAAAAGCTGAACCCGGCTGGCGCACCGTCGGTTGAGCCTAAAGTTTTCGAAAAAGGCAAAGACCTGGAATACATCGCGACGTTCGAAGTGTTCCCAGAATTCGAAGTGACCGGTCTGGACACTATCGCTGTCGAGCGCCTGAGCGCCGAAGTGGCTGAAGCTGACCTGGACAAGATGCTGGACGTACTGCGCAAGCAGAACACCCGCTTTGAAGTGACTGAGCGTGCTGCTCAGAACGAAGACCAACTGAACATCGATTTCGTTGGCAAGGTTGATGGCGAAGTATTCGCTGGTGGTTCGGCCAAAGGTACTCAACTGGTGCTGGGCTCTGGCCGCATGATCCCTGGCTTCGAAGAAGGCCTGGTTGGCGCTAAAGCAGGCGAAGAGCGCGTTCTGACCCTGACTTTCCCTGAGGACTACCAGAACCTGGATCTGGCTGGCAAAGCAGCTGAGTTCACCGTGACCGTGAACACTGTGTCGGAGCCTAAGCTGCCAGAGCTGAACGAAGAGTTCTTCGCTCAATTCGGCATCAAGGAAACCGGCATCGAAGGCTTCCGCGCCGAAGTTCGTAAGAACATGGAGCGTGAGCTGCGTCAGGCGATCAAATCCAAGGTTAAAAATCAGGTAATGGACGGCCTGCTGGCTGCCAACCCGATCGAAGTGCCAAAAGCACTGCTGTCCAACGAAGTGGACCGTCTGCGCGTTCAGGCTGTTCAACAGTTTGGCGGCAACATCAAGCCAGACCAACTGCCTGCCGAGCTGTTCGAAGAGCAAGCCAAGCGCCGCGTTGTGTTGGGTCTGATCGTTGCTGAAGTGGTCAAGCAATTCGACCTCAAGCCTGACGAAGCTCGCGTTCGCGACATGATTCAGGAAATGGCTTCCGCTTACCAGGAGCCAGAGCAGGTTGTAGCGTGGTACTACAAAAATGATCAGCAATTGAACGAGGTTCGTTCTGTTGTGCTGGAAGAACAAGTTGTGGATACTGTTCTGCAGAAGGCTAAGGTGACCGATAAAGCGGTCTCTTACGAAGAAGCGGTCAAACCGGTGGAAGCTCCACAAGCCGACTGATTTCTGATTCGTTAGAAAACACAACCATAAGCCAGCCTCGAGCTGGCTTATGCGTATTCCAGACAAGACTTTTTGGGAGTGACTGCCGGACATGTCCCGCAATTCTTATATTCAGCAGAACTCTGACATCCAGGCCGCAGGTGGTCTGGTCCCGATGGTTGTTGAGCAGTCTGCTCGTGGCGAACGCGCCTACGACATCTATTCGCGCCTGTTGAAGGAGCGAATCATCTTCCTGGTCGGCCCTGTAGAAGACTACATGGCTAATCTGGTAGCTGCGCAACTGCTGTTCCTTGAAGCCGAAAATCCGGACAAGGACATCCATCTGTATATCAACTCTCCAGGCGGCTCGGTGACTGCAGGCATGTCGATCTACGACACCATGCAGTTCATCAAGCCAGACGTATCGACCATCTGCATTGGTCAAGCCTGCAGCATGGGGGCTTTCCTGCTGGCCGGTGGTGCACCGGGCAAGCGTCACTGCCTGCCTAACTCGCGCATGATGATTCACCAGCCATTGGGCGGCTTCCAGGGGCAGGCGTCGGATATCGACATTCATGCCAAGGAAATCCTCAACATCCGTCATCGCTTGAACTCGCTGCTGGCCCACCACACCGGTCAGTCGCTGGAAACCATCGAGCGTGACACTGAGCGTGACAATTTCATGAGCGCTGAGCGTGCAGCCGAATACGGTTTGATCGACTCTGTGTTCAGTAAGCGTCAAATGCCCGCTTAAGTAGCCCAAGTGGAGGTGGTTGGGATCACCGACCACCTGCGGGCTTGAAAAAGCCCGCAGTTGCCTTCATCTTGTGTTGCAAGCCTATCGGATTTGGATCGATCGAATGACTGACACCCGCAACGGCGAGGACAACGGCAAATTGCTCTATTGCTCCTTCTGTGGCAAAAGCCAGCATGAAGTGCGCAAATTGATTGCCGGCCCCTCGGTGTTTATCTGCGACGAATGCGTCGACTTGTGCAACGACATCATCCGCGAGGAGGTGCAGGAAGCCCAAGCCGAGAGCAGCGCGCATAAATTACCTTCGCCAAAAGAAATCAGCGGCATCCTTGATCAATACGTCATTGGTCAGGAACGTGCCAAAAAGGTTTTGGCTGTAGCGGTGTACAACCACTACAAGCGCCTGAATCAGCGTGACAAAAAGAATGACGAAGTCGAACTCGGCAAGAGCAACATCCTGCTGATCGGACCGACCGGTTCGGGTAAAACCCTGCTGGCCGAAACCCTGGCTCGTCTGTTGAACGTACCTTTCACCATCGCAGATGCCACCACACTGACCGAAGCCGGTTATGTGGGTGAAGATGTTGAAAACATCATTCAGAAGTTGCTCCAGAAATGCGATTACGACGTAGAGAAAGCCCAGATGGGTATCGTCTACATCGATGAAATCGACAAGATTTCGCGCAAATCGGACAACCCTTCGATTACCCGTGATGTATCCGGCGAAGGTGTGCAGCAAGCATTGCTGAAACTGATCGAAGGCACAGTGGCTTCCGTACCTCCTCAAGGGGGTCGCAAACACCCGCAGCAGGAATTCTTGCAGGTTGATACCCGCAACATTCTGTTCATCTGCGGCGGTGCATTTTCTGGTCTTGAGAAAGTTGTCCAGGCGCGCTCGACCCGCGGCGGCATCGGCTTCAGTGCCGAAGTGCGCAGCAAGGAAGAGGGCAAGAAAGTTGGCGAATCCCTGCGTGAAGTCGAGCCTGACGATCTGGTCAAGTTCGGTCTGATCCCGGAGTTTGTCGGCCGTCTGCCTGTTCTGGCAACACTGGACGAGCTGGATGAAGCTGCACTGATCCAGATCCTGACTGAACCGAAGAACGCGCTGACCAAGCAATACGGCAAGTTGTTCGAGATGGAAGGTGTTGATCTTGAGTTCCGTGCCGATGCCCTCAAGGCTGTTGCCAAGCGCGCACTGGAACGCAAGACCGGTGCTCGTGGTCTGCGCTCGATTCTAGAAAGCGTACTGCTCGATACCATGTATGAAATCCCCTCGCAAACCGAGGTGAGTAAAGTGGTCATCGATGAAAGCGTTATAGAAGGTAAGTCTCAGCCGTTGTTCATTTACGAAAGCAACGAAGTGGCTGCCAAGGCTGCACCTGACGCGTAAATGTATTGCTGCATATGACATATTGCGTGTTAAAGAAGGGGCCTTCGGGCCCCTTTGTTTTTCCTGTCGGCCAACGCTTGTTTTTTTTCGAGGCAGCCCCCATCTTGGCTTCAAGCTTACTTCCATCTGATTACGGCCTTATGGCCGCCGTAGAGGCGAAATCATGAAGACAACCATCGAATTGCCTCTCCTGCCATTGCGCGATGTCGTTGTTTATCCGCACATGGTTATTCCACTGTTCGTGGGACGTGAGAAATCAATCGAGGCCCTTGAGGCTGCGATGACGGGCGACAAGCAGATCCTGCTGTTGGCTCAGAAAAACCCTGCAGACGATGATCCAGGCGAAGATGCCCTCTATCGTGTAGGTACTATTGCGACCGTCCTGCAGCTGCTCAAGCTGCCGGATGGCACGGTTAAAGTGCTCGTTGAAGGCGAGCAGCGTGGTGCTGTGGAGCATTTCGGCCAGGCAGACGGCTACCTGAGCGCTGAAGTCTCCTTGATTGACGAGGTGGCTGTTCCAGAGCGTGAGTCCGAAGTCTTTGTGCGCAGCCTGCTCTCACAGTTTGAGCAGTACGTGCAGTTGGGCAAAAAAGTGCCGGCCGAGGTCCTGTCCTCGCTCAACAGCATTGATGAGCCAAGCCGTCTGGTCGACACCATGTCGGCGCACATGGCACTCAAGATCGAGCAGAAGCAGGAAATCCTCGAAATCATCAACCTGCAGGATCGGGTTGAGCATGTCCTGGCTTTGCTGGATGCTGAAATCGACTTGCTACAAGTTGAAAAGCGTATTCGTGGCCGCGTCAAAAAGCAGATGGAGCGCAGCCAGCGCGAGTACTACCTGAATGAGCAAATGAAGGCCATTCAGAAAGAGCTCGGTGACGGTGACGAAGGTCACAATGAAATCGAAGAGCTTAAAAAACGTATTGATGAAGCCGGCCTGCCCAAAGATGCGATGACCAAGGCCCATGCTGAGTTGAACAAGCTCAAGCAGATGTCGCCAATGTCGGCAGAAGCCACTGTGGTGCGTTCCTACATCGACTGGTTGGTGCAGGTGCCGTGGAAGGCGCAAAGCAAGGTACGCCTGGATCTCAAGCGCGCTGAAGACATTCTGGATGCTGACCACTACGGCCTGGAAGAAGTCAAAGAGCGAATCCTCGAATACCTCGCAGTGCAAAAACGCGTGAAGAAGATTCGTGGCCCTGTGCTGTGCCTGGTAGGACCTCCTGGCGTGGGTAAAACCTCGCTTGCAGAATCCATTGCCCACGCTACAAACCGCAAGTTTGTGCGCATGGCACTGGGTGGCGTGCGTGATGAAGCTGAAATTCGCGGTCACCGCCGTACCTACATCGGCTCCATGCCGGGCCGTTTGATCCAGAAGATGACCAAGGTGGGTGTGCGTAACCCGCTGTTCCTGCTCGATGAAATCGACAAGATGGGCAGCGACATGCGTGGCGACCCGGCTTCTGCCTTGCTTGAGGTTCTGGATCCGGAGCAAAACCACAATTTCAACGACCATTACCTGGAGGTTGATTACGACCTGTCAGATGTGATGTTCCTGTGCACCTCAAACTCCATGAACATCCCGCCAGCACTGCTGGATCGGATGGAAGTGATTCGTCTGCCGGGCTACACCGAAGACGAAAAAATCAATATCGCGGTCAAATACCTCGCTCCGAAACAAATTGAAGCAAATGGTTTGAAGAAAGGTGAGCTGGCATTTGATAACGCCGCCATCCGCGACATCATCCGTTTTTATACCCGTGAAGCCGGTGTTCGAGGTCTTGAGCGTCAAATAGCGAAAATTTGCCGCAAGGCGGTCAAAGAACATGCGCTGGAAAAACGCTTCTCCGTCACAGTGACGCCTGACCTTCTTGAGCACTTCCTTGGGGTCAGAAAATTCAGCTATGGCCTGGCTGAGCAGGAGGATCAAATCGGTCAAGTGACCGGGCTGGCCTGGACGCAAGTGGGGGGCGAATTGCTCACTATTGAGTCCGCGGTAGTGCCTGGCAAGGGGCAGTTGATTAAGACCGGTTCGCTCGGTGATGTGATGGTCGAGTCGATTACCGCAGCGTTGACAGTGGTTCGCAGCCGCGCCAAGAGCCTCGGTATCCCATTGGATTTTCACGAAAAACGAGACATTCACATTCACATGCCGGAAGGCGCTACGCCGAAAGATGGTCCGAGCGCAGGTGTAGGAATGTGCACTGCATTGGTGTCGGCTCTTACGCTGATTCCTGTGCGAGCTGATGTTGCAATGACTGGTGAAATTACCTTGCGTGGTCAGGTGCTGGCGATCGGCGGGCTCAAGGAAAAATTGCTGGCGGCCCATCGTGGTGGAATCAAAACCGTAATTATTCCTGAAGAAAACGTCCGCGATCTGAAGGAAATTCCTGACAACATCA
The DNA here is from genome assembly GCF_025465935.1 of Pseudomonas sp. 7P_10.2_Bac1. Lineage (GTDB taxonomy): Bacteria > Pseudomonadota > Gammaproteobacteria > Pseudomonadales > Pseudomonadaceae > Aquipseudomonas. Next base: position 50,487 of record NZ_JANLNV010000078.1, on the reverse strand, counting down.
AGCAGGATCTGCAGATTAAACCGGTTAAATGGATTGACGAGGTCCTGCAAATTGCGCTGCAATACGCCCCGGAGCCCTTGCCAGATGTGGCTCCTGAGATTGTTGCCAAGGATGAGAAGCGCGAGTCTGACTCTAAGGAAAGAATTAGCACGCATTAATACGAATTTGCCTGAGGGGCTTTCTTGACGCTGTTTAGAGCCCTTGTTATAAAGCGGCTCTATAAGTGTCCGCAGTACTCAGGCAAACGTTTAGCTTCACCAAAAAACTTTAGAAACATACTCAGATAGATATAAGGGGACTTAGAGTGAACAAGTCGGAACTGATTGATGCTATCGCTGCATCTGCTGATATCCCGAAAGCTGCAGCTGGCCGTGCGCTGGACGCAGTAATCGAATCCGTCACTGGCGCTCTTAAGGCCGGCGACTCTGTGGTACTGGTTGGTTTTGGTACTTTTTCTGTAACCGATCGTCCTGCTCGCACTGGTCGTAACCCACAGACTGGTAAAACGCTGGAAATTCCTGCCGCTAAAAAGCCAGGCTTCAAAGCCGGCAAAGCGCTGAAAGAAGCGGTTAACTAAGTTTCTGTAACACCTTTTACCCAACCGGGTCAGGCTCACGCCAGGCTTGGCAGCGGAGCGGTAGTAGCGTCGAAGGATGTATTGACGCGTTACACCGGGGGTCGCGGGTTCGAGCCCGGTCCGCTCCGCCAGTTACGAGAAGGCGCATCCTCGGATGCGCCTTTCTTCTATCCGGACTCTACCCACGCTCCACGGTTGCTCATTGTGCAAGACCGTTTCTGGGGGAAGCATGCTGCAAAATATCAGGGACAATTCACAAGGCTGGATTGCCAAGACCATCATCGGTGTCATCGTCGCGTTAATGGCGTTGACCGGTTTCGATGCGATTTTTCAAGCCACCTCTCACAGCAAGGATGCGGCCAAAGTAAACGGTGATGAAATCACCCAAGTTGAGCTCAGTCAGGCTGTCGACATGCAACGTCGTCAGTTGATGCAACAGCTGGGCAAGGATTTCGACCCTTCGTTGCTGGACGAAAAGATGCTGCACGATGCAGCCCTCAAGGGGTTGATCGACCGTAAGCTGTTGCTGCAAGGCGCCAATCAGGCCAAGTTCTCCTTCTCGGAAGCCGCTTTGGATCAAGTGATCCTGCAAACGCCGGAGTTCCAGGACAACGGTCAGTTCAGTCCTGAACGTTTCGACCAAGTGATTCGTCAGTTGGGTTATGGCCGTCTGCAATTCCGCGAAATGCTGGGTGAGGAAATGTTGATTGGCCAACTGCGCGCCGGTTTGGCAGGCAGTGGTTTCGTGACCGATGAAGAAGTGAACGCGTTTGCCCGCCTCGAGAAGCAAACCCGTGATTTCGCCACGCTGAACATCAAGGCTGATCCAGCTGCGGTTAAAGTCAGTGAAGATGAGGTCAAGGCTTACTACGACAAGCGCGCCAAAGAGTTCATGACCCCTGACCAAGTGGTGATTGACTATATCGAGTTGAAGAAGTCCGCATTCTTTGATCAGGTAGCCGTCAAAGATGATGAGCTGCAGGCGCTTTATCAGAAAGAAATCGCCAACCTGGCCGAACAACGCCGTGCTGCGCACATTCTGATCGAAGTCAACGACAAGGTCAGCGACGCACAGGCCAAAGCCAAGATTGAAGAGATTCAGCAGCGTCTGGCCAAAGGCGAAAGCTTTGAAGCCCTGGCTAAAGAGTTCTCCCAGGACCCAGGTTCGGCTGCCAACGGCGGTGATCTCGGCTACGCAGGCCCGGGTGTCTACGACCCTACGTTTGAGACCGCTTTGTATGCGCTGAAAAAGGATCAGGTCTCGGAGCCGGTTCGTACCAGTTTCGGTTACCACTTGATCAAGCTGCTGGGTGTTGAAGCACCTGAAGTGCCGAGTTTTGCCAGCCTTAAAGACAAGCTGACCCGTGACCTGAAAACCCAACAGGTTGAGCGTCGCTTCGTTGATGCAACCAAACAGTTGGAAGACTCTGCCTTCGAAGCGTCCGACCTGGCTCAGCCAGCACAGGAGCTGAACCTGACCGTTCATACCTCTGCACCGTTTGGTCGTGAAGGTGGTGAGGGTATCGCAGCCAACCGCGCTGTGGTTCAAGCCGCATTCAGCACTGAAGTGATGGATGAAGGGGCGAACAGCACCGCGCTTGAACTTGATCCTGAGACCGTTGTAGTTCTGCGTGTCAAAGAGCACCGCAAGCCAGAGCAACTGCCTCTGGAAGCCGTTGCCTCCAGCATTCATGCGCAATTGGTCAAAGAGCAAGCAGGTGCAGCCGCCAAAGCCAAGGCTGACGAAATCATCAAAGGTCTTCGCGATGGCAAGCTGGCGTTGAACCAGCCTGTTGACGGTCAATCGTGGAAAGTGGATGAAGCCGTTGCCCGTGGTCAGGACGGTATCGATCCTGTGGTCCTGCAAGCTGTGTTCCGCATGCCTAAGCCGGCGTCCAAGGACAAACCGACCTTTGGTAGCGTGAGCCTGGCAGATGGCACAGTGGTGGTATTGCGCTTGAATGGCGTAAACGATGATGCGAAGCCAACCGACGAAGAGAAAGCCTCTTACCGTCGCTTCCTGGCCTCGCGTGCGGGTCAGCAAGACTTTGCTGCCTACCGCAAACAGCTGGAAAACGAAGCCAAGGTTGAGCGCTACTAAGCTCTTAGCATCGCTTCACCAAAATGGCCGCTCATTGAGCGGCCATTTTTTTTGCGGTTGTGAGGTCAAAAGCCTGGGGCTTGGCGTGTCCATGGTGCAAGCATCCTGTTAAGCCGTCTTGACCGAAAGTACAGATCTAACGCGATCTTGGTGCTGATCTGCCAGCTAAGGTATTCTTTCAAGCCCTTACTCTGACCGCCCAACAAGGATATCTACTCATGCTTTGTTCTGTCATTTTGAACGGTAAGCATGTGCCAACAGAGCAATCCGATGCGGTTGTCCCTTGGTGGAGCTTCACTAAGACAGTCCTTGCTGCTGCGGCTCTTGCCCTTGTCCGAGACGGTCTGATCCAGCTTGACGACCCGGTACCAGAAGGCCCATTTACTCTTCGACAGATGCTTAAACACCAGGCGGGGCTTGCTGACTACTCTGAGCTTGAGGAGTATCACGCTGCAGTTGCCGCACACCACGCCCCATGGTCAGTTGCCGAAATGATGGAGCGTCTCGACGGGACACGATTGCGCTACGAGCCAGGTGCTGCCTGGCGATACTCCAATGTGGGCTACCTGCTGGTTAGCAAGCTTATCGAGCGAGTGACCGGGTTACGCATCGAAAAAGCATTGGCCCATCTTGTTTTCTTGCCCCTCGGCTTGACACATGTTCGACTTGCCACGGCGCCAGAAGATTTGGGTGAGGCGTATTCAGCACAAGGCTCTTTGTACCACCCTGGCTGGGTCTATCACGGTTTGTTGGTTGGTCCGCTTTCGGAATCGACTATTTTGCTGAATCACTTGATGACCGGACAGTTTCTCCCTCCTTTTTTGCTACAAGAAATGCAAGATGCAATAGTGCTTGGCGCGGCGATGCCGGGACGGCCCTGGGCCACGCCAGGCTATGGGCTTGGCTTGATGATCGGAGGCACTAAAAGCGGGCACCTGCTGACCGGACATACAGGTATGGGGCCGGGCAGTGTGATCGCGGTGTATCACCGCACCAGTGGCCCTAATTTAGCGACATGCTCTGTCTTTGATATGGGCGGCGACCAAGGGGAGGTCGAGACTGAAGCGTCCGAGCGGCTTTTAACCACTTTGGGTGCTGATATGCGAGTAGAAATATCTTAATGAGCGAATGTTGTGTCGTGCTGTCCATCTGGAGCCGCACGGCCTGCAACTGATTATGAAGCGCCAAACAAAAAACGCCCGGTGCAGACTCTGCACCGGGCGTTTTTAGTGGCGGTTGCGCCGAAGCAATTACTCTTCGAGGCTGCCCATGGCGGTGGTGTTGAAGCCGCCGTCCACGTACATGATTTCGCCGCTGATGCCCGAGGCCAGGTCGGAGCACAGGAAGGCACCGGCGTTGCCGACTTCTTCGATGGTCACGTTACGGCGCAGCGGGGTTTGGGCTTCGTTGGCTGCCAGCATTTTGCGGAAGTTCTTGATGCCCGAAGCGGCCAGGGTACGAATCGGGCCGGCCGATACGCAGTTAACGCGAGTGCCTTCCGGGCCCAGGCTGCCTGCCAGGTAACGTACACCGGCTTCCAGGCTGGCTTTTGCCATACCCATCACGTTGTAGTTAGGCATGGTGCGCTCGGCACCCAGGTAGGACAGGGTCAGCAGGCTGCCATTGCGGCCTTTCATCATCGGGCGGCCGGCTTTGGCCAGGGCCACGAAGCTGTAGGCGCTGATGTCGTGAGCGATGCGGAAGCCTTCACGGGTGGTGGCCTCGGTGAAGTCGCCGTCCAGTTGGTCGCCAGGAGCGAAGCCTACGGAGTGAACGATGCAGTCCAGGCCGTCCCACTTCTTGCTCAGGTCTTCGAAAACCTTGGCGATTTCTTCATCGCTGGCAACGTCGCAAGGGAAGCACAGTTCAGGGCCTGAGCCCCAGCCTGCAGCGAACTCTTCAACGCGGCCTTTAAGCTTTTCGTTCTGATAAGTGAAAGCGAGTTCGGCGCCTTCACGGTGCATGGCGGCAGCAATGCCAGACGCGATGGACAATTTGCTGGCGACACCGACGATCAGGACGCGCTTACCGGCGAGAAAACCCATGTGTTGTTCCTCTATCAGGTTAATCGACAGCCACTGGTGCCAAAAAGGCAGCTTCCAGCAGCTGTTGTGTATATGGATGTTGCGGTGAGGCAAAGAGACTTTGCGCATCACCCTGTTCGACCACTTGGCCATGCTTGACCACCATCAGTTGGTGGCTCAGCGCTTTGACTACCGCCAGGTCATGGCTGATAAACAAATAAGTCAGGTTGTACTTGGTTTGCAGCGAGCGTAACAACTCGACTACCTGGCGTTGTACTGTACGGTCCAACGCAGAGGTTGGTTCGTCCAGCAGAATCAATGCCGGTTTTAATACCAGTGCCCGGGCAATGGCTATTCGTTGCCGTTGCCCGCCAGAAAACTCGTGAGGGTAGCGGTGCCGGGTTTCCGGATCCAGACCTACTTCTCGCAAGGCTTCAATAATTGCCTGTTCCTGCTCTTCAGGTGAGCCCATTCGGTGAATACGCAAACCCTCACCGACGATTTCGCTCACGCTCATACGCGGGCTGAGACTGCCAAATGGGTCCTGGAACACCACCTGCATTTCCCGGCGCAGGGGTCTGATTTCCTGACGCGACAGGCAGTCTAACCGTTTACCTTCAAAACGGATCAATCCTTCGCTGGCAATCAATCGCAAAATCGCCAGGCCCAGGGTGGATTTTCCGGATCCGCTTTCTCCCACAATACCCAGGGTCTGGCCCTGAGGCAGGCTGAAGTTGATCCCGTTGACGGCTTTCACGTAATCAACCGTTTTGCGCATCAGGCCTTTTTTGATCGGGAACCACACCTTGAGGTTCTCGACTTCCAATAACGGCGCCCCGGCAACCGTGTTGGCAGGGCCTCCGCTGGGCTCTGCGCTAAGCAGTTCCCGGGTGTATGGATGCTGTGGCGAACGAAACAATTGTTCACACGTTGCTTGTTCGACGATGCAACCGCGCTGCATGACACATACTCGATGCGCAATTCGTCGAACCAGGTTCAAATCGTGACTGATCAGTAACAGCGACATACCCAGGCGGGCCTGTAAATCCTTCAACAAATCCAGGATTTTCAACTGAACAGTGACGTCCAAGGCGGTGGTGGGTTCGTCGGCAATTAACAGTTCAGGTTCATTGGCTAGGGCCATGGCGATCATGACGCGCTGGCGCTGGCCACCTGACAGCTCGTGTGGCAGCGCTTTGAGTCGTTTGAGAGGCTCCGGGATACCTACCAGCTCAAGCAGCTCCAGAGTGCGTTGTGTCGCTTCTTTGCCGGTCAGGCCCTTGTGCAGGCCCAGCACTTCATTGATTTGTTTCTCAATGGTGTGCAGCGGGTTCAACGAGGTCATGGGCTCCTGGAAAATCATGGCAATACGATTGCCTCGGATGTGCCGCAGTTTTTTCTCATCCAGTTGCAGCAGGTCTTGCCCGGCGTAATGAATACTGCCATGCGGATGGCGCGCCACCGGGTAGGGCAGCAGCCGCAGAATCGAGTGGGCGGTCACTGATTTGCCCGAGCCGCTTTCGCCAACCAGTGCCAGGGTTTCGCCGCGCTTTATATCAAAGTTGATACCTTGCACGACGCGCAGTGACTGCTCGCCGGTGACAAACTCAACGGATAGATCACGGACTTCGATCAGAGTGTCCTGGGTCATCTTATTTCCTCGGATCGAAGGCATCGCGAGCAGACTCGCCGATAAAGACAAGTAGGCTGAGCATGATTGCCAGTACGGCGAAGGCACTGATGCCCAGCCACGGTGCCTGCAGATTGGATTTGCCCTGCGCGACCAGTTCGCCCAAAGAAGGGGCGCCCGGCGGCAAGCCAAAACCCAGGAAGTCCAGCGCGGTCAGCGTACCGATGGCGCCGGTCAAAATAAACGGCATGAAGGTCATGGTCGAGACCATGGCATTGGGCAAGATGTGGCGGTACATGATGGCCATGTCCTGCATGCCGAGGGCACGTGCAGCACGAACATATTCCAGATTTCGCCCGCGCAGGAATTCGGCGCGCACGACATCGACCAGACTCATCCAGGAAAACAGCAACATGATCCCCAGTAGCCACCAAAAATTTGGCTGCACAAAACTGGCCAGAATGATCAATAGGTAAAGCACCGGCAATCCGGACCAGATCTCCAGGAAGCGTTGCCCGGCCAAGTCGACCCAGCCGCCATAAAAGCCCTGCAGCGCGCCGGCAATCACACCGATAATCGAGCTCAGCACCGTCAATGTCAGGGCGAACAACACTGAAATCCTGAAGCCATAGATCACCCGGGCCAGCACATCACGCCCTTGATCGTCGGTGCCCAGCCAGTTGTCCAGTGACGGCGGGGCGGGGGCCGGGACTTTCAGGTCATAGTTGATGCTGCCATAGCTGTACGGGATCGGAGGCCACACAACCAGAGCATCTTTCTTGGCCAGCAGTTCGCGGATGTAGGGGCTTTTGTAGTTGGCTTCGAGCGGGAACTCACCACCAAAGTCGGTTTCCGGGTAGCGCTTGAGCGCCGGGAAAAACCATTCGCCGTCGTAGTGGACAACCAGCGGTTTGTCATTGGCGATCAGTTCGGCGCCCAGGCTGAGGCCAAAGAGCACGACGAAAATCCATAAAGACCACCAGCCACGTTTGTTGGCTTTGAAACGTTCGAAACGTCGTCGATTGAGAGGGGATAGTTTCATCTCAATGCTCCCGGCTTTCAAAGTCGATGCGCGGATCAACCAGGGTGTATGAGAGGTCGCCGATCAGTTTTACGACGAGTCCGACCAGCGTGAAGATAAACAGGGTGCCAAATACCACCGGATAATCGCGGTTGATTGCGGCCTCGAAGCTCATCAGCCCTAGTCCATCCAGCGAAAAAATCACTTCAACCAGCAAAGAGCCGGTAAAGAAGATGCCGATAAAGGCCGACGGGAAACCGGCAATCACCAGCAACATTGCGTTGCGAAAGACGTGCCCGTAGAGCACCCGGTGGTTGGTCAGGCCCTTGGCTTTGGCCGTGACCACGTACTGTTTGTTTATCTCATCCAGGAAGCTGTTTTTGGTCAGCAGCGTCATGGTGGCAAAGTTGCCAATGACCAGGGCGGTGACGGGCAGCGCCAGGTGCCAGAAATAATCGAGTACCTTGCCACCCGGACTCAGTTCGTCAAAGTTGTTGGAGGTGAGTCCGCGCAGCGGGAACCAGTCCAGATAGCTGCCCCCGGCAAAGACCACGATCAGCAGAATGGCAAACAAGAAGGCCGGGATCGCATAACCGATGATGATTGCCGAACTGGTCCAGACGTCGAAGTGGCTGCCGTGGCGCGTGGCCTTGGCGATACCCAGCGGAATCGACACCAGATACATGATCAGCGTGCTCCACAACCCCAGCGAGATGGAGACCGGCATTTTTTCCTTGATCAGATCAATCACCTTGGCATCGCGGAAAAAACTCTCGCCGAAGTCCAGATGGGCGTAGTTCTTGATCATGATCCACAGGCGTTCCGGGGCTGACTTGTCAAACCCGTACATCTTTTCGATTTCCTGGATCAGCGCAGGGTCCAGACCTTGCGCGCCGCGGTAGTTGGAGCCGGCGACCGAGACTTCGGACCCGCCCCCTGCGATACGGCTCGTTGCCCCGTCGAAGCCTTCGAGCTTGGCGATCATCTGGTCAACCGGGCCGCCAGGGGCGGCCTGAATAATGATGAAGTTAATCAGCAAGATCCCGAATAGAGTCGGAATAATCAGCAGCAGTCGCCTGAAGATATACGCCAGCATTTAAGGCTCCAGGCTTTCGCTTGTGGGGGTGGTCGGAGTGATTGGCTCTGCATCAGGCTTTGCCCACCAGGTGTCTATGCCGATGTCATACAGCGGTGTCACCGCCGGGTGACCAATGTTGTTTGAGTACGCCACTCGCCAGGTTTTGATGTGCCAGTTGGGGATGACATAGAAGCCCCATTGCAGCACGCGATCGAGGGCGCGGGCATGGTCGATCAGGCTTTGGCGGGAGTCGGCATGGATCAATTCTTCAGTCAGGCGATCAATGGCCGGATCTTTGAGCCCGATAAAATTGCGGCTGCCGGGTTTGTCGTAGCTTTGCGATTCCCAGTACTCGCGTTGTTCACTGCCGGGCGAGTTGGACTGCGGGAAGCTACCGACAATCATGTCGAAGTCCCTGGAGCGCAGGCGATTCAGGTATTGAGAAGGGTCGACACGACGAATTTGCAGGTCGATACCCAGGTCACTGAGGTTGCGTTTGTAAGGCAACAGAATCCGCTCAAACTCGGATTGTGCCAACAAAAACTCGATCTTCACCGGTTTGCCTTGGGCGTCGACCATTTTGTCGTCGACGATGCTCCAGCCAGCGTCTAGCAGCAGTTGATAGGCGCGGCGTTGCTGGTCGCGAATCATGCCGCTGCCGTCTGTGACGGTGGGCTTGAAGACGTCCGTGAATACCTTGTCGGGAATCTGTCCGCGCAGTGGTTCCAGAATCGCCAACTCTTGCGCGTTCGGAAGTTCCTTGGCGGCCATCTCCGAGTTTTCGAAATAACTGCCGGTGCGCGAATATGCCCCGCTGAACAGTTGTTTGTTGGCCCATTCAAAGTCGAACAGCAGGCTCAACGCTTCGCGGACCCGCGCATCCTGAAACATGGGTTTGCGCAGGTTGAACACAAAACCTTGCATGCCGGTCGGGTTATGGTTGCGGATCTCTTCTTTTATCAGGCGGCCCTGGGTGAATGCAGGAACGTTATAGCCGCTGGCCCAGTTTTTTGCACTGATCTCATACCAGTAATCAAACTGCCCGGCCTTGAGCGCTTCAAAGGCAACGCTGTTGTCGCGAAAGTAATCCACGGTAATCGCGTCGAAGTTGTACAGGCCCTTATTGATTGGCAGGTCTTTGCCCCAATAGTCCTTGTTGCGCTCGTAACGGATTGAACGCCCAGGCTTGATGTCGGTGATGGTGTAGGGGCCACTGCCCACAGGGATTTCGAGGTTGCCCTTGTTAAAATCTCGGCTTTCCCACCAATGTTTGGGCAGCACCGGCAGTTGCCCCAGAATCAGTGGCAACTCGCGGTTCTTGTTCTGTTTGAAGGTGAACTTCACTTGTAGCGGGTTTTCTGCGATGGCCTGGTCGACATCGCTGAAATAGCCCTTGAACAGCGGGGACCCGCTGTTCATCAAGGTATCGAACGAAAACACTACATCATCAGCCCGAATCGGATGACCATCGTTGAACTTGGCTTCGGGACGCAGGTAAAAACGCACCCAACTGTTATCGGGCGCCTTCTCCATCTTTTGCGCAATCAGGCCATAGGCCGTGAACGGCTCATCCAGAGTCTGACGGGTCAGGGTATCGAAGGTCATTTCAATCCCATCGGCCGGCACGCCTTTGTTGATAAACGGATTGAGACTATCAAAGCTGCCCATGGACGATTTGCGAAAGGTCCCGCCCTTGGGCGCATCCGGGTTCACATAATCGACGTGCTTGAAGTCGGCCGGGTATTTGGGCGGTTCATCGTAGAGCGTCAATGCATGTTGCGGGGCGGCCAGTGCCACGCATGTCGCGCTGGCCAGTAACAGAGCTGCCAGAGGTTTGAGCCAGGTACGCAAAGGCATCATTGGGTTTTCTCCGTAGGCTTAAGCCACCACGCGCTAAGGCCCAAGGTATAAGGCGGCGTAGTCACAAAGGCGAACCGGTTGTGGTACGCCAAGCGGTGATAGTTCAGGTACCAATTAGGAATGATGTAGTGCTGCCACAGCAAAACGCGATCCAGCGCCCGGCCGGCGGCCAGTTGCTCTTCGCGGTTCTGGGCAGCAAGCAGTTTTTCAAGCAATTGATCGACGACCGGGTTGGCAACCCCCGCATAATTCTTACTGCCTTTGACGTTGGCCTGGCTGGAGTGGAAGTACTGCCACTGCTCAAGGCCGGGGCTTAAGGTCTGGTCGAGTGTCATCAGGATCATGTCGAAGTCGAATTGATCAAGACGCTGTTTGTATTGCGCACGATCCACCGTCCGTAGACGGGCCTCGATACCGATACTGGCCAGGTTCTCGACATAAGGCTGCAAAATCCGTTCGAGGTTAGGGTTGACCAGCAATATTTCGAACTTTAGCGGTGTGCCTTCGCTGTTGAGCAAACGCTGCCCTGAGAGTTTCCAGCCGGCATTGGCCAGCAATTGCAGTGCACCGCGCAGGGTTTCTCGGGGTATGCCGCGGCCTTCGGTTTTGGGCAGGGCAAATGCCTGGCTGAACAGCTCGGGGGGCAATTGACTGCGCCAAGGGGAGAGCATCAGCCATTCGTGGCCTTGAGGGATGCCGCTGGCTGAGAACTCGCTGTTGGGGTAGTAACTCTCGGCACGTTGATAAGCACCATAAAAAAGAGCGCGGTTGGTCCATTGGAAGTCGAACATCTGCCCCAGCGCCTCGCGAACGGCGGGCTGCGCGAAGGTACTGCGCCGAGTGTTCATGAACAGGCCTTGGGTCTGGGTCGGGATCTGATGGGGGATCTCAGCCTTGATCACATCACCGCGCCGCGCCGCTGGAAACTTATAGCCATTGGCCCAGTTCTTGGCCTGATGCTCGATATAAATGTCGAACTCGCCTGCTTTGAAGGCTTCGAAGGCTACGTTGCTGTCGCGGTAGAACTCCACCTCAACTCGCTCGAAGTTGTATTTGCCGCGATTGACCGGCAGGTTCGCACCCCACCAGTTCTTGGCGTGTTCAAACACCACTTGTCGACCTGGGGTGACCTTGGTGATGCGATAGGGACCGCTGCCCAGCGGGGGTTCAAACGTCGTCGCTTTAAAGTCCCGTTTAGCCCAATAGTGCTGTGGCAGGACCGGCAATTCACCCAGACGCAGAATTAATAGCGGGTTGCCCGCGCGCTTGAAGACAAAGCGAATGCGCTTGGGCCCCAAGATGTCGACGCGCTGAACTTCCTGAAGGTTGGTCCGGTATTGTGGGTGACCTTCTTTGAGCAGTAAGTTGTAAGAAAACGCTACGTCGTAGGCGGTGATGGGTTTGCCATCATGAAATCGCGCTTCGGGGCGTAGGTTGAACACCACCCAACTGCGATCTTCGTTGTATTCCACGGATTGTGCGATCAACCCATAACTGGAGGTCGGCTCGTCACCTGACGGGGCGTACTGGCCGGTGCCGGCCATCAGGGTTTCGTTAAGTTCGTTGACACCATATTGCAGAAAGTTAGCGGTCGAAACCGGGCTGGTGCCTTTGAAGGAGTAAGGGTTGAGCGTGTCAAACGTGCCGAATGCCATGACCCGCAATGTCCCGCCTTTAGGCGCGTCAGGATTCACCCAGTCGAAATGAGTAAAAGTTGCGGGGTATTTGAGCGTGCCGAACTGCGCATACCCGTGGCTTTCGGTCAGGGTTGCGCTTGCCGGAAAGCTTAAGGCCAGGTTGATCAGCACTAAAAGTAGGGGACGCATTAAGTCAGATATTCGATCCGGGCATTGGGCTAAAGGATTCCGTACAGTAACAGCTTGTATCTGTAGGAAAAAGGCCACCCCAGAAAGCATTACGGGCAAGCAACTTCCTGCAATTTAGTAGGAGTTTACTTGCCCGTATGTATTTACTGGCCGTGTCAGTGCGGTTTGTACACTGTCAGGACTTGACCAGGCTTGAGAGCCCTGGCTGAGTTCGGATTCCAGCGCTTGAGATGTTGCATCTCAACATTGAAACGCTTGGCAACAATGTATAAGGAATCGCCTTTTTTCACGGTGTAAGTTGTGGTCTTTTTAGTCGCCGGCTTGCGCGTGTCCTGCATGACCAGCGTTTGGCCAGCCTTGAGGTTATGGCCGCTTAGTTTGTTCCAGCGCTGCAAGTCTTTGACGTTGACTTTATTGGCCTTGGCGATCAGTGTCAGGTTGTCACCGCGTTTAACCCGGTACTGGCGAGTTGGTCGGGCAGGCGGGTTGCTTGCAACCGTATCGAAGACGGCCTTCTTCGGGCGCAGGCTCACCAGTTCTTCAGGCTTGAGGTTGGACAGGCTGGCAGTCAACAACTGCGCCTTGGACGTGGGTACCAGCAGTTGTTGCGGGCCGTCCGTGGTGGCGCGTTGCTTATAAGCGGGGTTCAACTGGAACATTTCGTCTTCGTCGATCTCCGCCAGGGCTGCTACGCGGGACAGGTCCATGGACTGCTTGATTTCGACCGTCTCGAAGTACGGTTCGTTGGCAATCGGGTTCAAATTGATGCCGTAGGCCTCAGGTGTCATGACGACTTGCGACAGTGCGAGCAGCTTGGGCACGTAGTCTTTGGTTTCCTGCGGCAAGGGCAGGTTCCAGTAGTCGGTAGGCAATCCGAGTTTCTGGTTGCGTTCAATGGCCCGGCTGACCGTGCCTTCACCTGCGTTGTAGGCGGCCAGTGCCAGCAGCCAGTCGCCGTTGAACATGTCATGCAGGCGCGTCAGGTAGTTCATTGCGGCGAGGGTCGAGGCGGTAATGTCGCGACGCCCATCGTAAGCGCGGGTTTGACGTAGATTGAAATAACGGCCAGTCGAAGGAATGAACTGCCAAAGCCCCACGGCATTGGCATGGGAATACGCCATCGGGTTGTAAGAACTTTCGATTACTGGCAATAACGCCAGCTCCAGTGGCATGTTTCGTTCTTCAAGGCGCTCGACGATGTAATGAATGTACAAACTGCCGCGTTCGCCTGCGCCTTCAAGAAAAGACGGGTTACTGGCAAACCACAAGCGCTGTTGTTCGATTCGTGGGTTTACGCCAAGGCCTTCTTGCAACTGGAAGCCCTGGCGCATGCGCTCCCAAATATCTTTGGGTGCTGCAGGGCCGGGCTTTTCATTGAGCCAGAGCGGCTCCTGAGGAATTCGTTTGGTGAGCTTCAGGTTTGGGCGTTCGACCGTCTGGGTCGAATGATCGAAGCTTTGGCATCCTGCCAAAGTGGCAGATATAACCACCGCGATTGCTTTAGCCAACCGCGTCAATGCGTCTGAACTGAGGGCGTTAGATTTGAATGACGACATTGGCTGAAAGATAGTTTCGGGCAAAAATGTCGGGCGATTCTAGAAAGCAGGTGGGGCGCGGTCAACCATTCAGAGTTTTTATGGCAACCGCGGCCTTGATTAGAACTTGTCTTTCCAGCTGCGCAAGCTGGCAAAGACCGCGCAGGGCGAGTCATTGTCGCGTTTGTTCCATTCGTCAGCTTTTTCTTTAACGGATATTTCACTAACCCTTAAAAAAGGATTAGTGCGCAGCTCGAGCGCAATACTTGATGGCAAACTGATCTTGCCTTCATTTCGCCAGGTCGCAACTTGTGCAACTCGCTCGGCAATATCGGGGTTGTTCGGTTCAACGGCTTGAGCAAAGCGTAAGTTGCTTTGAGTGTATTCATGCGTGCAATACACCTCCGTTTGCGGTGGCAATGCGGCCAGCCGGCTCAAGGACTGATGCATTTGTTCGGGAGTGCCTTCAAATAAACGCCCGCACCCGGCTGCGAACAGCGTATCGCCGCTGAACAATAGTGGCTTTGAAACATCAGCGTGATAATAAGCAACATGACCTAAAGTATGGCCTGGTACCAGAAACACTTTGAATTCAATTCCCAGTATGTTGATCAGGTCGTTATCGTTAAGTGGCACTTGTCGTGCAGGAATATTTTCCAGTGCCGGCCCCCAAACCTTCGCACCCGTGATGAGGTGCAATTGTTCAACGCCACCGACATGATCGAAGTGGTGATGGGTGACCAGAATATCGCTGAGTGACCAGTCGGGATGTTGCTTGAGCCAGTCCAGAACAGGGGCAGCGTCACCCGGATCGACCACGGCGCAGCGTTTTTGGGTCGTATCCTGTAACAACCAGATGTAGTTGTCGCTGAAGGCGGGCAGGGCGTCGATCTGTAACATGGTGCAATTCCCAAGTGCGAGACAATGGCGCATCTTAGGGGCTGTTGGCGTTCCAATGCGAGCCGCATCGAAGCGTCAGCCGAGCGTTAGTCGTGTAAATGGCGAGGTGGAGGAGCAATGACCGATAAACCATTGGCTCAGGCAGACCCTGAGTGGCTGGCACTGATCAGTTCGGCCCGCGAATGGCTGTCTGGTCCTCTTGGCCAGTTATTGCTGGAAGACGAGCAGCGCGTACTTGAGGAAGAGCTCGGACGCTATTTCGGCGGCTATCTGGTGCATTACGGCCCTGGTGCAGACACGCCGCCCAAGGCCCCGCAAGTGCAACGCAATGTCCGCATGGGTGCGCCCTTGCCCGGTGTCGAAATTATCTGTGAAGAACAATCCTGGCCTTTATGTGAGCACGCGGCCGATGTGGTGGTGTTGCAGCATGGTCTGGATTTTTGTCTGTCCCCTCACGGCTTGCTGCGCGAAGCGGCCAGCAGTGTGCGACCGGGCGGGCATTTGCTGATCGTGGGTATCAACCCGTGGAGCAGTTGGGGGCTTCGGCATGTTTTTGCCAAGGATGCGCTGCGCAAGGCACGTTGTATTTCGCCCTCGCGCGTTGCCGACTGGCTCAACCTGCTGGGCTTTGCGCTGGAGAAACGCCGCTTCGGATGCTATCGTCCGCCGCTTGCTTCCAAGGCCTGGCAAGGACGTTTGTCGGGTTGGGAGCGCAAAGCAGGTAGCTGGCAATTGGCCGGTGGTGGCTTCTATGTCTTGGTCGCCCGCAAAATGGTAGTGGGGTTACGCCCCGTCAAGCCAATGCGCCGCGAGCCCAAGGGCAAGCTGATCCCTCTGCAGATGGCCAAGGTCAACCGGCCTGATATTGAACCCTGATTTTTAATGCCGGGTCGGGTTTACCCGACCTCAGGTGCTGTCATCACCCCTTGATTGGCAGGCCGTAGCAGCCCTTTCTGGATAGTTTGCAATGAGCGATAGCGTAGAAATGTTCACCGATGGTGCCTGCAAGGGTAACCCCGGGCCTGGAGGCTGGGGAGCGTTGCTGGTCTATCAGGGCGTTGAAAAGGAACTCTGGGGCGGCGAGCCCAATACAACCAATAATCGCATGGAATTAATGGCGGCCATTCGTGGCCTTGAAGAGCTCAAGCGTCCTTGTGAAGTCTTGTTGGTAACCGACTCTCAATATGTGATGAAAGGTATCACCGAGTGGATGGTCAACTGGAAAAAGCGCGGCTGGAAAACCGCCTCCAAGGAGCCCGTGAAAAATGCCGATCTCTGGAAACTGCTGGATGAACAAGTCAATCGCCACACGGTGAAATGGCAGTGGGTACGCGGGCATATTGGCCATCCTGGTAATGAGCGTGCCGACCAGTTGGCCAACCGTGGAGTGGAGCAAATGAGAGGCAACAAACATGCGTAGTGTGGTACTCGATACTGAAACCACCGGTATGCCCGTCACCGATGGTCACCGGGTGATCGAGATCGGTTGCGTGGAGTTAATGGGCCGTCGTCTGACCGGCCGGCATTTTCATGTGTACCTGCAGCCGGACCGTGAAAGTGATGAGGGCGCCATCGGCGTCCACGGTATTACCAACGAGTTCCTGGTCGGCAAACCTCGTTTTGGCGAAGTAGCCGATGAGTTTTTCGACTTTATTTCAGGCGCACAGTTAATCATTCATAACGCGGCGTTTGACGTCGGCTTCCTGAATAACGAATTTGCCTTGATCGGTCAGACCGACCGTGCGGACATTACTCAACATTGCACCATCCTCGACACCCTGATGATGGCGCGAGCCCGTCACCCAGGGCAGCGCAATAGCCTGGACGCTTTGTGCAAACGCTATGGTGTCGATAACTCGGGTCGTGAATTGCACGGCGCCTTGCTCGACTCCGAGATTTTGGCTGACGTTTACCTGGCCATGACCGGTGGGCAGACCAGCTTGTCGCTGGCCGGTAATGCCTCCGACGGTCATGAGTCTGGTGACAACTCAGGCAATCAGGCCACGGAAATTCGCCGTTTGTCAGCGGACCGACAACCTGGCCGAATTATTCGTGCAACTGAAAGTGACTTGGCCGAACATGCCGCGCGTCTTGAGGCAATTGCCAAGTCGGCGGGTGGCCCGTCGCTGTGGGCACAACTCATCGAAGCCCAAACCCAGCACTAAACCCTAAAGGATGTTAACGCCGTCGCAGTGTTTGACGGCGAGTTGCAGGGGTATTTCACCGCAAGAAAGAGGGATTTTTCATGCACCTGGTTTTGAACCCCAACGACCCTGTTGTTTCGGTTCGATTGGCTGATGAAGGATTTGCGCCCTATGTATGGGGCAATGATTTTAGTTTTGAAGTCAATGCGTACGCCCGTGCTGACCGTCATAAGAAGGTCGAGCACTGGCCACTGGACATGATCACGCCGTACCGCAAGTGCTACGGCATAGATCCGGATGAGTTTGCCAGTTTTATCGGGGCGCCAGACAGTGCGATTTTCATGGCCTACCTGGATGAACAACCGGTGGGGCATGTCGTTGTCAGCACTAACTGGAATGGCTTTGCCCATGTCGATGAACTGGCCGTGGTCGCCTGTGCGCGTCGCCACGGTGTGGCCAAGTCGTTACTGGATGTGGTCAAGTTTTGGAGCCACAAGAAAAACCTGCAGGGCATCATGCTCGAAACCCAAAACAACAACATCGGCGCCTGCCGTTTGTATGAGCGTTGTGGGTATCAGGTAGGCGGGATCGATTACCTGCGTTATCGCGGTATAGACCCTCAGACCTGCGAAGTGGCGATCTTCTGGTATCTGTTGTTTGAGGGGCACATTTAAGGTTCAGCCCGTACCCTTCCAGAAACTGGCGTAGGCTGCGGTCTTTTGATCTTGAATAGACGCAGCCTAAAGGGTGACGACGCCTTGCTCGGCCAGCAAGGCATCGGCTCTTTCACGGACTATCTCGAGCAGTGCTTTAAGTGCAGCGCCTGGTTCTGAGCCTTTGCGCGTAAGCGCATACAGGGTCACCGGAACCGCTGGCGATAACGGGCACACATCCAGCCCACTGTCTTTGGCCCCTATGGCAGTAAATGGGTCCACTAGCGCCAGCCCTTCGCCTGCCTCAACCATGGCACGCATCATTTGATAGCTTTGAACCTCAATATGCACCACCGGCGCCGGCTTCAGCGTATGTAATTTGCTGTCGAGTGTGCGGCTCAGCAGGTCGTGCTGACGCAGGCCAATCATGGCTTGGCCGGCCAGGTCGTGGAGGGCGATGTATTTTTGCTTGGGTGAAAGCCAGCCGTGAGGTGCAAGCAGTTGTACCTTGCCTTGAGCCAATTTCTGGCTGTCGATGCCGGGCAGTTCGGCAGGCTGCAAGCTCAGGCCTACGTCGCACTCATCCATAGAAACGCGGCGTACTAATTCAGGGAAAGGCTGGCTGCTCAGGGTTGTGGGCGTGTCAGGAAAACGTCGACGGAGTGTGCCAATGCTGTGCGGCACTAACGACTGCGCCATTGTCTCGCCACAGACCACGCGCAGGGTAGGGTCCTGATGTTGGCGCAAGGCATCGCCCAGCCGGCGAAGGGGCTCGGCATCCAGGTACAGCTGGTTGATCAGGGGTTGCAGCGCCAGGGTTTCGCGCGTGGCTTGCAGCCGCCCGCGAACGCTGGCAAATAGCATGAAGCCGAGCTGTTGCTCGGCTTCATGCAGGGTGGCTGTGAGAGTGGCCACTGGCTGTTGCAGCCACTCGGCAGCATGGTCGAGATTGCCGGTTTGCAAGATCGCCTGGATCACTTCGATGTGGCGTAAACGCATGCGTGAAATCCATATGCTGTGGATCAGATTCTGGCTTCGCCAAGCCAGGCCCTCCAGTCTCTTCCTGTGACTTGCGCGGTATGCCGTTGCAGCGTTGTTATTCAGGCGTTACAAGCGCATCGGTTTTTTTCGCCGCTGCGGTTTCTGAATCGCGAGTCAACAGCGTTTTTGATTGAATCAATTCAAATTCATTGTCATTGATCTTTGTGACACGATCCCCAATAGCCAGTTTGTAGGTGGTCAACGAATGACCCTCTACCACTGTTTCAAACTCATGCACCGAGTAGACACGGCCTTCCGCATCTCTTGCATGAAATTGCCCAACTAGAACTGCCGCCATTTGTAGAGAACCTCTGGAGATAAACACCCAATTTGCGGTTCTGTAGACCGTTGATCAGCAGGGGAAGTTTAACGATAGGGAAAAAATAGTCCGGCTACTTTACAGGCTTGAGGGCCAATAAAGTAAACCAGGCTGCAAGAAACCCGTTTGATCATCTATAACTAATCTTCCTACAGCCACAGACTCGGAGTTTTCAATGAGCAAGGTCTACAACGTCGCAGTGCTGGTCGGTAGTTTGCGCAAGGATTCACTCAATCGCAAAGTCGCTCATGCCCTGGCAGGGCTGGCACCGGCTAATCTGAAGCTGAATATTGTCGAGATCGGTGATCTGCCCTTGTACAACGAAGACATTGAGATCACTCCGCCACCCGCGGCTTACAGCAAGTTTCGAGATCAAGTACGCGCCGCCGATGCGGTGCTTTTCGTGACGCCTGAATACAATCGCTCGGTTCCTGCTGCGCTTAAAAACGCTCTAGACGTCGGTTCCCGTCCTTATGGTCAGAGCGTATGGGGCGGCAAGCCGGGGGCGGTCATCAGTGTTTCGCCTGGGGCGATCGGTGGGTTTGGCGCCAACCATCATTTGCGTCAGTCGCTGGTGTTTCTGAATGTTCCTTGCTTGCAACAGCCGGAAGCTTATCTGGGCGGCGCGGGCAGTGTATTTGATGAGTCAGGCGCGGTTTCTGAAAAGACCAGACCCTTCTTGCAGGCTTTTATTGATGCGTACAGCCAATGGGTTGAACAGTTGAAAAAAGCCTGATCTGTGATGCCATTGCTGCTCATGGGGCTGTCGGGCTCCATGACAGTGGGCAGACGCCCCGATCTGGGCGTCTGCCTGCACTGAATCAGCTGTTTTGCGGCATTTCCCCCTTTTTCAGGCGCTGATTAATGTCGGCAACGACCTCGGGCAGGTCGCAGATAGTGTCGATCAAGTAGTGGGGGCGCGAACTTTCAAACAGAGCGTGAATACGCTTGCGCTCGCTCGCCAGAGTGGCGCTGTCTAACCCGCGGTATTGCTCATATGTCAGGCCCAGCGCGTTACCTGAACACACCAATGCCACAGTCCACATGCCCGCGCGACGACCTTCTAGGATGCCAGGCACGGTGTCGTCGACTTTCACGCAGGCGCCTACATCGTCGATACCTAGCGCAATTACATTGGCCAGCGCCTGTGCAGGCCACGGGCGCCCATTCGGGACTTGGTCAGTGGCCACTACGTGGTCGGCAACATAGCCATTGCTGGCGGCCAGTTCGATGACCTTGGCCATCACTTGCGCCGGGTAGCCTGAGCACGAACCTATTTTTAACCCTTGCGCGCGCAGCGTGGCGATGGTTTCCAGCGCGCCGGGAATCAGTGCCGAATGTTCGGCGATTTTTTCGATTTGCAATGGCATGAAGCGTTGGTAAATAGCGGTTACATCGTCGTCAGTCGGCGTGCGGCCGAAGAGCTTTTTGTAGCGCTCGCCGATCTGGGGTTGATCGCAAAGGGTCCGGATGTGATCCCACTTGCCCATGCCCATCGGTCCACGTGCTTCATCGATGGATACATGCACGTCGAACTCAGCAAAGGCCTCGACAAAGATTTGTGTCGGCGCGAAAGAGCCAAAGTCGACCACGGTGCCGGCCCAGTCGAGAATCGCTCCCTGAAGTTTGCTTGGGTTGGTGTAGTTCATGTCTGTCAATCCTGTGTGAGCAGCCTTGGCTGCACGAAGTAAATAGGTGGGATGAGGTCTGTTCCGGCTTAAATATCCAGTACTTCCATTTCGCGCAGCGCCTGGCCGATGGCGTTGACTGCGGCGTGCATATCGATCGAATTGACATGGCCGATACAACC
Organism: Pseudomonas sp. 7P_10.2_Bac1; assembly: GCF_025465935.1. GTDB lineage: Bacteria > Pseudomonadota > Gammaproteobacteria > Pseudomonadales > Pseudomonadaceae > Aquipseudomonas. The sequence continues at coordinate 29,968 of NZ_JANLNV010000078.1, read as the reverse complement.
GACACGGAACGTTTCAACCTGGGTCAATTTGCCGGGATACAGGATGAAGCCCTTGGCCTTGACCCGTTCGTAGAACGTTTTGAACTGATAGCGCGGATCTTTGGGGGCGTGGAATGTCACGATAATCGGCGCCTGAATGGCATCGGGAAGGAAGCTGCGCAGCCCCAGCCCGGCCATGCCGTCGAGCAGCGTCTGGCAGTTGCTGGCGTAACGTTTATGCCGTGCAGGCAAACCGCCTTCTTCGTCGTATTGCAGCAAGGCTTCGTGTAACGCGGCGACGACGTGGGTCGGCGGGGTGAAGCGCCATTGCCCGGTTTTGGCCATGTAGGCCTGCTGATCGTGCAGGTCCAAGGCCAAAGAGTGCGAGTTACCGGCGGCATTGGCCAACGCGGCTTTGCGGGCGAAAACGAAGCCCATGCCGGGTACGCCTTCAAGGCATTTACCCGAGGCGGCGATCAGCGCGTCGAACGGCACTTCTTGCGCGTCGATGGGCAGGGCGCCGAAGGAGCTCATGGCATCGATGATCAGACGTTTACCCTGTTGGGCGATGACCGCAGCTATTTCTGATAGCGGATTGAGAATCCCGGTGCTGGTTTCGCAATGAATCACTGCGACGTGGCTGATACTCGAATCGGCTTTGAGCAGGCGCTCGACGTCGGCGGCAGTGGATGGTTGGTCTTCGGCCGTTTCAAAGGTACTGAAACGGCGACCCAGCACGTCGCAGATCTTTGCCAGCCGTTTGCCGTAGGCGCCGTTGATCAGGACCAGGACGTGTCCGTCGCGGGGTACCAGTGTGCCAATTGCCGCTTCCACTGCGAACGTACCGCTGCCTTGCAAGGGCACGCAGTGATGCGTGTCGGTGCCGTTGATGATTGCCAGTAATTGCTTGCACACACTGGCAGTCAACTGATTGAAACGCTCATCCCATGAGCCCCAGTCGACCAGCATGGCTTGGCGGGTACGCGGTGAGGTGGTCAGTGGGCCCGGTGTCAGCAGGATCGGCGCAGCAAGGGTCATGCGGTTTCCTCACAAGCTTGGGATGGTCATTGAATACAGGGCATACGTTGCAGTTTGCGTTGTTATCAATCAAATTGTTTATTGTTATCCAAGCTATCGGTCAGACTTATACCTATGAACTTGTTTCAGTTGCGCGCCTTTGACGCCGTTGCCCGCGAAGGGAGTTTTACTCGGGCCGCTGCCCGGCTGTTTATCAGCCAGCCCGCGGTAACCGGGCATATCAAAGCGTTGGAGGAGCATTATCAAATCACTTTGCTGCGGCGGACCGCGCGGCGGGTGGAGTTGACCGAGGAGGGCACCCGCCTCGCAGCCATCACCCGCGCCATGTTCGGTCTGGTGGATGAGGCGCAAGTGTTGCTCGAGGCTAACCGTCAACTGCTAACCGGGCGACTGGAGGTGGCCGCCGATGGGCCGCACATGGTGATGCCGATGCTGGCCAGCCTGCGCGAGCGCTACCCGGGCATTACCGTTAATCTGCGTCTGGGTAATGCTCAGGAAACCTTGAGTGCGTTGTTGTCCGAGCATGTCGATGTGGCCGTACTGACTGAGGCAGAACCACGAAAGGGGCTGACCTTGCGGGCTCTGCAAACATCGCGGATCTGCGCTCTGGTACCTGCCGGGCATCCATGGCAGGCGTTGGCGCAAGGCGTTGATATTGTGCAACTTAATCAGGTGATCATGGTGTTGCGCGAGCCGAGCTCGATTACCCGTCGCACCTTTGATCAGGCGTGCGTCAGCGCGGGGGTAAGCCCACGGGTGTTGCTGGAACTGGACAGCCGAGAGGCGGTGACTGAGGCGGTTGCGGCGCAGTTGGGGATCGGAATTGTGTCGTCGGCCGAAGTCAGCCACGACCCGCGGGTGAGGGCGGTACCGATCAACGGTTCAGGGCTGATCAACCACCATATGCTGGGCTGCATGGAGCGGCGTGGCGAGTTGCGGCTGATCAAAGCGTTTATGGACCTCGCACCGTAAATTGGATTTTTTGGTCGATTGACGACTTTCAGCCGTATAAACTTGCCGCCATTCGACGGCCATGCCGCCGCGACACACCCGATTGAGAGAATGAGTAATGGGCGCACAGTGGAAGGTTAAACACAAAGCGGAAGCCGCAAACAGCCGCGGCAAGGTTTTCGGCAAGCTGGCCAAGGAACTGACCGTTGCAGCCCGCAACGGCGCAGACCCGGACATGAACTCGCATTTGCGTCTGGTCTATGAGCAGGCCAAAAAAGCGTCGATGCCTGCGGACACCATTAAGCGCGCGATCAACAAAGGTGCCGGTATTGGTACGGAAGCGGTGCAATACCACCGCGTGACCTACGAAGGCTTTGCACCGCATCAGGTCCCGCTGATCGTAGAGTGCCTGACCGATAACATTAACCGTACTGTTGCCGAGATTCGCGTGGCATTCCGCAAGGGTCAATTGGGCGCTACAGGTTCGGTTGCCTGGGACTTCAATCATGTCGGCCTGATCGAAGCCAAGCCTGACACCCCAGACGCTGACCCTGAAATGGCTGCTATCGAAGCAGGCGCCCAGGATTTTGAAGAAGGTGAAGAAGAAGGCACGACTTTGTTCATCACTGAAACCACAGACCTGGATGCGGTGCAAAAAGCGCTTCCGGAACAGGGTTTCACCGTACTGTCGGCCAAGCTGGGCTATCAGTCGAAAAACCCGGTAACCAGCCTGACTGACGAGCAAATGGCTGAAGTTCAAGAGTTTCTGGCCAAGCTGGAAGAGCAGGACGACGTTCAGGACATGTTCGTAGCCCTCGCGTAACCCTGGCAGGAGCGGGGGTGTTTCGCGATCTTTTAAAGAGATCGCGAAACACCCTCATTCCTGCTGGTTCAAGCCAGTGCTTTATCTATCGCAGTAAAATCTGGCCGCGCCAATACGTCAGGTTGGGTACAGCGCTGCTGCAAGTCTTCCCACTGCGCTCTTTGTTGATGGCTCATTCCCGAGTCTATCCGCTCCAGCAATTCACCCAGCAAAATCCCGAATGCACGGACCTCTATGCGCTGTAATGCGCGGGTTTGCGGGCTGTCATCAAGCGCATGAAAGCAGGCTGCGCCAAAGTCGCCGAGCAGGCAGTTGCCGTCGTGGCTGTACAAGATATTGTGGCCGTACAAGTCGCCATGGCAGATGCCTTGTGCGTGCAAGTGGCCTGCAGCCGACGCAATGCCGCGGGCAATCCGCAAGGCGCTGGCGTAAGTGAAACGGGTGGTAGGTGCATAGACATCGCGGCTGCACGTGTCGAAGCTGGGCAGGGCGGCGAGGTTCATGAATGACGGGTCAATCAATTCCATGACCAGGCCCGCTGTGTGATCGGGATGGCCCGTCACGCGGCCTAAAACCTTGATCAGGTTAGGATGCTGGCCCGCTGCAATGCAGGCATTCATTTCATTGAGCGGCGAGCCATCGCTGGTGATACTGCCTTTGTACAGTTTGACCGCGACCGACTGTGCAGCTTTGCCCGGGGCGCCCCATTGCGCTTGGTAAATGATCCCCGAAGCGCCTTCACCGAGCTTTTGCCCCAGTTCAAGGTGTGACCATTCAATGTTGGGTGTGTTGTCGGCTTCCAGATGAGCGCTGGCGTCGTCGCGCAATGGATTGCCGGCGTAGGCCAGCCAGCTCAGGCCCGGTAATGCCAGCACCGTTTCAGGCAGCTCGGTGAACCGGTTGGCTGCCAGTCGAATCAGTTCCAAGCGCTCGCAGTTGGCCAGGCTTGCAGGCACGGTTCGCAGACGGTTGCCGGCGAGCATCAACTTTTGCAGCAACGGCCGCTGCCCCAATTCTTCAGGCAGGTACTCGATGCGGTTATCTGTCAGGATCAACCAGCGCAGCAACGGCGGTAGCGCTGCGCCAGGGACGCTTTTGATCTGATTGGCCTTGAAGCCGATCATGCTCAATTGAGCGCATTGCCCCAGGCAAGCGGGCAGCTCGGTGAACTGGTTGTCGGAGCAAAACAGAATGCGCAGGCGGGTCAGTCGGTGCAGGTCATCCGGCAAGCGGTTGAGGGCGTTGCCACTCAGATTGAGGACTTCCAGTGTGTCAGCCAGTTGGAAAATTTCTTGTGGGAACTCAGTCAGCCCGCACGACAGATCCAGACGTGTGTGGCCGGCCAATTGGCCAGCGCGCAGTTTAGCGAGGGTATCCATAAGCAGGCGTTGATTACTCGTATACGTAAAGGAAAGTGCTCAGACCGGTGGAGGTCAACGCAGTTCGCGAACCATGCTCGACAAGGTGCTCAGTACATCTTTGCCCAGTTGCATGGAGCGTTTGCCCGACCAGCCTGTGACCGCGTCCGGCGCATCGTTGTGGTCCTTGAAGGGCATCTCGAGGGTTAGCGACAAACAGTCAAAACGTTGGCCGACGCTGTTGCAGGCCAGCGTCATATTGGCTTGGCCGGCCGCGTCACGTGGGTAGCCATGGGTAGTCTGGAAGTCGCGGGTCTGCTGGCTGAGGTGGCTGCGAAAGCGCTCTTCAAGCGTGGCCAGACGTTCGCTGTAGCCCGGGTTGCCTTCACACCCCGCGGTGAACACATAGGGGATTTCTTCGTCGCCGTGAATGTCCAGGAACAGGTCGACACCATACTTATGCATCTGCTCCAAGGCGAAAAACACCTCTGGGCTGGTCTCGGGGTCGGTATTTTGCCAGGCGCGGTTCAAGTCCTGACCGTTGGCATTGGTACGCAAATGCCCGTGGAAGGCACCATCCGGGTTCATGTTGGGGATCAGGTACAGATCGGCATAGTCCAGCAACTTGCGTAGCTGCGGGTCGCTGCCTTGCTCCAGGCGTTCCAGAATGCCCTGCATGAACCATTCGGCCATGTGTTCGCCCGGGTGTTGTTGAGCAATGATCCACAGCTTGTGTTTGCGGCTGGCACCGTTGCCTTTGCGTAGCAGCGGGATGTCGCGACCTTCGGCGCTTTTGCCCACGGCCAATACTTCACAGCCGGACCATTGCACGGCGTTTTTGATCAGATCGTCGTGGCGCGCACGGCTATAAGGTTCGAAGTAGGCAAACCAGACTTGCGGTTGCTCCGCCTTGAGGCTGAAGGTCAGCGCGCTACCATCGAATTGGGTCGGGACGCGAAACCAATTCTCCTGGTCGTAAGACGCAACGGCTTGATAACCATCCCAGGCTTTGTTGTAGGAAGACTGGCTGGCGTTGCTCAACTCAAAGCGGTGGGTCTGGCCAACCTGCAGACCTTCGACGTGGAAATGAAACCACTGAAAGTGTGCACTCTGGGTGTCGGGCTTTATCGCCAGTCGCACGTGCATCGGGTTACTGGCATCCAGCACCTGGATGTTGCCACTGTCAAAGTCACTGCGGATATGCAGAGCGGAAGGCGCCACGGTCATCGTCCAAATCCTGGAATCAGATAATTGTGGTCGCTACTTTACATCGCAATAGCGATGCTCAATACGGTATTTGAAGGGGGAGGAGAGGATAACGGGGGGGCGTCATCCTTGACGCGCGGCGAGAATAGCGTTTTTGAGAGTGATTCTCAAGTTTCAAATTGCTATTACGCCTATTGTCTTGGGCATTAGGCTTCCGTTGTTCGATGTTCATTTGCTATCATCGCCGGCATCGTAGCGGCCACCAAAAAAACGGTCGCACACAAGACTTCATTAGCCTGAAGCACGCTGAGCCAGATAACTGGCCGTAAAAAAAGACCCGGCGATAAGCCGGGTCAAATAACCGTGATTAGCCTGATGAGGAGATAATTCGAAGACCGACCTAAGGTCCTGTGAATTATCGACTGATCTCGCGATCAGTTGCTTGCAATAATAATCATTATCATTTGCAAGTCAATTGTTTTCCTGCCCTTTTTGGAAATTTTTTTTCCACTTCCCCTTCAAACGCTCTGGCCCGGTGACTCAGCACACAGTCATTGCATGCTTTTGCAAACCTGCGTGTTATCGATTCGAGAGTTTTTGCACATCCAGCGCTTTGTCCAGCAGTTGTTTGGCTGACTCAAAGAAAAACGCCACGGACAGAAACTGATCGCGATGAGGTCCCTGGTGGGTTTCGGCAGAGGCATGCACCATGCTCAGACCGCATCTTAGGTAATCGCTGGCACAGACCAAGGCTTCTTCTTGGCTCAAACCGTCGCACACAACGAACACTTTTTTCTCGGAAGGTGGCTGGGAAACAGCTGGTTTCAAATAATAGTCAAGCGCACGTTGAGTCGCAGCGTCGTCTTTGAGCGCTTCGAGCTCATTATCGAGCTCGGTGTCTGGCGTTATTTTTGTTATGGAAGTCATGATTTACCTACGTTTCTGAGATTAATAGGATCAGTCATCACCAGAATAGTACAATTGGTATTTTGGTCATGGATTTAAATAATACGGAGTGTGTATTGTTGCCCCGAATTCAATCCGTATTGTTCCGCAAATGGATAAATGGATCGCTTTAGTCAGAACCAAATTGCGCGAGCAGAAACTCACGCAAGAGAAACTCGCCGAACGCGTCGGGGCTTCCCAGGGGGGCGTTGGGCATTGGCTCAACAAACGCCGTCAGCCCGACCTGCTCACGATGAACAAAGTGCTGCATGCATTGGGGTTGGAGCACCTGGAAGTCGCCTTGGTGATTCGTGATCGCAATGATGCGGCCAATGAGTCGGGCGTTGACGAGGTCACCTACGACATAACGTCTGCATTCCGTTATCCGGTCAGTGACTGGGCGACGGCAGGTCAAATCAACGAGAAAGTGCTGCCAGGCTATGAGCCGGGCACGCTGTTTGAGGTCAGCGACCATTACGCCAAAGGGGCGGCGTTCTGGTTACAAGTGACGGGGGATGCGATGACGGCCCCGCTGGGCATCAGCGTCCCGCCTGGGATGATGATTCTGGTTGATCCGGACATTGAGCCGCAGCCCGGCAAAATGGTTATTGCCCGCACGCCTGAGGCCACAGAGGCAACCTTCAGGCAACTCAGCGAAGAGAGTGGTCAGTTGTACCTCAAGCCACTGAATCCGACCTATCCGAAGGTCCTGTTTGACGAACGTTGCTCGATTATCGGTGTGGTGGTGCAGGCCATCACCAAGTTCTGAGTCCCGGCGCCTTAGAGGCCCTGAAGAAAGCGGATACCGTTGCCGGTATCCGCTTTTTTTATTCCATTTCGATCAATACGGTTCCTTCACTGACCATCTCGCCTTCTTCGCAGAACAAGGCCTTAATCACACCCGTCTGAGGCGCACGCAGGCTGTGCTCCATTTTCATCGCCTCAAGCACGACCAACTGAGCGCCGGCCTCCACCGACTGGCCTACCTCAACCAGTACGCGCACCACGCTACCATTCATGGGGGCGCTGAGGCCGCCTTGCTGCCCGTGGCTGGCGCTGACAGCGGCAATCGGATCATGCAGGCAGACCCGTTGCACATCGCCTTCCCAGCGCAGGTAAAGGCTGTCGGCTTGGCGGATGGCCAAGTGTTGACGACGGACCCCGTCGTGTTCGATGACTAACTGCTGGTTACGCAGGGTGGCCTTGGGTACGCCGAGGCTGACTACACGACGTTCATCATTGGCGCTCAACACCAGCAAGGTTTTGGCTGGCAGGCCGTTGCGAAAGCCCGTGCGCGATGACCAGGGTGAGGTTGGATCATCGCTGGGCTGCTCAGTTGCCAGACTGAGTTGAAAAGCCTGGGCAGCAGCCTCCCAGAAAGCATTTGGCAGCGGCTCAACCGGCGGCAGCAATTGCGCTTGATAACGCGGGATGAAACCCGTATCAAGCTCGGCGGCGGCGAAAGCCGGGTGCCCGATGATGCGCCGCAAGAAGCTCAGGTTGGTTTTCAGGCCGCCAATGGCGAACTCCTCGAGCATGGCGAGCAACCTCAAGCGGGCCTGCTCGCGGTCTTCGCCCCAGGCAATCAGCTTGCCCAGCATCGGGTCGTAAAACGGTGACACTCCATCGCCTTCGCTGACCCCGCTGTCAACCCGCCGCCCCGGCCCGGCAGCCGACTCGCGGTACAGGGCGAGGCGCCCGGTTTGCGGCAGGAAATCATTGCTTGGGTCTTCGGCATACAGGCGCACTTCAATCGCGTGCCCGCGTAGTGGCACCTGGTCTTGAGTGATCGGTAAGGCTTCGCCACGGGCCACACGGATTTGCCAGTCCACCAGGTCCAAGCCGGTGATGGCTTCGGTCACCGGATGCTCGACTTGCAGGCGAGTGTTCATCTCCATAAAGAAGAATTCGCCACGAGCATCCATCAGAAACTCCACGGTGCCTGCACCGACATAGCCGATGGCCTGCGCAGCACGAACCGCCGCTTCACCCATGGCACGACGCTGTTCTGCGCTCAGGCCGGGGGCAGGGGCTTCCTCTACGACTTTCTGGTGGCGACGCTGGATCGAGCAGTCACGCTCATTGAGGTACAGGCAGTTGCCATGTTGGTCGGCGAAAACTTGGATTTCGACGTGTCGGGGTTTCAGCACGTATTTCTCGACCAGCATCCGCGCGTCGCCAAATGAGGACAGTGCTTCACGTTGGGCCGAAGCCAGGGCGTCGGCCAATTGGCTTACGTCCTCGACCACCTTCATGCCCTTGCCACCACCGCCGGCGGTAGCTTTGAGCAACACCGGGTAACCGATGCGCTCGGCGGCGGCGCGAAAGGTGTCTAGATCTTGCGCTTCGCCGTGATAGCCCGGTACCAATGGTACACCGGCGGTTTCCATCAAGGCCTTGGCGGCGGACTTGCTGCCCATGGCATCGATGGCCGAGGCGGGCGGGCCCAGGAAAATCAGCCCGGCGGCTTCAATTGCCCGCGCAAAGCCTGCGTTCTCGGACAAAAAGCCGTACCCCGGATGGATCGCTTGCGCGCCACTGGCGTGGGCGGCGGCAATGATCTTGTCGATTTTCAGGTAGCTGTCGGCGGCCTTGCTGCCGCCCAGGTCTACGCACACATCGGCCTCACGGCAATGGCGGGCATCGCGGTCAGTACTGCTGTGGACGGCAACGGTTGTGAGGCCAAGTGCCTTGGCGGTACGCATGACCCGGCAAGCAATTTCGCCGCGGTTGGCCACCAATAAAGACGTAATCACAGGTGTGCTCATGAGCGCGGCTCCTGGGTCGAAGTGTCTGTCTGCCAGCGGGGTGTGCGCTTTTGCAAAAAGGCTCGCAAGCCTTCCTGGCCTTCGGGGCTGACACGGATCCGGGCAATCGCGTTTTCGCAGTAGCGGCGAATGGCGGGCGTCGGCGCGCCGTGGCTGACTTCGCGCAGCAAGTCCTTGCAGGCGCGCATGGCTTGCGGGCTATTGAGCAGCAGGTTGTCGACCCAATGGGCTACTTGCTGCTCAAGCTCGGCCAACGGATAGCATTCTGAAAGCAGACCCAGCTCACGGGCGTGTTGCCCGCTGAAACGTTCGGCGGTCAGGGCAAATCGGCGTGCGGCGCGCTCGCCAATGGCTTGCACCACAAACGGGCTGATGACGGCCGGAGCCAGGCCGATGCGCACTTCGGACAGGCAGAACTGCGCATCCTCAGTACCAATCGCCATGTCGCAGGCGCTGATCAGGCCCAGCGCACCACCGTAGGCGGCACCTTGCACCACTGCCAGGGTCGGGATTTTCAGTTTGGCCAGGTTGTACATCAGATCGGCCAGATGCCGGGCGTCATCCAGGTTGGTGTTGTAGTCGAGCTCGGCCGATTGCTGCATCCAGGCCAGATCGGCACCGGCGCTGAAATGTTTGCCGCGCCCGCGCAGCAGCAGAAAACGCAGACTGGTATCGCTCTGAACCTTATCGAGCGCAATGATCAGTTCCTGGATCATTTCGGCGTTAAAGGCATTGTTTTTGTGCTCGCGACTCAACCACAGGGTGGCAAAACCCCGGGGGTCGGTGTGCAGTTCAAGGGTGTTGAAGTCGTTCATGTACGTCAGTCCTTTAGTCGCGTTACATGCGGAACACGCCGAAGCGCGTGGCTTCGATGGGTGCGTTCAACGCGGCTGACAAGCCCAGCGCCAACACCTCACGGGTTTGCGCAGGATCAATCACGCCGTCATCCCACAATCGGGCGCTGGAGTAGTAGGGATGGCCCTGGTGTTCGTACTGATCGAGGATCGGCTGCTTGATCTCGGCTTCTTCCTCAAGGCTGAACACCAGCCCGTTGCGTTCGGCCTGCTCGCGCTTGACCTGCACCAGTACCCCGGCCGCCTGTTCGGCACCCATCACGCCGATTCGGGCGTTGGGCCACATCCACAGGAAACGCGGATCGTAGGCGCGCCCGCACATGCCGTAGTTGCCAGCGCCAAAGCTGCCGCCGATGATCACCGTGAATTTCGGCACCTTGGCGCACGCCACTGCCGTGACCAGTTTGGCGCCGTGCTTGGCGATCCCGCCCGCTTCGTACTTTTGCCCGACCATGAAGCCAGTGATGTTTTGCAAAAACACCAGTGGGATGCCACGTTGGCAAGCCAGCTCGATAAAGTGCGCGCCTTTTTGTGCAGCCTCGGCAAACAGAATCCCGTTGTTGGCCAGGACCGCCACGGGGTGCCCGTGAAGGTGCGCAAAACCACACACCAGCGTGGTGCCGAACAGGGCTTTGAACTCATCGAACACCGAACCGTCCACCAGCCGGGCGATGACTTCGCGCACATCAAAAGGCTGTTTGGCATCGGCCGGGACGATGCCGTACAGCTCGTCCTCGGGATACAGCGGCGCCAAAGGGCTGCGCTGTTGCAATTGGCCCAGCTTGCGCCAGTTGAGGTTGGCGACACTGCGGCGGGCCAGCGCCAGGGCATGCTCGTCACTGTCGGCGTAATGGTCGGCAACACCAGACACTTTGCAGTGCACATCGGCACCGCCCAGATCTTCTGCGCTGACCACTTCGCCGGTGGCCGCTTTTACCAGGGGCGGCCCGGCGAGGAAAATCGTCGCTTGCTGGCGGACCATAATCGCTTCATCAGCCATGGCTGGCACATACGCGCCGCCCGCGGTGCACGAGCCCATGACCACGGCAATTTGCGGAATGCCTGCAGCGCTCATATTGGCCTGATTGAAGAAGATCCGGCCAAAGTGCTCGCGATCCGGGAACACTTCATCCTGACGTGGCAGATTGGCGCCGCCTGAATCCACCAGATAAATACACGGCAAACGGTTTTGTTCGGCAATCGTTTGCGCGCGCAGGTGTTTCTTTACCGTCAGTGGGTAGTAAGAGCCGCCTTTGACCGTGGCATCGTTCGCCACAATCATGCATTCAACCCCCTCGACCCGACCGATACCGGCAATGATTCCTGCTGCAGGAACGTCTTCGCCATACACGCCATAGGCCGCCAACTGACTGAGCTCCAGGAAGGCCGAGCCGGTGTCCAACAAGCGGTCAATCCGCTCGCGAGGCAGCAACTTGCCGCGTGAGGTGTGGCGTTCTTGTGCCTTGGCGCCGCCACCTTGCTGCACCTGCTCAAGCAGAGCGTGCAAGGCGTCGACCTGTTTGAGCATGGCCTCGCGGTTGATCGCGAATTCCGCAGAGCGTGGGTTGAGGGTCGTCTTCAAAATCATGAGCTGCTCCGAAAAGTTTGGTTGACGAGCGGCAAGCCGCAAGATGCAAGCAGCGAGTGGAGAACAACGAGCAGCTAGCTCTTGCTCTTACTGACAGCTAGCAGCTTGCTGCTGACCGCTGACGAAATTCATTTCGTTTCGTTAAACAGTTCGCGACCAATCAACATGCGGCGGATTTCGCTGGTGCCCGCACCGATTTCATACAGCTTGGCGTCACGTAGCAGGCGTCCCGCGGGGAACTCATTGATGTAGCCATTGCCCCCTAGAATCTGGATCGCGTCGAGGGCCATTTGTGTGGCGCGTTCAGCGCTGTACAGAATGACCCCGGCGGCGTCCTTGCGCGTGGTTTCGCCGCGCTCGCAGGCGGCAGCGACCGCGTACAGGTAAGCCCTGCTGGCGTTGAGCTGGGTGTACATGTCCGCCACTTTGCCCTGGATCAGTTGGAACTCACCGATGCTCTGGCCAAACTGTTTGCGGTCATGGATGTAAGGCACTACCAGGTCCATGCATGCCTGCATGATCCCTGTCGGGCCGCCCGACAGCACGACGCGCTCGTAATCGAGGCCGCTCATCAGGACTTTTACGCCCGCGTTGAGGGTGCCCAGCAGGTTCTCTTCCGGGACTTCAACGTCGTCGAAAAACAGTTCGCAGGTATTCGAGCCGCGCATACCGAGCTTGTCGAAATGGGTGCTGCGGCTGAAGCCTTTCCAGTCGCGCTCGACAATAAAGGCGCTGATGCCGTGTGGGCCTTTTTCCACATCGGTCTTGGCGTAGATCACATACGTGTTGGCGTCCGGGCCGTTGGTGATCCAGGTTTTGCTGCCGTTGAGGACAAAATGATCGCCGCGCTTGTCGGCGCGCAACTTCATCGAGACCACGTCCGAACCGGCATTCGGCTCGCTCATGGCCAGCGCGCCAATATGTTCGCCGCTGATCAGCTTGGGCAGGTATTTGAGTTTTTGCGCGTGATTGCCATTGCGGTTGATTTGGTTGACGCACAGGTTGGAATGCGCACCGTACGAAAGGGCGACCGAGGCCGAGCCACGGCTGATTTCTTCCATGGCGACCACGTGGGCCAGATAGCTCAGGCCGGCACCGCCGTACTCTTCCGGCACGGTGATCCCAAGCAGGCCCATGTCACCGAATTTGCGCCACATGTCAGCCGGGAACAGGTTGTCTTTGTCGATTTGCGCCGCGCGTGGTGTCAGTTCGTGGGCTACAAAGGACTGCACCTGGTCGCGCAGCATGTCGATGGTTTCGCCCAGGGCGAAGTTCAAAGTCGGGTAGCTCATGGGGGCACCTTGATCGTTGTTCTTATAGGAGGCTATGAGGGGTTAACTGCATCGCCATGGGTAAGCTTTACGTTAACGTAAACTTGGCAATGAAAGCTGTCAATGACCTTTACGTTAACGTCAACTTGGTTCAGAGTAATTGCTATTCTGCAAAGTGAGTGTGCGTGGGTGTGCGCATTACTCCCGCTCCCAAAACAATCACAAGAGGAGTTGTCATGAAGCCGCAATCCGTCCCCAGTTACAGCCAGGGCGCGCTGGACATGCCGTTGCTGGCGATGACCATCGGTCAGGCATTCGATCAAACCGCTGGTCGTTATCCTGAAGGCGAGGCGTTGGTAGTCCGTCATCAACAACAGCGTTACAACTGGGCGCAATTGGCTCAGGCGGTTGAGTTGCATGCCAGGGCGATGCTGGCGCTGGGCATGCAGACGGGGGATCGCCTGGGCGTGTGGTCGCCCAATTGTGTTGAGTGGTTTATCTGCCAATTTGCCAGCGCGAAAATTGGCGTAGTCCTGGTCAATATCAACCCGGCCTATCGCTTGTCAGAGCTGGAGTACGTGCTGAAACAATCGGCCTGCCAATGGCTGGTCAGTGCGAGTACCTTCAAAACCTCGAACTATCACGCCATGCTCCAGGAGTTGCTTCCAGAGCTGGGTGAGCAGGCAGTCGGGCAACTCAACAGTGCGCGTTTCGAGCATCTGCGCGGGGTGATCAGCCTCGCCGCGCAGCCGCCTGCAGGTTTCTTGCCCTGGCCACAACTGGCGACCTTGGGGTATGGCGTTGAGCTTCAAGATCTCTACGAGCGTCAGGCCAGCCTTAACGCTGACCAGCCGGTGAACATTCAGTACACCTCCGGAACCACCGGTTTCCCCAAGGGGGCGACCCTCAGCCACCGCAACATTCTCAATAACGGTTACATGGTCGGCGAAAGCCTGGGGCTGACGCACGCAGACCGGCTGGTGATTCCGGTGCCGCTGTACCACTGCTTTGGCATGGTGATGGGCAACCTGGGGTGTGTGACCCACGGCACCACCATGATTTATCCGGGTGACGCTTTTGACCCGACGCTGACCCTGCAAGCCATTGCCGAAGAGCGTGCGACGGCGCTCTACGGGGTGCCGACCATGTTTATTGCCATGCTCGACCATCCGCAACGGGCCGGGTTTGATTTGTCGAGCTTGCGCACAGGGATCATGGCCGGAGCGACGTGCCCGATCGAAGTGATGCGCCGCGTGATCAGCGAAATGCATATGGGCGAGGTACAGATCGCTTACGGCATGACAGAAACCAGCCCGGTGTCCATGCAGACCGGTCCTGATGATGAACTGGAACTGCGCGTGACGACGGTAGGGCGCACGCAACCACATCTGGAGAACAAGCTGATCGACGCGCAAGGCAATATCGTTGCCCGTGGAGAAGTGGGTGAGCTGTGTACCCGCGGCTACAGCGTGATGCTGGGTTACTGGGACAACCCGCAGGCGACCCTTGAAGCCATCGACAATGAGGGCTGGATGCACACCGGCGATTTGGCCGAGATGAATGAACAGGGTTATGTGCGCATTGTTGGGCGTAACAAGGACATGATCATTCGCGGCGGTGAGAATATTTACCCACGAGAGCTGGAGGAGTTCTTTTTCACACATCCAGCAGTGGCGGATGTGCAGGTCATCGGTATACCCGATGAGAAGTACGGCGAAGAGATTGTGGCCTGGATCAAATTCCATCCGGGGCATACTGCCAACGAACTTGAGATGCAAACCTGGTGCAAGTCACGCATCGCTCATTTCAAGACGCCGCGTCACTTCAAGTTTGTGGATGCCTTCCCGATGACCGTGACCGGCAAGATCCAGAAATTCAAAATGCGCGAAATCAGCATTCTGGAGATCAGGGAGGTGTAGGGCTTGTAGGGCACCGCCCGGTCTCCGACGCCGCGCTGTCGCGCAGCCAATAGGCCACCGAGTATCTTCAGCATCCCCCAATCGGTTCCCTCTCCTTCGGGAGAGGGCTAGGGGGCTTTGGCTTTTATGTACATATCCATTGCTGCGGCAACGGCCACTTAGGGTTCTGTCCTTACGGCGTGCCACTTTGAAAAGCGCAAAGTGGCTAACCCGGCGTCCTGCCGGGCCACCCTTTGCATGCACATAACCTGCGTTCGGCCAGCGTGGTCTACCAACCCCCGGAAAGCAAAAAGGGGAGCCGAGGCTCCCCTTTAACGTGTCGTTGCGTGCTCTTTTCTTATTATTGAAGGGTGGTCTATTGTTGTTTTTGGAACTCACCCTCTGCTGCGTTTTTGGCGATCCCCATCCGGGATCAAGAGCAAACGTATTTTTTTGAGCGCTGATCCACTTTTATCACTGGCTATCAAACCGGTGATCCAACCTGAACGGGTGCTACCTGAAGGTAGTTTTATTGTTCTCTGTCCGGTTGCGAGGTGGCTCTTTAGCTCCCCGGAAAAGTAAACCTTCTCCAAAAAAATCTGTTAGCTGCGTCTCTGCCGTGTTGTTTTTGTTATGTCAGAGTCGTTTCGTATTGTTTTTATTATGTTGCTGCGATTTTTATTCTTGTTATGCCATAGAGATAGCAGGAGCCGTGCCAACTTTTAAAAAACCTTATAAATCAATGATTTAAAAAATAAGCTAATAAAAAACCGGCCTGGAGCAGGGCCGGTTTGTTTCCGTGTTACTCGTTTGGCTGAGGTGAGGTAACACTCAGCCACACTTTTAGCACTGTCGCGCCTTTGCAACCCGTGACCCGGTAACACGTCCCAGTACAGCGCAGATGTGCTGACCTGCCAGTAACAGCTTGTCCATGTCGATGCCGGTCTCTATCCCCATGCCGTTGAGCATGTACAGCACGTCTTCGGTGGCCACGTTACCGCTGGCGCCCTTGGCATATGGGCAGCCACCCAAGCCTGCTATCGAACTGTCGAACACGCTGATGCCTTCCAGCAAGCTGGCGTAGATGTTGACCAGGGCCTGGCCATAGGTGTCATGGAAATGCCCGGCAAGTTTTTCGCGCGGGACCACAGCGCCGACGGCTTCGAACAGGGTGCGGGTCGCGCTCGGGGTGCCGGTCCCAATGGTGTCGCCCAGTGACACTTCGTAACAGCCCATGGCATACAGTTCTTTGGCCACGCAGGCGACTTGCAGTGCCGAGACCTCGCCCTCATAGGGGCAACCCAGCACGCAAGACACGTAACCCCGCACGCTGATGCCGTGCTGCCGGGCGGCCTCCATGATGGGTGTGAAACGCTCCAGGCTTTCACTGATCGAGCAGTTGATATTGCGCTGCGAAAAGGCTTCGGACGCCGCCGCAAATACCGCCACTTCTTTGACTCCGGCGGCGACAGCGTCTTCAAAACCGCGCATGTTCGGCGCCAGCGCCCCATAGACCACGCCTGGTTTTTGCCGGATCTGCGCGAAGACCTCGGCCGAGCCGGCCATTTGCGGCACCCATTTAGGCGACACGAAACTGCCGACTTCTATATAGCCCAGCCCGGCGTCAGTCAGGGCGTTAACCAACTGCACCTTGTCGGCCACGCTGATGGGTTGGGCTTCATTTTGCAGACCGTCGCGCGGGCCGACTTCAATCAGCCGTACATGGGTGGGAAATGTCATGGGGGGTTCACCAGGGTTATTTTGTTTAGGAGGCCGTCTGGCTTTTTATGGTGTGTTCAAGTGCTTGAATGCAGCGCTCTTCGGCGGTATCCAGTTCAAGTTGCATCTGCTGGATATCCAGCAACTGTTGCTCGAGTTGCTCACGGCGCTCGGCAATTTTGGCCAGCATGCTGTTCAACTGTTTCTGATTGCCGCTACTTGGGTCGTACAACTCAATCAGCTCACGGCATTCGGCCAGTGAAAAACCAATGCGTTTGCCACGCAGAATCAGCTTCAGGCTGACTTTGTCTCGCGCCGAATACACGCGCTCCTGGCCCCGGCGTCCGGGGGCGAGCATGCCCTGTTCTTCATAAAAACGAATGGCACGGGTGGTGATATCAAGTTCGCGGGCTAGGTCGGAAATGCTGTACGTCTGGCTGCTCATGGGCGGGCTCGGAAAGGATCATGGCGTTAAGCTAAAGGCTGGTTGACGTTTACGTCAAGCAAGCGCTGCGCCTCCGCTTTCTTTTCCAGAGCCAGTTGCTGCTGGCACACCTCGATCAACTGCTCGCGCATCCAGCGGTTGGCCGGATCTTGCTCGGTGCTTTCGTGCCAGTACAAATGGGTTTCCACGCTGGGCAATTCGCTGATGGGCAGTGCGACAAAATGCAAGCCATGGCGACGGGCAAACCGCTCTGGCACGGTCATGACCATGTCTGTTTGCTGCAACACATTCGAGGCCATCAGGTAGTGCTGTGAGCGCAACGTGATTTTGCGTTGCTGGCCGATTTTACCCAGCGCCAGATCCACCTGGCCGAGGCCGTTGCGGCGTGTCGAGATATGGATATGGGTCAGCGCCAGGTATTCATCGAGGCTGATACTGGCTTTGCCTGCCAAAGGGTGGCCCTGGCGCATGGCGCACACGTAGCGGTCTTCCATCAATTTGATATGGCGCACCTGGGCATCCGTATTGAGGGGCGCATCGACAGCAAAGTCCAGGCGTCCTGCGGCCAGGTCGCTGGTGGTCTCACGCCGATGGGCTAAAAAGCTTTCAATCACCACTGCCGGAGCCTGACGGCGCAAGCGCTGAAACAACGGCGGCAAAATCACCGCTTCGGTGAGGTCGGTCATGCTGATCCGAAACGTCTTGCTCGCCTGTAGCGGATTGAAGGTGCGGCTTTCCTGCACCGACACTCGCAGTAGGGCCAGGGCGCTGCGCACCGGGCTGATGATGTTCTGCGCCATGGGGGTGGGGACCATGCCTTGGGCGGTACGCACGAACAGCGGGTCGTTGAAGGTTTCCCGCAAGCGGGCCAGCGCGTTAGACACCGCGGGCTGTGTAATGCCGATGATTTGCCCGGCGCGAGTCAGGTTGGCTTCGGTGTAGATAGCGTCAAAGACGATAAACAGATTGAGGTCGACTTTGCTCAGGTTCATGGCGCTGGGCTCTTGTTATGGGTGATAAGGCGAATGGCAGAATCATATATTGCTTATGAATGGTAATACACGTCGTAAATAGACGGCGCAAATGAAAGGAGGCTGAACTAGCATCACGGCAACTCCTACTCACATTCACGGTAAAAGGTAGCCACCCATGGATTTCGCATACTCACCGAAAGTACAGGCGCTGCGCGAACGCGTCACTGCGTTTATGGAAGCTTATGTCTATCCGGCCGAGGCGATTTTCGATCAGCAGGTGGCAGTAGGGGATCGCTGGCAGCCAACGGCAATCATGGAGGAACTCAAACGCAAGGCTCAGGCAGAAGGGTTGTGGAACCTGTTCTTGCCGGAGTCTGAACTGGGCGCCGGGCTGAGCAATCTTGAGTACGCGCCCTTGGCCGAAATCATGGGCCGTTCGATGCTCGGTTCTGAACCGTTCAACTGTTCTGCACCGGACACCGGCAACATGGAAGTGCTGGTGCGCTATGCCAATGCCCAGCAAAAACAGCAATGGCTTGAGCCATTATTGCGCGGCGAGATCCGCTCGGCATTCGCCATGACCGAACCAGATGTGGCCTCGTCCGATGCCACCAACATGGATGCCCGCGCCGTGCGTGACGGTGACGAATGGGTGATCAACGGGCGTAAGTGGTGGACCTCCGGGGCGTGCGATCCGCGCTGCAAAATCATGATCTTTATGGGCTTGAGCAACCCCGAAAATCCGCGCCATCAACAGCACTCGATGATTCTGGTGCCGGTCGATACACCCGGCGTGAAGATTGTTCGCCCGCTGCCGGTGTTTGGTTACGACGATGCGCCGCACGGGCATGCCGAAGTCCTGTTCGACAATGTGCGCGTGCCCTACGAAAACGTCCTGCTGGGCGAGGGCCGGGGTTTCGAAATTGCCCAGGGCCGCCTTGGACCGGGGCGTATTCACCACTGCATGCGCTCCATCGGCATGGCTGAACGCGCCCTGGAATTGATGTGCCAACGCTCACTGCAACGCACCGCGTTTGGTAAACCCCTGGCGCGCCTGGGTGGCAATATCGACAAAATTGCCGACTCGCGAATGGAGATCGACATGGCACGCCTGCTCACCTTGAAAGCGGCGTACATGATGGACACGGTGGGTAACAAGGTGGCGAAAAGCGAGATTGCGCAAATCAAGGTGATCGCCCCCAACGTCGCGTTGAAGGTGATTGACCGGGCGATTCAGATTCACGGCGGGGCAGGGGTGTCGCAGGATTTCCCGCTGGCCTACATGTACGCTATGCAGCGCACCCTGCGCCTGGCGGATGGTCCGGACGAGGTACACCGTGCGGCGGTCGGCAAGTTTGAGTTGGACAAGTACGCCAAGTCAGCGTCTTAATCCACCCATACTTCCACCCGGCGGTTTTTCAGGCGGCCTTCATCTTCAGTGTTGGCCGCCACCGGCATTTGTGCGCCATAGGCACGAATCTCGCGCAGCACCACCCCTGACTTCTCCAGTTCGCGGCGCACGGTCATGGCCCTGAGTTTTGACAACAACTGGGCGCGCTCTGGATCGTCCTTCACATCACCAAAGCCTACCAACGTGACGTGCTTGTTGAGTTTGTCGTGAATCTTCAGATAGTTGATCACGCGTAGCAGATCCTGGCGGGCCTTGTTGTCGAGGGTCGCGCTGCCTTCTTCAAAGCGAAAATTGACCGATAATCGTTGGGCCTGTTGAGTCAAGGCTTGATAGTCCGCCGGCATGTGCGCGCCCGGCTCCACGCGGCTGGCCTGCACGGTCTGCGCGATAAAGCCGTTTTGTGCCACGATGGCCTGGCCTTCGGCGCTTTGAGTAAAGGTCACCAGCGCCTTGGCCAATGGGTTTTGGCTGGTGGGCGGCAGGTAAAAAAACAGACGTCGTGACAGTGGGTAATCTTCGCTGGCTATCAGGCTATTGAGAGGCAGCATGGGTTGCGACGCGCCATCCACAATGGCCAGAGGTTTGGCGGCGAGGATGTAGGGCAGACCGATAAAGCCAATTGCGTGCGGGTCTTTACTGACAGCATCGGACAACTTTTCGCTGGACTCGAAACGGTGTGCCCGGCTGCTCAGCGGATGATGGGCACGGCTCAACACCAACTCTTCAAAGGTGTCCCAGGTGCCGGACTGATCATCACGGGCGTACAAGTTAATCGGCCCGCCAACGCCGCCCAAGGCTTCCCAGGTCGTGATTTCACCGTTGAATACCTTGGCCAGTTGTTCCGTGTTGAGTTGATTGAGCGGGTTGTCCGGGTGCACGATAATCGCCAGCCCGTCGATGGCGATGACTTGTTCGGCAGCAGGGCTTTTTAAATCGCCTAGGGCTTCCAGGTCGACCAGTTCAGCGTCTTTGATCGGCCGTGAGGAGGCCACCAGATCCGCTTGTCCAGCCTTCAGGCTGGTAAAGCCGGTGCCCGAGCCGTGAGCAGAAACATCAACGCGAATCTGCTGGCCAAGGGTTTTGGTGGCAACGATGCTGTATTCATTTGCGGGCGTCACCGGGATGCTGTGAACATCGTGAAAGCCTTGCTCAATCAGCATGGCTGTCACCAGTGCGGGACCTAGATTGGCGCCGATGGTGTTGGAACCCTGAATGTGTAAATCAGCAACCGGCTGGGCCAAGGCCAGTTGCGTGATAGCACACAATAGAATCAAAGACTTGAAACGCAGCATCAGCGGGCACCTTCCTGGAGCCATAGAATTGCCAGCAATTTAAGTCAGAAACGTTTCAATACCATGACGCACGCTCTGTAGAAGCAAGCTCGCTCCTGCAATTTGATCAGCTCAATTCCAGCCAGATGGGGGCGTGGTCCGAGGGTTTTTCCATGGCACGCAAGTCGTAATCCACCCCGGCAGCCTTGAGGCGTGGCACCAGTGCCTGGGAAGCGAGGATCACGTCAATGCGCAGGCCGCGTTTAGGTTCGTCTTCAAAGCCGCGGCTGCGGTAGTCGAACCAGCTGAAGCGATCCGCCACCTCAGGGTGCAGGTAACGGAAGCTGTCCACCAGCCCCCAGTTCTTGAGGCGTTCAAACCACTCGCGTTCTTCCGGCAGAAAGCTGCATTTGCCGGTTTTCAGCCAGCGCTTGGCGTTGTCCGCACCAATGCCGATGTCGCAATCCTGTGGGGAGATATTCACGTCACCCATCACCACCAGCGGCTTTTCGTTGCTGAACTGACCTTCCAGCAACTGTTGCAGGTCGCTGTAGAAGCGTTGCTTGGCCGGGAATTTTGTCGGATGGTCACGGTTTTCACCCTGTGGGAAATAACCGTTCATGATGGTCACCGGCTGGCCATTCTGGTCAGCGTAGGTGCCCCAGATGAAGCGTCGCTGGGCATCTTCCTCGTCGCTGGCAAAACCTTTGTGCAACTCCAGCGCGGGTTGGCGAGACATCAGGGCAACACCGTAATGGCCTTTTTGCCCATGGAAATGCACGTGGTAGCCCAGTGCCTCGATTTCGGCAAAGGGGAACTGCTCGTCGCTGACCTTGGTTTCCTGCAGACCAATCACGTCCGGCTGGTGTTTTTCGATCAGCGCTGCCAGCTGATGCGGCCGAGCGCGCAGGCCATTGATGTTGAAAGAAACGATTTTCATGGGCGGGCAGTCCTGAGGAAAACTGCGATGTTAGCGGCCAGCGTGCAGTGGGGCAAATGGACTGCTAACGTAGGAAGCATTCAGCCAGATGGAACTGTTGCGACCCTTGCGGGCTCGTACTCACGAGAAGTGCCGCAACCCAAGCGACGCCAGGGAGATTGACCGTCATGACGCAAACCTCGAATGCCAACTGCCAGATCCGCATGCTCGACAGTGGCTACTCCAAAGAAACCCGTGCCTTGCTGTATCAGGCCTACCTGCATGACCCGACGTTCCGCTATGTGTTCGAAGCGCACCGCAAAGGTTACGCACAACGGGTTCGTGCCACGGTACGGGCGTTGGTCAAACAGCATTTTTTTCAGCAGTTGCCTGCATTGGGGCTGTTGGTCGATGACCGCTTGATCGGTGCGGCCCTGATTGCCCCGCCACAACGGCGCCTGGGCATTACTGAAAGTTGGGCGTGGCAACTGCGTATGGTGCTAACCGCTGGCTTGCGGGGCACCCAACGTTATCTGGCATACCATCAAGCCATTTTGGCCTGCGTCCCTGGCGATGCGGTGCATATGTTGCCGCTGTTGGCCATTCATCCCGATTATCAAGAAGCGTCCTACGGTGAGCAATTGCTGGAGGCGGTTCACAACTGGTGCGCGGTGGATGAACATTCAGAAGGTGTCGTGCTCGACAGCAGCAACCCGCGCTACCAGGATTTTTACAAGCGTCATGGCTATGTAGAGATTGGCGATGTGCCGTTGGGACCGGTCGTTGAGCATGTTTACTTCCACGCCAATCCTCAGGTGTTACAAGCAGCAACGACTTGATGGGCAACTTTTTGCCTATTGGCGCGCTCTATGACCACCTCAGCCCGTGATAGCATCCGCTCCTATGAAGTTTCCAGGAAGATTTACCAGTGGTGTTGTCCTGCTGATCAGCAGTTTTGCGGCCTTTGCCCAAAGCGAGCTGGTAGTGAAGGTCAAGCCGGCAAACGACGCCCTCAAGGCCAACGTGGAAGGTTATATAGGCAGCCTCGGTGATCGCGACGAGGCCGCCTTGTTGCGCTTCAAGCGTGGCGCTGAAGACCAGGCCCTCAAAGCGTTGCAGGCCTTGGGGTATTACCAGCCCAGGATCGAGGCAGATGTAACAGGTGGCGACCCGCCGCGCTTGGTGCTGGACATCGATCCCGGCGAGCCCGTGCATCTGCGCAATGTGACCGTACGTGTAGAAGGTCCGGCGGCCTCGCTCAAAGCCTTTCAGATCCCGGTCAATGACGACCTCAAGCCTGGCGTCGTGCTCAATCAGGGCAATTACGAAGACGCCAAGCGCATGATTCAAAACCGCGCCCTGCGTTATGGCTTTTTCAACGGCAAGTTTCTCAAACATGAACTGCTGGTCGACCCCAAAGGCGGCTATGCCGATATAAACCTGGTGTACGAGAGCGGCCCGCGCTACTCACTTGGCAAGGTCAGCTTTGCCGGCAATGCACCCTTTGACCAAACCCTGCTGGACCGTCTGGTGCCCTTCAAGCCCGGCACCCCTTACGACTCTGAACTGGTTGCTGAACTCAACCAGAACCTGCAGTCCAGCGGTTATTTTGAAACCGTGCGCGTGGATGCGGCGCCCAGTACGGCCGTGGGGCAGTTGATCCCGGTAGACGTTGACCTAGAAACCCGCAAACCGCGCACCATGACATTGGGTCTGGGCTATTCCACCGATACCGGCCCGCGCGGCAAAGCCAGTTGGACCCGTCATTGGGACAATGCGCGAGGGGACAGCTACGGCTTTGAATCGGAAATTTCCCAGCCCAAGCAAAATATCGGGGCCTGGTACGACATCCCGCTCGATCCGCCGCTGACGGACAAACTGCGTTTTGCCGCGGGCTATCAATATGAAGAAATCGCCAACACCGACACCTTGAGTAAATTGCTCACGGTCGGCCCGGAGTGGCACAGCAAGCTGGATAACGGCTGGACGCGGATTGTCTCGCTCAGATGGCAGCACGAGGAATATCGACTGGGTGATGACTCAGGCTTGAGTACCTTGTTGATGCCAGGCCTGGCCTACACGGTTTTGCGCAGCGATAACCGGATCGACCCCAGCCATGGCTACAGCGTGAACCTCAGTACCCAAGTGGCCAAGCAAGGCTTGATGTCCGACACCAACCTGCTGCACGGCGATGTGCAGTTCAAGGCATTGAAAACACTGTGGGACAAACACCGTTTTCTGGGCCGTATCGAGTTTGGCGGCAGTGCCACCAACGGCTACAAATCCATCCCGCCGTCGTTGCGCTTCTTCGCCGGTGGCGACCAGAGCGTGCGCGGTTATGACTACCAGAGCCTGTCACCCAGGAACTCGGACGGTGACCGTATCGGTGGGCGCTACTTGCTGGCCGGCAGTGTCGAGTACCAGTACCAATTTGCCGAGAAGTGGCGTTGGGCGGCCTTTGTCGACAAAGGCAACGCGTTCAAGACTCTCGATTTTCCAAGCCTGAAAACCGGGGTCGGGGTGGGGATCCGCTGGATCTCCCCGGTCGGCCCCATCCGTCTCGACCTGGCCCATGCGCTGGATGACGATGGCGGCGTTCGTTTGCACTTCGCGATGGGGCCAGAACTGTGATTCGTGGTTTGAAAATACTAGGCCTGGTGCTGTTGGCGTTGGTGTTGCTGGTCATCCTTGGCTTGGGTGCCATTTTGGGCACGCAAGCCGGCAGTCGCTGGGTGTTGGCCCAAGTGCCGGGCCTGCAGGTGGACAACTTCGCCGGGCGCCTGGGCGCGCAATGGAGTGCCGATCAACTGGTGTGGCATAACGGCGCTGACCGTGTTGTGGTCAACCAGCCAATTTTCGCCTGGTCGCCAGCGTGCCTGACGCGTATGACCCTGTGCATCGACCAACTGCAGGCAGACAAAGTTGATCTGCAGTTTGCGCCGAGTGAAGCGGCCAGCAGCAGTGGTCCGATCGAACTGCCTGAACTCAAATTGCCCCTGGCGATTGAAGTCGGCGTGATTAAAGTCGGCAACATCGTGTTTGACGGTGTCGAGCAACTCAAAGGCGTAGAGGTCGCTGCCAAGTGGACGGCCGAGGGACTGCAGATCGACTCGGCGCAAATCGAGCGTGAAGACCTGCATGTCGAGCTCTCGGGCCTGTTGCAACCCGATGGCGACTGGCCACTGACTTTGCAAGGCACGGTCAAGCTGCCGGAGCAGGACAACCAGCCCTGGGCGCTGGCACTCAAGGTCGATGGCCATGCGCGGACTTCGCTCAACCTGACGGCAGACAGCACGGGGTATCTGAACGCCCACCTGAGTGGCGCTCTGGAGCCATTGGCCGAAAACCTGCCGGCGCAGGTGACTATCACTTCGGCCAACTTCAAACCCAGCAGCGAGTTGCCGGATACCTTGCAACTCAATCAGTTGGTGTTGTCGGCCAAAGGTGATCTCACCGGCGGTTATGCACTCAATGGCAGCGCCAGTTTGCCTGCCGAACACACCCCGGTGAGCCTCATGCTCAAGGGGCGGGTTGACGCCAAAGGCGCGCAGATCAACACGCTCGACCTGACCGCCAAGGATCAACAGCATTTGAAACTGTCGGGCCAGGTGGATTGGCATTCAGGCTTGAGTGCCGAGGCCAAGATCGACTGGCTGGAGTTCCCTTGGCATGATCTCTACCCGGTCATTGCCAAGCCAGACGTGGACTTGCACAAGCTCAATGGCGATGTTTCGTACACGGATGGCAAGTACCTGGGCAACGTCAAGGCGGACCTTTCCGGCCCGGCAGGTGCTTTTAGCGTCAACAGCCCGTTCAGTGGCGACCTCGAAAAAATCTTCATGCCACAACTCGAACTGGTGGCGGGCCAGGGCAAGGCCCGCGGCCACGTCAATGTGCAGTTTGCCGATGGTGTGGCATGGGACACTGCGCTGGACTTGAGCGCGATCAACCCCGCGTACTGGGTGGCCGAGTTGCCGGGCACCCTGGCGGGGCCGCTACGCAGCACCGGCGAGTTCAAGAACGAACACCTTAAACTGGACGCCAACCTCGACCTTAAAGGACGCTTGCGGGGTCAGCCGGCCTTGCTCCAGGCCAAGGCCACAGGTGATGGTGATGCCTGGACGGTCAGTGCCCTGGACATTCGCCTGGGCGACAACCGCATAAACGGTACCGCCAGCCTGCAGCAGCAAATCAAGGCGCAACTTGACCTGAACATGCCGCGTTTGGCCCAACTGTGGCCAGAGCTGCGTGGCCAGCTCAAAGGGCGCGTCGACGTGGCGGGCACACTGCAGGCTCCGCAAGGCAAAGTTGCGTTGCAAGGTCAGCAGTTGGCTTTTGGTGATAATCACCTGCAAGCCCTCACCCTGGAGGCGAATCTGGACAAGGCCCAGCGAGGCCGTTTCGATCTCAAGGGTAGCGGGATTCAAGCGGGTGATACTCAGTTCGGCGTGCTGACGGCCACCGGTAGCGGTGACATCAAGCGCCAGCAACTTCAATTGGCCCTGCAAGGGCCGATGTTGCAGCTTGCTCTGGCACTGGACGGCGGCCTCGATAAAGACAACTGGCGTGGGCGCCTGCTCAGTGGCGACATCAAGTACGGCCCGCAAGAGTGGACACTGCAAAACCCGGCGCGGCTTGAACGCCTGGCTGATGGCCGGATCAATCTCGGTGCGTTGTGCCTGACCTCTGGGCCGGCCAGTTTGTGCGGTGAAGAACAGCGCTTGATGCCCGATCCCAAGCTTCGCTTGCACCTCAAGCAATTCCCGCTCGACAGTCTCGCTGAATGGTTCCCCAAGGACTTCCAGTGGCAAGGCCAACTCAATGCCGACCTGGTACTCGACCTGCCCGCCAGCGGGCCTAAAGGCCAAGTGGTGGTGGACGCCAGTGGTGGCACTTTGCGCATCAAGGACAAGGGCCAATGGGTGGACTTTCCCTACCAGGCGTTCAAGTTGACCAGCAATCTCACCCCAAGTCGTGTCGATGCGCAGTTTGACTTCGATGGTGGAAAGCTGGGCCAGGTGATGATGTCTGCGCGGATTAACCCGCTGCCTAAAAACAAACCCATTACCGGTGATTTTCGGTTGACTGGCCTGGATATATCAGTGGTTAGGCCTTTCGCCCCCATGGTGGAAAAACTCACGGGTCAATTGAACGGCTCGGGGTCGATCTCCGGCGCCTTGGTCGCGCCATACATCACTGGCAATGTGTCGCTCACAGGTGGCGAAATTTCCGGTCCTGAACTGCCTACCAGCTTCGAAAACCTTCAACTCAAGGCCCAGATCATGGGGGAGGCCATGCAGCTTGACGGTGGCTGGACCAGTGGCAAGCAAGGGCAGGGCACGATTACCGGTAATGTCGCCTGGGGGCAGGCAACGGCGGTGAATGTCTTGCTCAAGGGCAATCACTTGCCGGTGACAGTGGAACCCTACGCCAAACTGGATGTGGCTCCTGACCTGAAAATCTCCCTCAAGCCTGATAACACCCTGATGATCGCGGGCACAGTAAACATTCCCAAAGGCGAGATCACCGTGCGCGAGTTGCCACCTTCAACGGTGAAGGTGTCGGATGACACCGTGATCGTCGGGCAAGACACGGGCGATGAAGCCGCAGCGCCGCCGATGGTGGTCGATATGGACATCAACGTCGTGGTGGGGCAGGAGTTGCTGACCTTTTCCGGGTTTGGCCTGAACGCCGATCTGGCGGGCCAGTTTCATATCGGCAACAACATGGACACCCGTGGCGAACTGCGTCTGAACAATGGTCGCTACCGGGCCTACGGGCAGAAACTGACCATTCGCCGGGCCCGCCTGTTGTTTGCCGGGCCGATTGACCAGCCTTACCTGGATATCGAAGCCGTTCGCCAAACCGACGATGTGATCGCCGGGATTCGCCTCACAGGCAGTGCCGAGCAGCCGACCACGCAAATTTTCTCCGAGCCGGCCATGAGCCAGGAGCAGGCGTTGTCTTATCTGATTCTGGGGCGTCCACTGACGGGCACGGGGGAAGATGACAACATGTTGGCGCAGGCCGCGCTGGGCTTGGGGTTAATGGGCAGTTCGGGCGTGACGACCAGCTTGGCCAACCACCTTGGGCTCAAGGATTTTGAACTCGACACCGAGGGCAGTGGCGATAACACCGCCCTGGTGGCCAGTGGCAAGATCAACGAACGTCTGAGTGTGCGTTACGGCTATGGGGTGTTTGAACCGGCCAGCACCATTGCTTTGCGTTACAAGCTGAGCAAGCGGGTGTATGTGGAAGTGGCCAGCGGCCTGGCGAGTTCGCTGGACGTTTTCTATAAACGGGATTTCTAGAGCACCTTAAACCCGATCTTCTGTAGGAGCAGCCGCTGGCTGCGCTCGGCTAGCCCTCTCCCAAAGGAGAGGGTGCCGGTTAGGGGGGCTGTCGATTATCGCTGGCCTGTTTGCAGCGCGACAGCGTGGCGTCTAAGGCGGGGCAGTTCCTACAAAAAGTCGGTCACATCACTCAGCGATTCAGATGCTTCATCGACTCCTCTGTGTAACGTAAACCAGACACGGCGCCGGCCGGGAAGATCGCTGCCAAAGCTGCCCACTCGCTGGCGCTGAGTTTGATGTCCAACGCTGCAACGTTCTCTTCCAGGTATTTGCGTTGTTTGGTGCCCGGAATCGGGATTAGATAGTCGCCCTGAGCCAATACCCAGGCTAATGCCAATTGCCCGGCGGTCACGCCTTTTTCGGCTGCCAGGGCTTTGATTTGCTCGACCAGCCGCAGGTTCTTGGCAAAGTTCTCACCTTGAAAACGCGGGTTGGTGCGCCGGAAGTCGTCTTCGGCAAAGTCCTCCGGGCTTTTCAGCGCGCCGGTCAAAAAGCCTCGGCCCAGCGGGCTGTAGGGCACGAAGGCAATACCCAGGCGCTCGCAAGCGGCCAGGCAGCCGTTTTCTTCCGGGTCACGGCTCCACAGAGAGTATTCACTTTGCAGCGCGCTGATCGGATGCACCTTGTGCGCGCGTTCAAGCGTTGCTGCCGAGGCTTCGCTCAGACCCAGATAACGCACCTTGCCCGCCTTGACCAATTCGGCCATGGCGCCGACGGTTTCTTCAATCGGTACGTTCGGGTCCATGCGGTGTTGGTAATACAGGTCAAGGGTGTCGACCCCAAGGCGTTTCAAGCTGCCTTCGATCGATTCGCGGATGTATTCGGGACGCCCGCTGATGCCGCGGGCCGCGGGGTTGGCCGGGTCTCGAACGATGCCGAATTTGCTCGCCAGAAAAACCTGGTCGCGTTTGCCGCGAATGGCCTGGCCGATCAGTGTTTCGTTGGTGTGAGGGCCGTACATATCGGCGGTGTCGAGCAGGTTGATGCCCAATTCCAGGGCGCGGTGCAGGGTAGCCACGGCTTCGCGGGTATCGCTGCCGGTGGTGTAAAAATCGGTCATGCCCATGCAGCCCAGGCCGATAGCGCTGACGTGCGGGCCATTAGTGCCAAGTTGGCGAGTGTACATATGAGGTGCTCCTGTGTGGGGGTGACACTATTCTTTACCTCGACACGCGGGGGATAAACCGGGTAGAACCACTATCACTGTTCGGATTATCTAAATAATTAGGGGTAAGGCATGGACCGATTTAACGCGATGCTGGTTTTCACCCGTATCGTCGAACTGGGTGGTTTTGCCAAGGCCGCTGACAGCCTGCAAATGCCCCGGGCATCGGTAACGGTTCTGATCAAACAACTGGAATCGCATTTGGGTGTGCAGTTGCTGCATCGCACCACACGCCAGGTAAGCCCTACGCTGGATGGCGCTGCGTACTACCAGCGCTGTGTCAGGTTGCTGGCAGACCTTGAAGAGTCGGAGGGATTGTTCCGGGGGAGTCAGCCCAAGGGCACGTTGAGGATCGAAATGCCGGCTGCGGTCGGCCGTTTGGTGGTGTTTCCGGCTTTGCCGGAGTTTACCGACCGTTATCCGCAGATTGAGTTGGAAATCGGTCTCAATGATCGCCCCGTGGATTTGATTCGCGAGGGCATCGATTGCGTGATTCGTGGCGGCCTGACGCTGGATGATTCGCTGGTGGCGCGACCGTTGGTGCAGATGGAGCAGATGACCTGCGCCAGCCCGGATTATTTGCGTGCCCATGGCGTCCCGCAATCGCTGGACGACTTGAACGGTCATCGCATGATTGAGTATTTTTCCAGCGCCTCGGGCAAGCGCTATGGCTTGGAGTTTCAGCTTGGCGATGGCATACGGTTGATCAACCTGCCCAAACAGGTGTCGGTCAACAGTGCCGAGGGCTACCTGGCTGCGTGCGTGGCCGGTTATGGATTGGTGCAAACGCCGCGTTATCACGTGGCGCAGCAGGTGCGCGAGGGGCGCTTGCAAGAGGTACTAAGTGATTGCTTGCCGCCGCGTCTGGCATTGACGGCGTTGTATCCGCCGCATCGACAACTGTCACCGCGGGTGCGGGTGTTTGTCGACTGGCTGGTAGATCTGTGCAGCCGGCCCGACAGTGGATTTAAACGTTAAACGGACTGTAGAAGCGGGGGGGGGGGGGGGGGGGGTTTTTTTTTTTTTAAAATA
>NZ_JANLNV010000040.1 GCF_025465935.1 Pseudomonas sp. 7P_10.2_Bac1 | reverse complement strand
AGTGCGCAGAGGGTACATCTACGCCGCGTTGGTTTTAAGCGCTTGCTCAATAAACTCCGCCTGTCGAATCGCCAGGCTGACAATGGTCAGCGTGGGGTTTTCGGCGGCACTGGTGGTGAACTGGCTCCCGTCTGAGATAAACAGATTGGGCACCTCGTGGCTTTGCCCATGTTTGTTGCACACCCCGTCGGCCTCTTTCAGGCTCATGCGGCACGTGCCCAGGTTATGGGTGGATGGGTAGGGCGGAACTCGATGAGTTTTCAGCGCGCCCACCGCCTCGTAGATCGCGCTGCCTTGCTTGAAGGCGTGCTCACGCATGGCCAGATCGTTGGGGTGATCGTCGTAGTGCACGTTGGCCACCGGGATGCCCAGGTGGTCCTTGGTATCGCTGAGCGTGATGCGGTTGGTTTCGCGGGGCATGTCTTCCCCCACCAGCCACATACCGGCCAAGTGCGTGTAATTGTCCATCACCCGAGTGAAGTCCCGCCCCCACGCCCCAGGATTGAAAAACGCTGCCATGAACGAAGGCCCCAGGGAAATCGTCTCCATCTCATAACCGCCGACAAAACCGCGGTCCGGTTTGAATTTCGATTCGTCACTGATCAGGCCCGCCATGATGGTGCCGCGGTAAAAGTGCACCGGGTCGTTGAACTCGGCAAACACTGAGCCCGTGGTGTGGCGCATGTAATGTTTGCCAACCATCCCAGAGCCATTGCCCAGGCCGTGCGGGAACATGGCGCTGGACGAGTTGAGCAGCAACCTCGGGGTTTCAATGGCGTTGCCGGCAACCGCCACGACTCGGCCTTTTTGCCGATGCAACTGGCCCTTGGCATCGGCATATACCACTGCGTTGGCGCGGCCCTTGGCGTCGTGCTCGATGCGCACGGCATGGGCCTGGGTGCGCAGCTCCAGCTTGCCGGTGGCTTCGGCCGCCGGGATTTCGGTATACAGCGTTGACCACTTGGCGCCCATCTTGCAGCCCTGGAAGCAGAACCCCAATTGCATGCATTGCGCACGACCATCGCGGCCACGGCTGTTGATTGCCATATGCC
The DNA here is from genome assembly GCF_025465935.1 of Pseudomonas sp. 7P_10.2_Bac1. Lineage (GTDB taxonomy): Bacteria > Pseudomonadota > Gammaproteobacteria > Pseudomonadales > Pseudomonadaceae > Aquipseudomonas. Next base: position 120,795 of record NZ_JANLNV010000040.1, on the reverse strand, counting down.
CGGTCGAGCACTCCTTGTAGCCAAGCTTTTGGGCGCCGTTGTACATCACTTGAAAGTTGTTGTTGCCCGGTAACCCGGGAATGTCGTGGGTGCGGGTAACGCCCATTTTGTTTTCGGCGCGCTCGTAGTACGGCTCCAGTTCGGCCAGGGTCAGAGGCCAGTCCAGCAGATTGGCGTCCTTGACGTCGCCGTACATCTGCCGGGCGCGAAACTCGTGATCTTGCAGGCGAATACTGGCACCGGCCCAGTGCGTGGTGGTACCGCCCACGGTTTTGCAGATCCAGGCGGGCAGGTTGGGAAAGTCTTTGGCGATCTGCCAGGAACCGGAGGTGGTGCGGGTGTCGCCCCAGGACAATTGCGCAAAGGAAGGCCATTCATCGTTGATGAACGTGGCCGGGGATTGCCGTGCACCGGCTTCCAGCAAGACCACCGCAATACCCTTTTGGCACAACTCGTTGGCCAATGTGCCGCCGCCCGCGCCGGAGCCGATGATGATCACCACCGAATCGTCGTCAAAACTGTAAGTCGTCATGTTCGCTGCTCCTCAAAACGCACTGGGACTGGCATCGGCTGGCGCTGCAGGCAGCCACTTCAGGTCATTGAAACCCCGCATCAAGTAGCCACCCTTGGGGAAGGAGGCACCTTCGTAGCCGAAGTGTTCATAGGCCAGTTCATTGCTGTACAGCGCGTTGACCGAGGTACCGCGCACCAACTTGAAAAAGTCGCCGGTCTGGATTTTTTCCAGCAGGGCCACTTGTTGGAGCTCATCCAGGCTCGCCCACTTGCCGCCCGCCAGTGTGTCCAGCTCGGCCAGGCCATTGTTCAACTGCGGCAGTACCGAAGGGTCGGCAGACGCGCGCTCATCCAGCGCCTTTACAGCAAAGGCGTAGACAGCGTCTTCCATACGGTCATGGGGATAAATGCGCCGCACCACGAGCAACAACTGTGAAGCGACATCGCTGGGCAGCGTGTTCATTTCCATGGCCCAGGAGCGGCTGGGCGCCAGCAGGGCGATGGGGCCGGAGGTGAACATGAGGGTGCCTAACAGCAGCCCGCCACTTCCTTGCAGGAAACGGCGACGATTGACCTTGAGGTCTTGCATGAAATGTCTCCTTGTTATTTTTATAGGAGTAACAGTGTCACAGGCAAATCATAGGTCGCGGGTGGGCAGGCGGGGCGTTACAGCGGCAACCCCGTCCAGCCGGTCGCTGGGTTCAAGCCATTAGCTGTGTCTATTGGTAGTGGCCTCCACGTTGCAGCACCTCGATCTTGTAGCCATCGGGGTCCTGGACAAAAAAGAACCGCGCGAGCAGTGCGCCGTCCCGCTTGAACTCTTTGATCGGCGCTGGTGCGAACTGTAAATCGCTCAGGCGGTTGAATTGCTGATCGAGATCATCAACCACGAACGCCGTGTGCCCGTAGCCCGTGCCGTGGGTGTATTCGGACTGGCCCTTGTTCCAGGTCAGCTCTATTTCTGCGCCACTCTGGACGTCACGCAGATACACCAGCGAGAAATCATCAAATTCCAGACGATGCGATTCGATCAGCCCAAACGCCTGCTGATAGAAATTCATGGATTTATCGAGATCACCGACACGGATCATGGAATGAATTAACTTGGCCATTGCCGCTACCTGCCTTGGAATTCTGGTTCTTGTTATAAGCACATTCCAATTGATCATGAGACCAATTGCAGGAGGGTGGGTAATAGAGGGGTACTACGTTTTGCAATGGAGCGAACGATCAAAAGATCGCAGCCTCGTGCTGCTCCTCAGCGACTACAGGGGCAGTCGCTGCCGAGCAGCACGAGGCTGCGTCAGGGGTTACACCTGCGACTGTTTATACGCCAGGCGGAACTTATGCAGCAGCGGTTCGGTGTAGCCATTGGGTTGTGCGCACCCTTCAAACACTAACGCGCACGCCGCCTGAAACGCGACCGATTGATCAAAATCCGCGGCCATGGGCGTGTAATGCGGGTCTTCGGCGTTTTGCTGGTCAACCACTCGCGCCATGCGCTGCAAGATCTCGACGGTCTGTTCGCGGGTGATCACGCCATGCAGCAGCCAGTTGGCGATGTGCTGGCTGGAAATACGCAAGGTCGCGCGGTCTTCCATCAGCCCCACGTCATGAATGTCTGGCACTTTGGAGCAACCAATGCCTTGCTCGACCCAGCGCACCACATACCCGAGCAACCCTTGTGCGTTGTTTTCGACTTCCTGGCGGATGTCGTGCGCTGACCATTGGGCTTGTTTTACCACCGGGACGCTGAGCAACCCTTCGAGCAGCGACTCGCTGACGTCGGCGTAGCGGGTCTGTTCGAGCGAGGCTTGTACGTGACGTACCGACACTTGGTGATAATGCAGCGCATGCAGGGTCGCGGCGGTCGGCGAGGGGACCCAGGCGGTGGTGGCGCCGGCCTGGGGATGGGCGATTTTCTGTTGCAGCATGTCGGCCATCCGGTCCGGCATGGCCCACATGCCTTTGCCGATCTGCGCCCGACCGCGCAAGTTGCAGTCCAGCCCGACCAGCACGTTGTTGCGCTCGTAGGCCGCGATCCATGGCGTGCCTTTCATGTCGCCTTTACGCAGCATGGCGCCCGCTTGCATGGCGCTATGAATTTCATCGCCGGTGCGGTCGAGGAAGCCGGTGTTGATAAACGCCACCCGTGACGAGGCCGCCGCGATGCAGGCCTTGAGGTTGACGCTGGTGCGCCGTTCTTCGTCCATGATCCCCATTTTCAGGGTGTGGCGCTTGAGGTGCAGCAGGTCCTCGATGCGGCTGAACAGGTGCTCGGCGAAGGCCACTTCGGCAGGCCCGTGCATTTTCGGTTTGACGATATAGACGCTGCCTGCACGGGAGTTGCCCCGGCGCTGCAGGTCGTGCACAGCGATCAGGCTGGTGATCACGCCGTCGAGAATGCCTTCCGGTATTTCCCGGCCCTGATCGTCGAGGATCGCAGGGTTAGTCATCAGGTGGCCGACGTTGCGGATAAACAGCAACGAACGCCCGGGCAGCGTCAGTGGCGAACCGTCGGCGGCGGTGTATTCGCGGTCCGGGTTGAGGCGGCGGGTAATGGTTTTGCCGTTTTTGACCAGGTCTTCTTGCAAGTCGCCCTTCATCAGGCCCAGCCAGTTGCGATACACCTGGACCTTGTCGTCAGCGTCCACTGCTGCCACCGAGTCTTCGCAGTCAATGATGGTCGAGAGCGCCGCTTCTACCAACAGATCTTTGACACCTGCCGCGTCAGACTGGCCGATGACGCTCTGGCGGTCGATCTGGATTTCGACGTGCAGGTCATTGTGTTTCAACAAAATGGCGGCCGGCTCTGCGGGCGAGCCTTGATAGCCGATGTATTGCTCGGCGTCGGCCAGAGCGCTCTGACTGCCGTCTTTGAGAGTGATGTGCAGGCTGTCGCCTTCAATCTGGTAACGGGTGGCATCGACGTGCGACCCCTTGCTCAGCGTGAACGCCTGATCGAGAAACGCCCGGGCAAAGGCGATGACCTTGGCGCCGCGTATCGGGTTGTAGGCACGACCGGTTTGGGCACCGTCGTCATCGGGGATGACGTCGGTGCCGTAAAGGGCGTCATACAGCGAACCCCAGCGCGCATTGGCGGCGTTCAGGGCATACCGCGCATTGGCGGCGGGCACCACCAATTGTGGCCCGGCTTGCACGCTGATTTCGGTATCGACGTTGTCGGTGCTGACCTTGACTTGATCAGGTGGCGGTTGCAGGTAGCCAATACCGGTGAGGAAAATGCGGTATTGCGCCATGTCGGTGATCGGGCCGGGATGTTCACGGTGCCAGGTATCGAGTTCGACCTGCAGGCGATCACGCTCGGCTAGAAGCGCACGGTTGATCGGCGCCAGCTCATGCACCAAGTCTGCAAAACCACTCCAGAACGCTTGCGCATCCAGGCCGGTGCCCGGCAGCACCTCGTTGTCAATGAAGTGGTGCAGCACAGGTGCAACCTTGAGGCCGTGGCTGTTTATCAAATCGCTCACTGTATCTCTCCTTCAATTGGATTTATTTCAGGCTTTGCACGCCAGCCCTGGCCACTTGGGCATCTTGCGGCGCAGTCACTCCGGACACGCCGACGGCGCCGATGACTTGACCATCGATAATGATCGGCACGCCGCCTTCCAGGCAGATCAACAACGGTGCGGACAAGAAAGACGGGCGGCCGCCATTGACCATTTCTTCGTAGTTTTTCGACTCGCGGCGCCCCAGAGCCGAGGTGCGAGCCTTTTCGGTGGCGATGTAGGCACTGACCGGAGGGCAGTCGTCGAGTCGCTCGAGGGCCAGTGGGTGTCCGCCGTCATCGACAATCGCAATGGTCACCGCCCACTGGTTGTTCTGCGCTTCGGTGCGTGCGGCGTTAAGGATCTGCTGGACTTCGGTCTGGGTCAGTACGGCTTTGCTTTTCATGTGGGGTCTCTGTCGATAGAGGGTGTCAGGGGTTAAGGCAAGGCGGCTTCGACGAGCTCGATCCAGTGCCGGACAGGGGTTCGTCCTGCACCGTTGAGGTGGGTCTGGCAGCCGATATTGGCGGTGATAATGACATCAGGTTGCCCGCTTTCAAGGGCGTTCAACTTGTTGTCGCGCAGTTGTCGGGACAGTTCGGGTTGGGTCAGTGAATAGGTACCGGCAGAGCCGCAACACAAATGGCTGTCAGGCACCCCAGTGAGGTTGAAGCCCAGTCGCGTGAGAACCGACTCCACCGCGCCGCCGAGTTTTTGCGCATGCTGCAACGTACACGGGCAATGGAAGGCCACGCGCTGGCTGCTACTGGTGGCGAGGGTTTCCAGCGGTTCTTCGCGCAGCACTTCAACCAGATCCTTGGCCAGGGCGCTGACCCTTTTGGCCTTGTCGGCATACGCCGGGTCGGCGCTCAGCAAGTGCCCGTATTCCTTGATAAAGGCACCGCAGCCACTGGCGGTTTGCACGATGGCTTCGGCGCCTTGTTCGATGCTCGGCCACCAGGCGTCGATATTGCGGCGGGCCCGATCCAGGCCAGCGGCTTGTGCGTCGAGGTGATAGTCCACGGCGCCGCAACAACCGGCCTCGCGGCTTGGGGTTACCCCGATGCCCAGTCTGTCTAGCACCCGTGCGGTGGCCGCGTTGGTGTTGGGTGACAAGCCGGGTTGTACACATCCTTCGAGCATTAGCACCTGGCGGGCATGACGGCGGGTCGGGCGGGTCTTGGCGGGCTCAATGGTGTGGGGCAACTTGTTTTGCAAGGCCGTCGGCAACACTGCGCGAAACAACTGCCCGCTGCCCACCAGCCCTTTGAACAGGCCCGGTTTTGGCACCACGCTGCGCAATCCCTGGCGCAGCAGGCGCTGGCCGAGCGGCCGCTCCACAGCCGCATCCACTACCGCTCGGCCGATGTCCAGCAGGTTGTGGTAGTCCACTCCCGAGGGGCAGGTGGTTTCGCAGTTGCGGCACGACAGGCAGCGATCCAGATGCTGCTGGGTTTTGCGGGTAACGTCGTTGCCTTCCAGCACTTGCTTGATCAGGTAAATTCGCCCGCGTGGGCCGTCCAACTCATCACCGAGCAGTTGATAGGTCGGGCAGGTGGCATTGCAAAAACCGCAGTGCACGCAGGATCGCAGAATGCGTTCGGCTTCTTCGGCGCGCGCCAGTTGGCGGGCATTTTGGCTCAACGTGGTTTGCATGGCTCAACACTCCGCGTACAGGCGCCCAGGGTTGAAAATACCCCTCGGGTCGAGTTGTTGCTTGAGGGTGCGGTGGTAGCGCATCAGCGCGCTGGGCAACGGCTGGAACGGGCTGTCGAGCAAGCCGGGGGTGTAGCAGGTGACGTGCCCACCAACTTCTTCGACGACCTGGCGAATAAAGGCCGCTTCAGCATCGGACTTGAGCCAGCGCTGGGCGCCGCCCCAATCGATCAACTGATGGCCGGGCAGGGCCAGTGGCGCGATGTTGTTGGGCAAGGACAGGCGCCAGAGCGGCAGGTCTTGGGCGAAGAAGCCCAAGCGTTGTTCGTTCAGATCGACCCAGTACGTGGCGTCCAGCAACTCGCCGCCCAAGCGGTCATGGGCGGCGGCTACCGAGCCTTCGCCGCCTTCAAGGCGCAGGTGCAGGCGTTGCCCGTCGTGACATGCAGCGCTGATTGGCAGGGGCTGCTGGCCCCATTCAGCCAGACGCAGCAACGCACGGTCAGTACTGAGCTCCAGGCTGATGCTTAAGGCTTGACGCGGCTTGGGCAGGACTTTGAGCGACACTTCGGTGATCACCCCCAACGTGCCGTAACTGGCCGCCATCAAGCGTGAAATGTCATAGCCGGCGACGTTTTTCATCACCTCACCCCCAAAGCGCAAGTGCTTGCCGTGGCCGGTGATTACGCGGGTGCCCAGTACATAATCACGAACCGACCCGGCCCACGGACGGCGCGGCCCGGACAGCCCGCTGGCGACCATGCCGCCGACGGTTGCATCTGCACCGAAAGACGGCGGCTCGCACGGCAACATCTGTTGCGCTGCGTCCAGTGCGGCGGCCAGTTCGGCCAGTGGCGTGCCGCAGCGGGCGGTGATCACCAGCTCGGTCGGGTCGTAGCTGACGATGCCGCGATGGCTGCGCGTGTCGAGCACGTTTCCCGTCACCGGGCGGCCCAGAAACTTCTTGCTGTCTGCGCCTTGAATGCGCAGCGGCGTCGCGCCGTGCAAGGCCTGGTTAACCTGTTCCAGCAGCGCTGCGCTGTTATCCAGATCGTGTTCACTGCGCATCAGAAACGCTCCAGTTCAGGGAAGGGCATCTGCCCCATGTGCACGTGCATTGCGCCAAATTCGGCGCAGCGGTGCAGGGTCGGGATGTTCTTGCCGGGGTTGAGCAGCCCGCTGGGGTCAAACGCGGCCTTGACCGCATGAAACAGGGTCAACTCATCGCTGTTGAACTGTGCGCACATCTGATTGATCTTCTCGCGGCCCACACCATGTTCGCCGGTGATGCTGCCGCCGACTTTCACGCACAGTTCGAGGATCTTGCCGCCCAGCGCTTCGGCGCGGTCCAGCTCGCCTGGCTGGTTGGCATCGAACAGGATCAGCGGGTGCATGTTGCCGTCACCGGCGTGAAAAACGTTGGCCACGCGCAGGTCGTATTCGGCTGACAGCGCTGCAATGGCTTGCAGTACGCCGGGCAGCTCGCGACGCGGGATGGTGCCGTCCATGCAGTAGTAGTCTGGCGAGAGACGGCCTACCGCCGGGAAGGCATTCTTGCGCCCGGCCCAGAAGCGCACGCGCTCGGCTTCATCCTGGGCCTGGCGCACTTCGGTTGCGCCGGCCAGCTCCAGCACTTGGCGTACGCGCTCGCAGTCATCGTGGACGTCGGCTTCCACGCCATCGAGTTCGCACAGCAAAATGGCTTCGGCTTCGACCGGGTATCCGGCGTGGATAAAGTCTTCGGCGGCGCGTATCGCCAGGTTGTCCATCATTTCCAGACCGCCCGGAATGATCCCGGCTGCAATGATGTCGCCGACTGCACGCCCGGCTTTTTCAACCGAGTCGAAGGCGGCCAACAGCACTTTGGCGGTTTGTGGCTTGGGGAGCAGCTTGACGGTGACTTCAGTGATCACCCCGAGCATGCCCTCTGAGCCGGTGAACAGCGCCAACAGGTCAGGCCCCGGCGAATCCAGGGCTTGAGAGCCGAGGGTCAGGTGTTCGCCGTCGACAGTCAGGATCTCTACTTGCAGTACGTTGTGGACGGTCAGGCCGTACTTCAGGCAATGCACGCCACCGGCGTTTTCGGCGACGTTGCCGCCAATCGAGCAGGCGATTTGCGAAGACGGGTCTGGTGCGTAATACAAACCATAGGGCGCGGCGGCCTGGGAAATTGCCAGATTGCGCACCCCCGGTTGCACCCGGGCGGTACGGGCGGCGGCATCAATGTGCAGAATGTTGTTGAAGCGCGCCATCACCAGCAACAGGCCTTTTTCCAGCGGCAACGCCCCACCAGACAAGCCAGTACCTGCTCCCCGTGCGACCACCGGCACCTTGTGCTCGTGGCACAGGCGCAACACGGTCTGCACCTGTTCGAGGTGATGCGGCAAGACCACCAGCATGGGCGTGGTGCGGTAGGCCGACAGCCCGTCGCACTCGTAGGGCTTCAGCTCTTCGGGTTCATGCAGGACTTTCAGGTCGGGCACCTGCGTTTGCAGGGCCAGCAGCAGTGCGCTTTTGTCGACATCGGGCAAAACCCCGTCGACGCGTTCGTCATAGAGAATGTTCATAGTCGGTGGACGACACCCGTTTATTTTTATTAGAGGTCCGTTGCCGGATAGTACTGGCTTGCATCATTGGCCGCAGGCGTTTTACTGTCCATACGTTGTTTGACTGGTCGAACCAGTTTTTGCCGCGATGACGGTTTTATTTAATTAAAAATAACTTTAAAAACAAATGGTTGGGTTTGTTAGCGAATCGGATGGATTCGACAGGCCGAACTGGTCATACCAGTTGGAGCGAGCATGGACAGAGTGGAGCGGGCGCGTCATCCGCAAGTGGCTGACGTGGTGAGTGAGCGCATCGAGCGCCTGATCGTCGACGGTGTGCTCAAGACCGGGCAATTGCTGCCCTCTGAGCGGCGTCTGACCGAGAAACTGGGCGTATCCCGTACCGCCCTGCGCGAAGGCCTTAAATTGCTGCGCGCCCGTGGGATCATCAAGACCGAGCAGGGCCGCGGGTCTTTTGTCGCGGACCTTTCAGGAGAGGCAAGTACCTCGCCGCTGCTGCATTTGTTCGGCTCGCAGCCGCGCACGCTGTACGACCTGTTCGAAGTGCGCAGCCTGCTGGAGGGTGAATCGGCGCGGCTGGCGGCCTTGCGCGGCACCGAGGCCGATTTTGTGTTGATTACCCGCAGCTATCACGCCTTGCTCGATGCCCACAGCCGGTCGCTGGACGCCTGCGAACATGCGCAGCTCGATCATGCCTTTCATTTGGCCATTTGCGAGGCTTCACACAATCCGGTGCTGGTGCAGACCTTGCGTTCATTGACTGATTTGCTGCTCAACAGCGTATTTGCGTCGGTCAACAACCTCTACCATCGCGAGCCGCAAAAACGCCAGATAGACCGCCAGCACGCGCGGCTTTACAACGCTGTGACTGGACGTCTGCCCGACCAGGCACGCAAGGCGGCCATTGCGCATATCCAGAGCATCAGCGACAGCTTGAAGGAAATCGAAAACGAGGAGCAGCGTCTGGTGCGGGCGACGATGCGGCTTGAGGGGTGGAGCTGAACCTTGCGCCCAGCTCCTTTGATCAGCGATCAGGCCACTTTGCCGCGCAGGGTTAAAAGGCTGACGCCCAAGCCCATGAACGAGGCGCCAAACAACCGGTTAAGCGCTTTGGCCCGCGCTGGAGACGAGAGGTAGCCTTTGAGCGTCTGGGCAAGCAGGGCATAAAAAAGATGCGCAGCAATGGCGCAGCCCGCAAACGTGAAGATCAGCACGGTCAGGTAGGTCATGCTGGAATTGCCGCCCTGAATGAACTGCGGAAGAAAAGCAGCAAAAAACAGGATGGCTTTAGGGTTGGTGATCGCGACCGAAAACCCTTTGGTGAACAGCTTCCAGCCAGACAGGTTTTCTGAAGTGGCCTGAACGTTGTCAAAGGCGCGATTACGGCTGCGCCACTGTTTAATGCCCAGGTAAATGAGGTAACTGGCCCCCGCGATCTTAAGCACCAGAAACGCCGTGGCCGATGCGATCAACAATGCGCCAAGCCCGGCACTGGTGGCCGATGCAATCACCAGCAGCCCGAGCGCGTTGCCAAGAGAGCCGATCATCGCCCGCCACGGGCCATGGCTGATTGAGTTGGACAAGGCCATGATCACCGCTGGTCCAGGGGTGAGCGTCACGAGCATGGCGATAAAAGTGAAGCTCAGCCAATCATTTAATGAAACCAACGGGAACTCTCCGCAAGACACATACCACAGGGGCTGCAAGATTCTCATAGAGCGGGTGCTGTGTCCTGCACATCTTTTAACGTCATGCCTTGGCCAGGGGCGAGTTTACGTCCGGCTGCGTATCAGACTCGCTGACAGTGAAGCGATCAGCCCGAACAGCGCCATCAACAACCAGGCCACTTTAAATTGATCGGCTTCAATAGCGGCTCCTGACACACCCACAAAAACTGCCACGCCGATGGCGGCTCCTATCTGGCGCGCCGTGTTGATAATGCCGGTTCCGGTCGCGTATTGATGCGCGGGAAGAGCCCCGGCACCTCCGGCCAGAAATCCGGTTTGCCCGACGCCGGCAGCCGCGCCGGTGAGGATCAGACCCGGCAGATAGGCCAATACATAATCCGGTTTGGCAGTGAGCAAGGCATACCACCAGAACCCGGCAACCACGAAGAGTAAACCGGCGGCAATTGTCAGGTGTTTGGGCACAATTGACGATTTTCCGACCGTGAGTGAGGCGACTACTGCGGTACCGGGGCCGACGCCAAAGGCCGCACCTGCCAGCATCGGATCCCAGCGCCAGACTTGGGTCAGGAACAGCGTGCCACCCAGCAGCATGATGGCGAAGCCCATGTAGAAGCAGGCCATGCCGAGCGTTGCTACGGTAAAGGTGTGCACTCTGAACACGCGAAGGTCCAGCGCGGGTGAAGCTGCACAGAAGCAGCGTTTAACAAACCCCGCGAGGCACACAACTGCGGCGCCAGTCGTCAACAAGAAGGTACTGCTCAGGATGCCCCATTCAGGTAGGTACGAGATGCCTGCGACCAAAAAGGCGATACCCGCAATTAACAGTATCGAGCCTGCTATATCAGGAAAGACGTCGCCGGTTTTCGGGCTTTCAACCAGGTGCTTGCACAGCCAGAGTGTCGGTATGGCCACGGGTAGGTTGATCAGGAAGATCAGACGCCAGTCAATATCGACCAGCGCGCCGCCTAGTGTTGGGCCCAAAGCGGCGGCCACCGAGCCGGTGGCCGCCCATATGCCGACCATTTGTTTATGCCGGGCCTTGGGATAGGCGGCTAGCAGCAAGCCCAGGCTGGTGGGGATCATCAGCGCGGCGCCCAGGCCCTTGAAACCACGGGCCACGATCAGAGAGAGCACATCAGGTGCGATCACACAGGCGGCGCTTGCCAGAGTGAAAATAAACAGCCCGGCCCTGAACACGCGCTTGCGCCCATAGATGTCGGCCAGCCGGCCACCCGGAACCAGAAAGGCCGCAAACGCAATCGAGTAGGTAGTGAGCACCCATGACATCGTTTGATTGGTGGCGCCAGGGAAGCTGTCGCGGATGGCCGAGAACGCCAGATTAACCACAAACAGATCCAGCGATGCCAATACACTGCCGGCACCTATCACCACCATGACCCACGGCGAGACCCGAGCATCAGATGGCTCAGCCCCCAGCGCGTCAACTGATCCAGACATACCTTACTCCAAGACGATTTCAAGACAGACTTTTCTTCCGCAATGGCGGCAGACAAGCAGTCTGAAGTCGTCGTTAGCGGCGGTATTGGATATCTGATAAATGCGCTGCTGAAAATTGCGCCGGGGTGATCCCGAAGGTGCCCTTGAAGCGTCGGATCAAATGGCTTTGATCCGCGAGCCCTACCGCGAGCGCCACCTCTGCCGCCGGCACGCCATGGCGCAACAGCACCCTGGCGGCGTCCATGCGCACGCGGTTCAGATAGGCATGCAGGGGCAGCCCGTAAGCTGCGCAAAACAGTTGATTGAGACGCACGCGGCTCAGAGAGGCGGTTTGAGCCAGACGGGTAGTGGTCAGCGGCGCTGAAAACTCAGCATGGATTTGTTCGCGAACGCGCTCGATCCTGGGTTCAAACGTCGTGTGCAGTTCCCGTACCGAGCTACCGGAAAATCGCTCCAGCAAGGGGACCATAGCGTCGATCAGCCGGGTTTCCCGGGCCAGTGGGTCCGTATCACTGAACAGGGTGCGGTGAAGGGCTTTTAGGCCCGAGACAATGTCCGGTGCTTCGATCACTGAGTGAGTGAATGTCGGGCAGGCCTGCGTGGTAAAGCCGAGTTCCTGGGCGATTGAGGTGATGGCCCAGGGTTCGACATACACCATGCTGTAGACATAGCCGCTGTCATCGCAAGGGCTGCCGTCGTGGGATTCGCCCGGATTGATGATCATGGCAGTGCCTGCGGGCGCCACAAACGAGCGATTGCTCAGCGCAACCTTGGGTGCTCCGGCATCGATCGTACCGAGTACGAAATAGTCATGTGCATGACGTTCGTATTGATGCTTATTGAAATGCGCATACAGGCCTTCAACCCCCAGGTCGGGGGCTGTAACAAAGCGAATCCACTCATCTGAAGGCGTTTTCATGGCGGCGATTCTAGCGCAAGTGCGCCGTCAAGTTGGGGGTACCCGGCCCGTGCCGTTATGCCTGATCGAAAATCACATGGAGCCGGTGCTGCGCCCATGGGGAACACCTTGCGCGGGCGCGCTCAGTTATGGCGCATTACCCCTGCACCAAAAGCAGCCCCGGACGATCCATGCTGTGGCATTCGCCTGCGTCTATTTATGATTTTTTATTCATCTTTCGTATTTTTCCCTTGATGGCACAGCGCTTGCTCAAGGCTATTACCGGGCACAGGCATTTCTGTGATCGGGCAACGCTTTGCACAGGGTTGTTCGTCGGTCGTGGCTGTGTGTTTCCCTTCGATTCAAAGGACTGAGCATGCAAAAGCAAGCGATGGTTGTGAGCCGCCGTAAGGTACTGAACTGGATCGGAATGACCGCGGGTGCCGCGGCGATGTATCAGGCAATGAGCGCCTTGAGTTTTGCCGCTGAGTCAACGTACGAGCGCCATTTTGCATTGAGCGGTGCACCCAAGGGCACTCGCGTATTGATCCTGGGGGCAGGGCTGGCTGGCATGACTGCGGCCTACGAACTGCGCAAGGCCGGGTATCAGGTCAAGGTACTGGAATTCAATGCCAAGCCGGGCGGGCGTTGCTGGACGTTGCGCGGCGGCGACCGTTTTACCGAACTGGGCGGAGCGACCCAGCAGTGTGAGTTCGACAAGGGCCTGTACCTGAACCCCGGGCCGTGGCGCATTCCTTATCACCACCATGCGGTGCTCGATTATTGCCACACCTTCGGCGTCGCACTGGAGCCCTTCATTCAGGTCAACTACAACGCGATGGTGCATTCCACCAAGGCCTTTGGCGGCAAGCCGCAACGCTACCGTGAGGTGCAGGCCGACTTTCAGGGGCATGTTGCCGAGTTGCTGAGCAAGGCTGTCAACCAGAAGGGCCTGGATCAGGCGTTGACCCAAGAGGACCGCGAGCGGCTGCTGGAAGTGATGCGCAAATGGGGCGCACTGGATGCCAGCAATACCTATAAAAAATCATTGGAAACCAGCCTGCGTCGAGGCTTTGCCGTGGATGACGGCGGTGGTTTGATGCCCGAGGCCGTGCCTTCGCAACCCATCGACTGCAAGGCGCTGCTCGATTCCAACCTCTGGCAAAGCATTGCCAGCGGTCAGGAGTACGAATTTCAAAGCAGCATTTTCCAGCCGGTTGGCGGCATGGACATGATTGCCCAGGCCTTCCAGAAGCAGGTCAATGACCTGATTCACTACAACGCCAAGGTCACGCGCATCCAGCAAGATGGCAGCGGCGTTACCGTGACGTATCAAAACAGCGATGGCAGCGGCGCGGCGCAGCAGGAGCAGGCCGATTGGTGCGTGTGCACCTTGCCGTTGTCGATTCTGGGGCAACTGCCGATTGATGTCAGTGCGCCGATGATGGCGGCAATTCGCGCCGTGCCCTATGACTCGTCGGTGAAGATCGGTTTGCAGTTCAAGCGGCGATTTTGGGAGCAGGATGAACACATCTACGGTGGCATTACCTATACCGACACGCCCGTCAGCAAGATCAGCTACCCGAGCACCGACTATGGCAAGCAAGGCAAGGGCGTACTGCTGGGTGCCTATATCTGGGGGCCGAATGCCTATGAATTCACGGCCATGAGCCCGCAAATGCGGGTGAAAAAGGCCGTCGAATATGGTGCGCAGGTCCACCCGCAATACCCCGCAGAGTTTGAAAACGGCATTGCGGTGGGCTGGCACCGGGTGCCCTGGACCAACGGCTGCTATGGCTTGTGGACGCCCGAGACGCGCCAGCAACACTACAAAAATCTGTGCCAGATAGACGGCCGTATCGTCCTCGCGGGTGAGCATGCCTCGTATATCCCGGCCTGGATGGAGGGCGCGATCCTGTCGTCGCGGGATGCGATCAAACGCCTGCATACCCACATCATCGCCAGCAGCAAAACCGTGTGACAGGGAGTTAGCCATGCGCACAACTATGACCACCGCTGTGTTGTTGGGGCTGATGAGCAGCGCTGCGGCGTTTGCTTCAGACCCACTCATCCTCTCCACTTCAGACCAGTTTGAAGAACAGACCGGCGAAGCCCTGTTCAATCAAGTCTGTCAGGGCTGCCACATGGCCGAAGGGCAGGGCGCCCACGGTGCCGGGGCCTACCCGGCGCTGGCGTCCAATCCGAAGCTCGGTGCCAAGGTGTATCCGGTGTATATGGTCGCGTCTGGCCAAGGCGGAATGCCGGGGTTCAAAAAGTACATGGATGATCAGCAGATAGCTGCAGTGGTCAACTACGTGCGGACACATTTTGGAAATCAATACGCCGATACAGTCACGGTCGAAGAGGTTAGGGTCCTCACCCAGCGCTAGTGGTCTACGTATTTTTTTCACATCCTTGAAGGAATAAACCATGTCGAAGAACATCATCTCCACCTTCCTCCTGACTTCTTTGCTGGGTGGTTTGTTGGCCACCCAGGCCAATGCCGCCGAAGTGATCCGCCACAAGCTGCCTAACTCCGACTTCCCGATTTCCCTGGCTGTGGAAATTCCGCCAGGCGCTACCGTGGTCAACCTCAGTGGCGTGGTGCCGCCCATTGCCGACAGCAAGGCCGATCCCAAGACATTGGCCGCCTATGGCGATACAGAAGTGCAGACCGTTAACGTGTTGAAGAACATCGAAGCGACCTTGAAAAGCCTCAACCTGACCATGGGTGACGTGGTGAAGATGCAGGTCTATCTGGTGGGTACCCCTGAAACCGGCAAGATGGATTTCGCCGGGTTCATGAAAGGCTACACCCAGTTCTTTGGCACGGCGGCCCAGCCCAAGTTGCCGACGCGCTCAGCGTTCCAGGTGGCCGGTCTGGCCAACCCCAACTACCTGGTAGAAATTGAAGTCACGGCCGTGCGCCCATAAGTTGATCCTTTGAGTTAACCCCATGGCCGCTGCACCTGGCGGCCATGGGTATCCGCCTTCCGCATCTGGCCGCTGACCGTCGTGTCTAGCAGGCTGAGCCTTCGCTCCACACACCTGTTTTCTATAACGTTTTTCATGCTGCCGTGGTGATACACGGTGGTAGTCTTTCGGCGTTGGAATTGGCCTTCCAGCAGAACTTTTTCGCGTTCGCGTTGCTCGCAGTCATAGGCGCTTTGGCGATCGTGTGCATTTCGGTACGCCCCCAGCCTTTTGTCACCCAGCCCGATGTGGCTGGCAAACGCAGTCTTTGAACCTGTTTTAAAGGAGCATGGCATGACCCATTACAGCGATTTTCATCTGCAACCGATTGCCGGACAGTGGCGCGAGGGCGCTGGCGGCAAAGAGCTGCGGGTGAGCAACCCGTTCGACGACTCACTGTTGGTGCAGATCCCGCAGGCCAATCGAGCGGACCTGGATGCTGCCTACCGCAAGGCCGCGCAAGTCCAGCCGCAGTGGGCGGCGCTGGGGCCTTCGGCGCGGGCGGCAGTGCTGCACGAGGTGGTGGCAGTGTTTGATCGGCGTCGTGAAGAAATCATCGACTGGCTTATTCGCGAGTCCGGTAGTACCCGGCTCAAGGCGCAGATTGAGTGGGGGGCGGCACGGTCCATTGCGCTGGAGTCGGCGTCGTTTCCAGCGCGGGTGCATGGGCGTATTGTCGAGTCCAATGTGCCGGGTAAAGAGAGCCGTGTGTATCGCAGTGCGCTGGGCGTGGTCGGTGTAATCAGCCCGTGGAACTTCCCCCTGCACCTGACTCAGCGTTCCATTGCCCCAGCGCTGGCGCTGGGTAATGCGGTGGTCATCAAGCCTGCCAGCGACACGCCGGTGTGTGGTGGTTTGCTGCTGGCGCGGATCTTTGAAGAAGCCGGATTGCCTGCCGGGGTGCTGAGTGTGGTGGTGGGCGCGGGCAGCGAAATTGGTGATGCGTTTGTCGAACACCCAGTGCCGTCGCTCATTACCTTTACAGGTTCGACTCCGGTGGGTCGCGGCATTGGTGCAATCGCCAGCGGCGGCGACCATCTCAAGCATGTGGCACTGGAACTGGGCGGCAACAGCCCGTTTGTCGTACTGGCGGACGCTGACCTGGAACAGGCGGTCAATGCTGCAGTGTTTGGTAAATTCCTGCACCAGGGCCAAATCTGCATGGCGATCAACCGCATCATCATTGACGACAGCGTTTACTCGGCTTTTGCCGAGCGTTTTGTGGAGCGGGTCAAAGGGCTCAAGATCGGTGACCCAAACCTGCAAGACACCGTGATCGGCCCGGTCATCAATGCCAAGCAGTTGCAGGGCCTGCAAGAAAAAATCCAACTGGCCCGTTCTCAAGGTGCTCAGCCACTGTACGAGGGCGGCAGCAATGGCAGCCTGCTGGCGCCCCACGTATATGGCGACGTCACTGTCGACATGGACTTGGCGCGCAACGAAATTTTCGGCCCGCTGGTGGGGCTGATTCGCGCCCGCGACGAAGCCCATGCCCTGGAACTGGCCAATGCTACAGAGTTTGGGCTTTCCAGCGCCGTCTTCAGCGCCAATGTCGAGCGTGCCGTCAACTTTGCGCGGCAGGTTAGGGCAGGCATGACCCACGTCAATGACATGCCGGTCAACGACGAGGCCAACGCACCGTTTGGTGGCGAAAAGAACTCAGGGCTTGGGCGCTTCAATGGTGACTGGGCGATTGACGAATTTACCCGGGATCACTGGATCAGCGTGCAGCACACCCCGCGGCATTATCCGTTTTAAATGCTAGGGTCCTTGTAGGAGCTCGCCTGGCGATCTTTTAAGGTTAAGAGATCGCCAGGCAAGTTCGCTCCTACAGTCTGAATGGGGGTATTCAAGACCTCATCGCCGAATACGATTTTTCTGCCAGCTGAAGTCACTGTGAAACGTCCCCGTATCACCCCGTAAAACATATAAAGTGGCCCGGTAGGCCGACGACAGCCGCGAGCATTGCAGGCTGCGGACTTTACGATAAGCCCAGACCCAGCCGTGTGAGGAAGTGGCATTCATCTTGGCGATCCTGAAGTGGTATGTACCTGCTTTGACTCACTGTGGAACTCAAGTTCCCTATCCAAATACTTGATGTATTTAATCTGTGAACCAATCGCTATACCGATCGTCGATCAGCCCTGAAACATGCATTGCGCAGTGGTCTGGCGACTGCGCGATATGTTTTGCTAGTCTGTATCGTCAACGCCAAGGGAGTACAGACAGCATGGAACTGAAGTCGCCGGACAAGAACATTCGTATGGTGGGGCTCGCCGGGATCGTTGCAGGGCTGGGGATGATAGTTGCCGGCCACGCCAGCTTTGGCACCACATTGCTGGGTGGCGGGCTGCTATTTCTGGCTCTGCCTTTGTTCAGGACAGCGGGTAAAAAATAAAGATGCTTTACTCGCTGCAGCCGCTGCAACTGGTCATACGGTGTGCGTAGTTAAATGAGCGCGAAAAAAGGCGGTTTTGATGACCCGCAGCCTTGTGCCAAATACTCATGACGCCATAAAAATCTCTGCTGCGTTGCTGCCTAACCCTTCTGCCCCGACGAAGAATTGCTGGACCCGTTTGTCATAGACGATCGGGTTGACCAAGGTCGATATCCCGAGGTCGGGCAGGTCCTGGATCACAGCTTTCTGGAACTCGGCGAACAAGGCAAAACGTTTTTGTACGTCGGTTTCCACTGCTGCCGCTTCAAGCAGTTGGTCGACCTGTGGGCTGTTGTAGTGCGAGCCATTGGAGAAGGGCACGCCAGGCTGGAAGTTTTTTGACCAATACAGGCGTTGTACGCCCACGGTGGGGTCAAACAGGTTGCTCATGCCATTGAGGGTGAAGTCGAAGTCGCGGTCGGTGTATACGCGTTTGACGTAGGTGGCGAAGTCCTGGGAACGCAAGGTGACCTGGATGCCGATCTTGGCCAGTGCCTGCTTGATGTAGTCGGCAGTGCGACGATAGGTTTCCGGGCCGGGCAGCGGATCGAGGGTCAGTTTGAAGCGCACGCCACGGGGGTCACGGCCCAGGCCAGCATCGTCGAGTAACTGGTTGGCCTTGTCCACGTCGAACTCATAGCGGGGCAGGTCTTGTGCATAGAAGTTTTTCATCTGCGGGCTGATCGGTCCGTACAGCGGTTGACCATAGCCCAGGAAGATCGCCTTGCGAATGAATTCGAGGTTGACCGCATGGGCGATGGCCGCGCGCACGGCGTGCTGTTTCAAGTACGGGTTGTCGAGGTTGAATTCGACTCGGGTTATCCCGTTGATGTACGGCTCGCCACGGTCTTCGATACTCAGACGCGGGTTGCTCTTGATCCGTTCGATGTCGCTGAGCGGCACTCCGCCGGTAGAGATATCGATCTCTCCGGCCTCCAGTGCCGCCACGGTGGCTGCCGAGTCCGCAATAAAGCGCACGATGATGCGGTCAAGGTAGGGCTTGGGCGCATCCCAATAGTGGGGGTTGCGCTCAAGAATCACATGGCTGCCACGGACCCACTCTTTGAACACGAAAGGGCCGGTGCCTATCGGTGCACTGGCGTTGGGGTGGGTTTGCGGGTTGGCATCGCCATACACGTGCTTGGCGACGATCGGTGACTCACAGGCCGCCAGCGCGCTCAGCAAGTAAGGGGCCGGTTTGTTGAGGGTGAGTTGTACCAGATGCGGGTTGATCGCGGTGATGTCCGCGACGTTGGCAAAGGTGGCGCGGCCGCGCGGGTTGGAGTTCTTGAGGGTGTGCAGCGAGTACACCACGTCATCGGCGCTGAACGCCTCGCCGTCATGCCATTTCACCCCTTCGCGCAAACTGAAGGTGTACGTCAGGCCATCGTCGCTGACGGTCCACGCCGTGGCCAGTTGTGGTTGGGGGTTGAGGTCCAGGTCATAGGTCAGTAACCCTTCAGTCACTTTGCCGGTGATGTACACCGCCGCGCCTGCGGTATGGGTCAGGTTGACCAGAATCGGCGGTTCGATGGCGATGTGCATCTTCAGCGTGCCGCCACGCACGGGCGTGTCATCGGCGAATGAAAAGCGCGGCGCCAGTTGCAGCAGGGCAGCCGTGGCGCTGGTGTAAGCCAGTAACTGGCGTCGGGTCAGGTTCATGGGGAGGTCCGTAGCAAGACTGAACCTTGTGGGCGTGGTCGCCCACAAGGCGAGAAGGTTTAACGAGGGGTACGGCCTTCGATCGGGTGACCCGGATCGGTAAAGCCCAAAGTGGAGGTGTGGCCAGGGCTGACCAACTGGTCAATAAAGGCTTCATCCTGCGCCGTGATTTTCACCTGCAAGGCACGCTGGTAGTCATCCCACTGCGCTTCGGTACGCGGCCCGGCGATGGCTGAAGTGACCTGGCGATTGTTCAGCACCCAGGCCAGGGCGAAGTCAGCCGGGGTGATGTTGCGCCCGCTCAGGTGTTCCTGAATGCGTTGCGCAACCACTAGCGACTCGGGCCGCCATTCGGTTTCCAGCACGCGTTTATCACTGCGCCCGACCCGCGAGTCGGCGTGCGGTTGTACGTTCGGCTGGTATTTGCCGGTCAGTACGCCACGGGCCAACGGGCTGTAGGTCACCACCCCGAGGCCGAAATGATTGGCCGCCGGGATCTGCTCGGCTTCAGCGGTACGGTTGACGATGTTGTACAGCGGCTGGCTGGCCACCGGGCGGTCGATGCCCAGCTCATCTGCCAGTTGGGCCACCTCGGCAATGCGCCAGCCACGGAAGTTAGATACCCCAAAGTGCCGCAACTTGCCTTGCCTGATCAGGTCGGCGATGGCGCGCACACCTTCACCCAGTGGCGCATCAAAGGTGGCGTGGTGGAAGTACAGAATGTCGATGTAGTCGGTGCCCAGGCGGCGAAGGCTGTCTTCCACTGACTGGATGATCCACTTGCGCGACTGTCCACCCACGTTAGGGCGCCCGGCGCGCGAGTAGCCGAACTTGGTCGCCAGCACCCAATGATGACGCTGGTCACGAATGGCGCGGCCCACAACGCTTTCGGACTGCCCGTCATGGTAGACGTCAGCCGTGTCGATAAAGTTGACGCCCTGATCAAACGCTTTGGCGATGATGCGCTGCGAAGTCGCCTCGTCGGTGGGGCCGCCGAACATCATGCTGCCCAGTGTCAGGGGTGAAACCTTAAGGGCGCTGCGGCCCAGATAGCGATAGTCCATGGGGTGAGTTCCCGGGTTATGTGCGGCCTTGGGCCTGGGTAGGGTTGAAGGCGTCGTTCAGACCGTCGCCCATCAGGTTGAATGCCAGAACGGTGAAGAAAATTGCCAGGCCAGGGATGGCTGTGAGGTACCAGGCGGTGCGAATCTGCTCGCGGCCGCTACCGATCATGCTGCCCCAGCTCACTAGGTTCGGATCGCCCAGGCCCATGAAAGACAGGGCAGACTCCATCAGCACTGCCGAAGCCACCATGATCGAGGCCGTCACAATCAGTGTCGGCAGAATGTTGGGCAGCACTTCGCAGATGATGATGCGCAGGTGCGTGTAGCCGACGCTGCGGGCCGCGAGGATGTATTCGCGCTCACGGATCGAACGTACTTCGGCGCGCATTAACCGGGCCACGGTGGGCCACGAGGTGATGCCAATGGCGAAAATCAGCGTCGGTACCGAGGGCTGGACAATAGCGACCAGCGCCACCAACAAGACAAAGCTGGGCATGGTCTGGAAGATCTCGATCAAGCGTTGCAGCCCGTAATCGATCCGTCCGCCGAAATACCCGGCCAGCGCGCCGATACTCAGCCCCAGCAGTACCCCAAACAGGCTGGCGAACAAGCCCACTTGCAGCGAGACGCGACCGCCGTGCACCACGCCCGCCATCACGTCACGGCCCAGTGCGTCCGTGCCCAGTGGGTAGTGCCAGTCCTGACCCGGCCACAACAGCGGTTCGGCTTCCATCGCCAATGGATCACCGGGGTAAAGCAGGGGCGCGAACAAGGCGAGCAGGGCGACGGCCACCAGAAATACCAGCCCGCCGACGGCGATCGGGTTGGCCAAAAAACGCCACAATGCGACGCGACGCGGGGTGCTCATCGGCGGCTCCCGATGCGTGGGTCCAGCGCGCTCTGCAGCACGTCCACCAACACATTGGTGACGATCACCAGCAATGACGACACCAGCAAAATCCCCAGCAGGACGTTGTAGTCGCGTGCCATGACCGCGTCATAGGCCAGGCGCCCGAGGCCGGGCAGGCTGAACACGGTTTCGATCACCACCGCCCCTCCGAGCATGCCGCCCAGATGCAGGCCGGCCATGGTAGTAATCGGCAGCAGGGCATTGCGCAACACGTGTTTGAAGGTAATGACCCATGGCGAAAGCCCCTTGGCCGTGGCGGTGCGCACATAGTCTTGTGCCCCGGCTTCGAGCATGGAAGCTCGGGTCAGGCGGGCATAAATAGCGATATAGATCAGCGCCAGGGAGCTGGCGGGCAAGGCCATATAGCGCAGGGTATCGAGTATCGCCGCCCAGCCCTGCAGTTCGGCCCCGATGGTGCCGGCCCCGCCGGTCGGCAACCAGCCGAGCTTGACCGAGAACACCACGATCAGCATCAGGCCGATCCAGAATCCCGGCACGGAATAGAAGAATTGCGAGCACACCGATAGCACGCGATCAGGCCAGCGACCTTTCCAGTGCGCCATCAGCATACCGAGAGCGATACCCAGTACCAGAGAGCAAGACAGGGCTAGCAGCATCAGGGTCAGGGTCGTGCCCAGACGTTGGTAGATGAGGGTTTCGACCGAAGAACCGTAGCGCGGTGAATAGCCCAGATTGAAGTGCGCCAAGTTGCCCAGGTAATGCCACAGCTGCACGGCCAGTGATTGGTCCAGGCCAAACTGACTGCGCAATGCCGCCAGACTTTCTGGCGTGGCCGAACCCGATTCACCGGCCATGACATCGGCGGCATCCCCCGGCGCCAGATGCAGCAAGAAGAAGTTAATTAACAAAATACCGAGCAGGGTCGGCACGGTATGCAATAACGTGCGCCAGAGCGTAGAGGCTAAATTCAAAAGGGTGTTCATTGTTTTATCCCGTTTAGTGCGACGCTATTAACGGGGTGCTTATAACCTTTGTCAATAAATGAAAAGGTTCTATTGTTATGCTGTTGGGCATGTCTAAGCATAGATAAAAAAGATATACGGTCGCCAAGTCTCAATGATTGACGGACGGTTGAGGGATGATTACTGTCGGCCTCCAACCGATATGTTGGTAAGCGTAAAGTTCCGTAAAGCACAAAAAGTTATAAGCTCTGCTCTAAATGAGCAGGACACTTTAATACGCTCGTTAGTTGAGGCAAGTGTGACACTTAATCAAACTATTGATGTCCGCTCAGTTCGCCCTCGGACATCGTCTGCGCAAGACCTGCACACGGTGTTGGCGCGTGTTCCAGCACTGGTCGAAGAGATTGCCAAAGGCGCCTCGCAACGTGATCTGCAGCGTGAGTTGCCGTTTGCCGCGTTCGCTCTGATCCGTGAAGCCGGGCTGGGTGCCCTGCGCATTCCGCAGTCCCTCGGTGGGCCGGGTGGGAGTGTCAGCGACTACATTGAAGTAATTGCCGCCCTGGCCAGTGCCGATCCTAACGTGGCCCATGCCTTGCGCTCACATTTCAACTTCACCGAGGCCGTGATCCATAGTCAGGACACCGCCGAAAAGCAGGATTACGTCAACAAAATCCTCGACGGCAAGCTGTTTGCCGGTGCTCACACGGAAGTCGGCGCGCCGCTGGGCACCATCCTGACGCGCTTGACCCGCGCAGGTGATGAATACCGCTTGAACGGCAAGAAGTGGTACGCCACTGGCTCGGCCTATTCAGATTTCCTGTCGTTTTCGGCAACCAATGATGAAGGGCAAATGATTTCCGTGCTGTTGCCTGCTGACCGTCCCGGGATTAACGTCCTGGATGACTGGGATGGCATGGGCCAGCGCCTGACAGCAAGCGGCGGGGTGTTGCTGGACAACGTCCAGGTGTTTGCCAGCGAACTCAAAACTCGCAGTCACAACGCCGAGGTGGGGCGGCATTGCTCGACCTTGCGCCAGTTGCACCTGGCTGCTTGCGCCGCCGGGGTGGTGCGCAACATTCGCGAAGACGCGTTGACTTATGTGCGTAAACAGGCGCGCGCCGCCATGCATAGCCCGGTGGATGTAGCCCGTGACGATCAGTTTGTGCAGCAGGTGGTCGGTGAAATCGCCTCCAACGTGTACGCCGTGGATGCCTTGATTGCCAACACTGCGCGTATTCTGGATATCAGTTCCCAGGCGTTGATAAATAACGCACCGACGCTGGACCAACAATTGATCGAAGCCTCGATCAGTAATGCTCAGATGCAAGTGGTCGTGGCCAGGCTGGCGCTGCGTTCTGCAGAAGTAATGTTTGAGGTCGGTGGTGGTTCTGCTACCTCGAGAACATATAACTTTGACCGGCATTGGCGAAATATCCGGACAGTTTTAAACCATAATCCGTTGTTGCATAAAACTCGGGTAGTGGGTGATTTTTATATCAATGAAACTACCACTCATCTTCGCGAAGGACTCGTGTTTTAACTATTCCCACTGTAAGCCATTAGTGTTATCCGCCGGATAACCGTATTTAATAGCGCGCACGCCCCCACCAGGTACCGCATCTCATAATCCTTGTTAGATGGCCAGGAACGTCCACCACGCCAGCAATAAATTGATTTTTTGCAGGTAGTCCATGACTGTTCGTTTAAATACCCCACGCTCCCCCCTTGGTTTGATGGTGTCTATTGGTGTCATGTCGTTATTTGGCAGTGCCGCGGCATTGGCTGACGACTCGATACGCAACACCGAGCATTCCGCGAATAAAAGTGATAACTCCCTTGAAACGGTTGTGGTGACCGGTTCTCGGGCCGAGTCGCGCACCGTTGCTCAAAGTCTGGCGCCGATTGATGTAATCAGTGCCGACGATCTGGCCCGCTCCGGCAAGCAGAACCTGCGCGATGCGCTGGCGGCCCAGGTACCGTCCTACACCAATGACGCGGGTTTCACCGGGGCTACCGGGATCGCGGTCAAATCGGCAACCTTGCGCGGTCTGGGCGGTAACGCGGTACTGGTGCTGGTCAACGGCAAACGGCGACACAACACCGCACAGATCTTCCACCAGTCGTCCTCGACCTCTAACGGTCAGTCGCCGGTGGACCTGGACCTGATCCCGGTCAGTGCCGTCGACCACATCGAAGTGCTGCGCGACGGTGCGGCGGCGCAATACGGTTCGGACGCCATCGCCGGGGTGATAAACATCATCCTCAAGAGCAACAAAAGTGGCGGCCAGGCCAGTGCGATTTACGGCCAGTACGGCGAGCGCGTCGGGCACAAGGGTAACTTTGGCGCCACCGGCGAAACCCTGTTCAACCAAGGCTTTGAACTGCCCAACGACGGTTTTTTCAACGTCAGTGGCGATGTAAAAATCCAGGAAACGAGTAACGTCGCCGGTGCCGTCCCGGACCGCACCAAAATCTACTCAGGCGACGACCCGCGCGAGTTCGGTGAAAGTCGCAACCGGCAGATCATGGGCCAGCCTCGCGCCCAGACCTACAGCTTTGCCTATAACGCCGAGCTACCGCTCACCGACGCGCTGGATTTTTACTCATTCACCACCTTCAGCCACCGGGACTCCACCGGCTTTGGCACTTATCGGACTGCCAACTCGGCACAGAACATTCCGGAAATCTACCCGGATGGATTCCTGCCCAAGTTCCGCTCGGTTGAGGACGACTACCAAAGCGTGTTTGGCCTCAAGGGCAAGGACGTACTGGGCTGGGACTGGGACCTGTCCACCAGCTATGGCCGCAACGATGTGCACTACCACAACGACGATTCGCTGAACGCTTCCTTCGGCCCCAGTAGCCCGACCGACATCGACAACGGCGAGGCGATATTCAGCCAGTGGGCCAACAACCTCGACATCACGCGCTCATTCGACACCGGCTGGTTTGAAAGCCCGCTGCACGTGGCCAGCGGCTTGGAGTACCGGATCGATACGTATCAGATCCGCAAGGGTGAGTACGCCTCTTATGCTGACGGCGGCTACGTCTACCCAGTGGGTTCGCCCAACGCGGGCAAGCGTCCCAATTCGGGCTCGGCCGGCTGGGGCGGGTTTAGCCCTGAGGCGGCAGGCAGTTGGGATCGCAGCAACACCGCAGGTTATATCGATCTGACCCAAAAGCTGACCCCGGACTGGGAGCTGAGCGTAGCGGGGCGGTTCGAGCACTACAGCGACGTGGGCGACACCGCCAGCGGCAAGCTGTCGACCCGCTATCAACTGACTCCGACTTTTGCCGTGCGGGCAGCGGTCAACAACGGTTTCCGAGCGCCATCGCTGCAACAACAGCACTTCTCGTCCAGCACATCGGCCTGGAGCGCCAACCCGGTGACGGGTGTACTCAGCCAAACTGTCACCACCTATGCGCCGCCGGGTTCGCCTGCCGCCGTCGCGCTGGGTTCCAAGGAGCTCAAACCCGAAAAATCGCTCAACTACAGCTTTGGTTTTGTGGCCACACCGTTGCAGAACCTGGACGTGACCGTCGACTTCTACCAAATCGACATCAAGGACCGCATCCTGCAGACCAGCGCCTTGAGCGGCGTCAATGATCCGAACATCGCCGCACTGCTGACCAAGGCCGGGCTGAGCACCAACCAGAGCGTCGCCTACTACGGCAACCTGGCCGATACACGCACCCGCGGCATTGATCTGGTGGCGGACTATCGCACGCAATACGGCCCGTACGGGCGTGGCAAATGGACCCTCACCAGTACCCAAAGCCTGCAGGAAATCCGTGACATCAAGGAGCCGGGTTCGCTGGCCGGTACCGGGGTTGAAGTGCTGGGGCGCGATAAACAGGGCAACCTGACCAGTGCCTTCCCGAAAAACAAGACCTCGCTGTCCCACACCTGGTTTATTGACGACTTTGAAGTGGCGATCAAGGAGTCGCGTTTCTCGGCCGTCACCGGCAAGAGCTACTACAACGCCAACCGCGACGAGAAGGTCAAGCCGGCCTACATCACGGACCTGGACGTGGCTTACAACATCAATGACCAGTTCAAGGTGTCGGTGGGGGGCTTGAACATTTTCAACAAGCGCCCTGAACAGCTCAGCGAGCAAGCCAAACTCTACTACTTCATGCCTGTCGATGACCCGGCCTACAGCTGGTACTCACCCTACGGCGTGGACGGCGCGTACTACTACGCACGCCTCGACTATTTCTGGTAATCGCCTGGGCGCGCCGGCTTTCCCGTCGCTGCGCGCCTGCCTTGACTTCGCCTGGAGAAGGATATCGAAATGGCTCAATCCCACGTCAATCAAACCTTTGAGCGCGATGCCTTCCCGGCACCGCATGATTTTCCCGACAGCCCGCTGAGCAAGGCGCTCAAGCAGCCGTTGCTGCTGGGGGTGTTCCTTAACATGCAGGACATCCGCGTCAGCAATCACCCGACGTCAAACACCTGGACGTTCGATTACAACGCGAAAATCGTCCAGCAAGCCGAAGCGCTGGGCTTCGAGCTGGCCTTCAGCCGCACCCAGTGGTTGCCCAAAGGCGGCTATGACGGCGAAGCCTCGCTGGACTCCTTTATCGCCCTTGGCGCCATGGCCGCGATTACTCACAGCATTTTGCTGGTCTCGACCATTCATGTGCTGTACGGCCCGTTGCACCCGCTGCACATCGCCAAATACGGTGCCACTCTTGACCATATCGCCAAGGGCCGTTGGGGCATCAATATTGTTACCGGCCACCGACCGATCGAGCATGAAATGTTTGGCCGCCCGCAAATCGAACACGATGAGCGCTACCAATTGGCAGGTGAATTGTTTGACGTGCTCAACACTCTGTGGAGCAGCAACGAAAACTTTACCTACGAAGGCCGTCACGGCTGGAAAATCAAGGACGGTTTCGTCACCCCGAAACCGGCTTACGGTCGCCCGGTCCTGGTGACGGCCACAGGTTCGCAAGCGGGCATCGACTTTGCGGCTAGCCACTCCGACTTGGTGTTTATCACCAACTCATCGGGCGCGGGCATCCGTGAAACCCTTGAAGACATCCCGGCCCATGTCGAGAAGATCAAGGCCCGTGCGCGTCAGTTTGGCCGCGAGGTCCTTACCATCATCAACCCCATCATTGTCAGCCGCGACACCGAACAGCAAACCCGCGACTACCTGCAAGCCATCGTCGGCAACAAGGTGCCTGGATCATTCGGCAGTCCCAGCGCCTACGCCAGCGACGCCCATGCCTGGCGCGGCCGGGCGCAGGGTACGCGTAACACCGGTTTGGGGCTGGGCGGCAATATCGAAATTATTGGCACCCCGGAGCAAGTGACAGAACAACTCGTTGCCCTCAAAGCGGCCGGTATTGACGGCGTGCAACTCAACTTCCATGACTTCGCCGTCGACCTTGCCCACTTTGGCGAACGCATCTTGCCGCTGCTTAAAGCGGCAGGATTGAGACTTTAGGACACACCCACAACAAGTCCCCTGATAAGGAACACACCATGAGTCTCGAATTTATCGGCCATACCAGCAGTCGTACTGGCGCTGAACTCATTGACGCCAGCGGCCCGATCATCGACAAGCCCTACATCAAGAACATGGCCCACACCGCCGAAGCCAACGGCTTTGATCGTCTGCTGATCGGCAGTTTCGCCACCTGGCCGGACAACAGCCAGATCGCCGCCTACGTGCTCAACAACACCGAGCGCCTGGGCGTGATGCTAGCGCACCGGCCAGGCTTCGTGGCGCCAACCGTGGCCGCCCGACAGCTGGCAACCCTCGACCAGTTCAGTGACGGTCGTCTGGCAGTGCACGTGATCAGCGGCGGTACCGATGAAGACCAGCAGCGCGACGGCGACTTCCTGGCCCATGACGAACGTTACGCCCGCACTGCCGAATACCTGAGCGTGGTGAAAAAGGTCTGGCACAGCGACAAGCCGTTCGATCATCTGGGCGATTACTACCGTTTCAAAGGAGCGTTCTCCACGGTCAAACCGTGGCAAACCGGCGGTGTGCCGATCTTCTTTGGCGGCTCCTCGACCGCCGCTTTCGAGGTCGCGGGCCAGCATGCAGAAGTCTATGCGCTATGGGGCGAGTCCCTGGCGCAAACCGCCGAAACCATCGCCAATGTACGCAAGGCCGCCGCGAAGTACGGGCGAGAAGAGCAAATCAAATTCCTCCTGGCGTTCCGCCCTTTGGTGGCCGACACCGAAGAGGCCGCTTGGGCGCGTAGCCGTGAATTGCTGGCGGCGGCCAAGGCCAAGTACCCGGCTGCTCCGGCCTTGAACCAGAACGTCGGCTCGCAGCGCTTGCGTGAGGCCGCCGCTCAAGGCGCGGTGCTGGACCAGCGCTTATGGACCGAATTCGCCGCCGTGACTGGCGCGCATGGCAACTCCACCGCATTGGTTGGCACCCCGCAACAAGTGGCTGGCGCGCTGCTGGAGTACCACAAACTGGGCATTGATAAGTTCCTGATCCGCGGTTTTGATCCGGTGCCGGACACTCTGACCTTTGGCCGGGATGTGATCCCTCTGGTCCGTGCTGCCGTGGCCCGAAATGCCTGATCCGACTCTGCTGCAACAGTTGCTGGGTGAGCCACGCCTGATCGAGGAGGGCGCAGCCTGGCCCTCGGCGATTCGGCTCCAGCACGGCGCCTTGGCCCGGCTGCCCGAACTGTTTCACCAGCCCTTGTTGCAACAACCGGGTCGCCTGGCAGACGTTTATCGCGGCCCTTTGTCATTTGGTCGCGGCCTGCGTTCGCCGCAGACCTTCGACAGTCGGGCCAATGCTTCCAGCCTGCTGCAATTAGGGCTGACGGTGTTCATGCAGGACGTTGCCCCGGTTCTGGCCGGAGCTGCGCAGTTCTTGCGTGAATTGGAGCGTGAGTTGGGCGTGCCGGCAGGCAGTGCCCGGTTGAGTGCCTTTGCCTCGGCGGGGGATGACGGCGTGTCGTGCCATTACGATGCCGAAGAAGTCATCTCGATCCAGTTGCATGGTCGTAAAACCTTTCATGTGGCGCCGATGCACGATATCCCGTTGCCCTACGGCGCGCAGTTTGGCCCGGACATGGTGGCGGTCGAAAACCTCTACGAGCAGGCGCGCGAAGGGTTTCCCGACCCGGATAAAGCCACTTTCCAGGCTTTCGACCTGCACCCTGGCTCGGTGCTGTTCCTGCCCCGTGGCACGTGGCACCGGACTGAAGCGCAGGCCCCTTCACTGTCACTGAGTATTGTCATTCGCCCGCCCGTGCTGGCCGATGCCTTGCTGGGCTGGCTGCAGCCCTGGCTACTTGCTGATCCGCGTTGGCGCTTGCCCCTATATGGTCCGGCGGGTGCCCATGAGCCTGCGTTGCAACCTTTATTGAGTACGCTGGCGACTCGCTTGAGTCAGGGCGCAGAACAGCCGATCTTGAGTTGGAACAGCGCACCGCCAATCGACAACAGCGATCTGTTACGGGTGCCGGGCTCGCGTTTGAGCATTGGCGGGGTAACCCCGCAACGTGCACATCTGCACGTCAGTGCGCTGGATCAAGACTGGCGCTCACGTACCACCTTCGACAGCGAAATCCCGGCGGTGCTGCTGCCAGTGATCGACTGGTTGCAGCAGCGAAAAAGCGCTTTTGGCCTGCACACCCTCGCCCGACAACTGCCGCACATCGCGCCGGGCGATCTGCGCCAGTTGCTGGAGCTGTTAGTCAAGGCCAATGCCTTGCGCCAACTGGTGCCGCGTTAAACCGTTGCTCGCCTGTTACAGAAGATAGACATGGCTCAAATTGCCGATAAACCCGCCGCCCGTGGAGTCCGTGAGGTTGTGCACATTAGAGCGGGCCAGCAATGCGTCTTCGCTGGACACGATCGGGATGCGGGGCAGGTCTTCCAGCACCTGTTTTTGCACCTGGTGGTATAGCTCCCAGCGGCGTTTGGGATCGTTGTCAATTTGTGCCTGTTCCAGCAGCGCATCGACCTGCGGGCTCGAGTAATGGGTAGCGTTGGAGTAGGCCACCCCTGACTGGATGTTCTTGGACCAGTAAAACCTTTGCAACCCGATGGCCGGGTCCGGCGCGGTCGAAGCCGGGGAAAGGTTGGTGTCGAAGTCGTAACGGCCGTAAATGCGGTCGATAAATTGCGCGTAATCCTGATTGCGGATGTCCATTTTTATGCCGATTTTGGCAAAGCTGCTGCGCAAGAAGTTCGCGGTCTGCAAATAGGCAGCGGATGGGTTGGGGTCGTTTTTGATGCGCAGGCGAATGCCGTCCTTGTCCGGCTTGAAACCGGCTTCATCCAGCAAGGCCGCTGCGCGTTTGAGGTCGAAGGGGTATTGCGCAACGTCGGCGCTGTAGAACTGCGGGAAGTTTTTCGGGATTGGTGAATCGGCCGTGGTGCCTTGCTCCAGCAGGATGTGCTTGAGGATGAATGCCTTGTCGATGGCGTGCGCAAATGCCTGGCGTACGCGCACATCCTGAAATTGCGGGCGTTGCAAGTTGAACTCCAAAGCCATGATCCCAGTGCCGCCATAGGTGTTCAGGCGATCGTGAATGCTCAGCGCCGGATTCTGCTTTAGGCGCTTGATTTCACTGTTGGACAGGGTGTCGGCATAGGCCACTTGCACCGAGCCGGTTTCCAGCGCGGCCGAGACGGACGACGGGTCGGCAATGAAACGGTAGATCACCTGGTCCAGTAGCGGCTTGCCGTCCTGCCAATAGGTGGGGTTGCGTTCAAGGGTCAGGTAGTTGCCACGCACCCATTCCTTGACCCGAAAGGGCCCTGTACCTACGGGCGCCACGTTGGCCGGGTTGTTGAGAATATCGGTACCTGCATACAGGTGCTGCGGCAACACTTGAGAGTCTCTGGCATTCAGTGCGCTGAGCAGGTAGGGCGTGGGCTGCGAGAGGTTCCACACGGCGGTCAGTGGGTCCGGTGTGTCGACGCTCTGGACATTGGGAAACGCCGCTCGCCCGCGCGAGCTGTATTTTTTCCACACCTGCATCACAGAAAACGCCACGTCTTTTGAGGTAAAGGGTGTGCCGTCATGCCAGCGCACGCCGGGGCGCAGTTTGAACGTGACTTGCAGTCCGTCCGGGCTGAATGCCCAGCTTTCGGCCAACTGGGGCTGCGGGCCATTGGTGGGGCTGAGGTAGAGCAGCCCGTCGAAGATTTTCGGGGAAATCAACTGGGTGGCGGGCGCAGTGGTGAGGCCGGTGGTCAGCACGGTGGGTTCGGGGTTTTGCGCGATGATCAGCGTGCCGCCGGGAGTATTGGCATGACCCAAGCGCTGCCCCAGCAGGCCGATGGCCGCCGTTGAGGCCAGCGAATAGCCGAGAAAGGTGCGTCGATTGAACATGAGTAAGACCTTTGAGGTGTGGCTCCCCGAGCGGGGAGCCGTACGCAGGAGGATTACCAGTCGTAACTCAGGCGGGCGTAATAGAAGCCGCCGCCGATGCCATAGGGCGTATTGCGGTTGGCGTAGGGATCTTCATGGTTAATGGTTGAGGCCAGGCTGTCGGGCTGGTTCGGCGGGCGCTTGTTGAACACGTTGTTGGCGCCCAGAGTGGCCTTGAAGTTGTCGGTCACCAGGTAACTGACGGCTGCGTCGGTGATGAACGAGTCGGTGGTGGTGGAGTCCTGAGCGCGGTTGAGCACGTTGTTAACGGTGCGGGTTTTCGAGTAGTAGTGCTCGGTCAGTTGCACCATGAACTTGCCCAACTGCCAGTCCAGCGACGCGCGGGCAATGTTTTGCGGCAGGGCTTCTTCGAGCAGGGTGATGCGTTCACGGTCCAGCAGGCTCAGGCCGGCATTTTTCAGCACCTCAGGGTCCTTCACACTTTTGACTTGCGTCTTGTTGTGCGCATAGCTCAGGCCCCAGTGTGCCTTGCCGAAGCGTTCGTAGTCGGCGTCATAGTCGAGCTTGAACTCGACACCCCGGGTCTGGGTCTTGCCGAAGTTGGTGAAGTAGCGCACTTGTTGCTGGCTGGTGAGGCCCGCATCGGTCAGTGCCCTCGCCACGGCGGGGTTGTTGAAGCCGTTGAAGGCGCCTGTGAGGAAGATCCGGTCGCGAATATCGATCTGGTAAATGTCTATCGAAGCCGAAAGGCGATCGGTCGGGGTAAAGACCAGGCCGAAGCTGATATTGGTGGATTTCTCCGGTTTGAGCTCCTTGGCTCCCAGCGCCTTGGCTGCTGGCGCATCGGGGCGCAGGGTGTCGTAGTAATAGGAAATGTACGAGGTGTTGGTGATTGGGTCGTTGACCGGTTGCACCGTAGCGCTTTGGTAGTTTTGCTCGGCCAGTGACGGCGCCCGAAACCCGTTGCTCAGGGTACCGCGCGCGGCGATCACGTCGTTGAACTGGTAGCGGTTGGAGAACTTGCCCGCCACGGCCTCGCCGAAGTCCGAGTAGTTTTCGTAACGTACCGCCAGGCCGCTGTCCCATTTCTCGGTGATCTGCTGCGAGAAGTCGACGTAGTACGCGGTGTTGTGCCGCGATTCGTCAAACTCGAACTGCGGGCTGAACCCGGTGAGGAATGCCGAACCGGCCCCGGCGAGTTTGCCGCGCAGGTTCACCGCCGGGTAATCGTCGGGGTAGCGATAGCCACCACCGGCGTACGAGTAGTATTCGCCCTTGCCCAGTGACAAGGTGTTGTAGCGATACTCGGTGCCGACGGTGACGTTCAGCGGGCTGGCAAAAAGGCCGGTATCGAAGGCGCGCCGGGCTGAGAGCGAGGCGATGCTCTCGGCAAATTTCAGGTCGCCGGCATGCAGGTTTTGCAGCGGCAACAAGGCACCGAACGATGGGTTAGTAGTGTTGAGGATATTGATGTCGGCGCGGTTCTGACCGTAACTCAGGCCTGCGTCCCAACTCCAGCCCAGGATGTTTTCGGCCTTGAGTCCTAGGTTGGCCTGCATGTCTTCCTCTTTGGTTTGCAGACGTGAACTGTAACCACCGGGGGTGGTGATAACGTTGGCCGTGGCGTTGGTTTCCGAGCGGAATGAGCCCTTGGCCTCTGAGCGCCGAGGGCTATACGTGCCAAAGGAATACAGCTCAAGGTTGTCGTTCAGCGGTAGGCCGAAGTTGTAGGCCACGGTGGTGCTTTCCTGGATCGGCACGACTTCGTAGTTTTCCGGCACGTTGCGGTTGGCCGTAGCTTCACGCGGATCATTGGGCGCTGCGTAGATTTGCCAGATGGGCTGGGTTGGGGCTTTCCAGGGGCCGACGGTGTGGCTGTCGCCGGTGTTCAGGTACGACAGGCTGAGGTTCAGAAAGCCGCCGTCATCGCCCAGGGCGAAGCCCGAGTTGAGGCCGCCGCTCCAAGTAGCCCCGGCATCGCCGATGCCACCGACCTTGGCCACGTCATGGTTGTACTCGCCATAGGACACGTCGGCCGAACCGCCGGACGATGCCGACTTGAGGATCACGTTGATCACCCCGGCAATCGCGTCCGAGCCGTATTGAGCTGCTGCACCATCGGTGAGGACTTCGACGCGCTCGACTGCCGACATCGGGATCAGGCCCAGGTCGGCAGCCGAAGAACCCAGAGTGGCGCCGCCGCTGTTGTTGATCATTGACGAGCCGTGGCGGCGCTTGCCATTGACCAGCACTAGTACCTGGTTGCCTGACAGGCCACGCAGTGACGAGCCGCCAATGTTTTTAGCCAGGGCGCCGCCATTACTGTTGATGTTGATATAGGCCGGAGTGACCAGTGACAGGGCTCGGCGCAGATCACTGACCCCGGTTTCACGCAGGGTTTCGCCCTGGATCAACTGAACCGGTGAAAGTGCCTTGAGGGCCGTGGTTTCGACGCGGGAGCCGGTGACAACCACCGTTTGCAACTTGTCTTTTTCGTAATCGGTTTCAGCTTTGGCGGTGTCAATGGGGACAAACGTTGCTGCGCCCACGGAAATGACGACACCGAGAGTGTGACGACGCGAGTGAAGTGAAGACATAGAAGTGTGCCTGGTATTGCCTCTGCATTTTATTGAGTGTGTGCAGTAGTGAGTCGACGCTGGCTGGTTTTAGCCTGGCAAGTAGGTTGGTAGTGTGACGGCTGATGCCGCTCTTTGAATCGGGCGTCAATGGCTGGGTGACGGCTACCTCCTGTAGGCAGTCATGGGTGGAGTGATCAGCCGAGCAGGTGGTACTTGCCGATCAGGTTGAATTTCCATGCCACCGGGTCGTGGACGGTGTGGGTTCGGGCGTTGCGCCAGTGGCGATCAAAGCCGTACTCCAGGCGGGTCGAACTGGCGCCGCCAAGCTGGAACAGGGTATTGCTGGCCAGCAGCGCCGCTTCAGTGGTGAGGATCTTGGCCGCGGCCAATGCCGATGACACTTTGTCAGAAGGCCCTGGGCCGTGTTCGGCTGTCACCTCGTCAAAAGTCTGCGCGGCGCGCTCCAGGACGGCTTCGCCCGCATGGATGCGGGTGTGCAGGTCGCCGATGATGGCCAGTACATACGGGTCCTGGGTCACCGACTCGACCCCCGTGCGCAAGTACGGCCGGGCGTGTTCGCGGACATAGGCGAGGGTGTCGCTGAACGCCGCGCGGGCGATCCCAAGGTCCAGCGCGCTGTGAAACAGATCGGGTATGCCGTAGGTGTTGGCGGTGGTTTTGCCCAGTTCCGAGTTGAGCACGTGGCTGTGTTCAACCCGCACGTTGTCCAGCAGTAGCGTGCCGCTGGCAGTGGTGCGCTGACCAAAACCGTCCCAGTCATCAATGATCGTCAGGCCTGGAGCGTTTCGGGCCAGCACGGCAGTTTTGGACAGACCGTCTTCATCCACGCAACCAATGGAAATCAGTTGGGAAAACAGTGCGCCAGTGGAGTAGGCCTTGGCCCCGTTGACCCGGTAATGATCGCCCTCTCGGGTAATCGTGGTGCGGGTAGTGCCTGCGGGCAGGTTGCCGCCTTCGGCATGGCCGTTGCCCCAGCGATAACCCTGAAGGATCTTGCCGAAGAACAGTTGTTTCTGTTCGTCGCGGCCCACGGCTTCGATCACACTGCTGGCCAGGATAATGCTCAGCAACAGTTGGCCGATGGAGGCATCAGCTTCGCCGATAGCAGCGACGACGCGAGTCAGGGTCAGGTATGACACATACGCTCCGCCGTATTCGCGGGGGACTCGGATGGCCAGCAAGCCGCTGCAGGCGCAGTCTTCCAGTTCTTGCCAGGGCAACAGGCGTTCGGTATCGCGGCGCTGGGCATTGAGCTTGAAGGTGGCTGCAAGTCGCTGGGCGACCTCGATGGCCTCAAGATCGCTGCGGATGATATGCGCCGGGCTGGCGGGTGCCGCCAGTTCCGGCGGTGAAGGGGCGAGCAGTGCATCGGTCATGGAACATCCTTTTAGGTTTTTTTGTGGATTATTGTCCCGGCAGGAGCAGGCGCGCACAACCGGCGCCACCGCGTTCGAGCCGCGTCTAGGCCTGATAACGGGCGTCAGCGAAGTTGCCGTACAGCGCTTCTGATGAGTTGAAAAAATCCTTGAGCTGCTTTTGAGTCACCACCACCACGGTGGGCGAGACAATGGGGATCTTTGGCAGATCGGTGAGCACGATCTGCTGGAATTCGTCGTACCAGGCTTTGCGCTTGGCCGGGTCGACTTCGGCCTGGCCCAAATCGAGCAGTTCATCCACGCGCGGGTTGGCGTAGCGTGCACCGTTGGAGAAAGCGATGCCGGGCTTGAAATTGCTGGAGTAATAAAAGCGTTGGGTGCCCATCACTGGATCGGGTCCGGCCGTGGCAGTAATCAGTGTGGTGTCGAAGTCACGGCGGGTGTACACGCGGTTGACGTACTCGGGGAAGTCCTGGGAGCGGATCACCAGCTTGACGCCGATCTTCGCAAGATTGCTGCGCAGGTAGTTGGCGATTTGCAGGGTTTCGCTGGCCGGGTTGGGGTCGTTGAACACGGTCAGGCGTACCCCGTTGGCGTCTTTTTTAAGGCCGGCTTCTTCCAGCAGGGCTTCGGCTTTTTTTAGGTCGAAAGGGTAACGTGGCACGTTGTCGTTGTAGAAGTCGCTCATGCTCGACGGGATTGCGCTGTAGGCCGGTTGGGCAAAGCCAAAGTAGATGTTCTTGATCACGAAATCACGGTCAATGGCATGGGCGAATGCCTGGCGTACACGCACGTCCTGAAACACGGGTTTTTCCAGGTTGAACTCAAACCCGACCAGGCCGGGTGAATAAGGTGCGCTAATTTCGCTGACTTGCAGTTGGTTGATGCCGCGCAGGCGCTTGACGTTGCTCAGGGCCACCGAGGCCAGTTGTACGGCCTGGGTTTCGAGGGCCGCCGAGGCAGACGTCAAATCGGGGATGATGCGGAAGATCAGGGCGTCCAGGTGCGGCTTGCCCTGGTCCCAATACGCGTCGTTACGCACCAGATTGATCGATACGCCGCGGTCCCAACGCTCGAACTTGAACGGGCCGGTTCCGATGGGCTTGATGTTGTAAGGATTACTTAGCGGGTTGCCGTCTTCGTACAAGTGTTTGGGCAGCACTTGCGCGTCGGTCGATGACAGCGCGCTCAGCAGGTAGGGTGCCGGGGTCGACAGCGTAAGCACCACTTGCAATGGCGTCGGGGTTTGGACCTTGTTCACCGGGGCAAAGGTGCTGATGCCCCGAGAGTTGTACTTGCGCCAGATATTTTCCAGAGTGAACGCCACGTCTGCCGAAGTGAATGGCTGGCCGTCATGCCAGGTCACGCCGGGGCGCAGGTTAAAGGTGTAGACCAGACCGTCATCGCTCACCTGCCAATCGGTGGCGAGGCGCGGCACTGGCTGACGCTGGTCGTTATACGACAGCAGCCCGTCAAAGACCTTGCTGGTCACGGTGTAGATCGTGCCGTCGGTGGTCATGGCGTTGGTGAGGATCGAGGGTTCAGGAAATTGCGAGACCACCAGAGTCTGTTTGCCGTCGACAGCGGCGAATACCCCGGATGCCTGGCTCAACAGACCGGCGCCAGCCGTCAGAATGATGGAATCCTTGATAAACAGTCTTCTGGAAATCGACATACAGCACCTTTGGTCAACAACACGTAATGAGAGCGCGCACTATTGAGTTCTATGGTTAGAACTAAAAGAGGCGTTTTTATGAAAGTGTTCAATGAAGGGGCTGTTCTGTTGGATTCAAAACAGTGACGCGAGCCTAGCGGATATTTTTAAGAGTATTCAAGCGTCTTAGTTATAACGTTAAGTTGAGTTTTAATACCCTTAGAGATAATAAGTTTAGAACTTTTTTGTCGGTGTTAGCGCCGGGGATTTGCTGTATTAGTGTTCGCCGTTAAAACAGTTTCCCTTTCAATTGATTGTTTTTGCAGAGAACTCAATGCTGACCAGCCCTCTTTATCAGCGTTTAATCCGATTCGTCAGAATGGTGGTCAGAGGCCCCTTGTTGCGCGCCGTGCCGACAGCCGCCGGGGTGATCGTTCTCAACTTCATGCTGTTGCAGATGGTGCCCGGTGATGCGGTGGACGCGTTGGTAGCCGAAGCCGGGTCGGCCACGGCTGAGACCACTCAGTTGCTGCGCCAGCAATACGGTCTGGACAAGTCCTCACTGGCGCAATTTGGAGACTACGTCGGTCAATTGGCCCACCTGAGCCTGGGGGACTCGCCGCGTTATGGCATCCCGGTGCTGGAGGTGATTAACCAGCGCTTGCCCAACACCTTGTTGTTGATGGGCCTCGCCCTGGTGATCTCGGTCGGCGCTGGGGTGACTCTGGGGGCCGTGATGGCGCTGTGGGCGGGCAAATGGCCGGACCGGGTGCTGTCTTCGATTGTGTTTGTGGTGTATTCGACGCCGGGGTTCTGGATCGGGCTGATGGCCATTGTGTTGTTCGCGGTCAAGTTGGACTGGCTGCCGGCGGGTGGCGATGGCACCATCGGCGCCGGACTGAGCGGGGTCGACAAGTTTGTCGACAAACTGCATTACGCGATTTTGCCGGCATTGACACTGG
The DNA here is from genome assembly GCF_025465935.1 of Pseudomonas sp. 7P_10.2_Bac1. Classification (GTDB taxonomy): domain Bacteria; phylum Pseudomonadota; class Gammaproteobacteria; order Pseudomonadales; family Pseudomonadaceae; genus Aquipseudomonas. The sequence goes on along the minus strand of NZ_JANLNV010000040.1, from coordinate 82,607 downwards.
CCAGTTTCTTTGTGGCCATCTACGCCCGATTGACCCGTGCATCGGTCCTGGACGTACTGACCCAGGATTACGTGCGCACCGCACGGGCCAAGGGCTTGTCGCCTTGGCGCATTACAACGCGGCATGTGTTGCGCAATGCCTTGTTGCCATTAACTACGGTGGCGGGCGCGCACTTGGGCGGCTTGCTGGGCGGTGCCGCAGTGGTCGAAACCGTCTTCGGCTGGCCGGGTATCGGCCGCCTGACCCTGGAGGCCGTGCAGGCCCGTGAATACAAGGTGCTGCTGGGCATCCTGCTGATTTCTTCGTTCATCGTCATCATTGCCAATCTGCTGGTGGACTGGCTGCACATGCGGCTGGACCCACGCATTGCCGCCCGCTTGAAGGGAGGCTGAACCATGAGTATCGATTCCCCGAGCCCGACACTGGACATTTCGCGCCCGGCACTCACGGGCTGGCGCCAGCAACTGAGCAGTGTGCTGCTGGGGCGCTGGGCGCCGGGTCGGCGATCGCAGGTCGAGACCAAGGAACGCCTGCACGCGCCCCGTAGCAGTTGGCCTGTTGTTCGTTCGCTGCTGCATTCGCCCGGCGCCGTATTGGGGCTGAGTGTGCTGCTGTTGGTCGTGTTGATGGCCATGAGCGCTAATTACTGGTACCCCGGTGACCCGCTGGACATGGTCGGCCAGCCACTGCTGGCACCGTTTGAAGACTGGTCCTTTCCTCTGGGGACAGATGCACTGGGTCGTGACCTGGCGGCCGGAATCGTGCATGGCGCCCGGGTGTCACTGCTGGTCGGAATCACGGCGGCCCTGGTCAGTGTCGTGGTCGGAACCCTGGTCGGTGCACTGGCAGGCTTTTTCGGGGGGCGGGTCGATCGGGTGCTGACCTGGCTGATCGAAATCTTCCAGACCACGCCCTCGTTCTTGCTGGTGGTGGTCGTGGTGTCTATCACCCAGTCGACAGTGGGGATTATCGCGGTGGTCATTGGTCTGACGTCTTGGGACACCGTGGCGCGACTGGTTCGGGCGGAGTTTCGTGCGTTGCTGGGGGCCGATTTCGTATTGGCTGCGCGCACGGTCGGCTACAGCACGCCGTGGATCATCGCTCGTGAAGTCCTGCCCAATGCCTTGCCGCCCATCATCATTACCGCATCGGTAATCGTGGCCTCGGCGATCCTCACCGAGTCATCACTGTCATTTCTGGGAGTGGGCGACCCGAACACCATCAGTTGGGGCAGCATGATCGGCAGCGGTCGCGACATGTTGCGCAGCGCGCTTTACCTCACGGCCATCCCCGGGCTGGCGCTGGTGATCACTGTATTTAGTCTCAATCTGGTGGGTGACGCCTTGATCAGGGCCCTGAACCCACGTCTGCGCGGGAGAACCGCATGAATGCTGTCGTTAACGTCGATGATCATCGCGATATGTCGCTGAACAGCCCCTTGCTCAATGTTTCGGACCTTCAGGTCAGGTACGGCAACTATCACGCCGTAAAAGGTGTGAACTTCCATGTCGCCCGGGGCGAAACCCTGGCACTGGTGGGGGAGTCGGGCTGTGGCAAGTCGACCACGGCCATGGCGATCATGCGCCTGTTGGGTGGTCGCGCCGAACTCACCGGGCGGGTCGATTTTGACGGGCTGGACCTGTCTGGCATCAGTGATCCACAGATGCGCAATTTACGCGGCAATGATATTTCGATGGTGTTCCAAGATCCCATGACCTCGTTGAACCCGGTGTTAAGCATCGGTGAGCAGATCGGCGAGGTGCTTCGCCGCCATCGCGGCCTGTCGCGCAAGGACGCCCGCGCCGAGTCGCTGACCCTGTTGCGGAAGGTCCGTATCCCCAATGCCGAGGCGCGACTGGATGACTACGCGCATAACTTGTCCGGCGGACAGCGCCAGCGGGTGATGATCGCCATTGCCGTGGCCTGCAAGCCACGCCTGTTGATTGCCGATGAGCCCACCACAGCGCTGGACGTGACCGTGCAGGCGCACATCCTGCAATTGCTCAAGGAGTTGAGCGAAGAGTACGCCATGGGGCTGCTGCTGATTACTCACGACCTAGGCGTGGTGGGGCAGTGGGCCGACCGCGTGGCGGTCATGTATGACGGGTTGATTGTCGAAAGCGGCAGCACTGAAGCGATCTTCACTCGCCCGCAGCACCCGTATACCCAAGGATTGCTGGGCGCGTCGCTACGCCTGGACAGCGACTCGCATTACGCCAGTGCGTCGTTGCCGGAGATCAATGTACGGCGCAGTGAAAGCGGCGCGATCCAGTTCGAGCTGCACAGTTACCCGCGAGCTTCGTCGCTCCCCGAAAGGGCCGCGAAAGCGGACCTATCGCCGATTCTTGAAGTGCGCCATCTCTGTACCGAGTACAAAACCCGCCAGGGCCTGGTGAGAGCGGTCAATGATGTGTCGTTCAAGATCCAGCCGGGGGAGACCCTGGGGCTGGTGGGTGAGTCAGGTTGCGGAAAATCGACGCTCAGCAAAACCATTCTGGGGCTGATCCGCGCAAGCAACGGGCAAATCCTGCTCAATGGCACCGATATCGCGCCACTCTCGGAAAAGCAGCTGCGTGCCTACCGGCCATTGGTGCAGATGGTGTTTCAGGACCCGTACGGTTCGCTCAACCCAAAACACAGCGTGTACCGCATTCTCGATGGGGTGCTGAAGAACCATGGCATCAAGCAAGCACAGCAACGCAGCCAGCGCATTCTGGACATCATTGCCCGGGTCGGTTTACCACTGTCCGCGGTGTGGAAATACCCTCATGAATTCTCCGGAGGGCAGCGCCAGCGTGTCGGCATCGCCCGTGCGCTGATCTTGCGCCCATCGTTGGTGATCCTCGACGAAGCGGTGTCTTCACTGGACGTTTCGGTACGGGCGCAGATTCTTAATCTGTTAGCCGATCTCAAGGAAGAGTTCGGTTTGTCCTACCTGTTTATTTCGCACGATCTGTCAGTGGTCAAGTACATGGCGGACCGAGTGCTGGTGATGCATGACGGCCAGATCGTAGAAGAGGGCGCCCACGAAGGTATCTGGAAAAACGCCCGTCACGACTACACCAGAAAACTCATTGGCTCGGTGCCGGTACCGCGTTATCGGGTCAACGACGACGAGTCGGTGCCTTACACCCATTCGGCCTGGCAAGACCTGCCGGTGGCCATGCTGTTGTCGCGTTTTGCGATCTAGTGACGCTGTTTTCAATAATCAATGAAAGACCATTAGGGGAGTGAACATGAGCGCTATCGAGTACCGCAACCTGGGCCGCAACGGCATTAAAGTGTCCCCCATCACCTTGGGCACCATGATGTTTGGCGGGCAGACCGACGACGCCGTGGCCAAGCGCATTGTCGACCGGGCCTATGAGCAGGGCATCAACTTTATCGACACGGCCAACGGTTACAACGGCGGGGCCTCTGAAGAAGCCGTGGGCCGCCTGATTGCCGACCGTCGCTCGCAGTGGGTGCTGTCGACCAAGTTCGTGAACCCGAACCCGGGCGCCCAGGGCCCGAATGATCGCGGCGCCTCGCGGCATAATGTGATCCAGTCGGTGGACGCCAGCCTCAAGCGTCTCAATACGGACTACATTGACCTGTTCTACCTGCACCGCGAAGACCACACCACCCCGGTGGAAGAAACCCTGCGGGCGCTGTCGGACCTTATCCGTGCGGGCAAAATACGTTCTTACGGGCTGTCCAACCACCGTGGGTGGAAACTCGCGGAATTCAGCCGTCACGCCGACTTGCTGGGCATCGAGCGTCCTGCGGCCAGCCAGCCACTGTACAACCTGGCAAACCGCCAGATCGAAAACGAACACTTGCCAGCGGCTGAGTACTACGGCATTGGCGTTGTTTCCTACAGTCCATTGGCGCGTGGCGTATTGACGGCCAAATACGACCCGACCCAGCCACCGTCGGAGGGCACTCGAGCCGGTCGCAACGACAAGCGTCTGCACCAGACCGAATGGCGCCCGGAATCGCTGAATCTGGCACAGCGGGTCAAAGACCACGCCCAAGCGCGAGGTATCACGCCAGGGCAATTTGCCTTGGCCTGGGTGCTCAACAATAAGTTGATCACCTCCGCCATTGCCGGGCCGCGTACCGAAGAGCAATGGAACGATTACGTACCGGCGCTGAACTACGCCTTCACCGCTGAGGACGAAGCTTTCATCGACGATCTGGTCATCACCGGTCACTCCTCGACACCGGGCTACAACGATCCGAGCCATCCGTTTGCCGGGCGCAAATCGCGGGTTTAAACGTAAGCCCATCGAGGTACGAAAGCTGGCACAGCATTCTCAATCCCGTCCCAGATTCCATTCACGCCATTGCGATTGAGCCAAAAGCCCACTGGCAATCGTAACCGCCACCAGACCCCACAAGGCAATGGTGGCGGCTACACCCATCCGGTCGGCCATAAAGCCCGCGATCAGCGTCGCCAGCGGCTGCAAGCCAAAGCCGATAATGCTGAACAGCCCCATCAGGCGCCCGCGCATCGCCACCGGTGACAAGATCTGCACCATGCTGGTACAGGTCACCATGGCTTGTGAAGTGGCGAGCCCGAACATGAACAGCGCCAACAGTTGCAGGTACAGCCATTCGGTCAGCGCCGAGACCACCAGCCAGCTCCCCATCCACACCAGCGTCAGCGATAAGGTCAGTCCCATGCGCTTGATGTAGCTGATTACCGGCGACAGAAAAACCGCGTACACCAGCGAGCCGGAGGCGGCTGCGCCAAGCAAAACCCCGGTCAGTTGCGGGTCGCCATGGGCCACCGCTGGCAGCAGCGCCAGGCTGCCCAGGCCGAACATGGTCAAGGCCGCACAGCAAATGTAGATATTGCGCAGGGTCAGGGTATGTCGAATGTGAGCCACCGCCTCGCCCAGCGACACGCTTTCACCTGCCTTGGGACGGCTTTGGCGCACGGCATGTAGGGAGATCAGCGAGAAAATCACCACCCAGTACGACATGCCATTGGCCCAGAAGGCGACTGACATGCCGACCTGGGCGACCAGATAACCGGCCAGTGTCGGCCCCAGGGTTCGGCAAACATTGAGAATCATCGAATTGATGCTGATCAGCTTGCGGATGTTATCCATGCCCGCCAGATCAAACAGGAACGCTTGCTGCGTCGGGAAATACACCGAGTTGACGCAGCCCATCAGGAAGGCGAAGACGTAGATATGCAGCAGTTGCACCTGTTCGGCGTGGATCATTGAGGCAATGGCCAGGGTCAGGGCAATCTCCACCAGGTGGCAGCCGATCAGCAGTTTGCGTCGGTCATAACGGTCTGCCAGGGCACCGGTAAACATGCTCAGCAGCAGGATCGGCAGGCTTGAACACAGCGCACTGACCCCCAGGGCAAACGCCTGGCCGCCCGATAATTGATAGACCAGCAACGCCATTGCCGTTTGCTGCAACCAGATACCGATCATCGAGACCGATTGGCCTGCAAGATAAGTTCGCGTGTGGGCAGAGTACAGGGGCGTAAAGTTATTGAGCCACAGCGAAAGTGCAGACATAAGTCGGATATACCCAGAAAGAGTGGGGGCCAGAGGTGGCGCAAAACGCGAAGTAATCTGCGCAATGCCCTCAGTGCTGTCAATCAAAGTGCAGTCATAAACTCAGAACGTAATGATCTATGTGGCTTAAATAACTTTCCATTACACTCGCCAGACCTCGCACGGGGCGTTTGTTAATCCATGGCTGCCAGTAAAAAGTTGCAGCGCTTTAATCAATGTCGTGCGACCACGTCCGCCATTAATAATCTTTTTGCTATTTAAGATCGTTGTTTTGAAAGACAACGCGCTGCGATCTTTTATGTCTTGGCTATATTCAATGAGCGGACGTTTATGACTGATTTAAACCTGTGGTATACCCGTTGCCCGACACCGACGCCTTTAGGGCTTGCGGTTAAACTTGGCTTCCTGGAATCGGCCCTGGCGCAGAAGTCGGTGAGCCTGCAATCACTGCAAAGCTCATCGGACGAGAAGGTCCGCGCCAGCCATTTTGACCATACGCAACCTTGGTCCTTTCGCCAAGGCGGCAATATCCCGCCGATTCATGCCCGTGCCAGCGGGCGCGATACACGTCTTATCGGAATTAACTGGATCGATGAGTTCCAGGCGGTGATCACCTTGCCGTCGTCGGGCGTGCGTGACGTTTCAGAACTGGTGGGCAAGCGCCTTGGCGTGCCACGTCAGCCTGCGGGGGTTATCGACTTTCAGCGCGCTACCGCGTTGAAGGGGTTGCTCTCGACGTTACAAGTGGCCGAAATTGCCAGGGACGCGGTGCAGTTTGTCGATGTGGCCACCCGCACGCCACAGGTGGGCGGCACCACGCCAGGCTATCCGGCCGCCCTGGTTCGACGCCTGCCGTATGCCAATGAGCTCAGCCATTTGATCAAGGGCGATATAGACGCCTTTTTCGTCAAGGGCGCAGAAGGCTTGAGCCTGGCCCACCAGTTCAATGCGCTGATTTTGAGTGAGACCGGTAGCCATCCCGATCCCGCTATTCGGATCAACAACGGCACGCCACGGCTGTTGACGGTCGATGGTCTGCTTGCCCGTGAACGCCCAGACCTGGTGCAGTCTCTGCTCGAAGCTGTCGACGAAGCCGCGCAATGGGCCGCGCGCAACCCTGATCAGACCCAGCGTTTTGTCGCGCAGGAAATTGGGATTTCCGAGGAAGCGGTGCAAGGTGCATTTGGCCCGGATCTGCATTTGAAATTCGGCACCGCGATTGACGCACATGGCCTGGAGGCGATTCATTCGTTCAAGGCGTTTCTGCTTGCTGAAGGCTTTATCGACGCCGATTTTGACCTTGAGGCATGGGTTTATGGCTGATTCGTCGATGACGTGGGACGTCATCGTACTGGGCGGCGGTGCGGCCGGGCTGGTGGCCGCGTTTCACGCCCGTCAGGCCGGGGCATCGGTGCTGGTGGTGAACAAGGGATTGGTGGGTCGCAGCGGGGCGACCATCACCTCGGGGGGCGGGGTTTCGATTGCCGGCCAGAGCCTGCGGGCCATAGGTCTGGAGGCGGATGCCAGCGACACCGAAGAGCGATTCCTGCACGACACGCTAGCGGCTGGTTCCTGGCTCAACGACCAGTCTCTGGTGCAGAGCATGGTCGCCGGGATAGGCGCCGAGCTGCAGCGGCTGATCGACTGGGGCATTAAGTTCAGCGTCAACCGCCGCGCACCGGGGCATAGCAGCGGGCGCGGCGTGCACATCAGCGGGGTCGACATGCAGCGTGCCTTGACCCGCATTGCCCAGCAAGCGGGAGTGAGTTTTCGCGAGGATTTTCAATCCACCCAACTGCTGCGCCGTGAAGGGGCGGTGGTCGGGGTATTGGGGCTGGACCGGCGTACCGGCAGTATCGACAGCCTATACGGGCACAGCACGGTGCTGGCTACGGGCGGTGCTACTTCTAATTGGAGTTTGCGCACTGCACCCGAGGAGTTGTCCGGAGAAGGGCAGCGCATGGCGGTGGAAGCGGGCGCTACCTTGATTGACATGGAAATGATGCAGTTTCTGCCCTGCTGTCTGGCTGCACCGGCGATTTGGCGTGGGTTGCAGTTCCCGTGGATTCTGGGGCCGCAAAGTGGCGTGCATGCCTGGCTGATGAACCGTTTCGGGGAGCGTTTCATGGCGCGCTGTGACCCGCAACGTATGGAGCTGGCCACCCGCGATAAAGTATCGGCTGCCTGCGCTACGGAAGTCTATGAAGGCCGGGGTAGCCCCAACGGTGGGGTGTATTTGTCCTGGAAACACCTGCCCAACGACATCATTGATCACTTCCCGGCGACTTCACGCTCGATCAGCGCCGAGTGGCAATGGGAGGGGTTTGACATGGCGCCATTGGTTGAGCGGATCAAGCAGGGGTACGCCATCGAAGTGGCCCCTGCCGCGCATTTTTCGTTGGGCGGGGTGCGCGTCGATGCCGGCACGGCTACCGGTGTGCCAGGCTTGTTTGCCTGCGGTGAAGTAACCGGGGCCATGCATGGTGCCAATCGTTTGTCTGGCAACGCCGGGGCGCAAGTCTTGGTGCAAGGGCGTATCGCCGGGCGGGCGGCAGCGGTTGATGCGCAGCAGCGGCGGGCGCTGGATCGGCGTTCAGACAACCAGGCATCAGCCTTTGCTGCGACGGTCGCGCCGTTCGAGCGCCGCCAGGGTGTGGCCCCGTTTGAACTCAAGGAACATCTCGCGCAATTAGCAGAGCGGTCGCTCGGTCCGGTGCGTACGGCAACGGCCCTGGCAGCAGGGCTGACGCAACTGGCAAGCCTCAAGACGGATGTGTTGCCGCAACTGGCCTGCCGTACCCGTGATCTGACGTGGAACCGCGATTGGAGCGACGCGCTGGAGTGCCAGGCAGCATTTAGCGTCATTGAGTCTGCCTTGCTGGGAGCGAGCGAGCGCAATCATTCCATTGGCGCCCACCAGCGTCACGATAATCAGCGCGCGGATGAGGGCTTACTGAGCCATTCACTGGTGCACCTTGATGCCGGGACGCTGGTGCGCACAACCGTACCGGTTGACTTTACACGGGTCGCCCGGCCATGACCCTGGCCACTCTGAGGAGCTCTGAATGCTGATGCATCTGACATTGTTCCGTGACGGCGAATTTCGCCAACTGGACATCCAATTGCCCCCTCCTGCGGGCCTCGGCCTGGGCATTGATCGCTGGGAGGGCGCCTCGGTGAGCACGGCCTTGCAGTATGCCCAGCGCGAGTTTGAACCCAATCTCGGCTACTCGCTGTCGTGCCGCCGCGGGCTGTGCAAGCTGTGTGCGATGCGCATCAACGGTGAAGTCAAATTGGCCTGTACCGTGGCGTTGCACGACGGCATTCGCATCGAACCGGCCAAACCCAAGCTGGCCCTGCATGACACTGTGGTCGAATTGAGCCTGGTGCGCAGTAAGGCTGCACGGGCCGCAAAGGTCGATGCAGATCCATTGATACCAACAACTACCTGACTGCCTGTCGGACCTGCTTGCTCATCGCCAGGCACTTTCGCCTAGCGAACTTACTGAGGAGTTGACCCATGTCTGAAGCACTGCTTAAAGCGTTGCCTGAAACCCAAGCCGGCACGCAGCCAAGCGCCATCTGGTACACCCGTTGCCCGGTGCCGACCACGTCCGGTATTGCTCAACACAAACGCTGGTTGCAGAACGAATTCGCCCGCCACGGCATCACTCTGGATTCGATCCGCGCCTCCGAGGACCGTGCAGTGCGTGAGTCGCACTTCCGCCACAGCCTGGCTGGCAGCTTCCGCGAAGGGGGCAACGTGCCGTCGATCTGGGCCCGCGCTCTGGGCCAGGACACCGTAGTGGTGGGTATCACCTGGGTCGATGAAGAGCAGCAGGTATTTGTGCGTGGCGACAGTGATATCCAGACCGTCGCCGACCTGCGCGGGCGCAAGCTGGGTATTGTGCGCAAGGCCGCCAGTGACCTGGTGGACGTTGGCCGTGCTGAAGGCCTGCGTGGCTTATTGACGGCGCTGGAACTGGGCGGCGTACCCCGTGACAGTGTTGAATTTGTCGATATTGCTGGACCTGAATGGGACCTCAAGGAAGTCTCCAAGACCCGTGAGGACCATCACGCACTGCCGACTCTGGCGTTGCTCAACGGCACGGTTGACGCGATCTTCATCAAAGGCGCCGGCAGTGCCCGGGCACTTGCGCAGGGCTTGCGCCCGATCATCAACATCAATGAGCAAGAGGATCCGTTACTGCGCCTGAGTGCCGGCTCGCCACGGCCCATTACCGTAGATCGTCAGACCCTGATTGATTCACCGCAGATCGTCGTTCGTTACCTTGCGGTGCTTCTCAAGACCTACGAATGGGCCAAGGACCACCCGCAAGACGTCGTGACCACTATTGCCGCTGAAACCGGCACCGATGCAGACAGCGTATTACTGGCATTCGGCGAGAAGCTGCATTTGGCCTTCGAGCCCAAACTGTCCGAGCTCTACGTCGAAGGCCTGCGCCGCCAGAAAGACTTCCTGCTGGCAGAAGGCTTCATCAAACAGGATTTTGATATTGACAGCTGGATCGCCCCGGGTCCTTTGCAACAAGCTTGGGCCATCAAGGATGAGATCGTGCTGGACTGACAGAACGGGCACTTGCCTTGGTCCGTGGGGGCAAGGCAAGTGAAAGCGTCTACCCGTTAATTATTAATCGAGAATGAATGCATGCAGTTATACGTGGCCCGTCACGGGGAAACCTGGGCCAATACCGAACATCGTTACCTGGGGGCGCTCGATCCGCAACTGACCCTACGAGGTCGCGAGCAAGCCCAAGCACTTGCAGCCCACCTGCCGAAGAATCTGGATACCGTTGTTGTTTCTCCGCGTCTGAGAGCTCAACAAACCGCGAGCATTCTTAACCACCACCTGGGTTTGCCGGTCGAGATCGTGGACTGTTTTCGTGAGCGTGATGTCGGAGTTTTCGAAGGGTTGACCCAGGACGAGGCTAAAAAGCGTTACCCCTGGCTTTGGGCGCAAAATATCACGCGCCGCTGGGGGGTGGGTCCAACTGGCGGTGAGTCGATCGCTGAGGTGGTGACGCGAGTTCGGGACGGTTTGCTGGCGCTGGAATCGAAGTACCCGTCGCAGGCGATTCTGTTAGTGGCCCACGGTTTTGTGGCCAAGACCATTCGAGCATTGGCCAAAGGTGATTTTTCAGATTTTTATGATTGGCAGTTAGCCAACGGTCAGTTATTGGCGCTGGATAACGTACAGATTCCGGTGCGTGACATAGAGGCATTGAAAGCGTCGTTGCCCGTGAAATAGGTTTTCTGTTCAGGGATCAAAAAATCGCGAGGCAAGCTCGCTCCTACAAGGAGTGTGTGCAGATCCGTTACCATGGCGCTTTGGTCTCGCATATCCGGAGTTGCAAAATGCTGTTTGTGGTCATGCTGGGAGGCAAGCATCCCAGAGCCAAAATCGAAGTCCACGATGTGGTTTTTGCTATCGCCGACAGCCTTGAAGCCGCTTATCCGCAACTGCGCGAAGGCTGGTTTGGTAGCCAGGCAGGCCTGCATATCGATTCATGGATGCGCGTGGACGGTGTGGAGGATTGGAAAGTCGAGCTCAGCCCGCTGGCGCCTTTGCCCGATTCGCCACGTTTGTATTTCATCAATCTGGGTGGCTACGAGCCCAATATGTTTGGTGAGGCGCATCATTACCTGCTGGTGGTTGCGCTGGGTAAAAACGAGGCCAAGAACAAGGCTCGACAGCACATGCTGGCGCACTGGGAAAAAGCCCATACCGACGCGCTGCTGGATGTTGATGACTGCCTGCCGATTGATCAGGTGGGCGGGCGGTACGTGCACTTGGTCAAGGGCGAACACCGTGGTGTGATTCAGCACAATGATTACATCGTTATTCAGCGCTGATCGAGCGACGATAAATCTATCGTCATTGAGGGGGCGTACAGTCATCACTTTTGACCGCATGGAGCGCTGTGATGCCTTTTACTGTTCTGGATTCCCCTCGCTTGCAGTTACGCGCCTTGCGCCTGGAGCAGGCAGAGCGCTTGGCCCAATTGGGCGATGATCCCTTGATAGTGGCCTTTACCGCAAACATGCCGTCGCCTTATACCCCGCCAGCGGCGGGTGAGTTTATCGAGCGTTCGGCACTGGCCATGGAACGCGGTGAAAATCTGGTCTTCGGTGTGCATCTGTTCGCGGGTGAGTTGATCGGTGTGATTAACCTGCGGCCTATCCTGCGCCACCACAGCGGGCATCTCGGTTACTGGATGGGTGCACCCTTCAGGGGGCGTGGCTACATGACTGAGGCTGTAGAGCGCGTGATGCAGCACGGGTTCGAGACGTTGAACTTGCAACGTATCCACACCGCCTGCCTGGCCGAGAATCTCGCATCGGCCAAGGTGCTGGAAAACGCCGGGCTGAAATTGGAAGGCCGCAGCCAGCAGGCGTTTCTCAAAGATGGCGTGTTTCATGACTTGCTGCAGTTCGGTGCGGTTCGGGATGCTAGGCCTGGGCGAAAGTGACATCAGTCGCTGGTGGAATCTGGTAAATCGGACTGCTTCACGCAGTGCCCTGTTAGGTGACGTTCTTCAGGGTATCGGCGAATTTGCGCATCAGGCGTACCAGATCGTCCATCTCTTCAACCGCCCAGGACTGGAAAATCTCCCGGCCAAACCTTTCGCGGGCAGCGTCCAGTGCATCGGTTATGAAGTTGAGCGCAACATCACCCCTTCACCCCGTACAGGTTTGCATGTTCATGCGGTGGGTGTGCAGGGAGACATTATCGATGACGGTGCCTACATCGGCGCCATTGTCTCAAGCGCCGACATGACGGCTTTGTCGGAGTATCTGGAGCAAGTAGGGCTTAGGCCCGGGTGTGATGACGTGTGATTTAAGCTACTGCACAACCGGCGCGCGTGCTTTGTCCTGCAACAAGAATTTTATTGCTGAATCGAGTTCGTCCGGCGCGCTGTCCGTTGGCAGAGCGCCAGCCTGTGCGGCTGTAGAGTTATTGAGTGATTGGTCATCGGTCTTGAAGGGTGACATTACCCGTGGCGGGTGTGACGGCAGGCCGGCGTTTTGCGGGACCCGGTTATAGGAGTACTCGAGAATGCAGTTTTCTTTCTCGACACCCTCGGGGAGGTATCGGCAGGCCTGGTGGCTGTTATTTCTGTAGCACTTGGCTCGATTGGCTTGGACCAGCCGGTCCTGACAAGCACTGACAGACAAGAGTGCCTCAACTACCTTGGCCCAGTCCGCTCCTTGCGATACAGGCGGGGCGGCATGCGCCGCTGGGGTCATTAACAGAAGGCTCAGGCTCAGGGCATTGAATGACGAGTTCGAGGCAAACATCCGGGCTGTCCATGGCAGTGGGTGCACGTATGTAACAGGGTTTTCTGGGCAGTCGCAACGTGATGTTTTTTTATTTTTGGTCAATAAACTGCAATGCAAATGTGCAGCTGTTCCAGCTCGTGTGGCCTCTGCGAACCGGGCAGGGTGCAGGTTCATTTGCTATGTTGTCGAACGGTCTCTTTAAGGAATGACGGTATGAAAAAGGAAGTGTTTGCGCCTCTCGCGGTGCTGTTGTTGCCCATGATCCTGAGTGCGTGCAGTCAGCATGCACCCTCGTTAAGCAGCTCGGCACCCGAAGCGCAGGGTGTGGGCCAGCAATTTGTCGCTCGCGGCAATGAGCCGTTCTGGACGATCAAGGTCAATGGGAAAACCCTGGCCTGGATTACCCCGGATCATCTGCAAGGCAAGCAGCTGCATGTTGATCAGGTGGTGTCGGGCAATAACACGAAATACACCGGCACCGACCAGGGCAAGGTATTCACCCTGGTTATCGAGCCAAAACCCTGCACCGACTCGATGTCTGGTGAAACCTTCAGCCACACCTCCACCTGGACTTATGACGGGGAGAGCAACATGGGGTGTGCAGCTACCGGCAACTGATTTCATTCGCTCTGTATCACACTGTGTACAAACCCCGCACGGATACAACTCAGTCTTGTTAAGGGGTGAACGCGACACACACCAGATACACGCCTGGCTTTAAATCTGTCTACCCGATAGCGCAAGTGCTCACTCACCTGAACTTGCGCTACCGATACATTCAGCCAAGCCAGGAGTTCTAACAATGAAGCGCCATTACGCCGCTCTCGCCGCCACCCTCGCTCTGTCCATCGGTGCCTTTGCCGGTGCTGCCCATGCCGATGATGCCAAGCCCCAAGAGAAATGCTTCGGTGTTGCAAAGGCCGGGGCCAATGATTGTGCCGCAGGCAAAGGCACCTCGTGTGCCGGTACAGCCACCGCGGATTACCAAGGCAATGCCTGGGTCCTGGTCGACAAAGGCACCTGCACCCAGATCAAAACCCCCAAAGGCTACGGCAGCCTGACGGAAAAACCATGATTGCCTCGGCCCCGGCGGTGCTCAAGCGATTGTTGCCTGAGGCGCTGCTGTTACTGGTGGCCCGTGTCGGTATCGCTTCGGTGTTTTTCCTCTCGGGCCGTACCAAAGTCACGGGTTTTCTGGAACTCAAACAGTCGACGTACACCTTGTTTCGCTCGGAATACGCCTTGCCTGTGATCCCCCCGGAATGGGCGGCGCACCTGGCGGCTTACGCCGAGCATGCGTTCCCGCTGTTGTTGGTGCTCGGCCTGCTGACCCGGCTGTCTGCCGCAGCGCTGTTGGGCATGACCCTGGTCATCGAGGTGTTTGTCTACCCCGATGCCTGGCCGACTCACCTGACATGGGCAGGGCTGTTGTTGCCGCTGTTGGCCTACGGTGGCGGGGCCTGGTCGCTGGATAACCTGTTACGTCGAAATCGCGCCTGATTCTTTAACAATAATGATGTGGAGTGTCTTTTATGCGTGTTCTGTCTTCTCTGGTCGTCGCCTTGGCGCTGACGACGCCGCTGCTGGCTTCGGCCGCCAGCAAGCCGCAGGCATTGCCCGGTACCGGCAAAAATGTGGTGATCGTGCCGGGTTCTTTTGTTGACGGCTCCGGCTGGCGAGTGGTGCACGACATCCTGATACACCAGGGCTACAAAGTCACCGTGGTCAACCAAAGCCATGAAAGCCTGGCAGGCGATGTCGCCCAGGCCCGTGAAGTGCTTGAACAGCAGGTAGGGCCGGTGGTGCTGGTGGGGCACAGTTCGGGCGGCGGTGTGATCTCGATAGCCGGGGACCGGGACAAAGTTCGGGCGCTGGTTTATGTCTCGGCCCTGCAACCGGAAGTGGGCGAAAACATGTCCCAGCTACTGAGTTCCATGCCGGCGCCAAGCAATGACATCAAGCAGTCACGCGACGGTCATCTGTTTGTTGATCGCAGCAAGTTCCACGATGATTTCGCGGCAGACCTGACCACCAACCGCACCGATTTTATGGCGGCCTCACAAGTTCCGGCGACCACTGCCTTGTTCGGTGGGACGATTTGGGATGCTGCCTGGCATAAAAAGCCGACCTTTGCCGTGTTGTCCACCGAAGACCGGGCCTTGAGCCCCGATTTACAGCGCTGGATGTACAAGCGCGCCGGTTCCAAAGTCACTGAACTCAAAGGTAGCCACTCCGTGTACATTTCACAGCCGGAGGCGGTGGCCAAAGTGATCGAAGACGCTGCATCAGTCATTAACTAATCCAACCCCCCAAACTATGTTCCAGGAGATACCCATGAGCACTTCCCTCAAAGCCCGTGTAAGCCTTGCCACTGCTGCCGCCCTGATCGCCATGGCATCTGCTTCCTTCGCCACGGCGGCCAGCGCTGCCGACCAGCAGGAAAAACCCGGCCGTTGCTACGGCGTCAACAACTGCAAAGGCGAAAGCCAGTGCGCCACCTCGAAAAACGATTGCAAGGGTCTCAATAGCTGCAAAGGCCAAGGCGTTGTGGTGAAAACCCCGTCCGAGTGCATGAAACTGGGCGGCACCACCACCGAGGCCAAGTAAACCCGGCTCCGTGCAGGAGCGAGCTTGCCTCGCGATCTGTTAAACGTTCAAAAGATCGCCAGACCCGTTCGCTCTTGCAGTGGCTGCTTTCAATGACTTATCCGATGCACTGGAGAACACCGCATGCCGACTTCCAATCCTCGTTTCTCGGGCTATGGCCTGGGGTTGCGCAAGGAGCATTACAGCGACTTTCTTGAAACCTCGGTCGCCGTGGATTTCGTCGAAGTGATCTCCGAGAATTTCATGGTTGCAGGCGGCCAGCCCAGGCACATCCTGCGCCAGATCCGTGAGCGGCACCCGGTGGCGCTGCATGGCGTGTCCATGTCCATCGGTACCGCCGCAGGGCTGGACCCTGACTACCTCAAGCGCCTCAAGTCGCTGGTGGATGAAGTCCAGCCGTTGTTTGTATCTGACCACCTGAGCTGGTCGCGCACCGGCGGGTTCAACTCCCATGATTTGCTGCCGCTGCCTTACACCGAAGAGGCATTGAGCCTGGTCTGCGCCAATATCCATCAGGCTCAGGAAGCCTTGGGTCGCACCCTGCTGTTTGAAAATCCGTCCAGCTATCTGGCATTTGAAGGCGCCTCCATGACCGAGTGGGAGTTCATCGCCGAGATGTCCCGTCGCACGGGCTGTGAATTGCTGCTGGACGTCAATAATGTGTTCGTCAGCGCCAGCAACCATGGTTTTGACGCGCTGGCGTTTCTGGACGGGATTCCCGCAGAGCGGGTGCGGCAGGTTCACCTCGCCGGCCATAGCCAAGGCCCTACGCTGTTGATTGACAGCCATGACAGCCCGGTATGCAGCGGCGTCTGGCACTTGTACGCCAAGGCTATCGAACTGCTGGGGCCGGTAGCCACCATGATTGAGCGTGATGACGAGATTCCGCCGTTGTCTGAATTGCTTGATGAACTCGCCATCGCCCGTGCACTGGGCGCCAGCGCGGCCAAGACGCGCGCACAGGTGTGCGCATGAACCTGGCCGATGTGCAGCGTGAATTCCAAAACTGGCTGGTCAACGCCTCAGAAGCGTCCGCCCAATTGTTGGGCAATAACGTGGCGGGACTTGCTGTCTACCAGAACAACTACCGCGCCCAATTGGTCGGCTGCCTGGAAGGGGCATTCCCGAATCTGCGCCAATGGCTGGGGGATGAAGCATTTCTGGCCGCGTGTATCACCCATATCGACAACCACCCGCCGCACGCCTGGACGCTGGACGCTTACCCCGGCGGTTTTCAGCAGACGCTGAACGAAGTCTTTGCGCACAACCCTGATGTGCATGAACTGGCGTGGATCGAGTGGTCGCTGAGCGAAGCCTTCGTAGCAGCTGATGCCACGCCACTGCGCATGGAGGCGTTGGCGTCAGTGGATTGGGACACCGCGTACCTGCAACTCACGCCGTCACTGCGTTGCCATGCCTTGACCACCAACGCCGAAGCGATCTGGTCTGCCCTGTGGCAACAAACCCCGCTGCCTGAAGCCTCGATGCTGGACGAAGCGGGCGGATTACTGGTGTGGCGTCGCCAGTTCACCTCGCGTTTGCGTCAGGTCGACGCACTGGAATTGCACGCGCTGCAGCACCTGCAAAATGACGGCAGCTTTGCTGGACTGTGCGAGTTTTTAGTCGCGCGCCTGGGGGAAGAAGAGGGCGTGGGCCTGGCGGGTGAGTTCTTGGCGGGCTGGATTGGCAGCGAATTGATCGTCGGGGTGATCAGCGGCTGATAACGGCGTAGAAGCGAGCTTGCCGCGCGATTATTTGAGTATTCAAAAGATCGCGCGGCAAGCGCCTCCAGGTTTTACGTGCGTTCGATGGCCAGGGCCACGCCCTGACCGCCGCCGATGCACAAGGTGGCGAGGCCTTTTTTGGCGTCACGCTTGATCATTTCGTGCAGCAAGGTCACCAGTACACGGCAACCCGATGCGCCAATCGGGTGGCCCAGGGCAATGGCGCCGCCATTGACGTTGACCTTGTCCATGTCCCATTCCAGCTCTTTGCTCACGGCCAGCGATTGCGCGGCGAAGGCTTCGTTGGCTTCGATCAGATCCAGTTGATCGAGGCTCCAGCCCGCTTTTTTCAAGCAGGTACGGGTCGCCGAGACCGGCCCGATGCCCATGATCGCCGGGTCGACACCGGCGTTGGCGTAGCCGGCAATTCGGGCCAGAACAGGAATGCCCAAGGCTTTGGCTTTATCAGCGCTCATCAGCACCACCGCGGCGGCGCCGTCGTTGATGGTGGAGGAGTTGCCCGCGGTAACACTGCCGTCTTTTTTGAAGGCGGGTTTGAGTTTGCTCAACGACTCGGCGGTGATGCCGTCGCGCGGCTGTTCATCGACGTCAAATGACACCGGATCACCTTTGCGCTGAGGAATCTGGATCGGGGTGATTTCGTCGGCAAAACGTCCGGACTTGATGGCCGCGATGGCTTTTTGTTGCGAAGCAGCGGCGAAGGCGTCCTGTTGTTCGCGGGTCAACTGGTACTTATCGACCAGATTCTCGGCGGTGATGCCCATGTGGTAATCGTTGAAGGCGTCCATCAGGCCGTCGTTCAGCATGCTGTCGAGCATTGTTGCGTTGCCCATGCGCAAGCCGGTTCGCGCGCCCGGCAGGACATACGGCGCCAGGCTCATGCTTTCCATGCCACCAGCAATGATGACGTCGGCATCGCCGCAGCGGATCGCCTGGGTGGCCAGGTGCAGCGCCTTGAGGCCCGAACCGCAGAGTTTGTTGAGGGTCAGAGCCGGCACCGCATGGGGCAGGCCAGCGAGGATCGAGGCCTGACGCGCCGGGTTTTGACCACAGCCCGCGGTGAGCACTTGACCGAGGATCACTTCATCAATCTGCTCACCCTTGAGGCCGGTCTGCTCCAGCAGTTGACGAATGACAGCGGCACCGAGTTCGGCTGCCGGAATGTTGGCCAGCGCGCCCTGAAAACTGCCAATGGCCGTGCGAGTGGCGGCGACAATGACGACTTCTTGCATTGCATCTCTCCTTAAAGGGTTGCGACTCAGGCGAATTGCATTTCCGGTACGTGGTCCGGGACGATCAATTTGCCGGCTGTTTTGCTGACGATTTCTTCAACGCTGACGCCGGGCGCACGCTCTTTGAGGATGAACGCGCCGTCTTCGATTTCCAGGTAGGCAAGGTCTGTGAGCACGCGCTTGATGCACCCCGCGCCGGTCAGCGGCAGGCTGCAGCGCGACAGCAGTTTGGACTCGCCATCCTTGGAGGCGTGGGTCATGGTGACGATGATGTTTTCGGCACCGGCCACCAGGTCCATCGCGCCGCCCATGCCCTTGACCAGTTTGCCTGGGATCATCCACGAGGCGATGTTGCCGTGTACGTCGACTTCAAACGCGCCCAGCACCGTGAGGTCAATATGGCCACCGCGAATCATCGCGAACGACTCGGCCGACGAGAAAATCGATGCACCGGTGCGGGCGGTGACGGTTTGCTTGCCGGCGTTGATCATGTCGGCATCGGCTTCACCCTTGCGCGGGAAGGCGCCCATGCCGAGCAGGCCGTTTTCCGATTGCAGCATGACTTCCATGCCGTCGGGGATGTAGTTGGCAACCAGGGTCGGAATGCCGATACCCAGGTTTACGTAAAAGCCGTCTTGCAGTTCGCGGGCGACGCGCTGAGCCATTTGTTCGCGGGAAAGAGCCATTATTGTTCTCCGTGCTCTGGGACAAGAGCTTAAGGCTGGGGGCAGGGGATCAGGAACGCTCAGTGAGCTGTTCGATACGTTTTTCAAACGTGCCGCAAATGATCCGGTCAACGTAGATGCCAGGGGTGTGGATCTGCGCCGGGTCCAGCTCGCCGGGTTCGACAATTTCTTCGACTTCAACCACCGTGATCTTGCCCGCGGTAGCGGCCAGCGGGTTGAAGTTTTGCGCCGTGTGGCGGTAGATCACGTTACCGAAATGGTCGGCCTTCCAGCCTTTGACGATGGCGAAGTCGCCGGTGATGGATTCTTCCATCAGGTACTCGCGACCCTTGAATTCTCGGGTTTCCTTGCCCTCGGCGACCGGGGTGCCGACGCCGGTGGCGGTGAAGAAGGCCGGGATACCGGCACCGCCTGCGCGCATTTTCTCGGCCAGGGTGCCTTGGGGGGTGAGCTCGACTTCAATTTCGCCGCTGAGCAACTGCTTCTCGAACAGTGCGTTTTCACCGACGTAGGAGGCAATCACTTTGCTGATCTGGCGATCTTCAAGCAGGATGCCCAGGCCGAAACCATCCACGCCACAGTTGTTGGATACCACGGTCAGATCACGGGTGCCTTTGCGTTTGATCTCGTTGATCAAGTTTTCGGGGATACCGCACAGACCAAAACCGCCCGAAATCACGGTCATGCCATCTTCGAGTCCGGCCAGCGCCTCTTCATAGGACGCCACGCGCTTATCAAAACCTGCCATATGCACCTCTTTTATTATTGATGGGTGATGGTGTGTCGAATGGTACGAGTGTCACTCCACTGGATTGATTTGTTAAATTGATTTTTTCGGTTGATTGATAGATAAATCGAAATAATAAAGCCTGAGAGTACACTCATGACGGTCAAACAGATCCGCGCTTTTCTGGCCGTGGCACAAAGCCTGAGCTTTGCCGTGGCCTGTGAGCGCCTGCATTTATCGCAATCGGCCTTGAGCCTGACCATCAAGGCATTGGAAGAAGGGCTGGGCGGACGCTTGTTCAGCCGCACCACGCGCAACGTGGCCCTCACTCCCGAAGGTCAGGCGCTGTTGCCCAGGGCACGAAAGCTGGTGGCTGACTGGGACAACGCCGAGGATGAAATGCGTCAGTTGTTCACCTTGCAGCGTGGTCGTGTGACGCTCGCGGCGATCCCCTCGTTTGCCTGCAACCTGTTGCCGCCGATTCTCAAGCATTTTCGGGTGCGCTACCCGCAACTCAACGTCACGGTCAATGACGTGGTCAACGAGCAGGTGCTGGAAATGGTCCGAGATCGACAGGTTGAGTTGGGCGTGGCCTTTGAGCCGGCGCCGGGTTCCTCACTGACCTTCACACCGTTGTACATCGATCGCTTCGTGGCGGTCGTGCCGCAGGATTCGGCCCTGGCGGGCGTCTCGGTCATCGACTGGGAAACCTTGCTGGAGCAGCCCTTTATCACCTTGCAGCGGCCGTCGGCGGTGCGGGTGCTGCTGGAAGAACATCTGCAGGCGCGGCAGATGAAATTACCGGTGGAGTTTGAAAGCCATCAACTGGCTACTGTCGGGCGCATGGTCGCCAGCGGGTTGGGGGTGAGCGCCGTCCCGGCGTTGTGTGCCGAGCAGATGCGAGAGTTGGGCGCGCGTTGCATCACCTTGCACGAGCCGATCGTCGAACGGGCGATGGGTGTGTTGACCAAGCCGGGGCATGAACTGTCAGCGGCCGCGCAGGCACTGTTCGACAGCCTGCTGGATGAGTGGAAATCTCCATGACTCCCACCGGGCATAGACGCAATCAAACAGTAGGAGCGAGCTTGCCTCGCGATCTTTTGATCTTGAAAGATCGCGAGGCGAGCTCGCTCCTACAGAGGTTTAGTGAGGCCTTAAATCTTTATCGTCGATGGCAACAAAATGCCGAGCAATGCCGCCCCGAGCACTGTCAGCAGAAACAGTAGGAGCGAGCTTGCCTCGCGATCTTTTGATCTTGAAAGATCGTGAGACGAGTTCGCTCCCACAGAGGTTTAGAGAGGCCTCAAATCTTTTTCGTCGATGGCAACAAGATGGTCAAGATGCCGAGCAGCGGCAGGTACGAGCACAACGAGTAGACGTACTCAATGCCGTGAATGTCCGCCAGGTGCCCGAGCAAGGCCGCGCCGATGCCGCCAAAACCGAACATCAGGCCGAAGAACACCCCGGCGATCATGCCGACATTGCCCGGCACCAGTTCTTGCGCATACACCACGATGGCCGAGAACGCAGAGGCGAGGATGAAGCCGATGATCATGCTCAGGATGCCGGTCCAGAACAGGTCGACATAAGGCAGCGCGAGGCTGAACGGCGCCGCACCGAGAATCGAAAACCAGATCACCGCCTTGCGCCCGATCTTGTCGCCAATCGGGCCGCCAAAGAAGGTGCCCGCTGCCACCGCTCCCAAAAACAGGAACAGATAGAGCTGGGAGCTGGCCACCGACAGGTCAAACTTCTTGATCAGGAAAAACGTAAAGTAGCTGGTGAAACTGGACATGTAGAAGTACTTGGAGAACACCAGCAACGCCAGTACCACCAATGCACCCGTAACGTGTTTTTTCGACAGACCGTGGGTCGCGACGCTGCCTTGCTTGAGTTTGAACAGGTTGAGGTGGTGGCGGTACCAGCGGCTCAAGCCGAACAGGATCAGGATGGCAAAGGCGGCAAATAGGCCGAACCAGGCCACGTTGCCCTGACCATAAGGAATGACGATGGCCGCCGCCAGCAGCGGACCGAATGCGCTACCGGCGTTACCACCGACCTGGAAGGTGGATTGCGCCAGGCCGTAACGCCCGCCGGAGGCCAGACGGGCAACCCGCGAGGTCTCGGGGTGGAAGGTCGAGGAACCGATGCCGATCAGCGCAGACGCGATCAAGATCGATGCAAACGAACCAACAAACGCCAGCATCAAAATACCGATCAGCGTGCACACCATGCCCGCGGGCAGCAGCCAAGGCTTGGGGTGGCGATCGGTGTAATAGCCAACGCCCGGCTGCAGCAGCGAGGCGGTGAGCTGGAAGGTCAGGGTGATCAGGCCAATTTGGGTAAAACTCAGGTTGTAGTTGGCCTTGAGCATCGGGTAGATCGAGGGCAGTACGGCCTGGATCAGGTCGTTGATCAGATGAGCAAGGGCGCAGGCTGCGATCACCCGCATCACCAGCGGGCTGGACTGGCTGCTCGCTGGGGCACTGGGACTGCTGCTGGGGCTGGTGGTAGCCGCCGGGGTCGTAGTTGTTATAGACATCGAAGATTATCCGGGCAGGGAGTAAGGACGTTGGATGCACGCAGGCAAACCAGCGGCTATCCTAGATTTCGCGAAATTGCCTGTCTCGCGCAATTCGGGAAGACTCTGTCTCAAAAAGGGAATCATGATCAAACCGCTGAAAGAATTTCTGCTTGAGGTCGATCTAACCGACTGGATCGTGCACAGCAGCGCCACTGACTACCCGGCAGACTGGGTTATCGCGCCGCACTCGCACGCCAAGCATCAACTGCTGTATGCCATTGAGGGGGTGATGGTGGTGCACTCGGCGTTGAGCCAGTGGACGGTGCCGCCCAGTCGCGGCATCTGGATGCCCAGTGGCCAGGTGCATTCGGTGCGGTGCGTTGGTCCGTTGAAAATGCGCAGCGTGTATGTGCGTACGGACGTGTCTGCGCCATTGCCGAGCGAAACCCGGGCAGTGAGTATTTCTGCGCTGTTGAGCGAGCTGATCAAGGCCTCCATCGACATCCGCGCGCCTTACGAGGCCGACACGCGAGAAGACCGGATCATGAAGCTGATCCTCGATGAACTGGCGATTTTGCCGGTGTTGCCGTTGCACTTGCCGCAACCGCTGGACCCTCGTATCCAGACCATTTGCAGCGTTTTGCAGTGTGACCCTGGAGACGGCTCGACCCTGGCGGACTGGAGCGCCCGGCTGTCGTTGGATGAAAAAACCATCCAGCGACTGTTTCACAAGGAAACCGGCATGACCTTTGGCCAATGGCGTCAGCAATCGCGATTGCTGCTGGCGCTGGAGCGCATTGCCGTCGGCGAAAAAATCATCGATGTGGCCGGCTCGCTGGGCTACGACAGCCCGAGCGCGTTCACCACCATGTTCAAAAAACAGTTCGGCAAAACCCCGAGCAATTTCTTCAAATAACCCGCCTGGAGAATCACTTGCGCCTATGTACGGGTTTTAAATGATCGCTATATAGTGAGGGCGATTCCCCCCGTACAGACAGGACATAACCGTGAGTGCACAACCCAAAGAGGCCGTAGGCCCGAGCTACACCATTGAGTCCATGCGCTACGCCCAGGCCAACACCTGGAAAGCCATTAAACAGCTGTCGACACTGATCAAGCCCGGCATGCGCGAAGCCGAAGCCGTGGCGTTGGGCAAGCAGGTACTGGCGGATCTGGACATGCAGCGCATCTGGCACCCGCTGCTGGTGCGTTTTGGCGCCAATACCCTGAAGACCTTCAAGGAGCGCTCCGAAGGCGACCCGGTGTTGGGTAAAAACGATATTTTCTTTATCGACATGGGCGCGGTATGGGAAGGGCACGAAGGCGATGCTGGAGAAACGTTCGTGACCGGCAATGACCCGGAAATGAAAGCCTGTGCAGACGCCGCCAAAACCCTGTTTGACCGGGTCCAGGCCAAATGGAAACACGAGCAGATGGTCGGTCTGGAGCTGTACCGCTATGCCGAAGAACAGGCCAAGGAGATGGGATGGGTGCTGAACCTGAACATCAAGGGCCATCGGGTCAGCGACTTCCCGCATGCCATCCACCGTGGCGGCGACCTGGGGGATTTCGATCACTACCCGAATGAAGGGCTGTGGATTCTGGAAATCCAGATCGCCCATCCGAGCAAAGCCTACGGCGCTTTTTATGAAGACTTGCTGGCTTGATGAATGCTAAGGGCCTTGTATGACCGAACTTGCTCGGGATCTGGCTTTTGATCTTAAAGGTCGCTGCCGCAGCAAGAGATGTGCACAGAAAACCAAGAGCACCCCTCTCCCAGACCCTTGCCTGAAGGAGAGGGGACCGATTGGGGGGGGCTGCTGACTATCAGTGTCCTGTTTGCAGCGCAACAGCGCGGCGTCGAAGAGGGCGCTCCCTCCAACAGCAGCCGACTACGGCTTAATACGTAAACGCAATCGGTGGATGACGGCCGTTGAGCAGGAATTCACCAATCGCCTTGTATTTGTAAGCCAGTGAGTCATGGGTGGTGTGGGTGCGAGCATTGCGCCAGTGGCGGTCGAAGTTGTGCAGGCTTTGCGTGGTTGCTGCACCGCCAACTTCATACAAACGTTCGCACACATGCAGCGCGGCACGGGTGGAGGCGATTTTCGCTTCGGCCACTTCAATCGAGGCCTTCACCAGCAGCGCTTCGAGTTCATTGCCTTGTACCAGGCCCGACAGTTGGCTGCGCGCCGCAATGTCGACCGCCGCAGCAGCTTTTTCGACCAGCGCTTGCGCTCCGTGAATGCTGGCGGCGAGGTCGCCGATGGTGTGCAAGATGTACGGGTCGTCGCTGGCCCGCTGAACGCCACTTTCACGGACTGGCCGCGAACCATTGCGCGCCCACTGCACCGCATCGTCCAGTGCGGCCAAGCCAATGCCCACATCGATCGAGCAATGAATCAGTTGTGCGCTGGCGCCGATGTAATTACGCCGCTGGTACCACTGGCTCAGCGGGATGACTTGTTCAGGCGCAACCTGCACGTTTTCCAGCAAGGTGCTGCCGCTGGCCGTGGTGCGCTGGCCCATGCCGTCCCAGTCATCAAGCAACGTAATGCCGGGTGTGTTGGCCGGCAGCATGACATACAGCGCTGCACCGGCTTCGTCCACGGCCTGGATTTTCAGCAGGTCGGCAAACAGGCAGCCGGTGCTGTAGAACTTGCTGCCGTTAAGGA
Organism: Pseudomonas sp. 7P_10.2_Bac1; assembly: GCF_025465935.1. GTDB lineage: Bacteria > Pseudomonadota > Gammaproteobacteria > Pseudomonadales > Pseudomonadaceae > Aquipseudomonas. The sequence goes on along the minus strand of NZ_JANLNV010000040.1, from coordinate 57,587 downwards.
CCCGTTGTTCGCCGCGACGTTCGAGGCGGGTGTGGATCTCGCCGCGAAACGTGCCGCTGCGCTCGGCAATGGCACCCGATGACAATTGGCGGTCTGCGAAAGCCCCGAGGTAACGGGCCTGTTGCTCTGGGTTGGCGATCAGGCGCAAGTGCTCGACCGTGGCGAAGTGCGGAAAAATGGCTTGGGCCACACACGGGTCGGCCTTGGCTAAGGTGATGAAAATTCGTGCGACGTCGACTTGGCTGATGTCACCACCGCCCAACTCGACGGGCACCCGCGCGGCGCCCAGGCCTGATTGGCGGATCAATTCAATTTGTTCATGAGGCAAGGTGCGCTCGGCATCGCGTTGCGCAGCGCCGGGTTGGATCTGCGCAGCCAGTTCTGTGGCCAGGGCGACGTAGTCAGTCATATGCTTTTTCCAGGGTTGAAGGGGCGTCGCGCAAGGCTTTGCGCGGCACGCCGAAGAACAGGATCAGGGCACCGCTGGCAACCATGGCGGCGACGATATAGAGCGCCAGGCGGATGTCGCCGGTGGCGGTTTTGATCTGGCCGATCATGATCGGGGTCAGCAGGCTGCTGATTTGCCCGCAGCAGTTGACCATGGCCAGGCCCGCGGCTTTCGCCCGGTCCGAGAGGTAGTAAGTGGGGATGGTCCAGAACACTGCAGTGGCGCTCAGGTAGCCGGTGGTCATCAGGATCATCGTTGCCACGGTGGCAGTGGGGCTGCTCAGGCATTGCGGCAGGATCAACATGGCCAGCGCTGCCAGCAGACCGGGCACGGCGAAGTGCCAGCGCCGTTCCTGCTGCTGGTCCGAGTGGCGACAAACCAGCAGCATCACCCCCACGGCGATGATGTACGGCAGGGCTGAGAGCAGGCCCAACTGGCCAAGGCTGGTAATGCCCGAGTCACGGATGATTGACGGTGCCCAGATGTTGGTCACGTTGCCGGTGCTCATGATGGTCAGGCAGTAGGCGAGCACGATAAACCAGACTTTTCGGTCCTTGAGAGCACCCAGAAAATGCTGATGGCCGCCCGGTTGGCGGCGACCGCGCTCGGCGGCCAGAGCCTGCTCAATACGCTGCTTTTCATCCTGGCTGAGCCAGCGCGCATCGGTTGGACGATTGTCCAGCCAATACCAGGCAAAAATGCCTGCCAGGATCGGCGGCAGGCCGGTCAGCACGAACAGCCATTGCCAGCCGTGAAACCCGGCCACGGTGTCGAAATGGCTCATGATCGACGTCGACAGCGGCCCGCCGACAATCCCGCACACGGCTATCGCCATGATGAAGCGCGAGGTGATCCGTGCCCGGTGGCTGGCCGGAAACCAGTAGGTCAGGTACAGGATCACCCCCGGGAAGAACCCGGCCTCGGCCGCGCCCAGGAGCACGCGCAGTACATAAAACTGCGCGGGCGTCTGGGCAAAGGCGGTGGCCACGGTCACCAGCCCCCAGAGGATCATGATGCGCGTCATGGTCTTTTTTGCGCCGATCTTTTCCAGCAGCAAGTTGCTGGGAATCTCGAACAGCAAGTAGCCGATGGAAAACACCCCGACAATGATGCCGAACGTGGCATCACTGATGTTCAGGTCGGTTTTGAAGCGCAAGTGAGCGAAGCCGATGTTGACCCGGTCCAGCCAATTGAGCACAAAGCACAAAAACAGAAAGGGCATGATCCGCCAGGCGAGCTTGCGGTACAGCGCTTGATCGAAGCCCTCGGCCGCACGCGACAAGGGCTGGGTGACGGGCGAGGCAATAAGCGGGTTCATGGGCAATTACCAGCTCACGTCGACTTTGGCGAAGTAGTACGCGCCGTCCAGCCCATAGGGTGAGTACCAGCTGTAGGTCGGGTTGTCGGTGGGCGCGAAGTAATACTTCTTGGCTTCGTCGTTAAGCTGCTGCGGACGGCGATTGAAGATGTTTTCACCACCCACGGTCAGCTTTACCGAGTCGCTCATCCAGTAACCCACGCTCAGGTCGGTAATAAAGGCCGCATCGATTTTCTCGTCGCGGGTCGGCGACACCTGGTTCAGTCCCGTCACGCCGGTGTAGTGGGTTTCCTTGAGGTTGACGTCGAAGTCGCCCAGTTGCCACGCGGTGTTCAGCGAGGTCACGTTTTTTGGGTACGCGGTGGTCAGGTTGCCGATTTTGTCGCGGCCTACGGCGGTCACGCCGGTGCCGGCCAGTGCGGCGGGTTCCTTGACTTTGCGCACGGTCTGCAAGCTCTGGTTGCTGAGCAGGGTCCACTTGACCTTGCCGTATTGGCCGAAGTCGTAGCGATAGTCCGCCACCAGGTCGATACCTCGGGTACGGGTGTCGGCCAGGTTGCCGAAGTAGGAGACGATCTGGTTCGGGTCCAGGCCTTTGCTGGCCAGCAGATTGGAGACGGCCGGGCCTTGCAGGTTACTGGTTTGCAGAATGCGGTTGTTGATGTCGATCTGGTACAGGTCGACGGTGATATCGAGGTTGGAGGTGGGCGTCGCGACAAACCCGACGCTGTAGTTCATCGATTTTTCCGGCTGCAGCGCTTTGGCTCCCAATGCCTGACCGGCCGGGTCGTTGACGGTGACGTAGCGGGTGACGTTTTGTTCCAGTTGGCCAGTGAGGGTGTTGGTGCGCCAGGCAGTGAGCGAGGACGAGTAATACTCTTGTTGCAATGAAGGCGCGCGGAAACCGTTACTGACTGTGCCGCGTACGGCAAATTGCGGGGTGAAGGCATAGCGTGTCGAGAACTTGCCACTGGTGGTATCACCAAAGTCGCTGTAGTGCTCAAAACGCCCGGCTACGCTGGCATCCCACTTGTCCGTCAGGCTCTGGCTGAAGTCGACGTAGCCTGCCGTGTTGGTACGCGAGTAGTTGTGTGCATCCGAAGGGGTAAAGCCTGTCAGGCCCGGTGCGCCAGGGTTGGGCCGCTGGCCTGCCAGCGGGCTGCCGACCGGGAATACGTAGCCGCCGTCACCATAGGACGCCAGTTCGCCGGACTGGATCTGGAAGCCCTCACGGCGGAACTCAAGCCCGGTCGATACGTTCAGCGGCTTCTCGAACAGCCCGGTGTCGAACGCGCGGGTCAGGTCCAGGTTGTTGGTCCACTGGTTGGCAATCAGGTTGCCGCCGTCCATGTTGCGCGGGCTGTCTGGCCCGAAAGACGGGTTGATCGACTTCTCGTTGCGGATATTGGCGTTGTCCTGGCCGAAGCTGGTACTCAGGTCCCATTTCCAGCCGAACAGGTTGTCGTTGCGCAGGCCGACCACGGTCTGGAAGTCATCTTCTTCAACCACAAAACGCGGCGAAAAGCCGTCCGGGTACACCGAGGCGATGTTCTGTGGCGAGTTGGCAGTGCGATAGGTACCCCAGCTCTCCGAGTTGCGGTGGCTGGCGGTGGAGAAGGAGTACAACGTGTAGTCCGGGTTAAGCGGCAACTCCATGTTGTAGGCCAGGTTATAGGTCTGCGAGCGTGGCTGGCCCATGATCTGGCGGTAGCGGCTCTCGCCGTTTTCCCGTGGGTCCGGTTGGCCATTGACCGGGAAATAGATGCGGGTACGAGCGGGCACGGCACCGGCCACGTTGGAGTTGTCTTGAATGCCGAGGTCGGCACTGAGGCTGAAAAAGCCATCGTTGGGCAGTTCAAAGCCCTGGTTCACCGATGCCTGGCCACGTGCACCGAAATTTCCTTTGCCACCCACGCGGTCTTTGAACTGGCCGTACAGCGCACTGCCGCTGCCACCTGAGCTGTTGCTTTTAAGGATGATGTTGATCACCCCGGCAATCGCATCCGAGCCATATTGCGCCGCTGCGCCGTCACGCAGCACTTCAATGTGGTCGACCGCCGAAATCGGGATCAGGTCCAGGTCGGTGGGTGACTGGCCGCTGGCAGTGGCGGCGGTCTGAACGAAGATCAGCGACGTGGTGTGGCGGCGCTTGCCGTTCACCAGCACCAACACGTGGTTGCCGCCCAGGCCACGCAGTGTGGCGGACTTGACGGACAAGCCGGTGCCGCCGGTAAACCCGGCCGCATTGGTGTACGACGGCACGGCGGCGGCCAAGGCGTCACGCAGGTTCTGTTTGCCCGAGCGCATCAGGTCATCGGCGCTGATCACGTCAATTGGTGCCAGGCTTTTGGCCACGGTGCGGCCGCCATCCCGGGCCCCGGTCACCACCACGGTTTGCAGCGAGGGTGTGTTCGATTCTTCAGCGAACGCGGGGTGGCTGGCGTAAAGGCCAAGAATCCCGACGGTCAGCAGGCTCAGTTTGGGACGGAAATTTTTCTGTGGGCGAAACATGGTGAGGCTCCAAAAATGATTGGCGCCCGCTTTCCATTCCTGGTGGTGGGTGTTCCTGACAGGGCGTGGTGGCGAGTAAAAGTTGTTGGCTGTCAGTGAGGTTTCATTACGTCGATACGGGCTTCGTCGATCAATGCCAGGTGCTGTTGCAGGCGCTGATTGCGGTCAGCCAGCAGCAAGCGCTTGGTCAATTGCATGGCCCGTGAATCATGGGCTGCCAGACGCCGAGCCAGTTCGAGCGAGGTTGCGATGGAGTCGTCGACCACTTGATTGATCAGCCCCAGTTCGAGGGCTTGTGCGGCATCGAACGGGCGGGCACTGAGCATGATGTCCAGCGCTGCGGCTTCACCGATCAGGCTGGGCAGGGTGATGGTGCTGAAGCCAGAAAGCATGCCGTGGCTTACTTCAGGAAAGCTGAAACGGGTGTCATGACGGGCAATGCGAAAATCACAGTGGATCGCCAGGCTGATGCCCAGCCCTAGAGTGTGGCCCTGAAGCGCGGCGATGACTGGCTTGGTCAAAGGCGTGCCGACGCCAGGCAGCGAGTTGGCCAGCAACTGCGTGCTGACCGTCTCGCCGGTGGCAGCGATTTCCTTGAGGTCGGAACCGGCGCAGAACGCTCGTTCACCCGCACCACGCAACACGATGGCGCGTACCCCCTGATCTTCTTGCGCACGCTCCCACACACCGGCCAACGCCAGTTTGGCTGCGCCGTTCAGTGCATTTAAACGTTCTGGGCGATTGAGCGTCACCAGTAAAACGCCGTCTTCAACTATTTCGTACTCGACAGTCATGGCTTCGATTCAGTGTGTTTTTAAGGAAAACGCATTGCCCCTTGAGCTCCGCGTCAAAGTAAGCAAAACTTAAATCATGTGCACAATACAAACAATGTGTTTGTTATATGAACATATTCTTATGTACTTCCATATGGTTATAAAAGATGAAAGCAATCGTTCTAAAGGATTTCGGTGGCCCTGAGCAGTTGCAGCTCGAGACAGTACCGACGCCACAGCCAGACGCTCATGAAGTGTTGGTACGCATTGAGGCCGCGGGTGTCTGTCATCACGATCTGATGCACCGGGCCGGCAAGTTGCCGGGTGCGCACACAGGCGTTGTGCTGGGCCATGAAGTGGCGGGAGAAGTGGTCGAGGTGGGCGCGCAGGTGCATCACCTCAAGGTCGGCAGTCGCGTGGTGGTGTATCAACGCCGCTTCTGCGGCCAGTGCCGGGACTGCCTGCGCGGGCGCCAGGATTTGTGCCGTGCATTGGGCTTGCCCTCGGTCGACACCGAAGGCGCGTATGCCCAATTCCTGCGTGTGCCTGCTGCGTCAGCCGTGCAGTTACCGGACAGCCTGGGGTACGCGGATGCCGCACTGGCCTGTTGCCCGATCGCGACCAGTGTGCGTGCACTGGTGTCCCAGGCGCAGCTCAAACCGGGTGAAACCGTGCTGATCAATGGTGCAAGCGGTGGGCTGGGCGCGCATCAAGTGCAATTGGCGCGCTCGCTCGGCGCACGGGTGATTGCCGTGACGGGCAGTGCTGACAAAGCCGAGTTTTTACGTGGCCTCGGCGCCCATGATGTGATTGTCGCGGGTAGTGAAGGCTACAGCGCCGCAGTCTGGCAATTGACTGGCCGCCAGGGTGTCGACGTGGCCATGGAGAACGTTGGCCACACGTTGCATGACACGCTGCGCAGCATGGCGATGGGCGGGCGTGTGGTGGTGCTGGGCAATGTGCAGCCAGGCGCGGTGGCTGTTTCGCCCGGGCTGTTGATCGGTCGCCGATTGAGTTTGCTCGGCTCCGGCAGCGCCACGCTGGAAGACCTGCGCAGCGCACTGGCGATGATTGCCGCCGGGCAGGTTCGCCCCTTGATCGACCGGGTGCTGCCGTTTACCGAAGTGGCACAGGCTCATGCCTTGCTCGAAAATCGGCAGGTCAATGGCCGTATTGTCCTCAGTGGGTGGTGAGCATGGACATCAGCACTCTGTTTAACCAGGCCGCCAGCAAATGGCCGCAGGCGCTGGCGATCAAGGAGCTACGTAGCCAGCGTGAATTGACCTTTGCCGAGTTCAATCAGGCTCTGAATGACTTTGGCGCCGGGTTGTTGGAGCTAGGTGTGGGAGAAGGCGAGCGGGTTGCATTGCTGGCCGATACCAGCCTTGATTACTTGCTCGCCGATTACGGCTGTATGGCCCATGGTAGGGTGCGTGTGCCCCTGGACCCGTCCTTGGCGCCGGGTGAATTGCTGGCACAAATCAAGGACGCGGGTGCGCGTCTGCTGCTGTTCGGCGCCGGTCATTCGCAGGTCGCAGCCGAACTGCTGGAGCAAGGCGTAGTGTGTTTGCCCCTGGATGAGGTCAGCGTCCAGTGCGCGCCCGCTGCCGCGGCACGGGTGGCGCAAGTGCGTACGGCCCTGGCGTCGCTCAACTACACCGGCGGCACCACCGGAGCGCCCAAAGCGGTGATGCACACCCACGCCAGCCTATGTGCGGTGCTGCAAAACATCGTCATGGCCAGGGCTGCGCTGCCAGGTGACGTACTGCTCAACGTGCGACCGCTGTGGCCGATTGCGGCGGTCGCATTGCTGGCGCATGTGCTCAGCGGTGGCCAACTGATCCTGGCAGAACGCTTCGATGCTGCGACCTTTGTGTCGCAATTACAGCATCACCGTGCGGCCTTCAGTTCACTGGTGCCCACCCAATTGCTGCGAGTACTGCGTGAGCCGCGCCTGGCCTACCCGGACTTCAGCGCCTTGAAGAGTATCGACATCGGCGCCGCCGCGATTGCACCGTCCGTGCTGGACGATGCCTGCGCCTTGTTCGGACCGCGTCTGAGTGTGTTGTACGGCATGACCGAAGCGCCTTGGACGTGCTACTTGTCGGCCGCGCAAATGGGCCAATTACGCCGTGACGGTGAAAGTGCTGAAGGCTTGGTCGGGCGCCCGGTGTTTGCGGCGGGGCTGCGTATCGAGCGTCCCGATGACCAGGGCGTGGGTGAAATCATGCTGGGGGGGCCGCAACTTATGGCTGGCTACTGGCAGAAGCCCGAGTTGAGCGCGCAGGTGCTGCAAGACGGCTGGTTACGCAGTGGCGACTTGGGGCGAATCCGTGTCGATGGCTATTTGCAGGTGATGGGGCGCAGCAAGGAAATCATCCGCAGTGGCGGTAAAAGCATCCAGCCGGGTGAAGTCATTGAGTGCCTGCTGAGCCATCCGCAAGTAGAGGATGCTCATGTATTTGGCCAGGCCGATTTGGAGTGGGGCGAGCGAGTCTGTGCTGCCGTGGTGCTTAAACCTGGTGCTGAGCCTTCCAGTGAGCAACTGCAAAGTCACTGCCAGCGTGTGTTGTCGCGTTTCAAAGTGCCGCGCCAAATGTACTTCGTCGACACTTTGCCGCGCTCGCACTACGGCAAGATCCAGCTCAACCGGTTGCTTGAGCAACTCGGCTGAGCGTGCCCCGTATCAGTTGGGCGCCATTTGCGCGGCGATGCCCTGACAAGTGCGGCGCAGATGGCTGGCCAGTTCAGAGCCGGAGTGGGTTTGCTCCTCCATGGCCAGCCCGGCGATAACCAGCGCACCGACGGCATGGCCGTTGGCGGGGCGAATTGGGTACGCAATCGAGTGCAAGCCTGGTTTGAACTCTTCGTGGCCGAAGGCGAAATCCTGCTCGCTGCGGATTTTTTGCAAAGTTGGTTCGACCCGCTGCCAGCGTTCCTCACTGAGCAACCCCTGGGCCTGCTCGGCGCTGTAAGTGGCCAGAATCGCCCGTCCGCTGGGGCTACCGTCGATAGGAAATTGATCCGCCAGATCGACAATCACATTCAGCGGCGTCGACGGCGTCCACATCCGCTCGATCAACACCACCTCGTCACCGACCGGAATCGACAGCGAGACAATGGCTTGCAAGTCACCGATCACGCGCTGCAACTCAATGGTGAACGGCAGGGCGATCTTGCGCAGATTAAGGCGATTGAGATACGCCGACGAGTAAATCAACGACTCAGCGCCGATCCGGTACGTACCGGCGTGGGACTCGATCAGATTCCAGTGATTAAGCGTCTTGAGCAGACGATGGATCGTCGTGCGGTCAATCCCCGTCAGCTTAGCCAGCTCCAGCGCCGACGCGCCTTGCTTGAGTTGTGCCAGCGTCCTGAGCAAGACAATCGAACGGTCAATCACCTGAACGCGTCCGCAGTTGCCGGCTTTATCCTGGCTGGCCTGTGCTGCGAGTGGGAGTGAAGAAGTGTCCATTAAAATCCTGTGCGTGTTCGAGCCTTTGCGAGCGGGTAAGGGTAGCGGTGAACGCGGTAGGAGAGAAAGGGGGGAATGCGTGGGGGATGAAAAATAGGGCGTAGGATGTGCAGAGATTTGGCGTAGGAAAAGTCTTGGAATTTATACTATGCATGTTCTGTAACTTGCAATGAATAGTGTTTTTAATAAATAAAGCTTTGTTTTAAATGGCTTTAATTGCTGTGTGGCGTGTTGGAAGTGTGAGGGTTGGCCGTAAATATCTATTTGTTATATGGTTTTGTCTGTATTTTGTATTTGTTTTGGTAGGCGAGAATATGTGCCGTTCGTCAGTTTTTCTTGGGGTGTAATCCTTTTGAAGGTCATTAATTTTTTGGTTTGAAGTGTTAAGAATGAGGGGGTTGGCACTTCAAGTTGTCGTGTGTCGAAATGTGTCATTTGAATAGTGATTTTTTATCTTGACCTGTTAGTGGCTATTGGAGGATGGTGTTTTGTGTGAGTTGGCATGATTTCTAATGGTGCTTGTGCCTTAGTAAAGAATCAAACACAAGGCAGGAACAGGGTGGTGAAAATATAATATTTATAGACGCTGTGCGAGGTGCGGATATCTGTTAAATATTCGGGTTTATCTTGGGTTGTGGTTTTTTAACGAATTTTAAATTGTCGTACTGGCTGTGATTTGCTGTGCTTAAGTTTTGGGTTTGTATGCCGAGCAATGGCAAGTACTTGGGCTGCTTATTTTGCCAGGAGAGTGAATGTTGGATCAGTAAAGATCTCGCCTAAAGGAAGGGCGAGATTATGTGCTCTAACGAGATAGTTGAAATTAGGTTTTTGTTGGTTGGAGAACTAAGTCTCAAATGCGGGCTACTTTATGTGAAGGCACTAAAATTTCTGTGTGAGGTTTAGGAGTGGTCGATATTTCTCACTGGGAAACTGTCATGAGTCATGTACGCGTCGGGACCAAAGCCGGTTTGCTAGCGGCAATAATGTCCAATCTTTTTCTTGGGTTTTCTTCATTGTATTGGAAGGCACTGGGTGAACTGTCGTCTATTAGTTTGCTCGGATACAGAGTGTTTATTTCAATGTTGTGTGTGACATTGATTTTGCTGGCTCGCAAAGAACTTAGGCTTTTATTGTTTGGGCTTGAGTTGAGGGATGTAGCACTGCATGGAACTGCAGCACTTTTGGTGGCGTGTAATTGGGGCGTGTTTATTTGGTCTTCCATTCATGGGCGGGTATTTGAAACCGGGCTGGGTTACCTGATTGCTCCGATACTTGGGATTGGCTTAGGGATTGTTTTCTATAAAGAGAACTTATCTTTTTTTAGAGGTGTGATTATTTTTTTTATAGTATCAAGCGTATTTTTTTTGATTTTTAGAGTGCCTGGTTTGGATTTTCGTGTCTATTTAAGTATCGGCGTGACGTGGGGGATGTACACCTGGTTGAAGAAAATGGCCCGTTTAGACCCAATATCTGGGTTGTTTGTTGAGTCTTTTATCCTCACCTTTATAACTGCTGCTTTGATTTCATATATTGATGGTGGGGTAGGGGTGCCTAAGGGATTAGGCGTATTTAGAGGGTCGTTGCTTTTAAGTTGTGGTCTTGTCTCATTGGTCCCACTGGCGCTTTTTGCTTTTGCTGCAAAACATCTGCCTTTAAGTGTAATGGGCTTGCTACAATTTCTGTTGCCTTTGACTCAGTTTTGTATTGCGTCTGTTTTTTATGGGCAAAATTTTACTGCTGAAATATTTTTGGCTTTTTCTATTATTTTCACGGGTATGGTGTTTATTATTCTTGAGGTGCCTATAAAAAAATTATTGAGCGCTGAAGAGTGATCGAAAATGCCGCACACATCTCATGTCATAGCTGTTGGTTTGGGTGTGATGGGCAGTGCAGCAGTATGGTGTCTGTCGCCAGCAGGTATATTCGATCAGGCTGCGAAAAGCATCTTTAGCGTGTTAGGTGCTATGAGTGTATTGCAGCTAGCTCTGCGGCCGTTTTTCAGAATGGCTGCGCATTTTTAATTCCAAGATCAAAAGATCGTAGCCTTCGGCAGATCTTACAGGCCGAGATCTTTCCCTATACCCTAATTCTCCTTTTGAAAGGCTTTGTTATGCTTTTCAGGAATAAATCACGTTTTTTTGTTCTTTTGGGATTTTATCCGCTCGGAGCATAGTGGCCCCCTTTTTCGGCCAGCTGACAGTGCTTCGTTTGGAGTCATCCATGGATGTCGATCATAAATCCCGCAGTCTTCTGATCGGACAATGGTTTAGGAACGAATATCGTTGGTTGCGTGCCAGGGTCGGCAAAGATATTGGCTGCCCGCACGGTGCCGAAGATATTGCCGCGGAGACGTTTGTGCAGGTGCTGGGCCTGCGGGATGTCTTCACTGTTCGTGAGCCGCGTGCGCTGTTGACGACGATCGCCCGGCGTTTGATGTACGAAGGCTGGCGGCGCCGTGATCTGGAGCAGGCATACCGTGAAAGCATGGCCGCTCAGGGCGATAGCGTTCATGCCTCGCCCGAAGAGCAGGCGCTGATTATCGAGACTTTGCTGACGGTCGACCGCTTGCTCAATGGTTTGTCGGCAAACGCCAAGGCGGCGTTTCTCTATCACCAACTGGACGGTATGACGTACACCGAGATCAGCCAGCAACTGGGTGTGTCGGTCAGCCGCGTGCAGCAGTACATGGTTCAAGCGTTCAAAAGGATCTACACCGTAATGGATGAAGCATGAGTGCGATTGACAGCCGTGTGATCAACGAAGCCGCGCAATGGATGGCGCTGGTGCAGTCCGGGCATGCCAGCCCTGAGGAGTTCCAGGCGTTTGCGGCCTGGCGTGAAAGTGACCCGCGACACGCTGAGGTGTGTGCACGCATGGGTGGCGGCTTGGGCCGTTTGCCGGTGGATGCGCTGCGGGCGATTCCGCGTCAGAGCCTGATGAGCAGTCTCAACAGCCCTTCGAGTCGACGGCGCTTTTTGGGTAAAACCCTGTCTGTGGTCGGGGTGGGGGCTTTGAGTCTGGGGCTTGGCCGGTTTTATGGGCTGGTGGCATGGCCGGGCGAGCTGCTGACCGGCACGGCTGAGCGCCGTTCATTAACCTTGGACGATGGCAGCGCCTTGACCCTCAATGCACGCAGCCTGGTGCAGGTGCATTTTGATGCGCTGGAGCGTTTGCTGCTGTTGCGCAGCGGTGAGTTGCTGGTGGATGTGGCGCGGGACGCCGGCAGGCCGTTTGTGGTGCAAACCGAACATGGCCGGATGCGGGCTTTGGGCACCCGGTTTGTGGTGCAGCGCCGCGACGACTCAACACGCATCGTTATGCTGCATTCTCAAGTAGAAATCACCACACGCTCGGGGCTTCAACAGGTTGTAAAAGCCGGTGAAAGTGCCACGTTTGATGGCAAAAACAGCCTGAGTATCGCCCCGGCAACTGGCTACGAAAACGCTTGGATCGATGGCCAACTGGAGGTGCGTGACAGCTCGCTCGCCGATGTAGTTGAGCGTCTGCGCAGCTATCGCCGCGGGATCATCGTGCTCAGCCCGCACATTGCCAGTTTGCGTATCAGTGGCCTGTATTTTCTTGATGACAGTGATCGCACGTTGCAACTGCTGGAGCATTCGTTGCCCGTAACAGTGCGCTACCACACGCCGTTTTGGGTCAGCATCGAGCCGCGGGTTTAAATTTTTTTAAATAAATGGCTGCACCCCCTATAAATTTCCGCGCGCTGTTTCACATACCTGCATCAGACAATAAATGAGGTGCAGGGTATGGGCTACGTAAGGGCTTCGCGGTTGGCGTTGGGGGTGGCGTTGAGCATTGTCGGCGGCGCCGGTTTGAGTACGGCATGGGCCGATGGTCAGGCGCTGGGCAAGGTGGTGCATTTCGAGTTGCCAACCGGGCCGCTGGATCAGGTGTTGCTGACCATCTCGCGTCAGGGCGCAGTGCCGATTTCTTTCGAACAGCGTTTGCTGCACGGTTTGAAAAGCGCACCGGTCAGCGGTGACCTGACCGCCAATGAAGCCATCGACCAGGCCCTGCGTGGCACCGGACTGCATCGGGTACAAAGCGATATCGGCTTGAGCGTACAACCCGATGCCCCCAAGGATTCAACCACCACGCAATTGAAAACCGTGACCGTCACTGGGCAGAAGATCGAGCAGCCAAAGATTATTGCCGGGGCGTTGGGCAGCGCCAGTGAGCTGGATACGCCGTTTTCGACGCGCCAGGTCAGCAGTGCCGAGATTGAGGAGCGTCAAATCAAGGCGCTAGGCAAGGTGTTTTCCGAAGACACTTCGGTGGTGTCCAACGGCGATACCTTTTCGCTGAACGCTTACTCCATCAGCGTACGCGGCCTGCCGCTGGATGACGGCGGCAGCTACAAGATCAACGGCCTGCCGATTTACATGACCACTGTCGAACTGCCGCTCGAAGCCTTTGATTCCGTGCAGTTGCTCAAGGGTGCTTCGGGCTTTATGTACGGGTTTGGTGCGCCGGGCGGGGTGATCAACTTTGTCACCAAAAAGCCGACTGACGAGACTACGCTGAGTGTCGACGCGGGCATGCGCTCCAATGGTGTTTACAGTGAGCATGTGGATACGGGCGGCCGGGTCGGAGCGGACGACACGTTTGGCTATCGCTTGAACGCCGTGCACGAAGAGGGTGAGACCTACAGCCACTCCAACGTGCACCGCGATTCGGCGTCGTTGTCGCTCGATGCGCGCATCACGCCCGACCTGACCTGGACCGCTGACACGTTGTACCAGGAACGCCGTATCAATGGCGGCATTCAAGACTTCGACCTCAACAGTTACACCGGCGATAAACTGCCCAAGCCAATCAGTGGCCGGACCGATTTGTCTGCCTTTGATGACACCTTCTTCCAGTCGCGCATTTGGCTGGCCGCCACGGGCTTGCACTGGAATGTGACCCCGGACTGGTCCGCCAGCGTGGATTACAGCCATTTCAGCGATAAACGCGTGTACGCCGCTGAATGGATGTCACTGCTGGACAAGGCCGGTAATTTTCGGGACAACCTGAACGTCGGCCACAGTATTGCGATTTATGACCAAGTACAGGCGATGACCCAAGGCAGTTTCAGCACCGGGCCGATTGACCACAAAGCCGTGTTTGGCGTGTCCTGGCAAGGCCTGACTCGACGTGCGAGCCTCAATTACCTGAGTGCCGATATCGGTGGCAACAACCTCTACGACACCCCTGACCGCCTGACCTATGACGGCAGCTTCGATTACTCGACTTACCGCACGGCCTACATCGATCAGCGCGCCGTATTTGCCAGCGACACCCTGGACCTGACCCACGGCTGGTCGTTGCTGGCCGGCCTGCGCCTGACCGACTACACCCAGGACACCTACGGCAAAAGCGGCAGCCGCACCTCGACTTACCACGAAACGCCGCTGACGCCGACGATTGCGCTGATGTACAAACCGCGCCCGGACACCACGTTCTATGCCAGTTATGTCGAGGCCCTTGAGTCGGGCGGCACGGCGGGCATCACCTACAAAAACGCCAACGAAGTGCTCGACCCGATCAAGAGCAAGCAATACGAAGTTGGGGTGAAAACCGATCGTAAAAACTGGGGCGGCTCGGCGGCGGTGTTCCGCATTGAACGCGGCGCGCAATACGGTAACAGCCAGAACTATTACGTGCAGGACGGCGAGTTGCGTTATCAAGGGGTTGAGCTAAACGGCCACCTTGATGTGACCGACAACACCACCGTCAGCAGCAGTTCGACCTGGCTGGACGCGACCTTTACCAAAAACGAGGACGGCTTGGTGGGCAACCGGGTTTCCGGTGCGCCGCGCTTCCAGCAAGTGCTGCAAGTCAGCCACAAGGTGGCCGGGATCGAAGGCCTGAAAGTCTACGCCGACGCCCATTACACCGGCTCATCCGAAGCCGATGACAACAACACCTGGAAGCTGCCGGAATACACGTTGTATGGGGTGGGTGCCAGCTATCGCCTGAAGGTCGATAACCACAATGTGACCTTGCGCGGCGCAGTCGACAACCTGACTGACCACAAGTACTGGGGCATCCTGTCTTCGGATTACATCTTCGTCGGTGCTCCCCGCACGCTGTCGCTTAACGTCAGTTTCGACCTTTAACGCAGCGGGCGCCGACCATGTTTGAACGACTCGCATACTGTGCCGGGCTGCTGTTGCTGTGCGCGCCGCTGGCGCATGCCCAGCCACAACAGGCGCTGACGGTTTACGGCGAAGCGCCGAAATACCCGCCCGGTTTTCAGCACTTCGACTATGTGCAGGCGGATGCCCCCAAAGGAGGGAGTTTCAGCCTGTCCGGGCAGACATCGCCCTTTGATCACTTGCTGCCGTATGTGGACAAGGGGCAGGGCGTGGACAAGCTCGATGGCTGGCTCTACGCGCCGTTGGCCCAGCGCTCGAAAGATGAACCCTATACGGTGTATGCCGATGTCGCGCAGAGCATGGAGTTGGCGCCGGACCACAGCTGGATCCGCTTCACCCTCAACCCGCAGGCCCGGTTTGACGACGGCGCGCCCATCACCGCTGACGATGTGCGCTACACCTTCGAGCAACTGACCACCTACGGCAAACTGAAGTACCGCATTCAGTTTGCCGACGTCGCCAGGGTGGTGATCGAGTCGCCATTGCAGGTGCGTTTTGACTTCGTCGGCAGCGATAACCGCACCCTGGCGCTGGACCTCGCGACATTGCCGGTCCTGCCTGCGCACTGGTGGCGTGAGCATGATTTTGCCAATGGCGCCGGTTTTGATATTCCGCCCGGCAGCGGGCCGTATCGCGTGGTCAAGGTTGACCCTGGGCGCAGCGTGCATTTGCAGCGTGTGCCGGACTGGTGGGGCGCCGACCTGCCGGTCAACCGTGGCCAGTACAACTTTGATCAGGTGCGCATCGAGTACTTTGCCGATAACGGCAGCGTCGATGTCGAGGCTTTGCGCGCAGGGGTATTTGACTTCAATGTGGTCGGTTCTTCTGCGCAATTTGCCACCGCCTATAACGGTGCAGCACTGAATGACGGGCGCCTGCAAAAAAAACGTCTGGCGCCCTTGGCCATTCAAGGTACTCAGGGATTTGTGTTCAACCTCGACAACCCGATCTTGTCCGACCGTCGCGTGCGCCAGGCATTGGCCATGCTGTGGGACTTTGAATGGACCAATCGCAGCCTGATGTATGACGCCTATCACCGTCAGCGCAGCTTTTTTTCCAACAGCGAACTGGCAGCCAAAACCTTGCCCGACGCCGAGGAACTCAAGGTGCTGGAGCCGCTGCGTAGTCAACTGCCGCCAGAGGTCTTCAGCGACGTCTTTAACCCGCCTGGCACCGATGGCAGCGGGATTATCCGCGACCAGCAATTACAGGCGCTGGCCCTGCTGCAAGCCGCCGGCTGGCGCCCACAGGGCGATCAATTGGTGAATGCGGCGGGCAAACCCCTGCGCCTGACTTTTCTCAACAGCGGCAGTGGTTATGAACGGCTGGTTTTGCCTTATATCCGTAACCTCAAACAGATCGGCGTGACCCTGGATTTCCGCACGGTCGACGCTGCGCAATACATCAACCGCCTGCGCACTCGCGACTACGACATGATCGTAGTGAGCTACCCGGTATCGGCGTCTCCTGGGCGTGAGCTGTTCAATTACTTTGGCTCGTCGGCAGCTCGTGCGCCGGGCTCCAACAACTACATGAACCTCAACGATCCAGCAGTTGATCAGCTGATGACGGGTTTGACCCGGGCCACAGACCGCAAAACCATGGTCACCTATGCGCGCGCACTGGATAGGGTGCTGCAGTGGGGGTACTACTGGATACCGAGTTTTTACAGCGAAGGCACCGGCTCGGTGTGGTGGAACCGCTTCGCTCAACCTGAGATAGCACCAGTCTTCGACGCCGGGCTAGACACCTGGTGGCAAGTCAGCACACAGCCGTTGACCAACTCGCAGATGCACGCACAACAGGAGCAAAGCCATGCTGATTTATAGCCTGAGGCGCTTGTTACTGATCATCCCGACCTTGCTGTGCATTTTGCTGGTCAACTTCGTCATTGTGCAGGCGGCTCCAGGCGGGCCGGTAGAACAGGCGATTGCTCGTTTGCAGGGCCTGGGCGGTGGTGCGTCGATTGGCGGCGGGCATGCAGAAATCCTGAATACAGCGTCGGGCTCAGCCACCGATCGCGGTCTTGATCCAAAGCTGGTGGCGGACATTGAACGCCAATACGGTTTCGACAAGCCGCCTTTGCAGCGGTTATGGCTGATGATCACGAACTACGCCCGTCTGGACTTCGGCAACAGTTTTTTTCGTGGCGCTACGGTCACTGATCTGATCGCTGAAAAGCTGCCGGTCACGTTCTCGCTCGGCCTCTGGGCCTTGCTGATTACCTATGGCGTGTCGATCCCCTTGGGCATTCGCAAGGCCGTCGCCCATGGCAGCGCGTTCGATGTGTGGACCAGCGCCGCGATCATCATCGGCTATGCCTTGCCTGCCTTTTTGTTCGCCCTAGTGCTGATTCTGCTGTTCGCCGGCAGCAGTGGCCTTAACTGGTTCCCGCTGCGCGGGTTGGTCTCCGAGAATTTCGCGTCGTTGTCCACCGCCGGCAAAGTACTGGACTACCTCAAGCACTTGGTGCTGCCGGTCACGGCGTTGGTGGTGGGCGGTTTTGCGACGTTGACCATGCTCACCAAAAACAGCTTTCTGGACGAGATGTCACGCCAGTACGTGATCACCGCCAGGGCCAAAGGCGCAGGGGAGCGGCAGGTGCTGTACGGCCATGTGCTGCGCAACGCGATGCTGATGGTGGTCGCCGGATTGCCGCAGGCCATGGTCAGCGTGTTTTTTGGCGGCTCATTGTTGATTGAAGTGGTGTTCAGCCTCGATGGCCTGGGCCGCATGAGCTACGACGCGGCGGTCTCGCGCGATTACCCGGTGGTGTTTGGCTCGCTGTTCATTTTTACCCTGTTCGGTTTGCTGATCAAACTGCTGGGTGATCTCTGTTATCGGTTGATTGATCCGCGAATCGACTTCTCCACGAGGCGCTATTGATGCCCAGTCTGTCTCCTGTTAACCAGCGTCGCTGGCAGCGTTTCAAGGCCAATCGCCGAGGCTATTGGTCGTTGTGGATTTTTTTGGCGGTGTTTGCCGCCAGTTTGGGCGGCGAGTTGCTGGCCAATGACAAACCACTGCTGGTGGTCAGCCAGGGGCACTGGTATTTCCCGGCGGTGTCGCGTTACACCGAACAGGAGTTTGGCGGCCAATTGCCGTTCCAGCCGGACTACCGCAGCGTTTATTTTCGCCAGATGATCAAGCAGCAGGGCGGCTGGATGTTGTTCCCGCCGATTGAGTTCAGTGCCGACACGGTCAATTACGACCTGCGCACGGCGGCCCCCAGCCCGCCGGGTAGGGAAAACTGGCTGGGCACAGACGATCAGGCGCGGGATGTGATGGCCCGGGTGATTTTCGGCGTGCGCCTGTCGCTGCTGTTTGCCCTGGCGCTGACCTTGATCAGCAGCTTTATCGGCATCTGTGCCGGTGCGTTGCAGGGCTATTACGGCGGTTGGGTCGACTTGTTTGGTCAGCGCCTGCAGGAAATCTGGTCTGGCTTGCCGGTGCTGTACCTGTTGATCATCCTCTCGGGGTTTGTCGAGCCAGGTTTCTGGTGGTTGCTGGGCATCATGGCGCTGTTTTCCTGGCTGACCCTGGTCGACGTGGTACGGGCCGAGGTGCTGCGCGGGCGCAATCTGGAGTACGTGAAAGCGGCGCGCGCCTTGGGTTTGAGCAACCTTGAAGTGATGCTGCGTCACGTGCTGCCCAATGCCTTGACCTCAACCCTGACCTATTTGCCTTTCATTCTCACCGGGGCGATTGGCACCTTGTCGGCCCTCGATTTTCTGGGCTTTGGCATGCCGGTGGGCAGTGCGTCCCTGGGCGAGTTGATCAGCCAGGGCAAAAACAATTTGCAGGCGCCCTGGTTAGGGCTCACTGCGTTTTTCACCCTGGCGTTGTTACTGAGTTTGCTGGTGTTTATCGGCGAAGCCTGTCGCGATGCGTTTGACCCGAGAACTGCCCATGCCTGAGCCATTGATCGAAATTCGTAACTTGCGCGTCAGTTTTGCCGGGCAGCCGGTGGTGCGGGGTATTGACCTGGACATACGCCAGGGCGAATGCCTGGCGCTGGTGGGGGAGTCCGGCTCCGGCAAGTCAGTGACCGCGCATTCGATCCTGCAATTGTTACCGTCCAGCAGCCGTACCGAAGGCAGTATTCGGTTGCGCGGGGAGGAGTTACTGGGTGTGGGGGCTGCGCGTTTGGGAAAACTGCGCGGCAATCAGGTGGCGATGATTTTTCAGGAGCCCATGAGTTCGCTCAATCCGTTGCACACCATCGAACGTCAGCTCAGCGAAACCTTGCGACTGCACACGGCACTGGACGGGCACGCTATCCGTCGGCGCATTCTCGAGCTGCTCGACAGGGTGGGTATTCAACAACCGGCGCAACGGCTTAAAGCCTACCCGCATCAATTGTCTGGCGGCCAGCGGCAGCGGGTGATGATCGCCATGGCCTTGGCCTGCGAACCGCAATTGCTGATAGCCGATGAGCCCACCACTGCGCTGGATGTGACGGTACAGCGCAAGATTTTGTTACTGCTGCGCGACCTTCAGCAGCAAATGGGCATGGCGATGTTGTTTATCAGCCATGACCTCAACCTGGTGCGGCAGATCGCCCAGCGGGTGGCGGTGATGCGCGGCGGCGAGGTGGTCGAACAGGCTCGCTGCGACGACCTGTTTACGCATCCGCAGCATCCCTACACGCGGCAGTTACTGGATGCTGAACCCGGCAGTGATCCGCTGCCGGTGGCGCCTTCAGAGAATCTTTTGCGGGTGCACAAACTGGCTGTGCGTTTCTCACTGGGCGGGCCATTTTGGCGCCGGGACTACTTGCAGGCGTTGCAAGGCATCGACTTGAGCATACGTCAGGGCACCACCCTGGGGATTGTCGGTGAGTCCGGCTCTGGCAAGTCGACCCTGGGGCAAGCGATCTTCAAATTGATCGAGGCCCAGGGCTCGATTCAGTTTGACGGCACTGCGCTGGAGAGCCTCGATACCCGGCAAATGCGCCCGTGGCGCAAGCGCATGCAAGTGGTCTTTCAAGACCCTTACGGCAGCTTGAGCCCGCGCTTCAGCGTGCTGCAAATCATTGCCGAAGGCTTGCGCGTGCACACCAACCTCACGGCACAAGAGCGCGAGACTGCGGTGATCAACGTGCTGGAAGAAGTCGGGCTGGATCCGTCAGTGCGCCATCGTTATCCGCATGAGTTCTCGGGAGGGCAACGGCAACGCATTGCCATTGCCCGTGCGCTGGTGCTCAAGCCGGACTTGATGTTGCTCGACGAACCGACCTCGGCGCTGGACCGTACCGTGCAAAAGCAGATCATCGTTTTGCTGCGCCGCTTGCAATTGGAACATGGGCTGACGTATCTGTTTATCAGCCATGACCTGGCGGTGGTCCGCGCCCTGGCCCACGACATCATGGTCATCAAGGACGGGCACGTGCTGGAGCAGGGCGCGACACAGGCCATCTTTGACGCGCCGCAACATCCGTACACCCAGCAGTTATTGGCGGCCGCGTTTACCGACTTGTCGCGAGCGGATTGATGCGCATCCCGGTGTTAAACTCGCCCTCCCGATGCAAAAGTACCGAGTGACTGCCAAGGCCTGAATTGCCTGGGCACCAACAGACTTTAAATCCCTCCTACCAAGAGACCCACATGGCAAACCAAGACATCACCTTTACTCCCGATCCTGATGCAGAGTCGATCTCTTCCGATGTTGCCGGTTTTGGCGGCATTCTTGTGTCCACCCAGATCCCTACCCGTGCCGACGGCAGTCTGGAGTTGGGCAGTATCACCGAGCAAAGCGAATGCACCTTGCAGGCGCTCAAGGTTGCCCTGGAAAAGGCGGGCAGCTCGATGGACCGCGTGTTGCACCTGACGATTTACCTCACTGACATGGCTGATCGCGCCGCCTTTAACGAGGTGTATAAGCGCTTCTTCGCCAAGCCATGGCCGGTACGCGCCGCTGTGGGCGTAGCCGCTCTGGCGGTAGAAGGCATGCGTGTGGAAGTCACGGCGATGGCCGCCAAGGCCTGATCGAGCGTCCCGAACTGCGAGCGGTCTTCTACACTCTTTTTCGGCCAGTGTTTGGCCGTGCCAATGAAGGCACACAAAGAAAGGGAGTAAGGAAGATGGTTCGCAGATTTTTGGGCGTTGTGGCGTTGGTACTATTGGCCGGTTGTGCCACCAACCGGGCAGAAGTGGATGTTGATGTGGTGCCGCCAGGCACTACGCAGACGCCCGCCCCAAGTAATGGCAAAAAGGTGTTTGTCAGCGCTGTTGATGATCGTGTTTTTCAGGTCAAACCCTCCAGTTTCGATGTCCCTTCGCTGAAGTACGACGATATTGACGACAAGTCGATTACCGAGCGGGCGATTGCGCGCAAGCGTAATAACTTCAATTGGGCGATCGGCGACGTGCTGCTTCCCAAAGGCCGCACAGTGGCCGGGTTGGTGAGTGATGCCGTCGCTACCGCTTATCATCAGGCCGGATATGAAGTGGTGAAAACCCCTAATGCTGCTGGTGCCCGCCAAGTGAACGTGCAGATCCTTGAGTTCTGGTCATGGTCCGGAGTTGAAGGGGTACTGGATAAAGCAGTCCGCAATCAGTCCTTGTTGCAGATCAAAACCACGGGAGCACCTGAATACAGCGTGAAAACTCTGGTTACCGATGACGCGAAGGTTGTGACGGATGGAGCCTGGAAGAAAATCACCGAGCAGGGCCTGGAGGCCATTACCCAGGAAACCCTGAAACAGCTGTAAGTCTGTGGGCGGCGAGGCCGTGAAGGTGATCACGGCTTCGTTGCTTTTCTCAGGGACTAGGGGGGCCTCTTTACCCCAGTGAAGTCCGTTTGCCGAAGAACATGTCCGTGATCAGGTCATTGTTGATTTTGTCGCCTTCCAGGGTGCGTATCAGCAGTTCACTGCCCAGCAGCGGCAGTGACAGGAGCATGGTCGGGTTGACGCGTTTGACCTTGGCGATGTTCTGGGTGTCATTGACCAGCGCAATGATTTTAGTGTGCTCGCCTGCCACTTCTTTGGCCGCCAGGATGGTGAATACGTTCTGCGCATCGCTGTCACAGAGGGTGACGATGTATTTGGCTTCACCAACGTCCGCCATTTTGAGGGTCGCGGTTGCCGACGGATCCCCTTGGATGATGTCGGCTTTGGCTGGCAACGCATGCTGGCTGCCCGGCGCACAGATCACGGTGACGTGTTCGCCACGCTCGGTCAGGCCTTTGTAGACGTTCTGGGCCATAGAGCCGGCGCCGACCAGGATGTAGTGCTTTTTACGCGCCATGTGAGTGATTCTGCCTTTGACGATGCGCTGGATATTGTTGCTGATCAGCGGGCCGACAATGGACGCGACCGAAATGGCGAAGATGGTGATGCCCAGGATAATCACCGTCAGGCAGAAATACCGCGCCACGGTGGAGTGCGGCAGGATGTCGCCAAACGCCACAGTGGTCATCACCTCAAGGGCGAAATACAGCGCGGTGGCCAGGTCTGTGACCGGCGGTGCGAACTGTTCGCCCAGGTACAGGGTGCCCAGCGTGCTGTAGACGGTCAGCGAGGCAATGCTGACCACCGCAAAAAAGCTGCCGGTGGCCAGGCTGTAGTGATCGAACCGTCGCCAGTAGTACAGCAGCACGGCCACGGTCAGCAGCGAGAAATAGGTGACGCTGCTGGGTTTTTTCACGATGAACAAGTCGATGCACACAGACGCTACCAGTAACAGCAGCGCGAAAAACCAGCTGATACGCGACTTGATCATCAGCCCGAATGACATCAGCAACAGCACGACACCGGTGATGACCACGGGGATTTCCAGCAAGGCTAAAAAGCCCAGGGCGTCTTTCCATGAGCGGAATGCGTCGCCGGCGGCCTCGGTGTGTGCGAACCATCGTTGCAGCACCGGTACAAACATCGCACAGCCATTGATGGCCACCAGCAAGGCCACTCCATAGGCAAAGCCGAGCCGTGATTTAACATCCTGTAAGAGCGTCATAGTGCCTACCTACCACATGTCCGTTATGAGGTTCGGGGGAGTGTAGGACAGGTTCTGAGGTTTACGCGGATAGCGCGGATGCGCCTGCGATGGCCGTTATTCTGGCCATCGCAGGCCGCGGGAGGGGAGGGATTACAGCGTACTGCGTTTGCCAAAGAAGATTTCGGTGATCAGGTCGTTGTTGATCTGATCGCCTTGCAGGGTACGCACCAGCAGTTCACTGCCCAGTAATGGCAGGGACAGCACCATGTTCGGGGCAACGCGCTTGACCTTGGGAATGTTCTGGGACTCGTTGACCAGAGCGATGATTTTGGTGTCGTCTCCGGCTACTTCTTTTGCCGCCAGAATGGTAAAGACATTGTCTGCATCGTTGTCGCGCAAGGTGACGATGTATTTCGCTTCATCGGCACCGGCCTGCTTGAGGGTCACGGTTGAAGAGGGATCACCTTCGATGATGTCGGCGTTCTCTGGCAAGTCGTGCTGACTGTTAGGCGTGGCGAGGACGGTGACGTGTTCGCCGCGGTCGGTCAGGCCTTTGTAGACGTTCTGCGCCAATGAGCCGGTACCGGCCAGGATGTAATGATTTTTACGGGCCATATGGGAAATCCTGCCTTTAACAATGCGTTGGATGTTGTTGCTGATCAGGGGGCCGGCAATCGACGCTACCGACACAGCGAAGATGGTGATGCCCAAGATGATCACAGTGAGCGTGAAAAACCGGGCATCGGTGCTGTGGGGCACGATGTCGCCAAAGCCGACGGTCGACATCACCACAATGGAGAAATAGAGCGCCGAAGGCAGATCGTTGACCGGGGGGGTGAACTGATCACCCATGTACAGCGTGCCAAGGGTGCTGTAGACAATCAGCGAAGCGATACTGACGATTGCAAAGAAGCTGCCAGTGGCCAGGCTGTGGTGGTCAAAACCGCGCCAATAAAAGATCAGCAAGGCGATGGTGAACAACGAGAAGTAGGCGACGCCGTTGGGATTCTTCACGATGAAAAAATCCACGCAGACCGTGGAGATCAACAACAGCAGCGAAAAGAACCAACTGATACGTGATTTGAGCAACAGCCCGAATGACATCAGTATCAGCAGGAAACCAACGACGAATCCGGGAATTTCCAGCAGGGCCAGAAAACTCAAGGCCTCTTGCCATGAATTGAAGACCCCGCCTGCCGCATTGGAGTGGGCGAGGCCGCGTTGTACCACCGGTAGAATCAAGGCCAGGCCATTGATAGCCGCCACCAGGGCGACCCCGTAGGCAAATGAGAGTCGCGATTTAACTTCCTGTAATAAAGTCATAATTCCTACGACGTGTCTATTTAGGGGTTTCAGGAGTGTAGGTCAGGTTACTACGGTTGACCGTGCAGGCGTTGCGCGCCTTGACCGGCGTTTTCAGCCGCTGGCTCCCAGACGGTCATAGCCGCGCAGATAATAATTGAGCCCTGAGATCATCCAGCACAGCACGAACAGGGCGATGATCCAGTAACCAATTTCACCAAAATTGTCGTTGAGGGCGGCGATGGGTGCCCAGATCCCTCCTGTGAGTTCAAGTTTGTCGGCGATCAGCCCCAGGGCTTCGACGCCGCCGATAAACAGTGCCACAAACACCGACGCGGCAGTGATGGTGATGTTGTAGTAGAGCTTGCGCACGGGCTTGGAGAAGGCCCAGCCGTAGGCACCGATCATCACGAAGTTATCCAGGGAATCGATCAGCGCCATGCCCGCGGCAAACAGCACCGGGAACACCATGATTGACCACAGGTTGATGCCTTGCGTGGCGCTGGTGGCGCTGATACCCAGCAGTCCGACTTCAGTGGCGGTGTCAAAACCCAGGCCGAACAGAAAACCCACCGGGTACATGTGCCAGCTTTTGTTCACCAGATTGAACAACCGGCCAAAGATCCGGGCCATCAAGCCCCCTTTGTTGGCGACCAGCAGATCAAGTTCTTCAGGGGGCAAGGCGTATCCAGCCTTGACCTTCCTGAACTGTCGGTACACCGACACCAGAATCACCAGGTTGAGCACGCCGAACAGCAGCAGAAAGACCGATGACACCAGTGTGCCAATCAAGCCGCCGGTTTCATGGAACCACTCCATGTCGTCCTTGAAGGCCATGGCAGTGGCCGCAATCGCAAAGGAGGCGAGCACCACAATGGTCGAGTGCCCCAATGAGAACCATGTACCCACGGCAATCGGCCGTTTGCCTTGTTGCATCAATTTGCGCGTGACGTTGTCGATGGCCGCGATGTGATCGGCGTCCACCGCATGGCGTAGCCCGAATCCGTAGGCCAACAGTGCGGTGCCCATCAGTATCGGGTTGCTGCCGAATTCTATAAAAGCCCAGGCCCAGGCCAGCAGGTTGGCGACGACCAGCCCTATCAATAACGAGATTGCCCGCCTTTTGGTATCGCCGGGCTCAGAACGGCTGAAAGGGTAAGCGATAGCGGTCATTGTGATTCCTCAAAAGCACTGGATTTATTGACGATGGGAAGGCATTACGTCCTTGTTCGGCACCAGAAACAACCATGACGCGAGCACAAACGGCATGGTCAGGGTCGGGATGCCGACAGGGCCCAGCACAGTATTCAAAGCACCCTGTACAAATACAGTGAAAATTACACCGATCACTGTGTAGATCAGTACACGCAAGCGCGGTTTGTTGAAGGTTGAACCCAGTGCAATCGCCGTCAGTACTGCGCTGAACGCATACAGCCCATTGTTGATACTTGAATGTTCGGCCTGCAATACAACCGCTACCAGCACCGCCAACAAGGAGCCCAGCAGACCGAAGAGCGCTGCCCATATCGAGGACACTGCCAGCCCCGCCAAAAACAATAAACTGCCCACCACGGTACTGATCAGGAACACTTCTGAGATGCCATGGAACGTGGCTTGGAACAGGTTGATGCCATCGAGCAGATCGTGATTGTGCGTAATCAGGTCGTGGGGCAGGTCAGGTGGCGGGAGCGCGTTGCTGGTCAGGCCGCCGAAGGCATAGCTGGCCAGCAACATGGTCCACGTCACCAGCACGAAAGGCGCCGTGAGGGCCGCGACTTTCCAGGTTTTCAGGATGTCGGCGATGCAGATGGTGACAATCACCGACACCACGCCGCCGAGAATGATGCACAGCCAGACGATGGGGGTGACTTCTAGAAAGGTCGGCAAGCCAACCCCGACCAGGCAGCCGTTATAGCCAAACAGTCCAGCTTTCCAGGACGTGCGGTCCTTGAGATGTCTACCAGTCAAGGTGGCAGATACGGTGCCCAACACGCTACCAAAGGCAACCGCCGGATTGCCCTCGGCAAAAGCGCCCACAAAAATGGCGGCAAAAAACAGCAAGCCGGTCAGCGGGTTGTTCTGGAACATGACCTGCGCGCAACCGCGCAGGCTAACGTCAATAAACTCCAGAAGCCTGTTGCCGTCCGCCAGTTGCGACCACTTGGATAACCCCGCTTGCATATTGACTCTCCCCATAGAGCCCCTGCGGGCGCCGGATCTGCCGGCGCTCACCGGCAGCGTTTATTTCCACAAGAATGGCGGCGGCAAGCTCACGCCGAGAATTTCTTCACGAGCAACCCTCCAGAACGCACGGATCTGCGCTTTGACTTCGCCGCTGTCATTGCCCAGCACCTTGAAGATCAGCCCGCAATGGTTGGGCAGACGGGTGACACCACTGGCCACGCCCGCCTTAAGGTCAAATACGGCTGGCACCCGTTCAACGATGCGATCGTGATGCTCGCTGGGCGTGAGCAACACGACGTTGCCGAACACGTCGAAGGTTTGCATGATGCCCACAGCGTCCAGGCTTTCTGTTTTCGGTTCCAGGACGTACTTCTCGACAAACAGCTCCTTGCCTTCAAGGGTTTCGGCGCACACTCGCGAGGAGTACACGTCAAAGCCAAAGCGTTCATCCACATGATGGTACTTGCGCCCCGACATCAGGGTTTCGCAGTAAATGGCGGTGGCCGTCGGATGGATTTTGATCTGCGTGTCGGTGATGAACCGCGCATCGCGATGGGGAATCAGTGGGTCGGGCATGAACTCCAGGTAGCCGTTTTCTTCAATTCGCAAGTGCTGTACTTGCGAGGCGTAGTTGGCATTCATGGAGTGGACTTTGGTTGCTGACTGGGTCGTAACATGCCCGCAGGCACCGACCCCCACATTCACATCAGTGGCCAGTCGGTCGCCCTGAAGCACACAGCCCGAGGTCGAAATCATGGTGACGCAAGGCAGCTGGGGCATTGCTTCATCCCAGTACAAGGCTTTTTGCACCAATGACGGGACGCGTCGTTCCATGTCCGCAAGGACGCTGCGATTCGCGCGCTTTTCAAAGCCCAGCCGCAGGTAGCCACTTTTACCGACCGCGCCGCTGTGCATTTGCGGCGGTTCGTCCTGATAGCGCGCGAGCTCCGGGGCAGTGTTGCCCACGGAGTGCGCGCGCCGCCGTGACGGCGTGTTCACAATCTGGTTGTGCACGGTCATGCCGTGACCCCGGAATGGGAGGCCGGTGCGCTAGGTTTGTGAGCGAACAGGAACATGTGTTCGATCATGTCCACCAACGCCTCTACACCCTGGCCGGTCTTGCAGTTGGTGAGGATGTAAGGACGCCCGCCACGCACCACTTGGGTGTCGCTCTCCATCACGTCCAAACTCGCGCCCACGTAAGGGGCGAGGTCAATTTTGTTGATGATCAGAATGTCCGCCTGCACCAGCCCCGGACCGTTCTTGCGCGGGATTTTCTCGCCTTCGGCCACGTCGATCACGTAGATATAAAAGTCCGCCAGCGCGGGGCTGAAGGTCAGCGTCAGGTTGTCGCCGCCGCTTTCGATCATGATCAAGTCGCTGTCCGGGAACTTCTCTTCCATCTCTTCGACGGCGGCGATGTTCATGCTCGGATCTTCGCGCACCGCCGTGTGTGGGCAGGCACCGGTCTCGACGCCGAGGATCTTGTCTTCGTCGAGAATGCCCTTGAGCGTACGCTTGACCTGCTTGGCATCTTCGGTGGTGACAATGTCGTTGGTGATGATCAGCGGCTTGTAGCCGCGATTGATCAGGATCGGCGTGATCACTTCGATGACTGCGGTTTTACCTGAGCCGACCGGGCCGCCGATACCAATACGCGTAATCTTTTTCACAGGATCTTCCTTAATAAAGTGGAACTGATTTCGTCTGGGTTGCTGCCCGTGCCTCAGTTCATGAACAGGCGTACGTGGGCTTTGACGTGGACCGCCGCAAGCACATCGACGATGGGCACGTAGGAGGACATTTGATCGATGTCACCGATTTCGGCGATGTCACAGAAGGTCTCGATGTCATGGTTAAGCTCGAACAGGATGCGTTGGGTGTCGAGGTGGGTGACACGCATCAGGCGCATGGCCGCGCTGAGGATGGTCATGGCCACACCGTACTGGTGCATGACCACCACCTCGCGGGCGCCAATGCCTTGGCTCGACATGACCAACGCCTGGGTGACGGGGTAGGTGCCGGCGGCATTGCCGGCCTTGATCTGCTCAAGCCACCAGCGCACCAGCGGCTTTTCAACCACGTGGATCGACATTTCGGCGAGCTTCTTACCCATGCGCGTGGCCATCAACCGGCTTTCTTCGTTGAGTTTGCGATTGTTGACGGCCCAGTCGACGCGCAGGATTGCTTCGCGATCATCAGCCATGGCGGCCCGGTGCGCCGCCACCACGCCCATGCCGTCACAACTGGCCGCCTGTTTGAGAGCAGTGAGGACAAAGCCTTTTAGCGTGGCGACATCGTGAACAATGCCGGTCTGAATGGCCGACTCCACGCCGTTCGAGAACGTAAAGGCCCCGACTGGCAGTACCGAGTCGCCAAACTGCATGATGCGAATCAGGTCTGATGCGTTCATCCTAAGCGCCTTCTGCCGGGGTTAATGCTTGTGTTCATGGCTGTGGAACGTCAGGCCGTTGTCATGGCTATGGCTGTGCGGGTCATGCAGGTACTGGCCCTTGATCTGCAAGGCTGCGGCTTCGAGCTTGTCTTGCGGGCTGGCGACATGCACGTGGGTGGCGGTTTCTTCCGCGCCACCAAACAGCAGCCGTGCCTCGGAAGCGGTCAGGTTGGGCAGCACGGCAGCACCGCTGATAAAGGCATATGGCAAGTGTTCAAAGCCGTGGGTGCGCATCACCGAATCCATCATTTTGGTTTCGACGGTCAGCGGGATGTACACCTCGTTGTTTTTCGTCACGGCTTTCCAGTGCTGGTTACCCAGCGCATGACCGAGTTCAAAACTGGTCTTGATCAGTACGTCCAGCGGCTGCTGCTTGAGTTCCTTGAGATCGATCACCATTACGTCGCGCAGGTTGAGTTGCACCACCACGGCACTTTTGTTGGCTTCATCCCACATCAGCACGTCGCCATCGGCCAGCACCACGTTGCGCTCCAGCGAGATGCCGAGATCGAGCCCGCCCACGCTGGTGCGACGGCAACGGCTTTTTTGCGCTTCACGCTGGTCCAGAATCAGCAAGTCGACCTTGGCGCCTTCAAGCTTTTGCTTCCAGGCCGGATCTTTCTTGGCATTGCCCAGAATGTGTTCAATCAAAATCACGTCACAAACTCCTTTTTGACCCTGTAGGGGCCAGCTTGCCTCGCGCCTTTTGATCGTTGAAAAGATCGCCAGGCAAGCTGACTCCTGCAGGTTTGGGTGTCTTAGCCGAAGAAATAGCGCTGGTTCATGGCGGCCACGTCGATCGGGTCGCAGGTGACGTGCACGCCGTCGACCTTCACTTCAAAGGTCTCAGGGTTCACATCAATCTTTGGTGTCTGGTCGTTGCGCACCAGGTCTTTTTTGGAAATGGTGCGGCAGTTGCGAATCGCCATGACCTGGCGATCCAGACCGGCTTTTTCCTTGACCCCGTCTTCAAGGGCGGCCTGGGACACGAAGGTCACGCAGGTGTCCTGCAGGGTTTTGCCGAAAGCGCCGAACATAGGGCGGTAATAGACGGGCTGCGGTGTGGGCAGGGAGGCGTTCGGGTCGCCCATGGCGGCCCAGTTGATCATCCCGCCCTTGATCACCATTTTGGGTTTGGCCCCGAAGAAGCGTGGGTCCCAGAGCACCAGATCGGCCATCTTGCCGACTTCGACCGAGCCCAGCACATGGCTCACGCCCTGAGCGATGGCTGGGTTGATGGTGATTTTGGCGACGTAGCGCAGAACGCGGAAGTTGTCGTTGTCGGGGCTGTCTTCCGGCAGTTTGCCGCGTGAGGCTTTCATTGCATGGGCGGTTTGCATCACCCGCAACCAGTTCTCACCCACCCGGCCCATGGCCTGGGAGTCGCTGGAAAACATGGAGATCACGCCCATGTCCTGCAACACGTTTTCGGCGGCGATGGTTTCCGGGCGCACCCGGCTTTCAGCGAACGACACGTCGGCGGGCACGTTGGGGTTGAGGTTGTGGCAGACCATGATCATGTCGAACAGCTCAGCCTGGCTGTTGACGCCATAGGGCAGGGTAGGGTTGGTCGAGCTGGGCAGCACGTTGAGCTGGCTGGCCACGCGGATGATGTCCGGTGCGTGACCGCCACCCGCGCCTTCGGTGTGGAACGTGTGAATGGTGCGGCCTTCGAAGGCATCAATGGTGTCTTCGACGTAGCCGCCTTCGTTCAGGCTGTCAGTGTGAACCGAGACCTGGATGTCCATTTCATCGGCAATGCGCAGCGAGTGGCGCAGGGCGTTGGAGGTGGCGCCCCAGTCCTCATGGACCTTGAGCCCGGCTACGCCGGCGATGATCTGCTCGGCCAGAGGCGCATGCGCATAGGAGTTGCCTTTGCCCAGCAGGCCGACGTTGATCGGCAGGCCTTCAAGTGCGCGCAGCATGTTGCGGATGTTCCACGGGCCCGGGGTCACGGTGGTGCCGTTGGTGCCGTCAGTGGGGCCAATGCCGCCACCAAAGAACGTGGTGATGCCGTTGGACAGGCCGTGATACGCCTGTTGGGGCGAGATCAAGTGAATGTGGGTGTCGATCCCGGCTGCGGTCAGGATCAAGTGCTCACCGGAGATGGCATCGGTGCTGACACCCACCACCATGTTGGTGCTGATGCCGGGCATCACATCCGGGTTGCCACTTTTGCCGATGCCGCAAATCTTGCCGTCACGGATGCCAACGTCGGCCTTGATCACGCCCTGGATCGGGTCAATGATGGTGACGTTGGTAATCACCAGGTCCAGCACACCATTGTCACGGGTCAGATTGTTGTTGTGGCCCATGCCATCACGCAGGGATTTGCCCCCGCCGTAGACCGACTCTTCGCCATAGCCGCGCAAGTCCTTTTCGATTTCGACGAACAGATTGGTGTCACCCAGGCGGATTTTGTCGCCCGTGGTGGGCCCAAACAGGCCTGCGTATTCTTTGCGTGAAATAGTTGGCATCGGTGGCTCCTTTCTAATGCCGCGCAGGTGTTGATCGCTCAGCCGCGCAGGTGCAAAAAATGTAAGTGCGTGAGGTGCCGGGTGGGCTACTGGCCGGTCTTGGAAAACTTGAAGCCAAGGTCGGTCGCACGCTGGATGGCTTGCAGTTTCTCTGCGCGCTCATGCACGGCGATGGTGTCGTCCGGTGCCCAACCATCGACCAGGTTGTTAAAGCCGTAGACGGTCTGCTTGCCGCCGTACGGAATCAGCGAGACCTCGATTTCATCGCCGGGCTCAAAGCGGATTGCCGTGGTCGAGGTGATATTCAGGCGTTTGCCAAAGGCGGCTGTGCGGTCGAACTCCAGGGCGCGGTTCACTTCAAAAAAGTGATAGTGCGAACCGATCTGGATCGGACGGTCGCCGGTGTTGCGCACTTTCACCGTGGTCACCGGGCGATCTTCGTTAAAGCTGATTGGCGTGCTGGCGTAAATAACGCCGCCCAGCGGCACATCCTCTTCATGGCCCTGCTGCACGCCACTCGGGGTTTTGGCATCCGGGATGTGATGCGCCGGATGCGTGTCTTGATGGACGCTGGCGGGTGCAGCAGGGGCAGCGGGTTTTTTGGTACTCATGACGAATTCCTCGAAACAGGTCTGTGTGCGTTGACCGGCCAAGCCGGGCCGTTACTTGATCGGATCGTGGACTGTGACCAGGCGGCTGCCGTCAGTGAAAATCGCTTCAACCTGCACGTTTGGAATCAGTTCGCTGACGCCTTCCATGACGTCGTCCTTGGTCAGCACCTTGCTGGCCTCGGTCATCACATCTTCCACCGACTTGCCATCGCGGGCACCCTCCAGGGCGGTCACAGTGATAATTGAAACGGCCTCCGGGTAGTTCAGCTTCAAGCCACGTGCCTTGCGGCGCAGGGCCACGTCCGACAAGGTGTACACCATCAGTTTGTCGATCTCTCTGGGGGTGAGCTGCATAAGCCCTCCTGTCTACAGTGCGGTAAAAAATGAATGTTCAGCCTGCTGTTCAAGGCGTGACCCTGCGCCAGGCTGATAGCGTCCACATCGACGCGCTGGCAGCGCGGCGGTCCGTTCAGGTTGGGTGGCATTGAGTGAGAGCTTTAATGAAGTTTCCAGGCGCGCAATACACTAGGACGGTTGATTTCCTCAGGAGGAAATCCGGGTTCATTTTGGGCACTAATCGAATAGCAGTGCGGAGGCGGGTGTGTCTCATCGGCTCAACCGTTCTAATCCATTACGGTGGGGGCGATCTGAGCCTAGACGATATTTTTTGACTGGTGAGCAGTTGGCGAAGTATTTGAACGCTGGGTTGCTAAAACGTTGGATTCGTGATCGAGGGCTGTTTTTTAAAAATTCGATTAAAAACAGTAAGTTATTTATCTTTTTGGTGTTTTTTAAAGGAGTTTCCAAGCATTTTCGCTGGCTTAAATATTCATCTTTAGGTGTAAATTCTTAATATTTAGTAGGTTAATTCCTACTGGGTAAGTGGGAATTAACCGAAATAAATAGATGGCTTGTTACAGTTATGCTTCTCGAGGCCCCTCTGTCGACCGATTTTTCTGATACAGCGCGGCATGCAACTGATCATTCAGTTCGGTCAATTGCTGGAGCATCTGCAGAGTCAGCCAGACGTAGGCATAGAAGGGCGTTTCGGCATTGGTGTGATCGGCGTATTGCAGAGCCAGGTCCTTGAGATCTCGGGTGGTCTGGCGCAACTGGTCGCTGATTGCATTGTCGCCGATGCCCATGCACAGCTTGTTTTGCAATGACTCCAGCGCCTGGGGAATCAAGAGCCGGGCATCGCGCAAGACCGGTTCTTTTTCGATCAGTGTGTGGCTCTCGGCTGACGACCAGTAGGCGTCGATCATCAGTGACAAGGTCGACAGCACATTACGGTGCAGCGTCTGCAGAGAATGCAACACCGCAGGCTTCAATTTGCTTTCGTTGCTGGCCGGGACGATGTATTTGCGCAGTTTGAGGACAGTGTCGAGCTCATCCTTCAGTTGCTCTTCTAGGGCGGGGCGCTCAAGGGTTTTCTTCGAAAAGTAGTTTTCATACAGGGACTTGAGTTTGCCCAGGCTCTGGCTGAAGGTTATCCGCCAGTCGGTGTAGGCGCGCTGCGGATAGATGCTGGTGTAGATCATTGCCAGCACTGAGCCGCTCAATACATAGACGCTGCGCAGGACCGCCGACTCCATGTCATTGGGCGGGGAGCAACTGACTACCGCCAGAGTGGAGCCGATGAGCAAGGCCATATAAGGGTGCTTGCCGAGCGTCAGGTAACCGGCGACAAAAATGACCAGCGCGCACCACAGCAGCATGGACGGATACGAATAGATCTCAATAAGCAGCGCGATCAGCCCGGACACCGCGCCGATGACCGTGCCGCCGGTGCGTTGCAAGGCCCTCGAAAACACATTGCCCCAATACGGTTGCGGTCCCATCACGATCAGCAGGGTAATCAGAATCCAGACAGCGCCGTCCAGCTTGAAATAGCGGATCACGACAAAAGTGATCAGAAACGCCAGGCTGATGCGAACGGCGTGAATCCAGCGGTATTGCTTGCAGATCAACTGTTCAAGGCTGGAGATCTTTTTATTCAACTGCATAGAAAGCCCCACGACGGCTATGGATCGCGCAGCCAGCGTAGTTCAGGCTGGCGCGATTGACCATGCGCCATACCCTAATCTGCGCCCTCTCCCTTCGGAAGAGGGCTAGGGTGAGGGAGGCTTTCAAATAGAGAGGATTTGAGGACATATCCGTTACTGCGGCAATGGCCTCTCAAGGTCCCGGCCTGACTGGAAGCGCTCTATTTCCCGCTCCAACAACCTGTAAATGCGCTCATCCAGCGAATGCGCCACATTGAATCGCATCCACGGAATGATCTGCGCGTTGGGCATAAACAATTGGCCAGGGGCGAGCAGGATTTTTTCGTCCCGGGCTTTGGTTGCCAGCGCGGTCGAGTCTTCGATCAAGGGATGACGGGCCCACAGAAACATCCCTGCATGGGGTTTGACAAATAGCTCCATGCCCACGCCTTCCAGCAATCGTGCGACGGTTTCGTGGGCGTCAGCGAGGTTGCTTTGCAACTGTTTGACGTGTTTGCGGTGGCGGCCTTGAAGCAACACTGTCAAGGCAAGTTCTTCAGTCAGCTGCGAGGTGGTGAGGCCGCTGACCAGCTTGAGCGGCACTAACTCGTCGATCAGTTCCTGGTGCGCCGCTACAAATCCGACCCGCAATGCCGGGGCAATGGTTTTCGAAAAGCTGCCGATGTAGATCACCCGCGACAGCTGATCCATGCCGGCCAGGGCTTGCTGGCCGGAGCTGTCGAGGTCGGCATAAATGTCATTTTCGACAATCAGAAAGTCGTACTTTTCAGCCAGTTGCAGCACCCGGTGTGCCACTGCCAGTGACAGGCTGGTGCCGGTTGGACAGTGCAGACGGGTGTTGGTGAAAAACACTTTGGGCCGATGCTGGACAATCAGCGCTTCAAGCACCTCAAGGTCGAAACCATCGCGGGTGCGCGGTACTCCCAGCAGCTTGGCCCCTTGCAAACGCAAGTTGAGGAACAGGTTGTGATAGCCCGGTTCATCGACCAGTACGCTGTCACCGCGTTGCACCAGATAGCGCGTAACCAGATCCAGCGCATGGCTGCCGCCGCTGGTCAGCATGATTTGCTCGGGGTGCGCAGCGATGCGCGTGTCTGCCAGTTTTTCTGCGAGTTTGCCGCGCAGCCGCAACGAGCCTTTGGCCTGCCCGTAACCGGAAAAACTGCCAGGCTCGCTGCGGGCCAAGGTGCGCAGGCCGCGTTGCAGGCCGTCGTGGTCAGTCCACTGCTCGGGCAGCAGGCCGATGCCCGGGCGTAATTCCATGCCCATGGGCTGGAAGACTTTTTGCAGCAGCAGGTGCGCGTCAAAGTCGAACTCAGTGTCTTGCTCGTGGGGCACCGGGACGGGATCGGGGCGCGGGTTCCCTGCGCTGCTGCGTACATAGAAACCGGCATTGCGCACCGGCGTCAGGTGACCGAGCGCTACCAGACGGTCGTAGGCTTCGACAGCGGTGAAGTGGCTGACCTTGTGGGTTTGTGCGAATTTGCGGATCGAAGGCAGTTTGCTGCCGGATTTCAGCCGGTGTTCTTTGATCGCCAGGCTGATCCCCGAAACGATCTGGTTGACCAGTGACTCCTCGGAGTCGGGATCCAAAAACATCATAAACATCCGTCCAGGCTCTAAGGGCTGCGGTGTGTGTACCGGTAAAAAAACCATAACAGTAATGCGCTGGCAGCAGGTTTTCTGTGCATGGTCGCCGGTGACGTGCGGGGGCAAGCTTATGCCATTCCCCCCTCAATCGAACAAGGACCCGCGATGCACGACACGCCTTTTCAATTCGACCGCAGCCTGATTTCCGATGACGAGTGGAAAACCCGTTGCGATCTGGCTGCACTTTACCGGCTGGTCGCGCATTTTCGAATGACCGATCTGATCGACACGCACATTTCCGCTCGGGTGCCGGGTGAAGAAGGGCACTTCCTGATCAACCGCTACGGCGTTTTGTTTCATGAAATGCGCGCCTCCGATCTGGTCAAGATCGACTACGAGGGCAATACCGTCGATGCCCAGCACGGCCCCGACAGCGTCAACCGTGCGGGTTTCAACATCCATTCAGCGATTCATGCCGCGCGCCATGACATCAGTTGCATCGTGCATACCCACACCTCGGCGGGCATCGCGGTGTCCGCACAGGAAGACGGCTTGTTGCCGATCAGCCAGCACGCGCTGAAGTTCTACCGGCGTCTGGGTTACCACGATTACGAAGGCATCGCCCTTAATCCCGATGAGCGCCAGCGACTGGTGCGCGACCTGGGCCCGCACATGGTGATGATTTTGCGTAACCACGGCTTGCTCGCCACGGGCCGTTCGATTGCCGAGGCGTTCAATCAGATTTACTTCCTGGAGCGTGCCTGTCAGGCCCAGGTTCAAGCGCAGGCGGGCGGGGCGATTTTACGGTTCCCATCCGAGGCCGTGTGTGAGTTGACCGCTCAACAGTCCGATGACGAGATTGAGCACAACCTGCATGAACTGGCTTGGTCGTCTGTGTTGCGTCTGATTTCCAACGATGAAGGGGACTACCAAAGCTGAGGGACAGCAGCGGTCAGGTCGTCAACGGCCTGACTCAACACTCGACTGGTCCCAGAACCAGATGTGTGAAACTGGGCGCTCGCTCAGTGAGCGCTGCCAAGCGTGATTCAACTCTGCCATAACAATTAATCCTAGAGGTAGATATGAAAAAGACAGCAATCGGAGCCTTGCTTATCGCGGCTATTTCGGCCAATGCGATGGCTGACGAAATTACCGTGATTTCGTTTGGTGGTGCCAGCAAGGACGTGCAGACCGACGCGTTCTACAAGCCTTTCGCCAACGCCAGCGGCAACAAAGTGATCGCGGGTGAGTACAACGGCGAGATGGGCCGGATCAAAGCCATGGTCGACACCAAAAGTGTCAACTGGGACGTCGTGCAGGTCGAAGCGCCGGAGCTGATTCGCGGTTGCGAAGAAGGCCTGTTTGAACCCCTCGACCAGAGCAAGCTAGGCAACCCGGCAGACTACGTACCCGGCACGCTGTCCGAGTGTGGCGCCGGTGTACTGGTGTGGTCGATGGCCATGGCCTACAACGGTGACAAAGTCAGCAGCGCGCCGACCGGCTGGGCCTATTTTTGGGACACCCAGAAATTCCCTGGCAAACGCAGCCTGCGCAAAGGCGCCAAGTACTCGCTTGAAGTGGCGTTGATGGCCGACGGCGTACCGTATGCCGACATCTATAAACAGTTGTCTACCAAAGAAGGCGTGGATCGCGCGTTCCGCAAGCTCGATCAGATCAAGTCCGATATCCAGTGGTGGGAAGCCGGCGCGCAACCGATGCAGTTTCTGGCCAGTGGTGACGTGGTCATGACCACCGCCTTCAATGGCCGGGTATTCGCCGCTCAACAATCCGGTGCCAACCTTAAAGTGGTCTGGAACGGCAGCATCTACGCCATCGACTCGTGGGCGATCCCCACAGGCAGCAAAAACAAGGCCGTGGCCGAAGACTTTATCGCTTTCACCCTCAAGCCGGAAAACCAGAAGATCCATACCCAAGAGTTGGGCTACGGCTCGGTCAACCTGAACACCGCAGCGTTGTTGGACCCGGCCCTGGCTGCGCGGCTGAATACCGCACCGGATAACCTGGCCCAGGCCATGCCGATCAATAACGAATTCTGGGTTAACCATGGCGAAGAACTGGAACAACGCTTCAATTCATGGGTCGCCAAAACCAAGTAACGGCGGCTAAACAATGCGGCCTGCCAGCAGGCCGCGTTGTTTATGGCGCAGAGGCTCAGATCACTGGAGTGCGCCCGCCGTTCACCGGCAGGATCGCGCCGACGATGTAGCTGGCGCGGTCGCTGGCCAGGAACAACGCCGCGTCGGCCACTTCCTCGGGCTTGCCGTAGCGCCCCAGTGGCACGCTGGCGACACCGCGCGCCAAGGCTTCTTCCGGGGAAATATTCAAACGCTTGGCTTCCACGGCCACGGATTGCTCAACCCGCCCGGTGAGGGTGTAGCCGGGGTTGATGCCGTTGATCCGAATACCCTGCGCGGCATAGTGTTCGGCCGCACCGACGGTTGCCAACATCAATGCCGCATTGGCGGCCCCGCCTGACAGGTGAGTGCTGGTAGGCACCTTGCCCCCAGAACCGATGATATTGACGATGACGCCCTGGCCGCGGGCGCTCATAGAGACCAGTACGGCTTGCTGGCTATTGATCACCGGGAAGTATTTGTCTTCCATGCCCGCCCGCAGCGCCTGGCCGTCCAGGTCTTTGGGGTCATAACGTTTGGCAGCCCCGGCGCTGTTGATCAGGATGTCGACCGGCCCGTGCTGGGCCTCGATATTGGCGATTACCTGCACGGCATTTTCATAGACCGACAGGTGGGCTGCAAAACCGCTGGCCTGGATGCCTTCGCTTTTCAGCGTCTTGAGCGCCGTTTCGATGTTTTCGAGTGAGCGCGACACAATCACCACACGGGCCTGTTCTTGCCCGAACGCACGAGCGCATGCCAGACCGATGCCCTTGCTGCCGCCGGTAATGACCACGAGTTTTCCATGCAGATTGAGATTCATGCCAGGGTTCCTGTCGATGGGGTTCATGGGTGAGCATCATAGGCGCATTGCTGCGGTGCGGAGCAAGTCGGGATCGATGAACATCGATGGCAGGCAGGGGAGCGGCCAGTGGAATAAAAAAGGCCATTAGCGGACGGGGGATCCGCTAATGGCCAAGATTCTCAAACCAAAGAGAGCGTCAGGCATCGACCTGACGGCGTGCAATGTACCTGCGACTCGTTTTGTTAGCTAGCTAAGTAGCGGTGATACAGTTTTACCTGCTGCGCAACAATGGGGCGTGTGCTTCCAACAAGCCTGGCAGGTGTATCTGGCCTCTGCGAACGTTAAACGCTAACCTTGCGACCCATGCAAATACCTGACTTGAATCTACTGGTTGCCTTGAATGTCTTGCTCGAAGAAGGCTCTGTGGTGGGCGCTGCCCGGCGTATGAATCTGAGCGCCCCGGCCATGAGCCGCACCCTGACGCGTATCCGTGAAGTGCTGAACGACCCGATTCTGGTGCGTTCCGGGCGTGGCCTGGTGCCCACCCCACGGGCCTTGGAGTTGCGCGAGCAGGTGCGCGGTGTGGTGGAGTTGGCGCATGGGGTGTTTACCCAAAGCCAGGACAGTGATCTGCGCTCACTGGAGCGCACGTTCAGCATCCGCTCCAACGATGTGTTTTTTGGTGTCTATGGCGAAGCCTTGCGTCAACGAATGGCCCTGGAGATGCCCAAGGCCACCTTGCGGGTGGTGCCCGAGGGGTTTACTGATGACCAGGCGCTCAACGAAGGGCGGATTGATCTGACCATCTGCGCCACCAACAAGTTTTCCCCGGACATCAAGGTCCAGCGCCTGTTTAACTGCCCTTTTGTAGGGCTGGCGCGAGAAGATCACCCCATCTTCGATCAGCCAATCAGCGTGCAGCGATTCACCGAGTTTGACCACATCAGCGTCTCGCGCCGTGGTGTACCGCGTGGGCCGATTGATTCGGTGCTGGCCGAAATGGGCTTTGAACGACGTGTGTCGTTTACCACGCCGACCTTTTATTCCGCCATCTTCGCTCTCGCGGCTTCGAACCTGATTTTGCCGCTCATGCCCAAGTTACTGCTCAGCACCCTGGAGCCCATGGGCTTGAAGGTGCGTCCGTTCGAACTGCCCATCACGTTGCAGGCTGTAGAGATCTCCCAGGCGTGGCACCCGCGTCTGGACAATGACCACGCACACCGCTGGCTGCGTCGTACCCTCAAGACGTTATGCGATACCGCTACCGATTGATTGTGGATTGCGTCTGACGCACTCCACAGTTAGCGATTTATCAATTTTTGTAGCAATGCCGCTTGGTTAAACTTTTTGTCATCTAGTTAGAAGACGGAGTTAGCCATGTATTGGCGTGTTAAACGTGTGCGTGATTGGGCGCAGGGAGCCTGGCGGTGACGTCGCTGGCCGCAGGTTCGGTCAGCGTTGCGCCGCCGCCTGCCGCAGCACCGCCAGCCAGCGCGGCTTTTGGCCTGCGCATTTTTACCGGGCTGGTCGGCGTGCTGTTGGCGGTGCTGGTCTCGGGTTTTAACGAGAACGTCACCAAAGTCGCGATGCCAGACATTCGCGGCGCGATGGGTATCGGTTATGACGAAAGCACCTGGTTGCTGGCGGTGTATTCCGCCACCTCGATCAGTGCCATGGCCTTTGCCCCATGGTGTGCGGCGACGTTCTCGCTGCGCCGCTTTACCTTGTGTGCAATTGGCGCATTTTTGCTGTTGGGCGTGCTGTGCCCGTTAGCCCCAAATGTGTCTGTGCTGATGTTTCTGCGCACCTTGCAAGGGTTTGCCGGGGGCGCGTTGCCGCCGATGCTGATGTCGGTCGCGCTGCGTTTCTTGCCTGCCAATATTCGATTGTATGGATTGGGCAGCTATGCGTTGACTGCCACGTTCGGCCCCAGCTTCGGCACGCCGCTGTCTGCCTGGTGGGTAGAGTACGCGGGGTGGCAGTGGGCGTTCTGGCAAGTCATTCCGTTGAGCCTGCTGGCCATGGCATGCGTGGCCTGGGGCTTGCCACAAGACCCGCTGCGCCTGGAGCGGTTCAAACAATTTGACTGGCGTGGGCTGCTGCTCGGCATGCCCGGTTTGATCATGTTGGTGCTGGGTCTTGAGCTGGGGCAGCGACTGAATTGGTTCGAGTCCGAAATGATCCGGATCTTTATCGTCGGTGGGCTGGCGTTGCTGGTGCTGTTTTTCATCAACGAATGGTCGCATCCGCTGCCGTTCTTCAAATTGCAGTTGCTCAAGAACCGCAACCTCTCCAGCGCCTTGCTGACCTTGGCCGGGGTGCTGTTTGTGCTGCTGGCGGTGATCAAGATTCCTTCCAGCTACCTGGCTGAAATCCAGGGTTATCGACCGCTGGAAACCGCGCCGGTGATGCTGATGGTGGCAGTGCCGCAGCTCATAGCACTGCCACTGGTGGTCGCGCTGTGCAACTTGCGCTGGGTCGATTGCCGCTGGGTGCTGGCACTGGGGCTCGGTTTGCTGGCGTTGGCCTGTGTGATCGGTTCGCAGGTGACCTCGGTGTGGAGCCGCGAGAACTTTTACAGCTTGCAGGCGATTCAAATCATCGCTCAGCCGATGGCCGTGATCCCGTTGCTGATGCTGGCCACTGGTGGTCTGAATCCGGCTGATGGGCCATTCGCCTCCGCCTGGTTCAACACGGTCAAGGGCTTCTCTGCAGTGGCCGCGGGCAGTGTGTTGCAAGTGCTGACCATCAGCCGCGAGCACTTCCATTCCATGACCTTGGTGGACCGCCTGGGCAACTCGCCGCTGGTGTCTGCCGGTGTTGACCTGGCGCGCCGGGTGCACCAGCAGGCGATGGTGCTGACCTCGTCAGACTTGTACCTGTGCATGGCCGGTGTCGCCGTTTTAATGATCGTAATTATTCCGTTTGGCCCGACGCGGATTTATCCGCCGGGAACACCTGTGGGAGCAGTGAAATGAGTACTACAAGCGGGCGCAAGCCTTTAGTGATGGTGGGCGCGGGATTACTGGCACTGGCCGTGCTGTACGGGCTGTGGCGAGTGGTGTTTGCCAGCGGAACGCAGCAGAGCACCAATGACGCTTACGTGAGTGCTGACTTCACCCTGATCGCGCCGAAGGTCGCGGGGTTTATTGATGAAGTGCTGGTGGAGGACAACCAGCCAGTCAAGGCCGGGCAATTGCTGGCGCGCATTGACGCGCAGGACTATCAGGCCAACTTGCAGGCGGCGCAAGCCGGTGTGGCCACAGCGCAGGCGCAGGAGGTGAATGCGCAGGCGATGCTGGCGCGCCAGCGTTCGCTGATCGAGCAGGCCAAGGCTACGGTCGATGCTGATCTGGCCCAGGTGGAGTTCGCCGAGCACGAGTTGCAGCGTTATGAGCACCTGGCCGGGCAGGGCGCAGGTACTCTGCAAAACTCTCAGCAGGCGAAGAACCGCTCGCAGACGGCCCGTGCGCAATTGGCCCAGCATAAAGCGGCGCTCGAAGCGGCGCGTCAGCAGACCCAGGTATTGGCCGCTCAACACACGGCTGCCCAGGCTTCGGTGCAACATGCGCAGGCCTTGCAGGCACGGGCTGAGCTGGAGTTGTCGTACACCCAGTTGGTTGCGCCGTTTGACGGCGTAGTCGGGCGTCGTAGCCTGCGTAAAGGGGCTTACGTCAAGCCGGGCGACACGTTGCTGGCGGTGGTGCCGGTGGCCAAGGCCTATGTGGTAGCCAACTTTTTGGAACATCAGTTGACGCACATGACTGCGGGGCAGCGGGTCATGGTCACGGTCGATACTTTCCCTGGCGAGCAGTTGCACGGCACCGTCGACAGTATTGCCCCGGCCACGGGGGTGACCTTTTCGGCCATCGC
Source organism: Pseudomonas sp. 7P_10.2_Bac1 (assembly GCF_025465935.1). Taxonomy (GTDB): domain Bacteria; phylum Pseudomonadota; class Gammaproteobacteria; order Pseudomonadales; family Pseudomonadaceae; genus Aquipseudomonas. The sequence goes on along the minus strand of NZ_JANLNV010000040.1, from coordinate 15,523 downwards.
TCCAGATAACGCGACGGGCAACTTCACCAAGGTGGTGCAGCGTATCCCGGTCAAAATCACCCTGGACGCCGATCAGCCGTTGACCCAACAACTGCGTCTGGGCATGTCGGTTGATGCGTCAGTCGACACTGCCAGCACGTCCGGGCAGCAGGTCAGTGCACGATGAACATCAAGATTATTGCCTGTGCCGCAATGAGTTACAGCCTGATGCTACTGGGTGGTTGTGTGATGGGGCCGGATTTCAAGGCTCCCGAAACCTCGCTGGGCAAACATTGGGCGCCGACACCCAGCCAGTCCGGGCACAGCGGTACGTCCGAATCGCCCGTGGATGTGCTTTGGTGGGACAGCTTTGGCGACAAGCAGTTGTCTGCGCTGGTTCGCGAAGCCCAGGCGCGTAACCTCGATCTGCAAATGGCTGCCAGCCGGCTTGAGCAAAGCCGTGCCATACGCCGCCAGGTGGCTGCCGACACGTTGCCAGCGGTGGACGCGTCTGCCGACTACAGCCGCAGCCGCAACAGCCAGCGAGGCTTGAGTGATCCGTCCGGTAAAGACGGCAAGCAGGCATTCAACCTGTGGAACGGTGGGCTGGGGATCAGTTGGGAGGCCGATCTGTGGGGGCGGGTCAAGCGCTCCGTCGAGGTGGCCGATGCTTCGGTGCAAATGGCAGAAGAGGACCGCCATGCGCTGCAACTGCTGGTCATCGTCCAGACTGCTCAGGACTACATTGAACTGCGCAGCACCCAGCAAGGGCTGGCGGTGGTCGAGCAGAACCTGCAAATCGCCCAGCGCAGCCTCGAACTGACCCGGCTGCAGCTCAAGGAAGGCGTGGCGACTGAGCTGGAGGTGTCGGAAGCGGCGGCGCAAGTGGCAGAAATCCAGGCGCGGATGGCACCGCTGCAACAGCACAGTGCGCAATTGATCAACGCCCTGAGCCTGTTGTTGGCCCGCGAACCCAGGGCCTTGCAGCAACAACTCAGTACACCGGCCGATGTGCCGTCCTATGCCGCGACTGTACCGATTGGCTTGCCCAGCGAACTGGCCGAGCGACGTCCGGACATCCGCCGCGCGCAGGCCCAACTGCATGCAACTACGGCTGCCATTGGCGTTGCTGAGGCGGACTTTTACCCGCGCATTACTTTGTCCGGGAATGTGGGGTTTCAGGCCTTGCAACTGTCGGACCTGGGCAGTTGGGGTTCGCGTAGTTTTGCCTTTGGGCCGGGCCTGAGCCTGCCCTTATTCGAGGGCGGGCGCTTGAAAGGCGCGTTGCAACTGCAGGAAGGCCGTCAGCAGGAAGCGGGTATCGGCTTCCAGAAAACCGTGCTGCGTGCCTGGCATGAAGTGGACGACGCGCTGGTGGCGTACCAGGCCAACCAGCGCCGCCGCGATAGTTTGCTGCAGGCGGTCGCCCATAACCAACGGGCGCTGGACAGTGTGCATCAGCAATATGCCCAGGGCACGGTGGACTTTCTTAACGTGCTGACCGTGCAAAACGCACTGCTGGCCAACCAGGCGGCGCTCGTCGATAGCACCGCGCAGGTTTCATTGTCGCTTGTCGGCCTGTATGGCGCGCTGGGAGGAGGCTGGCAGGGCTGAGTGATCCAGACCCTATCGCGAGGCAGGCTCGGGCCAAGGATTTGAGGCGCATCCCGAATCCGAAGTACGAGTTTGTCTCGCGATAGGGTCTTTTTAATACCACTCCACTGTAGGAGCGAGCTTGCCTCGCGATCTTTTGATCTTAAAGATCCCGAGGCAAGCTCGTTTGCAGCATTCAGCAAGACGAGTTAAAGCGTTCGTATCTGCGAGGCTGCGCAGGGATTTGTTATGCTCGGCCCTCGAATCAAGCGCCAGCATAGGCGTGTCCAGTTCACTTTGAGCGTATTTATGTCTGCCGATACTCACGCTGTCACGACGCGTTTTTCGCGCTCCGACTATAGAACCCTGGGGTTAGCGGCCCTGGGCGGGGCGCTGGAAATTTACGACTTCATCATTTTCGTGTTTTTCGCCCTGACCCTAAGTCAGCTGTTTTTCCCGCCGGACATGCCGCAATGGCTGCGTTTGCTGCAAAGTTTCGGGATTTTTGTGACCGGCTATCTGGCTCGCCCGTTGGGCGGGATCTTGATGGCGCACTTTGCCGATCATCTGGGGCGTAAACGGGTATTCAGCCTGAGCATCCTGATGATGGCCTTGCCGTGTCTGCTGATCGGGATCATGCCGACGTATGCCGACATTGGCTATTTCGCACCGCTATTGTTGCTGGCGCTACGGATCCTCCAAGGCGCGGCCGTCGGCGGTGAGGTGCCCAGTGCCTGGGTGTTTGTTGCCGAACACGCGCCTGCCGGGCGTCGCGGCTATGCCTTGGGCTTTTTACAGGCCGGTCTGACCTTCGGTTATTTGATCGGCGCCCTGACGGCGACCTTGCTGGCGCAACTGTTTACCCCGGCCGAAATCCTTGATTACGCCTGGCGCTTTCCGTTTTTGCTGGGCGGCGTGTTTGGCGTGATCGGTGTGTGGCTGCGTCGCTGGCTGAGCGAAACCCCGGTGTTTCTGGCGTTGCGCGAGCGCCGCGAGGGCAGGGTAGAGCTGCCTTTGCGCACGGTATTACGGGATTTCCGCCCGTCATTGCTGCCCGCTGCGTTGCTGACCTGCGTGCTGACCAGCGCCGTGGTGGTGTTTGTCGTCATTACCCCCACCGTGATGCAACAGCAGTTCGGCATGACCGCCAGCCACACGTTTGCCTTGAGCAGCGTGGGCATCGTGTTTTTGAACATTGGCTGTGTGTTGGCAGGCCTGATCGTTGACCGGATCGGCGTCTGGCGCAGCATCGTGCTGTACAGCGTGCTACTGCCGCTGGGGATTGGCGTGCTCTACGCCAGCCTGGTCGGGCAATGGGGCTTGCCGGGGCTGGCTTACGCCCTGGCCGGTTTGACCTGCGGGATCGTTGGCGTGGTGCCGTCAGTGATGGTCGGTTTGTTCCCGGCTGAGATTCGCGTGTCGGGCATCTCGTTTACCTACAACATCGCTTACGCGCTTTGGGCCAGTATCACGCCGTTGTTGCTGATTGCCCTGATGCCGTGGAGCCCGTGGGTGTGCGTGCTGTTCTGTGGGGTAATGGGCCTGGTCGGCGTGCTCACGGCCCGCTGGTTCGGCTTTGCCCGTGGCCATCAGGTCGAGCGGCGTTTGCGCGCGTTGGCAGAGGTCTAGCCCGGCCGTGCGCTGGGCTTGGGCTGCGCAAGAGGCGTAGCCCAAAAACCCATCCTGGCGATAGAGCATTATTGACCCGGGCCTGCCCTGAAGGCTGGCATGCCTGGATGCTCAGGCATGAATCTTGTTTTTAGGAGGGAATCTTTAATTATTTGTTTTTGCTTGTGTGACTATTTCTTCAGCCAGTAAGTGGGCTGCGTCATAAATATCCGTTTCACTGTGCAGCAGTCGTTCAATAACCGACAGTTCGGTACAGGCAATGATGATGCATTCCGCACCTTGGGTTTCAAGATGTTTGATGGCTTCATTGAGTACTGCGACCGTGGTGTGATCTTTTATCCCCGATTTAATCTGTAGGATTGAGTCCATGACGGTTTGCTGAACCGGTGTCTGCGGTGCCACGACTTCAATACCGTGATCTGCAAACAGCCTGTCGTACAGTTTGAGTCCAATCACGGCAGTTGAAGCCAGGAGGCCGACTTTTTTGATCTGCGGTTGCTTAAGCCTTACATGGCTGACCACCAGTTCAAGCATGTTAAGCACCGGAATGGTCACGGCCTGGGCCACGTCGCTGTAATAGTGGTGAGCGGTATTGCAGGGAATGACAATGAAGTCGGCACCATAGGCCTGAAGAGACTGGGCGATTTGCACCAAAGCCGGGGCAGGGCTTTCGCCGGTTTTATCAATCAGTGCTTTGATGCGTGACGGAATCTTTGGATTGTTGTCGACAATCATGCGGATATGGTCGGCATCGTCTTTGGCCGGCGTGAGGTTGATGACTTTGCTCATCAGGTCAACAGTGGCTTCAGGCCCCATCCCGCCGATAATGCCAACAGTTCTATCGCTCATCTTCTATTACCGCTCTCACGTTATGCGTTATTGAATAAGTAGCCGCCAGCGTTTGTCCGGCCCTGGTCTGGCGAACGTAAACGACTGGCTTTACTGAGTGGGGTACAAGCAGGGAGGGTGGAAGTTACTAACCCTCACCGCCCCTCGAGCGCTGTTTAATTAACGGTAGTTGGGATAATCAAACGCGTTGCGGTATCCAAACAGTGCCTGGCTGCCGCCAGTGTGAACGAACACAATATTGTCGTCTTTCTTGAAGTGGCCCTTTCTGATCAAGTCGATCAACCCGGCAGCGCCTTTTGCCGAATACACCGGGTCGAGCAAGATCGATTCGGTGCGGGCAAACAGTTCGATGGCTTCAATGCCGCCGGGGGTCGGGATACCGTAGCCGGCGCCGACATAATCGCAGTTGGCAACCACGTGTTCGCGCTTGACCACACCCTCAATGCCTAGGTGGATGGCGGTTTGCTCAGCTAGTTTGAAGACGTTCGCTTCCTGCGCTTCGCGAGCCGCGCGCACGCCGATGCCCAATACCGGAATCAGGCTGTTGCTGGCGACGAAGCCGGTGACCAGCCCGGCTTGTGTGCCGGTGCTACCGGTGGCGTGTACGACTTTATCGATGCGCAGGCCCATGTCATTGGCCTGACCGAGGATTTCTAATGCTGCGTTGACATAGCCCAGCGCGCCCACCACGTTCGAACCGCCGCCCGGAATGATGTAAGGCTTCTTGCCTTGGGCCTTGAGCTTTTCAGCCAGTTCGGCCATGGCCAGGTTCATGTCGGTGTTGGCCGGGAATTGGCTTAGCGATGCGCCGAACAGTTGGTCCAGCAGCACGTTGCCGTTGTAGTTGTATTCGATATCTTTGCTGCCGGTACGATCTTCCAGAAGGATGTGGCACTCCATGCCCATCTTGGTGGCGATGGCAGCGGTTTGGCGGGCGTGGTTAGACTGCGTGGCACCTTGGGTAATAATGGTGTCCGCGCCTTTTTGAACGGCATCCCCCATCAGGAATTCAAGCTTTCGTGTTTTGTTACCGCCACCAGCCAGGCCAGTGCAGTCATCGCGTTTGATCCAGAGATTGGGCCCCCCTAGTAATTTACTGAGGTTGGCCATAGGCTCCAGCGGCGTCGACAAGTGAGCAAAGCGGATGCGTGGAAAGCGAGAAAGATGCATGAAAGTAACCCTTCGTTTTTGTGATGAAAACGAGGGCGAAGTTAGGCGATCACTTGCAGCGAAACCAATGCTTTTATGGCTGGAACCGGTTAGTTTTCTGCATGGCCTGCTAGCGCAAAGGATAAACACAAGATGGACATCAAATGGATCGAAGACTTCCTGGTCTTGGCTGAGCAAGGGAGCTTTACCAAGGCGGCTGAAACGCGCTTTGTGACTCAACCCGCGTTCAGCCGGCGTATCCGCTCGCTGGAAAGCTGGCTGGGCGGGAGTCTGGTCGATCGCAGCGCGTTCCCGACAAAATTGACGGAGATGGGTGTAGAGCTCATTGCGCCGATGCACGATCTGCTGGGCCGTCTATACGACCTGCGAGCCCGCGTCGAAGCCCAGTCCAATCACGAAAACAGCGTGATGTTGTCCACCCAGCATTCACTGAGTGTGTCGTTCATTCCGCAGTGGTACAGCACGTTAAGTGCGGCTGTTGGCGGCAAGGCGTTGAGGGTCAATGCCAGTAACTTGCATGACTGCATCGAATCGTTCTTGTCGGCTCACAGTGATCTTTTGCTCTGCTATTTCGCGCCAGGAATCTATAAGGAACTTGATCGCGATGATGTCGTCAGTGCCCGAGTAGGGACAGAGCAACTTATTCCGGTGTGCGTGAATCCAGAGATTTACGCGGGCGGTCTTGAGGAGTTGGCCAACGTTGATCTGGTGGGCTTTCCGATAGAAGCATTTTTTGGTCGCCTGATTCATAAAGAGTGTTTGCCAAGGTTCGCGCAACACACCCGCTTCAATCTTGTTTACGAAACGGCATTGACCGAGAGCATCAAGGCCATGGTGCTTCAAGGTGTCGGCATGGCCTGGCTGCCTTCAAGACTTGTGGCCAAAGAACTTGAGGCCGGTGAACTGAAGCTCATTGCCGATTTTCCTTGCGTCGACATGGAGATCATCCTTTATCGGCATTTGATGCCGCGCAAGGCTGAAGTATCGCGTCTTTGGAGCAAGATTACCCAGAACCTCAATTAACCTTCCGTCAGCGCAATGATTGCTGGGATTAATAGGAAGCATTACTATTCGCGCCCCACCTATTCAGTCCAGTGCGATGACTCACAAAGTGCCCCGCCGAGCGGGCTTTTTTGAACATTACGAAGAGTTGATCGGAACCTGGACGCGTCGCTTGCGCAATCGCCAGCAGGCGCAAGACTTGGCCCATGACACTTTTGTACGCGTGCTCGAATCCGCTTCGGAGGCCGTCGAGCAGCCGCGTGCCTATTTGCATCAAATGGCGCGTAACATCGCTGTCGATGGTTTTCGCCGAGAAGAGTTGCGTGATGCCAAGGAGCAGGCAGCCGTTCCCCCAAGTTCGTCCGAGACGGGCGACCCGGAGCAGTACATGCGTGCTATCCAACTGGCTGAGTCTGTTGAAAAAGCTCTGCAAGAGCTTCCGCTCAATTGCAGGAAGGTGTTTGTCTGGCAAAAAATCGAGGGCATGAGCCAGGCCGAGATTGCCGAGCGCCTGGGACTGTCCAAGAACATGGTGGAAAAATATATGATCCGCACCCTGCGTCATCTGCGTGAACGGGTGGAGGCTCAATAATGGATACGCGTGAAGGCACCTTCGACAACGCCAGTGTGCGCGATGCGGCGGCCACCTGGTTTGCCCGTGTGCAGGCGCAGTCTTTGAATGTGGCCGAGCAGGCTGAATTCGAGGCCTGGCGTGCCGGGCATCCGAGCCATGAGGCCGAGTACCAGTGGTTGGTCAATCTATGGTCGGCGACCGACTTGCTGCCTAAAGAGCGGTTGCAGGCGCTCTGCGAGGTCCCGGTCACGCCTATCAAGCGCCGTTCAGTGTTGGGCTTTGGGCTGGCGGCCAGCGTGCTGGCCATGGCGGGCGGTTCGCTGGTCTGGTCACAGTTACAGTCTTCAAGCCATTACCAGGCCAGCTTCGCCACGGTGTCGGGAGAGCGCCGTACGGTGACATTGCCAGATGGTTCTGCTATCGAAATCAACAGTCGCAGCCAGTTGCAGGTCAACTTTGAACCTGCGCAACGTACGGTCGTCCTCCAGCAAGGCGAGGCGATGTTCAATGTGGCGCATGACACGGACCGGCCTTTTGTAGTACTCGCCGGGCCGGGGCAGGTGACGGTCACAGGCACCCGTTTTGATGTGCGCCACGAAGGTGGTCAGGCGCAAGTTGCCGTGGAGTCCGGGAGTGTCCGGGTGCAAGGGGCAGACTCTGCGGCGCGGGTTAACCTGACGGCAGGTTTGGGGACGGTGATCAATGCCCAAGGGCAGGTGGCGGCCGTGCAGCCGGTCAATACCGAAGCGCTGACGGCCTGGCGCAAGGGGCAATTGGTGTTCAATAACGCGAGCCTGGCGGAAGTGGCCGCCGAGGTGTCGCGCTATCGTGACCAACCGCTGCACGTGAGTACCCCAGCCTTGGGGCAGTTGCGCCTGTCCAGTGTTTTCAAGACCAATGACACCCAGGCGCTACTCAGCGCGTTGCCGCGTATCCTGCCGGTGGCGATCAGAAACCGCGCCGATGGCAGTCAGGAAATCATTTCGGCAAAATAATCTCAGATTGGATTCAGGTTTTTTTCGAGTTCTTCGTCTTCTTGATCAACTGCAACTGGTTTGCATTAACAAACGCAATCACCTGCGATCAACTGGGCAAGACTCGACGTGAAAAACAACCATCCTTGTGTGCGGTTTTCCTCGCTTAAATCATCTTTGAACGCTCCCTCGTCTACTGCACGATCGCGTTTGTTGCCATTGGCGCTGGCCCTGGCGGTCAGCTCGGCGATTCCGTGTGCGTTTGCCAGCGAACCTGTTGCGAGCGCGATTCACATCCAGGCCCAGCCGTTGGGTGCTGCCTTGAGCCAGTTGGCCCAGCAAACATCCTTGCAGGTGTTTTACAGCCCGCAACTGGTGGCTGGCAAACAGGCCCCGGCCGTCAATGGCAACCTCTCGCCTGAGCAAGCCCTGCGTGAACTGCTACAAGGCAGTGGCCTGAACTACCAGCTCAACGGTGACGCCGTGACCCTGAGCCCGGCGGCGACGGTCAGTGCCTCGGACGGTTCCGGCCCGCTGGAGCTGGGCCCGGTTGATGTGAAGGTGGTCGGTAACTGGCTGGGCGACGCCAACTCTGAGGTGGTGCAGAACCACCCCGGTGCGCGGACAGTCGTACGCCGTGAAGCGATGGTCGAGCAGGGCGCGATGACTGTCGGCGATGTGCTCAAGACCATTCCCGGTGTGCAGGTCCAGGAATCCAACGGCACCGGTGGCAGCGATATTTCCCTGAACGTCGGCGTGCGGGGTCTGACTTCACGTCTGTCGCCGCGTTCGACGGTATTGATTGACGGCGTACCGGCGGCTTTTGCCCCTTACGGCCAGCCACAATTGTCGATGGCGCCGATTTCCTCGGGCAACCTGGACAGCATCGACGTGGTTCGCGGCGCCGGTTCGGTGCGCTACGGACCACAGAACGTAGGCGGTGTTATCAACTTTGTTACCCGCGCGATCCCGGAAACGTTCCAGGGCGAGGTCGGCACTACGCTGGAAACCTCAGAGCGCGGTGGCTGGAAACATCTGGAGTCGGCCTTCCTGGGCGGTACGGCCGACAACGGTATCGGCGCTGCGCTGCTTTATTCCGGTGTGAAAGGTGATGGGTATCGCTCGAGCAATAACAACAACGACATCAATGACGTGTTGTTGAAAACCCATTGGGCGCCGACCGACCAGGACGATTTCAGTCTTAACTTCCACTACTACGACGCTACTGCCGACATGCCGGGCGGCCTGACGCAGAAGCAGTTTGATGCTGACCCGTATCAATCCGTGCGTGACTGGGACAACTTCACCGGGCGCCGCAAAGACGTGTCCTTCAAGTACCTGCGTCAGATTGATGACCAGACCCAATTTGAAGTCCTGACCTACTACACCGACAGCTTCCGTGGCAGCAACATTGCGGCGCGCAACCTGCAGACCCTGGCTTCGTATCCGCGCAGCTACCACACCTTCGGTATCGAGCCGCGCGTGTCCCACGTTTTCACCCTGGGTGATGTCACACAGGAGGTGGGCCTGGGCTATCGCTACCTGAAAGAAGCCATGCAGGAAGAAGCCAGCCAGTTGCAACTGGTCAACAACGTGCCTGTACCGGGCCCGGGGGCTGACGGCCACATTTATCAGGACCGTACGGGTGGCACTGAGGCCAACTCGTTCTATATCGATGACAAGATCGATGTCGGCAAGTGGACCATCACCCCGGGTATCCGCTTCGAGCGCATCAGCACCAACTGGCATGACCACCCGGTGCTGGACAACAAAGGCGTGCCGGTTCTGGAGAAAAATCGCAGCATCGACAGCAACGAAGCGCTGCCTGCACTGAGCGTGATGTACCACCTCTCCGATGCCTGGAAACTGTTCGCCAACTATGAAACCTCGTTTGGCAGCTTGCAGTACTTCCAGCTGGGGCAGGGCGGTCGGGGCGATCAGACTGCAGATGGCCTGCGGCCTGAAAAAGCCAAGACCTATGAAATCGGTACCCGTTACGACAATGGCGTATGGGGCGGTGAAGTCACGCTGTTCTACATCGACTTCTCTGACGAACTGCAATATGTGAGCAACGATGTGGGCTGGACCAACCTCGGCGCGACCAAGCACCAGGGTATCGAAACATCGGTTCACTACGACATGTCGACCCTCAACCCGGCCCTGGACGGCCTGTCGGTGAATGCCGCTTTCACCTACACCAAGGCAACCTCTGAAGGTGATATCCCGAACTTCAAAGGCCGTGACTTGCCGTTGTATTCGCGTCAGGTGGTCAACCTTGGGGCTCGCTATGTGGTTAACCGCTGGAGCTACAACATCGACATGTTTGCCCAGTCGCAACAGCACGCACCCGGCACGGGCGGCGTGTACATCACCGACCCGACGCCAGACGGCCAATACGGTGATATTCCGGGCTATGCCACCTGGAGCACGCGTGTAGGGTATGACTTCGGCCCTGAAGCCTCGAACCTGAAAGTGGGCGCGGGCATCAAGAACCTGTTCAACCAGGAGTACTACACCCGTTCCAGCGACAACAACTCGGGTATCTACGTGGGTGAACCGCGCACGTTCTTCGTGCAGGCCAGCGTAGGGTTCTAAAGCAGCACGGCTTGTCTCGCGGTCTTTTGAGGGTTTAAAAGATCGCGAGGCAAGCTCGCTCCTACAGAGTGAATCAGACTTTCAAGATGCGCCCGCTGATGGCCACGCCCACCAGCAGGACGGCGATCAATCCGAAAGCGATATTCAAACTGCTGGCATGGGCAATAAAGCCGATGGCAGCGGGGCCCGCCAAAATCCCTGCATAACCCAGCGTGGTAATGGCCGGCACGGCGATGCTTTCTGGCATCACGGTCTGCTTGCCCACAGCGGTGTAGAGCACTGGCACGATATTCGAGCAGCCGGCGCCTACCAGCGCGTAGCCCAACAGTGAGACTTCCCATCCCGGTGCCAATGTTGCCAAGGCCAGCCCGGCAGCGGCGAACAATCCGCCCAGCACGATGACCCGACGCGCGCCCAGTCGGCTGACAATGGTGTCGCCTAACAAACGTCCCACGGTCATGGTCAATGCGAACGAGGCATAACCGAGCCCGGCATACACCTCATTGATGTGCTTTTCGGAGGTCAGGAACACCGCACTCCAGTCGAGCATCGCGCCCTCAGCCAGAAATACGGTAAAGCACAGCAACCCGATAAACAGCACGACACCGTGCGGAATGGCAAAGGCCGGGCCGGTGCTTTCACTGCCGTAGGGCAGCATGTTCGGTGCCGCCTTGAGCAGCGCCGCGAGGATCAGCACGATCACCACGACCATCGCCCACAGAGGCGTCAAGCCCAGTGCGAGCAGGCCGCTGACGCCCGCCGCACCGACAATCCCGCCGACACTGAACAGGCCATGGAAGCCAGACATCATGTGGCGTCCGCTGGCGCGCTCGACAATCACCGCCTGCAGGTTGACGGTCGAATCGACAGTGCCCAGGCCCGCGCCAAACACAAACAGGGTGGCGATCAACAGGCCAATGGAACTGACTGTCGCCAGGAGCGGCAGGCTCAGGCAGATCAGCACCGTGCCGGCGATCAATACGCGGCGGCAACCAAAACGGGTCGCCAGCACCCCGGCAATTGGCATCGCCAGAATCGAACCGACGCCCAGCGATAACAGCAACAGCCCGAGCGTCGCGTCATCCAGCCCGGCCCGCGCTTTGGCATAAGGCACCAGCGGCGCCCAGGCCGCAATGCCGAAGCCAGCGATAAAGAAGGCAATACGTGTCGATATCTGTTCAAGACGCCCCGGAGTTGGGGGCGTTTTAGGGATAGAGGTCATGGTCTTCCTTGAAGGAGGTGCGATTAAAACAAGGACACATCCTTACACAGTTGCCATCGACCTCGCGAGGGTGAGCGTATTGCCTGGTTCATTGGCCTGTGGGAGCCGCACAGAAGGTCTAGGGTTTGCGTCGGCAGAACAGCCTCCAGACAATCCAGGCCACCAGCAAAACAAACACGCCAATCCCGGTCCAGGCCAGCGCTGCTGCAGAGTTGATGATCCAACTGACCGGCGTTTTATCCGACAGAATGTTCGCAACCTCTTGCTCGTCCGGCCCTGAACCTGGCACTTGCCCGAAGGTCGAGCGTACATAGCGAGCCACGGCGGCGATTTGTTCGTTGTTCATTTGATCGCTGAAACCGGGCATGAGGATATGCCTGTCATCGATTTTGAGGTTGATCCCTCCGGCAATGACCTGCACCAGGTTGTTCAGATGCGCCGAGCGCAAATCCCGTAACCGGCCCAGTTCAGGCCCGGCCCCACCGGCCCCGTCGAGGCCATGACAACTGGCGCAGGCTGATTGATACAACACCGCGCCATCCAGCGTGTCGTTGTTGGCCAGGTTTCGCCAGCCGGTGATGGGGCCCTCGACTTTGTCCGGGTCTACATGGGCAGGGGTTGATGGCGCTGCTGGCAAGGCGGCAGAGGCGACAGCAGGCACCTGGCGCAGGTAAACAATGATGTCGGCGATTTCGCTATCGCCCAGATGGCTCAGGCTGCGACTGACCGCCAGGCCCATATCGCCGCCCGCGACAGCTACCGAGTTGTGGCCCTTTTGCAAAAACGTTGTCAGGTCCTGATCGCTCCAGCGCCCAAGGCCGGAGGCGTCGTTGGTAATGTTGGGCGCATGCCAGCCGCCGACAAACGCGCCACCAAGGTGCTGGTCCGGCAACTCGGCCATCAACATTCCACGGGGTGTATGGCAGGTACTGCAATGGCCCAAGGCTTCAACCAGGTAACGTCCGCGCTCTGCTGACTCCCCTTGTGCCGGTATTTCGCCTGCCGCGTGACCTTCTTTCAGGTAGAGCAGGTTCCAGGCCAGCATGGCGGGGCGGATGAACGGAAACCCCAAGTCGGTTGCGCGCACCTGATGGCTGACCGCCGGTACGCTCTGCAGGTAGGCGTAGAGCGCAGACACATCGTTGTCGGTCATGCCGGTGTAGGACGTGTACGGCATGGCCGGGTATAACCAGCCTTTGCCGGGAGCGCGACCTTTGCGCAGGGCATCGCGCAATTGCGCTTCGCTCCAGCCACCGATCCCGGTTGGCGTGTCTGGGGTGATATTGGAGGCATAAATCGGCCCCAAAGGGCTGGCAATCGGTGCACCGCCTGCCAGGTTCTCACCGTGGCAGCCCGCGCAATCGGCCGCCGTGGCGATGTATTTGCCGCGCTCAACGGTCGCGGCATCGCTTTGCTGGGCGCTGGCCCATTGGGAGCCAAGGGCGAGGGCGACGAAGATCAGAGCCTTGCGCATGTCACACCTCCTTGGCGATGTGTTTGCCGGCCCGGATGGCCAGCGCCATCCCGGTCAGCGTAGGGTTGACGCCGCCCGCCGTGGGCATCACGCCGGTGGTGACCAGAAACAGGTTCTGGTGATCGAAACACCGCAGGTCGCGGTCGACCACGGCATCTTCTGCCTGGGTGCCCATGCGCACCGTGCCCATGATGTGTTGCTGGCAAATCCACGTGGTCGGTGCACTGATCCGCGTGCCGTTGGTGGCTTGCAGAAAGTTGGCAAAGTCATCCATCAGTCGGGGCAAGTTGGCGTTGGTGTAGTCCGAGATCCGGTAGTTCAGGCGCAGTCCCGGTAGGCCCAGCGAATCTTTGAAGCTGGGGTTAAGGCTTATCCCGTTGGCTTTGTCGGGCAAATCCTCGGTCAGCGCTTCAAAGGTAAACATTCGTGCTGAACGGTCGTAGATTTCATCATCCAGCGCAGCACCGATCTTGTGCCCCGAAAGCGCAGTTTCGGCGATGCCGACGGTTGGCGGGTTGTTCAGCAAGTCATAGCGTGTGGACGGGATGCGGGTGCGGTCCGGCTGATTGCGCCGCTGCATGATCGCGCCATGGATGTTTTGCCCGCGCCCGGCCCACAGTGGCTCAGATGAAAGCAGGGTCATGTCGATGGTGGGGTGCACCATCAGGTTGCGACCGACCATCCCCGAGCGTGTGCCGAGATTGTTCATCAGCATCAGCTTGGGGGTTTCAAAGCCGTGACCGGCCAGCACATAGATTTTGGCTGTCAGCCGCGTGGCGCCACCTCTTGGGCTCAGGTAGTGCAGGGCGGTGACTTTGCCGTCAGCGCCGGTTTCGATCTTGTGCACCACGGCGTTGCTGCGCAGGTCCACGCCCAGCTTGCGGATTTTTTCGACAACGTGATAACCCGAATGCTTGGCGCCGATCGGGCAGTTCCAGTTGCACATGTTGTTGCCAATGCAGGCGGGGCGACCGTCATAAGGTTTACTGATCCGTGAAGACGGCGCCACGTCGATGCGATAACCCTTGGTTGCAATCTGCTGCTGCAAGCGTTGAATAGCGTAGGGTTTGGCTTCAGGCGGAAGGGGAAAAGGCCGCGAACGTGGCGGGTAGGTGTACCCCAGGCCTTGGCCGGATTCGTCATAGTCGGCGATGCCGTTGACCCCGATTTCGTATTCGGCGTCGCAATAGAACGGCTCAAGTTCGTCGTAGGTGATCGGCCAGTCCACGGCGAGTCCGAAACTGGATTTCAAGGCCATGTCTTCGGGCAGCAGGCGCCAGGTGGCCGCCGTCCAGTGCCGTGAGGTGCCGCCCACTGAACGCAGGGTGCCGGGGAACACCTCGATCCCTTCAAGGTGCGGGCTGATATAGCCGGGGCTGAAGCTGTTGGGGGCGTAGGGCACATCCGGGAACGGTGCGTTGAAATTGTTCTGTCTGGCCGAGTTTCGGAAGTTGTCAGTGACTTTCCAGTCGGTGGTTTCCGGGCCGGCTTCGAGCACGATAACTTTTTTGCCTGCGCGGGCCAGTTCCAGCGCCACCATGGAGCCCAGCGAGCCTGAACCGACCACGATCACATCTGCATCGAAATCGCTCATGACTTGGCCTCCAGGCCCAGTGCCGTGCGAGCAGCCTCGATAGTGTCGAATTTACCGGCGGCATAGGCGTGCCAGGCCGGGTCGGGGGTGGCGATGGTGTAGTGCTTCAGGGGTTGATACGCCCAGGTGGTTGCGCCTTCGGGCAAGTCTGAGGCGTCGACCCCGCGCGGCGCGTCTCGCCACCAGCCTGCCGCGCCCGGCGGATAGCTCTGCGCAGGGATAATGCCGCCCGTCTTGGCATAGGCCTGCATTTCAAGAAAGGTGGCAAACGCGGCGTCATCCTCGAGAATCCGCCCCGACGGCGTGCCGACGTAGCCCAGGTACCAGGGCTTGGCGATGATCAGGGCGGTGTCCAGGTCAGTGCCGGTTAATGCTGACAAACCGGCTTCACGGCTGGCGCTGGCGATCAGGGCTGTATGCAGCGACGCAAGATGTGCGGCGAAATCCTGATGGCGCTCAGTCAGCAAGGCCTCGATCCGTGCGGCGGCACCGGAGGTCAGGTTGTCGGCGCCGGTAATGATCCGGCTCACCTCGCGAAACGCATCTGAAGCAGACCCTGCGGCCAGCAGCGCACTCGACCAATACAAGGCAGGCGGTATCAAGGCCAGCGATACAAGAAAGGAACGACGATCCATAGACATAGTGCCCACCCTGGCAAACTGATTAACGTCCGGTGTTAATACGTTGAAAGTTGTTTATAGCCAAAATACAACTAACAGCAAGTTTTGATTGTTAGTCAGGGAGGGGACTTTCAGATTAATAAAGCGGGTGTTGGATCCTTGGAGTGCGGCTATTTATATATGTGTTTTTGGAAATGCAAATCATTATTGATTTGTAGGAGCGAGCTTGCCTCGCGATCTTTTAAATA
>NZ_JANLNV010000026.1 GCF_025465935.1 Pseudomonas sp. 7P_10.2_Bac1 | reverse complement strand
ATCAAGGAGTTTTCCGTTTCGACTGCGCCGGAAGTGGGCGCATTATAGGCTAATAAAATGCGCCGTCCAGCATTAATTTCAGATTCACTCAGCCTTCAGCGTAATTCGCGCGAAAGACTTTTTGCCAGCCTGGCAGACATGGGTCGAGCCCAGTGCATATATATAGGAGCGATCCACTACCTCACCATCTATACGGACACCACCAGAACCCAGCAAATCTCGCGCAACAGCAGAGTTCTTTACTAGACCCGCCTTATTAAGGACCGCAGCAATCGGCATATCCTCAGCGGCAACCAGCTCGATTTCTGGCAGGTCGTCGGGCAACTCACCCTCCTTCATGCGATTGCCCGCACCGCGATGCGCATTGGCAGCTGCTTCCTCACCATGGAAACGCGCCACAATCTCTTCCGCCAGCCTGATCTTGATGTCACGCGGATTAGCCCCCGCCTCGACATCAGCCCTGAACGCATTGATTTCATCCATCGAACGAAAGCTAAGCAATTCAAAGTAACGCCACATCAACGCGTCAGGAATGGAAACCAACTTGCTGTACATCACGCCCGGCGCTTCTTGAATGCCGACATAATTGCCCAACGACTTGGACATCTTCTTAACGCCATCCAACCCCTCAAGAAGCGGCATCGTCACGATGCACTGTGCTTCCTGGCCGTAACCACGCTGCAGTTCACGCCCCATCAAGAGGTTGAACTTCTGGTCGGTACCACCCAGCTCAACATCAGCCTTTAGGGCGACAGAGTCATAGCCTTGCACCAGCGGGTAAAGGAACTCGTGAATTGCGATCGGCTGGTTCGTGGTGTAGCGCTTATCGAAGTCGTCGCGTTCAAGCATCCGAGCCACGGTGTATTGAGACGTCAGACGAATAAAGTCCGCAGGCCCCATCTGGTCCATCCAGGTGGAGTTGAACGCCACCTCGGTTTTGGCCGGATCAAGAATCTTGAAGACCTGAGTTTTATAAGTCTCGGCATTATCGAGTACTTGCTCGCGCGTTAACGGAGGACGCGTCGCACTCTTGCCACTTGGGTCGCCAATCATTCCGGTGAAGTCCCCAATAAGGAAAATCACCTGATGCCCCAGATCCTGAAACTGGCGCAGCTTATTAATAAGTACGGTGTGCCCCAAGTGCAGATCAGGCGCCGTTGGATCGAACCCAGCCTTAATACGCAACGGCTGACCGCGCTTGAGTTTCTCGACCAACTCAGACTCGACCAGCACCTCTTCGGCACCACGCTTGATTAGCGCTAGCTGCTCTTCAACCGACTTCATATCAGACCCGTAAGGCTCAAATTCAAAAAGGAACCAACCATACAAGATCAGAGACTAATTACAAGTTCTGCCCGGCATATGGCGACCATCCGCCCAGGAAAGGCTCGCTGACTTGCTTCAAGGGTGATTTGGTTATATTTTATACAGTTATTTCATCTTTACCGTGTCAGTCATCTTTTCCAATTCATCCTTTTTCAAAGTCAAATTATCTATGACCAGTCAACCGCCTAAAGCGCCACCGCTTTATCCGAAGACCCACCTGCTCGCCGCAAGTGGAATCGCCGCCCTTTTAAGCTTGGCCTTGTTGGTATTCCCTTCAAGCGAAGTAGAAGCAAAAAGAACAACCCTGAGCCTCGAACTGGAAACCCCTGCTGAGCAACTCAAGCAAGACCAAAGCACCGAGGAGCTCGTACAGGCGGCCAACGACGCCACCCCATCGCCTTTCGCTCAAATCGACCAGCAAGACACCCCAGAAACCACCGCTAAAGCGGAAGAACCCAAAGCCCCGAATCATCGCGAAGTCATCGTCGCCAAAGGCGATACGCTCTCTACTTTATTCGAAAAAGTGGGTTTGCCAGCGTCTTCCGTACATGAAATTTTGGCCAGCGACAAACAGGCCAAGCAATTCAGCCAGCTCAAACATGGCCAGAAGCTTGAGTTTGAAATGGGGCCTGATGGCCAATTAAACAACCTGCACAGCAAAGTGAGTGATCTTGAAACCATCACCCTCACCAAAAACGCCAAGGGCTACACTTTTAAACGCGTCACAGCACAGCCCACTCTCAAATCCGCCTACGTCCATGGTGTGATCACCAGCTCATTGTCTGCATCCGGGCAACGTGCTGGCCTGCCACACAGCATGACCATGCAGATGGCGAAGATTTTCGGCTACGACATCGACTTCGCTCAAGACATTCACCCCGGCGATCAATTCGAAGTCATCTACGAGCAAAAAGTCATCAACGGCAAGACCGTCAGTACCGGCAACATCCTGTCTGCACGCTTTATCAACCGCGGCAAAACCTACACTGCCGTGCGTTATACCAACAAACAAGGCGTCAGCAATTACTACACTGCTGAAGGCAACAGCATGCGCAAAGCCTTCATCCGGACTCCAGTCGACTTCGCCCGTATCAGTTCTCGCTTCTCCTCCGGTCGCAAACATCCGATCCTGAACAAAATCCGCGCCCACAAAGGTGTCGATTACGCGGCTCCACGTGGCACGCCAATCAAAGCAACCGGCGATGGCAAAGTACTGCTTGCCGGCCGTCAGGGCGGTTACGGCAACACCGTCATCATTCAGCACGGCAACACCTACCGCACGCTCTACGGCCACATGCAGGGCTTTGCAAAAGGCATCAAAACGGGCGGTACCGTCAAACAAGGCCAGGTGATTGGCTATATCGGTACGACTGGCCTATCCACTGGCCCGCACTTGCACTACGAATTCCAGGTTAATGGCGTTCACGTTGACCCGTTGGGACAAAAGTTGCCGATGGCAGACCCGATTGCCAAGTCTGAGCGCACACGCTTCCTGCAACAAAGCCAACCGCTGATGGCCCGCATGAACCAGGAAAAAGCTACTCTCCTGGCTTCGAGCAAGCGTTAAGCCATGTCGCTCTATATAGGGGTAATGTCTGGCACCAGCCTCGACGGTCTGGACATTGCACTTATAGAACTGGGAGCGGGCATTAAACTGCTCGCTACCCACTACACCCCCATGCCAGACGTACTGCGCAATGAACTGTTGAGCTTGTGCAGCAGCGGGCCTGACGAAGTAGCTCGCTGCGCCATTGCTGAAAACCATTGGGTCGAGCTTGCGGCGCAAGGCATCAATAGCCTTCTCAAACAGCAGAACCTGCCTCCACAAGCCATTCGCGCCATCGGCAGCCACGGCCAGACAATCCGACATGAGCCCGCTCAGGGCTTCACCGTTCAGATCGGCAACCCAGCCTTACTGGCGGAACTGACCCACATTTGCGTCGTCAGTGATTTCCGCCGACGCGACGTAGCTGCCGGTGGTCAAGGAGCGCCTCTGGTTCCAGCTTTCCATGAAGCCTTGTTTACTGATGATGTTGGGGATCGAGCCGTATTGAACGTGGGAGGTTTCAGCAATCTAAGCCTGATAACACCTCAAAACCCTGTTGCAGGTTTCGACTGTGGCCCTGGGAATGTTCTGCTTGATGCCTGGATACAACACCAGCGCAACCAACTCTATGACCGGAATGGCCAATGGGCTTCCAGTGGAAAAGTCGCCACCCTGCTGCTCGATACCTTGCTGAGTGACCCTTTCTTTCAAACAACGGGGCCAAAGAGTACAGGCCGTGAGGTATTTAACCTTCCGTGGCTTATGAACCATCTGAGCGCCCTGCCCGCCTTTGCCCCACAAGACGTTCAAGCCACCCTGCTGGAACTCACCGCCCAAACCATCGTGCAATCACTTCGAGTGGCTCAACCTAATACCCGCGAACTACTGGTATGTGGCGGTGGCGCACATAACGACGCATTAATGGCACGACTGGCTCAGCTGCTTGAGCATACTCAGGTCAGCAGCACACAAGCTAAAGGCGTTGATCCAGACTGGGTTGAAGCCATGGCGTTCGCATGGCTTGCACACTGCTGCTTGGAGAATATCCCAACCAATCGCCCCAGCGTCACCGGCGCACGTGGCTTGCGTGTGCTGGGAGCTATTTACCCCGCCTAACCGCAGACAGCAAAACGCCGCGATTCGACGCGGCGTTGAGTCTGTAGCTTACTGTGCGCAGTTAAATCGAGAACGATGATCCGCAACCACAGGTCGTGGTCGCATTCGGGTTCTTGATGACGAAGCGCGAGCCTTCCAGACCTTCCTGATAATCCACCTCGGCACCTGCCAGGTACTGGAAGCTCATCGGATCAACCACCAGGCT
This sequence comes from Pseudomonas sp. 7P_10.2_Bac1, assembly GCF_025465935.1. Taxonomy (GTDB): domain Bacteria; phylum Pseudomonadota; class Gammaproteobacteria; order Pseudomonadales; family Pseudomonadaceae; genus Aquipseudomonas. The sequence continues at coordinate 132,872 of NZ_JANLNV010000026.1, read as the reverse complement.
CACGCCTTCGCGCTCGACAATGGTGTCATCATCGGCCACGTCTTCATCAAACGTAAAACCATACTGAAAACCAGAACAACCACCGCCCGTAACAAATACGCGCAACTTCAAACGATCATTACCCTCTTCATCGACCAGGCTCTTCACCTTGTGCGCAGCACCTTCGGTGAATTGCAAAGCCGTGGGGGTGAAGGATTCGACGCTCATGCTGACTATCTCCCGGCGCTATGCCGCCATAATGCGTGATGAAGCGCATTATCCGCTTCTCCTAGAAAAGCGGTCAACTATTTGAAAGCAGCGGCAAGCTATTAGCTACAAGCGGCAAGTGGAAGCTTTTCCCACTTGCCGCTTGTAGTTGCAAGCTTGGACCGGCTTCTAAGGCAACATGCCTGCGTGCGACAAGCCCAGGCGCTCATCCAGACCGAACAGGATATTCATGTTCTGGACGGCTTGGCCGGAAGCGCCTTTGACAAGGTTATCGATGACCGACAACACCACCACCAGATCACCATCCTGCGGGCGATGCACGGCGATACGGCACACGTTGGCCCCCCGCACACTACGGGTTTCCGGGTGGCTACCGGCTGGCATCACATCAACAAAAGGCTCATCGGCGTAACGCTTCTCGAACAACGCCTGCAAATCGACCGAACGATCAGCCACAGTGGCGTAAAGCGTGGAATGAATGCCGCGAATCATCGGCGTCAAATGTGGGACGAAAGTCAAACCAACGTCTTTGCCCGCAGCTCGACGCAACCCCTGACGAATTTCTGGCAAATGACGATGCCCTTTTACAGCGTAAGCTTTCATGCTTTCAGAGGTCTCGGCATATAACGAGCCGACACTTGCACCGCGCCCGGCACCGCTGACACCGGATTTACAGTCAGCAATAAGCTGCGATGTCTCAGCCAGCCCTGCTTCCAGCAACGGCAAAAAGCCCAGTTGCGTCGCAGTTGGATAGCAACCCGGAACAGCGATCAGTCGAGCATTTTTGATCTGCTCACGGTTGACCTCTGGCAAACCATACACCGCCTCCTTCAGCAACTCAGGCGCACCGTGCGGCTGGCCATACCACTTCGCCCACTCATCGGCGTCCTGCAGACGGAAGTCTGCAGACAGATCGATCACCTTGGTGCCAGCCGCCAGCAACTCACCGGCCAAGGCATGGGCAACACCATGAGGCGTAGCAAAAAACACCACATCGCACGCCGCCAGAGTCTGGGTATCCGGCACACTGAAGGCCAAGCCGTCATAGTGACCGCGCAGGTTCGGATACAGATCGGCAACTGGCAGGCCCGCCTCGGATCGAGAAGTGATCGCAACCACTTCAGCCTGCGGATGCTGTGCCAGCAAACGCAGTAATTCGACACCGGTGTAACCCGTGCCGCCGACAATACCGACCTTGACCATAACCTGCCCTCAACGAACCCACTGGAAAGCCTTCGATAATAGGGACACCGCAGCCCTGCGACAACCGCCAAGGTGACTCTCAGACGCTCTACTACTACTATTTGGTCTACCGTGAACCTGGGAATAACTAAAAATGCTTTATCTATGGGTCAAAGCCTTCCACATCATCAGCATCGTCTGCTGGTTTGCAGGCCTGTTTTACCTGCCACGCCTCTTTGTTTATCACGCGCAAAGCGAAGACTCCGTCAGCAAAGAAAGATTTAGCCTCATGGAGCGCAAGCTGTATCGCGGCATCATGGGTCCAGCAATGATCGCTACGCTGATCTTCGGTGGATGGCTGCTCTACCTGACCCCAGGCTTTCTCAGCCAGGGGTGGATGCACGCCAAACTGACCCTGGTGTTTTTACTGATCGGTTATCACCACATGTGTGGCGCCCAGGTAAAACGCTTTGCCCGTGGCGAAAACACGCGCAGCCACGTGTTCTACCGCTGGTTCAACGAAGTCCCTGTTCTGTTCCTGCTGGCCATCGTCATCCTAGTGGTGGTCAAACCGTTCTAAATTCAACTCACCCACCTTGAGGTTATCCAATGTCACTGCCTGCCCTGCTGGATCAACGCTTGCGCCTGCCGGTAGTCGCCGCCCCCATGTTCCTGATCTCCAACCCGCAACTCGTCCTGGCATGTTGCGCCAATGGTGTTGTGGGTAGCTTCCCGGCGCTCAATCAACGTGATAGCAGTGGCTTCAAGGCCTGGCTTGAAGAGATCGAAACGGGGCTTGCCACATTGGATAATCCCGCTCCATACGCCGTAAACCTGATCGTTCACAACAGCAATCCGCGGCTACAGGCAGACCTGACGATCTGCATCGAGCACAAAGTGCCGATCGTCATCACCAGTCTGGGGGCAGTCAAAGAGGTGGTTGATGCCGTCCATAGCTATGGCGGGCTTGTTTTTCACGATGTAACCACGCGCCGCCACGCCGAAAAAGCTGCAGAGGCGGGCGTCGATGGCCTCATTGCAGTTGCGGCAGGCGCCGGTGGCCATGCTGGCACCTGGAGCCCGCTGGCACTGGTTGCTGAAATTCGCCAGTTCTTCGACAAAACCGTATTACTGGCCGGGTGTATTAACCACGGCCACGAAGTGCTGGCCGCTCAAGTCTTGGGAGCAGACCTTGCCTATTTGGGCACGCGCTTTATCAGCACTCAAGAAAGCCACGCCCCCGACGCTTATAAAGAGATGCTTCTGGCCTCCCATGCAGCCGATATCATCCACACTGCAGCCGTATCAGGCGTACCGGCCAGCTTCATGCGTCAAAGCCTCGAGAGTGCTGGTTTTGATCTGGCGGCTCTCAAGAACCAAGGCGAGGTAAAACTCAAGCCTCTCACTGATGAAGCCAAAGCCTGGAAGACCGTATGGTCTGCTGGCCAGGGTGTAGGAAGCATCAGCGATCTGCCGACAACCGAGCAGCTAATTACACGCATGGAGGAGGAATACCGCAAAGCGTTAGGCCTAACTTCACAACTTGCGCAGCATTGGCCTAAACACTGATACCGGAAGCCCGCCCACCCGGCGGGCTTTTTTTAATGACACACGGACAAGGACGCCTCCATGCCAGAACCTAGCCAGGAAATCACACCACCAGCAGAACGCTTCGCATCGTTGGACCCTCTTGGGTTTAACGGCCGTATAGGCCGTTTGCGATTCCTGGTCTGGAGCACCGTACTGACCCTCATTACTGTCGTAACAGGCATATTGGTGCTGTTGGCAGTCAATGTTTCACCGACGCTAGGCATTACCTGCGGTGCAACACTGGCCATCGCCTATGTATTCATCAGCCTGAGAATCGGTGCCCAACGGCTGCATGACCTCAATTGGTCTGCCTGGATGCTACTGCTGCACCTAGTTCCGATGGCCAATCTAGTGCTGTCGGTCATGATGCTTTTGATGCCCGGCACTGAGGGGCCGAACAAATACGGACCACCGCCACCGCCTAACAGCCAGTCCGTCACCGTTTCAGCCTGGATCATCATCTTTTTTATCGGTTTGAGCCTCTTTGTGATGGCCTCTCTCTTCGCTTTAGGGCTTATGGCAACGTTGATCAACGCAGTCACCAGCAACACCCTGTAAACTACGCAGCTAAATGAACGCGTTAACGCCAGGGACATCATTGTCACCGGACTGTACCGTTGCGATGGAGAAAAGCATGACCCGTTACGCTTTGATCACTGGCGCCTCCAGTGGTATTGGCCTGGCCCTGGCAGAAGCCCTTGCTCGCCGTGGGCGCAGCCTGATTCTTGTTGCCCGCCAGCGCGATCTGCTGGAAAGCATCGCGCTAGAGCTGACACAGCGTTTCGGTGTTGAAGTCTTGTTCCGCGCTTGTGACTTGGGCGAACCCCTGCGCCTGTCCGGTTTTTTACTGGAACTGGAAGAAGGCGACCGCCAAATTGATTTGCTGATCAACTGCGCCGGCATTGGAACCTGCGGACCTTTCCTCGCCCATGACTGGAGCGCCGAACAAGACCTGATCGAGCTCAACATCCTGGCACTGACGCGCATGTGCCACGCCATCGGCAACATGATGGCCGTACAAGGTGGCGGGCAAATCCTCAACGTCTCATCGATCGCTGCCTACCAACCCGGTCCTTGGATCAGCACTTACTTTGCGAGTAAAGCGTACGTCCTGCACTTTTCGGAAGGTTTGCGCGAGGAAGTAAAAAAAACCGGTATCAAGGTCTCGGTCCTGTGCCCCGGCGTCACACGGACCGGATTTTTCGAGGCCGCGAAAATGAATGCGGATGCCGCGAAACGTAATAAACATGCCCTAAGCCCCGAAGAAGTCGCCCTTTATACTGTGCGAGCACTCGACAAGAACAAGGCGATTATCATGCCTGGCTGGCGCAACCGCTGGCTGACGCGCATGCCACGCCTGCTATCTCGCTGGTTGACACGCAAAATCGCAGCATCAGTGAACAAATCCTACTGTCCGCGTTAACGAGGCTGGGCGTAATCCGTGTGCCTGAGTACACTCAGACCGGACTTCACTCATGGAGACACTGCCTTGGATACTCTGTTCACCAAAATCATCAATCGTGAAATACCGGCCAAGATCATCTACGAGGATGATCAAGTGCTGGCTTTTCACGACATTGCCCCCCAGGCGCCGATTCATTTTCTGGTTATTCCAAAAAAGCCGATCCGCACCCTTAATGACCTGACCGAAGAAGACAAACCTCTGGCCGGCCACATTCTGTTTACGGCCCAGCGCCTGGCCAAAGAACTGGGTTGCGAAGAGGGCTTCCGAGTGGTGATGAACTGCAATGAAAAAGGTGGCCAGACGGTTTACCACATTCATATGCACGTGCTGGGTCAGCGCCAGATGAACTGGCCACCGGGCTGATTTGCCCCACTCGACCGGACACACTGTGGGAGCCGCACCGCTCCCCCGGTGATCCAACGCAAACCCTGCCTACCCGTTTGAGGTAAACTGGCCGCCGTGATTTTTTCCGGAGGTAAGCATGACTAACCAACGTCACTACTCGCCGATTGACCGTCTACTGTTACAAGCCGATACCGCCATGCGTACCCTGCTGCCCTTCAGTGGTCAGCCGCATCGCCCTTCTCCCGCCATCGTCAAACCCGAAAAGCCACTGGACGAGAAAACAGCTCGCCATGTCGCCGGGCTGATGCGCATCAACCACACCGGTGAAGTCTGCGCGCAAGCGCTGTACCAAGGACAGGCCTTGACCGCCAAGCTGCCGCAAGTCCGCGAAGCGATGGAGCATGCTGCTGAAGAAGAAGTCGACCATTTGGCCTGGTGCGAACATCGCATCCACCAGTTGGGTAGCCACACCAGCGTGCTGAACCCGCTGTTCTACGGCATGTCGTTTGGCATCGGCGCCGTGGCTGGGCTAATCAGCGACAAAGTCAGCCTGGGCTTTGTTGCCGCGACCGAAGACCAAGTGTGCAAACACCTCAACGAGCACCTTGAACAACTCCCAGCAGACGACGAGAAATCCCGAGCGATTCTGCAACAAATGCGTCTGGACGAAGAACAACACGCCGAGTCAGCCCTTAATGCCGGCGGCTACAGGTTCCCGGCGCCGGTAAAATTTGGCATGAGCCTGCTGGCGAAAGTCATGACCAAAAGCACCTACCGTATTTGATTTCGCCAGTTTCAGCGCAACAAAAAAGGCGGTTACCTCTCGGTAGCCGCCTTTTTTGTTGCGCGAACTTTAGCCCATGTTACGGGCATAGAAGATTTCGAGCATTTCGTGCTTCACGCGCTCAGTCACCTGGGCACGCTGTTCAACCGACAGATTGCTGGTTGCGTCGCCGAACAGGTAGTTATCCAGTTCGAAGTTCTTGAGCAGCATCTTGGTGTGGAACAGGTTTTCCTGATACACGTTCACGTCGGTCATCTGGTAACCGTCACGGGTGTCTTCGGAAAGGTAGTTCTGGATCGAATTGATCTCGTGATCGATAAAGTGCTTTTTGCCTTCTACGTCACGGGTAAAACCGCGCACACGGTAGTCGACGGTCACGATATCCGAATCGAATTGATGGATCAGATAGTTAAGAGCTTTAAGCGGTGAAATAACGCCGCATGTCGACACGTCAATATCCACACGGAACGTCGCAATACCGTCCACAGGATGAATCTCTGGATAGGTATGTACCGTGATATGACTTTTGTCGAGATGACCCAAAATGGTCTCAGGCAGCGGGCCCGGGGATTCTTCGATCTGGCTTTCGGTAGGTGTTACCGGCTGCTCGGAAATCAGAATAGTGACGCTGGCGCCTTGTGGATCGTAATCCTGACGAGCGATGTTCAGGATGTTGGCACCAATGATATCGACCACATCTGTGAGGATCTGCGTCAGGCGTTCTGCGTCGTACTCTTGATTGATGTACTCAACGTATGCCTGCTGGTCTTGCGGGGTTTCCGCATAGCAGATGTCATAAATGTTGAAGCTCAAGGTCTTTGTCAGGTTGTTGAACCCGTGGAGCTTGAGTTTGCTTTTCACCGTAATAAAACTCTCTATGTCGATGCGGCTCAGCCGCGTGATCCAGCATGCCCGTCAAGTGCGTGGTCGCACCTGCGTAGGACGGTTAACACCTCTTCGCGATGGCGATTTTGGTTATTTGTTCGGACGTGAAGCCGGGATGATTCCCCGCCACTACCCTTAAAAAAGTGGCGCATTATGCAGACGTCGGCGACTGATCGCCAGAGTCTGCAATGCAATTGTGTAAATTGGATGTCGGATCAGCCTAGCTCAACAATTTCGTAATCGTGGCTGATCTCTACTCCGGCTGCACCCAGCATGATCGACGCCGAGCAATACTTCTCGGCTGACAGTTCGATGGCACGCTTGACCTGGGCTTCTTTCAGGCCGCGGCCTTTGACGACGAAGTGCAGGTGAATTTTGGTGAACACTTTTGGGTCTTCAGTGGCGCGCTCTGCTTCAAGGAAGGCCTCGCAGCTTTCAACAGGCTGGCGCGACTTCTTGAGAATACTGACGACATCAAAGTTGCTGCAGCCACCGAGCCCGAGCAGAACCATCTCCATAGGCCGTACACCAAGGTTGCGACCACCACTCTCGGGTGGACCATCCATGACAACCACGTGGCCACTACCGGATTCGCCCAGAAACATGGCCTCACCAGCCCATTGAATGCGTGCCTTCATCACCCAGACTCCACTGTTCTAAAAGGGGCGCCAGCTTAGCACAGGGCCCGAAAGTGGTGACTCTTCGCACCAAAGCCTTTATCCGACACCCCACAAGAAAAAATCTACGAACCATACAGAATCTGTCTGTTAAGCTGGCGCCAAATCACTGGCGCCAGCCAGCCAGCGCTCTATATAAAAATAGATCTGCCCCTTACTGTGCATGCTTTCGGGAAACAACCATGGTTGCTATTACTCCCATATCGAAGATCAAGAACCTCGACAAATTTTTGACTCATTGCCAACGCAGACGCTATCAAACCAAGAGCAATATCATCTGCGCAGGTGAACACTCACAGACCCTTTTCTACATCATTAAAGGCTCTGTCACGATTTTGATTGAGGACGACGATGGTCGAGAAATGATCATTGCCTATCTCAACGCAGGAGACTTCATTGGCGAGCTGGGCCTGTTTGAGCAGGCTGGGCAAGAGCAGCCTCGCAGCGCTTGGGTCCGGGCTAAGACCGAGTGCGAAGTGGCAGAAATCAGTTACGTGAAATTCAGGGAATACGCGCAACAAGAGCCCGAAATTCTTTACTCGCTCAGCGGACAGATCGCGCAGCGCCTGCGTAATACCACACGCAAGGTCGGAGACCTGGCGTTCTTTGATGTCACTGGCCGCGTTGCACGCTGTTTACTCGATCTGTGTAAACAACCGGACGCCATGACTCACCCTGATGGAATGCAGATCAAAATTACACGTCAGGAAATCGGCAGAATTGTAGGCTGTTCGCGAGAAATGGTTGGCCGGGTGCTCAAAGGCCTTGAAGAACAGAACCTGGTGAGCGTCAAAGGCAAAACCATGGTGGTGTACGGAACCCGCTAAGGGTGAAGAAGGGGCGCCAGGACCTGTTGATAACTGACGTCCAGGCGCTCGAAAAAGTCGGCTGCACCAAACACCTCATGCAACGCAATATGGCTGTCCGTAAGGCAGTGTTGTTCAAGTCCACATCGTTGATTGAAACGGTTGACGGCTGCCACCATTGACTCTCGTTCGTTCTCAACCAGCAGAGCACCATGAACCAGGCCTACAGGTCGCTGCCCGCCACGGCTCTGGCGCCAGCGCTGGGCTGTACCAACCAGTTTTCGTGCGTTGAGATTGACGTTGAAACGACCGTCACAAAATGCGCCTTCGACCTCACCTAAAGAGGCCGAACCACCCAAGGCTGTTAACAAATCGCAGATAGGGTCACACAGACGCCGATAGGCAGTTTCGATACGTCCGTGATCACCTTCGCTACGCGGCGATGCATAAACCAGTGCGATATTCACCGTGGAAGGCGACTGGGGCACCGGCTCGCCCCCGGTCTCGCGCAGAAGAATCGGCCAACCGCTGGCGGCCAATTCAACGCTGGCTTCATCGAAGCCAGCCAACCGGCTTAAGCGCCGGGGCATGACCAAGGCACGATCCGTAGGTTGCCAGAACAGCACCCCGGCATGCGACTCACCGGCGCACACCGACGCCAATAAATCCTGCTCGGCCTTGAGACCCGCCTCGACGGTGAGTTGCTGGATAAGCGCCATGAGCGGGTCAGTCCAGCGTCGAGCCTGTCACATGGATGTTGCGCTCAGGAAAGAACAAACGCTGCAGTTCAATACCCGGTTGTTCGGCACGCATGAACACCTCACCGACCAGGAACGAATACACCTCGCTGATTTCCATCAGCTCAACATCGGCACGATTGAGAATCCCACTCTCAGTGATGACCAAGCGATCACGCGGAACGCGCGGCAACAAATCCAGGGTGGTTTCCAAGCTAACTTCAAACGTATGCAAGTTGCGGTTATTGATGCCCACCAGCGGGGTGTCCAGCGTCTTCAACGCGCGATCGAGTTCATCGGCATCATGCACCTCGACCAGCACATCCAGGTTGACGCTTTTGGCAACGGCAGCCAGCTCAGCCATTCGCACGTCATCCAAGGCAGACACTATCAACAGCACACAATCAGCACCCAGGGCCCGGGCTTCAACGATCTGATAAGGATCGATCATGAAGTCCTTGCGGATCACCGGCAGGCTGCAGGCTGCACGAGCTTGTTGCAGATAGGCATCAGCCCCCTGGAAGAAATCGATGTCGGTCAACACAGACAAGCAGGTGGCGCCACCTGCTTCATAGCTCTTGGCAATCTCTGCCGGTACAAAGTCTTCACGAATCACACCCTTGCTCGGCGAGGCCTTTTTGATCTCGGCAATCACCGCAGGTTGTTTGAGCTTCGCTTGTGCCTGCAAGGCTTTTGCAAAACCGCGAACAGGATCGGCCTGAGCCGCCAGATGTTCAAGTTGCGCCAAATTCACGCGTGCGCTGCGCTCGGCGACTTCCTGAACTTTACGCGCCAGAATTTTTTCCAGAACGGTAGGCACACTCATGCTTCATTCTCCTGCTTGAAAATCGCGGTAAAGGCACCCAGCTCTTCGAGTTTTTCTCGCGCCAGACCTGTGTGCAACGCATCGTGGGCCAAGGCCACACCCTCTTTGAGAGTGTAGGCAAGGTCAGCGGCATACAGCGCGGCGCCAGCATTTAGCACGATCATTTCAGCAGCCTTCTGGCCTGCTTCAGTTTTGCGACGGCCCAAGGCATCGCGGATCAGCTCCAATGATTGCGCCGGGCTATCCACCACCAAGCCAAACAAACTCTGGCTCTTTATACCCAAGTCTTCTGGCTGAACCCAGTACTCAGTAATTTCACCTTTTTTCAGCTCAGCTACAAACGTTGGTGCGGCCAGGCTGAATTCATCCAGACCGTCTTGCGAATGCACCACCAGGACATGCTTGCTGCCAAGACGCTGCAGGACCTCAGCCAGCGGACGGCACAGGGCCTGATTGAACACCCCGACCACTTGATGCAACACACCAGCCGGATTCGTAAGCGGGCCAAGCATGTTGAACAAAGTACGCAGCCCCAGATCGCGACGCGGGACTGCCGCGTGCTTCATGGCGCCGTGATGGGATTGGGCAAACATAAAGCCAATGCCTACGCTGTCGATGCAGCGCGCAACCTGGACAGGCGTCAGGTTCAAGTACACACCGGCGGCCTCAAGCAGGTCGGCACTGCCACTTTTACCCGACACGGCACGGTTACCGTGCTTGGCCACGGTGCAACCAGCAGCAGAAATCACCAAGGCAGACGCCGTGGATACGTTGAAAATATTCGCCCCATCCCCGCCGGTGCCGACGATATCAACCACGCCGTCCAGGGTATTGAGTTCAACCTTGTCCGCCAACTCGCGCATGGCGGTCACGGCACCGACGATTTCGTCGATGCTTTCGCTCTTCATGCGCATGCCCATCATGAACGCGCCAATCTGCGCTTCAGTGCATTGGCCGGTCATGATGTCGCGCATCACGTCGCGCATTTCCGAAGCGCTCAAATCAAGGTGACCGACGATACGGCTCAGGGCTGTTTTGATATCCATAAGAAGTCCTTAGCGCGTGCCGCCAGTTTGTTTGAGGAAGTTGGCGAACAGTTCATGGCCCTGCTCGGTCAGAATCGACTCGGGGTGAAATTGCACCCCTTCTATATTCAATGTTTTGTGACGCAGGCCCATGATCTCGTCCACAGAGCCATCGGCGTGTTGCGTCCAGGCGGTGAGTTCCAGGCAGTCCGGCAAGGTTTCACGCTTAACCACCAACGAGTGGTAGCGGGTCACGGTCAACGGGTTGTTCAGACCTTGGAACACACCGGTGTCCAGGTGATACACCGGGCTGGTTTTACCGTGCATCACTTGCCGGGCGCGCACCACGTCACCGCCAAAGGCCTGGCCGATGGACTGATGGCCGAGGCACACACCCAGGATTGGCAACTTGCCGGCAAAATACTTGATCGCCTCAAGGGAGATGCCCGCCTCATTAGGCGTGCACGGGCCGGGCGAGACCACAATGCGCTCAGGCTTGAGCGCCTCGATCTGGGCCACGGTCAATTCATCATTGCGCACCACTTTGACCTCAGCACCCAACTCGCCGAGGTATTGCACAACGTTGTAAGTAAAAGAGTCGTAATTATCGATCATCAGCAACATGGCAAAGCTCCTCAGGCGTTGGATGTGGGGGTTTGTTCAGCGAGCGCTACGGCACGAAACATCGCGCGACGTTTATTCAGCGTCTCTTCCCACTCCAGGGCCGGTACCGAATCAGCGACAATGCCGCCGCCGGCTTGTACATGCAATTCGCCATCCTTGATCACCGCGGTACGAATCGCGATGGCCGTATCCATATTGCCGTTCCACGCCAAGTACCCGACTGCTCCGCCATACACACCACGCTTGACCGGCTCCAGTTCGTCGATGATTTCCATCGCGCGAATCTTCGGTGCACCCGACAACGTGCCTGCAGGCAAAATCGCACGCAACGCGTCCATCGCCGTCAGCCCGCTCTTGAGCTGGCCAGTGACGTTCGACACGATGTGCATCACGTTGGAGTAGCGCTCGATGACCATCTTCTCGGTGAGCTTCACCGACCCGGTTTCAGACACGCGACCCGTGTCGTTGCGGCCCAGGTCGATCAACATCAAATGCTCGGCGATTTCCTTGTCATCACTGAGCAGGTCTTTTTCCAGCGCCAGATCAGCGTCTTCAGTGGCTCCGCGTGGACGAGTCCCCGCAATCGGCCGTACGGTAATCAGATTGTCTTCTACCCGCACCAGCACTTCCGGCGAACTGCCCACCACGTGGAAGTCACCAAAGTTGAAGAAGTACATATACGGCGTCGGATTGAAGCACCGAAGCGCGCGATACAGATCAATCGGCGCGGCCTTGAAATCAATCGACATACGCTGCGACGGAACCACCTGCATGCAGTCGCCCGCCAAGATGTAGTCCTTGATCGTATCGACCGCTTTTTCGTAGTCGGCTTGGGTGAAGCTGGAGCGGAACACCGGCTCAGCGGCTTGCTCTTGGGTGAAGTCCAGGCCTCGGCGCGGGGTAATCGGCTGGCGCAGTTGCTCAAGCAATGCCTCAAGACGCGCCTGGCCTTCTTCATAGGCGTCGGCCTGGGCCGGATCAACCAGCACGATGGCGTGCATCTTGCCCGCCAGGTTGTCGAATACGACCACAGCGTCCGACACCATCAACAGAATGTCCGGCACACCCAATGGGTCCGGGTTCGGGCATTTGCCCAAGCGCTTTTCGACATAACGCACGCAGTCGTAACCGAAGTAGCCCACCAGGCCACCATTGAAACGTGGCAGGCCAGCAATGGTCGGTACGTTGTAACGAGCCTTGAATTCCTCCACGAAGGCCAACGGATCTTCAACGTCGTGAGACTCGGTCTCGACACCGTCGTGGGTGATGCGGATGTGGTGATCATGCGCACGCAAAACGGTGCGGCATGGCAAGCCAATGATCGAATAACGCCCCCATTTCTCACCGCCCTGTACCGACTCCAGCAGATAGGAGTTGGGCTGGTCAGCCAGTTTCAGGTAGATCGACAGCGGCGTGTCGAAATCAACCAGGGTTTCACGTGCAAGCGGAATACGGTTATAGCCAGCAGCGGCCAAGCGCAGGAATTCTTCGCGGATCATGAGGTGCCTCGTGGTCTGAGGTAAAACAGTCAGGTATGCAAACGTGCCGGTTCTCCGGCCAGATAAAAGTCAGGCGCGCCAACGCCAACGGGCCAGGGCCTTGATAACTTTCATCCAGAGTTTGCGAGTGACCACCACGATGGAATCTCTTTGAGAGGGGTGAACGGGAGCGCCCAACGTTATCTCAGGCGCTGAATCTAAGCAACCGGCTATCAGCTCTTGCAGATTGTCGATCACCGCATCCGGGTGTTCTTCTGCAATCGGCCGGCCATGGTTGTAGCCGTAGCTCAGCGCGACACAACGCACGCCAGCGGCTTTGGCCGCCAGCACGTCATTGCGCGAATCGCCGACGAATAACGATTGTTCCGGCGTAACACCGGCCATTTTCATCACAAAAAACAGGGCGGCTGGATCTGGCTTTTTCTGCGGCATGGTGTCGCCGCCGACAATCCAGCGAAAAAACCGGCCCAGTTTCATCTCGTCCAGCAGGGGCGCGACAAAACGCTCGGGCTTGTTGGTGATCAAGGCCATCTCGACGCCCTGCTTTTGTAGCCACTTGAGGCTTTCGCGCACACCGGGGTAAACCGTGGTGTGCTCATGACCGCCATCGTAGGCGTCCATGAAGATCTCCAGCGCCGCTTCTGCATCGGCGTCATCGACACCGCTGGCCTGCATGTTCCCCGCCAGCGCGCGACGAACCAGCAGCGGCGCACCGTTGCCAACCCACATGCGCACGTTGTCGATACCCGCCGGCGGGCGTCCCAGCTTGAGCAGCATGGTCTCAACAGCTGCAGCCAGGTCCGGAACCGAATCGATCAGGGTCCCGTCCAGATCGAACATCACCAGCTTGGGCAGCGGCCCTTGAAGCAACCGCTCAAAACGGCTCATGGACGTGCCAACGCAAGCTCGGCGCGCATTTTCTGGATCACTTCCTGGTAATTCGGTGTGTTGAAGATGGCCGAACCGGCCACAAACGTATCGGCGCCGGCTTGCGCGATTTCACGGATATTGCCGACGTTCACACCGCCGTCGATTTCCAGGCGGATATCACGGCCGGACGCATCGATCAGTGCGCGGGCTTCGCGCAGTTTGTTCAACGTGCCAGGGATGAATTTCTGCCCGCCGAAACCCGGGTTGACGCTCATCAGCAAGACCATGTCGACCTTGTCCATCACGTACTTGAGCACATCCAGCGGTGTAGCCGGGTTAAACACCAGACCAGCCTTGCAGCCGCCTTCACGGATCAACTGCAGGGAGCGATCAATGTGCTGGGTGGCTTCGGGGTGGAACGTAATGTAAGTAGCACCGGCCTCGATAAAGTCACCGATGATCCGGTCGACCGGGCTGACCATCAAATGGGCATCGATCGGAGCGGTGATGCCGTACTTGCGCAGCGCGGCGCAGACCATCGGGCCGATGGTCAGGTTGGGGACGTAATGGTTGTCCATCACATCGAAGTGCACGATATCAGCGCCAGCGGCGAGCACATTGTCGACTTCTTCGCCAAGACGGGCGAAATCGGCGGAGAGAATCGATGGGGCAATAGCGAAGGGCTGCATAACGCACCTTTTAATAAGCAAATCACGGTGGCGGGCATTGTATACGCCCTGCCAAGAACTGCCACCGCACCGTGATGATTGGCGCCTAAAGCCAACTCCACGACCGCTGCGATAAGGGCCTAAGGACCTTCCAGCAATATCTTGCGAATAAAGACGGCGGCCAGTTCTGTGCCTGACGGCTAGGGTAAAAAAACACCTACCTAAACGAGGGCAAAGGAATGCCGCGTTGCTATACCAACAATCACCTATTAAAAGGCCGTTACTCCGAGACCGGGCGAGCGTATTTGCTCACCACGGTGACCGATCAGCGACGCCCTGTCTTTGAGGACTTTCAGTTAGGAAGGCTTTTGGTCGATCAGTTTAAACAAGCACATGACGACGGCATCGTTGCATCAAAGGCATGGGTCGTGATGCCGGACCACTTCCATTGGCTAGTAGAGTTAAACAACAAAACACTGGGCGAATTAATGTGCCGCATCAAGTCACGCAGCAGCGTGTCCGTTAACAACGCCAGCCAGTCCAGCGGTCGACTATGGCAAAAGGGTTATCACGACAGGGCATTGCACTGTGAAGAAGACCTCAAGGCAACCGCCCGCTACATCGTACAAAACCCGATCCGTGCAGGCCTGGCCACACGAATCGGGGACTATCCCTTATGGGATGCCTGCTGGATATAACCCCTACGCCTGGGCCGTGCGCATTTTCTCGCTGCGCCCACGCAGCCACTCCAGCGTCAGCAACAGCACCACCGAGAACGCAATCAACAACGTCGCCGCGGCCGCAATGGTCGGGCTGAGGTTTTCACGGATGCCGCTGAACATCTGCCGTGGCAAGGTCGCCTGTTCCGGCCCGGCCAGGAACAAGGTCACCACCACTTCATCAAACGAAGTCGCAAAGGCGAACAGTGCCCCCGAAATAACCCCTGGCGCAATCAGCGGCAAAGTCACCCGGCGGAAGGTTGTCAGCGGCGAAGCTCCCAGACTGGCCGCAGCACGGACCAGGTTCTGGTTGAATCCCTGCAAGGTCGCCGACACGGTGATGATCACAAACGGCACACCCAGCACCGCGTGCACCACGATCAATGACGTGTAGCTATTGCCCAAGCCCAGCGGCGCAAAGAACAGGTAGCTGGCCACACCGATGATCACCACCGGCACCACCATCGGCGAAATCACCAGAGCCATTACCAGCGCCTTGCCAGGGAAGTGCGCACGGGTCAGGCCAATGGCCGCCAACGTGCCGAACACCATGGCCAGCACGGTGGCAGCCGGTGCCACGATCACGCTGTTCTTCAAGGCTCGCATCCACTCTGCCGAACCGAAAAAGTCCTGGTACCAGTGCAGCGAAAAGCCCTGCAGCGGATACACCAGAAAACTTCCCGAGTTGAATGACAGCGGAATAATCACCAACACCGGCAAGATCAGAAACAACAAGATCAGCCCACACAGAATACGCAAACTGTAAAACCACACCCGCTCAATGGGCGACATATAAGGACTCAGCATGTCGGTCTCCTCAGCTCAAGCGCAGGCGGGTCGCGCCTACCAGCCAGTTATAGATCAGATAAAGCACGACCGTCGCCAACAGCAGCAAACCACCCAATGCTGTCGCCATGCCCCAGTTGATACTGGTGTTGGTGTAGAACGCCACAAAGTAGCTGACCATTTGATCATTCGGGCTACCCAGCAAGGCCGGGGTGATGTAGTAACCAATCGAAATGATGAACACCAGCAAACAACCCGCGCCTACACCGGCATAAGTCTGTGGGAAGTACACCCGCCAGAAACTGGCAAACGGATGACAACCAAGTGAGATCGCTGCACGCATATAGGTCGGAGAAATGCTCTTCATCACGCTGTAGATCGGCAGAATCATGAACGGCAACAGGATATGCACCATCGCGATGTACACGCCGGTACGGTTGAACACCAATTCCAGCGGTTTATCAATGATGCCCAGGCTCATCAGCCCGCTATTGATCAGCCCGCCCGATTGCAACAACACAATCCAGGCCGCAACCCGGACCAGCACCGAGGTCCAGAACGGCAACAGCACCAGAATCATCAACAGGTTGCTCTGGCGGGCAGGCAGGTTGGCCAACAGATAGGCCAACGGATACGCCAGCACCAGACAGATGCAGGTGATGACAAAACCCATCCAGAACGTGCGTGCAAAGATGTCCAGATAGATCGATTGATCGGGGGTGGCGGGGGCTATTTCGCCCAGGTCGTCGATACGATGATCAACGGCAGCCAGCAAGTAAAATGGGGTCACGCTTGAAGTGTTGCGCTTAATCGCCTGCCAATAGGCCGGGTCGCCCCAGCGCTCGTCCATGCCTTCCATTGCGTCTTTGTAAGACTCGGGCGTGGTCGTGAACGGCAACCCCCGGGCGGTTTTCATCAGCAGGCTGCGATAGCCCGCCAACTCCATGTTCAGACGCTTGGACAAATCACCCAACACTTGATTCTTGCGGGCTTCGGCCAGGTCTTCGCTCAGCGCCTGATACACCGGCTCGGCCGGCAACCCTTTGCCGTCCCAGCTTTGTACGGCAACCACCGTGCGCGGCAGGCCGTCCACCACCTCCGGGTTACCAACACTTTTATAAAGCAGGGCCGCGATAGGAACGAGGAACACCAGCAACAAGAAAATAACCAACGGTGCGATCAGGGCCTGGGCTTTCCAGCGATTAACCCGCTCTGCACGCTTAAGGCGTTTCTTCAACGACGTGTTGGAGACCTCGTTCAGAGGAACGGCGATGGCCATGGCGAACTCCGGAAATCTTTAAACGATGGCGACGCGACCAACTCAGTCGCGCCGCGTTTGCATAGGGCTTACTTGGCAGCCCAGGCGTTGAAGCGTTGTTCCAGTTGCTCGCCGTTATCAGCCCAGAAGCTGACGTCGATTTGCACCTGGTTAGCGATGTTTTGCGCAGCGGTCGGCATATCTTCCTGTACGTCTTTAGGCAGCAAAGGCATGGCCTCTTTGTTGGCCGGACCGTAGGCAATGTTTTGCGAGTAGATGCTCTGCTGCTGTGGCTGCAAGGTGAAGGCCATGAACTTCTTAGCCGCATCGGCCTTGTCCTTGCTCAGGCCTTTAGGGATGGCCCAGGCATCGAAGTCATAGATGCCACCGTTCCACACGATCTTCAGATTGCTTTCTTTCTGCACGGCAGCGATCCGGCCGTTGTACGCCGAACTCATGACCACGTCCCCAGAGGCCAGGTACTGCGGCGGCTGAGCGCCAGCTTCCCACCATTGAATGTATGGCTTGAGCTCATCGAGTTTTTTGAAGGCACGGTTCTGGCCGTCCTTGCTGGCCAGCACGGTGTACACATCTTTCGGTGCCACACCATCGGCCATCAGGGCAAACTCGAGGGTGTACTTGGCGCCTTTACGCAGACCGCGCTTACCCGGGAATTTCTTCGTGTCCCAAAAATCCGCCCAACTGGTCGGTGCGGTTTTCAGTTTGTCTGCGTTGTAGGCCAGTACTGTTGACCATACGAAGAAGCCCGCACCACAGGTCTGAATAGCCCCTTTCACGTATTGATCCGGGTTGCCGAACAGCGCCGGGTCGAGGGTTTCGAACATGTCCTCATCGCAGCCCCGCGCCAGCTCCGGCGACTCGACCTCTACCAGGTCCCAGGAAATGCTCTTGGTGTCGACCATCGCTTTGACTTTGGCCATTTCACCGTTGTATTCACCGGCGATGATTTTGCCGTCGCCCTTGGCTTCCCAAGGCGTGTAGAACGCTTTGACCTGAGCGGCCTTGTTCGCGCCCCCAAACGACACCACGGTCAAATCCGTTGCCGCCAGCGCACTGCCCGCAAACATCAGGCCGAGGCTCAGGGCCGTTAACTTTAAAGTCTTATGCATTAATGGTTCTCCGCTGTGCAGGGTAGGTGAAGCCAGGGCGATCAATTCGCCTCTAAGACAGGGTCCAGCGCACGTACATGCTCGACTTGCCAGCCCAACGGCACGACGTCACCGACGGCCAGGGTGGGGTCCAGCTCGGCAATCGGCTGTTTCACAAAAAAATCGGTCTTGCCGCACACTTCCATGCGAACCCGGACGTGGTCGCCCAGATAGATGAATTCTTCGACACGCCCCGAGAAACGGTTGGCGCAGGACTCGCTGGCGCCCTTGAGGGTGATGCGCTCGGGGCGAATCGATAGCGTCACAGGATCCCCCGTGCGTCCTACATTCACCGCCAGCGCCTGAACCTTTTCCCCACGGCTCAACTCGACCACACAGCGCTCACCTTCCTGACTGTGCAGACGGCCGCTTAGACGGTTGTTCTCACCGATGAAGTTGGCGACAAACGTGTTTTTTGGTTCTTCATAGAGGCTGCGCGGCGGGGCAATCTGCTGGATCTCGCCCTGATGGAACACTGCCACCCGATCCGACATGGTCAGCGCTTCGCCCTGGTCGTGGGTCACATACACCACGGTCACGCCCAGGCGTTGATGCAGATGCTTGATCTCCATCTGCATGTGTTCACGCAGTTGCTTGTCCAGCGCACCGAGGGGTTCGTCCATAAGAACCAGCTGCGGCTCGAACACCAGCGCCCGGGCCAAGGCCACGCGCTGCTGCTGGCCACCCGACAATTGCGCCGGATAACGCTGCGCGAACGCATCGAGTTGCACCATGCTCAGGACTTTTTTCACTCGCTCGCTGACGTCGGTGCGATTGAGGCCGCGTACCGATAACGGAAACCCCAGGTTTTCCGCCACCGTCATGTGCGGGAACAGGGCGTAGTTCTGAAACACCATGCCAATGTCGCGCTTGTGCGGCGGCACATTGTTGATCGCACGCCCAGCCAGCAGGATCTCGCCGGCGGTCGGCGTTTCAAAGCCGGCTAGCATCATCAGGCTGGTGGTTTTGCCCGAACCGGACGGTCCGAGCAAGGTCAGAAACTCGCCTTTGCGAATATCCAGATTGAGATCTTTGACGATCAGGTTTTCGCCGTCATAGCTCTTTTGCACGCCACGGAAGCTGACCAATACATCACTCGCCCCAGCGCTTGCACCGACCTCACTCATAACCGCACCTTTTGTTTTGGACTGCTGTGGTCCAAGACTAAAGAAGGCGCCAGCCCACAGAAATCGGGGCGCAGGAGAGATTTACATCAGCAGGCTGGAAGGCTTTTTGTAGGGAACGCCCTATAGCGATGTCGCAAATAGAACGCCTACTGCACCACGGCCCAACGTCTACGTAAAAAGCCGTCGCAAAACTGTCGCAAATAGATATGCGCAACCGCCAAAACCTGTAGGCGCGAGCTCGCCTCGCGATCTTTTTGTCTTCTAAGATTCGCGAGGCAAGATCGTTCCTAAGGTTTAGATCAACTTATGCTCCATTGCGTACTTCACCAGCTCCGCCAACGAAGTTACGTTGAGCTTCTGCATCAATCGGGCCTTATGGGTGCTGATGGTTTTGCTGCTCAGCGCCAACTGCTGGGCAATGTCGTTGACGTTTGCCCCTTGGGCCAAACGTTCAAACACTGAAAACTCACGCTCGGACAACAACGCGTGCAGCGGTCGCTCATCGGTCAGCCCCACTTCAAACACCATGCGATCCGCCAGCTCCGGATCGATATACCGCCCACCCGCCGCCACTCGGCGAATGGCCGTCAACAGCAGGGCCGGATCGCTGTCTTTGGTCGCATAGCCGGCGGCACCAAACTTCAAGGCACGAGCGGCCATTTGTGCTTCGTCATGCATCGACAGCACCAAAATAACCGGCGGATTGCTCAACGCGCGAATACGCGGAATCGCCTCCAGCCCATTGACCCCCGGCATGGAAATATCCAGCAGCACCACCTCACACGACACATGGCGCAAGGTTTCAAGCAGTTGCTCGCCATTGTTCGCCTCACCGACCACCACCAGGTCCTTGGCCAGGCCAATCAGTTGCTTGATACCTTCACGCACGATGGTGTGGTCTTCTGCTACCAGTACACGAATCACAGGTCCTTCCTTATTCAAAGGTCACTTGGGCTTGCTGGCGTTGTGCCAATGGTACGCGCACTTCCAACGTGGTTCCCTCACCCGGCACGCTGTGCAGGGCCAACGTGCCGCCCAGCATCAAGACCCGCTCGCGCATGCCGACCAATCCAAACGAGGTTGCTCTGCCCTCTGTCGGTACAAAGCCCCGGCCATCATCGCTGATCGTCAGGCACAGCTCTCGCCCTTCCACGCTCAGGGTCAATTCCACTGTTTGCGCATCGGCATGTCGCATCACGTTGGTCAGGGCTTCCTGCAAAATCCTGAACAACCCTACTTCCTTGTTGGCACTCAACGGCGGCAACTGCTCAGGAACTTGAACCAGACACGGGATGTTGGAGCGCGCCTCGAAACGTCGGGCCTGCCATTCAATTGCCGAGCTGATCCCCGCATCCAGAATGGGCGGGCGCAGGGCCGTGGCCACATCGCGCACGAGTTGGAACAACTGCGCGATGAGTTTTTTCATGCTATTGAGCCGCTCATGCAAGCCCGGATCCAGGCCCGCGTAAGCCAGCTCACACATCGAGGTTTCGAGCTTGAGCACGGTAAGCATTTGCCCAAGTTCATCGTGGACTTCGCGAGCTATTCGCGCCTTTTCTTCTTCGCGCACGCTCTCCAGGTGAGCCGACAACTCACGCAATTGCCCCCGCGAACTGTCCAGCTCCAACTCAATGCGCTTGCTTTCACTGATGTCCCAGACAATCCCGTCCCAGACCACCGTGCCGTCTTCCAGCCGCCGCGTAATGGCCTTGATCTCGGCCCAGCGCTGCTGACCTTCACGGGTCAGAATCCGCCCTTGCCACGACCAGTCACTGTCGTTGTCCACGGCCACGTCCTGCACACGATGGTAGTCGGCCCTGTCATCCGGGTGCACCAAGCTGCGCAGGCCGACATCATGCTGACGCAATACCGACGGAGAAAACCCCACCAGAGACTCGCTGCCCTCGCTGATGTAAGGGAAGTCCAGTTCACCCGTCAGCAAGGAACGTTCTAAGCGGAACACCAACCCCGGGACGTTGGCAGCAATGCCTTGCAAGCGCGCGTCACTTTCTTGCAAAGCCGCCTGCACGCGACGCCGCTCGGTGATGTCATGCAGGTAAACCACCAAGTATTCCGCCTGTTTAAAACGCAGGAAACTCAACGTCACGTCAGCCGGGAACTCGCTACCGTCAGCACGCAAGCAAACAGCTTCCATGCGCTGGGCGATGTCCTCGTTGCCCCGAGCACAACGCCACAAGTTCAACCAGCGATCCATGTTCAGGCCCGGTTCGAAATCACTCAGCGGGCGGTCGAGCAACGCGCCCGTTGAATACCTGAGCATGCTCTCGGCAGCCTTGTTGGCATAACGGACGTGGCTGTCCCAGTTGACCCACAGGATGCCCACCGGGCTTTGGTCGATGGAAAACTGAGTCAGGCGCAAGGCCTCCGCACTGGCGGCCCCCTCGGCGAGGTCTTCGCGAGCCTGCAAAAGTGCCTGTTCCAGCACACTCTGCTGTCGACGCTGCCACACGACGATGGCCATGCACGCCAGCATCAACGCAGCGACCAGCAAGCTGAGGTTCTGCCAAAAGCCTGGAGACTGCGTTGAGCGCGCAAACTTGGGTTGCATCCAGAGCGAATGCAGTTGCTCCATGTCACGGGCCGCAATGGCATGCAGTCCGCGTTCGACAATACTGGCCAGTTGCGGCAGGTCCCGACGCGTCCCCACCCGCAAGAGTTGCGGCAAGCCAATGTCTCCAACCACTACCAGGCCCGAGAACTCTGGCTCGGCAGAAAGACGCGCCAGTTGCGCTTCATCCACTACAGCGTAAGTCGCTTGCTGGCTCAGCAACAGTTGCAGACCCTGGCGTTCCAGAGGCACGCCTTGCACATTGAGCCCTGGATAACTGGCGCGCAGAAAATCGGCTGCCGCACTGGGCATACGCACAGCGACGCGGGTTTGGCTGTCGACCCGGTCCAGGTCCACCGACACCGAACCATTACGCTCACCCACCAACAACTGCGGAATCCGCATATACGGATCGGAGAAAATCCATAGGCGCAAGCCGGCCGGGGTTTGTTTCAGCCCCGGGGCAAGGTCGATCTCACCGTTTCGGGCAGCGTGATCCAACTGCTCAATATCTGGGTAAGTGCGCCAGATCAGCTCAATGTTCAGGCTCTGCGCCAGCCACTTCATGAGCTCGACATTGACCCCGGACAACTGCTGCAAGCGTTGGTCAAACATGGCGTAAGGCGCTTGCAACACCAGGCCGACCCGCAGCTCTTTGTGCTGCGCCAGCCATTGTTGTTGCTCGGCATTCAATTGCGCAGCCGCAATGGGCGCCGCCTGCCCCATCAAGGGCAGCCACAACCAGCCGATAACCAACAAGTAGCAAAAACGCTTCATCGCAACACTCACACCCATTACGCTGCCGGGATCACTTCTGGCCTGGAATTACTTATGTCTTCTTTGCGCCTGGCAGTGGCGGCGTTGTGCCTGTCTTCTGCCTTGCCGGTACTGGCGACCGAGCCAGCCCCGGCGACCACTCCCGTCGAACCCGCGCCTGTGGTGCGTCAGCCATTGCCTGAACGCAGCCAGGAAGACGCCGCTGCGCTCGAGCGACAACTGCCGCCCGCTGAGCAACAACAACTGCAAGCGCTGGATGACACCTTTCTCGCACTCTGGAAACCCGCCAACAGCAATGACCCCAGCGGTGTCGTAGTGATCGTTCCCGGTGCGGGTGAAACCGCTGACTGGCCACGTGTTGTAGGCCCGCTGCGCAACAAACTGCCAGACGTCAACTGGGCCAGCCTGAGCCTGACTTTGCCAGACATGCGCAGCCAGGCCAGCCTGCCGAGGACGGCCGAATTAGAGAATAGTCCTACAGAACCAGCCACGAACAGTAGCAGTAAAGAGGCCAGCACCACAGCCAAACCCATCGAGCAGGCAGCCAGTGCCGGGACGGACAATGCCGACGTCGAACCTCAACCTGAGCAAACTCTGGAAGCACTGACCACTGCCGACGCCGAGCGCATCTTTGCGCGGATCGATGCCGCCCTCGACTTCGCCCAGCAACAGCACATGCGCAGCGTTGTGCTGCTCGGGCATGGCACCGGCGCGTACTGGGCTGCGCGCTACATGAGCGAAAAGCAGCCCAAACAGGTGCAAAAACTGGTGCTGGTGGCCGCACAATCACCCGCGCAAGTCGAACCGAATGTCAACCAACTGACACCGACCCTATCGGTTGCGTTACTGGATGTGTTCTATAAAGACCAACCCCTCATGCGCACCGCCGCCTTGCAACGGCTACAGGCCAGCAAACGCATGAACCGAACAAACTTTACTCAGGTGGGGCTGAACGGCATGGCGGGCAATCGCGACGCAGAACACGAACAGTTGTTGCGCAGAGTCCGCGGTTGGCTTAGCCCACAAGCAGCGGATAAACCGGACTAACGAAAACCGCGATGCTCACGAATCAGTGCATAGGCGTGATGAAGCTCACGGGTTTTCTCGGTGGCCTCGCGCACCTGCGCCGGGGTTGCACCGGCGCCCGCCACTTTGTCTGGATGGTGACGACTGAGCAAACGCCGGTAAGCGCGCTTGATTTGCTCCGGATCAGAGCTGGCAGTCACCCCGAGCAAGATCAGCGACTGTTGATACGTCCCGCCCCGGGTCGCCGGTGATTTTTTCTGCGGCTCGTAGTCGGCGCCCAGCATCTGCACCTGTTGTGGGCTCCAGCCCAGCCAGCGGCCCCACAAAAAAACCAATTCACGTTCTTTAGGGTCAATCCGCCCATCAGCCACAATCATTCGCCAACACGCACGCAGCACGCCCTCAGCCGCTGGCGGCTGGGCTTTGAGGCGCAGCAGGTAACCTCGCAGAGAGTCGTGCCCGGATTTACCCCGGTTAAATGCGGCAATCGCACGCTGCTGTGCGGCAGGGGACATGTCGAGCTGGCGCATTTCCTGACGCGCCTGTTCGATGTGTTTATCCACAACCCGCCCGCCGCTCTTGGCCAACCGGCCAAGCAAGACAAACAGCAGCTCATCATTACGCAGCGCCGCACGACCGCCCAGACGCTCACGCAGGTGCGCCCAACTGTGCAGTTGCAGGCGTCGGTCCAGCGTCTGCCCTATCAAGCCACCCAGCATGGCCCCCGGGATGCTGGCGATAAAAAAGCCAGCCCCGGCTCCGATGAGAGTCCCTGGCCACAGCATTTTAGTGTTTGCCCTCAATCAACGATTCAACCTCTGCTAAACGCTCATGTGTACCGACATCCACCCACAGCCCCGGCAATCGCTCGCCGCTCACTGCGCCGGCGGCCATGGCGTTGCGCAGCAAGGGGGCCAGTTTAAAGGCTCCCGCGGGGGCCCCGTCGAACAGCGCTGGGCTCAATACGGCAATCCCGCTGTAGGTCAGCGTGTCGACACCCGGTACAGCATCGCGGACATGGCCCTCGCTCAGATAAAAATCACCGCTGGGGTGATGCTCCGGGTTGTCCACCAGCACCAAGTGCGCCAGCCCCGCCAACGGTTGGCGCAATCGCGCAAAGTCGTAATCGGTCCAGATATCACCGTTTACCACCACAAAGGGTTTATCGCCCAACAGCGGCAGGGCTTTAACAATTCCTCCACCGGTTTCCAGCGGTTCGCCTTCGGCGGAGTACTGGATACTCACACCAAAGCGCGCGCCATCGCCCACATAATCTTCGATCTGCTGGCCCAGCCAGGCGTGATTGATCACGATCTCAGTAAAACCTGCCGCCGCCAGCGCGCGCAGGTGGTACTCAATCAACGGTACCCCGCCAGCGCGCACCAGCGGTTTTGGCGTGTGCAGCGTTAACGGGCGCAAGCGTTCGCCTTTGCCCGCCGCCAAAATCATCGCTTTCATGCTGGGGCCTCGGTAGACAGACGCAAGCTGGCCAATAACTCACCCAGCTCCGCCAGCTCAGGGCGACGCGCCACTACCGCCTCTATATAAGACAAGAAGCGCGGCACATCGGCCAGATAGCGCGGCTTGCCATCACGGTGGCAGATACGGGCGAAAATGCCGATGACTTTCAAGTGACGCTGCACGCCCATCAAATCACTGGCCCGCAAGAATTCTTCAAAATTGGCCCCTACCGGGATACCCAGCGGCAAGGCCAGCTTCCAGTAATCTTCCAGCCAACTGCGCACGCGCTCCTCCGGCCAACTGAGGAACGCGTCCTTGAACAGGCACGTGATGTCATAGGTGACCGGGCCGTACACGGCGTCCTGAAAATCCAGTACGCCGGGATTGGGGATACTGAGCATCAGGTTGCGCGGCATAAAGTCGCGGTGCACCAGCACCTGGGGCTGTGCCAGCGCGCTGTCGATCAACAACGTGCTAATCCGTTGCCAGGCTGCCTGTTGCTGCTCATTGAACTCGACACCCAAGTGCCGGCGTACGTACCACTCCGGGAACAGTTCAAGCTCACGGCGCAACAGGGCTACGTCGTAGCTGGGCAAGGGCGCGGTCATCGGCAACTGCTGGAAGGCCAGCAAGGCTTCGATGGCATCCTTGAATAATTCATCGGCGTTGCTGGTGTTGATCACGTCCAAAAAGGTTTTATTGCCCAGATCGTTGAGCAAAAGGAACCCGTGCTCGAGGTCTTGAGCATAAATTTTTGGCACATTTATCCAGCTGGTACGCAATAAATCTGCGATTTCGACGAAAGGTTTGCAGTTTTCCTGGGGCGGCGGAGCGTCCATAACGATAAAACTGCGGCCTTCGCCGTCCCATCGGAAGTAGCGTCTGAAACTCGCGTCACTGCTGGCCGCAGTCAATGTGGCCGGGGGCACGGGACCCCATCCCTCGTTCTCGAACAAGGTGCTCAACTGTTCATCAAGCCAAACTGTCAGGTGTTGCAAGCGTACATCTTGGTCAGGCATTACAAGGGTCTCCGACGGCGCTAGCCGTCAAGCGGGTCATGCTTTATTATCCAGAATCTTTTCCAGACCATCGATAGGCGTGCGGTCCCCCCACCGCGGGCTGATGGCACGCAGGAAGCCCGGACTAATAAGATGGCATTGAAATCCCCCGCGTTTCGTAAAAAATTTCCGTTGCTGGTAACCGGCAGTCTGCTGGCCATGCAACCTCTAGCCGTGCCGTTCGTTTTTGCCGAGGAGCAGTATGACTGTTCCGCATCGGCTACGGGTGGCTGGGATTGCGCGCCGAAAGCAAATACTGCGCAATTGCCACCACGCCCATCGCATAACAACGGTACCGTGGCCCAAGCCAGTGGTGAGTCGAGCGAGCAAACCGAGCAGACCCCGCTGGTGACATCCGCCAAGGGGCGTGGCCTCAAGGCGCGCAGTGCTGACTACAGCCACCTCGACTGGGTCCCACGTGACAAGCTCACACCGGCGCAACTGGCTGAAACAGGCCCGTATTGCTCTGGTGCCTATATCGAGCCTTCGCGTCCCGGCATGCACGACACCACCAGCAAAAGCGATTCGCCGACCTTCGTAGGCGCCAAAGCTTCCCGCTATCAGCAGGAAGAACAGATCGCGACCCTGGCCGGTGATGTGGTCATGCGTCAGGGCAGCATGCAGGTCGAGGCTGACGAGGCCAACCTGTATCAGGCCGAGAGCCGTGGCGAGCTGAACGGCCATGTGCGTCTGCGTGACAACGGCGCACTGCTGGTGGGCGACCATGCCGATGTTCAGCTGGACACCGGCGCCGCCAAGGTCGACAACGCCGAGTACGTCTTGCACAAATCGCGCATCCGCGGCAGCGCGCTGTACGCCAAGCGTGCCGAAGACGCGATCATCCGCCTCAAGGATGGTACGTACACCACGTGCGAGCCGAACAGTAACGCCTGGCAGCTCAAGGGCAACAACATCACGTTGAACCCGGCCACCGGTTTCGGTACGGCAACCAACGTGACTCTGCGGGTTAAAGACATTCCGGTTCTTTACACGCCGTACATCTACTTCCCGATCGACGATCGCCGTCAGTCCGGTTTCTTGCCGCCGTCCTTCAGCAGCAGTTCCGACACCGGCTTTACGCTCGTGACCCCGTACTACTTCAACCTGGCGCCGAACTACGATGCCACGTTGTACCCGCGCTACATGACCAAACGCGGCCTGTTGATGGAAGGCGAATTCCGTTACCTGACCGAGTCCAGCGAAGGTCAGTTCGGCGCTGCGTACCTGAACGACGACAACGACGATCGCAAGCTGCAGACCGACTACGAAAAAACCCGCTACATGCTCAACTGGCAACACAAGGGCGGGCTTGATTCGCGCGTACTGACCGAGGTCGACTACACCAAGATCAGCGATCCGTACTACTTCCAGGATCTGCAAAGCGATCAGATCGGCGTCGAAAGCCGCGACTACCTGAACCAGCAAGCGGCCGTCAGCTACCGGGGTGATGACTTCACCGCCAAGCTGAACGTACAGGCCTACCAGTTGGCGACCGTGACCCAGGTCACGCCGTACAACCAGATGCCACAGCTCACCTTCAATGGTGGCCTGCCGTATCACCCGGGTGGTTTGAACTTCACCTACAACACCGAACTGGTGCGCTTTGAGCGCGACCTGGAAAACGGTAACTACACCGACGAGTACGGCGTCACCACACCGCGCCTGGACAGGAACATTCAGGGCCTGGCACGCGCCGACGGTACTCGTCTGAACCTCGCGCCGGCCATGTCGCTGCCAATGAACTGGAGCTACGGCTTCCTGACGCCGACCCTCAAGTACGCGTACACCCAGTACGATCTGGATCTGGACAGCACAGGCAAGTCTCAGCTGCCGACCGGCGAGAAATTCGACAGCTCGGTCAACCGTAGCGTCCCTATCGCCAGCATCGACAGCGGCCTGTATTTCGACCGCAACACCAACTGGTTTGGCACCAACTACCGCCAGACCCTGGAGCCGCGTGCGTTCTACCTGTATGTGCCTGAGCGCAACCAGGAAGACATTCCTGTTTTCGACACCAGCGAAAGTTCGTTCAGCTATTCCTCGCTGTGGCGCGACAACCGCTTCACCGGCTCTGACCGTATCGGCGACGAAAACAAACTGTCGCTGGGCCTGACCAGCCGCTGGATTGAAGAGAACGGCTTTGAGCGTCAACGCATCAGCATTGGCCAGGCTTACTACTTCAAGGACCGTAAGGTTCAGTTGCCAGGCATTGATGACAAGCGTGACGACTCAACGTCCAACGTTTCGCCTTATGCACTGGAATACGCTTATCGCTTCAACCGCGACTGGCGTGCAACGGCTGACTACAACTGGGACCCGGAAACCCGTAGCCCACGTTCTGGCAGCGCGATGATGCACTACCAGCCAGAAGACAACCCGAACAAGATCGTCAACCTCGGTTATCGCTATCGCAACGACCAGGTGGTGTACAACCAGTACACCGGTAAGTGGCAGTTCGGCGGTGACTACCTGAACCCGGGCGATCCTGGCTTCATCAAGGATTACTACAAAATCCAGCAGCACGACTTCTCGGTCATTTGGCCGCTCGTGCCGCAATGGAGCGTCATCAGCCGCTGGCAGTACGACTACAACCGCAACCGTACCCTGGAAGCCTTCGGTGGCTTTGAGTACGACAACTGCTGCTGGAAAATGCGTCTGATCAGCCGTTACTGGGTTTCCAACGACGAATACACCCAAGAAGCCCCGCAAAACGAAAAGGGCGACCATGGGATCTTCCTTCAAATTGTGCTGAAAGGTCTCGGCGGTGTTACTGGCACCAAAGTAGAGAGCTTCCTCGACAAAGGCATCCAAGGTTATCGTGAACGTGAAGATCAAGCTTTCTGAGTGTCTGCGCCCCCTAGTATTGGGCGCATTGTTCCTGGGTACTGCAGCGGCTCACGCTGCAGTACAGCCCCTCGACAAGGTGGTGGCCATCGTCGATAACGACGTGATCATGCAGAGCCAACTGGACCAGCGTGTCCACGAAGTTCAGCAGACCATCGCCAAGCGTGGCCAGGGTGTACCGCCTGCCAGCGTTCTGGACCAACAAGTGCTTGAGCGTCTGATTGTCGAAAACCTGCAACTGCAGATCGGCGAGCGTTCGGGCATTCGCATCACTGACGAAGAACTGAACCAGGCCATCGGCACTATTGCCCAGCGCAATAACATGACCCTGGACCAGTTTCGCCAGGCGCTGGCCCACGACGGCCTGTCGTACGACGATGCTCGCGAGCAGGTACGTCGTGAAATGATCATCAGCCGTGTACGTCAACGCCGCGTGGCCGAGCGTATCCAGGTCACCGAACAGGAAGTCAAAAACTTCCTCGCCTCCGACCTGGGCAAGGCGCAGCTGTCCGAAGACTACCACCTGGCCAACATCCTGATCCCAACCTCTGATAGCGCGAGTTCGGATGCCGTCCAGGCGGCAGCCAAACAGGCTGAAGACATCTACAAGCAGGTCAAGCAAGGTGCTGACTTTGCTCAGTTGGCGATTGCCCGCTCCGGCAGTGACACTGCGCTGGACGGTGGTGACATGGGCTGGCGTAAAGCAGGCCAATTGCCTCCTCCGTTCGATCGCATGCTGAGCGAAATGCCAGTGGGTGACATTACGCCTCCTGTACGTACGCCTGGCGGCTTCATTATTCTCAAGCTGCTCGACAAGCGTGGCGGTCAAACAGTCATGGTGGACGAAGTTCATGTTCGCCACATCCTGATCAAGCCAAGCGAAATCCGTACCGAAGCGCAAACCAAGGAACTGGCCGATAAACTCTACGACCGCATTCAGTCGGGCGAAGACTTTGCCACCCTGGCCAAAACTTATTCGGAAGACCCGGGTTCTGCCCTCAATGGCGGTGACTTGAACTGGGTAGACCCGAATTCGCTGGTGCCGGAGTTCCGCGAAGTCATGGCCGAAACCCCGCAGGGCGTGTTGTCCAAGCCATTCCGTACTCAATACGGCTGGCATGTGCTGGAAGTCCTTGGCCGTCGCTCCACCGACAGCACCACCCAGGCTCGCGAGCAGCAGGCCATGAACGCCTTGCGTAACCGCAAGTACGACGAAGAACTGCAAAGCTGGCTGCGTCAGATCCGCGACGAAGCCTATGTAGAAATCAAACTTCCTGGCGCAACCAACCAGGCAGAGAGCGCAGATCAAGCACAGTGAAAACACAGCGTTTTGCACTGACACCCGGCGAACCGGCAGGCATAGGTCCCGACCTGTGCCTGCTACTCGCCTCGCAACGCCAGCCACACCCCCTGATCGCCATTACCAGCCGCGACCTGCTCCATGAGCGGGCCGCGCAGCTGGGTGTGGCCGTCAGCCTGCTGCCGGTGACACCGGACAACTGGCCCGATCAACCGGCGCCAGCAGGCAGCCTCTACGTGTGGGACACGCCGCTCAATGCCCGTGTCACCGCCGGCACGCTGGACAAAGCCAACGCCGCGTTTGTGCTGCAAACCCTTACACGCGCCGCACTTGGCTGCGTTGAGGGCGACTTTGCAGGCATGATCACCGCGCCAGTTCACAAAGGCGTGATCAATGAGGCAGGCATTGCGTTTTCTGGCCATACCGAATTTCTGGCGGACCTGACCCACACCGAGCAGGTGGTGATGATGCTCGCCACGCGCGGGCTGCGCGTGGCACTGGTCACCACTCACCTGCCTTTGCGTCAGGTTGCCGATGCCATTACCCCTGAGCGCTTAACGCGAGTGACCCGGATTCTGCATGCCGATCTGCAACAAAAGTTCGGCATCGCCCAACCGCGAATCCTGGTGTGCGGGCTCAACCCCCACGCCGGTGAGGGCGGCCATTTGGGTCACGAAGAAATCGACATCATCGAACCAACCCTGGAGCGTCTGCGTCACGAAGGCATGGACCTGCGAGGCCCGTTGCCTGCAGACACTCTGTTTACCCCCAAATATCTGGAGCACTGCGATGCAGTGCTGGCGATGTACCACGACCAAGGCCTGCCCGTGTTGAAGTACAAAGGGTTTGGTGCCGCAGTCAACATCACCCTGGGCTTGCCGATCATCCGTACCTCTGTCGACCATGGCACTGCCCTGGACCTGGCAGGTAGCGGCAAGATCGACACTGGCAGTCTGCAAGTCGCCTTGGAAACCGCCTATCATATGGCCGAGACCCGTATATGACCGAGCAATACCAACACAAGGCGCGCAAGCGCTTTGGCCAAAACTTCCTGCACGATGCAGGCGTTATCGATCGCATTTTGCGCGCGATCAATGCCAAGTCTGGCGACCGCCTGCTGGAAATTGGCCCCGGCCAAGGTGCTCTGACCCAAGGCATTCTGAGCAGCGGCGGGCAACTGGACGTTGTCGAGCTGGACAAAGACCTGATCCCGATCCTGAATCAGCAATTTGCCGGCATGAACAACTTCAACCTGCATCAGGGCGACGCGCTGAAGTTTGATTTCTCGACCCTCAATGCTGCACCGCGCACGCTGCGAGTGGTCGGTAACCTGCCGTACAACATCTCAACGCCGTTAATTTTTCACCTGCTGAAAAACGCCGAACTGATTCGAGACATGCACTTCATGCTGCAAAAAGAAGTGGTTGAACGCATGGCGGCAGGCCCTGGCGGCGGTGACTGGGGTCGCTTGTCGATCATGGTTCAATACCACTGCCGCGTCGAACACCTGTTCAACGTCGGCCCTGGCGCCTTCAACCCACCACCAAAAGTCGACTCGGCGATTGTGCGCCTGGTGCCACACGACGTCCTGCCGCATCCGGCCAAGGATCATCGTTTGCTTGAACGCGTAGTGCGTGAAGCATTCAACCAGCGCCGCAAGACACTGCGCAACACCCTCAAAGCCTTGCTCAGCAACGACGAAATCCAAGCCGCTGGCGTCGACGGCAGCTTGCGCCCCGAACAACTCGACCTAGCCGCTTTCGTGCGCTTGGCCGACCAGCTCAGCGAAAAAGCGGCTAACGCGCCGGTTGCTGACTGATTACTGAGAAAAAACGGGGCCGGGCCAGACGCAACATCTGGTCGGGCACCCGCCATCTAGCCTAGACTCAGGCATCGGTTATTTTTCCAACGTTGTCTGCGCTCCCCTGTAAGGCCTCACGCATGCATGATCCTCGCTATGTGATCGACGTCAGCGTCGTCACGCGTTACCTGCCAGAACAATCTCAGCCCGAGCACAATCGCTACGCCTTTGCCTACACCATTACGGTAAGCAATACGGGCACCGTGGCGGCCAAGCTGCTGTCCCGGCATTGGGTCATTACCGATGGCGACGGTCATGTCGAAGAGGTGCGCGGAGCCGGGGTGGTCGGGCAACAGCCGTTGATCGAGCCCGGCGAGCAACACACGTACAGCAGCGGCTCGGTGCTCACCACCACAGTAGGCACCATGCAGGGCAGCTACCTGATGCAGGCCAATGACGGCCATCAGTTCAAAGCCATCATCAAGCCCTTCCGTCTGGCCGTACCAGGAGCCCTTCACTGATGGCGGTCTATGCCGTGGGTGACCTGCAAGGTTGCTTGCAGCCTCTTAAGTGCCTTCTGGAGCAGGTCGCTTTTGACCCGACCCAAGACACACTGTGGCTGGTTGGCGATTTGATCAATCGTGGCCCGCAATCACTGGAAACCCTGCGTTTTCTCTACGGCATGCGTGAGTCGCTGGTCTGCGTGCTGGGCAATCACGACCTGCACTTACTGGCCGTTGCCTACAACATCGAGCGCCTGAAAAAGGGCGACACACTGCGCGAGATCCTCGAAGCGCCCGACTGCCATGACCTGATCACCTGGCTGCGCCAACAACCGCTGTTGCATTACGACACCGAGCGCAATACCGCACTGGTGCACGCAGGAATACCGCCGCAGTGGTCATTGAAAAAAGCCCTCAAATACGCCAGCGAAGTCGAACAGGCGCTGCGTGACGACAGCATGATCAAGCCTTTTCTGGACGGCATGTACGGTAACGATCCAGCCAAGTGGGACAGCGACCTCAGCGGAGTCACGCGCCTGCGCGTCATCACCAACTACTTCACTCGCATGCGCTTTTGTACCCGCGACGGCAAACTCGACCTCAAAAGCAAAGAAGGCTTGGGCACTGCGCCACCCGGCTATGCCCCTTGGTTCAGCTACAAAGAACGCAAAACCCAGGACGTCAAGATCATCTTTGGCCACTGGGCGGCGCTGGAAGGCCAGTGCAAAGAGCCTGGCGTTTTCGCACTCGATACCGGCTGTGTCTGGGGCGGTGCGATGACCTTGCTCAATGTCGACACAGGCCAGCGCCTGAGCTGTGACTGTGATGATCAGGGGCACCCTGCACCAGCCTCACAACCTCTTACCTCTGCCCCCCCTTTCTACCCAACCGCCGCGCGCGCCCTAAACCGCCCCGCTGCCAGGCTAAAGGACATTCCAATGACTGAATTCAAACGCATTCCCCCAGAACAAGCCCAAGCCCTGCGTGAACATGGTGCTGTGGTCGTCGACATCCGTGACCAGACAACCTATGAAGCCCTGCACATCACCGGCTCAAAGCATCTGGACAATCACTCGATCGCCGATTTCATCCGCGCGGCAGACCTCGACGCCCCGCTGATCGTCACCTGCTACCACGGCAACTCCAGCCAAAGTGCGGCGGCTTACCTGGTGAGCCAGGGTTTTTCTGACGTATATAGCCTGGATGGCGGCTTCGAACTGTGGCGCACCACTTACCCATCAGAAACTTCCCAAAAAGCACACTGAAAAAAAATTTCATCAGCTCAAGCCCGCGTTCTAAGCGGGCTGACGCGCTTCCAGACCAGCGGTCTGCCCAACTATTCGCGCTTCTCTTCTTGACCTCCCCGATTACCAACTATCCTTAGGTGCAGGCCATCCGAATCTGGGGAGAGCCGGTACACCGGCGTATGGATCATCAGTAGTAACTTCAAGGGGTTAACTCCTTGATGGTGTCCTGGGGGGTACACGGCAACTGCATGTTGCTGCATGCCAGCACTCGAACTGACCGATCAATCGCCGGCTCCACGTATCGAGCGAGGTGACGTCATGAGTATCTTTAGCCACTTCCAACAACGCTTTGAATCCACACGCCAAGAAGAGCTCACGCTCCAGGAATACCTTGAGCTGTGCAAACAAGATAAAAGCGCTTACGCCTCGGCCGCCGAACGGCTGCTGATGGCCATCGGTGAACCGGAACTACTGGACACCTCAACCAACTCTCGCCTGTCGCGCATTTTTTCGAACAAAGTGATTCGCCGCTATCCGGCCTTTGCCGACTTCCACGGAATGGAAGAGTGCATCGACCAAATCGTTTCTTACTTCCGTCACGCAGCTCAGGGCCTGGAAGAGAAGAAACAAATTCTCTACCTGCTCGGTCCGGTAGGCGGCGGCAAGTCATCGCTGGCGGAAAAGCTGAAAGAACTCATCGAAAAAGTACCGTTCTATGCGATCAAAGGCTCGCCGGTTTTTGAATCACCTCTGGGGCTGTTCAACGCGACCGAAGACGGCGCGATTCTTGAAGAAGACTTCGGCATCCCTAAACGCTACCTGAACACCATCATGTCGCCATGGGCCACCAAGCGCCTGGCCGAATTTGGTGGCGACATCAGCCAGTTCCGCGTGGTCAAACTCTACCCTTCGATCCTCAATCAGATCGGCGTGGCCAAGACTGAACCCGGTGACGAGAACAACCAGGACATCTCGGCCCTTGTCGGCAAGGTCGATATCCGCAAACTCGAAGAATTCCCGCAAAACGACGCCGATGCCTACAGCTACTCGGGCGCACTGTGCCGGGCCAACCAAGGCCTGATGGAATTCGTTGAAATGTTCAAGGCGCCAATCAAGGTGCTGCACCCACTTCTTACCGCAACCCAAGAAGGTAACTACAACAGCACTGAAGGCCTGGGGGCTATTCCGTTCAACGGCATCCTGCTGGCGCACTCCAACGAGTCGGAATGGCACACCTTCCGCAACAACAAGAACAACGAAGCCTTCATCGACCGGATCTATATCGTCAAGGTCCCGTACTGCCTGCGGGTGAGCGATGAAGTCAAAATCTACGACAAACTGCTGGTCAATAGCTCTCTGGCCAAGGCTCATTGCGCCCCGGACACCCTGAAAATGCTCGCGCAGTTCACTGTCCTGTCGCGCCTCAAAGAGCCAGAAAACTCCAACATCTACTCCAAAATGCGGGTCTATGATGGCGAGAACCTCAAAGACACCGACCCCAAGGCCAAGTCGATTCAGGAGTACCGCGACAGTGCGGGCGTGGATGAAGGCATGACCGGTCTTTCGACCCGTTTCGCATTCAAAATCCTGTCCAAGGTCTTCAACTTTGACCCGCACGAAGTGGCTGCCAACCCGGTTCATCTGCTGTATGTGCTGGAGCAACAAATCGAGCAAGAGCAATTCCCGGCAGAAACCCGCGAACGCTACCTGCGCTTCCTCAAAGAGTACCTGGCTCCACGCTACATCGAGTTCATTGGCAAAGAAATCCAGACCGCTTACCTGGAGTCCTACAGCGAATACGGGCAAAACATCTTTGATCGCTACGTGCTCTATGCAGACTTCTGGATTCAGGATCAGGAATACCGCGATCCGGAAACCGGCGAGATTCTCAACCGCGTTGCGCTCAACGAAGAGCTGGAAAAGATCGAAAAACCGGCTGGCATCAGCAACCCGAAAGATTTCCGCAACGAAATCGTCAATTTCGTGCTGCGCGCCCGTGCCAACAACAATGGCAAGAACCCAACCTGGCTGAGCTACGAGAAGCTGCGCGTCGTCATCGAGAAGAAAATGTTCTCCAACACCGAAGACCTGCTCCCGGTCATCAGCTTCAACGCCAAGGCAAGCAAAGAGGACCAGCAAAAACACAACGACTTCGTCACACGCATGGTCGAACGTGGCTATACCGACAAACAAGTACGACTGCTCTCCGAGTGGTACCTGCGGGTCAGAAAATCGCAGTGAGTCAGCTGTAAGCCTCAAGCCTCAAGCTGCAAGAACAAACACACGCCGTGTGCTTCGACTTGCAGCTTGCAGCTTACAACTTGAAGCTGCCCGGAGGGCCTAATGAGCTATGTGATCGACCGACGCCTCAACGGCAAGAACAAAAGCACGGTAAACCGCCAGCGTTTCCTGCGGCGCTACCGCGACCACATCAAAAAGGCGGTCGAAGAGGCCGTAGGCCATCGTTCCATCACCGACATGGAACATGGCGAGCAAATCAGCATCCCGGGCCGCGATATCGACGAGCCCGTGCTGCACCATGGCCGAGGCGGCAAGCAAACCACTGTTCACCCCGGCAACAAGGAATTCACCAGCGGCGAACATATCCAGCGCCCTCAAGGCGGTGGAGGCGGGGGTGGCGGCCCGGGCAAAGCGGGCAACTCCGGCGAGGGCATGGACGAGTTCGTCTTCCAGATCACCCAGGAAGAGTTCCTCGAATTCATGTTCGAAGACCTCGAGCTGCCCAATCTGATCAAGCGCCACCTGACCGGTACCGACACCTTCAAGACCGTTCGCGCCGGTATCAGCAGCGAGGGTAACCCGTCGCGCATCAACATCATCCGCACCCTGCGCTCGGCCCACGCGCGGCGTATTGCCCTGTCTGGCAGCAGCCGAGCCAAACTCAAGGAAGCCAAAGCCGAACTTGAACGGTTAAAACGTGAAGAGCCAGACAACTTCGGCGATATCAAGGAAATCGAGGCCGAAATCGAGAAACTCAGTGCGCGGATACATCGCGTGCCGTTCCTCGACACCTTCGACCTCAAATACAACCTGCTGGTCAAGCAACCCAACCCCAGCTCCAAAGCCGTGATGTTCTGCCTGATGGACGTTTCCGGGTCCATGACCCAAGCCACCAAGGACATCGCCAAACGCTTCTTCATCCTCTTGTACCTGTTCCTCAAGCGGAACTACGACAAGATCGATGTAGTGTTTATTCGCCATCACACCAGCGCTCGCGAAGTGGACGAGGAAGAGTTTTTCTATTCCCGGGAAACCGGTGGCACCATCGTCTCCAGCGCGCTCAAACTGATGCAGGAGATCATGGCCGAGCGCTACCCCGCCAACGAGTGGAACATCTACGCCGCCCAGGCCTCCGACGGTGATAACTGGAACGATGACTCACCCATTTGCCGGGATATCCTGACCAAGCAGATCATGCCGTTCGTGCAGTACTACACGTACGTCGAGATCACCCCACGTGAACATCAGGCCCTCTGGTTTGAATATGAGCGCATCAGAGAGTCGTTTCCCGACACCTTCGCTCAACAGCAATTGGTCTCGGCCGGCGATATATATCCGGTCTTCCGTGAACTCTTCCAGCGCAGGTTAGCCACATGACCGCCAAAGAGCATAAACGCCAACCCATTTCCACGGGGTCAGAGTGGACCTTTGAGCTGATCCAGGCTTACGACCGCGAAATCAGCCGCCTCGCGGAACGCTATGCACTGGACACTTACCCCAACCAGATCGAGGTGATCACCGCTGAACAAATGATGGACGCCTATGCGTCTGTCGGTATGCCACTGGGTTACCACCACTGGTCCTACGGCAAACACTTCTTGAGCACCGAGAAGTCCTACAGCCGTGGGCAGATGGGGCTGGCCTATGAAATCGTTATCAACTCCGATCCCTGCATTGCATATCTGATGGAAGAAAACACCATCTGCATGCAAGCCCTGGTGGTGGCCCACGCGTGCTATGGGCACAACAGTTTTTTCAAGGGCAACTATCTGTTTCGGACCTGGACCGATGCCAGCTCAATCATTGATTACCTGGTGTTCGCCAAGCAGTACATCATGCAATGCGAAGAGCGCTATGGCATTGACGCCGTCGAAGACCTGCTCGACTCCTGCCACGCCTTGATGAACTACGGTGTGGACCGCTACAAGCGCCCCTACCCGATCTCTGCCGAGGAAGAGCGCCGGCGTCAGAAAGACCGTGAAGAACACCTGCAAAAGCAGATCAACGATCTGTGGCGCACGATTCCCAAGGGCGCGGGCAAATCCAGTGAAAAGGACAACGCCCGCTTCCCTGAGGAGCCGCAGGAAAACATTCTGTATTTCATCGAAAAGCACGCCCCCCTGCTGGAGCCTTGGCAGCGTGAAATCGTGCGTATTGTGCGCAAAATCGCCCAATACTTTTACCCACAGCGCCAGACTCAAGTGATGAACGAGGGCTGGGCGACGTTCTGGCACTACACGCTGATGAACGACCTGTACGACGAAGGGCTGGTCACCGATGGCTTCATGATGGAGTTTTTGACCTCACACACCAGCGTGGTGTTTCAGCCAGGCTTTGACAGCCCCTACTACAGCGGAATCAACCCCTACGCACTGGGCTTTGCGATGTACCAGGACATCCGGCGGATGTGCGAAAACCCTACCGAAGAAGACCGTCGCTGGTTCCCGGAACTGGCAGGCAGTGACTGGCTATCGAGCATCAAATTTGCCATGAGCAGCTTCAAGGACGAGAGTTTCATCCTGCAATATCTGTCACCCAAGGTCATTCGCGACCTCAAACTCTTCAGCATCATGGACGACGATCAAAAAGACGATCTACTGGTGCCAGCGATTCACGACGAGAACGGTTACCGCGTCATACGCGAAACGCTGGCGGCACAATACAACCTGGGCAATCGGGAACCTAACGTGCAGATCTGGAGCATTGATCGTCGCGGCGATCGCTCACTGACCTTGCGCCATCAACAACACGACCGCAAACCACTGGGCGACTCTACCGATGAGGTCCTCAAGCACCTGCACCGTCTCTGGGGCTTCGATATTCATCTTGAAACCGTACAAGGCGACCAGGTCATGAAAGTCCACCACGTGCCGCCCAAGGGTGAGCATGGTGAAAATGACTACAGCCGTCTGGATTTGTCCGCGCTTCACCTGTAATAACTTGGGCCTCCGTTTGCGCGGCACACGGGTTATCCTGTCGCGCTAACGGAGGCTTTTTATGAAGATCTATAAAGTGGGCGGCGCGGTGCGCGATCGCTTGCTGGGCAAACCGGTCACCGATATCGACCGGGTCGTAGTGGGCGCCACTGCCGAGCAGATGCTCGCTGAAGGATATCGCCCGGTCGGGTCGGACTTCCCGGTGTTTCTTCACCCAAAAACCGGTGAAGAATACGCACTTGCCCGAACCGAACGTAAAAGTGGCCATGGCTATGGCGGCTTCGTTTTCCATGCCAGCCCCGATGTCACCCTTGAAGAAGACCTGATTCGTCGTGATTTGACCATCAACGCCATGGCCGAAGACGACGACGGCAATGTAACCGACCCGTATCACGGGCAGCAGGACCTCGAGGCGCGCATTCTGCGCCACGTCTCCCCCGCTTTCGCCGAAGACCCCCTGCGCGTTTTGCGTGTAGCCCGATTTGCCGCACGCTATGCCGGGCTGGGCTTCTGCATCGCCCCCGAGACATTGGAACTGATGCGCCAACTGTCAGCCTCTGGCGAATTAAAGGCACTGACGCCAGAACGCTGTTGGAAAGAAATGTCCCGCGCGCTGATGGAAGATCACCCACAGGTATTCATAGAAGTGCTGCGCAGTTGTGGTGCGCTTGAAGTGTTGCTCCCAGAGGTCAACGCACTCTTTGGCGTACCGCAACCTCCCGCCCATCACCCGGAAATCGACAGCGGTCTGCATACACTCAGCGTGCTTGAACAGGCGGCTTTGCATCAGCAACCACTGACAGTGCGCTGGGCATGCCTGCTACACGACTTGGGTAAAGGGCTAACCCCCGAAAGCGACTGGCCAAGGCATATTGCCCACGAACACAAAGGGCTGCGCCTGATCAAAGCCGTCAACGAGCGCTACAAAGTTCCGAGAGATTGCCAAGAGTTGGCGCTGTTGGTGGGCGAGTATCACACCCATGGCCATCGCGCCCTTGAACTTCGAGCTTCGACATTGCTGGATCTGCTGCAGCGTTTTGACGTATACCGCCGCCCGCAGCGTTTTGAAGAGTTCGTGGTGGCATGCGAGATGGACGCCAGAGGGCGTTTAGGCCTGGAAGATCGCGCTTATCCGCAAGCTGATTACTTGCGCGGTGCGGCCTTGGCAGCCCAAGCCGTAGCAGTTCAACCGTTGATCGAGCAAGGTTTCAAAGGCCCCGAGCTGGGCAAGGCCCTCAATCATGAACGCCTCAAGGCCCTGCAAGCCTACAAAGGCGCCGCCAAACACTGATTCTTCTGCGGAGCGAGCTTGCCTCGCGATCTTTTAAAAGATCGCGAGGCATATTCATAACAGGTTTGCCGGCGTCAATTGCAGGCCCCGCCACTCGAACGCCACAGGCGCCAGAACCTGGTCGATCTGAGCATCGGCCCACAACTGCGCAAGGGTCTTGCCCACGCCCAGATGCAGCTTCTCAGGCGCAATCAAAGACAAGGGCCACAACACAAACGCGTTCTTGAGAATTTCTGCGCGAGGCAAAGTCAGGCCCTCAAAATTGCCCACCAGATCCCCGTAAAACAACACGTCGATATCCAGCGGTAGCCCCTTGCGATCATGAGCGTAACGGCCGTTATCCGCTTCAATCAGCTTTAAACGTCGGCTTAATTCAACCAGCAGTAAGTCAGTTTTTGCCGACACCACAAGATTGAAAAAAGGCCCGCTCTTGATGCCGACCGGCTGACTCTCAAAAACAGCCGAACACTGCATGTCATGCAAAAATTCTGCGAGCGCTTCAAGCCCGGCGCACAAATGCTGTTCCCGCTCGACATTGCTGCCGAGCCCGAGATAAACCTCTGTCAGCGACATCCGCGCTCAATCTCCACACCCACCCCAGTGGCCGCCGAAACGGCGCCGGGCTTGGTCAGTTTGAGGTGCAACCAGGGAATATTGAATTCGCTCATCAACACTTCGGCCAAACGCTCGGCAAAGGTTTCTACCAGTTGGTATTGAGCCTGCTCGGCAAACGCCTGAATACGCGCTGATACGCTCGCATAATCCAAAGCCAGCGTCAGGTCGTCTCCGGCAGCTGCCGGGCGGTTATCCCACGCAAAACTCAGATCAAGCCGCAGGCACTGACGGATGCCACGCTCCCAGTCATACGCACCGATAACGGTGTCAACTTCCAGGCCCTCGATAAACACTCTGTCCAAGCACTCTTCTCCGCAGCACGACAAGGGCGCAATGCGCCGTTAGAATCAGGGCGTCCTTGCCCGGAATAGTTAGCATGTTTTGGTTACTGGCGATCCTCGCCTACCTGCTTGGTTCTATGTCCTTCGCTATTTTGCTCAGCCGCCTGACGGGAAATCCCGACCCGCGAATGAGTGGCTCAGGCAATGCCGGCGCAACCAACATGCTGCGCCTGGCCGGTAAAAAGCTCGCCATCCTGACCTTGCTTGGCGATCTGTGCAAAGGGCTTTTACCGGTATTGCTGGCCTACCAACTGGGCTGCTCGCTCCAGCAACAAGCCTGGATCGGTGCCTGCGCCGTTGTCGGGCATATGTATCCACTGTACTTCCGCTTTCGTGGCGGCAAGGGCGTCGCCACCGCCGCCGGCATGCTGCTAGGGCTTTACCCGCCCGCGGCCTTGCTGGCTGCCGTTGCCTGGCTGCTGACCTTCCAACTCAGCCGCACCAGCTCGCTGGCATCGCTGATTGCCGCGCCCCTGACGCTGCCTCTGCTGGCCTGGCAAGAGCCTGGAGCCCTGCTACCCATGAGCGCCCTGACGACGCTCATTGTCTGGCGGCACCGCAGCAATTTACGCGACCTGATGGCCGGGCGCGAACGGCATTTCTGAATCGCTCGGCCAGCCCGCACTTACAGCGGCTTTAACTGCTCCATCGGCCAACGCGCCTGCACGCTGATCGCCAGGCTTTCATGCTGACCGGCCAACAAACGCTGACACCCGGCAAAGGCAATCATCGCGCCATTGTCGGTACAGAACTCAGGACGGGCGTAGTACACGTGACCGTTCATCTCGCCGAGCATTTTCTCAAGAGAATCACGCAGCGCCTTGTTTGCACTGACCCCACCGGCAATCACCAGACGCTTCATCCCGGCGTGCTTCAACGCGCGCTTGCACTTGATCGTTAGCGTCTCGACTACCGCCTGCTGGAATGCCAGCGAAATATCGCAACGCGCCTGCTCAGTGTCCTCACCAGCGTCCACACAGCGTTGCCATGTATTCAGGGCGAAGGTTTTAAGGCCGCTGAAACTGAACGCCAGCCCCGGACGATCGGTCATCGGCCGAGGAAACACAAAGCGACCCGCCACCCCTTGTGCCGCCAGGCGCGCGATCTCCGGACCACCCGGGTAACGAAGCCCCATCATCTTCGCGGTTTTGTCGAACGCTTCACCTGCCGCATCATCCAGGCTCTCGCCCAACAGCTCGTATTGGCCAATGCCATCGACGCGAACCAGTTGCGTATGACCGCCGGACACCAACAAAGCGACGAACGGAAACTCAGGAGGGTGCTCCTCCAGCATAGGAGCCAACAAATGGCCCTCCATGTGGTGCACGCCCAAAGCCGGAATACCCCAGGCAAAGGCCAGCGCCTGGGCACACGACGCCCCGACCAGCAAGGCTCCGACCAGCCCAGGGCCCGCCGTGTAGGCAATAGCGTCAATCTCTGTAGGCACGCAATCCGCTTGCGCCAACACCTGACGAATCAAGGGCAGCATGCGTTTGACGTGATCCCTGGAGGCAAGCTCCGGCACCACACCACCATAAGCGCGGTGCAGATCGATCTGACTGAACAGCGCATCGGCCAAAAGCCCGCGCTCACTGTCGTATAGCGCGACGCCGGTTTCGTCGCAGGAAGTTTCTAATCCCAGTACTAGCATGGGTTTACGCCTTGTTGAGGCTAAATTCGAAGGCGCGCATAATAGTCGCCACTCCCGCCCCCGACCAGCGGTTTTCGATCAGAGGCTTTGCATTCCGGCCGTTGAGGGGTTAACATCCGCAACCCTTAAAAACCGACGTCTTACAACGCAATTAAGCCTTGGGACGTTGACCCCGGTAATGAATGAAGGTAGCTCTGGATGCCAGCCGTCAAAGTAAAAGAGAACGAACCCTTCGACGTAGCTCTGCGTCGTTTCAAGCGCTCCTGCGAAAAAGCCGGTGTACTGGCTGAAGTTCGCAGCCGCGAATTTTACGAGAAGCCGACTTCTGAGCGTAAGCGCAAAGCAGCAGCAGCTGTTAAGCGTCACGCGAAGAAAGTTCAGCGCGAGCAGCGCCGCGCCGTTCGTCTGTACTAATACACAGACGTTCGTTGCAAGCTTCTGCCAAGCCCGGCCTAAAGCCGGGCCGTAGGCAGTTGCAGCAAGTTACATGCTCTATCGTCAAGGCCGCACATGCGACCACGACAAAGCGCAACACCACGTCAGACCTGGTTGTAACAGCCAGCGGTGCACGTCTTTACTGACGAGCCTAACAAGGCTACCGACGAGCACACTTTTCCGATCTCTCCCAAGATGATCGGCCCAAGGTACTTCTCCTGTACCTGCTAGTGAGCAACCCGAGACCCACCACTGGTCAATTCGGACTCAAAGCGCAACACCTATCGAACATATTCGTGCTGATTAAACGCTAGTCAGATGAGATTCGACAGATACACTTCCCCATAATGACTGAGCAGACGCCACACGATCGAGCAACGCACTCCCGTGCACGCCATCATGAGCAAGCCACTCATCTGGGATAATTTCTGCACCGTGATGACGAGAACGCCATGGCCGGGTTAATCCCCCAGAGCTTTATTGACGACCTTCTGAACCGCACCGACATCGTCGATGTTGTCAGCTCGCGCGTGCAAATGAAAAAAGCCGGCAAGAACTACACTGCCTGCTGCCCGTTCCACAAAGAGAAAACACCGTCGTTCAGTGTCAGCCCCGACAAACAGTTTTATTACTGTTTTGGCTGCGGCGCAGGCGGCAACGCCCTTGGCTTCATCATGGACCACGACAACCTGGACTTTCCCCAGGCCGTCGAAGAACTGG
Source organism: Pseudomonas sp. 7P_10.2_Bac1 (assembly GCF_025465935.1). Lineage (GTDB taxonomy): Bacteria > Pseudomonadota > Gammaproteobacteria > Pseudomonadales > Pseudomonadaceae > Aquipseudomonas. The sequence continues at coordinate 88,807 of NZ_JANLNV010000026.1, read as the reverse complement.
CGAAAGCTGCCGGCATGGAAGTCCCACGAGAAGAAAGCGGCCGCTCTCACAAGCCACGTCAACCGACCGACTCACCGCTTTACCCGCTTTTGACCGCCGCAGCCGACTTTTACCGGCAAGCACTCAAGAGCCATCCCGCGCGCAAAGTCGCAGTCGAGTACTTGAAAGGCCGCGGCTTGACCGGCGAGATTGCCCGCGACTTCGGCCTGGGCTTTGCCCCGCCCGGTTGGGACAACCTGTATAAGCACTTGAGCAGTGACACTCTGCAGCAAAAGGCGATGATTGATGCCGGGCTGCTGGTGGAGAACGCCGAGACCGGCAAACGCTATGACCGTTTTCGCGACCGTGTCATGTTCCCGATTCGCGACAGCCGGGGCCGTATCATTGCGTTCGGCGGGCGCGTGTTGGGCGACGACAAACCGAAGTACCTGAACTCCCCGGAAACCCCTGTGTTTCATAAGGGCCAGGAACTGTACGGGCTGTTCGAAGCACGCAAGTTCAACCGCAGCCTCGATGAGATCATCGTGGTGGAAGGTTACATGGACGTGATCGCACTGGCCCAGCAGGGCCTGCGCAATGCCGTCGCCACCCTCGGCACCGCCACCAGTGAAGAACACATGAAACGCCTGTTTCGCGTGGTGCCCAGCGTTCTATTCTGCTTTGACGGTGACCAGGCGGGTCGCAACGCCGCCTGGCGCGCCCTTGAGGCCACCCTCTCCTGCTTGCAGGACGGGCGCCGTGCCCGTTTCCTGTTCTTGCCCGAAGGAGAAGACCCGGACACCTTGGTGCGCTCCGAAGGTACTGACGCTTTCAAGGCCCGCATCAATCAGCACGCACAACCTCTGGCCGATTACTTCTTCCAGCAACTGACCGAAGAAGCCGACCCGCGGTCGCTGGAAGGCAAGGCCCACATGGTCACGCTGGCCGCACCGCTGATCGACAAAGTGCCAGGAGCCAACCTGCGCACACTCATGCGTCAGCGACTGACCGAAATCACCGGCCTAACCCATGACATGGTCAGCCAACTGGCCCAGAGCGCACCCGTCAAACCCCAGGCGCAACCCGCGTACGACCCTGGTATCGACTACGATGCCATGCCCGATTACAGCGACTTCCAGCAACCGGACGTGTACATCCCGCAACAGGAATGGACCCCGAAAAAGCAGGGCGCAGGCGGTAAGAAATGGGATAACAAACCTTGGGACAAAAAAGGCAAACGCGGAGGTGAACGCGAGCAGGCCTGGGTTCCGGTCGGCGTAGAACCGCCCACCTTGACCGCCTTGCGCACACTGCTGCATCACCCCCAACTTGCAAAAAAAGTTGAGGACGCCGGGCACTTTGCGGCCGAAGACCAGACCAATAATCAGCTACTGATTGCTTTGGTCGAAGCCGTACAGAAAAATCCTAGGCTAAGCTCTATTCAGTTGCTGTCACGCTGGCACGGCACCGAGCAAGGGCGACTGTTACAAAGACTACTGGAAAAGGAATGGCTAATTGATGCTGACAACCTTGAACAACAGTTTTTCGACACCATAACTAGCTTGTCAGCACGCCAACGTGAGCGAAATCTGGAGCAACTTCTGCGAAAAGCACGTCAAGGCGAGCTTAGTACCGAAGAAAAAAATCAGTTACGCGACCTTTTGAGTCGCAATAATCCTGCATCAAACCCGACCTCAACTGGCGCGTGAGGTCACAGCTAAGGTATAATCCTCGGCTTGTTTTTTGCCCGCCAAGACCTTCAGTGGATAGGGTGTTATGTCCGGAAAAGCGCAACAGCAATCTCGTATCAAAGAGTTGATCACCCTCGGCCGTGAGCAGAAGTATCTGACTTACGCAGAGGTCAACGACCACCTGCCCGAAGATATTTCAGATCCGGAGCAAGTGGAAGACATCATCCGCATGATTAATGACATGGGGATCCCCGTACACGAGAGCGCCCCGGATGCGGACGCCCTTATGTTGGCCGATGCTGACACCGACGAAGCAGCTGCTGAAGAAGCAGCGGCAGCGTTGGCGGCAGTAGAAACCGATATTGGTCGTACGACTGACCCTGTACGTATGTATATGCGTGAAATGGGTACGGTAGAGCTGCTGACACGTGAAGGCGAAATCGAAATCGCCAAGCGTATCGAAGAAGGCATCCGTGAAGTGATGAGCGCAATTGCGCACTTCCCTGGCACGGTTGACCACATTCTCTCCGAGTACACTCGCGTTACCACCGAAGGTGGCCGCCTGTCCGACGTTCTGAGTGGTTATATCGACCCGGACGACGGCATCACGCCACCTGCCGCCGAAGTACCGCCGCCTGTCGACTCCAAAGCTGTAAAAGCTGACGACGACAGCGACGAAGACGACGAATCAGCTTCCGATGATGAAGAAGAAGCCGAAAGCGGTCCGGATCCGATCATTGCCGCCCAGCGTTTTGGTGCCGTCTCCGATCAGATGGAAGCCACTCGCAAAGCCTTGAAAAAGCACGGCCGCGACAGCAAGCAAGCCATCATCGAGCTGGTTGCACTGGCTGAGCTGTTCATGCCGATCAAACTGGTGCCGAAGCAATTCGAAGGTTTGGTTGAGCGTGTTCGCAGCGCCCTGGAGCGTCTGCGTGCACAAGAGCGCGCCATCATGCAACTGTGCGTACGTGATGCACGTATGCCACGCGCCGACTTCCTGCGCCTGTTCCCGGGCAACGAAGTTGACGAAAGCTGGAGCGATTCGCTGGCCAAAGGCAAAAGCAAATACGCTGAAGCCATAGGCCGCTTGCAACCGGACATCATCCGTTGCCAGCAAAAACTGTCGGCACTGGAAGAAGAAACCGGCCTGACCGTTGCTGAAATCAAGGACATCAACCGTCGCATGTCGATCGGTGAGGCCAAGGCCCGCCGCGCGAAGAAAGAGATGGTTGAAGCCAACCTGCGTCTGGTGATCTCGATCGCCAAGAAGTACACCAACCGTGGCTTGCAGTTCCTAGACCTGATCCAGGAAGGCAACATCGGCTTGATGAAAGCAGTAGACAAGTTTGAATACCGCCGCGGCTACAAATTCTCGACTTATGCCACCTGGTGGATCCGTCAGGCGATCACTCGCTCGATCGCCGACCAGGCCCGCACCATCCGTATTCCGGTGCACATGATCGAGACGATCAACAAGCTCAACCGTATTTCCCGCCAGATGTTGCAGGAAATGGGCCGTGAACCGACCCCGGAAGAGCTGGGCGAACGCATGGAAATGCCTGAGGACAAAATCCGCAAGGTATTGAAGATCGCTAAAGAACCGATCTCCATGGAAACCCCGATCGGTGATGACGAAGACTCCCATCTGGGCGACTTCATCGAAGACTCGACTATGCAGTCGCCAATCGATGTAGCCACCGTTGAGAGCCTTAAAGAAGCGACACGCGACGTACTCGGCGGCCTGACGGCACGTGAAGCCAAAGTATTGCGCATGCGTTTCGGTATCGACATGAATACTGACCACACCCTTGAGGAGGTTGGTAAACAGTTCGACGTGACCCGTGAGCGGATTCGTCAGATCGAAGCCAAAGCGTTGCGCAAGCTACGCCACCCGACGCGAAGCGAGCACCTACGCTCCTTCCTCGACGAGTGATCCCAAAACCCCCGGCCCTGCCGGGGGTTTTGCTTTCCAGGCATCACAGCCTCCCACGTCCCCCTGCATCCAAAAAATCCAGCCGAAAGCTGCGAACACATCCAGCGCTGCGGCAGCCGCACGCCTTTAAATGCGACGAATTTCGCACCGAGGTTTCATCGCACCTCCAATAAAGATTTTTCGGATAGCACTCCTTAGAAACCATGGTTATAATCCCCGGCTTACTAAGGGCCTATAGCTCAGTTGGTTAGAGCAGGGGACTCATAATCCCTTGGTCGTAGGTTCGAGTCCTACTGGGCCCACCATACTCAAAGCCGCGCACTGCGCGGCTTTCGTGTTTCTGGAGTGCTCACTGTTTTTACAGTCCTTCGCTCCAAGGGTACAAATTAGGTACAGTGCTGGTTCGCCAGCCGCCTAGGAGCACCCTCTCATGGCAACACTCGTCAAAACACCTTCCGGCACCTGGAAGGCACTGATTCGCAAAACTGGCTGGCCTACCGTGGCTAAAACCTTCCGCACCAAGCGTGATGCTGAGGACTGGTCTCGACGCACCGAAGACGAAATGGTCAGAGGTGTGTACATCCAGCGCAGCGGCTCCGAACGCATGACGCTTGAGGCTGCACTTAAGCGCTACCTGAGCGACATCACCCCCACCAAGAAGCCCAGCACCCAGCGCGGTGAAATCACCAAAGCCAAGAAGCTCATAGAGCATCTGGGCAAATACTCTCTCGCTGCCCTCTCTGCAGAAATCATTGCCGGCTATCGCGACAAGCGACTGAGTGAGCCCGGCCGCAATGGAAACATCAGCAACAACACTGTGCGCCTAGAGTTGGCTCTGTTGAGCCACCTGTACACCGTCGCTATTCAGGAGTGGGGATTGGGCCTGACGTTCAATCCAGTGCTGAACATTCGCAAGCCAAGCCCGGGAGATGGTCGTGATCGTCGACTCTCGCCGGAGGAAGAACGCCATTTGCTCGCCGCCGTGAATCGACACAGCAACCCTATGCTGGGCTGGATTGTATGCATCGCCTTGGAAACGGGTATGCGCTCGTCTGAGATCTCATCCCTACGGCGTCCTCAGGTGGATTTGGCAAAGCGTGTCATACGCCTCTCAGACACAAAGAACGACTCATCGCGAACCGTCCCGCTGAGCAAACGCGCCACAGAAGTATTCAAAGCTGCGATGGATAACCCTGTGCGACCAATCGACTGCAATCTGATGTTTTTTGGTGAGCCTGGGAAGGACGGAAAGCGCAGGCCGTACACATTCACCAAAATCTGGGGGCAGCTAAAGAAGAAGCTCAAGCTACCTGATTTTAGATTTCACGATTTACGGCATGAAGCAGTGAGTCGCCTGGTGGAGGGAGGCTTGTCGGATCAGGAGGTCTCCGCTATTAGCGGTCACAAATCTATGCAAATGCTCAAGAGATATACGCATTTACGTTCAGAAGACTTAGTAGCGAAACTAGATAAAATCGACTCTATGAAAGTTTAGATCTTAAGCTAAACATCAATACAAAAATCCAGAGCAAGACCAAACAAACAACGCATATATCGAACCAAAAGTTTTAGCCGCTATATTTTTTAGCGGCTAAAACCACAACACCCAGACAGAACACAAATAACTCACCACTCCTATCGACTACCACTACGCAGCAAATGTTTAGCTATAAAAATCACACAGCTTTAGCTAAAGTAATTTGACATTATAAAAAATATCAAAAAATACTTTAAAACTATTCATAACTAGCTCTATCATCGCTCACATTACTTAAACGAGCGACAAATATGACTACTGAAGAAACACTACTAGCTCGCTATGCAGGCGCACCATTACTTTCGATAGAGCAACTGGCAGAAGTCCTTCACCGCAGCAAAGATGGCTTGCGAATAAGCCTTGGCGGCGATAACGACTTTTCGCGCCGTATTCTGCCATGCCGCGTAAAAATCGGTCGTCGTGTATATTTCCGCACAGCGGATATTGCAAAAGTCATTGATCAGGCCTGAGATAAATGTCCAATTCAATCATTCTTAAACGGAAGGTTAATAGTCATTTCACGGTTCTGCCCAACGATATAATCAAGGATACGAGATTGAGCTGGAAGTCACTTGGACTACTCGTTTACTTACTTTCAGCATCACCGACTTTCAGATTAACCCTTGAATATCTGTCAACCCAACGAGGAACCAAGGCTGGCGCCACAAGGAGTGGACTTAAGGAGCTTGAGGAAGCAGGGTATCTGCAAATCGAAAGGGAGCAGGACGCTTCGGGAAGGTTCACCAAAACTACATGGCATGTAACCGATGCGCCTGAGGGCCTTGATATTTCACCACGTTGTAAAAAACCGAAAATGGATGATCCGATACAGGATCATCAAGAATCGGAAAATCCAACCCTAATAAATACTAGTAGTAACAAGAAACTTAAAAGCAAAAATACTACTACTGACTCGGCACAAACCGAGCTAGTGGAAGCAACGTCGAAACTACGCTTCCCGCCGAACACTTCGGAACCCGACAAAGATAAAATCTGTCGGGCATTGGGTGATGTACCTTCAGAGGACCATCAGAAGCTGATTGACGAGCTGACTGTAGCAGTTAGGGCTGGGTCCATCAGAACCACTCCCCTTCGGTGGTTTTGCGGTGTGCTCAAACGGTACCGAGCTGGAGAGTACAATTTTCGCGCCTCTCCTTCGACCGCTAGCCCAAGCGAAAAAAAGATACCGCCTACGAAAGCATCAGGTCAGAAAAGAAATACCGAAATTAGCCCCTCAAGTGTTAAGAACTCAAAGCGTTCGCCAGTGGGAATCGAGCATCTAACAAAGTTAAGAGGAAATAGGCGAAGTAAACACTCCAGCCCGGGCACTACAACAACAGATGGGGGGCCAAATGATGGCGAAAGCAGCTAATCCTACAGAAATTTCGATAAAACCATTATCCCTGCGAATAGCAGAGCGGGTCATAGATACGGAAGACGCCTCAACTGGTGATAAAAACCGAGCAGCATTAATCATCCAAAGAACTGACATCCAAGGTGCGATCGACAAGGGGTGGTCAATTTTACAAATATGGGAAGCACTACGAAACGAAAGATCTATCCAGTTCGGCTATCAAGCATTTCGACGGTACACCCACCAGCTTTGCTCAGAACCCAACAAATTAGAAACTTCTGCAACCGATCAATCAAGTGTTGCTGAACCGGACATCTAGCGTTCCTATACCGTTCAACTGTTATTAAACCGTTTGGGCGCTGTTCATTCGCATGCTTGAAGCGAACAATTTAAATTGTTCAAGATAGAACCCGTCGCTATCTAGACAAAGAACACTTCTCGGCTCACGATAGAAACACTGAAATTAAGGGCAAGATAGGTGAAGTTAGCCAACCGGCAAGCCGGCTAGCTAATTCCACTATTACTTATTCGCGCCTGGCGGCACTCAACGCTTTCTTGCTCTGCGAGGCATCTCGCTACCGCGAGAAAAACATCATCGTTACGACAGGAGAAGTATCTGATGCAATCGAATAGATCCCGTGCGGACTCAAGGAAATATGGCAAGCACTTGAGAGTTCCCGTCTTAGCCAGCGAGGAAATAGTCATTAAAGAAAACGCAGCCCGAGCAAGCCTGACAGTGGCCGAATATCTACGCCGCCTGAGCCTTGGACACGTAATTAAAGGAACTATCGACTCGCAGTGCGTGCATCAGCTCGCAAAGGTCAATGCTGACCAAGGTCGTTTAGGCGGGCTCTTAAAGCTCTGGTTGACCGATGACGCCAAGCTAGCCATCACGGGCAGTGCTTGGACACCCGGCGTAGTAAGGGCGTTGTTAAAACGAATCGAGACAAACCAGAGCGAAATGCTGCACTTGGTGCAGTCCTTAAAATTTTAGCCGCTAAAAAATCCCGAAAATATTCGGGGTTCCTTCTTGGAGTTCCCATGAACAAAACCAAAGGTTTTATCGTTGGGTGTTTGCTGACAATCGCAACTACACATCTGCAACCAGCTCTTGCAGGTATACCCGTTGCCGACGGATTGAATTTGGGGCAGACCACAATCAGTGCAATGCAGAGTGTCGCCGCTGTCGTAAAGCAGATTGAGCAGTACCGAACTCAGCTAATGCAGTACGAAAATATGCTGCAGAACACTGTTGCACCTTCATCCTATATCTGGGATCAGGCAGATCAAACGATAACAAAGCTGCTGGAGGCTCAGAACACCCTCAGCTACTACAGGAACCAAGCGGGCAGCCTCGAAGACTACTTATCCAAATTTCAGGACACCTCACATTATTCAGCGTCCCCTTGCTTTGGGACTCAAGATTGCTCAGATCAGGATCAACGGGCCATCGCCACTGCTCGTGCAGAGGCCAGCACTGCCCGCAAATTAAGCACTGACGCCCTTTTGATGAGCGTTGATCGCCAACAAAACACCCTACAGCGGGATGCCAATAACTTGGCAAACATGCAGCGCCAAGCCGTCAACGCTGAAGGGCAAATGCAAGCGATCCAATCGGCGAACCAACTGGCTAGTGCCCAAGCCAATCAGCTCATCCAAATCCGAAGCTTGCTCGTTGCACAGGAAAGTGCCGTAGCTACTGAAGCTCAGATAGCAGGTGATCGAGAGTCCCAGCAACAAGCCGCCGACCAACATGCACTCTCGGGCAATAACAGCCAGAGCGCTGAAAGATCCTGGTAAGGAGCAGATATGCACTGTCGAACCTTAACCTGTATCACCCTGCTGATTAGCCTCGTATGCGGCTGCAACGATCAGCACAGCTCTAAGACGCTGAAGTGTAATGACGTCACCACAGGGCTTTCGAAAACAGATCAGCAAGCGATTAGAGATGCTTGCGCACTTAGCCACAAAAACACCCAAAGCAACGACAGGCAATGGTGACCGCATGAAAAAGCTCATTTCGACTCACCTACTGCTCGCAGCACTCATCAGCGCACAAGCGGCTCAGGCTGCAGACTTGGACAGCGGGAATATGCTGAACCAAATCCTAGATAGCTTCTCTGCAGTAGCCATTACCTGGCAATCCAAAATCCTTCGTGCGGCCACTTGGCTATTCTGGAGTCTGGCGCTCGTGAGCATGGTTTGGACGTATGGGTTCATGGCTCTGCGACGAGCGGATATTCAGGAATTTTTCGCCGAAACCATAAAGTTTTTTGGAACACTTGGTTTTTTCTGGTGGCTATTGATAAACGGTCCGGCCATATCTTTATCCATTATCAACACCATGCGCACCATCAGTGCCGAAGCTTCAGGTCTCGGCAATGGACTTTCCCCATCAGGGATTGTAGACATCGGTTTTAGTATTTTGTCGAAAGTCAGCGAATCAGCATCCCTGCTGTCTCCGGTTGTTTCTGCAGTAATGCTCGTGGCTGCAATAGTGGTATTAGTAGTTCTAGCCCTCATTGCAGTAAATATGCTGCTACTACTCGTATCTGCATGGCTTCTGGCATACGCCGGAGTTTTTTTATTAGGGTTCGGAGGAAGCCGTTGGACCTCAGATATTGCGATCAGCTTTTACAAAGCAGTACTCGGCATTGGTATTCAGCTTTTCACAATGATCTTGCTGATAGGCATCGGAAAATCTTTCATAGACCAATACTACACAGCGTTTAAGGCCGGAACGCCCGACCTGAACAGTTTGTGCGTTCTGCTCGTAGCATCTGTTGTTCTGCTCACCCTGGTTAACAAGTTGCCACCTATGCTGGCTGGGATAGTGGGTTCAGGAGGGCAATCCTCCGGCATCGGTAGCTTTGGGGCTGGGGCGGCCATAGGTGCTGCAACGATGGCAGCATCCGCTGCCGCCTCTGCAGGGGCCTCAGCCTTGGCTGGTGCCACACAGGCGACTGGAGGCATGTCTGCGCTGTCAGCGGCGTTCAAATCCGCACAGATGGGCTTTGCCTCCACGGAGACGGACAGCAGAGGGTTCGCCTTTGGCGGAGTTCAAGAGTCAAACAATTCCGCTGGAGGTGGTTTCTCAAGCTTTTCGGAGGCCATGGGAACTGGAGCTGGATTTACCTGCGCCCCGAATGGTGCGCATACTCAGCACAGCTCGGCAGTGAAAGCTGAACATCCAAGCGATTTACCTATGTTTGATGGTAATAGCGTAGGAGCCGGGAATGATGACGAGGTACAGGCCTTCGTGAATAAGAACCCACCTCAAGATTAGACCTTCGTACCTTACGAACAGGGGTCGTGTGCAATAAAGCGCTACACAACCCACATCAGCTCAGGAAGCCTTCAAAATGAATACTGAGACAGCCCATGTGCACCGATTTTTCTCGATGACGATGACGGCATCCCCGCAGAGCTGCCACTCATGATTACTCGTCACACACTCAGTTCTTTAGGTATTACATTGGAAACGCTCAGTCAGACTGACTCCGAGCAGGACCAAAAGACTCAAACCGATGCTCAAACATACTAATCAGTTAGATTCGTTGCACGAGCAGAGGTTTATATCATGGTCGAAAGCAAAACCCGGACTGTCAGATGCCAAGACGCCGCAGATGGCCGCAGATGGAAGCGGTGACTTCATAGTCGATTTACCCCCAGAACTACTTGCGCAAATGGGTCTGGGGCTCGGGGACCTCTTGACCGTAGAGATGGTTGACGGCGCGATTGCTCTGAAGCCGGAAACCTACACCTCACCATCTGCCTAAGCACCTCAAATCTTGCCATTATGCGTGCCAAGTGAAATGAAAATTTATGGCGCTACGAGTAGTGTCAGTTCAGGGTTTCTTATCCGCGGATGGGGAACCCGCAGAATTCGGAAAAAATCGTTAGCTAAGCCAATCCGACTTATGTGCAGTTTCTGTTCCGTTACTCCCCACCCCCCGGATTAGGGAGCAACGGAACCACAAACCAACGTAGCCACTGAGCCCGTCCAGCTTCGGGGCCATGAGCGTAATCGCGAAAGATGGCAGATTGCAGCTAGCGCCGCCCGTCGCGACGGTCCGGTTAGGGGCGTTCTCTGCCGGTCATGATTACGAAGCGTGCTGGTCAGATCGGATGCAAATAACAGGTCAAGTCGAATGCAAACGGGTGGTCAACTGGAGTGCAATTTCGCACAAGCTGAAGGATTGGCGGGAAAAGGCCGCAATTGCCGCTCGCATCTTCCGTTTGGCGAATGGTCTACCCAGCGACGTGTCACCAGTCGGCCAGGGAATGGGCGAGTTGAGAATTCATTATGACCCTGGCTACCGGGCTTACTTCCAGCAGCGCGGGACAGAAATCGTCATCCTGCTATATGGTTGAGACAAGAGCAAACAGACTAGGGACATAGAAACGGCAAAACGCCTAACAAATGAGTAGAGGCCGCAATGACTGAGCTAATTTATGACTACGATCCCGCGCAAGCGCTGGACGGCCCAGAGGCGATTGCGGTGTTCCTCGCAGACGCTTTGGACACTGGAGACGCCGCCAATATAGTTAAGGCTATGGGAGTGGTTGCCCGCGCTAAGGGAATGACCGAGTTGGCGAAGGAAACGGGGCTGGCCAGAGAGCAGCTTTACAAGTCGTTCAGCGAAAGCGAGAACCCTACACTAAAAACTATGTAGGTGGTGATGCGGGCGCTGGGAGTTGATTTAACCGCCCGGCCGCATGCGCAATAAGAACACGCCCAGTTGAAGTACACCTCAACTCGGCGTCAGGCGACTCAATATCACGGCGTCAGACTAAGGCCGCATGTTTAGCGTACGGTTTTATCTGTTTTCTCTATTGACCCAAAAAAAGAGTCAGACCCCATGTATCAAGCAAGTGAAAGCTGCCGCGAGCAACACCAAGGCGGGGTTTCCTTAGCGTAGGCAGGCAGCTTAAAAAAGCTTTGAGAAAACTTTTGAAAGCTGAGGAGAAGGCAGGCACTGAGGCAAAGTCATTGGTGTGTGTCCGACATAAAGCCGGATTCATCATGGGAGAGTAAACTCGCATGGGTATTTAGCACTCTACCTGTAAACGCACCCGCCTTAAAATTATCCCACTATTCGTAAGCAGTTTTCAACTCTTTTTTCTGAAGAAGCCTTTCAATTTTGATACCCATTTCGCTCCAATCTACAAACCAGTCATTCTGGGAAATACTCTTATACTGAGACTTCACCTCAGAGGAGGTCGGCCGCCTACCGAACTCGATCTGAAACGAACTGGATATCATTCTAGCTTTAAAGGCTCTATCTAGATAAGGACAACGTACAAGATCGAGTAGAAGGTGAGATGTCTCAGAGTACACGGAAGCTCTCTTAGTCGCCAACATCCCAAGTACGATTGTTTGCATCTTACGTTTTAGCTTTCCATAAATCGGATTATTCTTAATGTAAAACAAAACGGACACAACCTGAAAGTAATTCACAGCGCTGATTTTTTCCGGAACCTCATTAAAAATGAATCTAGAAACATCATCCTCAGAGACCAAGTCAACGTCACCAGAAATCTCTCTCAATGCTATAAGAAGATTGATGACTTCTACGCCAGAGGACACCTTGTCCGCACGCTTATTTTTCATTGTGAAAGTTATTTCATCTTGAATCTTCTTTACGATTTCATCGCCGTAAACTGGCTTCATTAACTTTGCAATTCTACAGCACAATATGGAAATCTGACTTACCAAAAACGTGCTTCTAACCCTTACATCCATCGAGTAAACGAAGAATGTCACATCCATAATAACCAGCAAAAACTTCAACACATTTTCTTGCTGGGCATCATCTAGAGTAGCAGTATAACCATAAACCTCATGAATTTTATTCTTAATCACAGTAAAAAAGTAGCCCGTGATTGTTTCAAATTCAATCTCATTACTTCTGACGATAGCCTTAATATCTCTAATAAGTCTATTCGCAACCACACCAGGCCCTTTGAAATATTTTATAAAAGTTATTTTCTCCTCGGGCTGATCGGAATGACTGTCGGCACCTTCTGCGACATCTACGTCAGGAATTACACCTTTCTTGGACTCATCGAAGGTATCGAATAGCGCAGAAAATATATCCTGAATATCTTTCTTTGCCATAGTAATACCAGTCAAAAATGGGGCTCTATGATAAGAAATTTTTGACTCGTTGAGGTACAACTTTACCCTTTCCAAAGAATTTTGAAACTCACTCAGTATGTGCTCACCGACCTTGTCATCATTATAAAATAAGAAATAATCATCCACATATCGTCTAACATCGTAACTCCCTCGAAGTTCGGTATTACTGTGGGATACTCGTTTATCTACATCCTGCAATATTATCTCTGCAAATATCCTACTAAACTCAGGACCTATCACTAGCCCATCATTCCGACCAAAGTTAGCAGATTCCATTAGCGCGGAAAACTTGTTCTCAAAATTCTGTTTCCCCAAATGCTCCTTGTGGTACAGCTCATCTTTAACTGCTTCACCAAGTCGCTTTGTGGAGATATTGTCAAAACATTTTGAAATATCAAACTTTAACAGCTTCTTAAACTTTTTTTCGAGCCTATGAAACTCGTAGGAATCGTAAAATTTATAAAGAAACGCATATTTTTTATACAGAAAAAAAGAACTCGCGTATTTGAACTGGACGGCCATACCGTCATCTACATTGGCCTCAGCCCCCTCGTCTTTTACAGAGTTATCACGCAAAGAATTATCCGGTTCGTAATACCAGGCTGCGACCTCAGCTGGTGCGCGAAGACTAAATTCACTCCGGGCTGTAAGCCCGCACATTAAACTGCTATAGGTTTTGTAAAACGCTACGAAATCTTGTTGGCTTGAAGGGTGTATGAGATGGAGGGTTCTGTAGCTGGATGCCGTGCGCACGATCTTATAGGTGAACGGCTGTGTTTCTTTATTAGGCCTCAATATAGCCTCTAGAAGCCCGATTTCTTTACGCCCAACTAACCTTGAATAGAAGCCCTCATTTGTCAAAAGAATAGGAACCTCGTATGGAAGGACCTCTGTGAGTAAAACTCGATTATAGTTCGACTTATATACCCTCTTAAGCCCATTCTCCTTTTTATTTTTTTTCATAGCCATCTTCTCTTTTCCAGCAATCTTTTATTCGTGAAAAATCATTTTTCGAAATTGCATAAACTTTTCTTTGATTGAACCCTTTATCAAAACTAATGCCTTGCGTCGCGATGCAGGCCTCACGCATATCGACTGCACCAATTGCTCGGTAAATGCTACCTCGCTTTGAGCGGCAAAGCCTCATTAAAAAGCTATCTAACTCTACTATCTGTTGCAGATCTGTTAGGGTTTTGTTGTTGTAGTAAAACCCTGCCATCAACCCCCGCGCCTCTCCGCTCGAACCTGAGGCCTCACGTATCAGGTAGTTGCCGGTAATAAATTTCAATCTAAGACAGAGAAGAGAAATATCTTTATTTCTCGAATAGTCTAAAAACGATAAAACAATACGTGTTTTTATTTTTCTAACCCTATTGCTCGAAATCCTAATCTTTAGTAACAAGTCGGAGTCAATAAAATGCTCATACCCTAAAAACCCTAGACGCTCCACCCCGCCATAAAGTGATTCGGATTTAACAACCTTTATTTTTTTATAATTTAAAGAAAGACCTAAATCTTTGAGCTTACCTTCCACATCTTCGAGTATTCCATCACTCCGAACATGACAAAAAATTATGAAGTCGTCGACATATCTAGCGTAATAGTAAACGCCATCGAGCGCCCGAACGTACCTATCAAAATCCCTAATATACAACTCAGAAAGGGATGAGCTTATACTGATACCTCTCGGCAACCCAGTGACGGCGGAAACGCTGCTACAAGAAAAAATCTGCCTTACAATCCTCCTGTTATGGTAGGAAAGTATTCGATTTGACTCCACCTTGGAAATAACCGAATCCCTAGGAATTGATTCATAAAATCCTTTAACATCGCCCTTTATCACGACATAGTGGCTCGTATCTGAGACCAAAGAATTAATTTGTTTAGTTATCGCATCACGATCTGACTGCTTTACCTTGTAAATTCTTCCCAGAATTTTATTCACTCGCCGCAAGCTATAGACACTCTCAAGGGAGTTTGGCTTAAATATCCTTTTACCCCTTTTATCGTAAAATGTCACATCTGAGAAATCACATCCATCATCTAAGATTTTTTTTGCGGCCAAATCTAGTCTTTCAAGATATTCACTGCGCTTTCTACCAAGTTTAAACCTAATCACATCCTTGATTGATGTCAGTCGCAAAAAACTCTTTCCAGTGAAGTTTTGATCTAGCAAGGCGACACCTCTTTAACGGCGAGATAAATACCCAGCAGCATCCAGCCTACCGAAGTTATTGACACGGCCAAATAAAAATAATAAAGCAGCCCACGCCCTATTGAACTAACAAAAAACTCCCATATAAGATTGAGAATGGCTGGAATTTTCTTACTCCTTACCAGCTCAATATTCGAATCAACCTTACTGTGATTCTCATACTTAGAAAGTATTTCAGCATATACTGTTGCTTGCTTTTCGAAATCATCCAGAGACGGAACGAATCCACTGTAATTAATTTTGAAGTTCAGTATTTTTTTAAAGTTATTCAAAGCTTGAGCACAATCATGAATTCTTTCTGCTCGAGCCCCATATTTTGCACCAGAGACCATGATGGATAATGCCAACATAATAATTGGCAAACAGTTCTGGCCAATCGTTATATATGCCTCTCCCCGACCAAGCTCTCCACTGTATAAAACCATAATGAAAGACACTACGATTAAAGCTGTGGATGCCAAGATCAAAGCGACATTCGACGCCCCCTCTAGACTACTAAGCCGTCTATAAGTATTAAATCGATAATCCGTTGTTAAGCTTACCGAATCATAGAGCTTTCTATATGCAGTCAAATCATCTGTAGAAATACGCCACCCCAAAACTTAATCTTCAAATTTTCGACATATTAAAAATCTTGCACGTTTCAGGTGCACAGGTTCACTCTGAAAATTTTGTACTGACGATGCTCAATCCAATCTTGCTCGCCTCGTACGGAGCCCTCCAGCAACGCTCATCGAGCAATGGCAAAACACTCTGATCAGCCCAGCCCCACCCAAAAAACCCGGTACAATAGAGGTACAGTGGCAAGCACCAAACACCTTCGCTAGATTACGCTTAAATCATGTCAAAACGCCATACCAGCATAGCTGTACCTTCTTTCACCTTTGATAGGTTTCGTTAGCTATGCTGCGTGTCAAGCCAACTCATAATCCCTTGGTCGTAGGTTAGAGTCCTACTGGGCCCTCCACACAAGAAAGCCGCGCAGTGCGCGGCTTTCGTGTTTCTAACGTTCGTAAAAATCAGGTCTCGAAGCGCCCTCAACATGTGGGGCTGTAGCGCATCATCGAGCGTTATAGAACGTAACTCCCTGCTCGATGTTCTTATTGACGAACGACATGGCGCCGATTGTGACATCGTCCCCGATCATCAAGGTGTCTGCGATGATGCAACTGTGTGCGCCCACGCTGACATTGTCCCCAATGACCAGGTCGTAGTTGTCCAACCCTAGGGTCTTGATGCCAATTGTGGTGTTTTGACGGATGAAAAAGTTGCGGCCGATTTTGACATAGCCGGTGATGACCACGCCGGGCAGGTGGCCTATGCGAAAGCCTGGCCCTATTTGGGCATTGATACTGATGTCGACGCCGTACTTGAGGTTGAGCTTTCTCTCCAGCCGTTTGGCGTAAGCGCGCGCAAAACGATTCCCTGAATAAAAGTACTGAGCCAATCGGAACATGAACAAGTAACGCAGATTGTTGTGCTTGCGGGTGCGCTTGAGGATGTTGGTGATAAGCCCTATCCAGCTTCCGTTCTTTTTCTTATTCGAGACTTCCGTTCTCCAATGCTCTATCAAAGAACTTAGATTCAAAACTTGATCCTGTTGTTCGTTACGTCCTGTGAGCCCTTCGATAATAGCTTCTCGCTATCAAGGTTCCTACAGTCACTCATTTTTCGCATATAGAGTCCGTAGATGGGCTCAAGACAGTTGGCAGAGTTTGTCGTGTTCCGGCTCCACTGCCTAGATCACTCGAGATGAAAAAATCTCTACAAACCCTGCACAAGAGCCGCTCACACACGCCCAGAGCCATTGCATATAGCCCGCTGCAACAGCGCACTCATCCATTCACTCTTGAGGCAGGCACACGCTCGTAACGTATGCCTTTGCACCTCAGCGCCTCACAAAAACGCCACCCAAAGCCCTGCCATCAGCAATGTCAGCAGTGTCACTGGCACCCCCGATTTGGCGAATGCGCCGAAGGAGATCTTGATACCGCAACTCGCGGCCTGTTCCACGACGATGATCCCGGCCAGGCTTCCGAAAATAATAAGGTTGCTTGAGAAACCGGTACCCAAAGCTATCGCGGCGCCTAATGACTGGGCGTTGTTGTCGGGATGCAAGTACGGGGAAAGCAGCATGACCGCAGGGTTATTGCCCACAACGTCGCTGAGCACTGAACCGGCCAGGAACAGAGACACCGGGTCATTGACGTCGATGCCCACATGGCGCAACCAGTCAAACAGGGACTGTGGAAGACCTGTGTTGGAGAGCGCCTGGTTACAGATAAACAACCCGATGATCAAAAGCAGCAGGTTGCCGTCTACTTGCTTGAGCACATCCTTTGAAGCAAGGCTGCGGTTGACCAGCAGAATCCCTGCACCGGCAAGCGCAACCAGTTCCCGTGGCCAGATATCCGCCACCAGGGCGATGATCACGGCGCTGGCAACAATGATGGCCTTGGTCGTCTCGACTCTATCGAGTTGAACCGGCGGCGGGGTTGGGATGGCTGTTTTATTCGCCGGTTGCTCCAGCGTCCATTTACCGCGGTATTGCCACGCGATGATGCACCAGATAATGGGCAACGATAGAAGTGCCGGTATCCCTGCCGCAATCATGAATTCGTTGAATGAAAGATCAAGCGATTGGGCCGCAATCATGTTTTGCGGACTGCCGATCAAGGTGCCCGCTGCACCGGAGTTCGCAGCAAAACAAAAGGCCAACAAAAAAGGCACCGGGTTGAGCCCGCGGGCGAGTGCCACGCTCACCAGCAACGGGGTCATCGACAAGACCACCACATCATTGGTCAGCAGTGAAGAAAGCCCTGCACTGACGGCGATAAACACCGCCAGCAACGCGACCGGCGTGATCGGTAGCTTAGCTACCTTCTCGGCGGCCCAGGCGTAAAACCCGGAAACCGTAAACGCACCCGACACGACCATCAGACCAAACAACAACCCGAGGGTGCGGTAGTCAATGGCATCCCACGCGGCTTGCGGGGTAAGGCTTCCTGCTACGATCATGGCCAGGGCGCCCACGACCGCAGCACCCGTTCTGTCCACGTTAAAGGCCGGCAACTTGCCGATACCCATCACCAAATAAACCATGAAGAAAATGAGCAGGGTTGTGTACATAACGACGCCTAATGCTATGAAGCCCGTCACAGGCCGATAAAAGGTGAACCGCAAAATGCCAATAGCGCTCCCTGCTCTGATCAACCAACAGGAAACGCTATGAGATACCTGGCCATTGCCGCCCTGAACGTTCGAAACCTTCAGGGCGGCGCTCTACAGATTTAGAGTTTTTCTTTCTTGGCCTGGTGGTACTTCCTTCTGATTTCTTTCAGATCAACCGTGGGTTTGGGCAACTGCATCTTCATGTCCTTGAGCGTCTTCTCAACAATGCTCCCGACTGCCAGGTTGCGGAACCACTTATGGTTGGCCGGGATGACATACCAGGGCGCATGGTCAGTCGAACATTTGTTCAACATCGCCTCGTACGCCTTGATGTAGTCGTCCCACAAGGCGCGTTCTGAATAGTCCGATTCGCTGATCTTCCACTGCCGCATCGGATCATCCAGGCGCTCTTCAAAACGTCTCAACTGCTCTTCTGGCGAGATGTACAAGAAGAACTTCAAGATGGTCGTGTTATTCGAATGCACGGTGCGCTCAAATGCATTGATCAGGTCGTAGCGCTTTTCGATGACCTTGCTGGGCGCCATTTTGTGCACGCGCTGCACAAGTACGTCTTCATAATGCGAACGGTTAAAGATCGCCACGTTGCCGTCAGCCGGTACATGGGGATGCACCCGCCAGAGAAAATCATGGCTGCTTTCTTCAGCTGTCGGTTGTTTGAAGCCATGTACGTTGGTGCCTTGCGGGTTCATCGATCGCAACACGTGCCAGCAGGTGCCATCTTTGCCGGCCGCATCAATCCCCTGCAAAACGATCAGCAGGGAATGTTTGCGCTCGGCATAAAGTTTCTTCTGCAGGTCCGCGATGCTGGCGGACTGTTGATCAAGATGCTTTTGCGCATCTTTTTCCGACTTATAACCACCGTTGAAATCCGGATCCACATCAGCGAGGCGGATTTTTGACCCAGGCTTAACAATCAACTTACTAATAAGGCTCATAGTCTGGTTTCCATAATCATGCGATGGCTTTAGTCAGGTTTTCGCTCTGTTTTTCACGCTTGTCGACGACGGAGAAGTAGATCAACTTCACGATATCGATGATCACCATCCAGACAAGGACGTATACCCAAACCACGCCAATCAGTTCCCACGAAATGGCGGGGACGAAAATACCGAACGCACAGATCAATACCGCAACAATCTGCGTACCGATAACAGCCAGCAACAGCGGTAGCGACGGGAACGGTGGTTTGAACACGCTGTTGCGGTTACGCACCACAAACAGCAACAAGTGACCGCCAGCCGCCAACTGCAAGAACAACATGGTTTGTAGGTGGCTCAAGTCGAGCGCAAAGACATGCATCAGTTCTGCATTATTCATCCAGTACATCGAAATAAGTACCAGACCAAAACTTTGTGCCAGTGCCATCAACCCCATGATCGAAGAGAACACGATTATTCGATGCATATCCCATCGCACCGGTTTCTTGGCTATTTTTACGTTGTCATAGGCAATCGTCATGATCGGAATATCATCAAGCAATGCCAGCACCACAATCATGATCGCGGTCAACGGACGCACACCGAACACCAGATAAGACAGCACCACCACAAACATGATGCAAATCGTCATCGCGATACGGTAGTAAACATATGACGTAATACGCTCGAAGATCGCCCGTGCTTCTTCGATGGCATTAACAATGGTTGATAGTCCAGGAGCGGTCAAAATCAGCGCGGCGGCCGATCTGGCAGCGTCTGTTGCGCCGGAAACAGCAATACCGCATTCAGCTTGTTTCAAGGCCGGTGCGTCGTTAACACCATCCCCTGTCATTGCAACAATGTGATTACGCTCTTGCAGCGCCTTAACAATCTGGTATTTGTTTTCCGGGAATACGCGCCCAAACCCATCCGCCGCTTCGACAGCGCGGGCCGCATCAATTGGAATATGGTTGTTGTCCGTGTCCTTGGGGAACACTTGATCGGCAACCAACAGATGCGTCCCGAGCCCCAGTTGCCGGGAGATTTCGGAACCAATCGCCACGTCATCACCCGTGACCATCTTCACCGAAAGCCCCAGCGCACGTGCCTGGGCAATGGTTTCCTTGGCATCAGGGCGTGGTGGATCAAGCAGGGCCAGCAAACCAAGGAGCTCCCAGGTTTTGCCGTCATCATCCGAGCGTGCTACACCCAGTGCGCGCGTGCCATGGCTGGCCAGTTCGCTAACTTTGCCGAAGTAAGCCTTAGAGCGCGGTTCATCGCTGGACGTCTCGCTTATATTGCACAGCGTGGCAATAACTTGCGGCGCACCCTTGGCGAAGGAAATTTTTTTCTGGGACGAGTCTTCAACAACCGCAAGTGTCTTTTTATTGACCGGGTCAAAAGGCGTGAAACTGACTTGTTTAAAACCTTCCAGTGACTTTTTATCTTTGAGCGCACTCAACACAGCCTGATCGATGGCGTCCGTACTCTCCGCCTGACAGGCTAAAGAAGCGCCAAGAATGACCGCATCGGGTGTCGTCTTCGGATCAAAAGGAATAGCGGCATCAACCGTCAGATGGTTTTGCGTCAGCGTCCCGGTTTTGTCGGAACACAACACATCCACCCCGGCCAACTCTTCAATGGCCGACAACCGCGAAACAATGGCCTTTTGTTTAGATAACGCCAATGCCCCCAGCGCCATCGTCACGGACATCACCGCCGGCATGGCGACTGGCACCGAAGCGATCAGCAACACCAATACAAACTGCGCAATATCACCGGCTTCAGACCACGCCCAATGCCCTTGCACAACAATGTCTTTGTATAACTGCGTGCCGACCAGGATCAGCGCCAGAATGGCCGCGAGAATAATAAGAAAATCCCCGATGCGCAGTACCGCCTGTTCAGCGTGTGACTTGGCGCCCGCACTGGCCACCAACTTGGCCGTACGCCCGAAGAACGTGTTGTTGCCGGTTGAGGTGACAATACCGGTCATCGAGCCTTGTCGTGCGATAGAGCCGGAGTAACCGCTGTCACCGACCATCTTCGAAACAGGCAAAGACTCGCCCGTCAACGCCGCCTGATCCACCGATAAATAAGCACCGTCGATTAACAGCAAATCGGCGGGCAAGATCTCACCGCCGGAGACCGTCACCACATCGCCCGGCACCAGTTCGGCCGCATCGACTGTTTGCCACTTACCATCGCGCTTAACTTGAGCTTTAAGGGCCAGGCCTTTTTTAAGGGCGGCCAATGCACTGGCGGCCTTATTATCCTGCCAAAAACCAACGGCCGCGTTATATAGCAGCAAACCGGTAATAACAATAAAGTCCGGCCAGTCCTGACGCGCCAGCGAAATAAGTGCCGCGATTTCGATCATCCAGGGAATAGGCCCCCAGAAATAACCGAGCAACTTCTTCCAACGGCTGTCTTCCTTTGCAACGATGGCGTTCGGGCCATATTTTACAAGCAGGTTCTTGGCGTCTGCTGAACTAAGACCGTCTGGAGAACTATTAAGTTGGCTTATTTCTTTTTTGATTCCGTCAGCATCCAGCCGTTGCGGCTTAGCGCCACTTGTACTGGACGCTGCTGCGGGCTTTTTAGTATCGGCACTGCTTGTAGATCCATCGCCTGCCATTGTGATGTCGGACATTCCCTTACCCTCTTAGACGGCTCTTGCTTAATCAAGTACTCTTAAATGTTTAAAAGCCTATAGGCACTCACACTCAAATACCTATCTTCAAATAAGCGATCAACTGTTTAACCACCCTGCATAATCCATGATTACAGAGTTGCTATTCATCACTTACCTGCTTCAATGACAGTTATCACGCTACAGCTATAGATGACGCGCTCTGTCAGCCTCTATTGCAAATCAATCCAGACTCAATTGACCTATGGACTGATTTTCTCTGGCGCTTACCTATAAATAATTTTTTAACGGTAATAGTCAGATTGTCACAATTCATGTGTCACCCCGCGTCTTCGGGCAAGCGTAGATCAACGTTCATCAATTTCAACAATGCCGCGCAAGATTTCGAGCTGCGTCTGAGCCCTCTATAAAAGCCCCTCCCAGCGATGCGGTGATTTCTCGAACGGTTGAGAAGACAGGGCCAGTCCCTTACGCTCCCACTCTGCACCCTGCCCTCAGCTCAAACGGAGCCTTCCTTTGCCCGACACCCGCCCCCCTGCACTGGATGACATCGACCGTCAATTGATTGCCGCCTTGCAGCTCAATGCCCGCGAGAGTGTGGCGATGCTCGCACGTCAGTTGGGGATCGCTCGCACAACGGTGACGTCGCGCCTGGCGCGGCTGGAGAAAACCAAAGTCATTACCGGCTATGGCGTACGTTTGAGCCAGCGTCTGGTAGACGGCGGCCTGCAGGCCTATGTGGGGATTACTGTGCAGCCTCGTTCCGGTAAGGAGGTGGTGCGGCGCTTGAGCAGCATGGCGCAGGTGCAACAGTTGTGTGCCGTGAGTGGCGAGTTCGATTACGTGGCCTGGCTACGCAGCGAGTCACCTGAGCAACTGGATCAGTTGCTCGATCAGATCGGCAGTGTCGACGGGGTCGAAAAGACCACGACGTCGATCATTCTCAGCAGCAAGGTGGACCGCGGATAAAGCGTTATACCGGCACCGCACTTCACTTTGCTCAGCGCATTCGTCATATCGACCAAACAAAGGTCATAACGACGACACTTTGTGCCTTATTTACGTGTTGCTCGCTCCCTAAACTGGCGGCTGTCTTTTCCTATACTCACGTGTAACGCGAGTCGCCCAGTAAGGTCAGCCATGAACAAGAACAATCGCCACCCTGCCGACGGTAAAAAACCTGTCACTATTTTTGGACCTGACTTTCCGTTTGCCTTCGATGACTGGATCGAACACCCGGCAGGGTTGGGCAGTATTCCGGCAGACAAGCTGGGCGCAGAAGTGGCGATTGTCGGGGCCGGTATGGCTGGCATGGTGGCCGCCTACGAGTTGATGAAGCTGGGCCTCAAGCCGGTGGTGTACGAAGCCTCCAAGATGGGCGGTCGCTTGCGCTCGCAAGCCTTTGAAGGCAGCGAAGGGGTGATTGCCGAGTTGGGCGGCATGCGTTTCCCGGTGTCGTCCACAGCGTTTTACCACTACGTCGACAAGTTGGGGCTGGAAACCAAACCGTTTCCTAACCCGCTGACACCCGCGTCTGGCAGCACGGTCATCGACCTCGAAGGCCAAACCTTTTACGCACAAAAACTGGCGGACTTGCCTGCCTTGTTCCAGGAAGTCGCTGACGCCTGGGCCGACGCGCTGGAAGAAGGCTCACGCTTTGGTGACATCCAGCAAGCCATCCGCGACCGTGACGTCCCGCGCCTCAAAGAGCTATGGAATACCCTGGTTCCGCTGTGGGACGATCGCACGTTCTATGACTTTGTCGCCACCTCCAAAGCCTTCGCCAAACTGTCTTTCCAGCACCGCGAAGTGTTTGGCCAGGTCGGGTTTGGCACCGGCGGCTGGGACTCGGATTTCCCCAACTCGATGCTGGAAATTTTCCGCGTGGTGATGACCAACTGCGACGACCACCAGCACCTGGTGGTGGGCGGTGTCGAGCAAGTGCCGCTGGGGATCTGGAGCCACGTGCCTGAACGCTGCGCTCACTGGCCCGAAGGCACCAGCCTGCGCTCTCTGCATCGCGGCGCACCTCGTACTGGGGTCAAAGCCATTTCGCGCTCGGCCGACGGGCTCTTTTCGGTGACCGACAACCTCGGTGTCACCCGCACTCACGAAGCGGTGCTGGTCACCTGCCAAAGCTGGCTGCTGACCACCCAAATCGACTGCGAAGAAGCGCTGTTCTCGCAAAAGCTGTGGATGGCCTTGGACCGCACGCGTTACATGCAGTCATCAAAAACCTTCGTGATGGTCGACCGCCCTTTCTGGAAAGACAAAGACCCGCAAACCGGCCGCGACCTGATGAGCATGACCCTCACCGACCGTCTGACCCGTGGCACGTACCTGTTCGACAACGGCGACGACAAGCCGGGAGTGATTTGCCTGTCGTACTCGTGGATGAGCGATGCGCTGAAAATGCTCCCGCACCCAGTGGAAAAGCGCGTCAAGCTGGCCCTGGATGCGCTGAAAAAGATCTACCCGAAGGTAGACATTGCCAGCCGCATCATTGGCGACCCGATCACCGTGTCGTGGGAAGCCGACCCGCATTTCCTCGGCGCTTTCAAAGGTGCGCTGCCAGGCCACTACCGTTATAACCAGCGCATGTACGCGCATTTCATGCAGCAAGACCTTCCCAGCGAACAACGCGGGATTTTTATTGCCGGCGATGATGTCTCATGGACACCGGCCTGGGTTGAGGGCGCCGTGCAAACATCGTTGAACGCGGTCTGGGGCATCATGACCCACTTTGGCGGCCACACTCATGCCGACAACCCTGGACCGGGTGATGTGTTCAATGACATCGGCCCGATTGCCTTGCCGGATTGACTGCTACATGAACCCAACAGTGGGAGCGGGCTTGCTCGCGAGAGCAGCAACGCGGTCACAGAACTGATCCGCGTCGCCGGTATCTGGAGCAAGCCCGCCCCCACAGGGACAGTGAACAAGGAGAACCCCATGCGCGTCGTCCTTTACCAATGTCACCCCTTGCCACTCGACCTCGCAGGCAACCTGCAGCGCTTGCAAATCATCGCCTCGCAGGCAGAAGGCGTTGATTTACTGGTCGTACCCGAGATGTTCCTGACCGGCTACAACATTGGTGCGAAGGCGGTCGCCGAACTGGCCCAGCCCCACGACGGCCCCGCCGCTCAGCAAATCGCCGAACTGGCCCAAACCAGCGGCACTGCCATTGCCTACGGCTACCCGGAGCGTGGCGATGACGGGCATATCTACAACAGCGTGCAGGTGTTCGACAGCCACGGGCAAAGCCTGTGCAACTACCGTAAAACCCATTTGTTCGGGCAACTCGACCGCGACATGTTCAGCCCGGGGCAAGACGCCTTCCCCGTGTTCGAACTCAATGGCTGGCAGCTTGGCCTGCTGATTTGTTATGACCTCGAGTTCCCGGAAAACGCCCGCCGCCTGGCCTTGGCCGGAGCGGAGTTGATCATCGTGCCGACCGCCAACATGGCGCCTTACGACTTTATCGCCGAGGTCACCGTGCGCAGCCGTGCCTTTGAAAACCAGTGCTATGTGGCTTACGCCAACTATTGCGGCCACGAAGGCAGCATCCAGTACTGCGGCCAAAGCAGCATCAGCGCGCCTAACGGCCAACAAGTCGCTTTGGCCGAGCAGGATGAAATCCTGATCACCGCCACACTGGAAAGCCAGCAACTAGAGGACGCCCGCACCGGGAATTTCTACCTGGCAGATCGTCGGCCCGAACTTTACGGCCCGCTGAGCAAGCGCTGATTAGCCGGAATCCGCTAGCATGTGGGCATCTCTGTTCCGGAAATGCCCATGTCTGCGCCGAACCACCCTCACGCCCAACGTTTGACCCTGCACAACGGTCTGACTCTTTCACTGCGCCAAGTGCCGCGCCTCAAGCGCTGCGCGGCTTTTATACGGGTGCACGCCGGCAGCCATGACGTGCCAGCCACATGGCCCGGGCTCGCGCACTTTCTGGAACACCTGTTCTTCCTCGGTACCGAACGCTTCCCGGCCAACGATAACCTGATGGCCTATGTACAGCGTCACGGTGGCCAGGTGAATGCCCGTACCAGCGAGCGCCATACCGACTTCTTTTTTGAACTGCCGGTCGCAGTTTTTGCAAGCGGTCTGGAACGTTTGTGCGACATGCTCGCTCATCCCCGCATGAATCTGGACGAGCAACTGCGCGAACGTGAAGTGCTGCACGCAGAATTTATCGCCTGGGCCCGTGAGCCTTCTGCCCAGCGCCAACTCAGCCTGTTTCAGCCTCTGAACCCGGCGCATCCGCTAAGGGCGTTTCATGCTGGGAATCGCTACAGCTTGCCGATTCCGCGCCCGGCTTTTCAGCAAGCCCTGTACGATTTCTACCGCGCGTTTTATCACGCGGCAAACATCAGCCTGAGCCTGGTCGGCCCGCTCCCCGAAGACGAGCTGCGCGCCATGGCCGAACGCTTTACAGCCCCCTTTGCAACCGGCCTGCCACGGGTTGAGACCCGCCCACCGGTGCTGCTGACGGACGGTGAAACCGTGTACCAATTGCTCGACGATCAGCGCCTGAGCCTAGTGTTTGCCTTCGAGCAATTACCTGAAGCATCGCACGCAGCACTGGACGTTATGGGCCACTGGCTCAATGCCGACAAACCCGGCAGCCTGATCACCCGGTTGCGTGAACAGCATCTGTGCAACAGCCTCAAAGCCCAAGTGCTGTATCACTTTGAACGCCAGGCACTGCTGCACATTGAGTTCAGCGCAGCAGAGCCGATTGCCCACAACGCCACATTAATCAGCGACACGTTCTACGACTGGCTGGCGTTCATGTGTGCGCAACACCACCAGCCCGCCTTGCACAACGAATACCTGTTACTGCAACAGCGTCAGTTGGACGTCAGCGGCGCACTGGAACTGGCTCGCCGTGATGTTGAGCAACACACACCCGGTTTGTCCGCTCAAGGTATACAAGCGCTGAGTACACTGCTGCAACAGATGCTACCCGCGACCCAGGCGGTGGCTGGCCACCCTTGGCAACTGCCAGCGCCCAACCCGTTTTTGGTGGAGCCCGAGAAGCCCACCAATGCCGGGTTGATCCGTGGCCAAACCAGCGCTCACCGTGGCCTGCGCACCTTTGCTCAAGATCGCTTGCGCAGCCGTCGCGACCATTCGGCCATGAGCTTTAGCGCTGACCTGCCAGCCTCTGGCCATGAGGCGGCGATTTACCTGCGTTGGCGCTTGCCCGCCAGCCCGACCGACAGACTGCTGCTCGTGCTGGACAACAGCCTGCGTGCGCTGCAACACGATGCCCGCCAGGCCGGAGTCGAGCTTTCGTGCAGTGCTGTCGGCACCGACTGGCTGCTGAAAATGCAGGGCTTTCACGCACCCATGCCGGCCATTCTGGAGCACACCTTACGAGCGCTTCATGCACCCGTGACAGAGTCCGGCACGCCACCTGCGCCACCGCTGATGCCGATCCGCCAGTTACTCAAGCGCCTCCCGCAATGCAGCCAACCCGCGAGCGAAGCCACCTTGAGCGACGCCCATCAGGCATGGGCGGCAGCGCGCTGGAACGGCCTGGCCATTGGCCTGCCGGCGGCCACGCAGGCCTTGATCGCGGCGGCCCTGAACAAGGCACCTGGCACGCCGGATGCTGACCTACCAGCCCCCGAACAGCCGACCCAACGGCGCTGGGTCACAGAACCCTGCGACTCCAGCGAACACGCCGTGCTGTTGTTTTGCCCGGCACCCGGCGGCGATCTGGCAGCCGAGGCCGCCTGGCGTCTGCTCGCGCAATTGGCGCAAACTCCGTTCTACCAACAACTGCGCGTGGAACAGCAATTGGGTTACGCCGTGTTCAGTGGCCTGCGCCAACTCAACGGGCAAACAGGGTTGCTGTTCGGCGTGCAATCGCCCCACGCCTGCGTGGCTGAAATCTTCGAACGCATCCGCACATTCCTGGCCCAATTGCCTGCACTGGTGGGCGCTTTAGATGAAACAACCTTCATTCAAATGCGAGACGCCGTCGCACAACAGTGCCTGCCCGAGTCATTAAGCGGGCCGCAAGCAAGCGAACTGCTGTGGCAAGGAAAAATGGGGGGCCACCCGTCGGACTACTTGAAAGCCCTCTACACCGCGCTTATAAGGCTGGATCCACGGTCTACACTGGAAGCGGCTCAGCAGATTAATCAGCCTGAGTGCGCGTGGCTGTGCCTTGCAACACAACCCGAAACTGAAACGTTTCTTCTCGGGAAAAGCTGATTTTTACTCACCATGTAAAGAGCTTTCTCCGACAATGACCGTTCAGCAACTGACATTTTTAGTAACATAGCCGCCAACGCTTTGGAACGACTCCCTCAAGAGCCGGACTAAGGTTGAGAAAGCCCCCATCAACCACTGAAGGAGACACACTATGTCGTGGACTAAACCTGCTTACACCGACCTGCGTATTGGCTTTGAAGTGACCATGTACTTCGCAAGCCGTTGATCTGTCGCGGCTCTTGGTTATCAAGAGTTGAGCAGAGCAACCCAACGCCTCGGCTCGCCGGGGCGTTTTTATTTTCAGATTTGCAAGAGAACACGCCATGTTTGTCCAGATTTTAGGTTCCGCCGCCGGCGGTGGTTTCCCGCAGTGGAACTGTAACTGCGTCAACTGCGCGGGTTTTCGCGATGGCAGCCTGAACGCCAAAGCGCGCACCCAATCTTCGATTGCGATCTCTGACGACGGCGTGAACTGGGTGTTGTGCAACACCTCGCCCGACATCCGCGCGCAACTCCAGAGCTTCGCGCCAATGCAACCGGGCCGGGCCCTGCGCGACACGGGGATCAGCGCAATCATCCTGATGGACAGCCAGATCGACCACACCACCGGCCTGCTGAGCCTGCGCGAAGGCTGCCCGCATGAGGTGTGGTGCACCGACATGGTCCACGAAGACCTGAGCACCGGCTTCCCGCTTTTCAACATGCTCAAACACTGGAACGGCGGCCTGAACTGGAACCGCATCGAGTTGCACGGCTCGTTCACCATCCCGGCCTGCCCGAACCTGCGTTTCAGCCCGCTGCCTCTGCGCAGTGCTGCGCCACCTTACTCGCCGCACCGCTTCGACCCGCATCCGGGCGACAACATCGGCCTGATCGTTGAAGACCTGCGCACCGGCGGCAAGCTGTTCTACGCGCCCGGCCTGGGCAAGGTCGATGCACCGCTGCTCGAGATCATGGCCAGCAGCGACTGCCTGCTGGTGGACGGCACGCTGTGGGACGACGATGAGATGCAACGCCGTGGTGTGGGCACCCGCACGGGCCGCGAAATGGGGCATCTGGCTCAAAACGGTCCCGGCGGCATGCTCGAGGTGCTGGAACAATTACCCGAGCAGCGCAAGGTGCTGATCCACATCAACAACACCAACCCGATCCTGGACGAAGACTCCGCCGAGCGCGCCGAACTGGCCCGCCGGGGGGTCGAAGTGGCCTTTGACGGCATGAGCATCGAGCTGTAACCCACCCAAAACCTGTAGGAGCGAGCTTTTGAACGATCAAAAGATCGCAAGGCAAGCTCGCTCCTACAGAGGTTCACCTTCTGGAGGCACCATGACTCAAGCCCCACTTTCCACTGCCGAGTTCGAAGCCGCGCTGCGGGCCAAAGGCGCGTATTACCACATCTTTCACCCGTATCAGGTAGCGATGTACGAAGGCCGCGCGACCCGCGAACAGATTCAAGGCTGGGTCGCCAACCGCTTCTACTACCAGGTCAACATCCCGCTAAAAGACGCCGCTATCCTGGCCAACTGCCCGGACCGTGAAGTGCGCCGCGAGTGGATCCAGCGCCTGCTTGACCACGACGGTGCCCCCGGTGAAGACGGCGGTATCGAAGCCTGGTTGCGCCTGGGCCAAGCGGTTGGCCTGGACCCGGATCAACTGCGCTCACAAGAGCTGGTGCTGCCCGGCGTACGCTTTGCAGTCGACGCCTACGTCAACTTTGCCCGCCGCGCCACGTGGGAAGAAGCCGCCAGCAGTTCGTTGACCGAGATGTTTGCGCCGCAAATCCACCAATCGCGCCTGGACAGCTGGCCGCAGCATTACCCGTGGATCGACCCGGCCGGTTATGAGTATTTCCGCACCCGCCTAGGCCAGGCCCGCCGTGACGTGGAACACGGGCTGGCGATCACCCTGCAGCACTACACCACCTACCAAGGCCAGCAGCGCATGCTTGAAATTCTCCAGTTCAAATTGGACATTTTGTGGAGCATGCTCGATGCCATGACCATGGCTTACGAACTGGACCGCCCGCCTTATCACAGCGTGACCGACCAACGTGTCTGGCACAAAGGAATCGCTCTATGAGTTTTGATCGCAGCAAAATCCCGACCTGGCGCCAAGGCTATCGCTTCCAGTACGAACCCGCGCAAAAAGGCCACGTGCTGCTCTACCCCGAAGGCATGATCAAACTCAACGAGAGTGCGGCCTTGATCGGTGGCCTGATAGACGGCCAGCGCGATGTCGCCGCCATTATTGATGTACTGGACGCGCAGTTCCCCGGCGTGCCGGAGCTGGGCGATGACATCGAGCAATTTATGGAGGTTGCGCGTGCACAGCACTGGATCGAACTTGTCTGAGCCAGCACTGGCGCTGCCGCCCAAGCCGGAAGTCGGCCTGCCCTTGTGGCTGCTGGCCGAACTGACTTACCGCTGCCCGTTGCAATGCCCGTATTGCTCCAACCCGCTGGACTTTGCCGAGCAAGGCAAAGAGCTGAGCACCGAGCAATGGATCAAGGTGTTTCGCGAATCGCGGGAGATGGGTGCAGCGCAGCTGGGTTTTTCCGGCGGCGAGCCGCTGGTGCGTCAAGACTTGGCCG
This sequence comes from Pseudomonas sp. 7P_10.2_Bac1, assembly GCF_025465935.1. Lineage (GTDB taxonomy): Bacteria > Pseudomonadota > Gammaproteobacteria > Pseudomonadales > Pseudomonadaceae > Aquipseudomonas. The sequence continues at coordinate 58,370 of NZ_JANLNV010000026.1, read as the reverse complement.
AATTGATCGGCGAGGCCCGCAAACTGGGCTTCTACACCAACCTGATTACCTCCGGCATTGGCCTTACCGAGCAGAAGATCAGCGACTTCAAAAAAGCCGGGCTGGACCATATCCAGATCAGCTTCCAGGCCAGCGACGAACAAGTGAACAACCTCTTGGCCGGCTCGAAAAAAGCCTTCGCACAAAAGCTTGCAATGGCCCGCGCCGTCAAAGCCCATGGCTACCCGATGGTGCTGAACTTCGTCACCCATCGGCACAACATCGACAAGATCGACCGCATCATCGAACTGTGCATCGCCCTGGAGGCCGACTTCGTCGAACTGGCGACCTGTCAGTTTTATGGCTGGGCGCAGCTCAACCGGGTTGGCCTGCTACCGACTAAAGAGCAACTGGTGCGCGCCGAGCGCATCACCAACCAATACCGCGCCAAGCTCGAAGCAGAAGGCCACCCCTGCAAACTGATTTTCGTAACGCCGGACTATTACGAAGAGCGGCCAAAAGCCTGCATGAATGGCTGGGGCAGCCTCTTCCTGACCGTCACCCCGGACGGCACCGCCTTGCCGTGCCACGGGGCACGACAAATGCCGGTCGCGTTCCCCAACGTGCGTGACCACAGCCTGCAACACATCTGGTACGACTCGTTCGGCTTCAATCGTTATCGAGGCTATGACTGGATGCCCGAGCCCTGCCGCTCGTGCGACGAGAAAGAAAAGGACTTCGGCGGCTGCCGTTGCCAAGCCTTTATGCTCACCGGGGATGCCAGCAATGCAGACCCGGTGTGCAGTAAATCGCCGCAACACGACCTGATTCTCAAGGCGCGCGAAGAAGCCGAGCACGCCACCCAGACCATCGAACAATTGGCCTTCCGAAATGAACGAAACTCACGCCTCATCGCTAAAGGCTGAACCTTTCAGCGCCGCGCTCGCCGTTGCCGCCGGTGTCGATTTTGCAGAACTGCGGGTCGGCCCCCACGGTTTGTTCTGGAACGAATACCGCCCACAAGAAGGCGCGTGCCGCATCTGGCATTGGCGTGACGGCCAGGCCCAGCGCCTGACCCCCGCCACCTTCAGCGTGAGCAGCCGCGTGTATGAATACGGCGGCGGCTCTTTTTGCCTCAGCGATGACGGCGTGGTGTTCGTCAACGAGACCGATCAACAACTGTACAAACAGGCGCTGGACGGCAGCCAACCCCAAGCGCTGACTCAAGGCACCTGCCGCTACGGCGATGTGCAGTTCGCCCACGGCCAGGTACTGGCGGTCGAAGAAAACGCTGATCAGCACCGTTTGGTCAGCATCGACTGGCAGACCCAGGAACGTCAGGTACTGGCAGAAGGCGCCGACTTCTACGCCGCCCCGACGCTCAGCCCAAACGGCCAGCGCCTGGCCTGGGTTGAATGGAGCCGCCCGCATCAACCCTGGACCTCAACCCGCCTGATGCTCGCCGAAGGCCACACCCAGGGCCAGTGGAACCCTGCGCATTGCCTTGCCGGGGACCTGAGCGAAGAGTCTCTGCAACAGCCGCGCTTTGACGAGCACAACCGCCTGTATTGCCTGACTGACCGCGGCGGTTTCTGGCAGCCGTGGTCCGAGTCGGGCGAAGGCCTGGTGCCCGCGCAAAGCGCCGCGGCCGACCACGCTCCGGCGCCATGGCAACTGGGCGGGCGGACCTGGCTGCCGCTGGGCGAGCAATCTTATCTGGCAACCTGGACCGAAGCTGGCTTCGGGCGCCTGGGCATTCACGCGGCTGACGGCAGCGTCGATGACTTCACCGGCGACTACAGCCGTTTTCGCTCCTTGGCACTGGAAGATGAGCACCTTTACTGCATCGCTGCGTCACCCGTCAGCCCCTCGGCGATCCTGCGCATTCGTCGCAGTGACAAGCACGTCAGCGTGTTGGCCGGCGGCGTGGCGCCGTTGCCCACCGAACACATCAGCCGCCCGCAGACGTTGCGCTACCCGTCGGGCAACGGCCAAGCCCATGGCTTTTTCTACCCAGCGATGCACGGCGAGGTCAAACCGCCACTGGTGGTGTTCATCCATGGCGGCCCGACCTCGGCCTGTTACCCGATGCTCGATCCACGTATCCAGTACTGGACCCAACGCGGCTTCGCCGTGGCCGATCTCAACTACCGCGGCAGCACTGGCTATGGCCGTGACTACCGGCAGGCCTTGCACCTCAAATGGGGCGAAGTCGACGTTGAAGATGCCTGTGCAGTCGTCAGCTATCTGGCCGAGCAAGGTTTGATTGACGGAGAAAAAGCCTTTATTCGCGGCGGCAGCGCGGGCGGCTACACCACCCTGTGCGCCCTGGCGTTCAAAAATGTGTTCCGTGCGGGCGCCAGCCTGTATGGCGTCAGCGACCCGATTGCCCTGGCACGGGCCACTCACAAGTTTGAAGGTGACTACCTGGACTGGCTGATTGGCGACCCGCAGCACGATGCTGAGCGCTACGCGGCACGCACGCCATTACTGCACGCCGATCAAATCCGCGTGCCGGTGATTTTCTTTCAAGGTGAACTGGACGCTGTGGTTGTGCCGCAGCAAACCCGCGACATGCTCAAGGCCCTGGAAGACAACGGCATCCCTGCCAAGGCGTACTACTACCCCGAAGAACGCCACGGCTTTCGTAAAGCCAGCAATCAGGCGCACGCGCTTGAGCAGGAATGGTTGTTCTACAGCGAGTTGCTAAACCAATGACACGTTTTCTTTCTGTAGGAGCAAGCTCGTCTCGCGATCTTTTGAAAGCTCGCTCCTACAGAAGGCCATTAATTTGAACGCCGGGCGATGATATACACCGCGTGCACGATCCCCGGAATGTAGCCGCACAGGGTCAGCAGGATGTTCAGCCAAAAGGCACCGCCAAAACCCACCTGCATGAACACGCCCAATGGCGGCAACAAAATGGCAAAGATGATTTTTAGTAATTCCATACACTTAGCTCCTTATTGTTAACTGGATCACACTTTTCCAACCTTAATCGATTCAGCTTGCCAAGAAAAGGTTCTGCGCAGATTTTTCCCCAGACAAAAAAAAACGCCCCGCGCCGAACGAAACAGGCACAGGGCGACGCGGTACACCGCGAGACGGTTCTTTAATGCGCAGTGCGTATCAGACGGCAACACCCCGACGGCATTGCAGTTGCGCTGTGCGCACGCGGGCAAAAGCCCGGGCCAGACGCAGCAACATCTCGTCGATATTGCCTTTACTGACGCACAGCGCCGGCGTAAAGCGCAGGCAGTCAGGTTGCGGGGCGCTGATCAGCAGGCCTTCGTATAACGCGGCCTTCACCACCTCAGCGGCAGAGTTATCCGACAGCGTCAGGCCCCAGAACAAACCCTGACCGCGTAACTCACCCTGTGCATAACTATTGGCCAGTCGCCCCAGCCCTTCACGCAGGTACTGGCCAGCCTCACGAACGTGCTTCAGAAAATCTTTTTCCAGGACCGTGTCGAGCACGGCTACCCCGGCCTCTGTCATCAACGCGTTGCCATGGTGGGTGCCGCCCAACTCGCCCGGCTCCAGGCAGCAAGCCTTGCCCCGCGCCAACAACGCCGCCAAGGGCACACCGCCACCCAGGCCTTTGCCGAGAGTGACGATGTCGGCGCGAACACCGTAGTTCTGCTCTGCCAGCAATGTCCCGCAGCGGCCCATGCCGGTCTGGACTTCATCCAGAATCAGCAAAATGCCCAGCTCGCGGCACAGACGCTCCACACCCTTGAGGTAATGCTCGGTCGCCGGGATCACGCCCGCGTCGCTTTGCACCGGTTCCAGCATGATGGCCACAGTCTGTGCATCCACCGCCGCATGCAGCGCAGGCAAATCATTGAACGGCACGTTGATAAAGCCCGGCAGTTGCGGCTCAAAGCGATTATCAAAGGTGCCAGTGCCCGAAGCGGACATCGCGCCAAAGCTGCGACCGTGACAACTGCGCGTCGCAGTAATGATCCGATGGGCGCCATTGCGGTGCAGTTGGCCCCACTTGCGCGCCAGCTTGATCGCCCCTTCGTTGGCCTCGGCCCCGGTGTTTAAAAAATGCACCTGATCGCTGCCGGTGTTTTCACACAGGCGCTCGGCCAGAGTCAGCATGGCGCGGTTGAAAAAGCCTGCGCCAGGGTTCAGCAATGACTGGGCTTGGTCAGCCAAGGCCTTGACCAGCACCGCCGGGCTGTGGCCCAGGCTGTTGACTCCGCCGCCTTGAGTGAAGTCCAGATAGGCGCGGCTATCGCTGTCCCACATCCAGGAGCCCTGGCCACGCACGAACACCTGCGCCGGGCGTTCAACGCTGGGCATCAGATAACGACGGGACTCGGGGTTGCTGGTGTGCGCTGGCAAAGACTCAGCCACCAGTTGATCAAGATTGGCGTGGGGGCGACGCAAGTTAAACAAATTCATGCACGCAGGCCTTGTGTTCATAAGCAGATTCGATTTGCAACCGCCCCGGCACGGCCCGGGCGCTAAAACCTCTGATGGGTTTTTAGCCTTGCCTATGTAAATGAGCGCTCCACAGGGGCTGTTTATCTCGCGTATTTACTCGATACCCCCAATGGAACGGGCGTAGACTAGGCGCCCACGGGCCTTTGAGCTATTTCGTTTTTTAAGCATTTTCGATAAGTAATACTTATGGATTTCAAGCAACTGCGTTATTTCGTCGCGGTGTACGAAGAAGGCCATGTGGGCCGTGCTGCCGAGCGCCTGTCGATCTCCCAACCGGCGCTGTCACAACAGATCCGACAGCTCGAACACAACCTGGACGTGACCCTCTTCGAGCGCAGCAGCAAGCGGCTGTTGCCCACCCTGGCGGCCCACACGTTGTACAACCACGCATTGCCGCTGCTCGATGGCTTGCAGCGCGCCAAAGAATCGCTGCGTAACTTCCAAGGGCACGCGCTGCGCACCATTGCCATCGGCGTGCTGCAAACCGTGCACACCAGTCTCGTGCCGCAAATGCTTGAGCGCGTGCGCCAGGCCCAACCGCACCTGGTGGTACAGATTTACGAACTCACAGGGATGGAAATCGAACGACGCTTGCTCAATGGATCACTCGACATCGGCATCAGCTACCTGCCGCCTCGCCAGCCGGGGTTGCATGGCACGCCGCTGTACGAAGATGAACTGCAACTGGTGATCCCGGCGGATCATCCCTTGCGGGAATTCAAGAAGGTGTCACTGACTCAGGCCGCCGAGTTGCCGATGTTGCTGCTGGGGGAGGAGTTTCAGGTGCGCCAGATCTGGCAGACCCAACTGGCGAGCCTGGGACGTCGCCCCCACGTGCAGGCCGAGCTGAACACCATGGCCGGGATTCTCGACAGCTTGCTGCATGCCAAGTTGGCGACGGTGCTACCGGGGCGCTCGCGCCATGAGAATGACCATCAGGCCCTGCTCTGGAAACCCCTGAGCGAACCCCGCGTGCCGCTGAAAGTTGGCCTGGTGTGCCGCGATGTCCAGCGCCAGCAAGCCACCTTGGAGCTATTGCGCAGCTTGCTGGAAGACGTGATGCACCACGAAGACACGCCGATCTCATAAGGCGCCGCAAGCGGATTTCGTAGCCGCAGACGAGCCTGCGAGGCTGCGTCCGATGGCGAGGCGATCGTAAAGACCCAGTGAAGATCAAATTGACACACCGCAGTACTGGGTTTAACGACTGCTGCGCAGCCTCACAGGCTCGTCAGCTGCTACGCGTAATGCACGCGCCGAAGATATGCATTAATTTTTTTGCGCAGAAAAAAGAAAACCCCGCCTAAGCGGGGCTTTACAGACTGTTTCCCTGACATCCTTTTCTCTCCACCATCCTGGCGGAATCCTACGTGTCCGTGTTGTTGCTTTGAGCTTCCTGCTCTACGTCCTTGAAAGCTAGATTACCCATCGAGCCCAATTGGCGATATGGGCGATTGTCAGCACGTAATGTAAGTAAATGCTTACAACGTACTAAACACCTTAAAAGTGTGCTTCATCCAGCAAATACAGCGACTCGCTGCCCGCCTTGACCGAGTCGCTCAACGAATGGATGCGTGGCAGCAAACGTGCGAAATAGAAGCGTGCAGTGCCCACCTTGCTGGCATAAAAAGCATCATCGGCCACTTTGCCCAACGCTGCCCGGGCCATCAGTGCCCACATGTACGCATACGCCGTGTAACCAAAAACCTGCAGGTACTCGACCGACGCGGCGCCAATTTCATTCGGGTTGTGTTGCGAGCGATCCAGCACCCAGGCGGTCAATTCATCAAGGTTATCCAGTGCCGCCGCCAGGGGCTGGGTGAACTCGTTTAGCGCATCCGACGCCGAGGCGATGAACTGGCGAATCTCGTCAGCAAACTCACGGTAGTCAGCCCCGCGATTGCCCACGATCTTGCGCCCCATCAGGTCCAGCGCCTGAATACCGTTGGTGCCTTCGTAGATCTGAGTGATGCGCACATCACGCACCAACTGCTCCTGGCCCCACTCGCGAATGTACCCATGGCCACCAAACACCTGCTGGCCGTGAACCGTGGTTTCCAGCCCCAGGTCAGTCAGGAAGGCCTTGGCCACTGGCGTCAACAAGGCCACCAGCCCATCAGCCCGTGTACGCGCGGCCGGGTCTTCGCTGAACTTGGCAATGTCGAGCTGGTTGGCCACATAGGTAGAGAACGCACGCCCGCCTTCGTTGGCCGCTTTCATGGTCAGCAACATGCGACGCACGTCGGCGTGAACGATGATCGGGTCGGCCACTTTGTCCTTGGCCTGAGCACCGGTAGCCGCACGCCCTTGCAGGCGATCACGGGCATATTCCACAGCGTTCTGGTACGAACGTTCGCCAGAGGCCAGGCCCTGGATACCGACGCCCAGACGCTCGTAGTTCATCATGGTGAACATTGCCGCCAAGCCACGGTTAGGCTCACCCACCAGATAGCCAACGGCTTCATCGAAGTTCATCACACACGTGGACGACGCCTTGATGCCCATTTTGTGTTCAATCGAGCCGCAGAACACCGGGTTGCGCTCGCCCAGGCTACCATCGGCATTGACCAGCACTTTGGGCACCAGAAACAGCGAGATACCTTTAGGCCCGGCCGGTGCGTCCGGCAGTTTGGCCAGTACCAGGTGGATGATGTTTTCAGTCAGGTCGTGCTCGCCGCCGGTGATGAAAATCTTGGTCCCGGTGACTTTGTAAGAACCGTCGGCCTGCGGCTCGGCCTTGGTGCGGATGATCCCAAGGTCGGTGCCGGCATGCGGCTCGGTCAGGCACATGGAGCCGGCCCATTGGCCCGAGTACATGTTCGGCAAGTAAGTAGCTTTGAGTTCTTCACTGGCGTGGGCATTGATCGATACGCAGGCGCCTGCAGTCAGCATCGGATAGAGGCCAAACGCCAGACTTGAAGAGTTGATCATTTCCTCAACTTGCGCCGACACCGCCTTGGGCATGCCCATGCCACCGAACTCAGGGTTACCGCCTACACCCACCCAGCCACCTTCGGCGTAGGTTTTATAGGCATCGACGAAACCAGCGGGGGTGGTGACCACCGTGTCATTCCAGTGGCAGCCTTCTTCATCGGCACTGCGGCTCAATGGGGCGACGCTTTTAGCGGTGACTTTGCCCGCTTCTTCCAGAATGGCCTCGACCGTTTCAGCATCGACGGACTCTGCCAACGCAGGCAGTTGCGCCCAGAGAGAAGCAACCTCGAACACTTCATTGAGGACGAAGCGCATATCACGCAGGGGCGCTTTGTAATCAGCCATGGCAAACCTCGTAATCTGTAAACGACGATTAATGTGCGAACCAGTCTAGCTTAACGACGAGAGCGATACATAGGGTCAAGCTGTGACCAATACATACATACTGGTCACAATATTTTGTAGGAGCCAACTCGTCTCGCGATCTTGTGATCTTTAAAAAGACCGCAAGGCAAGCTCGCCCCTGCAGATTTAAAACCAAAAAAGCCGCTTTCCCGAAGGAAAAGCGGCTTTTCAGAGGTGACTCACCGGGTTTTAGTAGCCCAGATCGAAGTCTTCTTCTTTCATGTCCATCAGGTTGGAAGCACCCGACAACATGGCCGCAACGTGAGTGCGGGTACGCGGCAACAGGCGCTGGAAGTAGAAGCGCGCAGTTTGCAGCTTGGCTTTGTAGAAGGCTTCTTCAGAGGTGCCTTCTGCCAGCTTCTCAGCCGCCAGACGCGCCATGTCAGCCCAGAAGTACGCCAGGCAGGCATAACCGGAATACATCAGGTAGTCGACCGAGGCCGCACCCACTTCTTCACGGTCTTTCATGGCCGCCATACCGACCTTCATGGTCAGCTCGCCCCACTCTTTGTTCAGCGCAGCCAATGGCGCGACGAACTCTTTGACCGCTTCGTTGCCTTCGTTGGCCTGGCAGAACTTGTGGACGATCTTGGTGAAGCCCTTGAGCGCTTCGCCTTGAGTCATCAGCACTTTACGGCCCAGCAGGTCGAGTGCCTGAATACCGGTGGTGCCTTCGTACAGCATCGAGATACGGCTGTCGCGAACGTTCTGCTCCATGCCCCACTCAGCGATAAAACCGTGGCCACCGTAGATTTGTACGCCGTGGTTGGCTGCTTCAAAACCGACTTCAGTCATGAAGGCCTTGGCAATCGGAGTCATGAAGGCCAGCAGGGCGTCGGCTTTCTTTTTCTCTTCTTCATCAACGCCGTATTTCACGATGTCGACTTGCTTGGCGGTGAAGTACACCATGGCGCGGTTGCCTTCAGCGAACGCCTTGGTGGTCAGCAGCATGCGACGCACGTCCGGGTGAACGATGATCGGATCAGCCGGTTTTTCAGGGGCTTTAGGGCCAGTCAGCGAACGCATTTGCAGACGGTCACGCGCATATTTCAAGCCGCCCTGGAAGGCGATTTCAGCGTGGGACAGACCTTGCAATGCAGTACCCAGACGCGCGGTGTTCATAAAGGTGAACATGCAATTCAGGCCTTTGTTCGGCGGACCGATCAAGAAGCCCGTGGCGCCGTCAAAGTTCATCACGCAGGTGGCGTTGCCGTGGATGCCCATTTTGTGCTCGATCGAGCCACAGGACACGGCGTTGCGCTCACCCAAGGTGCCATCGGCGTTGGCCTTGAACTTGGGCACGATGAACAGCGAGATACCTTTGGTGCCAGCCGGTGCATCCGGCAGGCGGGCCAGAACGATGTGGACGATGTTGTCGGCCATGTCGTGTTCACCGGCCGAGATGAAGATCTTGGTGCCGGAAATCTTGTACGAACCATCAGCCTGAGGTTCAGCCTTGGTGCGCAGCAGGCCCAGGTCGGTACCGCAGTGCGATTCGGTCAGGCACATGGTGCCGGTCCACTCGCCGGTAACCAGCTTGGTCAGGTAGGTGTTTTGCTGCTCAGGAGTGCCGTGCTCGGAGATGGTGTTCATCGCACCGTGCGACAAGCCTGGGTACATGCCCCACGACCAGTTGGCAGCGCCGACCATTTCGCTCACGGCCAGGCCCAGAGACTCAGGCAGGCCCTGGCCGCCGTGGTCGACGTCGTGAGCCAGGCTTGGCCAGCCACCTTCAACGAATTGTTTGTAGGCTTCTTTAAAGCCCGTCGGTGTTTTAACCCCGGACTCGCTCCAGGTACAGCCTTCGGTGTCACCCACGCGGTTCAGCGGTGCCAGCACCTGCTCGCAAAACTTGGCGCCTTCTTCAAGAATGGCGTTAACCATATCTGGAGTAGCGTCCTGGCAAGCCGGCAGGCTCTGATAGTGCGCTTCGTAACCGAGCAGTTCGTCACGAACGAAGCGAATATCACGCAAGGGGGCCTTGTAATCAGGCATAGCGATAAACCTCTGCTGATGAATCCGGGGATGAACAACCGCGTAGATTTGTTATAGCGGTCAAACAGGTGTTTGAAACATACGTTTACGCCCATTTGTTGTCAAGCAGCGCGAAGCCTCCGTTCGTCTTGGTACGAACAGATCACAGAGAGTAGAAGTGTCATCGAATCCTGTAGGAACGAGCTTGCCGCGCGATCTTTTGATCTTTAAAAGATCGCGAGGCAAGCCCGCAGCTAGGGCTCAGTCCAGCAGATCCAGTTGCAAGTGCTCTGCCACCGCTTGCGCCGAGGCGGTCTTGAGTTTTGGCACGCGGCCCAGGCACGGCGCCGGGAGACGTTCTGCCAAGGTGGCGAGGTTTTCTTCAAGACGCGAATTTTTTGGGCCAATGATGTTGGCCACCCAGCCCGCCAGTTGCAGGCCATCACGGGCGATGGCTTCGGCGGTCAACAGGGCATGGCTGATGCACCCCAGGCGCACGCCTACCACCAGAATCACCGGCAGATCGAGCGCCTGAGCCAGATCCGACAAGTTGTCCTGGCCCGACAATGGGACACGCCAGCCGCCCGCCCCTTCAATCAGGGTGAAATCCGCCTGTAGGGCCAGAATATGGCGCATGGGTTCCAGCAAGGAGTGCACATTCACCACCACGCCGACTTCCCGGGCAGCAATGTGCGGGGCAATTGCCGGCTCAAAAGCCACCGGATTGACCTCCTCATAGCTCAACACCACAGAACTCTCGGCCATCAGCGCCAGCGCGTCGGCATTGCGCAAGCCGTGTGGCGTGATCTCGCAACCGGAAGCCACCGGCTTGCCCGCGGCGGTGCTCAAGCCGGCTTCACGGGCGGCATGCAACAAACCGGCGGCAATCGTGGTTTTACCCACATCGGTGTCGGTTCCCGTAATGAAATACGCTGGGCTCATCACGTTTTCTCCAAGATGCCGTAGACCACCTGATACGTCGCCGGTAGCCCTTTAGGCTGACGATAATGCTCATACGCACTGACCAACGCCTGTAGCCGTGCTCTGCCGGTCAACCCCGCAGGGCGACCCGGGTTCAGATTGTGCGCACCCAATGATTTCAGTTCATGGGTCAGTTGGCGTAATTGCGCGTAGTACAGCACATGTGGCTGGCTCTGCACGTTGAGCACACGCAAAGGGCTGTCGGCGCACAACTGCTGATACGTGCCCAATTCACGAAAGCGATTCACATGGACTTGCCCGTCCACCGCTCGCCAACTGTCGCGTAACTCGCTCAACGTGCCAACGCACAAGCTGGCGAACGCCAGTATGCCGCCGGGCTTGAGTACGCGATGGGCTTCACTGAGCACCCGCTCAAAATCACTGCACCACTGTAACGCCAGGCTGGAAAAAATCAGCTCGCAGCTCTCTGATTGCAGCGGCAGGCTTTCAGCATCGCCCGCAATAAAATGCTGCGCGCCTCCAAAGGGGCGGGCGAATGCCAGCATGCCCTGAGCGATGTCCAGCGCCAGCCCTTCACTGTGGGGAAATTGCTGCGCCAAGGCCCGGCTGAAATAGCCCGTTCCGCTACCCAGGTCCAGCCAGCGTTGCGGCGCCAGATCGGCTGGCAAACGCGCCAGCAATGCTTGCCCGACGTCACGTTGCAGCTCGGCCACGCTGTCGTAACTGGCCGCCGCACGCGAAAACGACACCGCCACCTGACGCTTGTCCGGCAGGTGGCCTGCCAACGTTGCCACACTTAGATCAGTCATCGTCCAGCTCATGTAAAAAAGCCTGGATCGCGGCCGCCAGTTCGTGGGGCGCTTCCAGTAAAAAGGCATGACAGGCCTGTTCAATCAGACCCACTTCAACATCGGGCAACAACGCCAGCAACGCTTCGGCCGCCGCCACAGGCACCAGCCCATCCGCACCGGCAAACAGGTGCAGTTGCGGCCCGTTGAATGCTTGCAAGGCGGGGCGTACATCCAGTTGGCCCAACAATTCCAGCCCGGCCAGCAAGGGTGCCGGCTGCGCTTTGGGTGCCGCACCCATGAGCAATTGCGCCATGCCTCGCGGGTCCGTCGCGCCTTGGCTACAGAGCAGGCCAAAGCGTTTTAAGGTGCTGTGCGGCGCTTCGGCGAAGCCTGAGATAAACGCCTCGAAGGTGGCGTTGGGCATCGCCGTTGGCCAGTCCTCACGGCAAACAAAACTCGGGTTGCTGGCTAACGTGACCAAACCACAGCAGCGATCGCCCCGGCGCGCCGCCAGCTCACTGGCGAGCATCCCGCCGAGCGACCAGCCGCCCAACCAGACGTTGTCGGGCAGGTTGGCATCCAGTTCGTCGAGCCAGTCCTCCAGCTGTGCAGACTCCAGCACCGGCAGCGGTTCGATCTCGACCCGTAAATGCTCATCCAGGCCGCGCAAGGCTGCGGCCAAAGGTTCCAGCGGGGAAATCCCCAAGCCCCAGCCGGGCAGCAAAATCAGACGATCACGCATGGTCGGGCTCCAGCTTTCGCCAACAGTCATCCAGTGCATTTAACAATAGCTGCACCTGTGCCTCTGTGTGGGCCGCCGACAAGGTCACGCGCAAACGCGCACTGCCTGCCGGCACCGTCGGCGGACGGATCGCTGTCACCAGCAAACCACGCTCGCGCAACATCGCTGACAAACGCAACGCCCGGCCACTGTCGCCGATCACAATCGGCTGGATGGGGGTAAAGCTGTCCATCAACTGCAAACCGATCTGTTCTGCGCCCTGACGAAACTGGCGAATCAGGTTGTTCAGGTGTTCACGGCGCCAGTGCTCGCTGCGCAGCAAATCCAGGCTTTTAAGGGTGGCGCAGGCCAGGGCCGGGGGCTGGCTGGTGGTGTAGATATACGGCCGGGCGAACTGGATCAGGCTTTCGATCAACGCTTCACTGCCCGCCACAAATGCACCGCTGGTGCCAAAGGCCTTGCCCAGCGTGCCGATCAGCACCGGCACATCGTCCACACTCAAACCAAAATGCTCGGCCACGCCGCCACCGTTGGCACCCAGCGGGCCAAACCCGTGGGCATCGTCGACCATCAGCCAGGCGCCTTTGGCGCGGGCTTCGCGAGCCAACGCGGGCAGATCGGCCACATCACCATCCATGCTGAACACGCCATCGGTCACCACTAGCGTATTGCCGCAGGCTTTCTCCAGCCGCTTGGCCAGACTGGCCACGTCGTTGTGCAAATAGCGGTTGAAGCGCGCGCCGCTGAGCAAACCGGCGTCCAGTAACGAAGCGTGGTTGAGACGGTCTTCGAGCACCGTATCGCCCTGCCCGACCAGAGCCGTGACCGCCCCCAGATTAGCCATGTAGCCATTGCTGAACAGCAGCGCCCGCGGGCGACCGGTGAACGCCGCCAGTGCTTCTTCCAGCGCGTGATGCGGGGTGCTGTGGCCGATGACCAAATGTGATGCGCCGCCACCCACGCCCCAGCGCGATGCACCGGCCTGCCAGGCTTCGATCACCAGCGGGTGGTTGGCCAGGCCCAGGTAGTCGTTATTGCAAAAGGCCAATAACGGCTGGCCGTCGACCACCACTTGCGGCCCTTGCGGGCTCTCAAGCAATGGTCGTTGACGGTAAAGATTGTCGGCACGACGCGCGGCCAGACGGGCGCTCAAATCGAAAGACATGCTGGCCTCGAAAAAGGATTGCACAAGACCTGCAGGAGCCAGCTCACCTGGCGAGCTTTTGATCGTTAAAAGATCGCGAGGCGAGCTGGCTTCTACAGTTAAGAGGCTTAAACCGCAGCGTTGTAGAACTGCTCGCTGGATTTTTGCTCGATCAGCGCTTGCTCAATCGCCGCCTGATGCACCTCATCGGCGTGTTCTTCACCGGCTTCGGGCAAGATGCCCAGGCGCGCGAACAGCTGCATGTCTTTGTCCGCCTGAGGGTTGGCGGTGGTCAGCAATTTGTCGCCGTAGAAAATCGAGTTGGCCCCGGCAAAGAACGCCAGCGCCTGCATTTGATCGTTCATGGCTTCACGCCCGGCCGACAGGCGGACATGGCTTTGCGGCATCATGATGCGCGCCACAGCCAGCATGCGGATAAAGTCGAACGGATCTACGTCATCGGCGTTGGCCAGCGGCGTGCCCGCCACCTTCACCAGCATGTTGATCGGCACCGACTCCGGGTGCTCGGGCAAGTTGGCCAGTTGGATCAACAGATTGGCGCGGTCATCCAGCGACTCGCCCATGCCCAGGATCCCGCCGGAGCAGATCTTCATTCCCGCATCGCGCACGTAACTCAAGGTTTGCAGGCGCTCGCTGTAAGTGCGGGTGGTGATGATGCTGGTATAGAAGTCAGGCGAGGTATCGAGGTTGTGGTTGTAATAATCCAGCCCCGCGTGCGCCAGTGCCGCCGTTTGCTCCTGATCGAGCTTGCCCAGGGTCATGCAGGTTTCCAGGCCCATGGCCTTCACACCTTTGACCATCTCCAGCACATAGGGCATGTCTTTGGCAGACGGGTGTTTCCAGGCCGCGCCCATGCAAAAACGCGTCGAACCGATGGCCTTGGCCCGAGCGGCTTCTTCAAGCACCGCCTGCACCTGCATCAACTTCTCTTTTTCCAGGCCAGTGTTGTAGTGGCCGGACTGCGGACAATATTTGCAATCTTCCGGGCAGGCCCCGGTTTTGATCGAAAGCAGCGTTGAAACCTGGACCCGATTAGCGTCGAAATGCGCGCGATGAACGGTCTGCGCCTGGAAAAGCAGGTCATTGAACGGCTGGACAAACAACGCACGAACTTCGGCTAAAGACCAATCATGTCGCAAGTTGGCAAGGGTGCTGGCGCTCATCGGCGATTCTCTTGTTTATGCTTTGACTTGAACCTGAAGCCACCGCCTCAGGCACTGCACGGATGCGCGATATGTTTGGGGATGTGACATGAGTTGTCAACCACGCTTAGCAACACTGGTTGACAAGTGGTTATTAATTAACCAGACCTGCTTGCTGTGCGACGAGCGTTCAGATACCCCGCTGCCACTGTGCGCGGCCTGTGAGCTCGAACTGCCTTGGCTGGGGGACAGTTGTCAGCGCTGCGCCTTGCCGCTGCCGATGGCCGGGCTCACCTGCGGTCTGTGCATCAAGCGACCGCCAGCCTACGAATCGGTGCACGCGCCATGGGTCTACGGCTTTCCCATCGACACGCTGATCATCCGTTTCAAGCACAACAGCAAGTGGCCTTATGGCCGCTTAATGGCCGATATTCTTGGCCAATCACTGCATGATCGCTTCAGCACAGGCGACCCCAAGCCGGACTTCCTGCTGCCGGTACCCCTGTCTCTAAAACGCTTGCGCCAGCGCGGCTACAACCAGGCGGCCATGCTGGCTGACTGGCTCAGCCGCGATCTGGGTATTCCGTGTCGCGACCAGTGGCTGCTGCGCCCCCAGGACACCGCCGCGCAACAAGCGCTCGACGCCAAGACCCGCAAACGCAACTTGCTGCACGCCTTCGCTCTGGCCCCGGACGTCCAAGTCCGCGGCCTGCATCTGGCGCTGGTGGACGATGTGCTGACCACCGGCGCCACCGCGCAAAGCCTCGCCCGCCTGTTGCGCCAGGCCGGGGCACGTCAGGTGGATGTGTATTGCCTGGCGCGCACGCCCAAGCCGGATGGGCCATCCTGATGAACCGCAACACCTCGTAACACTCCAGTTGAACGACGGCAGCGCGGTCAACGTGCCCTTCGCGCCGACGCGGGTGCGGCTCGTGCTAACGCTTTAAACCAGCGCCCTCACCTCAACCTGCTGCCGGCGAGAGGGCGAGCTGATTGGCGTTGTTTTTGAATTCGCGTGCGGTCAGGCCCCTCTCCCTTCAGGGGAGGGTCAGGGCGAGGGCTTTTTGCAACACCGCTGTCATAAACGCTGCTTAAGGTTGCGCAAAAACCAAAGAGAGCCTGCGCGCCATGAACCTGTTAGAAGAACAACAAGCCACTGACCTTGAGCAGATCGTCGGCCTGAGTCGACGGGGGTTTATCGGCGCCGGCGCCTTGTGCGGTGCCGCCCTGTTTTTAGGTGGCAACCTGCTGAGCCGCAGCGCCCTGGCCGCCAGCGTCAGCTCAGCCTCCAGCCCTTTGTTGGGGTTTACCGGCATCAGCGCGGCCACCGGCGACACCCTCAGCCTGCCACCCGGCTACCGTGCCTCGGTCCTGATCAGTTGGGGCCAGCCCTTGCACGCAGGCGGCCCGGCCTTTGACCCCAGCGGCAATGGCAGCGCCGACGCCCAGCAAGTGCAGTTCGGCGACAACAATGATGGCATGAGCCTGTTCGCCTTCCCCGATGACCCCAACCGCGCCCTGCTGGCGATCAACAACGAATACACCAACTACCGGTACCTCTACCCGCACGGCGGCCTGCCTACCTCTGCCGAAGAAGTGCGCAAGGCCCAGGCCAGCGAAGGCGTGTCGGTGATCGAAGTGCAGCGCAAAGGCGATGGCTGGCAGTTTGTGCAAGACTCGCCGTTCAACCGGCGCATTCACGGCAACACCCCGATCCGCCTCAGCGGCCCGGCCGAAGGGCATGCGTTGTTGCGCACTCAAGCCGACACCCACGGCAGCCGTGTGCTGGGCACTTTCCAGAACTGCGCCAACGGCAAGACACCGTGGGGCACCTACCTGACCTGCGAAGAAAACTTCACTGACTGCTTCGGCAGTTCCGACCCCAGGCAAACCTTCGACACCGCGCAAAAACGCTACGGTGTCACAGCCGCCAGCCGTGAGATCGACTGGCACCTGCATGACCTGCGCTTCGACCTGGCGGTCAACCCCAACGAGCTCAACCGTCATGGCTGGGTGGTCGAGATCGACCCGTTCGATCCACAGTCGATACCCGTCAAACGCACGGCCTTGGGCCGTTTCAAGCATGAGAACGCGGCTCTGGCGCAAACCCGTGACGGCCGTGCGGTGGTGTACATGGGTGACGACGAGCGCGGGGAGTTCATTTACAAGTTCATCAGCCGCGACAAGATTGACCTCCAAAACCCCAAGTCCAATCGTGACCTGCTGGACCACGGCACGCTGTATGTGGCGCGGTTCGATGCGGGCGACAACAACCCCGACCGCCCCAAAGGCCAGGGCCAATGGGTCGAGTTGAGCCACGGCAAGAACGGCATCAATCAAACCAATGGTTTTGCCAATCAGGCCGAAGTGCTGATCCACGCGCGGCTCGCGGGCAGCGTGGTCAATGCCACGCGCATGGACCGCCCGGAGTGGATCGTGGTCAGCCCCAAAGACGGCCAGGTCTATTGCACCCTGACCAACAACGTCAAACGCGGCGAAGACGGACAGCCCGCTGGCGGCCCCAACCCGCGCGAAAAAAACGTCTACGGGCAGATCCTGCGCTGGAAGGCCCACAACGGTGACCACGGCGCAGACAGCTTCGACTGGGAACTCTTCGTCGTGGCCGGCAACCCGGTGCTTCACCCCGATCAGGCCAAAGGCGGATCGGCCAACATCACCCCGCAGAACATGTTCAACAGCCCCGATGGCCTTGGCTTTGACGACGCCGGGCGCTTGTGGATCCTGACCGACGGCGACTACAGCAACAGCGGCGACTTCGCGGGCATGGGCAATAACCAGATGCTCTGCGCAGACCCCGACAGCGGTGAGATCCGTCGCTTCATGGTCGGGCCGGTCGGCTGCGAAGTGACCGGCATCAGCTTCTCGCCAGACCAGAAAACTCTGTTCGTCGGCATCCAGCACCCCGGCGAAAACGGCGGCTCGACCTTCCCCGAGCACCTGCCCAACGGCAAGCCGCGCTCCTCGGTCATGGCCATCAGCCGCGAAGACGGCGGCATCGTCGGCGCGTAGCGATGGGCCCGTACTGCTCGCGATCTTTTGATCTTTTAAAAGATCGCGAGGCAAGCTCGCTCCTACAGGTGCCAGTCTGCGTTAACATGCTTGGCCGGACGCGGCAGCCAGCTGCGCGCAGGAGTCAGTATGTCTCATCCGTTCACAGCACTTACCCCTGACCTGGTGCTCGACGCCGTCGAAAGCATCGACTTGCTGAGCGATGCCCGCGTGCTCGCCCTCAACAGCTACGAAAACCGCGTGTACCAAGTGGGTATCGAAGGCTCGCAGCCACTGATCGCCAAGTTCTATCGCCCGCAACGCTGGACCAACGACGCCATCCTCGAAGAACACCAGTTCACCTTTGAATTGGCCGACTGCGAAGTGCCGGTGGTGGCGCCGATCATTCACAACGGCCAAAGCCTGTTCGAGCACCAGGGCTTTCGCTTCGCCCTGTTTCCGCGCCGTGGTGGGCGTGCGCCTGAGCCGGGCAATCTCGACCAGCTCTACCGCCTGGGCCAACTGCTCGGGCGCCTGCATGCGGTGGGCGCCACCCAGCCCTTTGAACACCGCGAAGCCTTGGGCGTGAAGAACTTCGGCCATGACTCGCTGAACACCCTGCTCGAAGGCAACTTCATCCCGCGCAGCCTGTTACCGGCGTACGAGTCGGTGGCGCGCGACCTGCTCAAGCGGGTCGAAGACGTCTACGCCGCCACCCCGCACAGCAACATCCGCATGCACGGCGACTGCCACCCCGGCAACATGATGTGCCGCGACGAGGTGTTCCACATCGTCGATCTCGACGACTGCCGCATGGGCCCTGCGGTACAAGACCTGTGGATGATGCTGGCCGGTGATCGCCAGGAATGCCTGGGGCAACTGTCTGAGTTGATGGACGGCTACAGCGAGTTCCATGACTTCAACCCGCGCGAACTGGCTTTGATCGAGCCGCTGCGCGCCTTGCGCCTGATGCACTACAGCGCCTGGCTGGCCCGGCGCTGGGACGACCCGGCCTTCCCGCACAGCTTTCCGTGGTTTGGCAGCGAGCGGTATTGGGGCGACCAGGTGCTGGCATTGCGCGAACAGCTCGCAGCCCTGAATGAAGAACCGCTGAAACTGTTTTAAAGTGATGCCCTTTGTACAAGCGAGCTTGCCTCACGATCTTTTGATCTTTTAAAAAGATCGCGAGGCAAGCTCGCTTGTACAGCACCCGTCATTTGCTTAAGCAAGGATTCTGCATGCAAGCCGCCAACCCGCGTCGCGGGTACATTTTAGGCCTTAGCGCCTATGTCATCTGGGGTCTGTTCCCGCTCTACTTCAAACTGCTAGAAAGCGTGCCCGCAGCCGAAATCATCGTCAGCCGCGTGCTCTGGTCAGCATTGTTCGGCGCTTTGTTGCTGCTGGTGTGGAAGCACCCAGGCTGGCTACAAGAACTGCGCGACAACCCAAAACGCTTCGCGGTGCTGGCTGGCAGCGGCCTGCTGATCGCGGTCAACTGGCTGACCTATGTGTGGGCGGTAAACAACGACCGCATGCTCGAAGCCAGCCTGGGCTACTACATCAACCCACTGGTGAACGTGCTGCTCGGCCTGTTGCTGCTGGGTGAACGCCTTCGCCGCCTGCAATGGATTGCCGTGGGCCTCGCGGCCATCGGCGTCGCCGAGCAGGTGTGGCAGGCCGGCAGCCTGCCCTGGGTGTCGCTGGTGCTGGCGCTGACCTTCGGCTTCTACGGGCTGATCCGCAAACAGGCGCCGGTCAAGGCACTGCCAGGGCTGGTGGTCGAAACCTGGATGCTGGTGCCTATCGCCTTCGGCTGGCTGTTGTTTCACCCAGAAGCCAATAGCGCCCATGCCGAGTTCTGGACCACCTCCCAAGCCTGGCTGCTGCTCGCCGCCGGCCCCGCCACGCTGATCCCGCTGGTGTGTTTCAACGCCGCTACTCGGCATTTGCCCTACACCACCATCGGCTTCATGCAGTACATCGCGCCCACCCTGGTGCTGATCCTCGCGGTATGGGTGTTTGGCGAGCATTTGTCCGACAGCACCTTGATTGCCTTCATGTTTATCTGGGCCGGTCTGGTTGTATACAGCATCGACGCCTGGTTGAGCCTACGCCGAAAAGCCTGATTTAAACCCTTGATCGCGGTGGGAGCGCCCTGCTCCCGTCGCGCTTGCGCGCGCCCGCCAATAAAATTGTGTACTGTTTTTAGATTTATCTGGAACAACATGCACATTTCTTGAGAACATCCTGTTCTTCTACGTGACCGATAGCTTAAAAAAAGTCGCAGAACGACGTAGTTAGTCTGATTTTCACATCGGCAAATGATCATGTAGTATGCCCCGGCGACCACTACATAATTCGCAACAAGGTCGGTCAAGGCGTCTGCTTTACCCCGTACAACCCCGCCAAGGCGGTGTTTTGAGAAGCGCTCCAGGCTTTAAATAACAATGAGTGAGGCAAGCAATGACTGAACACGTTCACGTCGGTGGCCTGCAGGTCGCCAAAGTCCTGTTCGACTTCGTCAACAACGAAGCCATCCCCGGTACCGGCCTCAACGCCGACCAGTTCTGGGCCGGTGCCGATAAGGTCATTCATGACCTGGCTCCCAAGAACAAAGCACTGCTCGCCAAACGCGATGATTTGCAGGCGCGCATTGACGCCTGGCACCAGGCGCAGGCCGGCAAGGCCCACGACGCCGTGGCTTACAAAGCCTTCCTACAAGACATTGGGTATCTGCAGCCAGAAGCCGCAGACTTCCAGGCAACGACACAAAACGTCGATGACGAAATCGCCCGCATGGCTGGCCCGCAACTGGTGGTACCAGTCATGAATGCGCGCTTTGCCCTCAACGCTTCGAACGCCCGCTGGGGGTCGCTGTACGACGCGTTGTACGGCACCGATGCCATCAGCGAAGCCGATGGCGCCGAGAAGGGCAAAGGCTACAACAAGGTCCGTGGCGACAAGGTCATTGCCTTCGCCCGCGCCTTCCTGGACGAAGCCGCGCCACTGGCCAGCGGTTCGCACGTTGACTCCACGGCTTACGCCATTGTTGACGGCGCCTTGCAGGTCACCCTCAAAGGCGGCGCCAGCAGCGGCCTGGCCGACACCGCGCAACTGGTCGGCTACCACGGTTCGGCGTCGGCTCCGACCGCCGTACTGCTCAAGCACAACGGCCTGCACTTCGAGATCCAGATCGACGCCACCAGCCCGATCGGCAAAACCGATGCGGCGGGCGTCAAAGACGTGCTGATGGAAGCTGCGCTGACCACCATCATGGACTGCGAAGACTCCGTAGCCGCCGTCGATGCCGATGACAAAGTGGTGATCTACCGCAACTGGCTTGGCTTGATGAAGGGCGACCTGAGCGAGCAAGTGACCAAGGGCGGCGACACGTTCACCCGCACCATGAACCCGGACCGCGAATACACCGCACCCAAAGGCGGCAGCGTCAGCCTGCATGGCCGTTCGCTGTTGTTCGTGCGTAACGTGGGCCACCTGATGACCATCGACGCGATCCTCGACAAGGATGGCAACGAAGTGCCGGAAGGCATTCTTGACGGCTTGCTGACCAGCCTCGCGGCCATCCACAGCCTCAACGGCAACACCACGCGCAGCAACAGCCGCACCGGCTCGGTGTACATCGTCAAACCGAAAATGCACGGCCCTGACGAAGCAGCGTTCACCAACGAGCTGTTCGGGCGCATCGAAGACGTGCTGCAACTGCCGCGCAACACGCTCAAAGTCGGGATCATGGACGAAGAGCGCCGCACCACCGTCAACCTCAAGGCATGCATCAAGGCCGCCAGCGAGCGTGTAGTGTTCATCAACACGGGCTTCCTCGACCGTACGGGTGACGAGATTCACACCTCCATGGAAGCCGGGCCGATGGTGCGCAAGGCGGACATGAAAGCCGAAAAGTGGATTTCGGCCTACGAAAACAACAACGTCGATGTGGGCTTGAGCACCGGTCTGCAAGGCCGTGCGCAAATCGGCAAAGGCATGTGGGCGATGCCCGACCTGATGGCGGCAATGCTGGAACAGAAAATCGCTCACCCGCTGGCTGGCGCCAACACCGCCTGGGTGCCATCGCCGACCGCCGCGGCCTTGCACGCGCTGCACTACCATAAGGTCGACGTGTTCGCCCGCCAGGCCGAATTGGCCAAGCGCGCTCCCGCATCGGTGGACGACATCCTGACTATACCGCTGGCCGTAAACCCGCAGTGGACGCCTGAGCAAATCCGCAACGAGCTGGACAACAACGCTCAAGGCATTCTGGGTTACGTGGTGCGCTGGATCGACCAGGGTGTCGGTTGCTCGAAAGTGCCGGACATTCACGACATCGGCCTGATGGAAGACCGTGCGACGCTGCGTATTTCGAGCCAGCACATCGCCAACTGGCTACGTCACGGCATCGTCAGCCAAGCGCAAGTGCTGGAAAGCCTCAAGCGCATGGCTCCGGTGGTGGATCGTCAGAACGCCAACGACCCGCTGTACCGCCCGCTGGCACCGGACTTCGACAACAACATCGCCTTCCAGGCGGCGGTCGAACTGGTGATTGAGGGCACTAAACAGCCAAACGGCTACACCGAGCCGGTGCTGCACCGTCGTCGTCGTGAGTTCAAGGCTAAAAACGGCCTGTAAAACCTCGTAACCCTGTAGGCGCGAGCTTGCCTCGCGATCTTTAGAAGATCAAAAGATCGCGAGACAAGCTCGCGCCTACAGGTTGAGTGTCCGGTTGATCAGCTCAAGCAGCTTGGCCGGGTCGATGGGCTTGAGCAAAAAGTCCACAACATTCAAGTGCATCGCTTCAATCGCATCCCGCACCCCTGCATCACCCGACATGATGATGATCGGCAACTCAGCCCACTCCGCCGAGTCGCGCACTGTGCGGATCAGGTGCAGGCCGTCATGGGGCTCCATGCGCAAGTCCGTGAGCATCATGCCAATCGGCAAACCGCACTCCAGCAGCGCCAGCGCCTGCACTTCACTGCTGGCCGTCGCGCATTCAATGCCATGCAAGGCCAGAAACTCCGCCAACAGTTCACGCGAGAGCGGATCATCTTCCACGATCAATACGCAGCGCTCGGCCTCCGGCGGGGCAAGCATCACCTCGCTCAGGGCTTCACGTTCGGCGTCACTCAAGATGTCGTGTTCTGTCATATCCGTCTCAAAACGGCAAAAATGTTAAAACCAAGTCGCTCAGTCGGTTATCTCCGAGTTCGCTCAATGTGCACTTAGACACGCCTATTTCCAAGTAGGTGCCGTCCGAAAAGCACAAAAAGCGCGCAGGTTGTCGAAAATCGAGCTTTCTAGACTTACGTCCAATGGGCACCCGCGTGCAGACCACCGAGCATGAAGGCCTGTAGGGGCCACCTCCCGTCATAACAACAACGGCTAATCATGCGGTATCGGTAATGAGTAAATCGGATGCGTTTCTCCAGGCAGGTAAAACGGCGGTGTTGCAGAACATCCACGGCACCATGCAGTTCTTGCAGCGATTTCCGCCCTTCAACCAAATGGAAAACACCCACCTGGCATTTTTGGTCGAGCAGTGCCAACTGCGCTTCTATGGCCCCGGTGACAGCATCATTCACCCCGAAGACGGGCCGGTCGAGCACTTCTATATCGTCAAGCAAGGCCGAGTGGTGGGCGAGCGCAATCACCAGGGCGCCAGTGTTGCCGAAACCACCTTTGAGATCACCGCGGGCGAGTGCTTCCCCCTTGCCGCCTTGCTGGGCGAGCGCGCCACCCGCACAGAGCATTTGGCCGCCGAAGATACCTTCTGCCTGCAACTGAACAAAGCTGCGTTCATCAAGGTGTTTGCCCTCTCGGACGAGTTCCGCGACTTCGCCCTGCGCGGTGTCAGCAGCTTGCTCGACAAGGTCAACCGGCAGGTGCAGCAAAAGGCCGTTGAAACCCTCGGCACCCAGTATTCGCTGAACACCCGCCTGGGCGAATTGGCCATGCGCCACCCGGTCACCTGCAGCCCGCAGACCGCCCTGCGCGAAGCCGTACGCCTGATGCACGAGCAACAAGTGGGCAGCATCGTGATCGTTGACCCACTCAAGGCGCCACTGGGGATTTTCACCCTGCGCGATTTGCGTCAGGTGGTGGCCAACGGCATCGAAGATTTTGATCAGGCCATCGAGGCGCACATGACGGCGGCGCCGTTCTACCTGTCGCCCGATCACAGCGCTTTCGACGCGGCGATTGCCATGACCGAACGGCACATCGCCCACGTGTGCCTGGTCAAGGAGCAACGCCTGTGCGGCGTGGTGTCCGAGCGTGATCTGTTTTCCCTGCAACGCGTCGACCTGGTGCACCTGGCGCGCACCATCCGCCATGCGCCACGGCTGGACACCCTGATCAACCTGCGCGGCGAAATCAGCCAGTTGGTCGAGCGCATGCTGGCACACGGTGCCTCATCGACTCAGATCACCCACATCATCACCCTGCTCAACGACCACACCGTGTGCCGCGTGATCGAGCTGGTGCTGGCCGAACGCGGCGACCCCGGCGTACCGTTCACCTGGTTGTGCTTCGGCAGCGAAGGGCGACGTGAACAAACCCTGCACACCGACCAGGACAACGGCATCCTGTTTGAAGCCACCGACGCCACGCATGCTGCCGAGATCCGCCAGCGCCTGTTGCCGATTGCCCAACAGATCAACACCCACCTTGCGGCCTGCGGCTTCACCCTGTGCAAAGGCAACATCATGGCTGGCAACCCCGAGCTGTGTTTGTCCCGCGCCGAATGGGCAAGGCGTTTCAGCGCGTTTATCCGCGAGGCCACGCCAGAAAACCTGCTGGGCTCCAGCATCTACTTCGACCTGCGCGCGGTCTGGGGTGATGAACAGGGTTGCCAGCAATTGCGTCGTACGATCCTCACGCAGGTTGCCGACAACCGCTTATTCCAGCGCATGATGGCCGACAACGCCCTGCGCCATCGCCCGCCCGTGGGGCGCTTTCGTGAGTTTGTGCTAGAGCGCAAAGGTGGCGACAAGGCCACCCTCGACCTCAAGGTCCAAGGCCTTGCGCCGTTCGTTGACGGCGCCCGTCTGCTGGCGCTGGCCAATGGCGTGGAAGCCATCAACACCCTTGAGCGCCTGCGTCAGCTCGTCACCCTGGGCGTGATCGAACCGCTGGACGGGGCCGCCTACGAAGAGGCGTATCACTTTATTCAGCAGACGCGCATGCAACAGCATCAACTGCAGACCCGGCAAAACCGCCCGTACTCCAACCGCGTCGACCCCGATCAGCTGAACCAACTGGACCGGCGCATCCTGCGAGAAGCCCTGCGCCAGGCGCAGCGTCTGCAAAGCAGCCTGGCCCTGCGGTATCAGCTATGAAGCTGTTCTCCTGGCTATTGCCCCGCAAAGCCCCGACCTTGAGTCTGGCCCAACAGCAACGCCTGTTGCGTTTGCCCGAGTCGGCGGGGTTGGGCGAGCAGACGTTGCGCGCCCAACGTTGGGTCGTGGTGGACCTGGAAACCAGCGGTCTGAACCTCAATCGCGACCAAGTCTTGTCGATTGGCGCGATGGTGATCGAAGACGGCGCGATCGACTTCAGCCAGACCTTCGAACGCACGTTATTACGCACCGACAACCCGCTCAGCCCCAGCGTTCTGCTGCATGGCTTGGGGCCCAGTGCGATTGCCGCCGGCAGCGACCCGGCCGACGCCTTGCTGGATTTTATGGAGTTTGTTGGCGACAGCCCGTTGCTGGCCTTCCACGCTCCATTTGACCAGCACATGCTTACCCGCGCGCTCAAAGACAGCCTGAATTACCGCATGCAGCATGCCTTTATGGACGTAGCGATACTGGCGCCCATGCTGTGCCCGCAGCACACTGGGCGAGAGGCTGGGCTGGATCAGTGGATCAAGCATTTCAACCTCTATGTCGAAGACCGCCACAACGCCAGCGCTGACGCATTGGCCACTGCTGAACTGGCCCTCATCCTGTTCAACCGCGCCCGTGCCCAAGGCATCGACAGCCCGCAAGCCCTGCAACAGCGCCTCAACCAGTGGCAGCGGCGCAAGCACGTTCACAGCTTTTAAGAGCGCCCTCACCCGGAGGGAGAGGGAACTGACCGCATACGGACTCAAGATCACCACACATCGGCTCCCTCTCCCTCCGGGAGAGGGTTGGTGAGGGCTGGCCATCCGATGAGCGTGAATTGCGCCGCTCGTTTCCCTCTGACACAATCGCGAATAATTATCGTTAGTTAATACTTGCAATCGGTGCGCCCGTTGTCCTCAGCCCAAAACCCTCAGCGTGAACTGGTTGGCTCGCTCTACCGCGACCATCGCGTTTGGCTGCTGGCGTGGTTACGGCGCAATGTGGCATGCCCGCAACGCGCCGAGGACTTGAGCCAGGACACCTTCGTGCGGCTGCTGGGCCGCGCGCACCTCAGCGCCCCCCGCGAACCCCGAGCCTTTCTCGCGGCCATCGCCAAAGGCTTGCTGTTCGACTACTTTCGCCGCGCCGCCCTGGAACAGGCGTACCTCAACGAACTGATGCAACTGCCCGAAGCCGAGCAACCCTCGCCCGAAGAGCAACACCTGATCCTCGAAGACCTCAAAGCCATCGACCGCCTGCTCGGCAAGCTGTCGAGCAAGGCTCGGGCGGCGTTCCTGTACAGCCGCCTCGATGGCCTGCCCCACGCGGACATTGCCGAGCGCCTGGGCGTGTCGGTGCCGCGTGTGCGTCAGTACCTGGCCCAAGGCATGCGCCAGTGCTACATCGCGCTCTATGGCGAGCCCACGTGAACGCGATCAGTTCCAGACCGGTCTCGGCCACCGTGCTCGACGCGGCCATTGCCTGGCAACTGTGCCTGGACTGCGGCAATGGCAGCCCGGTGGAACAAGCCGAATTCGAAAAGTGGTACGCCGCCAACGAAGAACACGCCCGCGCCTGGCAACAGCTGGGCATGCTCGACCACCGGTTCAGCAGCACCAGCCTGGCCGCACGCAACGCCTTGCGTAACGCCCGCAGCGGCGTGCAACAACGGGTGCGCAAACTCGGCAGCGGCCTGGCGAGCATTGCGCTGGTGTGCGGGCTGGTCCTGTTCGCAGGCAAAAACTACCTGCCGATTGATTACTGGATGGCCGACCAGCGCACCGGCACCGGCGAACAACGCCAACTGCAACTGGCCGATGGCACAGTGATCAATCTCAACACCCACAGCGCGGTGGATGTACGGTTTGATGGCGACACCCGACGCGTCATTCTGCAAGCAGGCGAGATCATGGTGCAGACCGGCCACGGCGACCCACGGCCCTTTGTCGTGCAAACCCGCGACGGCACCCTGCGGGCATTGGGCACGCGGTTTCTGGTCAAGCGTGAAGACGACGGCACGCGCCTGAGCGTGCTGCAATCACGCGTGGCAGCACACCCCGAAAACGCCCACGACGACGTCATTTTCAGCGAGGGCCAGCAAGTGCTCATGCACCGCGACCACCTCGGCCAAATGCTCACCGTCACCGCCGGGGCCGATGCCTGGACCCGCGGCATGCTGGTGCTCGACAACGTGCGCCTGGCCGACATGGTCGGTGAACTCAATCGCTATCACCGTGGGCATCTGGGGGTTGATCCACGCGTGGCTGACCTGCGCATCACCGGCAGCTTCCCGCTGGACAACTTACAACTGGCACTCAACGCCCTGCCGCCGATCCTGCCGGTCAAGGTCAAACAGCTCACCCCGTGGTGGATCACCGTCGCGCCTGCGACAGAAAAATAAATGCAGATTATTTTCAATTAGCCCTATCACTTTTCGATGCTCGTTCGGCTCCTAGTCATTGAGAACCATTTCCATTCAGGAATCCGCCGAATGTCCCGCACCCTCGATACGTTTTTGCGCCCTAGCCTGTTAACCCTCGCCATTGCCCTTGGCGCGCCGCTGACCAGCACCTCGCTGGTCGCCGCCGAGCAAAACGCCGCCTCACGCAGCTACAACCTGCCCGCCGGGCCGTTGGCCGCCACCCTCAACCAGATCGCCAGCCAGGCCAACTTGACCCTGGCCATTGACCCGGCCCTGCTGGCCGGCAAAACCTCAGCACCCGTGCAGGGCTCGTTCGAAGCCACCAACGCATTGCGCGAAGCCTTACGCGGCACCGGCCTGCAATTGGTGCCGGGCAGTGCGGGCAGCTTGACCGTGATCGCGATCGCGCAGGGCGTCGTGGCTCTTGAAGCCACGACCATTTCCGCTCAGGGCGGGTACGAAAGCGCCTGGGGTCCGGCCACTGGCTACTTGGCGCAACGCTCAGCCGCGGGCACTAAAACCGATACCGCACTGGCACAAGCCCCTCGCTCAATCTCGGTCGCCACGCGCAGCCAAATGCAAGATCGCGCAGCGCAGAACCTCGACGATGCCGTGCGTTACATGCCCGGCGTCACCGCCAGCAGCTATGGCAGCGACAGCCGTTCGGAATGGCTGAAAGTCCGCGGCTTCGAACCCACTCAATTCCTTGATGGCCTGCCGTTGCCCAAAGGCTCCTACACCATGCCCAAGCTGGAAACCTGGGACCTGGAGCGCGTCGCCTTGCTGCGCGGCCCGGCCTCATCGGTGTACGGTCAAACACCGGCAGGCGGCTTGCTGGACATGGTCAGCCGTCGCCCCGAAGACATCGCCAGCCACGAAGTACAGCTGCAAATCGGCAGCTACCAGCGCAAGCAAATCAGCTTTGACAGCACGGGCCCGATTGATGACGAAGGGCGTTTTCTGTATCGCGTGAGCGGCGTGGTGCGTGACAGCAACACCACCATCGAACACACCGATGACAAGCGCTACAACATCGCCCCGAGCCTGACGTGGAACATCGACCCCGACACCAGGTTGACCTTGCTCAGCCAGTTCAACCGCGATGACACCGGCACCACCAGCCAGTTCTTGCCGATCCAGGGCACGCTGGTGTCGACCCCGGCAGGCAAGGTCAAGCCCCACAAAAACCTGGGTGATCCGGACTGGGAGTTCTACGACAAAACCTACTACGCACTCGGCTATGCCTTCGAACATCGCCTGAACGACGTGTGGCAGTTGCGTCAAAACCTGCGTTACACCAAAAGTGACTTGTCCTTTCAGAGCATCACCGCCGGGGGCTATTTCGGTTCGGTGGCCGATGATGGCACTGTCCAGCGCGGGGCAAACATCGTGGACGAAGACATCAGCCAATTTGCCGTGGACAACAACCTGCAAGCCGACTTCACGACTGGCGCACTCAATCACACGCTACTGATCGGCCTCGATCATCAGCGCGTCGATACCCACTACAAATGGCAATACGGCGTTGCCCCGAGCAGCAACATCATTAACCCGATCTACGGGCAAGACTTCAGCCACGTCAACTACACCGCCTACAACGATTACAACCAGAAAACCCGCGACACCGGCCTGTACCTGCAAGACCAAATGGCGCTGGATAACTGGCGCTTGACCCTGGGCGGACGTCAAGACTGGCTCCATACCGACACCACCTTCTACAACCAGAACGATGCCCGCGACAAACGCGACGACAGCGCCTTCACCGGCAACGCGGCGCTGAGCTACGTGTTCGATTCAGGCTTCACTCCTTATGTGTCGTATGCCGAGTCGTTCCAGGCCGAACCGGGGGGCTTTGGCGGTAAATCGTTCAAGCCCGGTACAGGCAAGCAATACGAATTGGGCCTTAAATACCAGCCACCAGGCAGCGAGATGCTCTTGACTGCCGCCGTGTATGACCTGACCCGCAAAAACATCGTGCTCAGCGACACCCTTGGCGTGAGCCGCCCCTTGGGCGAAGCCAATGTGCGTGGCCTGGAGCTGGAGGCCGTGGGTAACGTCAACGACAACCTGAAACTGACCGCCGCCTATACCTATGCCAACACCAAAATGACCAAAGTCTCGAACCCATCGGACAAAAATCGTCCATTGCCGCTGACACCCGAGCATCAGGCCTCGATCTGGGCTGACTACACCTGGCACAAAGGTGCACTGCAAGGGTTCGGCATTGGCTTCGGAGCCCGCTACATTGGCGAAACCGACAACATCGCCATTGGCAGCATGGACTATGTGGCAGACGCGGCTTACGGCCATACAGACGCCTACACCGTCTACGACGCGGCCGTGCATTACGACCTCGGCAAGGTCAGCAAAAGCCTTAAAGGCGCCACCGTTTCGGTCAACGCCAATAACGTCTTCGACAAGCAATATCTGTCGACCTGCGACGGTTTCTACTGCTACTACGGTGACCGCCGCAATATCATGGCCAGCGTCGACTACAAGTGGTAACTCGCTAAACCGGCCTCTGTAGGAGCGAGCTTGCCTCGCGATCGTTTGATCTTGATCCAAAAGCCCCCGCACCCAGGCCCTCTCCCGAAGGAGAGGGCCCCGAATGGGGGATGCTGTTGATTACCGCTGGCCTGTTTGCTGCGCGACAGCGCGGCGTCGAAGACGGGGCGGCCGCTCATACATTGACAACGGTGTTTTTTCATTTGGGACCTTCATGAAAAGCAAAACCATCCGGCGCTGGTCTTTTATCCACACCTGGACCAGCCTGATTTGCACCGCCTTCCTGCTGATGCTGGCGCTCACCGGCCTGCCGTTGATTTTCAGCCATGAAATCGACCACCTGATCGGCAATGCGCCGCAAGTCACAGAGTTGCCCAAAGACACGCCGCAGCTCGATTTGCAGCAACTGATCAAGGCCGCTGAAGCCCATCGGCCGGGCGAAGTCATGCAGTACATCGACTGGGACGAAGAAGAGCCCAACGCCGTCTACGCCATCATGGCCGCCACGGCCGGCACCGAGCCCAACGCCTCGCACACCTTCATGCTCGACACCCGTACCGGCGCTCCCATTGAAGTGCCGTCAGCCAATGGCGGCTTCATGATGGTCATGTTGCGCCTGCACGTAGACATGTTCGCCGGCCTGCCCGGCAAACTGCTGCTGGCCTTTATGGGCACCTTGTTTGTGCTGGCGATCATCTCCGGCACCGTGCTGTATCTGCCGTTTATGCGCCGCAATGAATTTGCCACAGTGCGCACCGACAAATCCCGCCGCTTGCGCTGGCTGGATCTGCATAACCTGATCGGCGTGGTGACCCTGACCTGGGCCTTGGTGGTGGGCGTGACCGGGGTGATCAGCGCCTGCGCCGACCTGCTGATCGACGCCTGGCGCAACGACAGCCTCAGCGCCATGGTTGAACCCTACCGCAATGCACCGCCGCTGACCCGCCAAGCCCCGGCCACTCAGTTGCTGGACATCGCCGCCAAGGCCGCGCCGGGCATGCAACCGGACTTTATCGCCTTCCCCGGCACGCGCTTCTCCAGTGAACACCATTACGCGGTGTTCATGAAAGGCAGCACCCACCTCACCTCGCACCTGCTGACACCGGTCTTGATCGACGCCAGCACCTTGGAGGTCACCGCCGTCGGCGGCCGCCCCTGGTACATGAGCGCCATGGGCATGTCCCAGCCCCTGCACTTTGGTGACTACGGCGGCATGCCGATGAAACTGCTCTGGGCGGCCCTCGACCTGCTGACCATCGTTGTGCTCGGCAGCGGCCTGTATTTGTGGTGGGTACGGCGCAAAGCCAGCAAGGAGAGCACCCGATGAAACCGCGCCAGTCCAACTTCTGGAAAGTCTTTAGCGTGCCGCTGGCGATTGGTCTCGTCAGCGCTACAGGCTTGTTCGCGGCCCTGCTGGGCGAAGGTGTGTGGGACGCCCTGAGCTGGATCGGCCTGGGCATCCCGGTGTGGATCAGCGTGCGTGGGTTGCTCAAGCGCTGATCGTTGCGTTACCCCAATGGCTTGGCGAGCAACGGCACACAAACCTAGCCGTTCTATCAGTACCGCGCATGGCATGTACCCGCTCACACTGTCTGTTCTTTGAGCAAGCGATACGGCAAATACCATGTCAGCGCAAAAGCCCCTAGAACGGCACCAGTACGCCTATGACCCGCTGGACCGTCATATGAGTACCGGCACCGCTGAAAACCAAGCCACTCACCTGTTTTATTGTCGTCAACGTGTGGCCACTGAAATCAGAGGCGATACCCATGCGCAAGTCTTTGAGTCTGAAGAGGCGGTACTGGCGTATAGAGTCCAACAGGGTGAGGGACTCACGACGACACTGGTCGCCGGGGACACCAAACGTTCAACACTGTCGGTTCTGAACCACAGCCAACCTGCATCAGTGACGTTTACACCTTATGGGTATCAGCCCTTAATGCCCGGCATACACAGGGTGCCCGGCTTTAATGGTGAACGCCCGGACCCGCTCACCGGCCATTACTTGCTGGGCAACGGCTACCGGGCGTTTAACCCGATGTTGATGCGCTTTAACAGCCCCGATCGTTGGAGCCCGTTTGGCAAAGGCGGGATTAATGCGTATGCGTATTGCTTAGGCGACCCGGTAAACCGTATCGATCCCGACGGTAATATCAGCGCGCTGATGCTGAACCGGGCGTTTACGATTATTACGGAGGGTTTAGCAAAGAAACCGCCCCGCACGTGGGTATTTGCCAACAGCCTGGATGCTATTCCAGAGAACAAAGCTGTGGCAGCTTTCACCACCAGGATTGATAAAAGCCAACTCCAACTGACAAAAGACCTGAGAATTTTTCCGCGAAGCCAAAAACAAAATTTAAAACTTCAAACTTTTATCCGGAAAAACAAAACACTACTGGTTGAGTTTGTCGAGTCCAATAATTTAGCTAGAAAAAGAGAAATCGTTCTTCAACTCACCGCTAAAAAATCAAGACAAGAACGAAAATTGACCCTAACCACCCCACCTTTGCCTGACAATCCCACCGTTAAAACAGAGGTCCAAGTGTCGAACATTCGCCAGTAATGCTCGACATCGGTTTAGCACCCCGGCTGATCCGCCGTATACCGTCGCGCCGGGTTTACCGCCGCGCCGAACTCACGCAGCGCTTTGGCCCCGATCAACAGCGGGTAGTTGAAGTTGCTGCGGTCGGTGAGGTTGACCTCCACGGTGCGTTTGACATTGCCCAGGCACATGTCCAGATCCACCACCGGGCGCTTGGCCACGTTCACTTCATCCTTGTCGTCGTCTTCGTCGGCGCGGTTTTTGATTTTGCTGATGCGCGAGACTTTGTGTTCATACACCTTACTGTCCGCGTCCGGGGTGGCGAGCTGGAAACGTACCCACTCTTCGCCGTCACGGGTGAAGGTCTGAATATTTTTGGCCGACAGCGACGCCGTCAAGGCTCCGGTGTCCATCTTGGCCTTCAGCGTCTCACCGAATTCCGGCAGCTTGATGTACTCATAACGCCCGTACAGGGTCGGCTCGGCGGCCATCACCGGCAACGCCAATACACAGAGCAAGGCTAAAACAGACTTCATGGCGGTCATTTCCTTATAGGGATGCGGGTTAGACCCTAAGGTTGTCGTTGGTTCCCACAGAGGACAATAGCCCTTAAGTAGTGAAACATTTGTTAGCACTCCGATTTGGCGTTCTGCAACACGCTGCTTATCATGGCGGGTCCTTAAATGTTCAAGAGTTACTTATGCGCCGCCTGCTCACCGGCTGTTTGGTCACACTGCTGTTGCTGTGCAACACCCTCATTCTGTTCGGCCCGCTCATGCTGTTCGCGCTGCTCAAGCTGATTTCGCCGGGTCGACTGCGCGATTACAACTCGTGGGCCGTGATGTGGATCGCCGAAACCTGGTCCGAGATCGACAAGCGCATTTTCGCCTTGTGCCTGCCCACCCGCTGGGACATTCGCGGCGCCGATAACCTCAGCCGCAGCACCTCGTACCTGGTGATCAGCAACCACCAGTCGTGGGTCGATATCCCGGCCTTGATGCAAGGCCTTAACCGCCGCACGCCGTTCTTCAAGTTCTTCCTGAAAAAAGAACTGATCTGGGTGCCGTTTCTGGGCCTGGCCTGGTGGGCACTCGACTATCCGTTCATGAAGCGCTATTCCAAGGCCTTTTTGGCCAAGCACCCGGAACTCAAGGGCCAGGACCTCAAAATCACCCAGGCCGCCTGCGAGCTGTTCAAGCGCCAGCCGGTCACCGTCGTCAATTACCTGGAAGGCACCCGCTTTACCCCGGCCAAACGCGCACAACAACAATCGCCCTATACCTACCTGCTCAAA
Source organism: Pseudomonas sp. 7P_10.2_Bac1 (assembly GCF_025465935.1). Taxonomy (GTDB): domain Bacteria; phylum Pseudomonadota; class Gammaproteobacteria; order Pseudomonadales; family Pseudomonadaceae; genus Aquipseudomonas. Next base: position 24,732 of record NZ_JANLNV010000026.1, on the reverse strand, counting down.
CCCAAGGCGGGCGGCGTGGCGTTTGTACTGGCCGCCATGGGCCCACAGCTGGACGCCGTACTCGACGTCACCGTGGTGTATCCACAAGCAAAAATTCCAGGCTTTTGGGCGTTGATCAGCGGGCAAGTGCCCAAGGTCATTGTCGATATCCAGACCCGCGAACTGGACCCGGCCCTGTGCCAGGGCGACTACGAGAACGACCCCGTGTTTCGCGAGCAGATCCAGAGCTGGGTCAACCAGCTCTGGATCAAAAAAGATCAACGCATCAGCACATTGCGTGCTGAGCGCGGTTGACCTTATTTACCCCAAAGCGTACCCAGCGTGGTCAACAGCGGGCTTGCAACACCCTGTTGGCCCAAGTACTGAGTGATCACCGGGGCGAACTCCTGGACCATGCTGCTCTTCATGCCCAGCGCTTCAAAAGCGCTGTCCAGTTGCGATTTGTTGGTCACGTTGCTCACCGCCACCTTGGCATCATTGCTCACCGGGCTGATCTGGCCGACAAGGGCCTGCAGTTGCGGGTTCTTGGCGCTGAATTGGCTCAATTGAGTCAGGGCACCGGCGCCTGTCACCTTGCTGATGCCCGGCACTTGCTTGGACAGATCAGCATAGTCATTAGCAGTCAGCTGGTTTTTCGCCAAGCTCAACATCGCGCCCACACCGCCAGCGGCTTGTTCAGGCTTGACGCCCAGTTGCTGGGCTTTGGTCAGCAACTGCAAGGCCTGCGTAGTTTTGTCAGAGCTTGCGCCGTTAGTGCCCTGTACCTGGCCCAACAGCTGGGTCGCCGCGCCCAGGTCAAACCCTGCTGCAAACACAGGGGTTACCGCTACGCTCATCAATGTTGCCAGTGCTACTGCGCTCAACTTTTTCATCACATCAACCTCTAGAACCAAAAAGCCGCCCCGCACAGGAACAGCCAAACTATCAATCAGACCAAACGCTACAACAGATGTTCCCTACAGCTAGCATTCAGCAAACAGGGCGCAATCTTAATTCAAAACAGGAACTGCGCGTTGTATGGCTTCAGGACGGCCAGCGCTTATCAAATTCGGATGATGAAACCGCCAAAAATCTAACCGGCGAGTCAGGAAAAAATACTGACCCCTGCATGGAATAGCCGAGATTTTTGAACTAATCTTTCCAAGAGAATGGCACTTTGCCATCCGTTTTGATAAATGGGAGAACGATCATCTTAATCTCCGACGCCGAGTACCTCAAAAAGCTGTTGGCCCAATGTGCTTTGGGAAACTGCAGAGCCTTTGAAACGCTGTATCGTAGCGTCGCCCCACGTTTGCAAAACGTGGCCTTACAGTGCATGAGCCGCCGTGATCTGGCTGAACAAGTCGTTCAAGAAAGCTTCGTGCGCATCTGGCGTGACGCCTCACGGTACGATCCCCATTTATCAACCCCCTTGACCTGGATGATCGCCATCACCCGCGATCAGGCCATAGAGCAATTGCGTATCTACCGTGAGCTCCCAGAGGCTGACCTGCAACAGCCTCCTTGCCTTGAGCAACTGGATAGCATGCAACGTCAAACCATCACCACGGCTTATTTCTACGGTCGCAGCGCCAGTGAACTGGCCGTGCAGCTGGCGGCACCGCTGGGTTCGGTCAAAACCTGGCTGCGCCGGGGCATGGAACGTCTGCGCGGAGGGCTTGAAGCATGAATTATCAAACTCCCACCCTGCGCCGTGCGCTGGCAGGCGATTACGCTATCGGCCTGATGCCGCCTGCCGCCTGCAAACGTTTTGAACAGCTGCTGGTCAATGACGCCGGGCTGCGCGAAGAACTCGCCGCCTGGCAAACCAGCCTCGCCCGGCTGACCGACTCACTGAGCCAGGACCCGGTGCCAGACCGGGTGTGGCAAGGGATTGTGGCGCGCATTGAACCTCAAGTGGCGCCCAAACGACCGTTCCTGAGTGGGCTGAATCTTGTCGCTATCGCCTGCGTAGTCGTGGTCGCGGTGGTGGTGCTGGCGGTCTTTTAACGATCAAAAGATCGCGAGGCAAGCTCGCTCCTACAGGGTTTTGGGTTTGCACGGGGTGGAGTCAGGGGCTTATAGTCCGCCGGTCGTCCCAATGACGACCGGGTTTGGCGACCTGTAAACCACCATGCGAAAACTCCTGTTTCTTGCAGGCTTTTTCGTACCCGCAAGGCTGTGTTATGGCAGCTGTGCGCGGGAGACCTCCGGGTCTGCCGGGTGGTGTGTTTCCGGTTCGCCAACCTGCGTGCAGCTGCCACCTATTTGTTTGGCGACGAATAGGTGGCAGCTTTATCCAACACACCAGAGCGCACTTTATGAACCAATACATCCCGCTAACCGCAATAGACTGCCTGATCCCCAGCTTGCTGATTGACCGCCAAAGCCCGCCTGACGTGCTGCATGCCAATGCGGCGGCGCGCATTCTGGCCGTGACCCAACTGTTCGAAAGCCTCAACCGTTTAGACCTGAGCGCCGCCGACGGCGTAGATCTCAAACACATCACCCAGCCTTGCGCCATTTTGCTGCGCGACGGCTGTGACCTGCTCGACGTACTGGGCCAGCGCTTGCAGGTCTAAACCCTCGCTACCTAGCAGTTCTGCTAGCTATACAGCGTGCAACTCCAGGGAGAGGCTAAACCTTCGTCCGCGCTTTTCCCGGGAGTTCAACATGAGCAAACAGCGCAAAACCGTCGCCAGCACCTACCTGTACGATCCATTGGACCGGCTGGCAGCCAGCAACAGCATTCAACGTTTTTACAACGACACCCGCATCGCCACTGAGGTTGAGGGCGAACGCAAAAGCCGTTTTTTTGAGACCGACTCCCAACCCCTCGCGTTGCAGCAGCATGGCAGCCTGCCCGGCACCACCTTATTGGCGACCGATCAGCAAAGCTCTGTGCTCAATGGCGTTAGCCCGGAGGGTGCCCTGCACGCGCAGGCTTACTCGCCCTTTGGTCATCACCCCATTGGCACCTCACTCAATGGGGCAGGGTTTAACGGCGAACGACCAGAACCGCTGACAGGCCATTATTTATTGGGTCAGGGGTATCGGGCGTTTAATCCGGTATTGATGCGTTTTAACAGCCCGGACAGTTGGAGCCCGTTTGGGGACGGGGGGATTAACGCGTATGCGTATGGTGATAATGACCCGGCGAACAAAGTTGACCCTACAGGCCACATACCCTTTTTAAGTAAATTAATTATTGCTCTTAAAACACCGGCGTGGACAACACGCAATATCGTGAACACTATCCCCAATACAAGTGCCCTTTCACGAACTCCATCATTAAGATCATTACGCTCATCAATCTCTGAAGAAATAGGGGATTTATCTACAACGGTGTCGCGGCAAAACTCTATAACGTCGCTCGGCTCAGTGGAGGATATACCTAGACCGAACCCCAATATTATGCCAAGGCGCCGCGGTGTAATATATCAACCCGGAGACGAAATGCTTGAGGCAATAAGTGCTTTCTTTCGGAGTAATAGGCCCTCACGGTCTCCGAGCGGCACTATAACTCCACCACGCCAGAGTACTTACACCCCCCCTCCTCCTTCCACATCAACTGCTTATGCAAGAGCAGAAGCTGCCGCAATAAATAACATTGACACATTACCCAGCTATGCTGAAGCGACAGCTCCACCTAGCTATTACAATACGGTCACTCTAGCAACTGACCCTAAACAATTTTCGGCTTATACAAAGCGCATTCGAAAAGCAAAATAAAAATCCTTGCCTGTGATTGATATCTAACAAACACTCTGTAATTAACAGAGTGTTTGTTTATTGTTCAGATTGTACTAAACAACCGATGCGGATCAATCACAAACTTCTTCGGTACACCCGCATCAAACTCGCCATACCCGCGCGGGGCGTCATTCAAACTGATCACCTCTACGCCCACAATGTCGGCAATTTTGATGCGATCCCACATGATCGCCTGCATCAGTTGGCGGTTGTATTTCATGACCGGGGTTTGCCCGGTGTGGAAGGTGTGGGATTTGGCCCAGCCCAGACCAAAGCGGATGCTCAGGCTGCCCATTTTGGCGGCTGCATCGACAGCGCCCGGGTCTTCGGTGACGTACAGGCCCGGAATACCGATTTTGCCCGCCACCCGCACCACGCCCATCAGTGAGTTGAGCACCGTGGCCGGGGCTTCGTGCTTGACGCCGTCATGGCCGTGGCCACGGGCTTCGAAGCCCACCGCATCGACCGCGCAGTCGACTTCCGGCTCGCCCAGCAACTCGGCGATTTGTTCATGCAGCGGGGTGTCCTTGGACAGGTCGGCAATTTCAAAGCCCTGCGCCTTGGCGTGCGCCAGACGGATCGGGTTGACGTCACCGACAATCACCACCGCCGCGCCCAGCAAGCGCGCCGACGCTGCAGCGGCCAGACCCACCGGGCCAGCACCGGCGATGTACACCGTGCTGCCCGGCCCAACGCCCGCCGTGACCGCGCCGTGGTAGCCGGTGGGCAGGATGTCGGAAAGGCAGGTCAGGTCGCGGATTTTCTCCATGGCGGCGTCGCGGTTCGGCAGTTTGAGCAGGTTGAAATCGGCATACGGCACCAGCACATATTCCGCCTGGCCGCCCACCCAATCACCCATGTCCACATAGCCATATGCACCGCCGGGACGGGCCGGGTTGACGGTCAGACACACGCCGGTGTTTTGCTCTTTGCAACTGCGGCAACGCCCGCACGCCACGTTGAATGGCACCGACACCAGGTCGCCAACTTTCAAATGTTCAACGTCACGCCCGGCTTCAATCACCTCGCCGGTGATCTCGTGGCCCAGCACCAGCCCCACTTGCGCTGTAGTGCGACCACGGACCATATGCTGGTCAGACCCACAAATATTGGTCGACACCACCCGCAGGATCACCCCGTGATGGATCGGCTTGCCTTGTGGGTTTTGCATCTTGGGAAAAGGAATGTTCTGCACTTCAACCTGGCCATTGCCCAGGTACACCACACCGCGATTGTCAGCCATCGTATTCACCCTTGTTGTTGTTGGAGGTGAAGCAGTTTTAACGTGTCGCTTGCAGCTTAGAGCTTGCCTGCGCCGTCATAACACCGCCGTACGACCTCCATTTAGGAAAACGCGCCGTTCAAGGTGATTCCACAACGCATCAGGGTCTGGGTGTACACAAAAAATACTGTCAGATCTGCTAGCTATACGGACAACCCGCGCACGTTGACACTCAACGTCTAACGCTGCTTTTGAGGACAGGTAGATGCCGACGAAACTTGATGACTATCGCTACGATCCGCTGGATCGCCTCGTAGGTACCCGCGATGTGCTTCGGTTCTACAATGCCAAATACATAGCGACTGAGGTAGAAGGTGACGTCACACGGTGTTTTTGTACACACGAGACGCAACCGCTGGCCCAGTTGCAACAGCAAGCGGGCGTAACCGAAACACGATTACTGGCCACCGACAGGCAATACTCGGTAGTCCATACGTTCACTGCCACTGAAGGTTATTCACGGGAGTACTCGCCCTACGGGTTTCAACCCGCTTCCCGTGAACAGGGCGATGAGTTGGGATTCAACGGTGAAAGACGCGCCCCTGTTACCGGCCACTACCTGTTGGGTCAGGGCTATCGGGCGTATAACCCCGTGCTGATGCGTTTCAACAGCCCAGACACGTTGAGCCCGTTTAACAAGGGCGGCATAAACAGTTATGCCTACTGCCTGGGAGATCCGGTTAATCTCATCGACACAGACGGGCATAGTGCAGCAAGTCTGATAGCAACTATTTTTAGAAACATTCCAGCTTTCGATCAGGTCCCCAGGCTAAATATTGTGCACCACGCTGCAGCCAATGCTGCGCCCGTTTTAGAACCCTTAGGGAGAGTTCGATTTGCTCTGCGGGGGAATAATTCTATGGCCTTAGTCCCAGCTGACAGAGCGTCAGTCGTGACTGTACCAACCTCCAGAGCAGCCGCTGCAATTGAAGCCCCAATCGCCATAGCCAGGGCATCCACCTCAAGATCAGCCCAGGGTGCCGCCGCAGCGCCAGCCCCCATAGCATCAACCTCCAGGGCCGCTTCAGCGGTGGCCGCTCAAAACACCAGCTCAGCCGCAGACTTTTTCCATGCTCGCCAAGCCAGCCGAACCCGGCAAGCGGCCGCAGCACGGTCCGCCCCAGCGCCCGCGCCCCAGCCATCACCTGAAGCAGATACCCAAGAGGCTGCACGCTGGATACGAGGTGATGCCGACCTGTGGTAAGGGCTTGATCAGGGGCGCGATCAGGCGATTACAACACCACCGTGCGCCCACCATTCAAAAATACCCGCCGTTCAATGTGATAGCCCACGCCCCGCGCCAGGGTCTGGGCTTCGATGTCGCGGCCCTTGGCAATCAAGTCTTCGGGATAGTGGCTGTGATCAACCACCTCCACGCCCTGGGCGATGATCGGGCCTTCGTCCAGGTCGTTATTGATGTAGTGCGCGGTGGCGCCCACCAGTTTCACGCCTTTCTCGTAGGCCTGGTGATACGGCTTGGCGCCTTTGAAACCGGGGAGCAACGAGTGGTGAATGTTGATGGCCTTGCCGTCGAGTTTGCGGCACAGCTCGGGGGACAGCACTTGCATGTAGCGGGCAAGAATCACCAGTTCGGCACCGGTGTCTTCGATCACTTGCCACACGCGAGCCTCTTGCGCGGGCTTGTTGGCAGGGTCGAGGGCGAAGTGGTGATACGGGATGCCATGCCATTGCGCCAGCGGTTCAAGATCAGGGTGGTTGGACACTACCGCCACCACGTCCATCGACAGTTGGCCGATGCGTTGGCGATACAGCAAGTCATTCAGGCAATGGTCGGCCTTGGACACCATGATCAGCACTTTGGGCCGGTAGTGTGGTGGCGTCAGTTCAAAGGTCATGCCGAAGGCTTTGCCGCGATCAGCCAGCCCGGCGCGAAAGGTGTGCTCGTCGAAGTCATCAGGCTGACGGAATTCAACGCGAATAAAGAAACGCCCCGAGCGTTGATCGTCGAAGGAATGGTGTTCGGTGACGTAGCAACGGTGTTCAAACAGATAACGGGTCACGGCGTCGACTGTGCCCAGCAGGCTGGGGCAATCGGCCGTGAGGATCCAGGTGTCAGGGGCGCGGCTCATGGTGCAACTCCTTGTTATAGACCCCTGTAGGAGCGAGCTTGTCTCGCGAGCTTTTAAAGATCAAAAGATCGCGAGGCAATCGAGCGTCGACCGGCTCTTCCTACACGGTGTGCGTTATGCCTCAGGCCTCAACATTCAGCCCATACTCCCCCGCCGCATCTTGCAGCCACAGCCACCAGTAATCCGAGAAACTGCGGCGGATCAACAGCTCCCAGGTGTCTTCACCCGTGTGCCGGATCACCAACTGCGACTTGGCAAACACGGTGCCCACCGCCTTGCCCACCGGGAAGTTGTCAGGGTGCACGTCGTAGCTCGTCGACTTCATCAATACGTCGCGCACGTTCGGCCCGCTGAGTTCCAGCAATTGCTGCCCGCCACTGACGTTGACCACCGAAATATGCAGCCCCGCCAACGCGGCGCGCAGGGCCTGCTCCACGGCGTATTCCTGTCCGCCCGGGACGATGAGCAGCCATTCATCCGGGCCCATCCATTGCAACGAGGTGTCACCCTTGGCCACCAGGCTCAAGGCCACCGGCAGTTCCAGCCCCAACGCTTTGTGCACGCCCTCGGCAAAGGCCGGGTCTTTGGCGTCACCCCGCAAGGTCAGGTGACCCAGCAATTTTTTCTCGCGCACCGTCACGCCAGGGTTTTTGCGGCCCTTGCCAATCAACTTGTCGAGGTTGGCGTGATGCAGCGATGACTCGGCTTTGGCGCCCGAGTCCGGGCGTTGTTGGTATACGTTTGCGGTCGTCATGAGATCACCCACTCAAATATTCTGCCGGTCGCCTTTGGGGTCGAAGAACACCGAAGACACAATTTCAGCCTCAATCACGCTGCCATCGGCCTGGGGTGAAAACACCCGCTCGCCAAGGCGCTTGAGACCGCCTTTGACCACGCCCATGGCAAACGAATACCCCAGCGAGTTGTGCGCATAGCTGGAGGTCACGTGGCCGACCATGGTCATCGGGATGGTCTGTTTAGGGTCGAACACCAGTTGCGCGCCTTCCGGCAGCCATTTATTCGGATCGACCGGCTTGAGGCCCACCAGTTGTTTGCGCTGGTCACGCACGCAGTCTTCACGGTTCATGCCGCGCCAGCCGATCCACGAGAACGGTTTGGTCCGGCCCACGCACCAGGCCATGTTCAGGTCGTCCGGGGTCATGGAGCCGTCGGTGTCCTGGCCGACGATGATGAAGCCCTTCTCGGCCCGCAACACGTGCATGGTCTCGGTGCCATACGGGGTCAGGTTGTACTGTTTGCCCGCCTCGACGATTTTTTCCAGCACGCCCATGGCGTAGTCAGCCTGGATGTTGACTTCGTACGACAGCTCGCCAGTAAACGAGATACGGAACACCCGCGCCGGCACGCCCGCCACCAGGCCTTCTTTCCAGGTCATGAACGGGAACGCATCGCGGTCCAGGTCAATGTCGGTCACTTCGCTGAGCAACTTGCGGCTGTTGGGGCCGCTCAAGGTCAGTGTCGCGTAGTGGTCGGTGACCGAGGTGAAGTACACCTTGAGATCCGGCCATTCAGTCTGTTGATAGATTTCCAGCCATTGCAGCACGCGGGCCGCACCACCGGTGGTGGTGGTCATGACGAAATGGTTGTCAGCCAGGCAGGCCGTGACGCCGTCGTCGAACACCATGCCGTCTTCTTTGCACATCAGCCCGTAACGCGCCTTGCCCACATCCAGCTTGGTCCAGGCGTTGGTGTAGATACGGTTCAGGAACTCCCGCGCATCCGGGCCTTGAATGTCGATTTTGCCCAGGGTGGAGGCGTCCAGAATACCGACGCTGTCGCGCACCGCCTGGCACTCGCGTTTAACCGCAGCGTGCAGGTCTTCGCCATTACGCGGGAAGTACCACGGGCGTTTCCATTGGCCGACGTCTTCAAATTCAGCACCTTGCTTGACGTGCCACGCCTGCAAGGCGGTGTAACGCACTGGCTCGAAAATGTGCCCGCAATGGCGGCCCGCCACCGCGCCGAACGTCACCGGCGTGTAGTTGGGGCGGAACATGGTGGTGCCCATTTGCGGGATGCTTACGTTCAGCGAACGGGCGGCAATGGCCAGGCCGTTGACGTTGCCAAGCTTGCCCTGGTCGGTGCCAAAACCCAGCGCGGTGTAGCGTTTGACGTGCTCGACTGACTCAAACCCTTCACGAGTGGCCAACTCAATCGCAGCGGCAGTCACATCGTTTTGCAGGTCGACAAATTGCTTGGGGGCCCGCGCCGTAGCCTTTTCGTGGGGCACCTGAAAAAGCGCCACGGTCGCTTCCTGTACCTGATTCAGCGCTTTGGGCAGCACGCCTTCAACCGCTTTAAAACCGGCTTCGCTGGCCGCGCGTGCGCCGCCTTCAAAGCCATCGGCCAGGCTGTCGCCCAACCCGTAAACGCCATTGATACCGCCCACGCACACGCGCTTTTGCGGGGCTTCGCCGGGTACAAAACCCAGAATGTCTTCGCGCCAGATTGGCTTGCCGCCCAGGTGCGAAGCCAAATGCACCACCGGGCTGTAACCGCCGGAAGTGGCCACCAAGTCGCACGGCAGCCATTCACCGGGGCTGGTGACGCTGTGGGATTTGAGGTCAATCGCCGCCACGCGGGCGCCCGTCACGCGTTTGCTGCCACGAGCTTCGATCACTGCGCTGCCGGTCAAAATCCGGATGCCTTTGGCGCGGGCTTCTTCAACCAGAGCACCTCGCGGATTGCTGCGTGCGTCGGCCACCGCCACCACTTGCTGGCCCGCATCGAGCCAGTCCAGCGCCACGCGGTAGGCGTAATCGTTGTTGGTGCTCAGCAGCAGTTTTTTACCCGGCGCCACGCCATAGCGGCGCACGTAAGTCGACACCGCACCTGCCAGCATGTTGCCCGGCACGTCGTTGTTGCCGTACACCAATGGACGCTCACACGCGCCCGTGGCCAGCACCACGCGCTTGGCCCGCACACGGTGCAAGCGCTGACGCACCTGCCCTATCGGCGCCCGGTCACCCAGGTGATCGGTAAGGCGCTCGTGAATGGTCAGAAAGTTGTGATCGTGATAGCCGTTGACCGTGGCACGCGGCAGCAACACCACGTCCGGCAGTTCCTTGAGTTCTGCCACCACCTTGGCCACCCACTCCATGGCCGGCTTGCCGTCCAGGCTTTCGCGGCTGTCGAGCAGGCTGCCGCCAAATTCTTCCTGCTCATCGGCCACGATCACCCGTGCACCGCTGCGCGCCGCCGCAAGGGCCGCAGCCAGACCGGCAGGCCCGGCGCCCACAATCAGCACGTCGCAGTGGTGGTTCATATTGTCGTAGGTGTCGGGGTCATTCTGCGTCGGCGAACGCCCCAACCCTGCTGCCTTGCGGATGTACTTCTCGTAAGTCATCCAGAACGACTGCGGGTACATAAAGGTTTTGTAGTAAAAACCCGGCGGCATCAGCTTGCCGCCGACCTTGCCCAGAATGCCCATCATGTCGGTGTTTACGTTGGGCCAGCCGTTGGTGCTGGTGGCAACCAAGCCTTGGTACAACGCCTGTTGCGTGGCGCGCACGTTAGGGATTTGCGTGGCTTCGGTGGCGCCGATCTGCAGCACCGCGTTGGGCTCTTCGGCGCCCGCAGCGTAAATGCCACGCGGCCGGGAATATTTAAAACTGCGACCGATGATGTCGACACCATTGGCCAGCAATGCAGCCGCCAGGCTGTCGCCTTCGTAGCCTTTGTACTGTTGGCCATTGAAGGTAAAGGTCAGGACTTTGCTGCGATCAACGCGGCCGCCGTTTGGCAAGCGATGGGTCTGACTCATACCTTTTCTCCCAGCTCGCGGGTGACTGTGGGCGCGACAGGCGCGGCGTGTTCGGTGAACTGCGGTTTGCTGCCGATCAGGTAGGTTTCCAGGATTTCGTACGTCACGGTGTTGCGCGTGACGTTAAAAAACTGACGGCAACCGGCAACGTGGTTCCACAACTCGTGGTGCAGGCCACGCGGGTTGTCGCGAAAGAACATGTAGTCGCCCCACTCCTTGTCGGTGCAGGCGTTGGGGTCAAGCGGGCGCGGAATGTGCGCCTGGCCGCTGGCGTGAAACTCTTCTTCGGAGCGCAACTCGCCGCAATGAGGACAGAAGATATGCAACATGGGGTGGTTCTCCTGTGTATTAGTGGGCGACAGCGGCAGCGCCGTGCTCGTCGATCAAGGCGCCGTTATAAAAACGGTCGATGGAAAACGGCGCCGCCAGCGGGTGCATTTCGCCTTTGGCCAAACTGGCGGCAAACACGTTGCCCGAACCCGGCGTGGCTTTGAAACCACCGGTGCCCCAGCCGCAGTTGAAGAACAGGTTTGGCACCGGGGTTTTGGAGATGATCGGGCAGGCGTCGGGCGTGGTGTCGACGATGCCGCCCCATTGGCGGTTCATGCGCACGCGGGACAGCACCGGGAACATCTCCACAATCGCTTGAATGGTGTGCTCGACCACCGGGTACGAGCCGCGCTGGCCGTAGCCGACCCAGCCGTCGATACCGGCGCCGATCACCAGGTCGCCCTTGTCTGACTGGCTGATGTAGCCGTGCACGGCGTTGGACATGATCACGCTGTCGATAATCGGTTTGATCGGCTCCGACACCAGCGCTTGCAGCGGGTGCGATTCGATCGGCAGGCGAAACCCCGCCTGGCGCGCCATGTGCCCGGAGTTACCCGCCGTGACCACGCCCACGCGTTTGGCGCCGATAAAGCCCTTGCTGGTTTCGACGCCGATGCACACGCCGTTTTCTTTGCGAAAGCCGAGCACTTCGGTCTGTTGAATCAAGTCCACACCCAATGCGTCGGCCGCCCGGGCAAAGCCCCAGGCCACCGCGTCATGCCGGGCCACGCCGCCGCGTCGTTGCACGGTGGCGCCGATGATCGGGTAGCGGGTGTTTTTGGAGCAGTCCAGGTACGGAATTTCGTCCGCCACTTGTTTGCCGTTCAACAACTCGCCGTCTACGCCATTGAGGCGGTTGGCGCTGACCCGGCGTTCCGAGTCGCGCATGTCTTGCAGGGTGTGGCACAGGTTGTAGACGCCGCGCTGCGAGAACATGACGTTGTAGTTGAGGTCCTGGGACAAGCCTTCCCACAACTTCATGGCATGCTCGTAGAGGTGCGCCGACTCGTCCCACAAATAGTTGGAACGCACGATGGTGGTGTTGCGCGCCGTGTTGCCGCCGCCCAGCCAGCCTTTTTCAACCACGGCCACGTTGGTGATGCCGTGCTCTTTGGCCAGGTAATACGCGGTGGCCAGACCATGCCCGCCGCCGCCGACGATGACCACGTCGTAGACCTTTTTCGGGGTCGGCGTGCGCCACATTTTCTGCCAGTTTTCGTGGTGGCTGAACGAGTGCTTAAGAAGGCCGAAGCCTGAGTACCGTTGCATAGGGTCTACTCCAAAACGCGCTCAGCGATAAACCGGGAAGTCTTTGCACAGCGAGGTCACCTGACGCGCCACATCGGCCTCGATATCCGGGTCACCGAGGTGATCGAGGATGTCGCAGATCCAGCCCGCCAACTCCGTGCACTGCGCCACTTTGAAACCACGCGTGGTCACCGCCGGGGTGCCGATGCGCAGGCCCGAGGTCACGAACGGCGACTGCGGATCGTTGGGCACTGCGTTTTTGTTGACCGTGATGTGCGCACGGCCCAGAGCGGCGTCGGCGTCTTTGCCGGTCAGCCCCTGACGGATCAGGCTGACCAGAAACAGGTGGTTGTCGGTGCCACCCGAGACCACGTCGTAGCCGCGTTTGATAAACACCTCAGCCATCGCCTGGGCATTGTCGATGACCTGCTGCTGATAGGTTTTGAAGCCCGGCTCCTGCGCTTCTTTGAAGCACACCGCCTTGGCCGCGATCACGTGCATCAACGGGCCGCCCTGCCCGCCCGGGAACACCGCCGCGTTGAATTTCTTCTCCAGCGCTTCGTTGCGCTTGGCCAGAATCAACCCGCCACGCGGCCCGCGCAGGGTCTTGTGGGTCGTGGTGGTGACCACATCAGCGTAGGGCAGCGGGTTCGGGTACAGGCCCGCCGCAACCAGCCCGGCCACGTGGGCCATGTCGACAAAAAAGTACGCGCCGACTTTGTCGGCGATTTCACGAAAGCGCGCGAAATCCAGGGTTTTGGAGTACGCCGAAAACCCGGCAATGATCATTTTGGGCTGGTGCTCGACGGCCAGACGCTCGACTTCGTCGTAGTCGATCAAACCGGTGGCGGTGTCGATGCCGTACTGCACCGCGTTGTACAACTTGCCCGAGAAGCTGACGCTGGCGCCATGAGTCAAATGCCCGCCGTGGGCCAGGCTCATCCCCAACACCGTGTCACCGGCATTGAGCAACGCCAGGTACACCGCGGCGTTGGCCTGGCTGCCCGAGTGCGGCTGCACGTTGGCGTAATCGGCGCCGAACAGTTGCTTGGCACGGTCGATGGCCAGTTGCTCAACTTTATCCACATGTTCGCAACCGCCGTAATAGCGCTTACCGGGGTAGCCTTCGGCGTACTTGTTGGTCAGGCCACTGCCTTGGGCTTCCATGACGCGCTGGCTGGTGTAGTTCTCGGAGGCGATCAGCTCAATATGATCTTCCTGACGCTGATCCTCGGCGTTGATTGCCGCCAACAAGGCATCGTCGTAACCCTGAATCTGATCCTGTTTGCTGAACATTGCGTTCTCCCAGCGCCAGCGCGCCATTCGTCTCGGTGAGGCTTATGCCCTTTGAGCCAGATGGTAGAGCTGGCGCTGGCCGATCAAATGCCTGCGCACGCCACGCAATGGTGCGTTTACGACATGGCGAGCCTGTACGACCTCTTCACAAGCTCAGGCGCTGTGCGGCGGATTCGGCTCGTTGCGATACACCTCGGCATATACCTCAGTAATCGGCGTGCGTGGGTAGCGTTTGAGCAGGGCTTTGACCTTTGCACTCAGTCGTAGCAGTTCGCTGCTGGGCTTGGCCCATTGTTCAGGCGGCAGCGGCTCGGACCACGCTTGCATGGCTGGCGGCAACGCGCGGCGGCCGACCTTGGCGATGCGTTTTATTTCCCATTCCACCAAACGGTTGGGCAGTGTCCACAGGGTCATCACGTGATACACGTACCAAAAAAAGGCGTAGATCCGGCCCACTTCCTTTTCGCGCAGGCGCCGATGCAAACCGGCGCGGGCATTACGGAAGGTATGCAGCCCTTCGTGAGGCGGGTCACTGGGTTCTTGTAATCCGAGCGGATCTTGAAGGCCGGAGAGGTCGTTAAGTTCGTACTCCATATACCCACGAACAGCCTCCCAGTTGGAAATCGCCAACTGCAAACTGCCGCACTGGAACTCAACCCGGACTAACTCGCCCTCATGCTCAAACCCCATGCCCATGCCGTATTGACGGGTCACACCATATTGCGTGGCACCTTGAGCCTGAACGACCCACGCGGACAGGGATTCCCAAGGGACGAATAAAGGCTCAGTGGCGCCATCGGGCATAAAGCACACTTCGCGGCGCTGACGGTTGAAGCGGGTGGGGATGACTTTGGTGAAAAGGTTGTGGTGGTAAAGCCAGATGAAAAAGAATAGGGCTGAGACAAGTATCCAAATGCCTAGAGCAGTCTCCCAAGACGCCAAGAAAATCTCTTCCGCAAACGCCCAACTTCTCTTTAAGTTTAAATCCAATAAGAACCCTATTAACCCACCTACAAGAGGTCCTCCAAATGCCACAAAACATGACATGGAAAAGGGTATACCCAAGTTAAACTGATACGTAAATACTTTCGGCTCCCCGCCTCCGAAATCCATAAAAGTGTCATTGTAATCACTGATATAGGGACAGAAAGGATGCTCATTTGTCGGCAAGGGCAAGGGGGCTAAATAGGTTTGGTGGCCAGAGGGGAAACATTCGACATCTCCCGCGCGCTTACCCTCGGGTATATTTTCAATCTCTACTGTCATTGCGATACACCTCGGCATATACCTCAGTAATCGGCGTGCGCGGGTAGCGTTTGAGCAGGGCTTTGACCTTTGCACTCAGTCGTAGCAGTTCGCTGCTGGGCTTGGCCCATTGTTCAGGCGGCAGCGGCTCGGACCACGCCAGCATGGCTGGCGGCAACGCGCGGCGGCCGACCTTGGCGATGCGTTTTATCTCCCATTCCACCAAACGGTTGGGCAGTGTCCACAGGGTCATCACGTGATACACGTACCAAAAAAAGGCGTAGATCCGGCCCACTTCCTTTTCGCGCAGGCGTCGATGCAAACCGGCGCGGGCATTACGGAAGGTATGCAGGCCTTCGTGAGGCGGGTCGCCGGGTTCTTGTAATCCGAGCGGGTCTTGAAGGCCGGAGAGGTCGTTAAGTTCGTATTCCATATACCCACGAACAGCCTCCCAGTTGGAAATCGCCAACTGCAAACTGCCGCACTGGAACTCAACCCGGACTAACTCGCCCTCATGCTCAAACCCCATGCCCATGCCGTATTGGCGGGTGACACCATATTGCGTGGCACCTTGAGCCTGAACGACCCACGCGGACAGGGATTCCCAAGGGACGAATAAAGGCTCAGTAGCGCCATCGGGCATAAAGCACACTTCACGGCGCTGACGGTTGAAGCGGGTGGGGATGACTTTGGTGAAGAGGTTGTGGTGGTAGAGCCAGATGAAAAAGAATAGGGCTGAGACAAGTATCCAAATGCCTAGAGCACTCTCCCAAGAGGCCAAGAAAATCCCCTGAACTGACTCCCAACTTCTCATTAAGCTAGAACCCAACGAAAGCCCCATCAAACCACCTATAAGAGGGCCTCCAAATGCCACAAAACATGACATGGAAAAGGGTATACCCAAGTTAAACTGATACGTAAATACTTTCGGCTCCCCGCCTCCGAAATCCATAAAAGTGTCATTGTAATCACTGATATAGGGACAGAAAGGATGCTCATTTGTCGGCAAGGGCAAAGGGGCTAAATAAGTTTGGCGACCGGAAGGAAAAAATTCGACATCACCGGCGCGCTTAATAACTGTTTTTTTATTCAATGGCGACTTCATTTCAACACCGCCAAATCAAGAACTTTAACTTCAACCAAAGGTATCTCTGGCGTGAACGTCTGGTGGTCTGCTGAAGGGAAACGCCCCTTTTCTAAGGCATTAAACCGTATCCGGTACGTCTGCTCGCTCACACGTTCATTTTCATCCCAAGACTGAAGGTTAATCTCGATCAGTAACGCCTCAGATACTTTACCTTGCACATGCTCAGCATTTACCGGATATACCAGTTTTAGTAACAAGGGCGAGCCCTCGTTTTTCTTTTCTTGTTCACTTACTACCCGTAACAAGCCCGTATGCAAAAGCGCAGTTACGTTTTCAACGTGCTCCACAAGTGGGTTTTTATAGCTCAGGGTGACCGTTGTAATGCGTTGAGCTCCAATCATCAAGGCTCGCCGTTTTATCCCAACCAATGGAACTTGGAAAGTAGATATATCCAACCCAGGAAAAACCAGGACGATTTCTCCTACCTTGGTATTAGGCAACGGGCTCTGCAAATACGGTTCATCCACACTATCTTTTATTTCTACAAAGGGTGCTTGCAACAACGCAGTGAGGGTGTTGTGAAACTCTTTCAAAGTCGCGTTCCTACGTTTTTCTAAATCATGACTCCAAGGGACAGATTGCAACCATTGATCATGAGCACTTGTGTTATACCGGTTGTACACCCACACACCCGCCAACTCCAGCAACGTAAATAGCCCACCTACCCAACTGACACGAACAAATACGCTTGACAGACGCGCCCCCCACAACTTCAAGGCAGACTCTCGAGCGAATCCTTTAGTTGCCATCAGCAACTCATAAGCTGCGACAGCTAAGTTCCCTCCCCCATAGGCATTACTTAATGCCAAGCCTCCTGAAGCAATCATGGTCAACATGGCTCCGTGCTGAGCTCCCTGATTGCCACTGCGGACTGCTTGTACCCAACTTTTATGGTAGGTGTGCAGACTAACTAACGCAGCAATAAAACCAAATAAATATGCACCCACCCCTAAGCTGACATGTAACCTACCAATAGTTACCTCTAATCGACTAAGAGCATTCAATCGCAGACTTTCACCCAGGGCTTTCGCCTGGGCATTAAGAGCCGTGTCAAATACCCCTTGCGCCGCTGCAAAACCAGCCGCTCCTGTTGCAATCAGAGCACTTGTAAAAGAACTCCACTCTTGTTCGTGCGCAGGTAACGATTCTATTTCTTTGTATACCTGCGCCAAATTCACCGCCTGCGCCACAAACAGCAGCAACGCCGCCCCATCTCCCAGCGCATTCATTACCGGCGCACTCTTCACGCCATTGCGAAAGTCCCTCATCAACCCGGCGGCTTGCCGTTGGCCTTCGTTCGGGAAGATCACTGTCAACCCGGCGCGCTCGGGGGTTGCGCCTAACAGCCGTGCATGTTCATCCGGCAGTTCCACGATCGGGCTGATACTCGCTGCCAATCGCTTTTCGCCCGAGTCCAGTTGCCAACGCAGGTAGGCTATTTTCTGCTGAGTTTCTACAGATTGGGCCGATGTATGCCCCTTCTCGCCCTTACGCCGTGCAGTGCGGTTGGCTTGTCTGCGCTCGCGCTTGAGCTTGGACATTTCACCCCGTTGTTTGAGGACTTCTTCCAGCGTGGAGCGCAAGCTGGCTTTTTCTTCAGGGGTGGCAAATTTGAAGGTCACGCCTTCAGTTTTCGCGGCTTGCAGAATGTTCGATTTCAACGCAAAGGGCAGGTTGCGAAACAGTTGATCAAGGTCGGGCATGGTTTGCCCTTTGAACACTGCAGCAAATTCGGCCAGTAATTTTTCCAGCCCGCGGTTCAGCGCCGGAGCCAAGCTGATTTGCGCCGCGTTGGCGACGGTACGCGTGCTGTCAGGCAGCTCGTCCAACGCCGGTAAACGCCCGTGTTCAATGCTGCGCAGTTGCTCGAACAACCCGCGGGTATTGTTGAACACGGTCATGCCCGCGGCATTCAAAAATGCATATTGCACCCACAGCCCGGTTTGTTCGCTGAAGGGCAAGGTGTAGTACAACGGGCGGCTGAATTGCGGTTGGCGTTCGATAAATGAATGCAATTGATCGCAGGCTTCGTCGCTGCGGCAAATGTCTTTAAGGCAGGCATATTCAAGGGTAAAAGCAAAACCCACCTGCCGACTGAGTTGCGGGTCGAGGTACCAGGCGTTTTTGTGAAAGCCGCAGGTGGTGGTCAGTGCCACGCGGTCGGCGGTGATGCGCTCAAGCAGGTCATTCCAGCGGGCGAGGCCTGTGCGGTGAGCCAGCAGGTCGCGGTCCATGGCTTCGCGGTCGATCAGATCATTCACGCCACGCTGGCCGAATTTGGCCCCGTGCAAAATGTCGTAAATTCGTTCGCCGTGAAGTTTGCCAAGGTCGATTAAAGCTTTGAGGTGCTTTTGGACGAAAGCACTGGGCGTAAGGTGAAAGTGCAGGGGGGTGTAATAGCGTCGATCGACTTCATCGGTGATCAATTGACCCGTAATCATGCCGTCACCGCCAGAATGAGCGGCCGCCATCGCCTGCGCCTCGGCCCTTTCACGCAACACCTGCAAATCCGCCGGCACCGGGCTTCCCGCTGGCGGGGTCATCAACCCGCCTTTGTTGACGTATTCCAGCATCGCCGCTTTGGTCACGCCCCGATCCGGTTCAGGCATGTTCTCCAGCTCGGCAAACATGGCCTTGATCGCCGGATCATCGGTTGCTCCGGCCAGCACTGACACATCCCGGTCACTCAGTTGGCTGAGGGACTCGATGTAGCACGCCAGCAGGTAATCGCGTTCGTTGTTGCCTGCCTGCGCACCGCCATTGGCCCAGTCACTCACCCAGCCTGCGACCTGATCCTGATAATTGGCCAGATCACGCAGTACGCCCAACGTGTCATCGAGCACAAGGTACAGGGTGTCGAAATGATACTGCGGGTGAATAGCGTCCTTTAGATGAGCAAAATAATAAGGGCTAAAACGCGGCGGGTTTTCCCACAGGTAGGGAAGGCGTTCATGCTCGGGTAATTCGGCGTACAGGCGGCGCCGCTCACTGAAGGCGGCATGCTCTGCCAGTGACGCATCAGCTTCCAGATGATCCTGTTCGTGCTCGACACGCTCAGTGGCGTATTCCGCCAGCCATCGCTCGACCATCGGCTCAGTCAGCAGGTGCTGAGCGCCTTTGAGACAGTCCGCCCGGCTCAGGTCCACGGCCTGCATAAAGTAATTGCGCTCAGCGGGATCGTTAATCACTTGCCGGCATTTATTGGCCGACCATTGCACCTCGGCATAACTGACATACAAGGTGCTGGTTTTAGGGAAGATCAACGTGGGCGCATTGATCGGGTCTTCGCGTTCGTCTTCGATCACCTCCTTACCCTGAAACAGCATCGACTCAACCACGCCGTTATAAACCCAGTACTCGGATAACTCACCGTTGCCGCCGTCGATCACATAGAGCCAGCCATCACGCAGCAGGCGAATGCCCAACGGGCGGCTCTTCAAGCTGTAAGGCATGGCAATTTCAGCGGCCGGATCGAGCGCCGGGTTATCCACCAACCCATAACGCAGGGGCAGCAGTTGGACAGTGCTTTTTCTCAGCGGGCAGACGCCCAAGGCCACTTTGGCATCGGTGCGACTGAAATTAATGTCGTTGGGGTTACGTGGATTGTGCGGGCTCACTAATCAGATTCCTGTAGGCCAAAGGCTTGCAACGGGCAATATCAGTGACGCTGTTAACGAGATGACATGAACCTGATATTTCACGGTGATCACTTACCCGAAGTTCAATGCGTGCAAAAAAGCGCAAAGGTCATTAGTTGTTTCTTGAAATGACAAACATGAAAAAAGTGCGCAAGAAGTTGCGCAGTTAAACCAAACTTAATTATCAAATCCGTCAATAAAGTCAGCTCTGCGTTTTAGCACGATATGGACTTATTTATATGTAGGAGCTTTCCGCATCTTGAGTCGTGTCTGTGCACCCGCCGCTTTCTTGGATAAAGTGCACCACGATCTTCGACCAAGGAACCGGGAAATGACTGATAAGAGCCAACAATTCGCCAGCGACAACTACTCCGGTATCTGCCCCGAAGTCTGGTCTGCCATGGAAAAAGCCAACCACGGCCACCAACGCTCCTACGGCGATGACGAGTGGACGCTGCATGCCGCCAATGACTTCCGTCGGTTGTTCGAAACCGACTGCGAAGTGTTCTTCGCCTTCAACGGCACCGCCGCCAACTCGTTGGCATTGTCGTCGTTGTGCCAGAGCTTCCACAGCGTGATCTGCTCCGAAACCGCCCACGTCGAAACCGACGAATGCGGCGCCCCGGAGTTCTTCTCCAACGGCTCGAAACTGCTGTTGGCTCGCACCGAAAACGGCAAGATCACGCCGGAGTCGATCCGCGAAATCGCCACCAAGCGCAAAGACATTCACTACCCAAAACCCCGCGTGGTGACCATCACCCAGGCCACCGAAGTGGGCACTGTCTATACGCCTGAAGAAATCCGCGCCATCAGCACCACTTGCAAGGAACTCGGCTTGCTGCTGCACATGGACGGCGCGCGCTTTTCCAACGCCTGTGCGTTCCTCGGCTGCTCGCCCGCCGACCTGAGCTGGAAAGCCGGAGTGGACGTGTTGTGCTTTGGCGGGACGAAAAATGGCATGGCAGTGGGCGAAGCAATTCTGTTCTTCAACCACGACCTGGCAGTGGACTTTGACTACCGCTGCAAACAGGCCGGGCAACTGGCCTCGAAAATGCGCTTCCTGTCAGCCCCGTGGGTGGGCTTGCTGGAAAACGACGCCTGGCTCAAACACTCGCGCCACGCCAACCACTGCGCTCAACTGCTGAGCCAGTTGGTCAGTGACATTCCAGGGGTTGAGTTGATGTTCCCGGTCGAGGCCAACGGTGTGTTTCTGCAACTGTCGGAACCTGCCGTCGAGGCATTGACCGCCAAGGGCTGGCGTTTCTACACCTTCATCGGCAAAGGTGGCGCGCGCTTTATGTGCTCCTGGGACACCGAAGAAGCACGGGTGCGGGAGTTGGCGGCGGATATTCGGGAAGTGATGGTGGGATAAAAGCTGATTATCTGTAGGAGCGAGTTTGCTCGCGATCTTTTGATCGTTTAAAAGATCGCGAGGCAAGCTCGCTCCTACAAAGTTATGTGATTGTTCAGCTTTGCCCGAGGGTTCGCTCAATCACATCGACCGTGGCGCTGACTTGCTCTTGATAACGGTCGAGTTCCTGCTTGTGGCTCAGTTGCAATTCAATCTGTTGTGAACACAGATTCAACGCGGCCAAAACCAGCAATTTGTCCCCGATCAAGCTCGGGTACTTTCTTTTCGTTTCGGCCAGGGCAGCTTTCAACATGACCGTGGCGGCCAGCAGCGTTTGTTTCTCGCCTTCCGGTGCCTTGATCGTGTAGTCGTTACCCAGAATCGAGACGACACTTATACCGTCTCTGTCCGCACTCATGCGTTGACAGGGCTCACGCTCGCGCGCTCAACCAGGGCTTGAATACGGGCAGCGGTGGCACCTTGCTTCTCTTCGGCTTCCATCAGCGACAGTTGCAGGGTTTCGTTTTCTTCTTTGGCTTGAGCCAGCTCGGTGTTGAGCTGAGTGTTCGCGTCCAGCAGTTCCTGTTTTTGCTGAACCAGGTCACTGACCAATTGTTCCAGTTTGCTAAGGGATGACTCAATCATGATGGTGTTCTCAAGCAGATTTCAGAGGGCGCGTACGATAAAGAAAAGTCGGCCGCTAAGCTAGCGAAGACCTGCCTTTACGCGCCCTAAAGACTGCGGTTTGGAACCTTTGTTCCCGAGACACCCGAATACACTGTAGGAGCCAACTGCCTCGCGAGCTTTTTAACGATCAAAAGATCCCAAGACAAGGCTCCTACAGTCCCTTTCAGAATTCGATACGCACATCGCCCTTCGGCACGCTGCAGCACGACAGGATGTAGCCTTCGGCTACGTCGTCGTCAGTGATGCCGCCGTTGTGGTCCATCTCCACTTCGCCGCCCAGCTTGAGCACTTTGCAGGTGCCGCAAATGCCCATGCCGCAGGCTTTGGGAATCATCAGCCCCAACTTGGCTGCCGCCGCATGCACGGTTTCGGCCGGGCCCACGCGGATGCTCTTGCCCGAGGCCGTAAATTCCACCTGGTTCAAATCCGCCACGTCCAGCTCCGGCGCATCGGCTGCCTGTTCGGCTTGCTCGATGGCGTCCGCACGGACTTCGGGCGGCGTCGCACCAAACGACTCTTCGTGATAACGGCTCATGTCAAAGCCGTTGCTTTCCAGCAGCCGCTTCACCGCATTCATATAGGGCGTGGGCCCGCAGCAAAACACTTCGCGCTCCATGAAATCGGGCGCCATCAGGTCGAGCATTTTGTGGTTCAAGTAACCGCGATAACCCGCCCAGGGCTCACCCAGCCCGTGCTTTTCGCAGATCAAATGCAGGCTGAAGTTATCGATGCGCGACGCCATGTGCTCCAGCTCGCGGTGGTAAATGATGTCTTTGGGCGAGCGCGCGCTGTGGATAAATACCATGTCGACATTGGCATTGGTGTCGTAAAACCAACGCGCCATCGACATCACCGGGGTGATGCCCACGCCGCCGCTCAGGTACAGCACTTTCGGGCTGGGCGCGTCGATGGCATTAAACAGCCCGACCGGCCCGTGCACCGCCAACTCCTGGCCTTCCTGCAGGGTGTCGTGCAACCAGTTGGACACCCGCCCGCCGGGCACGCGTTTGATCGTTACTGAAAAACTGTACGGCACCGACGGAGAGCTGGAGATGGTGTACGAGCGCATCACCGGGTCGCCGTCGATCTCCAGTTCCAGGGTCACGAACTGCCCCGGCTTGAAGAAGAACAGGATCGGCTGATCAGCCATGAAGCAGAACGTGCGCACGTCCCAGGTTTCCTGAATCACTTTGACACAGCGCACGATGTGTCGGCCATTGGCCCAGGTTTGGGTAGTCACCGGATTCAGAAAGCTGTTGGACATACGCTTCTCCACGGCCGCCTGTCGGCCTCTTGCTGGCGATTCTGCGCATGCCATGAAGCAGCCATTTACCTATTCGCGACATTCACATACTTATCGCGACCAGCCGCTGAAAACAGCCCTTGCGGCGTCGGGAACAGATTGGGCCATGTCGCCCGCAGATATGGCGATCAGGCACTTCGAACGCACACTCATCGGCACTGACAACAGTGATTGCATTGCCTTGTGTCGTACCCCTGATCAGCCACTTTTCGGCCACATCGCATGGCCATGAGGACAACAACGATGGATGTCACCGCAACCCTGAGCCTGGGCGATCCACTAGAACCTGCACGCAAGGCCACCGCCGAGATGTTGCAAAACCGCGAGCGGACGTTTTCGCTGCCGCAGCCGTTTTATAACGACCAGCGCCTGTTCGACATCGACATGCAAGAGATCTTTCAGAAGGAATGGCTGATTGCGGGCATGACCTGCGAGATCCCTACCAAAGGCAACTTCCTGACTCTGCAAGTCGGCAACAACCCGATCATCGTGATTCGCGGCGCCGAAGGCCAGGTGCATGCGTTTCACAACGTCTGCCGCCATCGCGGTTCGCGGCTGTGCACCAGCGAAAAAGGCAAGGTCGCCAAGCTGGTCTGCCACTACCACCAGTGGACCTACGAGCTCGATGGCCGACTGCTGTTTGCCGGCACCGAGATGGGTGCCGACTTCGACATGAAGCAATACGGCCTCAAGCCTGTGAACGTGAAAACCGCAGGCGGCTACATCTTCATCAGCATGGCCGAAAACCCGCCGGCGATTGACGAGTTCCTGGCCACGCTGAACCACTACATGGAACCCTACGACATGGAAAACACCAAGGTGGCGATTCAGACCACCCTGGTCGAAAAAGCCAACTGGAAACTGGTCCTGGAAAACAACCGCGAGTGCTACCACTGCGGCGGTTCGCACCCGGAGCTGCTCAAAACCTTGCTGGAGTGGGACGACGTCACCGACCCGCGGGCCGACCAGGCCTTCAAGGACCACGTGGCCGCTTCGGCTGCTGCCTGGGACGCCGAGAAAATCCCTTACGCTCATGCCAGCTTCGGCCTGCGCAATCGCATCGTGCGCATGCCGCTGCTCAAGGGCACCGTGTCGATGACCATGGATGGCAAACAAGGCTGTGCAAAACTCATGGGGCGCATCAAAAACCCCGACCTGGGCTCAATGCGCATCCTGCACCTGCCGCACTCGTGGAACCACTGCATGGGCGATCACATCATCGTCTTCACGGTGTGGCCGATCGGTCCGCAAGAAACCATCGTCACCACCAAATGGCTGGTGCACAAAGACGCGGTGGAAGGGGTGGATTACGACGTCGAGCGCATGCGTAAAGTGTGGGACGAGACCAATAACCAGGACCGCCGCCTGGCAGAAGAGAACCAGCGCGGCATCAACTCCACGGCGTACCAGCCAGGGCCGTACTCCAAGACGTATGAGTTTGGGGTGGTCAACTTTATCGACTGGTACAGCGAGCGCCTGCTGAACAACCTGGGCGCAGCGCCAGCCGCGTACCTCAAAGGAGTCGTGGCGCAGTGATTTAAAACCGACAGGAGCGGGGGGGGGGGGGGGGGGGGGGGGGGGGGGTGTTGTCTTCGCGGA
>NZ_JANLNV010000023.1 GCF_025465935.1 Pseudomonas sp. 7P_10.2_Bac1 | reverse complement strand
CGCCCTATTTTACCCCCCCCCCCCCCCACCCCCCGCTCCTACAATTTGGGTACCATCACGCCAACACACGATTCCAATTGTCTTCAACAGGCAGTGGCACGTCCCTGAGTTCCAGGGCTACGGCTTTTTCGATGTCGTTGGCGCTGAGCTCTTTTTCATCAAGCCACGGCCACGTGGCATCCGCATCGCGAAAGTTGAGCTGATCGCTCAATTGCTGGCAGGCAAGCGCGAGCAAGTGCATCAGCACCCACTGGCTGGTGAGGTAGGCCTTTTGTTGCGCCGGGCTGCGGTTGAGCAGGGCGGTGACCTCGGATAACTGCGGGTTTGGCCAAGTGCTGCTGTGCAGGTTCCACACAATCACGCCGTCGGCTGAGGTGTCTTTGTCAGCCAGTGCCGGGTCTGAACTGACCTCGACACTGAGTTTCACGTGCTGATGTTCGAGCTGATCAATCAAATAGTGGGCGAGGTCTGACTGGCGCAGGTACGCCGTCGCCGTCTTGTAAGCCAACTGAGCGTTATAGTCGCCCAGGGTTTGGCTGGTAATGCTGAGGGTCATGGCAAGCTCCTTGACTGGTAACGTCCAGCACAGGGAGCGTAGCCAATGTGCCGTAATCGGCCACGCCAAGTGATGTTCTATTGCTGCGGATCAACCTTGCGAGGCGGGCGCCAGCGTCACGAAGTAAAAGTGATGGCGGCCCACACTCACGGTCTCAAGCACCTTCAGGGCAACACCAGGCACCTCGGTTTTGTCGATAACCGCGATATTGTCGGGTGACTCAGCCAAAAACGCCTGCAACTCGGCGGCTGAATTCAACGTGTATGGCAATTGCTGGCTATAGAACACCACAGCCCCAAGGCGCTCGTCCGGTTGCAGCAAGGCAATGTGTTTACCGCTGGCTTGCAGGCTGATGACCTGCGCGGCCACGGGCTGGAAGGATTCACTGCGATCAGCTCGCGGGGCCCACACAGCCGCAGCAATCAGATAGGTGGCGACAACCCCGGCCAGCAGCGCGATGGCCAGCGAGCGATGATAGTCACTCAAAAATTTGGCGATAGCCGAGTCCTGGCTTTTCTTGCGCAGCCATTGCAGGACCACGCCTGCATATTCCGCTGCGATGACGGCGGCAGCTGGGGTCAGCGACATCAGGTACACCGCGCGCTTGCTCGAGGCGATGTTGAGCATCAGGTATTGCGCCAGTAGCCACACGCAGAAAAACAACAGGTACGGGTTGTCGCGCAGCTGCTTGCGAAAGTGCCACAGCCCCAAGAACGTCAGCAGGTTCCACGGCAAGAAACTTTCCGGCAGTTTGCGCAGGTAATAGTAGAAGGGCTCGTAGTGTCCGGCTTCGACAAAAGAGCCACTGAAGCGGCCAATGCTGTTGGTCAGGACCACTTCGCTGACGGCCTGCAGGCCACCGCGCTGATACAGCACGCATAACCAGATCAGCAGTGGGATCAAGCCGATCAGGGTCAGCAGGGCCGGGCGCAGCCAGTTATTCAATACAAAGCGTTTGTTGATCAGGCTTTCGCACAGCAAAAAGGTAAAAATCACCACGCCCGGCAATGCAAGGCCGAACACGCCCTTGGTCAAAGTCGCGAGGGCAATGCCAGCTGCAAACAGTAACCAGCTACCCAGGGCAAAACGGGGCTGGCGGCTGGCTTGATAGAACGCCAATAGCGCCATCGTCACGCCCAGGGTCAACAATGAGTCTTCACCGACCTGACGTGCGTTCGCCCAAAAGCTGCCCATCGTGGCCAGCATCGCGGCGGCTGTCCAGGCCATAGCCGTGGAGCGACCAAACCGACGCAGCATGGTGAACAAGAGCATGATGCTGCACAGCCCGGCCACAGCCGATGCGAGGCGCACGGCAAAAAGCTCCCCGCCAGACAGGCGTATCGCCGTTGCATCCAGCCACAGGCTCAGCGGAGGTTTTTCAAGAAAGGGTTCGTTCAGCAGCGAAGGGGTCACCCAGTCCTGACTCAAGTGCATTTGCATGGCAATCCCGGCAACCCGGGATTCGGTGGAGCCTTGCAGATGGTGGTTACCCAAGGCAAAAAACATCAACACACAACCGAGCAGCAGTAACAGCAGAGCGGGACGAGTCAGACGCATTGGGTTACCAGGCAATATTTCCGTGAATAGTGCTTGGAGTATAGGAGGGGAGAGTTTAACAAAATGTGAAAAATGAACGATGTAGGCTTTTTTGCTGAGTGACTTCGAAACAGTATCTGTAGGAACTGTCTTTTTAATCCTGACCCGGCGCTGGCCGGGTCAGGATGAGCCTTAGAACGTGGCCTTGACCTGCAAGCCCGCGACCAGCGCATTGCCCCGGCTTTTGCCGTAGAACGCACCCGGTTCGATGATGTATTGCAGGTCTGGGCGCAGCAGCAACCAGGGTGTTACTTGAGCGCCGTAGTTCAGTTCCAGCAGCTGCTCGCCGCTGTCCAGGTTGGCGATCATGTTGGCTTGCTCGGGGGTCGAAGCCGCGGCTTCCTGAACGTCACGCGAGCGTGAATTGAAGACCGCGCGGCCATAGCCGAAGGCGATACTGTCGTATGGGCGATTGGCAAACGGTTTTTGCTTGACCAGGCCCACTGAATACCAGCGGTGCATGGGCGAGGTCGCGGTATTGCTGGTAGCGGCCTGGCCGAAGGCGCGCAGTATGCTTTCGGGGTCTTGTTCATCCCGCCATATCGCCTGATCGAGCAACACGTAAGCGCCCGTGCGATTGTTGGCTTTTTCAGTGCTGCCGATTTTGGTGGTGTTGGAAGTGTCGTAGTACCAGCCCACTTTGTATTGACCGTCCAGCCAGGCCTTATGGGTGTAGATGGCTTCCAGCGGCATGATGGCGCCGGTGGTACCGCGGGTGGTCATGGTGAAGGCTTCGGAGGAGCGGCTGTTGTACGCCGGATTGACCTGGAACACCGCCGTTTGCAGGGTCAGTGATGGGCTTACGGTGTAATGCAATTCAGCGCCCCAATGCGGGGTCGGGTAATTGCTCCAGCCGCTGCCGTTGGACATGGTCAGCGGGTGTGCGCAGAAACCGGCGTTCACAAAGCTGGTCAGCAAGGGCATCCCGCCAAAGTCATTGCCCATTGCCAGGAAGCCCAGCTTGGTGGTCAGCGCTGGGCTAAACAGCGTGCGTTGATAGCTGAATTCGGACAGCCGGGTGTACTTGCCGCCGTAGTTTTCCTGCACCGGCAGGCGGTTGCCCACCAAGTCTTCAGAGGCGCTATGGCCGCGTCGGTCGTTGAGGGTGATCTGTACAAGGCCAGCATCCGGCGTATCCAGCAGCTTGCTCAGGTCAAGCTGGGCGCCAATGCGCACTTGCTGCGCATAGCGCGTCCCGTGCTTGATCCCGCCATGCAGGTTGGAAAAGGTTTCGGAGTTGTAGTCACCGGTCAGCTTGATGCCTTGATCGGCCAGCTTTTGCCGTTCCCCACCCCAACCACCGGTCAGCGTTGAGCGATTCATGAGGTCGTCAGGGGTGTCTGCAAACGCGCACGCGGGGGCGATCGCCAGGAATGACAAGCCGCTGCACAGGCCGGAAGCCAGCAAGGCGCGGGAAGAAAAAAACATCTGGAAGTGCTCCTTCGAAAGCGGTGTCGCAGAGCTGGAGCGACACGATGTCGCACAGTATGAACTAGTTAGTTCATAAAATTAATATTTCGTCATATAACTGTGACGAGAGGGGCATCTGGGCGCTAAAGAGTAAAAGCCGCAGATTCAGCGTGTTTTCGCGGTATTTGACGGCATGTTCGGTAACGATTTTCTCCTTGTCTTACCTACCTGACTGGCGAATCGTCCGCGCTCTTTTACGTATCTCCCAGGTAATAGACTCTGATGAGTAGCGCTAAACCCATGGCCGAAGCCCAGGCTTTGTTCGCAAACCTCAGGCGCGGTCGCCTGGAGGTTGAGGTCGATGCCTCGACCTTTGAGCCGCAGGCACTGTTGCGCTTCGCTGAACGGCGTAACCCCAGGCGCGCGTTTTTGTTTGTGTCGTGCGTGCTGGGGCGGCACATCCCCGCCCGGCCGTCGTTGATGGCTGAGTGCTTCAATGCGTTGGCCGCGAAGATCCCTGCCGATTTACCCGGGCCGGTGCTGGTAATAGGCATGGCCGAAACGGCCGTTGGCCTGGGGGCTGGTGTGCATCGCGCCCTGGCCCGGACGCGCAACGACAGTGTCTATTGGTGCAGCACCCGGCACCCGACGGGCAGCGCAGTCTTTGCTCGGTTTGAAGAAGAACACAGCCACGCCACTTCACACTTGTTGCATCTGCCGCACAATGCGCAGACCCGCGCACTCATGTTGGCGGCCCGTTCTTTGGTCCTGGTGGATGATGAGGCGTCGACCGGCACGACCTTTCTCAACGCATGCAACGCCTTGGTTGATGCCGGGCTTGGGGCGATTGAGCGCATCGTCACTGCGACCCTCACGGACTGGTCGCAGGATGCGCTGCGCAAGGTCAAGGGTGATCATGTCAGCAGCGTTTCACTGCTCTCAGGTCGCTATACCTTTGCTGAAGATGAGCGCGCCGAGTTGCCAGAGATGCCAGCAGTCGGCTGTGTGGCATCAGGCGATTGGCCGCTTGATTACCAACGTGACTGGGGACGCATGGGGGTGCGCGAACATCGCGACACACTGGCGCCCGATCTGCACGTTGCCCCCGGCGAGCGGATTTTGGTAGTTGGTACCAGTGAGTTTGTGTGGCCGCCGTTCCTGCTGGCGGAACGGCTGGAGCGTGCCGGTGCTGATGTGCATGTCAGCTCCACCAGTCGCTCGCCTATCGCCCTGGGGCATGCCATCGACCATGTCCTGTCATTCAATGACAACTATGGTCTGGGCATTCCCAACTTCCTCTACAACGTTGCCCCCGGGCAGTTTGAGCGCGTGCTGATATGCAGCGAAACACCTGCTGCAGCGCT
Source organism: Pseudomonas sp. 7P_10.2_Bac1 (assembly GCF_025465935.1). Classification (GTDB taxonomy): domain Bacteria; phylum Pseudomonadota; class Gammaproteobacteria; order Pseudomonadales; family Pseudomonadaceae; genus Aquipseudomonas. The sequence continues at coordinate 136,109 of NZ_JANLNV010000023.1, read as the reverse complement.
TGATCCGGCGTTGCTCCGTGCCTTGAATGCGCAGGTAATCATTGATGCCGACTAAACGTCCGCTGGTGTTCGTCGACCTCGACGACACGTTGTTTCAGACCGCTCGCAAAATGGACGGCGAACCGCGCTTCATGGCTTCGCTGGATGTGAATGGGCAGCCCACTAGCTTTATGAACGCCACACAGCAGTGTTTTGTCGAGTGGTTACTGGCCACCACCGACGTGGTCCCCGTCACGGCACGTAGCGTTGAGGCCTATCAGCGGGTGCACGTGCCCTTTGCGCACGGGGCAATCTGCGCGCACGGTGGAGTCATGCTTGATTCTGGTGGTTTGCCGGACCGCGAGTGGCATGCACATATGTCCCGCGCTCTGGCGCCGGAGCAGGCACGTCTGCATAGCCTGAGCGCGCAAACCCTGACCCTCGGTGCCGAGTTGGGGTTCTCGCTGCGCGGGTGGGTGGTCGAGGAGCAAGGCCTGGCCACTTACGTTGTGACCAAGCACAACAATGAAACCGATGAGGCGTTACTCACCGTATGCGCAGGGCTCAAGGCGCGGGGCTTGCTCGATGGGCTGTACGTGCATGGCAATGGTAACAACCTGGCCTTCTTGCCCCAGGCGTTGCAAAAGCGTGAAGCGGTGCGCGAGTGGATTCGCCGCGACTTTTCAGACCATGGCAAGCGACCCATTCTGGGGTTCGGCGACAGCGTTTCGGACCTGGGTTTTATGGCTGAATGCGACTGGTGGGGCTCTCCCAAAGGTGGCCAACTGGCCTGTCATGTACGCGCGAGTATTGGCCATGACTGATGTTTTTGAAGGGCTGAACACGATCGGTTGCGGTAGTTATAGCCGCGGTGATGTGCATTTTTTACTGCGAGTGATGGAGATTAAAGCCACCAGCGTGCAGGAAAAAGAACGCCTGATTCAGACCCGGCAGCGCCATTACTCCGAGATGATCAGCCAGGAGCAGGCGCCATGCGACGTTCATCAACAGTTGTACCGGCATGCGCTGGCCCAGAACGCTGCCCGCATGGCCGCCGATATACAGGGGCTGGCCAACGCTTTGCACGACCGCTACACCGGCACCTCGATTGCACTGGTGTCATTTGTCCGGGCGGGGGTGCCAGTGGGCGTGCTGTTACGGCGTGCCTTGATTGAAAGAGGTCGTGATGCGCGGCATTACGGGGTCAGCATTATCCGTGACCGTGGCATCGACAACGTGGCTCTCGACGCGATCATCAAGGCTCACGGTGCTCAGAACATCGTGTTCGTAGATGGTTGGACGGGTAAAGGTGCGATCAGCGGGCAGTTGCGAGACAGCCTGGCCAACGATTCACGCTTCCCGTCCGGGCCGCGTCTGGTGGTGTTGGCGGATCCCTGCGGCTGCGCCTGGCTGGCAGCGTCGGCCGAAGACTGGTTGATTCCGTCGGGTGTTTTAGGGGCTACCGTTTCCGGCTTGGTGTCACGCTCCATCTGGCCGTCAACGCCCGGTTTGCATGGGTGCGTGCGATATGACCATCTGGCTGAGCACGACGTGACCATGACGTTTATCCACAGCCTTGAAACCGAGCGCGCCCGTCTTGCTCCGCAGGTCAGTACACAACCCTGGACGTTGAGTCAGGCCCAAGGGTTGCAGCGACATGCGCAGGCAGCGCTGGAACGTGTTTCGACACGTTTTTCAGTGCTCAACAGCCAGCGGATCAAACCCGGAATTGCCGAAGCGACGCGTGCTGTGATGCGTCGTGTGCCCGAGCATGTGCTGGTGCGCAGGCGTGACGATCAGGACGTGCAGTTGTTGATGCACCTGACGCGGCAGGCAAACATTGAAGTCCAAGAAGTTGGCGACGAACTGGGGCCGTATCGGGCGGTCACCGTGATAAGGAGTGTGCGCTGATGATCAAGCACTCACCTTATGCGTTGGGCGCCACGCTGTACATGCCAGCCACCCGCCCGGATATTTTGGAGGTGGTGCTGGGCGAAAAAATCCAGGGGCTGCGTTCGTTAGTGCTGTGCCTTGAAGACGCCGTGGCCGACACCGATGTGCAACAGGCGTTGAACAACCTCAAGCAACTGCTGGTGACGATTGAGGCGCAAGGTGGGCGACCGTTCGGCGGGCCGATTGTGTTTATCCGGCCGCGTGACAGCACGATGGCCGCGCGGCTCAATGAGTGGCCTTTGATTAGCCACATCGATGGTTTTGTGGTGCCTAAACTGTGCCTGAACAATCTGCGCGAATGGCAACAAGCGGTGGCCAGCGATGCGCTGATGTTGATGCCGACCCTTGAAACGCCTGAGGTTTTTGACTCCGGCGCGATGGTTGAATTGCGCAGCGCCCTGCTTGAACACTTGCCGGGGCGTATCATGGCTCTGCGCATAGGCGGTAACGATCTGATGGGCGCCTTGGGGTTGCGTCGTACACCGACGATGACGCTCTACAGCACACCGATGGGTTACGTTATTCCAATGTTATGCGGGATCATGGGGTCTGCCGGGTTCGCCCTGACGGCTCCGGTGTTTGAACAGCTCAACGCGCCGCAGTTGTTGGAGCAGGAACTGGCGCTGGATATTGCCCATGGGCTTGTGGGTAAAACCGCAATCCATCCGTCGCAAATTGCAGTTATCCACAGGGCGTTGCAAGTCACCCTTGAAGATTTCAACAGCGCGCGCCAGATACAAAGTGAAACGGCGCCTGCGGTGTTCACGTTCAACGATGTCATGTGTGAACCCGCGACCCATGGCAAATGGGCGAAAATGATTATTGAACGAGCGCATTGGCAAGGGGTTCGCCCCGAAACGCCCCGCTCGATAGACCCTTTTTGGAGGCAGCCTGCGATGGGCTGAAGTAGTCGGTTGAACGAAGTTTTGAATACGCCTGTGAAGGGCAAGCAGGTCCTGTCGGCCTTCGATTTTGATGGCACGCTGACCTATCACGACAGCTTTGTGCCCTTTTTGCGCTTCGCTTTTGGCAATCGACTGTTCGCAATGCGGCTCTTGCGGATGATCCCGTCGACCACCTCTTACCTGCTGGGCAAGATCAGCCGAAATGATTTGAAAGAAAAGCTCATCACGGTCTATCTCACTGGAGCCAAGGAAGAATGGGTGGCCGAGCGAGCCGAAGCATTTTGTGACGCTTCGTGGCAGCGGCTAATGCGACCTTTGGGCTTAGTATCGGTCGCCTCCGAGGTCGAGCAGCAGGCCATTGTGACCATCTGCTCCGCTTCGCCCGAGCTGGTCCTTAAGCCGTTCGCCAAAAAATTGGGCATCTCGCTCATTGGTACTCGGTTGCAATCAGTCGATGGCGTACTGACCGGAGAGATCGACGGGACCAACTGTCGATGCGAGCAAAAGGTCATTCGGCTGGAGGCGCAATACGGGCCTTTGGATCAATACACATTGCGTGCCTGGGGAGACACCCGGGGCGACGAGCAAATGCTGGGTGCCGCTCAAGAGCCACATTGGCGCGAGTTTCATGCGTTGTGGCGTCGCAAGCGGCCATTGGATGTGTGTCTGCGTGAGGAACTCTGAGCAGTACAGATCCTGAGCTGGCAATTACTTCCGGCCCCCGCCTGGGTTCAGACAAGGAAAGGAAACGCTACATGGCTATTTCGTTGTCCAAGAACCAAACCAACTCTCTGGTCAAAGCAGCAGGGGCGAGGCTTGAAAAAGTGTGCATGGAGCAGGACAGGGGCCTTGCAGCGGTCGACGCCGAGGCCGAAGGCGGGATTGCCCGGGGCTTGACTCGCGACGCGGTCCGGGCGGTGCATCCATGACCCTGCTGACGCCCGGTGCGAACACCGGCGTTAGTACTCATTCCTTGAGCGTGACTGTCAGCTTCAGCCCTGTGCCGGGCGCGGAGGTGGATGTTTCAGCATTCCTGCTCGATGCGTCGGGCAAGGTGCGTGGCGACAACGACATGTGTTTCTTCGGCCAGCAAAGCGTCAACAATGGCGCAGTCAAACTGCTTGAATCCGTTCCCGGTCGGGCCGTCTTCAGTCTCGACCTGACAGCGATTGATGCGGCCATCGAAAAGGTCGCGCTGACCGCCACTGTTTATGAAAACAAAGCCCAATTCTCGGCTTTTCCATCACTGAAGGTAGTCGTCAGTGGTGGCATTGAAGCGCCGATTCCGACGTCAGGCATGATGGAAACAGCCTTGATTCTGGGAGAATTTTATCGGCGTCAGGGTGTGTGGAAGCTCCGCTGTGTAGCGCAGGGCTTCGCCGGTGGCCTGGCGTCCCTGGCCGAACACTTCGGGGTGGACATTGACGCTCCCGTCGCTCCCGTCGCTCCAGCCGCTCAGCCTGTGGTCACGGCCCCGACCGTCAAAGTCAATCTGTCGAAGGTGACCCTCGACAAGCAGCGCCCCTCGATCAGCCTCGTCAAAGCAAGCGGTGATTTCGGCGAGATCAAAATAAACCTCAACTGGAATCGGGCCCCGCAAAATAGCGGTGGAGGTTTTTTTGCTGCCTTGCGTGGCAAGTCAGGAGCGATCGATCTGGACGTGGGGTGTCTCTATGAAATGGACAGCGGCCGCAAGGGTGCAGTCCAGGCTTTGGGCAATGCGTTTGGTGAATATGCAGATGAGCCGTTTATTCAACTGATGGGCGATGACCGTACCGGAGCCGTGAGCGATGGTGAGTGGCTGCGAATCAACGGTCAGGAATGGCGCAAGATGCGCCGGGTGCTGGTGTATGCCTTCATCTACGAAGGCGCCCCAAACTGGCAGGCAACTGACGGTGTCATCACCTTGTACATTCCGGGCGAACCGCCCGTTGAAGTGCGTCTGAGCGAAGAGGGCGGCGCCAAGGGCATGTGCGCCATCGCCTTGCTTGAAAACGTGGGCGGCAGCGTCAAGGTCAATCGCAAGGTCGAGTTCTACAAGAGCCATTCGGACATGGACACAGCTTTTGGCTGGGGCATGCGCTGGTCTGCTGGGGCTAAGTGATCACGATGTAACGGTCCGCCGAGGCCGGCGGTGTGCACTACTCTCAGAGGCAACACTCATGCTCGAATGGCTGAAAACCAATGCAACGGCTGCACGCGATAAACTTTCGGTGCAAGTCAGCAAGTACAAAAACCGCGAATTTATGGACGCCGTAGTGAGCGGATGTGCGCTGGTGGCCGCCGCTGATGGCGATATCAGCAGCAGTGAAAAACAAAAAATGATCGGATTTATTCAACGTTCGAAGGAGTTAAAGGCGTTTGACGAGAAAGACGTCATCAAGTCCTTCAACGCTATTTGCGATCAGTTCGAATTTGACCCCCAGATCGGTCGTGCTCAGGCCCTGAGATCGATCAGTCAATTGCGTAAAAAAGAAGAGGCGGCCCGTTTACTGGTTCGTGTGTGTTGCGCCATTGGCAGTGCGGACGGCAACTTCGACGACAGTGAGCGTGCCGCGTGCCGCACCCTGTGTAATGAGCTGGGGCTGAACCCTGGCGATTTTGATCTTTGAGGACATCATGGACAACACGGCAATTGGCTTTCCGCCAACGACCATCGCTGTATTTGTAGCTCTGGCGGTCATTGCCCTTGCAATCGACCTGTTTACCCATAAAAGCGATAAACCCGTCACGCTGACCAATGCAGCGGCCTGGTCCATCTTTTGGGTACTGATCTCGCTCGCATTCGCGGGCTACCTGTATTACGCACATGGCCCGAGTGTCGCCAGCCTGTTTGTCACCGGTTACGCACTGGAAAAAGTCCTCAGTGTCGACAACCTGTTTGTATTCATGGCGATCTTTGCCTGGTTCAAGATCCCGGATGCGCTGCGTCATCGCGTTCTGTACTGGGGCATCATAGGCGCCATCGTTTTCCGTTTGATTTTCGTGGCCATCGGTACCGGTCTATTGGCGTTCGGACCGTGGGTTGAAGTGCTGTTTGCGGTCATTGTCGCCTGGACCGCGATCATGATGCTGCGCGGCAATGAAGAGGATGAAGACGAGGATTACTCCAAGCACGTCGCCTACCGTTTTGCAAAAAAACTGTTTCCGGTGTGGCCAAAGCTGCACGGTCATCAGTTCTTTGTGTCGCGTAAAGTCCTCGAACACGAGATCACCAAGCCTGAGAACCAGGGCATGACCCTGGCCACCAAAGGCGCCTTGTTCGCCACACCGCTGTTTTTGTGTGTGGTCGTGGTCGAGGTGTCGGACATCCTGTTCGCCTTCGACTCTGTGCCTGCGGTCATTGCCGTTAGCCGTGAACCCTTGATCGTTTACTCCGCCATGATGTTCGCGATCCTCGGATTGCGGACCATGTACTTCGTACTCGAAGCCCTCAAACGTTACCTGGTCCACCTGGAAAAATCGGTTGTCGCATTGTTGTTCTTTATCGCCGCAAAGCTGGCGCTGAACGCAACCAATCACCTGTTTGGCCATGGCATCAGCATTGATCCAAACACCAGCCTGTTGGTCGTCCTCGTGGTATTGGCCATCGGCATTGTGGCCAGCGTCATTTTCCCCGCAAAAAAAGAACCAACGGACGTTAAAAACGGCTGATGGCTCTTGTCGGGTACCCGCAGTTGACCCGAACACTCGTTGCAGTCGCGGCTCTGGATTGACCATTCAATCCAGAGCCATTCAGTTCTTCATATAAGGATTCACGCACATGGCAGTAAGTCTGAGTAAAGGCGGCAACGTCTCCCTGACCAAAGAAGCGCCGGGGCTCACCGAAGTCGTTGTCGGCTTGGGATGGGACCCGCGCGTGACTGACGGTCAGGAGTTCGACCTGGACGCTTCGGTTTTTATTCTTGGCGAGAGTGGCAAAGTGCTGAACGACGCCAGTTTTGTGTTCTACAACAACAAGACCTCCCCGGACGGCAATGTCGTGCACCAGGGTGATAACCGCTCAGGAGCGGGCGAGGGCGATGATGAGCAAGTCCACGTCAACCTGTCCGGCTTTGCAGCGGACACCAAAAAGCTGGTGTTCTCAGTCACCATCCACGAGGCCGATGGGCGAAAGCAGAGTTTTGGCCAGGTCGCTAATGCCTACATCCGCGTGCTGAACAAGTCAGACGGCAAAGAACTGGCACGCTATGACCTGAGCGAAGATGCCTCAACTGAAACAGCCATGATCTTTGGTGAGCTGTACAGCCACAACGGCGAGTGGAAATTCAAGGCCATCGGTCAGGGATTTGCGGGGGGGCTGGGCCCGATGGCGGCGTCTTACGGCGTTAACCTGGGGTAAATACTGCGTGAATAAAACAGCCCTTTCCGACTCCGGGGAGGGCTTTTTTATATCCGTGTGCCGGCCTCTAAATACCCGTGCAGAAACAGCCGATCGTGATTTGAAGACCTTTAACGAGTGCGCAACTTCTTGCGCAGTCAAATGCTCTTTTTTCTGTGGATAACATGCGGTACGTCTTGTATCTAAAGGGCTGTAGCTAACTGCGCAACTTCTTGCACAGTGGTGCGCAACTTCTTGCGCACTTTTCCTTATATTTCGCTCCATATTGCACCTGAATATTTACAGGCTCGCCCATGCGCCTTGATTTATAAGGGTCTCACTTTAGTTGGCATAACTATTGAACTATCGACTTCACCTCGCAGCGTATTTGTTTGCGGGGTTATCACAATTTTGTGCAAGGAGAGCTTCATGGCTACGCCAGCGTATATTTCTATCACCGGAAGTAAGCAGGGTCTGATCACCGAAAATGCTTCCACTAAGGAGTCTGTAGGAAACACCTACCAGCAAGGTCATGAAAACGAGAGCCTGGTCCAGGCTTTTAGTCACGAAGTGATCATTCCACGTGACCCGCAATCGGGACAGCCTACCGGTATGCGTGTTAATAAACCCTTGTGTATCACCAAGGTCTTTGACAAGGCCTCTCCCCAGTTGCTTCTGGCATTGACGACCAATGAGCTCCTGACTGAAGTCACGATCAAATGGTATCGGGCTACAGACTCGGGCCAGCAGCACTACTACACCACCAAACTTGAAGACGCGATCATCGTCAATATCAAGGGTTACATGCATAACTGCCAGGACCCGGATAACAGCCACTTCACCCACTTGGAAGATGTGCAGTTCAGCTACCGGAAAATCACCTGGAAGCACGAAATCAGCACTTCAACCGGCTCTGATGACTGGCGTGTAGAAACGGCTGTATAAGCCGTCTCGTCATCACTCGGTATCAGCTCGTGTTTGCGAGCTGATACCGTTCGAAGGGCACAGATTCTATGTTTGAAAATAAAGGTTCTTTGTCTGCACGTTTTCCTTCAGAACTCGATTGGCAAGGCGCTGGCGGTTTATTGCTGGATGCGGTGCGCTTGATCAAACTGTCTCAGCAATTGGAACAGTGGAGCAATCCTTGGGTATTTGAGCCGTTGTACACCAGCGCGCAAATGCCCGGTCTTGAACAACTGTCGCCTCGTGTGCTGAAAGTTCAGACGCCCTCTCAGTCTGTTTTTCAACAATTTCTGGACAAAGCCGAAGAGGAATGGGGCTACCTGCTGTTTTGTGACGGCGAATGGCAGTCCATGATTGCTCATCTGCGTTGGTTAACCGTGGTGCGCCTACCCCACGAGCAGAAAGTGTTTCTGCGCCTGGCAGACCCGTCGGTAATGCATGTGTTGTTCACGCTCGCGGTTGAAGCGGGTGATCCGACCTTATTTGGGCCTTGTCACCAGATACTGATTGCCGACGCCGCAGAGGATGTCTGGCACCTTCACCGACGCCCCGGTCCAGCACCGACAGCGCAACATGCCACGCCCTACCAGCTGTCTGCACAAGAGACGATTGCGTTGGACGTTGTCAGTTTTCGTAACGTAGTCCTGCGGCTGAATCAGCACCTGCGTCATTACTTTCCTGCTTATCTAGGGCACCTCTCGAGCGCCCAGCGCTGGGCGCATCTCCATGCGTTGGCTACCACCGCCTATGACCGCGGCTTTAGCAGCGAGCTCGATATCACCCTCTACGCCAATGTTCACGGTTATCTCGGTGAACACGCCCTGCAAGAGCATCCTGACCTGCAACGCCAACTGATGACTGCTTCGTCGCTCACGCCTGCACAGCGTATTGAAAAAGTGGCCGAAATCGCCCGCTGCAGAGCCTTGCACCTGAGAGAACCCGCCTGATGTCAAAGCCCTTTTGGCCTAAAAATCCCAACAACGTCAACCTCTCCCGAGACGATGCGCGCAATAGCTTGGGCACCTGCCCGCTGATGAAAACCACCGTGCAGTTGATTCCGCTGCGCTATGGCATCGTTGATAGCCCGGCGCTGGAGCCTACGGGCGACATTACGCTGCCCTATAGCCTCAGCGCTCGGCCTTTGGGCATACGCTTGTTGCGCGATGGTTGGTTGTACGTGATTGAGGCCAGCAGCGGCATGTTGTCCGAATACCGTATTGAAGACGGACTGATCAGCGCCATGCTGTGGCGAGGTCGCGAAGTTGTCGACGATGACCGCGAAGAACCGATCCACGAACCGAGGCTGATTTACGCCAAAACCAGCACGCTGTACGTCACTTATTCCGAAGTCCCGTGGACCGCGAAAAAGTGCCAGCAAGTGCTGAATTCAACGTCCGAGCGTGATTACTTCATGCAGGCGGTGGACCTGAGCAATGTCAATTGCGACACCGGCGGGCCGCACCTGTTGACCCCGGACATGACCGAGCATTGGCTTGCTGAAGTCGCAACCGAACGTATCTACCGTATCCGCTTTAACCCTCTTGAGGGTGGGCGCTTTCTTACGGCGAAACAGCATTTCGATTTGAGCATAGAAATGCCTTTGTTGGGGATTGATGTCATGGCAATGGAGCCTTTGCAATGACCTCTTCCATATCGACATCACCTCAACAATCAGTTGAAGAACCCCAAAAAAAAGCGGGTGACATAGAGCTTTGTCTTGCTGGACGAAAAACCTACTTGGCCCCTTTACCGCTGCCGACAGCGGCAGAGCCTTGCTGTCCCTATATCAGTGATTACAACGATACTTACTTGGACTTTGGGGGGGGAGAGCCGAATGTATTTTCGTATCAAGTCAATTTGGGCGGGCCGTTTACTGTTTTTTGTTTAACTGCTTTCGGATTTCCACTGTTGTTCTGGTTTATTGGGTTGGCTTTGGGGAGTACAGCACTTGAAAGCTGGGAATTCTCTGTGGAATATTTTCTGTTTGCTTGGAAATTTTCAGCGTACATCTGGCTTGGATCATCAGCTTTCTGCTTTGTAATTTGGTACCAACACCACAAACTCTTCACCAAAGTCATCCCCACCCGTTTCAACCGCCAGCGCCGTGAAGTGTGCTTTATGCCCGACGGCGCCACGGAGCCTTTATTCGTGCCCTGGGAATCCCTCTCTGCGTGGGTCGTTCAAGCTCAAAGCGCCACCCAATACGGCGTGACCCGCCAATACGGAATGGGCATGGGTTTTGAACATGAAGGCGAGTTGGTCAGAGTCGAATTCCAATGCGCAGCCCTGCAATTGGCGATTGCCAACTGGGAAGCCGTTCGCGGTTATATGGAGTACGAACTCAACGACCTGCAAGCCTTTCAAGACCCGTTAGAACTCCATGAACCCGGAGACCCGCCCCACGAAGGTCTGCACACTTTCCGCAATGCCCGAGCCGGTTTGCATCGGCGTATCCGGGGGAAAGAAGTGGGCTGGATCTATGGCTTTTTCTGGTACGTCTACCACGTCATGACGTTATGGACCTTGCCCAACCACTTGGTGGAATGGGAGATAAAACGCATCGCCAAGGTCGGCCGCAAAGCGCTGCCGCAGGCGATGCGTGAATGGTCAGAACCCTTACCGCCCGAGCAATGGGCTAAGCCCAGCGCCGAGTTGCAGCGCATGAGTGACAAGGTCAAAGCCCTGATCAAGCGTTATCCCCGGCGAGCAATTACGGAGATTTTCGCCGAGGTGAACAAGGGTTAAAAAGTGAGTTGGTACTGCGCTGATACGCCTTGTTCTCGTGATCGCTTACCCCGTTGGTCATTCAGGTTCAGGCTTATCGTGCTGTTACGCGATAGGCGTGCAACTGCGCCGAGGTCCAGTTGCACGGTGTTGCTGAGCGGGGCTCCGGCGATGCGCAGGTTGCTGGCGCCTTGCCAGGTAACGTCGATCGTGGGGTGCACGTCACCGCTGGCGTGGGTGTAGGCCAGGCTCCCGTTCAGGCTCAACCACGACGGACCGATTCGTTGCTGGCTCAGATCGACGGTGAAACGTACACCACCGGTACTCAGGTTGACGGAGCTGTTGGCTTTCTGGCCTTTCAATGCGCTCTGGCCACCCCGCTCGCGGAAGCCATCGACGTTTGCTTGTACGTGGGCCAGTTGCACATAAGGTTGCACTGCCCACGCGCCAGCGTGCCAACGGTAATTGCCTTCGGCAAACACTTGCCGGGTATGGCTGAGGTAGTCAGCGGACAGGCCCTCATTGATGTCGGTGAAACGGACCCGGCGTTTACTCTGTATGCCATCGCGGGCGTAGGCGAGACCGCCAGACAGTCCAAAGCCGTTCCAGGTGTGCCCCGCATGCACGGCGATTTGCTGGGAGTCGAGCGTGGCTTTGCCTGCGCTGCCGGTGTCGATGTGACCCTGGCTGCTGGCCATCAGGATGCCGATGCGTGTGCCGTGCTCGAAGTCATGATCGGCACCGAGCAGCACCCCGGTGGTGCGGTGACTGACTTTCGTTGCATTGTCATCACCGTCGAGACGGCCGTTCTGCTTGAGCGCCTGCACCCATATTCCCTGAGTCGCTTGAGCTGACGCGCGTGACAACGCTGCATGGCGCATCACCTGGCTGTTTTCGAGCACCACGGACAGGGTGCTGGCATGCAGTTCGCCGCTGAGTTGGTCCAGCGTTTTTTGCGCGGCGTCCGGGAACAGTGAGGTCAGGCGTTGTGCCATGGGCGCAGACATTGGCAGGGCATCGGCGGCGCCTGCCACTGCGCGCTGGTTGGCGGTGCTGGCAGCGGAAATCAGAGGCAGTCCGCGAGCGACATCGACCGACAACCGGTTGGCCTCAAGGGTCTGGGTAAAGCTGAGGAAGGGTGAAAACGCCTGATGGTCCATTGACGTGAATTGCCCGTGGAGCCCCCCGCCAGCTTGCAACACTGGGTAGCGCTGACCCAGCGGGAAGACCTGCGGCACCGATGCCAAGTGCAGCGTACCGCCCAACAATTGTGCCTCTCCAGCCACTTGTAGCGCAGGCAGATCGGGCTGCCGCCCGGGGTAAGCGATCAGGGTCGAACCCGTGTGTTGGTGATAATCGCCATTGACTGTGAGTGCGCGGCGCTCGCTGCCCGGCATGATCGTGCCGTGCACCTGTGTATGGGACAACTCGCCGTCCCCGCTGAGTAAACCCGCAACACCGACCCGGGTAGGCGCATCGGTTACTTGGCCGTAGATCTGGGCAAGGCCGCTGTTGACGTTAAGCGCGGCGCCGTGCAGCCCACCGTTGAGTCGCAGCAGCCCGCCCTCGACATTGATGTCCCGTGTGAGGCGATTTTGACCATCGAATTCCAGGGTACCCTGGTTGAGGGTCGCTCCGGCGAAACGGTTATCGCCGCTCAGGCGTAACCAACCGACCCCGTTTTTGGTCAGTTGCCCCGGTCCGCTGATGTCATTGCGCCAATCATCCCAGGCGCCTCCTTGCCAAACCACGGCCCCGCCCGCACGGCGATCCATCTGCACTTCGGTATCGACCCGCAGTTGCCCGGGCCCGTCGATGGCCTTTTTCAGGTCAACCAGGCCCCAACCGTAAATGTCATCCACGCCGGGAGCGCCAAGGTCGTATGCCGTGGTCAATAACACATCACGAATTTGCGGATTGTTCAGGTAAGGAAAGCGCTCCATCAAGAGACCCAGTGCGCCCGTCACATGCGGGGCAGCCATGGAGGTGCCCGACCAGGTGGCATAGTCAAAAACAGGGCGGTCGCCCGTCACGTCAAACCCATTGACCTCGCCGTCTTCGTTATACCGCTTGATGACGTCGATCTCACCACCGACGAACGCCGAGGCAATATCCTCTCCCGGAGCGGCCAGGCACCAGTTCATGCTGTCGCCACAACGATAGGAGCCCGGTGACAGAGTGAGGTCTTTACCCAGGTTGACCACGCTCAACCAATAGGGCTCCAGTGCCGCCATTACCTTGGGCAGCGTAGCCAGAGCTCCCGCCACAGGCGCCTCTGCCGGTGAGCGGTTGTCAGTGCTCGAGTTACCCGCCGCCCATACCTGTAGCAGCCCAAAATCTAGTGATCCCTGGCCAACAGCGCGGCCCAGACCTGTGCGTTGGACTTGCAGCGCGGCAGCCAATTGCTCTGGCGTTTTGAGTTCATCAAAGATGCCCCAACTGTGGTTGATCGCGCGCACGTTATGCGTTCGTAGCTGGGCATAGGTGGGCGTAAAGGTGTCGAAGTGGGCGGGTTCAACGCTCTGGGTACTTTTGAACACGTACGGCAAAAAGTCATAGGTATTGCTGAAGATCCGGGCGGTATTCAGAGCGGCCCCATAAGCAACGCCGTGAGCGCCCAGACCATCCCGATTGCCCAGCATCGTACCGGCCACGTGCGTGCCATGGGCTTCATACTCGACACCTAGCGTGTCGATGTAGTCGTTCAGGTCATCAATAGAAAGATCGCCAATGGAAACCAGATAGTTCAGTTCTTCCAGTATCTGTGCAGGCAGGTCGTTATAGATGACCTGTGCGCGATCACCCTCGGTGAAAAAGCAGCCTTGATCATGTTCGGTAGGCAGGGTTTCCTGGGTGCAGCCAGGGTCTGCCAAGCGTGTGGAGCGATGATTTTTGCCGGCGAATTCGTGATGACGAAGGTCAACGCCCGTGTCGGCAATGCCCAGATTCACACCGCTGCCGCTTAACCCGCGCGCATAAGCGGCGTCTGCGCCGATGGCATGCAGCCCCCAATCCTGAGTGTATTCGTGACTGTGCCAACTGCTCGCGTCATGCAAACGGCCTTGTTCGCTGTAGACCAGAGCATCTACAGGCAATGTCCAAAGCCCCGTCAGCAGGCCTAGCGTGAAGCGTTTGACGGGGAGCGCGCGGGAGGCTCGCCACTGTGGTTGCGGAACGTTCGACATAGGAGTCCTTTGCGTGATGACTGACGCTGAGTAGCGTGGGCAAAGTGCAACAAGATGCGTATCGGACGCGGCGGGGTTATACGGGAGAGGAATCCGGGAGTGGCGTAGGGTAATACGATGTGTAAGAAAGGGAGCAGGCCCGTGGCTGAGAGATTGTGATCGTACAACCTGAAGGGTAACGCTCCCGCGCGTACATTTTTGAGCGGGGTGTTCCGTCACCGCGGTGAAAAATTATTCGATCATCCTATAAGCCCCTCTAGCACAGGGCTTTAAGTGATTTCATCAGGCAGTAAAAGCGCAGCTTGGCCCGGGATTGGAGAGTCGGGTATTGACGATACCGATAATAGTTGTACGATGACGTACGACAAGGCCAAGCGCTGGCGTCTTTTACATCACTACATGCTCCCAGGGTGTTCGAATAATGAATCCACAAGAACTGAAGTCCATCCTCTCTTCCGGTCTCCTGTCTTTTCCGGTAACCGATTTCAATGCTCAAGGTGACTTCCACCGTGAGGGCTACATCAAGCGTCTGGAATGGTTGGCCCCGTATGGCGCCTCGGCCTTGTTCGCTGCCGGTGGCACCGGTGAGTTTTTCTCCTTGGCGGCGAGCGAATATTCGCAAGTGATCAAAACCGCAGTCGACACCTGCGCCACCAGCGTGCCGATTCTGGCGGGTGTTGGCGGCGCTACCCGTCAGGCCATCGAGTACGCTCAAGAAGCCGAGCGCCTGGGGGCCAAAGGTTTATTGCTGTTGCCGCACTACCTGACCGAAGCCAGCCAGGACGGGGTTGCCGCTCACGTTGAGGCCGTGTGCAAATCGGTCAAGATCGGGGTGATTGTCTATAACCGTAACGTCTGCCGTTTGACTGCTCCGCTGCTGGAGCGCCTGGCGGAGCGCTGCCCGAACCTGATCGGTTACAAAGACGGCCTGGGAGACATTGAGCTGATGGTGTCGATCCGTCGCCGTCTGGGCGAGCGCTTCAGCTACCTGGGCGGTTTGCCTACGGCCGAAGTCTACGCCGCCGCTTACAAGGCGCTGGGCGTGCCGGTTTACTCTTCGGCGGTGTTCAACTTCATCCCGAAAACCGCAATGGAGTTCTACCACGCGATTGCCCGCGAAGATCACGCCACAGTGGGCAAGCTCATCGACGACTTCTTCCTGCCGTACCTGGACATCCGCAACCGCAAGGCCGGCTACGCCGTCAGCATCGTCAAGGCAGGGGCGGCCATTTCTGGCTACAGCGCCGGCCCGGTGCGCACCCCGCTGACGGATTTGTTGCCGGAGGAATATGAAGCGCTGGCGGCCTTGATCGACCAGCAAGGCCCGCAGTAAACAAGGCCCAAGGCCGCTGAGCAATCAGCGGCCTTTTGCGTAAGGAAGAACCCACACGGAGTTCCACAACACGCACCACCCAGCAGGAGTGAGCTCGCCTCGCGATCGTTTGCTTATTTAAATCATCGCGACCTGCACCCGTTTTACCCGGACATCATTGTTTTACCCGCGCATAAAAATAATTTGTGGGAGTACATGCACCATGCAAGCGACCAAGCCGACCCACGTCCGCTATTTGATTTTGCTCATGCTTTTTCTGGTGACCACGATCAACTACGCCGACCGGGCAACCATCGCCATCGCAGGCTCCAGCCTGCAAAAAGACCTCGGCATCGACGCCGTAACCCTGGGTTTTATTTTCTCGGCCTTCGGCTGGGCTTACGTGGCCGGGCAAATCCCGGGCGGTTGGCTGCTCGACCGTTTCGGCTCGAAAAAAGTCTACGCCCTGAGTATCTTCACCTGGTCGCTGTTCACCGTGCTGCAAGGCTTTGTTGGTGAATTTGGTCTGTCCACGGCCATCGTCGCGCTGTTTATGCTGCGCTTTCTGGTGGGCCTGGCTGAAGCGCCGTCCTTCCCCGGCAATGCGCGCATTGTGGCGGCCTGGTTTCCGACCACCGAACGCGGCACGGCTTCGGCGATTTTCAACTCGGCGCAATACTTTGCGACCGTGCTCTTTGCCCCGTTGATGGGCTGGATCGTCTACACCTTCGGCTGGCAGCACGTGTTTGTGGTCATGGGCTGCATTGGCATCGTGTTCTCCCTTATCTGGCTAAAACTTATCCACAGCCCACGCCAGCATCCGCTGATCAACGATGCCGAGTTCAACTACATTGCCGAAAACGGCGGCATGGTAGACATGGATCAGGACAAAGGCGGCAAGAAAACCGATGGTCCGAAGTGGGATTACATTCGCCAGTTACTGACCAATCGCATGATGCTGGGCGTGTACCTGGGCCAGTACTGCATCAATGGCATCACCTATTTCTTCCTGACCTGGTTCCCGGTGTATCTGGTGCAGGAGCGCGGCATGACTATCCTCAAGGCGGGTTTTATTGCCTCACTACCCGCCATTTGTGGCTTTGTCGGGGGTGTGCTGGGCGGGGTCATTTCCGATGCTCTGTTGCGCAAAGGCCACTCCCTGACCTTCGCTCGCAAGGCACCGATCATCGGCGGCCTGTTGCTCTCGACCAGCATCGTGGCCTGTAACTATGTCGATATCGAATGGCTGGTGGTGGGCTTTATGGCACTGGCGTTCTTCGGCAAGGGCGTAGGCGCTCTGGGTTGGGCTGTGGTGTCCGACACCTCACCCAAACAAATCGCCGGCTTGAGTGGCGGTCTGTTCAATATGTTTGGCAACATCGCCTCGATCACCACGCCGATCGTTATCGGGTACATCATCAGCACCACGGGGTCGTTCAAGTGGGCGCTGGTTTTTGTGGGCTGTAACGCGCTGGTGGCGGTATTCAGCTACCTGGTCATCGTCGGCCCGATCAAGCGCGTGGTCCTGAAAGAGCCACCGGCCAGCGGCCCGCAACTGACCAAACTGGCTTCTGCCCACTCTTAAGGAATGGCCTCATGACACTGATTGAACATTCTGACTCGCCACGCACCATTCGCCTGCATGCGCGGGATAACGTGGCGGTGGTAGTGAACGACCAGGGTGTGCCGGCCGGGACCGAGCTGGTTGACGATCTGCTCACCCTGGACTTTGTGCCTCAGAGCCACAAAGTCACGCTGGTGGATATCCCTCAAGGGGGCGAAGTGATTCGCTACGGCCAAACCATCGGCTACGCCTTGCAGCCCATCGCGCGGGGTCGTTGGGTCAATGAAGACCAACTGCGCATGCCAACCGCGCCACCCTTGGACAGCCTGCCCTTATCCACCGATGTACCGGCCGCGCCGGCGCCCCTCGAAGGTTTCACTTTCGAGGGTTATCGCAACGCTGACGGCACTGTGGGCACGCGCAATATTTTGGGCATCACCACCACCGTGCAGTGTGTGACCGGCGTGTTGAACCATGCGGTCAAGCGCATTCGTGATGAGTTGCTGCCCAATTACCCGAATGTCGACGACGTAGTGGCGCTGACCCACAGCTACGGTTGTGGCGTCGCGATCAATGCCACCGATGCCTATATCCCGATTCGCACGGTGCGCAATCTGGCGCGCAACCCCAACCTGGGCGGCGAGGCACTGGTCATCAGTCTGGGCTGCGAAAAGCTGCAGGCCGGGCAGGTGATGCACGACAACGACCCTTCGGTGGACCTCAGCGAGCCTTGGTTGTACCGCTTGCAGGAGGCGAGCCACGGCTTTACCGAAATGGTCGAACAGATCATGGCGCTGGCCGAAACCCGTTTACAAAAGCTCGACCTGCGGCGCCGCGAAACCGTGCCCGCCAGTGAATTGATCCTGGGCATGCAATGCGGCGGCAGTGATGCGTTTTCCGGGATCACCGCCAACCCGGCATTGGGCTACGCCTCGGATTTGTTGTTGAGAGCGGGCGCTACAGTGATGTTTTCTGAAGTCACGGAGGTACGCGATGCGATCTATCTGCTGACCTCGCGGGCAGAGACAGAAGAAGTCGCCCAGGCACTGGTGCGCGAAATGGACTGGTACGACCGTTACCTGGCCAAAGGCGAGGCCGACCGCAGCGCCAACACCACGCCGGGCAACAAAAAAGGCGGGTTGTCGAACATTGTCGAAAAGTCGCTGGGCTCAATCGTCAAGTCCGGCAGCAGCGCCATCAACGGCGTACTCGGCCCTGGAGAACGCTTTACCCAAAAAGGGCTGATTTTTTGTGCCACTCCGGCCAGTGATTTTGTGTGCGGCACCTTGCAACTGGCGGCCGGGATGAACTTGCACGTATTCACCACCGGCCGCGGAACCCCGTATGGTCTGGCCATGGCGCCGGTGGTGAAAGTCTCGACCCGGACCGAGCTGGCACAGCGCTGGCCGGACCTGATCGACATTGACGCCGGGCGTATTGCTACCGGCCGGGCGAGCATCGAAGAACTGGGCTGGGAGCTGTTCCACTACTACCTGGACGTGGCCAGCGGCAAAAAACACACCTGGGCCGAACAGCACAAACTGCACAACGACCTCACCTTGTTCAACCCGGCGCCGATCACCTGAATCCAACCGTAGGAGCGAGCTTGCCTCGCGATCTTTTGATCTTGATCTGGCTTTTTATCCAAGAGCTCCCTCTCCCGAAGGAGAGGGAACCGATTGGGTGATGCTGTCGATTATCGGTGGCCTGTTTGCTGCGCGACAGCCCGGCGTCGAAGTCGGGGCGACAGGTTTACTTACCCCGCGAGCTGCACGGGTAGCCATCCGGGCCCGTCGTGCCGGTGCAGGCCCGTTCTGCAGGCAGGGATTTCACCGGCTCGCTCAAGTGATTACGGTTTTGCGCATCACGCTCCAGGTCAAACGCGTCATACAACGTGCCCGCCGCCGTGTAGCTGCGCACTTCAAGGCGTGAGTCCTGCACGTCGATGGTCTGATACAACTGGGTTTCCTCCGCGCTGCGGTCCGGTTGCAGGTGCGCCCGGTCATTGAGCCCGTACATCTTCGACCCTGCCACCGAAACCATATACACCGGGCCCTGCACCTTGCCGCTGGCGCGATCGGCGCGGGAGGCCGCACGACCGGCTTCGCTGGTGACCCGGCTGTAGCAATGGTCGTGGCCCTGGAGTACCAGGTCCACCGAATATCGCTCAAACAATGGCTTCCACGCTGCTTTCAACGGCTCGGTGTCTTCTGGGCGAGCGCAGGTGAAAACGGGTTGGTGGTTGACCACGATATTCCAGCGCGCCGGGCTGTTTTTCAGGCTGTTCTCCAGCCACTCGGTCTGCTGGGCCAAGGTGCCCATGTCGAGGGCCGCCGTGCCATCCAGCACGATAAATCGCACGCCCTGGTAATCCATCACGTAGGTGGTGTTTTTCAGGCCCGGCACGCCGTTGTCCGGCAGCGCGAACTGGCGGTTCCAGTGCGGGCTGAGGGTGCGACTTTCGCTGCCGTCGGGATTGATACCGTCCAGGTACTCATGATTTCCGATGGCTACCACCTGCGGGATCATCCCGTAGTTATAACCACCGGCCTGATTCCATTCGCCCCATTGATCGTCATGTACCAGATCATCGCGTTGCGATACCAGATCCCCGGCATGCACGATCAGCGCAGGGTTGGCCACGCTGTGCAGCGCCTGGCGGATACTGCGCGAGGCCAACGACAGAATGTCGTTTTGCACGTCGCCCATGTAGATGAAGCTGAACGGTTTGAACGCTTCAGCAGCGGTACGAAACTGCAGCCACTCGCTCCAGCCTTCGGCTCCTTTGACCCGGTACACATAAGCGGTGTCTGGCTGTAAATCGTGCAGGCGCACCTGATGGTAAAGGGCGGAGCCGTTTTCGGTGTCCAGGCTCACTTGAGTGCCTTCCAGCGTGCGGGCGCCCTTGGCCAGTTGCGGGCCATCGAGGGCGACGGCCAATTGCAACTGAGTCGCTGGCTGGTGAGTGTCAGTGCGAAACGTCACGGCCATTTCACGCGCGGGGTTGGCCCCCGGTGTCAGTACAATCCTGTCCGCCAGACCGCTGGCCGCATAAGGTTTGCCGGGCGAGTGGGGCAGGGGTGTAGCGGGAGTGGCCGAAGCACTGTTGATCACAGAAAACAGCGCGAGGGCGAGCAGTGTTGGGCGAATCATGGAGGCTCCTTGAGTGGCGAAATGCGCCCAAGGAAACAAAGCTGCGTGACATCGGGATGACTGGCGGGGGTCGATTCAGCTCGGTTTTAAACGGCTTTTTCGACCTTTTTGGCAGGAGAGGATTAAACGTTGAGTGTCAGAGGGTCGTTTAAGATCAAGCCCATCGGCAGGAGCGAGGGTGCTCGCGATCTTTTTATCGCTAAAGATCGCGAGGCCGCCCTGTTTACTTGGCGGTAATCACCGCCAGCTTGGTAATGCCTGCCTTTTCAATCGAGGCCATAAGCTTGGCCACTTCGCCATAACTCACGCCATTGTCCGCCTGCAATTGCACGCGCACGTCCGGGTTTTTGGCTTTGGCATCTTGCAGGCTGACTTCCAGCAGATCCGGTTGGATTTCGTCCTTGTTGATGTACACCTTGCCCTTGTCGTCGATGCTCACCACCACCGGATCCTTCTGCTCGATCGGGGCCACAGCCTCGGTTTTCGGCAGGTTGATCGGGATCGCATTGGTCAGCAGCGGTGCGGTGACGATAAACACCACCAGCAGTACTAGCATCACGTCTACCAGTGGCGTGACGTTGATTTCACTCAGGACTTCATCGTTGTCTTGGGTTGAAAAAGCCATCTCAAGACGCCTCCTTCACTTTGGTTGCACCACTGGCTGCGGTGTTCAGCACTGGGTGCAGATGTACGCGGAAGGCGCTCTTCTGGGCCAGGCTGTAGAAGTCGTGGGCGAAGTCGTCCAGGTCAGCGGCAGTGAGCTTCAGGCGACGCAAGAAGTAGTTGTAAACCAGTACCGCAGGCACCGCGACCGCGATGCCGACGCCGGTCGCAACCAGTGCCGCACCAATCGGGCCGGCCACGGTTTCAAGGCTGGCGGAACCGGCGGCGCTGATGCCTTTGAGGGCCGACATGATGCCCCACACGGTGCCGAACAGACCGATAAACGGCGAGGTGCTGCCGATACTGGCGAGGATCGCCAGGCCGGTTTCCAGCGAGCGGCGCTCACGTACGATTTGTTGACGCAGCGAGCGCTCCAGACGGTCCTGATGGTTGATGGTGTGGGCCAGGTCATTGGCTTGTGGCCCGTCGCTCACTTGAATGGCGGCATAACCGGCCTGGGCTACGCGGGCGGCAGCGCCCGGCGCGGTGCTGGCCAGTTCGGCGGCCGAGTCGAGGCTGGTGGCGGCCCAGAATTGTTTAAGGAAGCGGCGGTCCTGGCCTTTCAGGCGGTTGAATTGCACGCCTTTGAGCAGGAACAGGCCCCAGGTGGCGACCGAGAAAATAATCAGCAGCCAGATGACCGCATGTTCTATGGATTCAAAAGGGGAAGCGATCAGGTTCATGGTGTGGCTCTCCAACAAGGCATTAAGTCAGTCGTGCGATGCGCCTTTTGTCAGGTAGCCCGCTATCAGTGATTGGGTTCAGTTATTTGATTTTGAAGTCGATGGGTACGCTGACCCAGCCGTCCTGGGCCACGTCGCCCTGTTTGGCCGGGACAAAACTCCAGCGTTTGACGGCCGCCAGAGCGGCATCATCGAGCTGGGTACGGCCGCTGCTTTTTTGTATCTGGATCTCGCCCGGTTTACCGCTGGCCAACACGTGCACACGCAGCAACACAGTGCCTTCCCAGCCTCGGCGCATGGCCAGCGACGGGTATTCCGGCGCCGGGTTATGCAAGTAGCCAGCATTGGCCGACGCCGGGGTAATCGGTTTGGGCGCGGGTGGTGCCGGTGGCGCGGGTGCGGCCACTGGCGGTGCGGGCGGCGCCGGAGGTTGCTCAACCGGTTTGGGAACAGGTTTGGGCGCTGGTTTGACCACCGGTTTTGGCTTGGGCTTGGGCGGCGGTGGAGGCTTGACGGCCAACTCGTCTTCGACGGGCGGAGGTGGCTCAGCGACCGGCTGCACAATCGGCTCGGGCGGTGGTGGCGGCGTTTCGACCACGGGCGCCGGTTGTGAAAATTCAATGGTCATCGGCGGCACTTCAGGCGGCACGATCGGCAACACCGGCGCCGGATTCTGGCTGATCCAATAAATCACGGCGCCGTGCAGCGCCAGCGCAAACACCCCGATCAACACCGCTTCCGGGCGGCTCAAAATACGCTTGGGTGTACTTTGCAGGCGCCCAAGCGCCAGCGGTTCGCGATAGGCGCGGCCCAGATCAAGCAAGTCGCCGATCGGTGCCTGGCGCCATAACGCGTCCGGCACAGCGCCTGCGGTTTGGACTTTACCCATTGACTGACTCCGTTAAAAAAATGTTCTTCTCACACCCCTGTAGAAGCGGGCTTGCAGGCGGCACCGTCCGATTTCAGCAACGGGTGTTGTTCCTCAAGCGCAGAGCGTGGGTGAATGATGCACGATATTTAAATAGACCAAAAAAGTCTTAATTAGTATTTGAATATTCAATAAAGATATATGTGTTCGGTGATTTGATTCTCAGGCCTCCCTTGGAAAAGAGAGGTGTTCACCGCTGAACACTCAATCGCGAGCTTGTCCGAAAAGGCCCGGCAAATTCGTAAAAAAAGCGCATGATTGCGCGTGCCGCCACTGTTGTGCGGTTCTCCAGGGAAGGGTTTCGTGCATGCAAGTGCCGAGTGCTGAATACGCCGACCGGCAACGCTGGGTCGTGCTAACCAAAATCAACGCAGTGTCGGTGTTGTCGCAGATTGTGCAGATCGGCACCATCACGCCATTGCTGTCCATGTCGCTGGAACAGCGGGGTGTCAGCTCGGCAAAAATCGGCATGATTGTCAGCGCTTCGTGGATCGCGATTTTACTGTTGTACAAAATCGTCCCGCGGGTCTTAGGTGTTCTCGGGCTGGTGAAGGCGAATGTGCTGAGTGCCGTGCTCACGATCTTTGCCCTGTTGGGCATGACCATTACCGAGCATCTGGTGTTGATGTTCGGCCTGAATTTTGTGCTGGGCATTGGGTTGATCTTGCGCTGGATCGCCTGTGACACCTGGATCGTTGCCGTGTCTTCAAGCGATGGCCGCGGCCGCGCTATTGGCGTGCATGAAACCCTGATGGGCCTCGGCATTGCGATGGGGCCGTTGCTGCTGGTGGTGTTCGGCGTCGACGGAGCGCTGCCGTACTACGCCTGTGCGGTGATCGTGTTGATATCAGGTGCTTTAGCCCTGACGCTCACCTCACACGATTCGCAGCCGCAAACACCGCAAGAAAAAGCCCATGGCAAATTCTACGGGCTCATTCCCGTGGCCCTGGGCGGCGCCTTTATTGCCGGCTTCGCTGAAACCTCCACCGTATCGTTCCTTGCACCTTACAGCGTGGCCTCGGGGTACTCGCTGACAGCCGCGACACTGCTGATATCCGTGTTCGGGCTGGGCGGCACCTTACTGCAACTGCCCATTGGCTGGATGGCCGATCGCAGTTCCTACAAAGCCGGCCAACTGGCCTGCGGGCTGATGCTCCTGCTGGGCACCCTGGCCATCCCCTTCAGCCAGCCATTTCCGTGGTTGGCGGTGCTGGTGGTGTTTGTGTGGGGCGGCGCGATTGGCGGCATGAACACCCTGGCCGTGATAGAGGCCGGAGACCGTGTGGCCAAGCACCAGGTATCGACTGCCATGACCGCGATTGCGTTGTTCTACACCGTGGGCGGCGTACTCGGCCCCATCGCCACCGGGGCCACGGCCACGTATCTGAGTGATCAGGGGCTGATGCTGTGTGTCGGCGCGGTGGGAGCCGTGTTCGCCGCGTTGCTGGTGTTCAGGGGTGAAAAGAAGGGCTGAGTCGCTTCAATAGGCAATCAGTTCCTGGGCCCTCGGCCGCATATGCCTGGGCAACTTGATCTCGTTTTTGCAGTGGTTCACAAACTCGGTGCAGAGGCGTGTGAGGTCTTTGTCGCGGTTCCATGCCACCACAGTTCGCGAGGCAACCTGTGGGTCGGTGATGGGCAGGGTGACGACTTTATTACCGTTGGCTGTCTGAATTTGTTCGGGCAAGGTCACCATGATGGACACACCGAGCCCTTGCCCAACGAAGGCGGTGACCAGTTCAATCGAGGGCACTTTGTAGGCGATGTTGGGCTGTAGACCAGCCTCTTCAAACTGCCCCAGGAAGTATTGGTTACTCGGCCAGATGTCCAGCAGGATCAGCGGCTCATCAGCAATCATCGATAACGAAACTTCACGCAGTGTGGCCAGTCGGTGCCCTGCCGGCAGCACCGCACGCGGGTATAAGTCGGGCAGTAGGGGAATATATTTATGGGTTTCTCTTAAACCCGCCGAGTAGGTCAGTGCCAAGTCATAGGCGCCGGATCTTAATCCTTCGGCTATTTTGTTCTGATGTACCACGTGAAGTGTAATTTTGACTGCAGGAAAACGCTCTTTGAAGGAGGCCAGAAGTTCAGGTAGATAACACGAGGCAATAGGGTCATAGCAGGCAAGTACTATTTCACCGCTGATTTTTCCACTGTCACCGTTGACGTGTTGCTCAAATTCGCGTGCGTCACGAAGTAAACTTATTGCGCGCTCAAAAAAACTGGAGCCTTCCGGCGTCAGGATTAATCCGTTGGATTTATGGCGAATAAATATTTGCAGGTTAAACCGACTTTCGAGGTCTTTGATGGCCGATGAAATAGCCGGGTTGGAAATATTAAGGCGTCGTGAAGCCTCAGAGATGCTGCCGCATTCAATGGTCGTGACGAGGTAGCGCAGTTGTTTAAGCGAATACTTAAACGCCATGACGGCCTCTGTGTATTACAGACCCAGGCAAAGCCCTCGGTAGGTTGCGTAGCATGGGGTTCTCACCGCTGAATGAGTCGCCGGCATCATGGCCGGAGGACGAATTAACGAGGGATTATAAGAAGTCGCCATATTTTATAGAAAGGCTGTTGAGCGATAGTTTTATTCCTTAAAGGAATAAGGAGGCGACCATCAAAAAAAGTTAAACCCTTGGCGCCCGCGGCGTGGGAGCTTGCACCTGCGGGGCCGTGTGAAAGCGTCGCCCAACAGAATTTCCGATGCCTGAGAACAGATTATTCGAGTTGCTACGCGAGCGCCATTGCCTATAAAAATGATTAACGATGAGTACAACTTCTTCTGGGCGACAGCGTATGACGCGGCTTCAATCAATCCCTTTAATATCTGCCAATGATCTTTATGTAACATTGATGAGTGACGCTGAAGTTGCTGTTGTTGATGTGCGTGAAGCCCGGTTTTATGCGCAAGGCCATATTAATCTTTCAGCGCACTTTGCATTGAGCAGTCTTGAATATCAGGTACTGCGCGCTATTCCCAATAAGCATGTTTCTCTGATTGTTGTGGATGATGCCGGGGCTGTAGGCGGGGCGGCAGAGCGTGCAGTTTCTGTATTAACTGAACTGTCTTTTACCCATATACGGGTGCTCGACGGTGGTATTAAGGCATGGCAAGTCAGTGGGTATTCGTTGGGCACCGGTTACAACACGCTGGTCAAAGCATTTGCCGATTTGGCCCATGCGCACTACGCAACGCCCACGCTCACACCGGAACACCTTCAGGCTCGCTTTGAACGCGGGCAGGCCACCACGCTCATTGATTGCCGGCCCGAGCATGAATACCAAAAAACCACCGTTGGCCGGGCCTTTAATGTGCCGGGGGTTGAGCTGGCGCTTCACAACTTGAACCGGACAGATGAGGCCGATCATTTGTATGTGATCAGTTGCTTCAGCCGCACTCGCGGGATCGTCGCGGCCACCACCCTGGCCCTGCTTGACGGTGTGTCGAACGTGGCTTTTCTGGAGGACGGGGTGATGGCGTCCTTCCTCTATGGATTGCCCACAGGCCCCGGAGACAATGGGTTGCCGGCGCCGGGTCAGTTCAAGCCGGGCGGGATTTTGCGCGAGCAAGCTGAAACGCTCGTGCGGCGTCATGGCCTTAGTGTGATTGATTACGCTCACTTGCAGCGCTTGATTGAAGAGCAGGACGATCGAACGCTCTATGTGTTTGATGTTCGCCCCGAGGCGGACTATCGCGCCGGGCACCTTGCGCAAGCGGTGTCTGTGCCGGGTGGTCAATTGTTGATGACGTACGACGCTCATGTACCTGTGCGCAATGCACGTGTCGTGCTGGTGGACGATGGCCATTTAAAGCGTGCGGCGGTGAGTGCGTTTTGGTTGTCGCATTTCAATAACGCAGAAATCCATCTGCTTGCTCTGGATGAGCCGGGCGTGATGCAGGTGACTGAGACCGCTGCCGATGTGCTCCCGGACACGGTTCAGTGGTTGGCCCCGCAAGCCGTTCAACAGCATCTGGACGCCGGGTATGCGGTGCTGGATGTCGGACCGAGCCTGGACTACGAGTTGGGCCACCTTCCGGGCGCGAAGTTCGTATTGCGGCCGTCGCTGGCCGCGTGGCTTGAAACCCGATCCCCTGGCCCTCTGGTGTTCACCTCCCCGGATGGCGTGAATGCGGCGTATGCCGCGGCTCAAGTCAGCCGTGACTTTGGTGTTGAAGCCTATGCACTCAAAGGCGGTACGCAGGCCTGGCGGGCGGCGGGGTTGCCCCTCGAAGTCGAGTTTGCGCCGCAACAGCTGTTGTCACCTTTTGACGATGACTGGGGCTCGACGATGCGCGCCAAAGAGAACCGCGAGCAGATCTTTCGCGATTACCTCTCGTGGGAGCGCAGCTTGGGCCACGACATTGCGCACGATCAAACGGTGCAGTTTCGCTGGCCCGAGACGGCTACTGACACTGAGTTGCAGGGCCGTTAAACGCTAAATCTGAAACAGAGAGAGGCCTGTGTTCAAGGGCTTCTACCGTCTGGAGTGAGTGATGGGCTTCAATAAAAAAATAATGCTGAACGCGTTCAACATGAACAGCGTTGGCCATATCTCCCATGGGATGTGGACGCATCCCAGCGATAACTCAATTGACTATTCAAGTCTGGATTACTGGGTCAAGTTGGCCAAAACCCTTGAGCGCGGCAAGTTCGACGGGTTGTTCTTGGCCGATGTGATTGGTACTAACGACGTGCATGGTGGCTCTCCCGATGCGGCGTTGCACGGGGCGGTGCAAGTGCCGATTAACGATCCCGTCATCCCTCTGTCGGCCATGGCCCACGCGACTCAACACTTGAGTTTTAACGTCACGGCCAACCTGACGTATGAAAAGCCTTATTTGTTGGCACGGCGTTTTTCCACCCTCGACCATTTAACCAATGGGCGCGTGGGCTGGAACATCGTGACCGGCTACCTGGACAGTGCTGCGCGGGCGATGGGGCTCACCGAGCAGATCCGCCATGACAACCGTTATGACATGGCAGATGACTATATGGACCTCGTCTACAAACTGTGGGAGGGCAGTTGGGAAGACGACGCCGTGGAGCGCAACCGTCAGACCGGGCGCTTTACCGACCCGGCCAAAGTGCACCGGATAAAGCATGACGGGCCGTTTTATCAGCTCGATGCGATTCACCTGTGCGAACCCTCGCCACAGCGCACGCCAGTATTGTTTCAGGCCGGTACGTCATCGCGGGGGCGCGAGTTTGCGGCGCGTCATGCCGAGTGCATCTTCATGTCGTCGCACAATCAAAACGTCGACGTCACCAAGAGCATTGTCCAAGACCTGCGCAATCGGGCCGTGGCCAACGGGCGGGCTTGCGATGACATCAAGATTTTTGTTGGCGTGGTGGTGGTCACCGACAAGACCGAGGCGCTGGCCAACGAGAAACTACGCGAATACCAACGCTACGCCAGTGCGGCGGGCGGTCTGACGCACTTCAGCGCGTCGATTGGCGAAGACCTTTCGCGCTATGGCCTTGATGAGCCGATCACCCTGCAAAACACCCAAGCCATGGGCGCCATTCTCGATTCCATTACCCGCTACAACTCCGGCGCCCCCTGGACCGTTCGGCGTTTGCTGGACGAAATGAAACTGGGGACCCGCACGCTGCCCATCGTGGGGTCAGGCTCGCAGGTGGCCGATCAGTTAGCGGATTTTGCCCGTGATACCGGCATTGATGGCTTCAACCTGATGCGGGTTGTGACCCCCGGCAGTTATGAGGACTTTGTGGATTTTGTAGTCCCGGAGTTACAGCAGCGCGGCGTTTTCAAACAAGAGTACGCCGAAGGGACTTGGCGCGAGAAGTTGTTTGGCACAGACGCTGCGCAGCTTTGCGGGCGCCACTACGGTCGGCAGTTTCGTTACGCGGCCCGTTAAACACGCACGTTTTTAGACGTGAAACACCAAAAGGATTAACAGCATGAGCGCGACATCCAAGCAATACAGTTCGGCTGAACTGCACGAACGGTTCAAGCCCATCTTTGACAAGATTCGCAAAGACGCCTCGGCCCGAGAGCGCAGCCGCACATTGTTATTTGAACAAATCGGCTGGCTGCGTGAAGCACGTTTTGGTGCTCTCCGGATTCCGGTCGAACAGGGCGGTTTCGGCGCCTCCATCGTTCAATTGTTTGACCTGTTGATTGAGCTGGCAGCGGCGGACTCCAACATCCCTCAAGCGCTGCGACTGCATTTTTCCCGGGTGGAGCGCTTGATGATCGGCGATCAGTTGGAAAAACAAGCCGTGTGGATCGACCGGGTGGTGCGCGGCGAGCTGTTCGGTAACGCTACCACCGAGCCACCGGGAACGCCGATTGGTGAAATTCGCACTCAGGTGCTGCCGCATGCTGACGGCAACTTCCGGCTGAATGGCAAAAAAGCCTACGGGACTGGAAGCCTTTACTCTCAATGGATTCCAGTGATTGGTGTGGATGAGCATGGCAATCGCGTGATCATCACAGTGCCCTCTGACAGGAAAGGCGTGACCCTGCTGGATGACTGGGATGGTTTCGGGCAGCGCCTGACCGCGACCGGTTCGTCGATTTTTGAAGATGTGGTGGTCTACGCCGATGAAATTTCGCCGCATATCAAATCCACGCTCCGCGCTGGCAGTGGTTTTGCGCAACTGGTGCACCTGGCAACCCTCGCCGGGGTCGCAAGGGCGATTGCACGGGATGTGTCTGAAAAAGTCGCGGCCCGTCAGCGGGTT
The DNA here is from genome assembly GCF_025465935.1 of Pseudomonas sp. 7P_10.2_Bac1. Classification (GTDB taxonomy): domain Bacteria; phylum Pseudomonadota; class Gammaproteobacteria; order Pseudomonadales; family Pseudomonadaceae; genus Aquipseudomonas. Next base: position 107,063 of record NZ_JANLNV010000023.1, on the reverse strand, counting down.
TACTACACGGGGCCGGGTGGATTGCCGCGTCATGATCCGATTATCCAGATGCAGGTCGGCAAGATCGGCGCCGCCGCAAGCTCCGCGCGCTCTATTGTGCTCGGCGCGGCCCAGGCGCTTGAGGATGCCTGGCATGTCTGGAACGTGGAGGGCGAGCAATCGGCCGCCACCGACGCCGCCTATGTGAACGCTGATCTGGAAATTTCGGCGGCACAAGTGACCTTGATCCCGCTGGTACTGACCGCTGCGACAGAGCTTTTCGACACGCTTGGCGCCACTGCCATCGACGCCAAAGGCGGCCTGGATCGGCACTGGCGCAATGCCCGTGCGCTGTCGTCGCATAACCCGCATTTGTACAAGGCCCGCGTGATTGGCGACTACCTGCTGAATGAAGAACTACCGCCGATCTTTGTCGCTGGCGACGATGTGGGCGTAATTAACGAGCCCGCCAAAACTGCCGCGCTGTAACTACCCATTGCCCCTAATTACGTGGCGCAGAGCAGTCTGCGCCAACAGGAAAAAATCATGAGCATGATGAGTTCGCTTCGCGTTGCATCGTTTGCCAGGAAACTCGCGGTGTCGTCAGCCCTGGTGGCGTCTTTGGGTGCCTCGCTGGGGGCTTTCGCCAACCCCGTGTCGCTGCATGACTTGCTGCCCGATGAGATCAAAAAGACCAACGTCATTAACGTGGTCACCGATGCCAAGTGGCCGCCGTTTACTTTTGTCGGTGAAGACGGCAAAACCCTGCAAGGTTTTGAGGTCGATATCCTGCAAGCCATTGGCGAAAAACTGGGTGTGGGCATCAACCAGACCTCGATTGAGTTCTCAGGGATGATCCCCGGTGTTCAGGCCAATCGATATGACATCGCCATGATGGCGGTTTCGGACACGCCAGAGCGACGCAAGACGTTGAGCTTTGTTGACTATGCCTACCTCACCCAAGGCGCTTTCGTGCTGGTCGATAGCAAAGACACGCCCGTGGAACTGAGCTCTTTGTGTGACAAGACCGTGGGGCTGCAATCGGGTACCAACTTTGTCGACTTTATCGAAAAGGATTTTTCCAGGTATTGCACCTCGCTGGGCAAGCCGGTGCCTAAAAGACTGGAGTTTGCCTCAGCCGATGCCGTGTATCTTTCGCTCTACTCGGGGCGTGCAGACTTTATCGTGGCCGCGACCTCGATTGCCGGTGACGTGAGTGCCAAAGCCCCGCGCCCGGTTCAGGTGGTGACCGGCGATGTATTTCCCAAGAACCTGATTGGCATTGCCTACCTCAAGGACCGAACGCAGTTGGGGGAGGCGATTCTGGCCGGCCTCAAAGCCATTCAGGCCGATGGGACCTACGACACGATTCTGAAAAAGTGGAACGTTGAAACCATGGCTTTACCTGCGCCCGGCATCAACCTCGGTGCGTTGCAGGAACAATGAGGTATGAGTGTGGGTGAGTTGAAAACCAGGCGAGAAGACGATTCGTTTAGCCATCTTCAGGAGCCACCGGGCGAAGTGATTTATGTGCCTGCCCGACGGTATGGGCAATGGGTCTTTATCGCCTTCATGCTGGTGGTACTGGGGACGGTAGGGTGGGCGGTGGTCACCAACCCGAGAATGTCCTGGGATGTGGTCGGGCAGTATTTGTTTCACCCGGCGATTCTGGATGGGCTATTGCTGACTTGCTGGCTGACGCTGGTCACGACGTTTCTGGGGCTGGTGATCGGCATTGCCCTGGCGACTATGCGCATGTCCTCGAACCTGTTCATCTCGGGCATGTCGGGTCTGTATGTGTGGTTTTTTCGAGGCACGCCGCTGCTGGTTCAGCTCATCATTCTGTACAACCTGGCGTCGCTGTTTCCGACGTTGTCGATCAGTATTCCATTTGGTCCTACGCTGTTCAGCGCCAATACCAACGCAGTCATTACACCCTATGTGGCTGCGATTTTAGGACTGTGCCTGCATGAAGCGGCGTACATGGCCGAGATCGTACGCGGCGGATTGCTCTCGTTCGACAAAGGCCAACGGCATGCAGCGGATGCACTGGGGATGACTGGGTGGCAAAAATTCATGCACGTGGTGCTGCCGCAGGTGATGCCCTCGATCATTCCTCCGATCGGTAATCAACTGATCGGCATGCTCAAGATGACCTCGTTGGTGAGCGTGATTGCGCTGTCGGATCTGCTCTATTCGGTGCAGCTAATTTACTCACGAAACTATCAGACCATTCCTTTGCTGTTGGTCGCCTGCTTTTGGTACCTGGTAGCAACCACGGTCTTATCTGGCGTGCAGCGTCTGGTTGAACGTCGTTTTGGAAAAGGGATCGCGGTGCGATGAAAACGTCCAGTCAACATGCCGGCGTCCCGGTACTGAGCGCTCAGCGCATTCATAAACGTTATGGCCAGAACGAGGTATTGAAGGGCATCAGCCTGACTGTCCGGCGCGGCGATGTGTTGTGCCTGATCGGCCCTTCGGGGTCTGGCAAGTCAACTTTTTTGCGTTGCATCAACCAGCTTGAAACCCCAGACAGCGGATTTATTCAGGTGGATGGCGAACTGGTGGGTTACACCCGCAAGGGCAATCATTTTTTTGGTCTTTCGCCGCGCGCCATTGCCCGGCAGCGTGAAAAGACCGGCATGGTGTTTCAGAGTTTCAACTTGTTCGGTCATTTGACCGTGCTGGAAAACATCATCAAGGCGCCCATGCTGGTGCAGCGCAAAAGTCGTGAAGAAGCCACCGAGGCAGCGCTCGCACTGTTAGAGCGCGTGGGGCTTTCGGCCAAAGTGGATGCCTATGCGCGCCACTTGTCCGGCGGGCAACAGCAGCGCGTGGCGATTGCGCGTGCGCTGGCGATGAAGCCTTCGTTGATGCTGTTTGACGAGCCAACCAGTGCGCTTGACCCGGAATTGGTGGGGGAGGTGTTGGCCGTCATGCGTGATCTGGCGGCAGAAGGCATGACGATGATCGTGGTCACACACGAGTTACGTTTTGCGCAAGAAGTGGCCAGCCACGTTGCCTTCATGGACCACGGCGTCATCGTCGAATCGGGCACGCCGACAGACGTGTTGGTGCATCCCAAAGAACAACGCACCCGTGCATTTGTCGCGCGGGCGCGGGGTCATTCTTGAGTCAAATCCTGGGGGAGATGGCTTAACGGAAAATCAGTGATTGATGCGCCGCAGAACCGGTGCGTGCGCCATCCCCTACGGCGATGGCTACGTTGCCTGCAGCCACGGCCGCATCACCGCAGGCAAACACGCCCGGCACGCTGGTTTCTCGGGTGGCGTTGACCTTGATGAAGTCGCCCATCGGCCCGGCTTCAAACTCGCAGCCCAACTGAACGGGCAGCGGGCTGGCCATGTGCATGTGGGGCTGGGTGAACAGCCCCGCCAGCTCAACCACGCGACCGCTGGCCAAGGTGATATCCGCATGCCCGTTGATTGACACGACCGGCTCACGCTCCAGCGTTACACCGCGTTTTTTGAGACTTGCCAACTGCTCGGCGTCTGGTTCGAACACCTCGTTCAGGAACAACGTGGTCGGGCCCCAGTCGGCCAGCATCAGCGCTTGGTGCATGGCAATCGGTGTGGCAGCCAATACCCCGATTGGCCCGCCGTTCAGTTCGTACCCGTGGCAATACGGGCAATGAAAAACGTGCTTGCCCCAACGCTCCGACAGCCCCGGGATGTCCGGCAAGACATCGACCATGCCTGAGGCAATGATCAAACGCCGCGCTTCAAAGCGTTGCTCGTCAGCCGTCACCACGGCAAAGCCTTCGCCACATTGCCCGGCTTTCAGGGCCGCTTGCTGCAGCCATTCCACTGTCGGGTACGCCAGCAACTGCGCCCGCGCTTCATCGGCTATGTCCCCGGGGTTGCGACCGTCCTGGCCGAGAAAACCATGGGAGTGTTCGGCAAATCGATTGCGACGCTGCCCCGCATCAATCACCAATACCGTGCGTCGACCCCGCGCCAACTGCAGCCCCGCGGAAAGACCGGCATAGCTGCCACCCACAATCACTACGTCGTAAACCATGATCGAGCCTCGCGTTGAACCTTCGACCGTCTCGAAGATTTCTCGACACAACGTAAGTTACGTGATTAAGGTGTGTCAACAGTCTCGTAACTTTTGGTGTATCGAGCGATACTCAGCGCACCTCCATCCCTGACACAAGCGACCATGAGAAACGACACCCGCCTGTCCCGCATGCTCCACGTCCTTATTCACATGGCTCGCCACGAACAGCCGGCGACGTCCGACACCCTGGCGCTCATGCTGAGAACCAACCCGGTGGTCATTCGGCGCACCATGGCCCTGCTCAAGGAGCAAGGCTACGTGCGATCAGAAAAGGGCCATCGCGGTGGCTGGACTTTGGCTAAACCACTGTCTGAAATGACCTTGCTGGATATTCATGAGGCGCTGGGCTCGGCCTCGCTATTTGCCATCGGTTTATCCACAGACCATCCGGAGTGTCTGGTTGAGCAAGCGGTCAATGCGGCGCTCACCGACGCATTCGATGCCGCGCAAGCGCTGCTGATTGAACGCTTGGGCAGTGTGACGCTCGAGCAATTGGCGGACGACTTTGAGGAGCGTTTCCAGAGCTTGGGGAGCTGTGAAGGGGGGAAGTAGGGGAGAAGGATTTACGATTGTTTCGTCGCTGGACGTAGAACTGCTACGAGGTTCGCGAAGCGCCTTTGAATGGCGCTCCTGCGGCCCGCAGTGTAGCTTTCGTATCTCGTCAGCGTTGTGTCAGGAAGACAACGCCCTGGCGCCTTGCGGTGCAGGGGCTGCGCGTTTGAACGAGTGCTGCCAGTCCAGTTGCGCCTGGACCACGGCGACAGCGTCCAGCACCTGCTGGGCCCAGTGTTCGTCCTCGGGGTGAACCACAACCACGCGGAATCCGTGCTCGTGACCTTCGAGCTTCACGCCTTCAGAGTCATCCACGTGCAAGTCGATGTCGAAGGCCGGCGGCAATTTTGAGGGCGCATTTGAAAGCCCGCGCTCCGTCAGGGCGTGGTTATGACGATCACTGTTGACTACACCGTCAACACGGATGCCGTACAGCATCAGCCAGCGCTTGATGTAGGACGGGCTACGGCCGGACGAGGTGTACACCCAGATGCTGCAACCCTGGCGGCGCAGTTCGCGGGTCAGCGCGCGGGTGCCAAAACGCAGCGGCTCACCCAACCAGCGATGCACACAGTCCGGCAGGCGGCTTTGCTCGACATCACAGTGGTGCAGTTGGCAAGCCAGGGTGTCGTCGATATCAAACGAAATACGGACGCGCTGGCGTTTTTGCAACGACATGGGGAGGCTCGACTGGAGGGCTTGTTTCAGTCGGCCGACGATCGTTCGGCCTTTGGCAAGTGTTGAGTCCCTGTTCATCAGTGCTTTCCTTGATTGACGGCCAAGGGCTGGTCTTTAAGAAAAAACTTCATAGGCGCAGGCGACTGTTCTTCCAGGAAAGCTGCGTACTTTTTCTTGATCTTGGGTAATTCGTACAACGCCCTGACCCCATGCTTGGCAGAGTTGCGTATGACCGAAGACGGGTTGAAGTAGCCTTCGGCGTTATCCAGCGTCAGTACGAATGGCGGCAGACCTTCACGCATCAGCAAATAGCTGACGATCAGCGAACCACTGCGGTTATTGCCTTCAAGAAACAATTGCGGCTCGCTGAGGATACGAACATAGACACCGGCCGCGCGTTTCCAGACGGATTCGTTGCGATGCGCGACGTACCAATTGAACAAGTCCTTGATGCCTCCTTCAACGTTGTTGAAGAAGTGTTCTTCGGTCGCCACCAGGTGCTGTGCGTACTCCAGACGACGTTCTGGCTCACGCCCACACAGAACGGTCGCATTGATCTCCAGCATCAGGTTCAGTTGCTGAAGGTCAAACAGGTCGACCCCACGGGCGACATAATCGTCAATCAGGGCATAGCCTTCAAGCACGTTGTCCAGCACTTCGTCGGTCAGCGGGTCACGCGGCTCCGTGAAGTGTTTGCTGAGCTCGGCAAAGCGGCTCTGCACCTTGCGCAGAGCGTGTTCAATTGCTGGCAGATCAAGACGACGCGTAGCAGACATTGGCATTCCTGAAAGACGGTAAACAACACGCTAAAACCATCCGCTGCCCGCTAATAATGCGGACGTGCGGTTATCAGCTGAACTTGCCGGTGATGTAGTCACCGGTCATTTGCTCACGCGGGTTGTCGAAAATCTGGGTGGTCGGGCCCATCTCGACCAGATACCCGGTACGCGTGCCCTGCGAAATATCCACCGAGAAAAACGCCGTGGTGTCGGCCACACGAATCGCCTGCTGCATGTTGTGGGTCACCAGGGCGATGGTGTAGTCCTTCTTCAATTCAACCATCAGCTCTTCGACACGGCGGGTAGCGATCGGGTCGAGGGCCGAGCACGGTTCGTCCAGCAGCAGCACTTCTGGCTCGGTTGCGATGGCGCGGGCGATACACAGACGCTGTTGTTGACCGCCGGACAGCGACAGACCGCTGACCTTGAGCTTGTCCTTGACCTCATCCCACAGCGCAGCACCTTGCAGGGCGTGTTTGACGCGGTCGCCGATATCGCCTTTGTAGCGGTTCAGACGCAGGCCGAAAGCAACGTTGTCGAAGATGCTCATCGAGAACGGGTTTGGCTGCTGGAACACCATGCCGATGTAGCGGCGTACCACCACAGGGTCAACGCCCTTGCCGTAGACGTCTTGACCGAGGAAGTGAACATGACCTTCGAAGCGGAAGCCTTTTACCAGGTCGTTCATGCGATTGAGGCTACGCAGCACGGTACTTTTGCCGCAACCGGACGGACCGATAAAACCAGTGATCTTGTTCTTTTCGATCGGCACATGGCTGTCACGCACGGCCATGAAGTTGCCGTAGAAAATCTTGTCCAGTTTGCAGTCCATGACCACAGGCGCCTGGGTGACAAACGGAGCGGCTATTTGCGCGTTTGATACGTTCACGGTACAGATGCTCCCTATCTCAATACTTGGGCTTGCCGAAAATACGGCTGACGATATTCACGAGCAGTACGATCATCACCAGCACCAACGAAGCCGCCCATGCGAGTTCAAGTTGGTTGTCAAAGGGCATGCCAGAGAAGTTGTAAATCAGTACGGCAAGCGAGGCCGTTGGGTTCATTACCGCCAGGCTGCCGTCGTGGTAGATCCAGTAGTTGCTGAACAGTGCGGTAAACAGCAGCGGCGCGGTTTCACCGGCGGCGCGTGCTACGGCGAGCATCACGCCGGTCAGAATGGCGGGCAGGCCGGTTGGCAGGACGATTTTCCAGATGACTTGCGAGCGGGTGCAGCCCATGCCGTAAGCGGCGTCTTTCATGATCTTGGGCACCATTTTCATCGACTCTTCAGCGGTCAGCACCACGATAGGCAGCATCAGCACCGCCAGTGCCACGCCACCGGCCGGAGCCGAGTAGGTCCCTGTGGTCATGACCACCAGGGCGTAGGCAAATACACCGGCCAGAATCGAAGGCAGGCCGGTGAGCATTTTGGCGGCAAAGCGCGAGGCGTTTGCCAGCTTGCTCTCGGGGCCCAGCTCAGCCAGGAACACCGCCGCCATGATGCCGACCGGCACCGCGATGGCTGCTGCGATGCCGACCATGACAAACGTACCGGCCAGGGCGTTACCGAAACCGCCGCCGGTCTCGAAACCGGTGGGTGGCAACTCGGTGAACACCTCAAGGCTCAGGCGGGCGCCGCCACGGGTGATCAGCATGTACAGCACGGAAATCAGCGGCACACTGGCGATCAGCGCGCCAATCCACACCAGCGTGGTGAGGATCAGGCTGCGCAGGGAGCGACCTTCAAGACGACGCTGCAGGCTGGGCAACGCTTTGGTAGGGGACGTGAGGTTTGTCATTATTTATGACCCCGCTGGGCGTAAAGCATGATCATGGAGCCGAGGACGTTAACCAGCAGCGTGATGAACATCAGCACCAGCGCTGCGTACATCAACACTTCGATCTCGTTGGGCCCGGCTTCAGGGAAGTTCAGTGCCAGCAAAGCTGCCAGTGTATTGGCCGGCGCAAACAGAGACAGTGAAATATTGTTTGCATTGCCCACCAGCATGGCCAGCGCCATGGTTTCACCCAGTGCACGGCCCAGGCCGAGGACCAGGGAACCGAAAATACCGGTGGCCGCCGAAGGCACCATGACCTTGAGAATCGCTTCCCAGTGGGTGGTACCCATGCCGTAGGCGGCCTGCTTGGTTTTCATCGGGACTGCGGTGAGGGCGTCCTGCGAAACAGCTGCAATGGTTGGCAGAATCATGATCGCCAGTACCAGTGCCGCGGGGAGAAGTCCCGGCCCGCTCAAAGAGGTGCCGAAGAAAGGAATCCAGCCCAGCTCAGTGTTCAACCACGCCGTCAGCGGGCGAATTGCCGGGATCACCACGTAGATCCCCCACAGGCCATACACCACACTCGGGATGGCTGCGAGCAGTTCAACGATGGTGCGAAAAACAGCTGCCAGTCGGGCTGGCAGGAAATCCTGAGTCAGGAAAATCGCCATGCTGACGCCGAAAAAACCTGCGATCAGCAACGCGATGAAGGCGCTGTAAAGCGTGCCCCAGATAGCGGGCAGGATGCCGTACTTGCCTTGGTTAACGTCCCAGACACTGCCGAAAATCACGTCCAAGCCGTGCTTTTCCATGCCGGGAAGGGCTTTGCGTCCCACCTCGAAGACCAAGGCGAAGACCAATGCCAGAATCAAAACGACCCCTATGCGAGCGAGTGCACGGAAGGTGCGATCAACCAAAAAATCCTTCTTGGAAGGTGGTTGGCAAGCAGAATCCGGATTAACCGGTACGACAAATGGTGTGTTCATTGGCTAATTCCGGAGCAGAGGGGACATTCTCCCGACAGGCCAAGGTGCCTGCCGGGAGAGGCCTCACGAGCGTTACTGGATGTTGGCAGAGGCTTTGCGAACCTGGTCAACAACCGATGGTGGCAGCGGGATGTAGCCCATCGAGTCAGAGATCTTCTGACCTTCAGTCAGGCTGTACTCGACCATTTCACGCATGGCTTTGGCTTTGGCCGGGTTCTCGTTGTGCTTGCGGAAGATCATCCAGGTGTACGTGGTGATCGGGTAAGACTTGGCACCTTCTGGATCTGGCAGCCAGGCCACCAGATCTTCTGGCATCTTCACCGCAGCCAATGCCTCGGCACCGCTCTCAGCGTTAGGTACAACATACTTGCCTGCCTTGTTTTGCAGTTGAGCGAAGTCAACTTTTGCCAACTTGGCGAAGCCGTATTCGATGTAACCGATCGCGCCAGGAGTCTGACGAACGGTGGCAGTCACACCATCGTTTTTCGGAGATTTGATGAACTTGTCGCTGGCCGGCCAGTTAACGGTGTTGCCTTCACCCAGGTCTTTCTGAAACTCAGGGTTGATGGTTGCCAAGTGCTTGGTGAAGACCGCGGTGGTACCGCTGGAGTCAGCACGCACAACCACAGTGATCGGCAGATCAGGCAGCTTCAGGCCAGGGTTGGCAGCGGCGATCTGAGGATCGTTCCACTTGGTGATCTTGCCCAGGAAGATGTTGGAGTAAACGTCGCGTGGCAGCTTCAGATCTTTAGGGTTGCCTGGCAGGTTGTACGCCAGAACGATTTCACCGGCGGTCATCGGCAGCAACTGCACGCCTTCAGGCACCTTGGCGATATCTTCTTTGCTCATTGCCGAGTCGCTGGCGGCGAAATCCACGGTCTTGTTCAAGAAGTCCTGAACACCCGCACCGCTGCCCTTGGACTGATAATCCACGGTGACACCAGGGGTTTTCTTGCTGAAATCTTTAAACCAGGTCAGGTAAATCGGAGCCGGGAAACTGGCACCGGAACCTGTCAGACGCACGCTTTCAGCAGCGAAAGACGCTGAAGTAGCGCAGAGAGAAACAGCAACAGCCAGTGCAGCAGACTTCATTAAGCTTTTCATCAAAGAAATTCCGTGTGAGATCGGGCCCGAGAACTTTGCAACAATCGTGTGACACTTTTATGAACGTCGAATGTTCTTACAGGGTCATCAGCACCCTGGGTGTCCCTCGATCTGGGTCCGTCGCACACTTAAAACGAGCGATTTACTGCTTTCCCACTGCCTTCTTCCTCTGTTGGAAACTGCTGCTGTGATCGACGCCAGGGCGCTTTGGGGTTGGAGCGTAGACGGGTGGGTGGGGTTGGATATGGTCAAAGGCTGACATTAGTTAACGTTTGGATTTGACGCTTTTGAGGGGAGGTGTGGCTGTTTTGCCATCATTTTCGATTGTGTGATTTTCTAGAGGGGTAAGTCGCCCCTCAATGCCATCCTGACTGCACTTGGTAATTATTAGGTGCCGCCATGCCAATCGCTCCCCCACCCTTAACCTCGTCTGCGAGTACTGCTCCTGGTAGAAGACCTTCTTCCCAAGCAGTGACGTGCTTGTCTTGAACCGCGGCTGGTTCAGCCACTGCCCACCTGCAACACCCCTTCGCTTCACCGTCGAACGGCTACCCCCCAAGGAATTGCTCAATATACGGCTGGAACAATTCCTGACGCTACACGGCTGAATCTTCGCGGCGCGACACAGGTTGTCGCGCCCGCTCGGACAATGACCCACATCTACAAGAGGGCTCAACGATGAAAAACCTGCTCGCCACCATCGGACTCTTCGTGGTGCTGACCAAAGGCTACGCGTTCTACCGCGAATACAGCGAAATGAAGCGCGAACGCAATGCGCAGCGGCCTGTCGCAGACTGAAACAAAGCGAAATAACAGCTACCATCCTCTGAATAAATGATGGCATAAAGCCATTCGATTAAGTAGGATTCACGCTAACTTGACGCCAGCCTACTGGCGCTCAGCAGAGACATAGAACCAGGTAGTTACCATGTCCCAAGCGAAGGATACGCTGCTCAGGCTGTTTGCATTGCTACGCCTGATCCCCACCGAACCTCAGCGTATTGCAACCTCAACCCTGCTCGAAAAGCTCCGTGATAGAGGCTTCTCGGTCACCTTGCGCTCGATCCAGCGTGACTTGAGCAGGTTATCGATCCCTTTCTCCCTGCAGTGTGACGACAGCGGACTGCCCTTCCGCTGGAGCTTCACCCGCGAGGCACCACTCAAGCTGGAAGACATGGACGCGCCCACCGCACTCGCGCTGTTCCTTTCAGAAAGTCACTTGAGCCCGATCCTTCCGCAAAGCGTTCTGGATCAACTGAGCCCCCAGTTCCGCCGGGCCCGGAGCTTCCTCAGTGGCCTGGGTGGCAACGGCTTAGCCGACTGGGCAAAGCGGGTTCGCTCACTGCCCAACGGCAAGACCCTGCTCCCGGCGCAAGTCAGCGCGCACGTCTGGGCCCAAGTGTCGGCCGGCCTGCTGGAGCGCAAGCAGCTGGAAGTGGTCTACCACAGCCGCAGCAAGGGTGAGCTCAAGCGTTTTCGCCTGCACCCGGCTGGCCTGGTGTCGCGCCATGCGGTGAGCTACCTGCTGGCCTCTGTGGATGGCTACAGCGACCTGCGCCAATTCGCCCTGCACCGGATGACCGAAGTGAGCGTGCTCGGAGAGGCCGGTCACGAACATGAAAGCTTTGACGTGGATGCCTACATCGCCAGCGGCGCTTTCAGCTATCGAGAGGCCGAGGCCCAAGTCGAGTTGATCGCCGATGTGCGCCCGCAGATCGCTGCCCTGCTCAACGAAACGCCGCTGAGCCAGCAGCAGACTTTGAGCAGCGTTTCCGAGCAGGGCTGGCATCGCCTACACGCCACCGTGCCGCTAGACCGCGAAACGCTGTGGTGGATCTTCGCCCTGAATGAAAACATTCGCCTGCATGCACCCCATGTGTGGGTAGACGAAGTGCGCGAGCGACTGAATTCGATGCAGGCGCTATACCAGAACACTCACGCAACCCCGCAACTGCAACCCGCCTGACGTTCAACAATTAAAAGGACATTGCCATGCCTCTTCCCTTCATCCTCGGCGCTGCCGCGCTGGTCAGTGCTGCCTACGGTGCCAAGAAAGGCTACGACGGCTACCAGAAGCACTCCGAAGCGGACGATATCGTCAACGCTGCCAAGGCACGTTATGCCAATAAAAAGGACGCGTTCGACGTACAGGAAATCGCCACCAACGCGGCCCTTGAGGCACTGGGTAAGGAAGAGCTGCAAATCGGCAAGCAATTCGACGAGTTCAAGACCCTCGCTGACAAGCTGCTGCTGAAGCTCAACGCTGGCCGCCAGGACAAGCTGAAGATCAACATCCCCAAGCACAAGCTGCAGAGCATCGAGAGCTACAGCTACACCGCCGTTGGCGTACTGGGTGCCACCGCGGGGGCAGGTGCTGCCGGTGCTGCTGCCGGGTTTGCCGTGTATGGCGGTGTCATGGCGCTGGGCGCTGCGTCCACCGGCACGGCGATCTCGTCGCTGGCCGGTGTAGCTGCAACCAACGCAACACTGGCAGCCATCGGCGGAGGTTCGCTCGCCACCGGTGGCTTGGGCATGGCGGGCGGTACTGCAATCCTGGGTGCTGCAGTGGCAGGCCCGGTACTGGCGATCGCCGGCTGGGCTTACGACAGCCATGGCGATGAAGCGCTGAAGAACGCGCACAAGGCCGACCGTGAAGTGGACAGTGCCGTGTCCAAGCTGCAAAAGGCCCAAAAGCAGCTCAGCAAGGCTGAAGATTACGCATTCGGTGTCAACGACGTGCTGAAGTCGGTGTACGCGCAATTCGACAAGTACTTCGAACACCTCAAGTTCATGGACAACCGCCTCGAAGACATCCGCTCCCGCAAACTGGATGCGCAGGCAGAGCTGGACAAACTGGGCGGCGCCATCATGCGCTCGGTCGAAAACGGCTTCATGCTGGCGGCCATTCTGGTCGACCTGATCACCACGCCGCTGTTCAAGGTCAAGGAAGTGAACGGCAACGTCGTGAAAGACAAGAACGACGTGCCGGTTATGGCCACCGACTCCGATGGCTCGATGATCCTCAACGACGCCAAGCTGCAGGAACAGATCAGCCTGACCCAGAGCAAGGCGGCAGAAGTAGAGCCTGCCTGATGCCTGCGCGGGGCCGAAAGGCCCCGCCTTCGCTTCGCCTTTCTCTCATTCGTCATGGACGCCCCAATGCACGCCGCAGCGCAAGACTTCCCCTGGGCCGAAGAGCTCGAAAAAACCGTAATCACCAGCCTCACGACTAGCTTTGGCCTAGACTTTCTGCTGTTCAAGGACAAGCAGGGCGGCGAGGTGGACACCATCCACAACGTGCGCAACGGCGTATGGGCGACCGACGCAGAAAAGCAGCGTTTTGAGCAGCGTGGCGAGTACGATTCCACGCCCTACCACCAACATGCGAATTACATCGCCACTGGCCAGAAAGACAAGGCCAGCCAGGCGGCAGGCACGCTGAAGGACCCGTACCGCAACAAGGTGATGGCTGCCCATGAACAGCGCAACCTGGACCACGTGATCAGCGCCAAGGAAATCCACGATGATGCCGGGCGGGTGCTGGCCGAGCTCAGTGGCGTGGAGCTGGCCAACCAGAGCAGCAACCTGCAGACCACCCACGAGACGCTCAACAAGTCGAAGAAGCAGACGCCGATCAACGAGTACCTGGACAAGCTGCCGGGCCTGATCTCCAACCATGAGAAGTCGCTGGCGAGCGACCGCGCGCGCCTGACGCAAATGCCGCGCGAAACGCCGCAGCAGCAACATGAAGCCCGCGCGCTGGAAGACAAGATCCGCAAGACCGAAAGCAAGGTCAACGAGCTTAAGGCCGTGGACCTTGAAGGCATGCGCAAGCGTGATGCCGAGGCCCGCGCGCTGTACGATCAGCAGATCAACGCAACCTACTACACCAGCAGCAAGTTCCTGCACCAGACCGCGCGTGCTGCGGGGTCTGCCGCTTTGACCATGGGTACCCGGCAGATGCTTGGGCTGGTGATGGCGGAGGTGTGGTTTGAACTGCGCGAGCAACTGCCGGCCCTGCTGGACAAGCTCAAGCACACGTTCAGCCTGGAGGCTTTCGTCGACAGCATCAGCAACTCGCTCAAGTGCATCTGGAAGCGGGTACAGGCACGTTTCAATGACTTTCTGTTGGTGTTCAAGGATGGAGTGTTTGCCGGTGTGCTCGGGAGCCTGACCACCACCGTGTTCAACATCTTCGCCACCACTCAGGCGATGGCGATCAAGATCATCCGCGAGCTGTGGGGCCATCTGGTCAAGGCCATCAAGCTGATAGTGTTCAACCCTGACCAACTAAGCTTCGTGGAGCAGTGCCAGGCGGTGACGTCGTTGCTGTCGGTGGGCGTTGCCACGGTGGTGGGCACCATGGCTTACACCCAACTGGTGCCGTTCCTCAGCTTCCCGTTCGGCACCGAGCTGGCCGCGTTTGCCGGTGCGCTGGTGACAGGCTTGGTGACCCTGGGCCTGAACTACTTCCTGCTGCACAGCGTAATGGCGCGCAAGCTCTGGGCCTTCATCGAATCGCTGACGCCGCACGCCGGCACGGTGCGCGAGTTCCAGGCAATCAACGCGGAGCTGGACCGTTACCTGCTGGAGCTGAGCCAGCTGGAGTTCAACCTGGACGTGGAGGAGTTGCAGGCGTTTACCCAGGAGCTTGAGACGTGCAATGACGAGATCCAGCGCAGTGCGGTACTGCAGCAGGCTGTGGAGGCCCGTGGGATCGAGTTGCCGTTCGAGGTGGGTAACGCGGCCAGCACGCGCAACTGGCTGGCTTCGCTGGTATGACGCTACCGGCGTTTCCCTGTACGCAGTGCGGGCTGTGTTGCCGCAATGTGCACCTGGCGGAACAGACGCAGTATCTGGATCGGGGGGATGGGGCCTGCCGGCATTACAGTGATGCCGACAAGCACTGCCTGATCTACGAGACCCGGCCGGATATCTGCCGGGTCGACCGGCAGTACCAGATGCACTATGCGCAGCGGTTCAGCTGGGAGGCGTTTGTAGAGGTGAATGTGGAGGTTTGCAAGCTGCTGCAGCGTCAGGCACCGAGGATGGCACCCGATACGGAGCAAAGTGTGATACCGATAGGTCCAGCAATAGCGCCAATAAACGCACCAGCCTGAACGCCAGCCAGCGCACACTGATGCCACGCGCAGCACCGCCAGCGGTGCCGATGGTCGCGCCGATTTTCATGGTGTGATGGAGTGAAGCGACTTTTGGGGAGTGACAGCGAGGGCACTGCAATGACATAGGGCGAACCTTCGTAGTAGTGGTGTCATCGCTGTTATGTAGGACTGAAATTTTCTTCAATGGAACTAGCCGTTTCAGAGAGAGTAGGGGAGGGCGCGTGAGCGTTTCCTACCGATAGGTCCAAAACCTTTTCTTGGTAGCCTCATATCCATCAGTCAACTGACATTTAGGTGACTCGCGAGCGGCATAGGGCCAACGTAGGTCATTTGTTCGACGAGATGAGCCATGGGAGTGATTCCTTTGGGTGCGTGCCGGCATAAATGCTGCGCTCGCGCAGCACTGGCCGAAAGAATGTTGTGAGAGGATTAGGTTGGTAGGTTGAAGCGATGATTGCAGGCGAGGCATAGGTTGTTGGCGAAAACATGGCGATCGAGTTTTTCACCGAGTTGAGCACCGAGGGTGCAGCCGCCTGCACCTCCAGCGAGCCCACCGAGGATGGCACCAGAGACTGTGCCGAGGGTGATGCCAAACGGGCCGGCAATAGCGCCGATAGCAGCGCCCATCTGGGCTGCTGTCAGAGCGGCGCTCGCACCACGAGCGGCTCCGCCGACGGTTCCAACAGCTGCGCCAATCTTCATGGCTGTTTGTAAAGATGCGATCTTGGGGGAGTTACACAGAGGACATTGCAATGACATGGTTCTGAGCTCCATGAGGTGGATGTCATGGCAGTGATGTAGGACTGAAATTTTTTTAGTCGAGTTCTGATCTATGAGGAGCGACTGCCGAAATCGGCCAATAGCGACCTCTGTAAAGCCTTGTCCGTGTGGCTGTTTGTCGATCCAAGCGGACCTAAAACTAGCAACTGGAGTTCGTCAAATTACAGACTCTCGCTGGCAATAAAATATGCTCACCAGAGCGCAGCGACCCATAAAGGTGACGCTGTGGTAGTGTTGGTAAAAATTGCAGTGGCCCTAAGCTATCAGCAGTCACTCGTAACCTCATGCCAAATGTAAGGCAAGAAATGTCCACGCATACATCAGTAACCCGCTACATTCCGCTCAATGCTCCCGAAACCGCGAACCTAGCGGATGAAAGAACCCTGTTACCGTTGGCGGTGTATCAGGACCTTGCCAGATTCATCGAAAAGGCCCTACACACCGCCAGTACGCTGACTGGTAGCACTAAGGTTAATGAGGTTCGTAGTCATAATGCCGTATCAATTGATGGCGAGCGCGGAACCGGTAAGACGTCAGTACTGGTAAATTTGCATAAATATCTGAAAAGTGCGCATGAAGATATCTTGAAGGATATCCATATTCTTGAGCCGGTTGACCCGACCTTGCTGGAAGAGAATGAGTCCCTTTTCCTGCATGTAATCGTGGCGGCGGTGCTGTCGGATGAGGATGCCAAAAAGTTGCAGGGCACCAATCCCGAAGGTTACAAACAGCTGAATCAGGCGCTAGACAAGCTCGCTCATGCGCTGGAGTGCATAGAGGTGCAGAACGATGAGCGCGGCATGGACAAGCTGCGTGCGCTGTTTGGCAACAAACATCTGGCCGACCGGGTGCATGATTTTTTCAGGGCGGTATTACAATTACTGGGTAAAAAGCTGTTGGTGTTGCCCATTGATGATGTGGATACTTCGCTCAATCGCGCTTTCGAGAATTTAGAAATTGTACGCCGCTACCTGACCACCCCTTATGTACTGCCGATCGTCAGCGGTGATCGAGAACTTTACAGCGAGGTGACCTGGCGTGATTTTCATGGTCGTTTGAGCGAAGACTCAAAGTATAACTTGGAGCAGGCATACGTTACTGCCATTGGGCTGGCCAATGAGTACCAGCGCAAGGTACTTCCGCTGCCACGCCGGCTGGTTATGCCGCCAGTGAGTAATTACCTGAATGATCGGGATATTACACTGGGTCTGCCAGCCATGATTTCGTTACCTAACTTCCATGCTTGGCTGAAAATTTTTCTTGCTGGACCGGTCAATGGCCGCGAAGGCAGCGATCTAACTCTACCTATTCCCTCGTTACGTGCTTTGACCCAACTGGTTAATAGTTGTTCGGACCTTATTCCTGACTTGCCGCAAGCTATCCGTTCGGCAGAAAACCCTTTGCAGGTCATGCGTGCCTGGCAGATGCCAACTATTTCGCCAGATATCATCAAGGCGTTTCATGCCGAACATCAAAGACTAAACAAAGAAAAGAAACGGGAGTTCGGCCCGGCATACAGGCAGTTTGCACAGCAGCCCCACGAACAGGCTGGTCCTATAGCCGGCGGCTCGTTGGATCAGGCAGCGATTAGCAACTGGGAGCGCACTCTGAGTGATTATTTCCAGTATGAGCCTCACGCTGGGGCGGTGTATCTGGTGCTGCAGGCCTATCAGTACTGGCAGGGATTGGCGAATAGCAGTGAAGAAGAACGCGAAGGTAGCATTTTCGATACTCCTCTGTTCCAACCACTACAGCACGATGCAGCTAGGCTGGAACAGTTTGTTAAGCAGGTCGATTTTTCAGAGTGGCAAGAGCGTTTGAAAGATAAATTGCCATATAGCTGGCTATCTAGATTGGATGCACACAAAACCTTGCTGCCCTATCCAGTGGCTGAGGTCGGGGTGAACTCGGCCAAAGATTGGAAGTATTGGGAGGTGATTTCCGGTGCCCATACATCTAGTGAAGTGAAAAACAAGGCTGGTTTCTTGTTGTCGCTACTGACCCAACACAACTATTACACCAATGCCAAACGCAGCATGATGCTAAATATTGGTCGTGTATTCGAGCTGCTGATTGCCAGCCTTATCGGCAAGGTCAGCCTGCAAACCTTGCAAGGTATCGTACAGGAGGCGCCGTTCCACTCCACTAGCGCCTTAGCGCCCACTAAAACCCTCAGTTTGGGCTTTGATGAGGATGATGAGCCTATCGAGAACGGGTTGAATGAGGTATCGGGGGAAGTAAATCCACAGCTAGAACAGTTGCAGGCAGAAATTGAGGATTGGCGTGCCCGCCATAAACTCGATCATGTTCGGTTCTCACCCTGGCTGGTTTACAAGGTATTCAACAAGGTATTCAGCCAGGTCGCTGGATTTAAGAATGTGCCAAACGGCATGAAGGAGGTAGGTTCTGCACTGGATAAAGTGAGTATGGTGTTCTATGCCACCTGGTCGGCCTTTGGCAGCTTTGAAAAAGGCCTACTGTTTGGCCTTCCGGATGTGGTGGCTACAGTCAATCTCAATTCGCCTCACAATTTTGAGCAGAATGACCATTTTAAGGTGAACGTCTTGCCATTTGCGCCAACCAAAGGTCAACGAGGTCAAGACACTCCCGACTCACTTGCTAAACGCCAGTATGGTGCCGGCACCCGTACGGCCAGCTTCTTCCTAGCAGATCATCCTATTAGGCTTTGGCTAGATGAGGTGTCAGTCATTGCGTGGCCCAAAGTAGTCAAAAAATTGAGCGCGAAGGAGTGGCTATGTGACCTGCTTGGTGTCACTGCGCCAGATCGCTTGACCCAGAACTTCTTGGAGAGTGAGTTGAGTCGTCGCTCGGAAGAAAATCGCCAGGAAATAATTACTGAAATGACTCAGCTATACCCTAAAGCTAGTGAGTTGAGGACACTGGTTAAGGCAAACCAAAGACTATTGGCTAGCTTCAGCTGATGCTGAACCGTTCACTTTCAGAGCACGCCACTGGCTGCTTTTATGGCAGCGATCGGCTCGCGGCACGATTGTGGACTGAGTTGCTCAGTCCACCGAAGGGCATAGCACAAGATAGGTGGCATGCTTTGCAGGATGACTGCTACCAGTTGCTAGCTGATACTTTGGACGCGCGGTACCCACGCCGCTATCGCCTGAACGATGTACACCGACTGATGGACCGGTTGTGCGATGCCAAGCTGTTTGTCGGGCCTGAGTTGCCTTGGTTGGATTACTTGATCGACCAGTTGCTCCTACGCAATGGTGATTTAGTCTGCTACCGCGAGACCGAGGTGCAAGCCTATGCGCGACTAGCGGCGGAACTGGACCCGACACTGCTGGTGGCCTGGCATTTGAGTGTCTGGCTGAACGAGAATCCTCAGCCACAGGAGCTGGATATCTGCCGTGTAGTGTTGGCGCAGGCACCATTCTTTGCGCCACCACCCAACCCAGCTTTACCGCATGCCGAGGGACATGTCCACCTAGGGGGGGTTGCGGCCGACAGTGTCATTTTGGGTGACTATCTGTTGAATGCCGATGGTTTTAGCGGGGTAAAGGAAGGTGATAGGGATGCAGATTGGCTCAAGCAGGAGAAGCAGCATCTAAACCAGCTGCTGAAACGTATGCGGCATTTGCTGATTCAACTGCTGGAACTCTCTGTTGTTGAGCAGGATATTACAACGCGGCTGAATGACCCTATGGCTATCAAAGAAAAGCTGCCGGACTGGGGGTTGCTAGCAGCAAGACATGCAGAAGAGCCAGTAGGTTCTGCATTGTGGGTATGTCGCCAGTTTGCCCAGGCGATGATGCGTGGTTGTGCCAACCGATGGCTTTGGCTGATGCTCTACCTATGCTGCTTGTATCGTGATGCCAAGGTTATCCCGCAGTCGCGTGTTGCCATATTGTGCTGGCTGCAGATGCTTAATGATGTACGCCGACGGCTGATAATGGATGGTCAGGGCTTGACCCGTTTCGTTGAACGTTACTTTCAGGGGCCTTTGCGGAGTGGTAGCAAGGGTGCCTTGCAGGATAACGTGCGCCGATTACTGGTGGATAAGGGCGATGTGGTCGAAGTGAAGTCAGGGCCAGGTACGTTTTCGCCGAAGTTTGTAACTACATTCGTTGCGGCAGTTGCGAGGCAAAGTAAGCAGCACGGGGTAGTACCGCCTTATATTTTCGGAGAACATGAAGTTAGTTTCCAGGGGGCTGCTGGGCAATATCTGCAATCGTTGGAGCGTTGGCAGTTTTGTGGCCATTTTTCACGCTCGCAAAAGAAAAAACGTGCATATGGCAAAGAACCCAGGGCAGATATGGAGAAGCTCTGGAAAAGTGCCGACGATTTGTTTGCAGGTCTGTCGCGGCAGAGTGGCTGGAGTCTGCCGGAATTTCTGGGCGGCCATCTCAATCAGCACTTTCATTTCCAGCCGGCGCTCTGGTTTCGCGGACTGGACGTGGCAGGCGATGAAAACGACCTGCGTATCGAGTGGTTTTCTCCCATGTTACGTTGGCTGCGTCAGGGTTTTGTATCGCGTCCTGACGGAGAACAGGCCGGCAGCGGTTTTCATCTAAGTATCCACGCGGGCGAGGACTATGCTCATCCCGTGTCCGGCATGCGTCATATTGACGAAACGGTGCGCTTCTGTGAAATGCGCGATGGTGATCGCCTGGGACATGCTCTGGCCTTGGGGATCGAACCCGCACAGTGGGTGGAGCGGCAGGGCGAGATGATCGTCCCTCTGGATGAGCATCTGGATAATCTGGTTTGGCTTTGGCATTACGCAACGACGCTGAGTGGCCGTTTGCCGTTGGCGCAACAGGTGCTGCCCATCATTGAACGACGTATTGCGCGCATTTTTCCCTTCACCCTTTGGCTTGAGCCACCTGAGCTGGACATAGATCACCAGGAAGGCGATGGCAATGCTAAGCCACTGCCTGGGTTAGTATCAGTGTCTCCCTCAGAATTACATCGGGCTTGGTGCTTGCGCCGTAACTGTCATTATCTTTGGCAAAAGCTTTATGGCGATCAACCAAGAAGCGAACGCGAGCGGTGTGCAGTACCTGATGCCGCAGTGATTAACCATCCGTCAGACACAGCAGCTCGCATTTACCGTTACCGTCACGCGCACATGGCGGCACAGAGCAAGCTGCCATTGGTTATGGTGAGAATGGGTTCTGAGTGGGACGGTCAGGCGCTGTATGCAGGGCATGCTAAGCCGGTGCGTGGAATTATCGATGACGTAGATACTCGTCCAGAATTAGATTTCATGCACGCCCTGCAGGATTACTTACTTGATCAATATGACCAGATGGGACTGATCATCGAGACTAATCCTACGTCGAATGTCTACATCGCGCGGTTGGAAAACCATAAAGAGCACCCGATTTTCCGCTGGAGTCCGCCAAATGAATCGCTGCTGGAAAATGGCGGCAGATTTAACCTATTTGGCTTGCGGCGCGGACCGGTGAGAGTATTGGTCAATACCGATGATCCGGGAATTATGCCAACTACCTTACGAACCGAATTTTCACTGCTGCGCGAGGCTGCCATGGAGCTGGGTGTGTCCAGAACAGTGGCGGAAGAGTGGTTGGAAAGGTTAAGGCGTTATGGGATTGAACAGTTTAATAGAAATCATCTTACTGTGTTTGATGAAAAAAAGTCCTGATATAAATTGAATTATCAGCAGTTTAAAAGATGGTTTCATTGTATCTAAGAGGTGGCGTTGAATTGCCCTTGATTCATTGAAAATTTTGGTGGCTTACGTACAGGTAGGAACTGCAATTGATCTTCTAAGAGGGAGTGATTGTGTTGGTCAAAGAACAAGCCTTTACTGGGTCAATTTTCGGTCAGTGGCAACACAGTTGAGGCCTCTGCTTAAGTTGGTGGTCGGCTAGCGTATCGATACGACTTTCAAGCCACGGTTTGCTTGAACCGCCGAGACGGACAGGCTACCAGTGGCGGCTTGTTGAATGTGGTCGCTCCACCAGTTCATCATGGGCCGTCTGCGCTCAATGTAATCCGCTTGGTTGTAGGCGCTGCGCACCTCATCCTTGTCGACGTGAGCAAGTGCTACTTCGATCAATTCGGCATCCCAGTCGCCGTGTTCATTGAGAATGGTGCTGGCCATGGAGCGCATGCCGTGGCTGACCAAGCGGTCCTGGAAGCCCATGCGTTTCAACGCCATGTTGGCAGTCTGACTGTTGGCGTGGGTGCGCGGGTTTCTATCTGCCGGGAACACGTATTCCCTGTGGCCACTGTGGGGCTTGAGCGCCTCCAGTAAGGCGAGTGCCTGTTCGGTCAGCGGGATGGTGTGCGGACGACGCTTCTTCATGCGCTCCGGCGGGATGGTCCAGATGCGTTTGTCGAAGTCGATGTCTGCCCATCGAGTGGTAGCCGCTTCGGCAGGGCGGGTCATGGTGTGCAGTTGCCATTCGATCAGGCAGCGGGTGATCCGCTTGATGCTTGCGTTCGCTAATGAGAGCTCTGGGTACGTGCCCAGCCCCATATTGATACGGTTTTTGGTTACCGGCTCGCGGTAGTTGAAGTTCCACAGCATCGAGCCATTGCTCCTGACTCGGAGCTGAAGGCCGTCACCATCGCTAAGGACGTAATCCTTGTCTTTTGCCTTGACTGCCTTGAGCTGGCGGTCGGAGAGGCGAAGGGCTGGAGCAGGCATGAGAGCTTTCTCTGACACCGTTTTGGTATTCCAAAAAATAGCACCGGATGGCTTGGAATACCATTTGGAATACCATTTGGAATACCCAAACGGCTGGAACTCAGAAAACCTCTACGGAGCCCAATAGCGCTTAAACCCTTGATTTTGCTGAATTTCAGGCACAAAAAAAGACGTCCGTGGACGTCTTTAGATGTAAAGTTGGTGGAGCCGGGGGGATGCGAATATGAGTTCTCTTATGTTCTATATTGTTCTCAACCTATTGTTTTTATTAGGTTTTACTGATGTGTTAGGTCGCTGACGTTCGCCATGGTATGTTTCAATCCGCGTTTTAGTGTGGGACTAAATGTGGTGCAAAGGAGGTGTGAGTGGCCAAGCTGACAGCGCTGAAGGTTAAGAAGCTTACTGAAAAAGGCTCTTATGAGGATGGGGATGGGTTGCGATTGGTGGTTAGGGAGAGCGGCTCAAAGTCTTGGGTGCTTCGCTATCAAGTCGGAGGCATGCGTAAAGATCTTGGTCTAGGTGGATACCCAGCAGTAGGGCTTAAGGAAGCGCGCGAAATGGCTCTCGAGCAAAAGCGTCTTGCTCGGAGTGGCATCGATCCAGTAATGAACCGAAAGGAAGAAGCTAGGCAAGCGGCTCAGCGCGCAGCGGGCGGTCGTACCTTCAAGGAGTGTGCAATCGCGTTCATCGACGGTCGAAAGCACATGTGGAAGAACGCTAAGCACGCGTGGCAGTGGTCGGACACCCTAGAGCGTTTTGCGTTTCCGATAATCGGTGACAAAGATGTTGATGCTGTAGATACAGACCAGATCCTGCAGATCCTACAGCCGATCTGGAAAACTAAAACAGAGACGGCAACTCGGGTGAGAAGCAGGATGGAAAACATTCTGGATTATGCCAAGGCTCGCGGTTACCGCGCCGGGGAAAATCCTGCTCGCTGGCGAGGCCACCTAGCAACGATTTTGCCGGCTGTACCGAAGAGTGAGCGGGTCGTGCATCACCCGGCTATGCCCTTCAGAGATATGCCCGCTTTTATCGCTAGGGTGGCAACGCAAACGGCTTTGAGCGCGAGAGCGCTGGAGTTCACGATTCATACAGCTGTAAGGACGAACGAAACGCTCGGCGCCTTGTGGGCAGAAATCGATATGGCCGAGGCAACTTGGACGATTCCGGCTACCAGAACGAAGCTAAAACGCATACATGTCGTGCCGCTAACCGCTGAGGCACTTGGAGTGCTCGCTCGCGTAAGAGGCCTAGACGCAGACTACATTTTCCCAGGTATCAAACCCGGCAAGCCATTGTCAGGAAGAACCATGAAAGCGTTACTCGTGCGAATGGGGCGAGGGGAGGCAACCGTTCATGGTTTTAGGTCGACATTCACAGACTATCTGAGCGAAGAGCATACGGTCGCAAGGGAGGTGCGAGAAATGGCGTTGGCGCATGCCATCGAGAGCAATGTTGAGGCTGCATACAGGCGGGGCAATTTACTATCAAGACGTAGGGAGGCAATGCAGCTGTGGAGCGACTATCTAACGGGGGTCAAAGCGCAGAGCGCCGAGCCTAGCGCCCCTAGCGACTCTCCATGAAATCTGCCTAATATTTCAGACGAACGGTAAATCGGCCAAATTCAAGGGTATTTGATTGGTTTTCCGATTTTATCGGTATCCTCTGCGAATACTCTTGTCAAGTAATTCTTTACGTGGGGAGGTTTTTTTTTGAGAATGCCTCCCGCCGATGTGTGGCGCCCACAAGGAGAAAGATTGATGGCTTCACTTTTGCGTATGCGAGATGTCTCCTCGAGGCTTCAGGCAGGAAAAACAAAGCTCTACAAAATGATCAAGGATGGAGAATTCCCTGCCCCAATCAAGATTGGAAGGGCGAGTCGGTGGATGGATGAAGAGGTCGAGGCTTTCATCCGCCATCGTGGTGGTCTCCGCTAAGTACATTGCTTCACTCTGCTAGGGCGATCACAGCCTTGGCTTCTAGCGGCAATACCACGACGGTATATAGCCTGCCCATCAAGTAGTCACGGAGGAAAAGTAGAACTACAAGGATTTCCTGTGCTCGATAATATTAACTTGCTTGTCGAAGTTGATTCAAAGGGAGAGTCAGATCTTGAGGCTCGACAATGTGATTTGCCACCACTTCATGTGCTCTCAATAAAGCAAATTTCACTTCTGGCTATTAATCTGGCGGCATATTTCATCGGACGCCCTATTCGCAATTACAAAGTTTGTGGTGAGTTCGTCGAGTTGATCACCGGCTTTTATAATGTGGTTATCAGGGGGAAGACGACCGCAATCGTTGATGCAAAATCTAGAGCGCGGAGCTTCTGGAGGCGTCGGCTTCAGCAGCACGCTGATATTGCCAGATTGAATTACGAAGCTAAACATCGAATTGTAGGCGGTGGTAATTCAAATGCCGAGAATTACGCTTCTAATTCTACAGTTTCAAGGGCACGCGCAAAAGCCGCCGAAACCGAAAAATTTCTATCTGGAAAAGCTGTGGTCAATATCCTCACAGGGCAGAAAATTTCGATGTATGACCTCGCTAATAAGGCAGCGGCAAATCGTTTCAACGAACTTTACTGGATTTCTAAAAACTTTGAAGCAATTGCGGAAGAGCGTGGGATGGGTTGGTTGTTTGTAACCTACACTGCACCTCCCGAATATCATCCAAATCCACTGAAGGGGAAGTGTAGTTACAATCCGGATTTGGGTGTAAAAGCGAGCCACCTATACATCGCGTCAGGTTGGTCGAGAGTCAGGGCGTTGCTAAGCAAGCGCGGTATTAAGACAGGTATTGAAAGTTATTTTGGAATTCGAATTGCGGAAACCCATAAGGATGGAGCGGTACATTGGCATATGTTGGTTTTCATTATGTCTGATGTGATGGAGTGTTTTGTTTCGACCAGTGAAGAGCAGTTCGCAACCTATGGCCAGATGAAGGTTGTACGTGGAGACCCCGCTATCGGCCGCGCTTCCAGTTACATTTTCAAATACCTCGCCAAAGGATTCGATTCTGCTGTGATTGGAGAACAAGTTGGCGAGAATGTGGTTCTTGAGGATGAAATGCGAGAATCCTCCGATCTTGCCTCAGTAAGAAATGGGGAAAGAGTTAGGGCGGCATTACAAGCGATGCGGATACGCCAGTATCAAGTGTTTGGCGTGAAGAAAGTCCTTTCGCTGATTCGCGCAATTAATAAGATTAAAAAAGAAGAGTTGCAAGCGTTACATGGTGCTTTGGGGAGAATAGTGGAAAAGCATATTTGGCGGAACGAAACAGGGCTGAAGTTCTTGCTCGAGAATCTTGACTTGATTACTAGGGTGGATGGGGATGCGCCGCTTATGGTGATTAAAGAGAAAAGCTTGAACGTTTTCGGGGAAGAGGTTTGCCGACCTGTCGGGTTGCGAATCGGAGGGGAAGTTATCAGAACAATGGGGCGGTACCAGGTTGAGAAAGCATAACTGTAGGCGGTTACAGTTATTAATATAGTTCCGAGAAGGGCGGGCGCGCTGTCCTTCTATATCAAGCCGAAATCTTGACGTTAGCCAAGTAGTGTAAGGATATGAGATATGTCGCAAACTTTTGAAGAAGCTTTGGCTGAGATCAAGGTATTTATCGCTGCGGACGGTGGAGCTTCGCATTGGTTCTCCAAAGCCTATGCGTCGTGGTATTGGGGCACGGAATATTGGAAGGTTAGCTTGGGTGGTTATGAAAGCTTGGATGGAAATAACAAAAGCCTGTTCATCAAAATGCTTGGCCTCCGCAAGTACCCAGGTTGGACGGACAGTGCCCTCCATGAGTTGGCAATGTTCGCCGTAGAAAAGTGGAACTTACTACCTTGCGAAGCTCGGTGACGGGGCAGCGTCTTTCCCTGTGATGTACGATTCTCTTATTGACCGCTCATGGTTGGAAAAAACATGGCGGTCGATAATTCTCTGCATTCCGTCCGCCCTTGCTTTTTCAGCTTCTAGCTTTGAAAGGAGGTTGGCGTTGTTTAGCCAGCTTTCCGCAACACGATGCTCACGATCCTGCAGAGCCTCATCCCTGCGCTTTAGCGCTTGTTCGGCTTCGACAATGTCCGTTTCACGTTGCCTTAACGCCTTTCCCTTTGCATCCATAGACTTCCTCTTTCGGCGCTCTAGAGTGAGTCCTAGAGTATTTGCCTCCGCGAGTGTCATTGCTTGTGACCAAGCCTCAGTTTCATGGCCCAAGGCCTTTGAGACGTAGTCTAAGGAAGTTAGTTTTGGAGCTTCGCCTGCTCTGGTTAGTGCCGTGTAGAATGCTGAAACCTTGTCATGTTTTGCTTTCGAACCCTGAATGCCTCTCAACAGGCCCCTTGGAGCGCCACAGGCTGCGTGAAAACTATCTTGCAGGCTTCGTAAAACCTTGGGCCCACCCAAAAACTCTCTGGCGCTGAGTTTTCCTTCTTTCGTCAGAGGAACCACATACGCTACAAGGTGCGGAGTTGACTCGTCTAAATGTACCACTGAACATAAAACATTAGCTGCGCCATGTCGTTGGTGCAGCCATGATAGAGCGTCCCGAAAATATCCATTGCCGAGATCGTTTAGATTGCCGCCGTGCCGCTTAAAGGCTTCAGGAGAAGCAGTAATCATATATTCGATACATAGAACTGCATCAGTGCGTCGTTTTTCTGGCAGGGAATTTTTGAAGGCTACCAGTAATTCGTCAGTTGTTTTGGCTCCTACAATCCTGTTCCGTTGTGACATCTGTGGGTTAGCATTAGGTGTGGGTTGTTCTCTAAAAGTATGCCTGGATGATCTGGAGATTGCGCCAAAACTCTTTAGCTTTTTTGTGCGGATTATAGAGTACATGGCTCTAAACTCATTTGGTTGTCGTGCGGGGTTCTGGGTTTCTTGGATGCGCTGCGGTTGATCGTCGTGCTAAGCAGGATTTCGAGCACGAGTTTAATTGTTTGCATTATCAAGTCTAAAAGCGAGGCGTCTACTTGTAAGGCGTCTTTATCATAATTTTTTCTCTTGGCCATTCCCCAATCTTCTATCTCTAACATTGCCTGCCAAGATGTTTCGGAAAATTTATCTCGATGAATTAAATAGTATTCACCACAGGGTTGTAAGCCAGGTGCCCACTTTATTATTTCGCTAACTTCTTCCTTTAATCTTGCAGGCGTAAATTCATTGCCCGCTTGTGCCCACAGGTCGGATTGATGTTTGCTCAGATATTTCATTGCGGAACACTCCTTTTTTGACAGCATATAAATATATTATGCGGATGGAGTGTATTGGCATGCAATAACATGTTGAGATGTGTAACTCACTACACATTGTTCCAATGTTACGTTCGCTCGCGCCATGCGATGGCGCATCGAAGTCGCGCCCCTTCGGACGCCCCGCCCAGGACTCGCCCTGGAGGCGAAGGGGTTGTGAGGAAACCTCACCCCCCTTCGCATAGTTTACGAGTAATCATGCGTCAAGGATGCGCTTCGCCATAATCCTCGCCCGATCCTTCGCTACGCCTCGGCTGCGGCCTGCGGTTATGTCCTTGACCCTCCGGAAGTTGTTCATCTTTCGGGATACAAACGCGCCATTGCAGCATAAATATCCAATATAGGCTCATCTTCTAATGCCGAGGGAGTAATAAGGTGGCCTACTTTATACTCTTGGCATATGCGTATTGCTTTTTCCCTGAACTCATCATCGGCAGTCGGAGATATGATTATTTTTTCAATAAGCTCTTCAAGTTCAAATGGTAGGGTATGTATGAATTTTTTCGGGTTGTGGTCGGCTAACAGTGGCTTGCTGCTTCGATCCCATGCGATTAGTCGGACTTCACGCTCAAAGCTATATGGCCTAGCTTTTGAAATAAAGGGTGTTAATTCCAGTCCCGGCGTTGTTGTTGTAAAGTGATCAATATAATCGACGTTGGAAACGATGGCATGAGACGCCTCGTTGGAATCAAATTTTCCTACTGCCTCTAGTTTCGAAATCGAACTTACCACACAGACAGAGTTTTTCCCTCCAAACAATTGCCACATGGCAACGCATTCATGGGGTGATGCGTGCCAACAATTTACATATATCCATTCGCGAGCATTTTTAAAGAACTTGACTGCTTCGTCATTATAGACGTCGCCAAAGATACTTTTGAATTCGCGGGTGCGTATGGCGCTCAGAGTTTCAGAAGTGTCATTAGGATTACCTTGGTTGGGTGCGGCTGAAGGCCACGCTCCATTGAGTGCCAGGTCTATCAAAGCCGCATCGTTCGTAAGTTCAAGGTAATCGCCAGCACTCAACCCTCCTTCAAGTTTGTCTGGGAACTCGCTCATTTTGGGGACATAGAGACTTTTTGTTCTTAATAACGATTCCAGTTTGAAGAAATCCATGTATCGCTGGATGGTTGAATTCGGTCGATTGTCATTATCCATTGTCACTTCCTATGAGGCCGCTTTGGATCTGCTCATCCTAGCTTTGAGCCTATCACGGTTCTTCGCTAGATCAGGTGATCCTGGGCACTGCTAAGCCTGCCGCATCTCCGATGGAGATGTGCGTCAGAAGGGACGAATCCTAGAAAGGGGCACGCCGCCCAGAAGAGTGAGCCGGTGAACTCAGGAGGTCGGGCTTCCGCATCGATGCTGATACGAGCTTGGGGGCGAGATCGTGAGATGGGGTGAGCGGTCGAAGAGGAAAGCTGTGGCTTGAAAGAGGAATGTGCAGTGTGGGACGAAGTGTGGGACGGTGTGGTTGGCCTTAAACCAGAAAGCCCCGGAATCTCTAACGATTCCGGGGCTTTCTGGATTTACATTTGGTGGAGCCGGGGGGATTTGAACCCCCGTCCGCCAGTACTCCGCTGTCGGTACTACATGCTTAGCCGTTTCTATTAAGTTAACCCTCAGCGACCCGAAGGGCAGGGTGCTTTGGGCGAGTTGTGTAAGTTTTAGCCGCTTCGTCCACAACGTACTGCACGGCGATCCTGTTCTATATGACAATCACTTCAGGTTTACAGGCATCCCCTAGTGATTGCTGGACCCGAAGGTACCAGGAGGATGGCTAAGGCAGCTTACGCTGCGAGAGCTTGACCCTCGTAGGTTTCGTCATTGGCAACTATAAGTAGTTGCAACAGTGGATTTACGAGTTCTGTTACCAACTCGGCATGCACCTAGAGTTTCGCAACCAGCGTCGAATCCTAAACGGCCCCGATGCTTGCTGGCCTTAACCAGCAAGCTGCGCAGTCTACGCCAATTCGGCGCAGAAGGCCAACCTCAAGGGCTTACTTACCTTCGCCGCCCTTGGTGAGGTCTTGTAGCCGCTGCAAGACTTGGGTGGTCGTCGCGATGCAATCTTCAGTTTTGCCAGCAGCCTGTTCAGTTTTGGCCTTTTGGATCTCATCTTTCAGGTTGGTGTCTGTGTTCTCGCTGGTGGCAACCAGGGTTGCCATCGTGTCGTCGATTTTTTGAAGGTTGATCTGGCAGAGGTCTTCTGCCGCAAACACAGGGGAGGCCAACAGCGAAGCGCAAACAATCAGACCAGCCAGAGCGGTACGTTTCATAGGGGAAAGCTCCTTGTGCACAGTTAGGCCCGGTGGCTCCGGGCTCGGTTTTATGCCCGAACGTAAGGACGTTAAGCCAATTGACTATAGCCGTGCTCTGAAGTTCTGCCTGTATTTAGCCAGTATTGAAGGATTTTTTTTGTGCCCAAAAAGAGGGCGTTTTTAGCCGGTTCGTAGGCCCGATCCCTTTCATTCTTATGAAACTTCCTAGAAACTCTCGTTCGCTTGCGCCTGTCCAGTCCGGGGCATAGTCTCGGCCCATCGCTGCAAAACAGCGGTTGGGTTTAGTAGCCCGACGATGTGAATTTGGCGCAAGGCGCCACCTCCGCAAGGCGCTTTTTTACGGCCTGCGTTTTATGGTGGCCGTGCGCAGGGCGCCTTCGAGCGCGCCGGTTTTGCCAAATTCACCGGTCTACTAACCTGCGTACGGCTGCCACCCCATCGTTTAGTAGCGACAGGTGACAGCTCCTTTAATGAAATTGGAGTTGTGCTCATGAACAAGATTGTCCCTGATCCGCCTGTTTTAACCCCGCTTGTTGCTGCTCAGTGTGATGCCGTGTCGTTGGACCGTGCAGCCACCGAACGCGCCCTCAATTACTACTTGCAAGACCATAAGTCTCCACGGCACGTGGATCAGGCCACGTATGCCATCCCGGACAGTGTCAATTTAGAAGCGGCTTTGGCCCAAGCGTCAGACTTGTTGCGCTGCGCGGGTGCTTCGGCGAGTGAGGCGGGGAATGGTTTAAGCGGGCATGCGCGCAGTTTGGTGTTGTCGAGCATGCACTTGGTGGAGCTGGCCAAGGCGTATGTGGATAAGTCGCTGGATGGGTTGACGACGCACTAGAGCAGCACGCGCCTGAGTGCAAGCAGGCGCGTTTTCAGGTTTGAAGATTAACGTCAAAAGATCGCGAGGCAAGCTTGCTCCTTCAGCCTAAGTTGCTGCCGAGACACATCGCAGTCTGCGGCAGCCCCTACGCGGGATCGCGATTTTGGTAGGTCAAAGATTACGGGCGGTGCTGACGCGGTCTACCAGGTAGACGAGGCCGTGATAGTCGATACCGCCATGCTGGCTCAGGCCGATTTCACACGTGCGGCTGGTCGATATTCCTTCGCTGCAATACTGCACGGCGTCTTTTAAGGTGCGCAGTGAATGGGCGTTCAGTTCGGGGGTGGTAAAGCCTTTGTCACCCGCAAAGCCGCAGCAATGTATCCCTTCGGGTATCACTACTTGGGTGCTGCACAATCGTGCAATGTCGATCAGCGCCTGGCTTTCGCCCAAGTGCTGTGTGCTGCAGGTGACGTGCACGGCGATGGGGGCGGTTTGTGGGGTGAAGTTCAACTTATCCACAAGGTGGGTGCGGATGAAGCGCACCGGGTCGTAGAGGTCGAGGCGGGTTTCGCCCAGGTCCTGGACCAGGCGCAGGGTGCAGGGGCTGGTGTCGCAGTAAATCGGGTCGATCCCGCCACGGCTGGCGTGCAGCAAGGCGCCGATGAGTTCCTGGCGTTTGTGTTCGGCTTGTTCGTTATAGCCTTTGGAGGCAAACGGCTGGCCACAGCACAGGCTGTCCATGTTCTCGGGGAAGACCACTTGGTAACCGGCTTTTTCCAGCAGATTGCGGGTTTTGTCGAGCAGTGAGGTTTGTTCTTTGTCGCCCGCAGCCGGGCCCATGACGCGTGACACGCAAGCCGCCAGATAGACCACGCGCGGGCGTGCATCTTTGACTGGCGGGCTGAAGCGAATTGCGCGCTCGGGTTGCGGCATGGCGTTGGTCCAGAGCGGCACGCGGCCTTTGCTGGCTTTGGTCAACGCGGCGGACATTTTGCCCAGGCGCGGCGCGCCCAGCAGGATGCGCGCACCATTGGCTACATGCAGGGTGAAGCGCGCGCCTTGCAGCGTGGTTGCAAAGTGGTTGCCCAGCAGGTCGGCGGCTTTGACGTGAGTGGCGTTTTGCGCACGCAGTTTTTTCACCAGTTCGCCGGTGTTGATGCCCACCGGGCACCGTTGGGCGCACAAGCCGGTGGCGGCGCAGGTGTCGATGCCTTGGTAGGCGTAGGCTTTTTCCAGTTCGCGGGTGTCGACCCCGGCGCGTTTTCTGGCCTGGATGTCACGCCAGATCACGATCCGTTGCCGCGGGCTGAGCGTCAGGCCTTTTGATGGGCATACGGGCTCACAAAAACCGCACTCGATGCACTTATCCACAATCTCGTCGGCGGCCGGCATCGGCTTGAGGTGTTTGAGGTGGATGTGCGGGTCTTCGCTGAGTACCACGTCGGGGTTGAGAATGCCTTGCGGGTCCAGCAAACGCTTGAGTTTCCACATTAACTGGTAGGCGTCGCTGCCCCATTCCAGCTCAACAAAGGGTGCCATGTTGCGACCGGTGCCGTGTTCGGCTTTGAGCGAGCCGCCAAATTCCACGGCGATCAGTTGCGCCACGTCGTCCATAAAGGCTTCGTAGCGGGCGACTTCTTCGGGGTTGTTGAAGCCTTGGGTGAAGACAAAGTGCAGGTTGCCTTCCAGGGCGTGGCCGAACAGGATCGCTTCGTCGTAGTGGTGTTTGTCAAACAGCTCGATCAGGCGGTTTACTCCGATGGCCAGTTGCTCGACCGGGAACGTTACGTCTTCGATGATGACGGTGGTCCCGGTTTTACGCACCGCGCCAACAGCCGGGAAAGTGTCTTTACGAATGGCCCAGAGCTTGGCGTTTTCACCGGGGTTTTCGGTGAAGTCGACTTGCTTCTCGACCGCAAAGTCTGCGAGCGACGCCATGATCTGCGCCAGTTGTTCGTGCAGCAGGGTTTGGCTGGCCGCGCGGGATTCGATCAACAGGGCGCAGGCATTGTCAGACAGTTCTTTGACGAACGCGGGCATGCCGGGTTTGTCTTGCACTGAGCGCAGGCTGCGGCGATCGAGCAGTTCAACGGCGGACACGGGTTGGCTTTTAAGCACGGTAACCGCGTTGCAGCAGGTTTCTACGTCAGGGAAGACGATCAGCGCCGAGGCTTTGTTGGGGTGGTCGACCACGGTGTCGTAGGTCACCGAGCTGATAAAGCCCAGTGTGCCTTCACTGCCGACCAGCAGGTGGCTGAGGATATCCAGCGGGTCATCAAAATCGACCAGGGCGTTGAGCGACAAGCCGGTGGTGTTTTTCAGACGGTATTTGTGGCGGATTTTTGCAGCCAGTTCAGCATTGGCGCGGGTCTCGCGGGCCAATGTCGCCAGTTGTTCCAACATGGGGCCGTGGCTTTGACGGAAGGCGGCGATGTTGGCCGTGTCTTCGGTGTCCACCCGGGTGCCGTCAGCCAGGACCACGCGGATACCGGCCAGGGTGTGGTAGGTGTTTTGCGCCGTGCCGCAGCACATGCCGCTGGCGTTGTTGGCGACGATGCCGCCGATTTTGCAGGCGTTGATCGAGGCCGGGTCGGGGCCGATCTTGCGCCCGAACGGCGCCAGCCAGGCGTTGGCCTGGGCGCCGATCACGCCCGGTTGCAGGCGGATTTGCGCACCTTGTTCGCGAATGACTTTGCCGTTCCAGTTGTCACCGAGCACGATCAGCACTGAATCGCTGATGGCTTGGCCCGACAGGCTGGTGCCCGCCGCGCGGAAGGTGACGGGCACTTGGTCGCGACGGGCCATGCGCAGCAGTTCGACCACTTCGTCTTCGGATTCGACACGGATCACCAGCTTGGGGATCAGTCGATAAAAGCTGGCGTCGGTGCCGAAGGCCAGGGTGGAGAGTGGGTCGGTGAAGCGACGGTCTTGGGGTATCAACCGTTCGGCATCACGGGTAAACGCGACAGGCAGGCTCATGCATCCTCCAGAATCAATACCACCAGGTCTTTCGGACCGTGGGCGCCATAGGCCAATACTTGTTCAATGTCGGCTGTCTTGGACGGGCCGGAAACCAGCAGGGCGTTGGTCGGCATGCCGGCGGCCCAGTTCATTTCGCGTTGTACTTGATAGAAGTTGTCGCGGATCTGGCTGGCCTTGAGCAGCGCGAAATGTACCGGCGGCACCAGGCTCATGAGGCGTGGTTCTTCAGGGGTGGGCCACATGATCAGGCTGCCGGTCGCAGCAATTGCACCCAAGGTTGTGGTGAAGCTGGCCGGGGTGTCGTTGAACAGTTCGGCTTTCCATTCCTCTACCGGGCGATCGTAGGCTTTGAGGGTGGGCAGCGTGGGGTTTTGTGCCCAATGTGCCGTCACTCTCTGCCCATGCGGCGTAGTGGGGGCAATCAACAGGCTTGGTAATTGGCGATCACTGACTAATTGTGCCAACAGGGCGGGCCAATCGTGTTCGGTGGTGAGGTGGATTTCGGTGTGCACGGCTTCCATCAACGTGCGCAGTTGCGCAATGCGTTGTTC
Organism: Pseudomonas sp. 7P_10.2_Bac1; assembly: GCF_025465935.1. Taxonomy (GTDB): domain Bacteria; phylum Pseudomonadota; class Gammaproteobacteria; order Pseudomonadales; family Pseudomonadaceae; genus Aquipseudomonas. Next base: position 72,671 of record NZ_JANLNV010000023.1, on the reverse strand, counting down.
CGGGGGGTAAGTCCACGGCTCGGTCACCAGTACTTCGTCGAAGTTGTCAGGCACGGGTGTGGTGCCTGTCAGACTGTGACGCAGTTTATTGAGGATATTTTGCTTGGCGCTCATTGCGAGCCTCCCGACTTTTTCGCCATGTGTTCGCGGGCCATGTCGTGCAGCGAACGGGCGGCGGGTTTGGGGGCGCTGTGGTTTTGTGTCCACGGGCCTACGTTGTTAGGCGTCAGCCCGCGCAGGCGGGTAGCGGCTTTGATGAACACGCGGTAGAGCGCGGGCGAGCTGTTGAGCTTGGCCCACATGTTCCAGAGGAGGCGCTCTTTGCGTGAGTACTTGCTGCCTTGGCCGCGCATGATGCGGGGCACGGAGTCAGGCGACTTAACGTTCTCTTCGCGTAGGCGACGCAACAACGCCGGGATCGGAATTTTTACCGGGCACACTTCGCCACAGGCACCGCATAGCGACGACGCGCTGGGGTGATCCGGGACTTTGCCCAGGCCGACCATGTGCGGGGTGATGATTGCGCCAATCGGGCCGGGGTACACCTCGCCGTAGGTATGACCGCCGACGCGGGTGTAGACCGGGCAGTGGTTCATGCAGGCACCGCAGCGAATGCAGTTGAGGGTCTGGCGCAGTTCGCTGTCAGCAAACGCTTGGCTACGGCCGTTGTCGAGCAAGACCAGGTGCACTTCTTCGGGGCCGTCGAGTTCGTCGGGCTTGCGCGGGCTGGAGATCATGTTGACGTAGGTGGTGATCGGCTGGCCGAGGGCCGAGCGGGTCAGCAATGACACCAGTGGCACTACGTCGCGCAGGTTTTCCACAACCTTTTCGATCCCGGTGACGGCGATGTGCACGGGTGGCACGGTGGTCGACATCCGGCCGTTGCCTTCGTTTTCGACCAGCAGCAAGGTGCCGGTCTCGGCCACGGCGAAGTTGACGCCGGACACGCCGATGTCCGCTTCAAAGAATTTCTGGCGCAGCACGCGACGACCGATCTGGATCAGTTGGTCAACGTCTTTGGTGTATTCCACGCCCAACTTGTCGTGAAACAGGTCAGCCACTTGCCCGGCGTTCTTGTGGATTGCGGGCATGATGATGTGGGACGGTTTTTCGTTGTCGAGTTGAACGATGTACTCGCCCATGTCGGACTCAAGGCATTCGATGCCTTGTGCGCCGAGCACGTGGTTCATCTCCATCTCTTCGCTGACCATCGATTTGCCTTTGATGACTTGCTTGGCGGCGCGGCGGCGGGCAATCGACAGTACGATGTCGTTGGCCTGCTCGACGGTTTCAGCCCAGTGCACTTGTACCCCTTTGCGGGTCAGGTTGGCTTCGAGGCGTTCGAGCAGATCAGGGAGTTTGGACAGGGCGCGCGCGCGGATTGCGTTGCCCAGGGCGCGTAAATGCTCGCGTTCGTGAGCATTGCTAAAGGACACCGCGCGCTTGGTCATCAGCGAGTCCATGGCGGTGCGAAAGTTGTTTCGCAGTTGTTTGTCTGCCAGGGCCTCATGGGCGCGCTCGCGGAAGTCTTCTTCAATGGCGACGGCCGGTATCAGTGTGCTGGCGCTCATCGCCCACCTCCTGTGCGCTGCCACAGGAAACTGGCCAGATGTTGGCCGCGCAGGGCTTTTTGCTGTTTTTCGAGCGAGCCGTTGATGTTCATCAGGCAGCCGCAGTCGGCGGTCAGGACTTGGTGCGCGCCGGTTTCAATCAGGGCGCGGGTCTTGTCGATGACCATGGCGCCAGAAATATCTGGCATGCGCACGCTGAACGTCCCACCGAAACCACAGCATTCGCTTTCATGACTGTGGTCGATGCGCTCGACATTGCCCAGTTGCGCGAGCATTTCGCGACCGTGCAGGTGGGTGTTCATTTCACGGCGGGCAGAGCAGGACGTGTGCAAGGCGACTTTGATCGGGGCGCCGTGGTCCTTGAACTGTACCTTGCACACGAACAGCAGGAACTCGGTGAGTTCATAGGTGCGTTCGGACAGGGCGTGGACCTTTTTCAAGGTGTGCGGCTCGTCTTTGAACAGGTCTTCGTAGTGTTCGCGCAGCATGCCGGCGCAGGAGCCGGAAGGCACGACCACGGGGTAATCGTCGGCAAACAGCGCCAATTGTGCGCGGGCCACGGCGCGGGCCTGGTCGGTGTAGCCCGAGGTGTAGGCCGGTTGGCCGCAGCAGCTTTGGCCTTGCGGGTAGTCCACCTCGATACCTTCGCGTTCGATCAGGTGAATGGCGTCCATCCCGGCTTCGGGAAAGAACAGATCGACGACACAGGTGCCGAACAGATAGACCTTGCGCGGTTTTTGCACCGGGTAGTGGCGCGGGACAGGAAGGGGCGCAGCGACACGGGTCGCGTTGGGCACGGCATTGTAAAAAAGCTCGCTCATCAGGCGTCTCCGGGTGGTCCCGGTTATAGATCCACGCTTGTGGCTGAAACCCTCTTCAGCCGCAAGGCAGACCGGGTAGTAAAGGTGTGGCGCCGGGGACGTGCCCCGGCGTTTTCAACGGTGTAACCATAGCCCTATTTGTTAGTGCACCAGCATGCCGGTGAACCAGTAGGCCTGTGCGAGGGTGATCAGGCCAACGAGGGTGGCAAAGAACAGGCTGTGTTTGAGGGTGAAACGGAACAGGTCGGACTCTTTGCCTACCAGGCCGGTTGCCGCACAGGCGACGGCGATGGATTGTGGCGAGATCATTTTGCCGGTCACGCCACCGCTGGTGTTGGCGGCCACCATGAGGGTGTCGCTGACGCCGATCTGGTGCGCGGTGGTGGCTTGCAACGAGCTGAACAGAGCGTTCGATGAAGTATCGGAGCCTGTCAGGAACACGCCCAGCCAGCCCAGGAACGGCGAGAAGAACGGGAACGCAGCGCCCGTGCCCGCCAACACCAAGGCCATTGTCGAGGACATGCCCGAGTAGTTGGTGACGAAGGCGAAGGCCAGCACCATGCCGATGGACAGGATCGGCCAGCGCAGTTCGTAGAGGGTCTCTTTGAACGTGGTCAGACCGGTTTTGATGTCGATTTTGAGGATCAGCATCGAGATCAGTGCCGAGAAGAAAATCGCGGTGCCGGTGGCCGAAATTGGGTCTAGTTTGAATACGGCAGCAATCGCCGTCGGGGTGTTGACGATCGGTGCAGTCTTGATCACCAATTGATCAAGGTGCGGGATCGCAAAGTTGAACACCCAGCTGTACATCGAACCGCCCGGTGAGAACAGGGCCTTGAATGGCTTGAGGGTCCAGATGGTGACCAGTACGGTCAGAATCAGGAACGGCGACCAGGCTTTGAGGATCTGCATCAGGCTGTAAGGCGAAACCATGAGGTTGGTCGGTTTGCCGAAGCCGCCTGCGCTGGCGGTCACGATAACGTCAGAGGTCACGCCTGGAATCTGCGCGCCGGCGGTACGTTTTGGCTGCCAGACTTTCAGGAACAGGGTCAGGCTCACGAGACTGGCCAGTGCCGAGGTGATGTCTGGCAGTTCGGGGCCAATGAAGTTTGAGGTGAAGTACTGAGTGACTGCGAAGCTCAAGCCCGCTACCAAGGCTGCCGGCCAGGTTTCACGCACGCCGCGAAGGCCGTCCATCATGAATACCAGCCAGAACGGCACGAACAACGACAGCAACGGCAGTTGGCGCCCGGCCATGGCGCCGATCTTGAAGGCGTCGATACCGGTGACCTGGCCTGCAACGATGATCGGAATACCCAGGGCGCCGAATGCCACCGGGGCGGTGTTGGCGATCAGGCACAGGCCGGCTGCGTACAGCGGGTTAAAGCCCAGGCCTACTAGCAGGGCGGCGGTAATCGCGACTGGAGCACCAAAACCAGCAGCGCCTTCGAGGAACGCGCCAAAGCAGAAGCCAATCAGCAGCACTTGCAGGCGCTGGTCATCGGTAATGGACAAAACGGAGCTGCGGATGATTTCGAATTGGCCGCTTTTGACGGTCAGCTTGTAGAGGAACACCGCGGCAACGATGATCCAGGCAATTGGCCAGAGGCCATAAGCAAATCCATAACCTGCGGCGGCAATGGCCATGTCGACAGGCATCTGGAAAGCGAAGATCGCTACCAGAATCGACAAGGCAAGCGTAATGCTGCCAGCAACGTGCCCTTTAAGACGGAACACAGCCAAGGCCAGGAAGAAAAATACGATAGGGATAACGGCCGCGAGTGCGGACAAGCCGAGGCTGCCGAGCGGGCTGTAAAGCTGTTGCCAGGTTTGCATATGGGGTGGCCCCTAATTGTTATTGGTCAATGCGGCTGAGTGTATTTGGATAATTGGTATTACCAATTTACAATCGCTGTGGGCTAGGTTAAAAGCCTTGTGTGGTGTGTGTCAATTTGCCGCCCCTAAATCTTTAGTCGATCTGTTGAGGGGGGCGCGCAACTGATGGGGTAAAAGGCGGTTTTTCTGATAGGTGTGTGGCGAACGTCGATCGGCGAGAATAGAGGGCCCGCCGTGTGGTCGGGTGTGTGGAGAGTGGTTATGGGGTTTGATCAGATTCGTCAGCGCCGCTTGTCGGACGATATTGTCGAGCAGCTCGAGGGCATGATCCTTGAGGGCACGTTGAAAGCAGGTGAGCGCTTGCCGGCTGAGCGTGCGCTGGCGGAACAATTTGGTGTGTCGCGCCCTTCGTTGCGTGAGGCGATTCAAAAGCTGGCGGCCAAAGGGTTGTTGGTCAGCCGCCAGGGCGGTGGAAATTATGTGGCGACTTCGCTGGGGTCGACGTTCAGTGATCCGCTGCTGCAATTGTTGGAGAGCAATCCCGACGCACAGCGCGATTTATTGGAATTTCGTCATACCCTCGAGGCGTCTTGTGCGTATTACGCGGCCTTGCGGGCCACCGAGATGGACCGTGAGCGGCTGCGCATTGCGTTTGAGCGCTTGCAGGATTGTTATGCGCGGGCTGATGAAGTCAGTCGGGCCGAGGAGGGCGAGGCCGATGCCAGCTTTCACCTGGCAATTGCCGAGGCGAGCCATAATGCGGTGCTTCTGCACACGATCCGGGGGCTGTTTGATTTGCTCAGGGGCAACGTGGTGACCAACATCGGTGGCATGTATAAGCAGCGCAGTGAAACGCGCGACATGCTGATTGGTCAGCATCGCGAGTTGTATCTGGCGATCATTGAAGGTCGGGCTGAAGATGCGCGCGGCGTTGCAAGCCGCCATATCACGTATGTGCAGGAAGTATTGGAGGAAGTGCGTCAGGAAGTTCAGCGCGTGGCGCGGGCCGAGCGGCGTAATGGGTTGTAAATGACCTGTAGGAACGAGCTTGCCTCGCGATCTTTTAAACATCAAAAGATCGCGAGGCAAGCTCGCTCCTGCACGTACAGGGCTTGGACTTAGTCTTCCTTGCCCTTGTTGCGCACCGCACGTTGCAGCTCGCGATCAGAGTCGCGCTCACGCTCGGTATGGCGTTTGTCGTATTCCTTCTTGCCTTTACCCAGGGCAATTTCACACTTGATCAAGTGCTTGCTCCAGTAAAGCGAGAGGCAGACGCACGCGTAACCCTTCTGCTGCACGGAGGCAGACAGTTTTTCAATCTCGCGCTTGTTGAGCAGCAATTTGCGGCTGCGCGTCGGGTCTGCGATAACGTGCGTGCTGGCTGTCGTCAAAGGCGTGAAGTGGCTGCCGAGCAACCAGGCCTCACCATCTTTTAGGAGCACGTAGCTGTCGACCAGCTGTGCTTTGCCTGCGCGCAGACTTTTTACTTCCCAGCCGGCCAGGACCAGACCAGCCTCGAACCGATGTTCGATGAAGTAATCGTGTCGCGCCTTTTTATTCTGCGCGATGGTCCCTGTGGGGTGCTTCTTCTGTTTAGCCATAGGGGCGGCATTATAGGCAGTTGCGAGCGAGTCGGCTACGGTCAAGCTGTGTGCTTGAGCACGTAGTTTGATTCCCGGACAATAGACGCTCATTTTTTGTGCTTGGACGGAAATTTCTTACCTCGCGTATCATGCTGCCCTTGTCCGTCCTGATTCTTTTCTTGATGCGCTATGTGGCGCCACTCGGCATCCTGATGGTGTTTGCCGCCCAGCTGTGGAAGTAACGCTGACATGACTACCCATATCCAACGATCTGCCTTGTTGCCGTATCCGGCGCAGGCTTTGTATGACCTGGTTAACGACGTGGCGCGTTATCCGGATTTTTTGCCGTGGTGCTCATCGGCCGAGATCATCGAAAGCACTGAGTCGCTGATGCGCGCCAGCCTGGGCGTCGCCAAAGGTGGCTTGAGCCAGCATTTTGTTACGCGCAATACGCTAACGCCGGGGCAGTCGATTGAGATGAACCTGGAAGAAGGGCCGTTTACCAAGCTGCACGGTCTGTGGGTATTCAAGCCGTTGGGCGAGAAGGCCTGCAAGATCAGCCTGGACATGACCTTTGATTACGCCGGGGCGATCGTCAAGGCGACCTTGGGGCCTTTGTTCAATCAGGCGGCCAATACGTTGGTCGATGCCTTTTGCCAGCGCGCCAAGCAGCTGTATGGCTGAGCCCGTGATTGCGATTGAGGTGGTGTATGCCGCGGTTGATCGCCAGCAGTTGCTGGCGTTGACAGTGCCTGAGGGCACTACGCTGCGGGCAGCGGTGCTGGCGTCAGGCATTAGCCGAGTATTTCCTGAGCTGGATGCCGAACATTGCCCGGTGGGGATCTTTGGCAAGCAGGTCATGGACCCGCAGGTGCGCGTTGTGCAGCCCGGCGACCGTATTGAGCTCTATCGCCCGTTGCTGGCGGATCCTAAAGAGATCCGACGCCAACGCGCAGCCAAAGCGGCAGAGGCCAAGCGGTTGAGTGGCGTATAGGTTGCTTTTTTAGCGCAAACAGCAAAAAGCCCGGCATGCCGGGCTTTTTTGCGGCGACCGATTATTGGTCGCGGGTCTCCAGAGGGGTGGGTGTCGGGACGGGTACTGTTTCGACACCGTCGACGTCCTTCTGGATTTGATCGAGCAACGATCCTGGTTTTGCAGGAACCTCGCTCTTCTCGGCTGGGGCTGGTTCTGGGTCCTTCGGTGTGATCACCTCTGTTGGACCTTCCTTGCCCAGAATCGCTTCATCACGGCTTACGCCAGGCTTGAAATCACCTGACAGGCTGACGAGCTGGTCGTTCTGGTTGAAGAAAACGCTGATGCGTTCTTGTTGGCGTTCACCGCCGCCGGGCTGCAGGCTATACAAATAATCCCAGCGATCAGGGTGGAATGTATCGGTCAGCAGGGCGTTACCCATAATAAACTTCACTTGGCGACGGGTCATTCCCGGGCGCAACTGGTTTATCATGTCCTGCGTGACGACATTGCCCTGTTGGATGTCGATTTTGTAAACCCCGGGGAATGAACAACCGGCGAGTGCGAGCAGTCCCACAAAGGTGAAACTGGTTAGCAAGAGCTTGGTGTTTTGCATCGGTGGGCGACTTCCACTATCTTGGCTGGGACAACGTAAACGCCGATCATACCCGTATTAAGAGAAGCTGCGAAGCCGCTTCCGCGAGAAAGCTAACCATGGTTGAAAATAGCGAACTACGTAAGGCCGGACTTAAGGTGACTCTGCCACGAGTCAAAATTCTACAAATGCTTGATTCTGCCGAGCAGCGTCACATGAGCGCCGAGGATGTTTACAAGGCTCTTATGCAGGCTGGCGAGGACGTCGGTCTGGCCACGGTTTACCGTGTGTTGACCCAGTTTGAGTCAGCAGGGCTGGTGATCCGCCACAATTTTGATGGTGGTCATGCGGTTTTTGAACTGGCTGATGCCGACGGCGGCCACCACGACCATATGGTCAACGTGGACAGTGGCGAAGTGATTGAATTCTTCGACGAAGAGATCGAAAAGCTGCAGCACGCCATTGCCACCAAGCATGGCTTTGAGCTGGTGGATCACAACTTGGTACTGTACGTACGCAAGTCAGCTAAATAAGCATGTCACGCGGATTTCGGTTCGCGAAACGATCGAAGGCGACCTCTGAGTCGCCTTCGTGCTTTCTAAAGTGTAATTTTTTATGACCGTTCGTCGTTAAGCGGCCAAATTCTTTGTGGTGACGACCATTTTTTTGGCATGAGCCAACGATTCCTTGGTCAGGTCGATACCGCCAAGCATGCGGGCCACTTCTTCGACACGTTCTTTTTTGCTGAGCTTTGCGACGGCTGTACGGGTTGTCTCGCTTTCGCGGACCTTGTGCACGAACAGGTGTTGATGGCACTGCGCTGCCACTTGCGGCAAGTGAGTCACTGTCAGCACCTGGCCGCGCTCACCCAGGCGACGCAGTAGCTGGCCTACGATCTCGGCTGTGGGGCCGCCAATGCCCACGTCCACTTCGTCGAATACCAAGGTGGGAACCCGTGAAGTCTGTGCGGTGATGACCTGGATCGCCAGGCTGATCCGTGACAGTTCGCCGCCAGAGGCCACTTTGGCAAGTGCCTTCAACGGTTGGCCTGGGTTGGCGCTGACCAGCAGTTCTACCTGTTCCAGGCCATGTGGCATCGGGTCGTTGCCGGTGTGGGGGCGCAGTTCGATCACAAAGCGGCCGCCAGGCATCCCCAGGCGCTGGATTTCTTCTTCTACGGCGCCGCTTAGCCGGATCGCCGCATGGCTGCGCAGGTTGCTCAGTTCGCGGGCGCACTCTTGGTAGTGGCGAGCATAAGACGTCAGCTCGTGGGTCATGCGCTCGATGTTTTCATCGTTGGCGTTCAGGGTTTCAAGCTCGTCGAGCAGGTTTTGTTGCAGGGCGGCAACTTCTGTCGGCTGTACCCGGTGTTTACGTGCCAGGGAATAAATGGTGTCGAGCCGCTCTTCGAGGTACTGCAGGCGGCCCGGGTCGGCATCAAAGTGGTCGATGAAGCGATTGAGTTCGCCCACGGCTTCTTCCACCTGGATTTGAGCGCTGGCCAGCAGATCGGTTGCTTCGTTCAATGAGCCAGAATTGTTATGAATGCTCGCCAGTCGATTAAGGCTGACGGTCAGCGCATTGAGCACGTTGCCGGAGTCGTTTTCGCTGCATTGTTCGACCACTTGCCGACAGATGGTCAGCAAGGTTTCGGCGTTGGTCAGGTTTTTGTGTTCCTGCTCCAGCTCTTCCAGCTCGTTTTCGCCCAGCGACAGGGTTTCGAGCTCTTCGATCTGGTAGCTCAGCAATTGATGGCGAGCGCGCTGCTCATCTCCGGAATTGGACAGATGCTCAAGCGCCTGGCGGGTCTGGCGCCAGCGTTGGGCGGCCAATTGCACCTGGCGCGCCAGATCGGTAGCCCCGGCGTATTCGTCCAGCAGGCGGCGGTGAGTGTCTGGCTTGAGCAGTGATTGGTGTTCGTGCTGGCTGTGAATGTCGATCAGCAGTTCACCCAGAGCCTTGAGATCACCCTGTGGGCATGGCGTGCCATTGATGTAGCCGCGCGAGCGCCCTTCGGCGGTGATTACGCGGCGCAGGATGCACGGGCCATCGGACTCAAGATCGCGTTCGGCCAGCCAGGCCTGGGCTTCAGGAATGTCCTGGAGGTCGAAGGTGGCCAGGATGTCGGCTTTTTCGGCTCCGGGGCGAACCACGCCATGGTCTGCACGGTCACCCAATGTCAGGCCCAGTGCATCCAGCATGATCGATTTCCCTGCGCCGGTCTCACCAGTGATTACACTCATACCGCGATCCAGCTCTAGATCGAGATGTTCAACGATGGCGTAGTTGTGTACGGACAGGTGCACCAGCATAGGAGCTGCTCCAAAACGTAATGTCTGGTTATTTATACAGTGTTTTGTTTCGCGCTGACAATGGCTGTGCTTAGTTCTATTTGCTTGGCTTCAAGGCTTTTTTAAGCTGTTTTGAATGGACGGGCGGGGTGAGTTGAGGAATTAAAAGGCGATTGTTAGTGCTTTTTGGCTCTTGAACCTGAAAATTGCGACCCCATATACCGAGGCAGAAGCGCGAGTCGAACTCGCGGACGAAGTTTGAAAGGAGAAATCTATGGCAGACGAACAGACTATGGATACGCAGAACCAAGACGCCAATCAGGCTGCTGATGTGGCAGGCGTTGATCTGGCGGCTCGTGTGCAGGAGCTCGAAGAGCAACTGGCTACGGCTAATGATCAAGCTCTGCGTGTGGCTGCTGATGTGCAGAACGTTCGCCGTCGTGCCGAACAGGACGTTGAAAAAGCACACAAGTTCGCATTGGAAAAATTCGCCGGCGATCTGTTGCCGGTAATCGACAGCCTGGAGCGCGGCCTTGAGCTGTCCAATCCGGATGACGAGAACATTCGCCCAATGCGTGAAGGGATCGAGCTGACGCTGAAAATGTTCCAGGACACCCTGAAGCGTTATCACCTGGAAGCGATCGATCCGCACGGTGAACCCTTCAATGCCGAGCACCACCAGGCGATGGCCATGCAGGAAAGCGCTGATCTGGAGCCCAACAGCGTGCTCAAGGTGTTTCAAAAGGGTTATCAGCTCAATGGCCGCTTACTGCGCCCGGCTATGGTCGTAGTCAGCAAGGCGCCAGCACCGGTTTCGCCATCGATTGACGAGCAGGCTTGAAATCGGCCGCAAGGCCCCCATTTAGATGTCAAGCGTTAAGCAGTGCCGTAGTTAGTCATCACTGCTGCGGCAACAAAATTTAAATTTAGGGAGAGTGAACATGGGCAAGATTATCGGTATTGACCTCGGGACCACCAACTCGTGTGTTTCGGTTCTGGAAAACGGTAAGGCTAAAGTTATTGAAAACGCCGAAGGCGCGCGTACCACGCCTTCGATCGTTGCATACGCCAACGATGGCGAAATTCTGGTTGGCCAGTCGGCCAAGCGTCAGGCAGTGACCAATCCGCATAACACCCTGTACGCGGTGAAGCGTCTGATCGGTCGTCGTTTTGACGAAGAAGTTGTACAAAAAGACATTCAGATGGTCCCTTACAAAATCGTCAAGGCTGACAATGGCGATGCGTGGGTAGAAGTAAACGGCCAGAAAATGGCTCCGCCGCAAATCTCGGCTGAAATTCTGAAGAAGATGAAGAAAACCGCCGAAGATTACCTCGGCGAGGCAGTGACTGAGGCGGTGATTACCGTTCCTGCCTACTTCAACGACAGCCAGCGTCAGGCGACCAAAGACGCCGGCCGCATCGCGGGTCTGGACGTAAAACGTATCATCAACGAACCCACCGCAGCGGCTCTGGCCTACGGTATGGACAAAGCGAAAGGCGACCACACTGTCATCGTTTATGACTTGGGTGGCGGTACTTTCGACGTGTCTGTGATCGAAATTGCTGAAGTTGATGGCGAGCACCAGTTTGAAGTGCTGGCAACCAACGGTGACACCTTCTTGGGTGGTGAAGACTTTGACATCCGTCTGATCGACTACCTGGTTGACGAGTTCAAGAAAGAAACCGGCATGAACCTCAAAGGTGACCCGCTGGCAATGCAGCGTCTGAAAGAAGCTGCTGAAAAAGCAAAAATCGAGCTGTCTTCGAGCCAGTCGACTGACGTGAACCTGCCGTACATCACTGCAGATGCCACCGGTCCTAAGCACTTGAACGTGAAAATCTCGCGCGCCAAGCTGGAATCGCTGGTTGAAGACCTGGTTCAACGCACCATCGAGCCTTGCCGTCTGGCTCTGAAAGACGCGGGTATCGACGTTGGCGCGATCAACGACGTGATCCTGGTTGGTGGTCAGACTCGTATGCCTCTGGTTCAGAAGCAAGTGAGCGAGTTCTTCGGTAAAGAAGCACGTAAAGACGTGAACCCGGACGAAGCCGTAGCAATGGGTGCTGCTATCCAGGGCGCGGTACTGGCCGGTGATGTTAAAGACGTTCTGCTGCTGGACGTAAGCCCGCTGACCCTGGGTATCGAAACCATGGGTGGCGTGATGACTCCACTGATCGAGAAAAACACCACGATTCCTACCAAGAAATCGCAAGTGTTCTCGACGGCTGACGACAACCAAGGCGCTGTGACCATTCACGTGCTGCAAGGTGAGCGTAAGCAAGCAGCGCAGAACAAGTCGTTGGGCAAGTTTGACCTGGCTGACATTCCACCTGCTCCACGTGGCGTGCCTCAGATCGAAGTAACCTTCGACATCGACGCTAACGGTATCTTGAACGTTAGCGCGAAAGACAAGGCGACTGGCAAGTCCCAGTCCATCGTGATCAAGGCGAACTCGGGTCTGTCCGAGGACGAAATTGCTCAGATGGTGCGTGACGCTGAAGTCAACGCTGAAGAAGACCGTAAGTTCGAAGAGCTGGCGGCTGCACGCAACCAGGGCGACGCACTGGTGCACTCGACTCGTAAAATGGTTGCCGATGCTGGCGACAAGGTGACCGAGGAAGAGAAAACTGCAATCGAAGCTGCTGTGGTTGCTCTTGAAGCCGCTGTGAAAGGCGATGATAAAGCGGCTATCGAAGCCAAGGTTGAAGAACTGTCGAAAGTGTCTGCTCCAGTGGCACAGAAAATGTATGCAGAACAAGCGAATCCGGCAGACGCTGCGGCCAAGCCAGCTGATTCGGCTGAAAAAGCGGACGACGTTGTCGACGCTGAGTTCGAAGAAGTTAAAGACAACAAGTAATCGCTTGTTGGTCGGCCGGTTAACCGTGCATAGGCGGTGACTGGTAGGATGTCGCCGCGCGGGAGCTTGCTCCCGCGTTGGCGTGTCTGGAGCAAGGGAATTTTTACAGCATGCGACAAGCTCGGATGCTTGCGGTTGAGGCGGGAACTTATTTGTTTTTCTGCCCGAGGTAACCGCTCTTGTCGGCCAGTGCATTGGCTATTAATCAGAAACCAATATCGTTGAAAAGACGTGAGTTGAGCCTTGTTTGTTCAGGCTTAGCGGGTTTGGTGAGGCTCGGGAGGGTTCTTCCAAACGTCCTTGAGAGTGCAAAGAATTATGGCAAAGCGCGACTATTACGAAGTATTGGGTGTCGAACGAACCACCACTGTGGTCGAGCTGAAAAAAGCTTATCGTCGTCTCGCAATGAAGCATCACCCGGATCGTAACCCGGGCGACAAGGCCTCTGAAGAGCTGTTCAAAGAGGCTAACGAAGCTTATGAAGTGCTGTCTGATTCCAGCAAGCGTGCTGCTTATGACCAGTACGGTCATGCGGGTGTCGACCCGCAAATGGGTGGCGGCGGTGCTGGTTTTGGTGGCCAGAACTTCTCCGATATTTTTGGGGATGTGTTCAGTGATTTCTTTGGCGGTGGTCGTGGCGGCTCCCGGGGCGGCGCGCAGCGCGGTAGCGATTTGCGCTACACGCTGGAGCTGAACCTGGAAGAGGCTGTGCGCGGTACCACGGTCAATATTCGTGTACCGACGCTGGTTAATTGCAAACCATGCGACGGTTCGGGTGCCAAGAAGGGCTCCTCGCCTGTGACTTGCACCACCTGCGGTGGTATAGGCCAGGTGCGCATGCAGCAGGGGTTCTTCTCTGTCCAGCAGACCTGCCCGCGTTGCCATGGTCAGGGCAAGATCATTTCTGATCCGTGCGAAAGCTGCCATGGCGAAGGCCGCGTAGAAGAATACAAAACCCTTTCTGTGAAAGTGCCAGCGGGTGTTGATACTGGCGATCGTATCCGTCTGTCTGGTGAGGGCGAGGCGGGTGTACAGGGTGGCCCGGCGGGCGACCTGTACGTGGTGATCGAGGTGCGCGAGCACGCGATTTTCCAGCGCGATGGCAAGCATCTGTTCTGCGAAGTGCCTATCAGCTTTGCAGACGCCGCGTTGGGTGCGGAGCTTGAAGTGCCGACCCTGGATGGCCGGGTCAAGCTAAAAGTCCCTGAAGGGACACAAACCGGCAAGCAATTCCGCCTGCGTGGCAAGGGCGTTGCCCCTGTGCGTGGTGGTGGCGTCGGGGACCTGATGTGCCGTGTGGTGGTTGAGACGCCGGTGAAGTTGAGCCGTCGTCAGCGCGAGCTGATGGAAGAGTTCCGCTCGACACTGGAAGGCGATAGCTGCCATTCGCCAAACGCAACCGGTTGGTTCGAAGGCGTGAAGCGTTTCTTCGGCGACTTATAAGGAGCTGGGCATGCGGCGTATAGCTGTGATGGGTGCTGCCGGGCGCATGGGCAAAACGCTGATTACTGCGGTTCAGCAGCGTTCGCCGGTGTGTGGGCTGACAGCGGCGATTGTTCGTCCGGGCAGTTCGCTGGTGGGAGCTGATGCGGGTGAGCTGGTGTCGCTTGGGCGTATTGGTGTTCCGCTGTCTGCTAGCCTCGAAAACGTGGCGGATGAATTCGATGTGTTGATCGACTTCACGCTGCCTGAGGTCATGCTCGCCAACCTGGCTGTTTGCCGTAAGGCAGGCAAGGCCATGGTGATCGGCACCACGGGTTTGAATGCTGCACAAAAGCAGTTACTGGTTGAGGCGGCTAAAGACATACCGATTGTATTTGCCGCGAATTTCAGTGTCGGGGTCAACCTGTCGTTCAAGCTGCTGGACATGGCGGCGAGAGTGATGGGTGATGATGCGGATATTGAAATCATCGAAGCGCATCATCGCCACAAGGTTGATGCGCCGTCGGGCACGGCCATGCGCATGGGTGAAGTGATTGCCGATGCGCTAGGCCGAGATCTTCAAAAGGTCGCGGTGTATGGCCGTGAAGGTCATACCGGCGCACGTGAGCACGAGACGATTGGTTTTGCGACCGTTCGTGGCGGTGATGTGGTCGGTGATCATACGGTGCTGTTTGCAACGGAGGGTGAGCGTCTGGAAATTACCCACAAGGCTTCCAGCCGAATGACCTTTGCCAAGGGCGCTGTTCGCGCAGCCCAGTGGCTCGACGGGCGTGAGCCTGGTCTGTATGACATGCAGGATGTGCTCGATCTGCGTTGAGCCTTCTTCAGTAAAATTGGACTGTTGAGTCTGCAACAGTCCAATTTTCAACCGCTAAGCGATGACCTGTCGCATTCCTCTGCCTTTTCGGCTCTTTAGCGGTAGACCCAAAAAGCCTTTTTCTGTAAGCTACAGCTTTAGTGTGTCCACTAAAAGCGCGCAGATAATTCGATGAAGAAGCGGAGTGACGTGTCCATACGTCACTCCGCTTTTTTACAACCTGCGATCGCCCTTTCAGGCTTTATTTACGGGAGGTCTTCTTGACTAAGCAAGCCATACTCGCCCTCGCTGATGGCAGCATTTTTCGCGGCGAAGCCATTGGGGCCGACGGTCAGACCGTTGGTGAGGTGGTGTTTAACACCGCAATGACTGGCTACCAGGAGATCCTGACGGATCCTTCCTATGCTCAGCAAATCGTGACCCTGACTTACCCGCATGTTGGCAATACCGGCACTACACCGGAAGATGCCGAGTCTGATCGTGTTTGGTCCGCAGGTTTGGTAATCCGTGATCTGCCGCTGGTTGCCAGCAACTGGCGTAACACGATGTCGCTGTCTGACTACCTCAAAGCCAACAATGTTGTGGCAATCGCCGGTATCGACACACGCCGCCTGACACGCATCTTGCGTGAGAAAGGCGCGCAAAACGGCTGCATCATGGCCGGTGACAACATTTCTGACGAAGCTGCCATTGCAGCGGCTCGCGGCTTCCCTGGCCTGAAAGGGATGGATCTGGCGAAAGTTGTCAGCACCGACAAAACCTATGAATGGCGTTCGAGCGTCTGGAACCTGGCAACCGACAGTCACCCGACTATCGAAGCCAGCGATCTGCCTTACCATGTAGTGGCTTATGACTACGGCGTGAAGTGGAACATCCTGCGCATGTTGGTTGAGCGTGGTTGCCGCGTCACTGTTGTACCGGCGCAAACCCCTGCCAGCGATGTATTGGCGCTCAACCCGGATGGCGTGTTCCTGTCTAACGGCCCAGGTGACCCTGAGCCTTGCGACTACGCAATCACCGCTATCCAGGAAGTGCTGAAAACAGAGATTCCGGTATTCGGTATCTGCCTGGGTCACCAACTGCTGGCACTGGCCTCCGGTGCCAAGACCGTGAAAATGGGTCATGGCCACCACGGGGCGAACCACCCGGTTCAAGACCTGGACACCGGTGTTGTGATGATCACCAGCCAAAACCACGGTTTTGCGGTTGATGAGGCGACCCTGCCAGCCAACGTGCGTGCCATCCACAAGTCGCTGTTCGACGGTACGCTGCAAGGTATCGAGCGCACAGACAAGAGCGCTTTCAGCTTCCAGGGCCACCCTGAAGCAAGCCCTGGCCCGAACGACGTTGCGCCGCTGTTCGATCGCTTCATCAATGAGATGGCCAAGCGCCGCTGATCAGCCTTTTGTAATGAGTAGCCCAAGGCGGCCCCGATATCGGCGGCCCCTCGGGCGGCTCAGCAACCTGATCGACGGCTTGCCGACTGACCTGCGGATTTGAGTGACAAACCCATGCCAAAACGTACAGACATTAAAAGCATCCTGATTCTCGGCGCTGGCCCGATTGTGATCGGCCAGGCGTGCGAATTCGACTACTCCGGCGCCCAAGCCTGTAAGGCTCTGCGTGAGGAGGGCTACCGCGTCATCCTGGTGAACTCTAACCCAGCCACCATCATGACCGACCCGGACATGGCTGATGCGACCTACATCGAGCCGATCAAGTGGCAAACGGTTGCCAAGATCATCGAAAAAGAGCGTCCAGACGCTCTGCTGCCAACCATGGGCGGCCAAACTGCCCTGAACTGCGCACTGGACCTGGAGCGCGAAGGCGTTCTGGAGAAGTTCGGCGTAGAAATGATCGGCGCCAACGCTGACACCATCGACAAGGCTGAAGACCGTTCGCGTTTCGACAAGGCCATGAAGTCTATCGGTCTGGATTGCCCGCGTTCGGGTATCGCTCACAGCATGGAAGAGGCCAACGCGGTTCTCGAAAAGCTGGGCTTCCCGTGCATCATTCGTCCTTCTTTCACCATGGGCGGCACCGGTGGCGGTATTGCTTACAACCGTGAAGAGTTTGAAGAAATCTGCTCCCGCGGTCTGGACCTGTCGCCAACCAAAGAGCTGCTGATCGACGAATCGCTGATCGGCTGGAAAGAGTACGAAATGGAGGTTGTCCGCGATAAGAAGGACAACTGCATCATCGTCTGCTCGATCGAAAACTTTGACCCGATGGGCGTGCACACCGGTGACTCGATCACCGTGGCTCCAGCACAAACCCTGACCGACAAAGAATACCAAATCATGCGTAACGCCTCGTTGGCGGTACTGCGTGAAATCGGCGTTGAAACCGGTGGTTCCAACGTTCAGTTCGGTATCTGCCCGAACACTGGCCGTATGGTCGTGATCGAGATGAACCCGCGTGTATCCCGCTCGTCGGCGCTGGCTTCCAAAGCCACTGGTTTCCCGATTGCGCGCATCGCTGCCAAGCTGGCGATCGGTTACACCCTGGACGAACTGCAAAACGAAATCACCGGCGGCGCGACCCCGGCGTCCTTCGAGCCGTCCATCGACTATGTTGTGACCAAGCTGCCACGCTTCGCTTTCGAGAAGTTTGCTAAAGCCGATGCGCGCCTGACCACGCAAATGAAGTCCGTGGGTGAAGTAATGGCCATTGGCCGGACCTTCCAGGAATCCTTGCAAAAAGCTCTTCGCGGTCTGGAAGTAGGTGTTAGCGGTCTTGATCCAAAGCTGGACTTGAGCAACCCAGAAAGCATGGCCGTTCTCAAGCGCGAGCTGACTGTGCCGGGCGCCGAGCGTATCTGGTACGTGGCTGATGCGTTCCGTGCAGGCATGACGGTTGAAGACATCTTCGGCATGAACATGATCGATCCTTGGTTCCTGGTACAGATCGAAGATCTGATCAAGGATGAAGAGAAGATCAAGACCATGGGTCTGTCTGCGATCGATCGCGACACCATGTACCGCCTCAAGCGCAAAGGCTTCTCTGATGCGCGTCTGGCTGTATTGCTGGGTGTGACCGAGAAGAACCTGCGTCGTCATCGTCACAAGCTTGAAGTGTTCCCGGTATACAAGCGCGTTGACACCTGCGCGGCCGAGTTCGCGACTGACACTGCCTACATGTACTCGACCTATGAGGAAGAGTGCGAGGCCAATCCGTCGGATCGTGACAAGATCATCATTCTGGGGGGTGGTCCTAACCGTATTGGTCAGGGCATCGAGTTCGACTACTGCTGCGTTCATGCGGCGCTGGCGTTGCGCGCCGATGGTTACGAAACCATCATGGTCAACTGCAACCCGGAAACAGTGTCCACCGACTACGACACCTCGGATCGTCTGTACTTCGAGTCCGTGACACTGGAAGACGTGCTGGAAATCGTCCGTGTCGAGAAGCCGAAAGGCGTGATCGTTCATTACGGCGGCCAGACTCCGCTGAAACTGGCCCGTGCGTTGGAAGAAGCCGGCGTGCCGATCATCGGTACCAGCCCTGATGCCATCGACCGTGCAGAAGACCGTGAACGCTTCCAGCAAATGGTTGAGCGCCTGAACCTGCGTCAGCCGCCTAACGCTACCGTGCGCAGTGAAGACGAAGCGATTCGTGCTGCCGGTAAGATTGGTTACCCGCTGGTTGTTCGTCCGTCCTACGTATTGGGCGGCCGCGCGATGGAAATCGTGTACGAAGAAGAAGAACTCAAACGCTACCTGCGTGATGCAGTGAAAGTGTCCAACGACAGCCCGGTGCTGCTGGATCACTTCCTGAACTGCGCAATCGAGATGGACGTTGATGCTGTCTGTGACGGTACTGACGTTGTGATCGGCGCAATCATGCAGCATATCGAGCAGGCGGGTGTTCACTCTGGTGACTCTGCATGCTCGCTGCCACCTTATTCGTTGCCGCTGCACATCCAGAACGAGATGCGCGAGCAGGTCAAGAAAATGGCATTGGAGTTGGGCGTTGTAGGCCTGATGAACGTGCAGTTGGCGCTGCAAGGCGAAGACATCTACGTGATCGAAGTGAACCCGCGTGCTTCGCGTACTGTTCCTTTTGTGTCCAAGTGCATCGGTGTTTCCCTGGCAATGATCGCTGCTCGCGTGATGGCTGGTAAGACCCTGAAGGAAGTGGGCTTCACGCAAGAAATCATTCCTGACTTCTACAGCGTGAAAGAGGCGGTCTTCCCGTTCGCCAAATTCCCGGGTGTTGACCCGATCCTCGGCCCAGAGATGAAGTCCACCGGTGAAGTGATGGGTGTGGGCGATACTTTCGGTGAAGCATTCGCCAAGGCGCAAATGGGTGCCAGCGAAGTGCTGCCAACTGGCGGTACTGCATTTATCAGTGTGCGTGACGACGACAAGCCGTTGGTCGCTGCTGTAGCACGTGACCTGATCGACCTCGGTTTTGAAATCGTGTCGACTGCTGGCACGGCTAAGTTCATCGAAGCCGCCGGTCTCAAAGTGCGTCGCGTGAACAAGGTGACTGAAGGTCGCCCGCATGTTGTCGACATGATCAAAAACGACGAAGTGACGTTGATCATCAACACCACCGAAGGTCGTCAGTCGATTGCTGACTCTTACTCCATCCGCCGCAACGCTCTGCAGCACAAGATTTACTGCACGACGACCATTGCTGCTGGCGCGGCGATCTGTGAGGCGCTTAAATTCGGTCCTGAAAAAACCGTACGTCGCTTGCAGGATTTACACGCAGGATTGAAGGCATGATCAAATACCCAATGACGGTCCAGGGTGCGAAAGCCCTGGAAGAAGAGCACGCACACCTGACCAAGGTTGTTCGGCCCAAGCTGAGCCAGGATATCGGCACGGCACGTGAGCTGGGCGACCTGAAAGAAAACGCTGAATACCATGCTGCCCGCGAGCAGCAAGGTATGGTTGAGGCACGTATTCGCGACATCGAAGGCCGCATGCAGAATGCGGTCATCATTGATGTCACGACTATCCCTCATACCGGCAAGGTGATTTTCGGTACCACGGTTGAAATCGCGAACGTTGAAACTGACGAGTCTGTGACTTATCAGATCGTGGGTGAGGATGAGGCTGATATTAAGCTCGGAAAAATCTCGGTAGGTTCACCTATTGCTCGCGCCTTGATTGCCAAGGAAGAGGGTGACGTGGTGGCGGTGAAAACACCGAGTGGCGTCATTGAGTACGAGATTATTGAGGTGCGTCACATCTAAGTAAGAGCGCCCGCTTCGTGCGGGCGTTCTGCTTTGGCGGTCGGCCCGGATGTTGCGGGCCTGGCGGTCAGCGCTGTTAGCGCGCAGAATTTCGGCGATGCTGGTCAAAATAGGCTGGCATCGGTTTTGAGCAAGGCATCAGTACACGCGCCTCAAGAGCGGTGCGATATTGGCGTTAGGTGGGAAGTCTTGCGGTGGGCGTATCGTATTGCCTGATGCGTTGCGCGGGCAGTTTTGCTATTGCTCAGCAAGAGTGTCAGGGCGCGTCGGACGCACCCTTGACTCTTGTCGACATCACTTGAAGCGATGGATGTTCGACAGGTTCTTGTTAACATTGACGTTCTTGCGGTACAGAAGCGCCATTTTGCCGATAACCTGTACCAGTTCCGCTTTGCCGGCCTTGCAGAGTTCTGCAATGGCTTCCAGGCGAGATTCGCGGTCCAGGATGTTGACTTTGATTTTAATCAGCTCGTGATCGCTCAGTGCGCGTTCAAGCTCGGCTAAAACACCTTCAGTCAAACCATTATCAGCCACAGTCAATACTGGTTTCAGATGGTGGCCAATGGATTTGTACTGTTTCTTCTGCTCTTGAGTGAGCGGCATAATCTGACCCCTGTGTCTGATCTTGTAAAAAGCGGCGGCCAGTTTACCCGAGCGAGTCCGGGACCGCCCAGTTAATCACGACCCGTTTATATTTTTTGAGGTGGCCCGTGGCCCGTTCCAAGACTAGCCTTAACTGGCTTAAAGAGCATTTCAACGACCCATAC
Source organism: Pseudomonas sp. 7P_10.2_Bac1 (assembly GCF_025465935.1). Lineage (GTDB taxonomy): Bacteria > Pseudomonadota > Gammaproteobacteria > Pseudomonadales > Pseudomonadaceae > Aquipseudomonas. The sequence goes on along the minus strand of NZ_JANLNV010000023.1, from coordinate 51,910 downwards.
GTCAAAATGGCGCAAAAGGATGGGTACCGCTCACGTGCAAGTTACAAGCTTCTGGAGATCCAGGAGCGTGATCGTTTGATCCGTCCGGGCATGACCGTAATTGACCTGGGGGCGGCCCCGGGTGGCTGGTCACAGGTGACCAGCCGTCTGATTGGTGGTCAGGGTCGTTTGATCGCTTCCGACATTCTGGACATGGACAGCATCCCGGATGTGACCTTCATCAAGGGTGACTTCACGGAAGACGCTGTGCTGGAGCAAATTCTTGAGGCCGTCGGAAATACACAAGTAGACCTTGTGATTTCAGATATGGCCCCCAATATGAGTGGATTGGCCGCTGTCGATATGCCGCGTGCAATGTTCCTGTGCGAATTGGCGCTGGATCTTGCCGGGCGTGTACTGCGTCCAGGTGGTGATTTCCTGATCAAGGTTTTCCAAGGCGAAGGCTTCGACCAATACCACAAAGACATCCGCAAACTTTTTGATAAAGTGCAGATGCGCAAGCCGTCGTCGTCACGAGATCGGTCTCGCGAGCAGTATTTATTGGGGCGTGGCTTCCGTGGCATCGAAGGTTCGGCCAGCGATGAGCGCCTCTAACCAAAGCGATAGTTTTTTTTGTATCGCTTTACAGAACTGACATAACGAATATTGTGTAGTCAAGTTTCACAAAGGGTTACAGACGGAGCCTGCAAGGGTTGTAGGCAATGTAGTAAGTTATGCCGGTGAATATCATGCGAAGCACGCTTCAGTAGCGGGGCTTGCTTCAGAGGGTAGCTAATTGAACGATATGGCAAAGAATCTGATCCTGTGGTTGATCATCGCGGCTGTCCTAGTGACGGTGATGAACAACTTCTCCAGTCCAAACGAGCCACAAACCCTCAACTATTCCGACTTCATCCAGCAAGTTAAGGATGGCAAAGTCGAGCGCGTTGCCGTGGATGGCTACGTGATCACCGGCAAACGCAGTGATGGCGACACCTTCAAGACCATTCGTCCTGCCATTCAGGACAACGGTTTGATCGGCGATCTGGTTGATAACCACGTAACCGTTGAAGGTAAATTGCCTGAGCAGCAAAGCATCTGGACTCAACTGCTGGTAGCGAGCTTCCCGATTCTGGTGATCATCGCTGTCTTCATGTTTTTCATGCGTCAAATGCAAGGCGGTGCCGGCGGTAAAGGCGGCCCAATGAGCTTTGGCAAGAGCAAGGCGCGCCTGCTGTCCGAAGATCAGGTCAAAACGACCCTGGCTGATGTGGCGGGTTGTGATGAAGCTAAAGAAGAAGTGGGCGAGTTGGTTGAGTTTCTCCGTGATCCGGGCAAGTTCCAGCGCCTGGGCGGCAAGATTCCTCGTGGTGTGCTGATGGTTGGCCCGCCCGGTACTGGTAAAACCCTGCTTGCCAAGGCCATTGCCGGCGAAGCAAAAGTGCCGTTCTTCACGATTTCGGGTTCTGATTTCGTAGAAATGTTCGTGGGTGTTGGTGCAAGCCGCGTTCGCGACATGTTTGAACAAGCGAAAAAGCACGCACCCTGCATTATCTTCATTGATGAAATCGACGCTGTCGGTCGTCACCGTGGCGCCGGTATGGGCGGCGGTCATGATGAGCGTGAGCAGACCCTCAACCAGTTGCTGGTTGAGATGGACGGTTTTGAAATGAATGACGGCATCATTGTGATTGCCGCCACCAACCGTCCTGATGTACTCGACCCTGCGCTGCTGCGTCCAGGTCGTTTTGACCGTCAGGTTGTCGTGGGCTTGCCAGACATCCGTGGTCGTGAGCAGATCCTCAAAGTCCACATGCGCAAAGTGCCGGTGGGTGACGATGTTCAGGCTGGCGTAATTGCGCGGGGTACTCCGGGCTTCTCGGGTGCCGACCTTGCGAACCTGGTGAACGAGGCCTCCCTGTTTGCTGCGCGAACGGGCAAACGCATTGTCGAAATGAAAGAGTTTGAGCTGGCCAAAGACAAGATCATGATGGGCGCCGAGCGCAAATCGATGGTTATGTCGGACAAGGAAAAGCGCAACACGGCTTATCACGAGGCGGGTCACGCCATCGTGGGGCGCGTGGTGCCAGAGCATGACCCGGTTTACAAGGTGTCCATCATTCCGCGTGGTCGTGCGTTGGGTGTGACGATGTTCCTGCCGGAAGAAGACCGCTATAGCTTGTCAAAGCGCGCTCTGATCAGTCAGATCTGCTCGCTGTACGGTGGTCGCATCGCGGAAGAAATGACCTTGGGCTTTGACGGTGTGACCACCGGTGCCTCCAACGACATCATGCGTGCGAGCCAGATTGCTCGGAACATGGTGACCAAGTGGGGCCTCTCCGAGAAGCTAGGACCGTTGATGTATGCCGAGGATGACGAGTCTTATCTGGGGCGTGGCGGTGGCGGTCAAGGTGCCAACATTTCGGGCGAGACGGCCAAGATGATTGACCTTGAAGTGCGCAGCATCATTGATGAGTGCTACACCACGGCCAAGCAGATCCTGACTGACAACCGTGACAAGCTTGAAGCAATGGCTGATGCATTGATGAAGTACGAAACGATTGATGTTGAACAGATTGACGACATCATGGCAGGTCGCCCGCCACGCGAGCCGCGTGATTGGGATGATAGCGGCAAGGGCACGCCAACTCCGCCACCGACGCTCGACAAGACCGATCGTCCGGAAGCCCCTATCGGCGGTCCTGCAGCTGATCACTAAGGCTTGAAATGACTTCTGTTCAGTCCCTGACCCGGTTGCCTTGCGGCAACCGGGTTCTTGATTTAACCCGTACGCATGTTATGGGTATTCTCAACGTAACCCCTGATTCCTTTTCCGATGGCGGGCGCTTTGCTCCGGCAGATGCAGCTTTGCGCCATGCGGAATCGATGGCGCTAGCAGGCGCAACCCTGATTGACGTTGGGGGGGAATCGACCCGCCCAGGCGCGCGCGTGGTACTGCCCCAGGAAGAGCTTGATCGGGTTGCTCCGGTGGTTGAGCGCATCAGTCGTGAACTAGATGTGATTATCTCGGTCGATACCTCCGCGCCAATCGTAATGACTGAGGTTGCGCGCCTGGGCGCGGGGTTGATCAACGACGTTCGCTCTTTGCGCCGTGAAGGTGCCTTGCAGGCGGCGGCGGCTACCGGGTTGCCTGTGTGTTTGATGCATATGTTGGGCGAGCCTGGCGATATGCAGGATAATCCGCAGTACGTCGATCTGGTGGGTGAGGTCTCGGCGTTTCTGGTTGAGCGCACACGACAATGCGTGGCTGTTGGCATCCCCGCGGAGCGCATTGTCCTGGACCCGGGATTTGGCTTCGCCAAAACACTGCAGCACAATTTGAGCTTGTTCAAGCATATGGAGGCCCTGCATGCGCTGGGGCACCCTTTGCTGGTGGGTGTGTCACGTAAAAGTATGATTGGTCAGACGTTGAATCGGCCTGTCACTGAGCGTTTGTCTGGCGGCCTAGCGCTGGCAGCACTTGCCATGACCAAGGGGGCGCGCATTTTGCGTGTCCATGATGTGGCCGAAACGGTTGATGTGGTACGGATGATCGCAGCGGTAGAGTCCGCCGACTAAGAATGATGGAGCACTTATGACGAAGAAGTATTTTGGCACCGACGGTATTCGTGGTCGGGTCGGCGTTTATCCGATTACCCCGGATTTCATGCTCAAGTTGGGTTGGGCGGCGGGCATGGCGTTTCGTAGCATGGGGGCCTGTCGGATCCTGGTGGGCAAGGACACGCGTATTTCCGGTTACATGTTTGAGTCGGCGCTGGAAGCGGGCCTGTCGGCCGCCGGTGCAGATGTCATGCTGCTGGGGCCGATGCCGACGCCGGCCATTGCTTATCTCACCCGCACCTTCCACGCAGAAGCGGGCATTGTGATCAGTGCTTCACACAACCCTCATGACGATAACGGCATCAAGTTCTTCTCGGGGGAGGGTACCAAGCTCCCTGACGAGGTTGAGCTGATGATCGAAGAGCTGCTGGATGCTCAGATGACCGTTGTGGACTCAGACAAGCTCGGCAAAGTGTCGCGTATCAATGACGCCTCGGGTCGTTATATCGAGTTTTGCAAAAGCAGTGTACCGACCAGCACCAACTTCAGTGGCTTGAAAGTTGTCCTCGATTGCGCCCATGGTGCTACCTACAAGGTTGCTCCAAGTGTATTCAAGGAGTTGGGTGCAAACGTCACGGTGTTGTCGGCCCAGCCCAATGGCTTGAACATCAATGATAACTGTGGCTCGACACACATGGAGTCCTTGCAGGCGGCCGTTCTTTCCGAGAAGGCTGATCTGGGTATCGCTTTCGATGGCGACGGCGACCGCGTCCTGATGGTGGATCACACTGGCGCTGTAGTTGATGGTGATGAGTTGCTGTTTATCATCGCTCGTGACCTGCATGAGCGCGGCAAGTTGCAGGGGGGTGTGGTTGGCACGCTCATGAGCAACCTGGGGCTTGAGTTGGCGCTGGCTGACCTGGGTATTCCATTTGTGCGTGCTGGTGTCGGCGACCGTTATGTGATTGCAGCGCTTCAAGAGCGCGACTGGCAGGTCGGCGGTGAAAACTCCGGACACATTGTCTGCTTCCAGCACACGACAACGGGCGATGCGATTATTGCGGCGCTGCAAGTGTTGCTGGCATTGCGTCGCCGTGGTGAAAGCCTGGCTCAAGCGCGTCAGGCGCTGCGCAAGTGCCCGCAAGTACTGTTGAACGTGCGTTTTGGTGGGGGGGTTGATCCTGTCGAACATCCGGCTGTCAAGGAAGCCTGTGCACGGGTAACCGGCGAAATGAACGGCCGTGGTCGTGTGTTGCTGCGCAAGTCCGGCACTGAGCCTTTGGTGCGCGTCATGGTCGAAGGTGACGACGAAAAGATGGTTCGTGGCTACGCAGAAGAGCTGACAAAACTGGTAAGTGAAGTTTGTGCCTGATTTCGGCTTGCAAGCGATGAACGGGTTGGGTAACATCTGCGCCCACTTTGACCGACGAGGTAAAGCATGCGTCGCACTATGGTAGCTGGTAACTGGAAGATGCACGGTACCCGCGCTAGCGTCGCTGAGCTGATCGATGGTCTGCGTAATCTGGACTTGCCGAGCGGTGTTGATGTCGCGGTATTCCCATCTGACTTGTTTATTGATCGTGTAATCAATGGCTTGAAAGATGCGCCAATTTCGGTTGGTGCTCAGGATGCTGCGATAGACGCTAAGCAGGGTGCGCTGACTGGGGAGATTTCACCCAGCCAGTTGGTAGATGCGGGTTGCAAGCTGGTGTTGGTAGGTCACTCTGAGCGACGCCTGATTCTGGGTGAGTCGAACGAGACGCTGAATCGCAAGTTTGCAGCTGCTCAAGCTTCTGGCTTAACGCCGGTGCTGTGCATAGGGGAAACCTTGGAACAGCGTGAAGCGGGGCGAACGCTTGAGGTTGTAGAGCATCAACTGAGCGCAGTGATTGATGAGTTCGGTATTGATGTCTTTGCAAGCGCAGTGATTGCATATGAGCCGGTCTGGGCCATTGGTACCGGGCTGACTGCAACACCGCAGCAAGCGCAAGATGTGCATGCGGCCATTCGCGCACAGCTGGCGCAGAAGAATCCTGAAGTGGCACAACATGTGCGGCTTCTATACGGCGGCAGCGTGAAGGCGGCCAATGCGGTCGAACTGTTCAGCATGCCGGATATCGATGGGGGGCTCATTGGTGGGGCTTCCCTGAATGCAGATGAGTTCGGTGCGATTTGTCGCGCCGCGGGAAACTGAGAAAATGCTGGAAACAGTCGTAGTGGTTTTTCATCTGTTGGCTGCATTGGGTGTAATTACCCTGGTATTGCTGCAACAGGGTAAAGGTGCGGATGCTGGAGCATCTTTCGGAGCAGGTGCATCAAATACTGTGTTCGGAAGCCAAGGTTCCTCTACCTTTCTTAGTAAGTTTACTGCTATACTTGCCGCAGGTTTTTTCATAACCAGCTTAGGGTTAGGTTACTTTGCTAAAGAGAAAGCTCATGAGCTGACTCAAGTAGGTTTGCCAGATCCAGCAGTGTTGGAAGCACCAAAGCAAAAACCGGCTTCAGATGATGTGCCGGTGCTTAATGAGCAAAAGTCGGCTACTCCAGCGACTGACGTACCTCCGGCTCAAGAGCAGAAGTAAAACGGGTTTCATGATGTAACTGTTGTATTGCCGAGGTGGTGGAATTGGTAGACACGCAACCTTGAGGTGGTTGTGCCCATAGGGTGTAGGGGTTCGAGTCCCCTTCTCGGTACCAATTATCAAGAATGCCCGCAGTTGCGGGCTTTCTTGTATGTGGAAGGCTGGATTTGACCCTGCCAAGGATCAACCGTATACTTCCGCTCCAGCTTTGTCGCGGGATGGAGCAGTCTGGTAGCTCGTCGGGCTCATAACCCGAAGGTCGTCGGTTCAAATCCGGCTCCCGCAACCAGTTTTAGCGGAGCCCCTTTTTCAGGGGCTTTTTGTTAACTGGACACTTTATAGCGTCGATATTCAGCGACGTTTCAGAGATGGGCGATTCGCCCATTTTTTTTATTTTGCACAGCATGCACAAACATGCACTAGGGGGTTCAGGTGTCGAGCAAGCTAGAAGAGTTGCAGGCCTTGTTGGCCCCGGTGGTCGTGGCCCTTGGCTATGAATGCTGGGGTATTGAATTTACGGCTCAGGGCCGCCATTCAATGTTGCGTGTGTATATCGACAAAGAAGGCGGCGTACTGGTGGATGACTGCGCAATTGTCAGTCGTCAAATCAGCGGCGTTCTGGATGTCGAAGATCCTATCGCTGTTGAATACACCCTTGAAGTTTCCTCTCCTGGCATGGAACGCCCACTGTTCACTCTCGAGCAGTTTGCCCAATTTGTCGGTGAGCAAGTAAAGATCAAGCTGCGTTCTCCTTTTGAAGGACGGCGCAACTTTCAGGGCCTTCTACGCGGCGTAGAGGAACAGGACGTTGTGGTGCAAGTAGATGACCACGAGTTCTTGTTGCCGATCGATATGATCGACAAGGCCAACATTATTCCCAGTTTTGACTGAGACGCGGATCCCGCGGATCCAATGGCTTGCGAAAGGCGAGGCGTACGATGAGCAAAGAAGTACTGCTGGTTGTTGAGTCGGTGTCCAATGAAAAGGGCGTACCGGCAAACGTAATTTTTGAAGCGCTGGAGCTGGCTCTGGCCACCGCTACCAAAAAGCGTTTTGAGGACGAAGTCGATCTGCGTGTGGAAATCAACCGCCACACCGGTAACTATGAGACTTTCCGTCGCTGGACTGTGGTCGAAGACGAAGATCTGGATGATCCAGCAATCGAGTTGGCCGTAGACCAGGCACAGGCGAAACAGCCAGGCGCGGTAGCTGGCGATATTATCGAAGAGAAAATCGATTCTATCGAGTTCGGTCGGATTGCTGCACAAACGGCCAAGCAGGTCATTGTGCAAAAAGTCCGCGAAGCTGAGCGTGCTCAAGTAGTCGATGCTTATCGTGAGCGTTTGGGCGAAATCATTTCTGGCACCGTTAAGAAAGTGACGCGTGACAACGTGATCGTCGATCTGGGTAACAACGCTGAGGCGTTGCTGGCCCGTGAAGACATCATTTCGCGCGAGACTTTCCGTGTCGGCGTACGCCTTCGCGCGCTGCTCAAAGAAATTCGTACCGAGAACCGCGGTCCTCAACTGATCCTGTCGCGTACAGCGCCAGAGATGTTGATCGAGCTGTTCCGTATCGAAGTTCCAGAGATCTCCGAGGGCCTGATCGAAGTGATGGCGGCCTCCCGCGATCCAGGATCACGCGCTAAAATAGCCGTTCGCTCCAAAGACAAGCGCATCGATCCGCAAGGTGCCTGCATTGGTATGCGTGGTTCACGCGTCCAGGCAGTGTCCGGCGAATTGGGCGGGGAGCGAGTGGATATCGTCCTTTGGGATGACAACCCGGCGCAGTTCGTGATCAACGCAATGTCGCCCGCAGAAGTAGCCGCAATTATTGTCGACGAAGATGCCCATGCCATGGACATCGCCGTTGGCGCAGACAATCTGGCCCAGGCGATTGGTCGCGGCGGTCAGAACGTACGTTTGGCTAGCCAGTTGACTGGCTGGACTTTGAACGTGATGACCGAATCGGACATCCAGGCTAAGCAGCAAGCAGAAACCGGTGACATCCTGCGCAACTTCATCGAAGAGCTCGAAGTTGATGAAGAGTTGGCGCAGGTGCTGGTTGATGAAGGTTTCACTAGCCTGGAAGAGATTGCCTACGTACCGGTGGAAGAAATGCTCAACATCGACGGCTTTGACGAGGATATCGTCAACGAGCTTCGCGCTCGGGCCAAGGATCGCTTGTTGACTAAAGCCATCGCTACTGAGGAAAAGCTGGCAGACGCCCATCCGGCCGAAGACCTGCTCTCGCTTGAGGGTATGGACAAGGATTTGGCGATGGAACTGGCGGTGCGCGGCGTAATTACCCGCGAAGACCTGGCCGAGCAGTCTATTGACGACCTGCTCGACATCGACGGCATTGACGATGATCGTGCCGGCAAGTTGATCATGGCCGCCCGAGCCCATTGGTTCGAGTAATTAGGCGCGGCCTGAGGAGAGAAATGCATGACGCAAGTCACGGTGAAACAACTGGCCGATGAGGTCAAAACACCGGTTGAGCGCCTGTTGCAGCAGATGCGTGAGGCAGGTCTGCCGCACACCGCCGCCGAGCAGAATGTGACCGACAGTGAGAAGCAGGCTCTGCTGACTCACCTGAAAAGCAGCCACAAGGCGAAAGTGGAAGAACCGCGCAAGATCACTTTGCAGCGCAAAACCACCAGTACCCTGCGTGTTGCTGGTAGCAAAAGCATCAGCGTAGAAGTACGCAAGAAGAAAGTCTTCGTACAGCGCAGCCCGGAAGAAATCGAAGCCGAGCGCAAGCGTGAGCTTGATGAGCGCCGTGCAGCTGAAAATGCTGCACGTCAAAAGGCTGAAGAAGAGTCCAAGCGTCGCGCCGAAGAAGAAGCGCGCCGCCAGCCTGCCGCTGCTCCTGCCCCGGCTCCTGCTCCTGCCGCCGCCCCTGCACCTGTGCAAGCAGCTCCAGTAGCCGCGCCTGCGCAGGCCGCCCCGGCTCCGGCGCCTGCAGCAGATACCCGCAAGCGTGACGAACAGCGCCGCCCTGATAAACCACGAGCTGACGATAACAATCGTCGTGGTGGTGGTGATGGCGAGCGTAAAAACGCGCCGCACCGTGCTTCTGTTAAAGAGAAAGCGCCGGCTCCACGTGTTGCTCCACGCACTTCCGACGAAGAAAGCGACAGCTTCCGTCGCGGTGGCCGTGGCAAGAGCAAGCTGAAGAAGCGTAACGCTCACGGTTTCCAGAGCCCAACCGGTCCTGTGGTGCGTGACGTACAAATTGGCGAGACCATCACTGTCGGCGATCTGGCTGCACAGATGTCGGTCAAGGCCGCTGAAGTCATCAAGTTCATGTTCAAGCTGGGTACTCCAGCCACTATCAACCAGGTACTGGATCAGGAAACTGCCCAACTGGTTGCTGAAGAACTGGGCCACAAGGTAACGCTGGTCAGCGACAACGCCCTGGAAGATTCCCTGGCTGAGTCCCTGAAGTTTGAAGGAGAGTCGTTCTCCCGTGCACCGGTTGTGACCGTAATGGGTCACGTTGACCACGGTAAAACGTCCCTGCTCGACTACATCCGTCGTGCCAAGGTAGCCGCTGGCGAAGCGGGTGGTATTACTCAGCACATCGGTGCATACCACGTTGAAACCGAACGCGGCATGGTCACTTTCCTCGACACCCCGGGTCACGCCGCGTTTACCGCAATGCGTGCACGTGGTGCCAAGGCGACTGACATCGTGATTCTGGTTGTGGCTGCAGACGACGGCGTGATGCCGCAAACCATCGAAGCTGTTCAGCATGCGCAAGCAGCTGGCGTGCCGCTGGTGGTTGCAGTGAACAAAATCGACAAGCCAGGTTCTGACCTCGATCGCATCCGTAGCGAACTGTCCGTTCACGGCGTGACCTCGGAAGAGTGGGGTGGTGACACTCCGTTTGTTCCGGTCTCGGCGAAAATGGGTACCGGCGTTGACGAGTTGCTCGAAGCCGTATTGCTGCAAGCTGAAGTCCTGGAACTCAAGGCCACCCCATCGGCTCCTGGCCGTGGCGTAGTGGTTGAGTCCCGTTTGGACAAAGGCCGTGGTCCTGTTGCGACTGTTCTGGTTCAAGACGGTACCCTGCGCCAAGGCGACATGGTTCTGGTCGGTTCCAACTACGGCCGTATCCGTGCCATGCTCGATGAGAACGGCAAGGCCATCAAGGAAGCCGGTCCATCGATCCCGGTCGAGATCCTCGGTCTGGACGGTACGCCAGATGCTGGCGACGAAATGAGCGTAATGACCGACGAGAAGAAGGCACGTGAAGTGGCCCTGTTCCGTCAAGGCAAGTTCCGCGAAGTGAAACTGGCGCGTGCTCACGCAGGCAAGCTGGAAAACATCTTCGAGAGCATGGGTCAGGAAGAGAAGAAGACGCTTAATATCGTCCTCAAATCTGACGTTCGTGGTTCTTTGGAAGCGCTGCAGGGTGCTCTGAGCGGCCTGGGTAACGAAGAAGTGCAAGTGCGTGTAGTCGGCGGCGGTGTCGGTGGTATCACCGAAAGCGACGCTAACCTGGCACTGGCCTCCAACGCTGTATTGTTCGGCTTCAACGTGCGTGCCGATGCCGGCGCTCGCAAGATCGTCGAGCAAGAAGGCCTGGACATGCGTTACTACAACGTCATCTACGACATCATCGAAGACGTCAAGAAAGCCCTTACCGGCATGCTTGGCAGCGACGTTCGGGAGAACATCCTGGGTATTGCTGAAGTCCGCGACGTGTTCCGTTCGCCTAAGTTCGGTGCAATCGCAGGGTGTATGGTTGTGGAAGGTGTTGTTCACCGTAACCGTCCAATCCGTGTACTGCGCGACGACATCGTTATCTTCGAAGGCGAGCTGGAATCCCTGCGCCGCTTCAAGGATGACGCGTCGGAAGTGCGTGCCGGCATGGAATGCGGTATCGGCGTCAAGAGCTACAATGACGTCAAAGTCGGTGACAAGATCGAAGTGTTCGAGAAGGTCCAGGTTGCTCGCAGCCTCTAATTCGCGAGCCTCAAGAGCAAGGACGAGCCGTTGCATGACCATGCAATGGGTTCGCCCCGGACTCTAAACGCAACGCCCGGTCCGGCTTCTGTCTGGCCGGGCGTTTGCCGCTTTCAGAACGCATGGGTTTCCCATGGGTGAGTAACAGGTAACAAGACATGGCAAAAGAATACAGCCGTACCCAACGTATCGGCGATCAGATGCAGCGCGAACTGGCCCAACTGATCCGTCGCGAAGTCAAAGACCCGCGCGTGGGTCTGGTCACCATTACAGCGGTTGAAGTGAGTCGTGACGTGGGTCATGCCAAAATCTTTATCACCGTCATGGGCCAGGACAACGCAGAAGATATCGCTCAGACCATCAAGGTATTGAATGCCGCTGCGGGCTTCCTGCGTATGCAACTGGCACGCGAAATGAAGCTGCGCAGCGTTCCTCAATTGCACTTCCACTACGACGAAAGCGTTGCACGTGGTGCCCACCTGTCCGCTTTGATCGAGCGAGCAGTGGCTGAGGACAACCAGCACGAAGCCTCTGCTCCTGAAGACACCAAGGAGTAAGCGGTGGCTCAGGTCAAGCGTATCCGTCGTAACGTCAGCGGCATCATCCTGCTCGATAAGCCGCTTGGATTCACCTCCAATGCGGCCCTGCAGAAAGTTCGCTGGCTGCTCAATGCCGAGAAGGCAGGGCACACCGGCAGTCTCGATCCATTGGCCAGCGGTGTATTGCCACTGTGCTTTGGCGAGGCCACCAAGTTTTCGCAATACCTGCTCGATTCCGACAAGGGCTATGAAACCCTGATGCAATTGGGCAAGACCACCAGTACTGCGGATGCCGAAGGTGAAGTTTTACAGACGCGCCCAGTGACCGTTGGTCGCGCCGATATCGAAGCTGTCTTGCCTAAATTTCGTGGGCAAATCAGTCAGATACCGCCGATGTACTCGGCGCTCAAGCGCGATGGCCAGCCACTTTACAAGCTGGCACGTGCTGGCGAAGTGGTGGAGCGTGAACCGCGTTCTGTTACTATTACCCGCCTCGAATTACTGGCCAGCGAAGGTAGTACTGCGCGCTTGTCCGTAGGCTGCACCAAAGGCACCTATATCCGTACCCTGGTGGAAGATATCGGTGAAGAATTGGGGTGTGGTGCCTACGTTGCAGAACTGCGCCGCACACACGCCGGTCCTTTCAGCCTGGCACAAACCGTGACACTGGAAGAGCTGGAAGCCGTACACGCCGAAGGTGGCAACGAAGCTGTAGATCGCTTCCTGATGCCATCGGACAGTGGGTTGCTGGACTGGCCATTGCTGCACTTTTCGGAGGCCAGCGCGTTCTATTGGCTCAATGGCCAGCCGGTACGTGCTCCCGATGCACCGAAGTTCGGTATGGTGCGGGTGCAAGATCACAACGGTCGCTTTATCGGTATCGGTGAAGTGAGCGAAGACGGGCGCATCGCGCCGCGTCGACTGATTCGGTCAGAATGACCGGAGCAGGCCGGTTCTGGGCTTAACCGCCCCGGGCCGAACTGGAAAGAGGGTGGCTGTTATTAGGCACGGTCACATCTCACTTTTAAATACGAGGATTTGTCCTCGGCCTATTGGATCTGTCTTGCTTGCAAGCAGACCCCTAATGAAAGGAAAGCCGACATGGCATTGACAGTTGAACACAAAGCACAAATCGTAGCTGACTTCCAACGCGCTCCAGGTGATACAGGTTCTCCAGAAGTGCAAGTTGCACTGCTGACCTTTAACATCAACACGCTGCAAGGTCACTTCAAGGCCAACGGTAAAGACCACCACTCCCGTCGTGGTCTGATCCGCATGGTAAACCAGCGTCGTAAGCTGCTGGACTACCTGAAAGGCAAGGACATCAGCCGTTACGCTGCGCTGATCGCTCGCCTGGGTCTGCGTCGCTAATAGCGATGTTGCTAGAGGCTGGTTGTCTGTCATGCACCTGCGGGTTTCCCGCAGGCGTGCGGCAGGCTTCCAGCCTCAAGTTTTATCTGGACCAGACGGATTCTTACGAAAGCTCACCCGCGAGGCTGTTTTCGTAAGCATCTTGAGTCGGGCACGTCCCGGCGGTGCACACGTTTTTCGCAAGAAACCCGTTCCCCAAGAGTCACAAAGAGAAGGTAGGACACCGTGAACCCGGTTATCAAAAAATTCCAGTTCGGTCAGTCGACCGTCACCCTCGAGACTGGCCGTATCGCCCGTCAGGCTTCCGGCGCAGTATTGGTCACCGTTGACGACGACGTCAGCGTATTGGTGACGGTTGTAGGTGCCAAGCAAGCTGATCCAGGCAAGGGCTTCTTCCCTCTGTCTGTTCACTACCAGGAAAAAACCTACGCTGCGGGTAAAATCCCAGGCGGTTTCTTCAAGCGTGAAGGTCGCCCTTCCGAAAAAGAAACCCTGACCTCGCGTTTGATTGACCGCCCGATCCGTCCACTGTTCCCGGAAGGTTTCATGAACGAAGTGCAGGTTGTCTGCACCGTTCTGTCCACCAGCAAGAAAACCGATCCGGACATCGCTGCGATGATCGGTACTTCGGCTGCACTGGCCATTTCCGGTATTCCTTTCGATGGTCCAATCGGCGCAGCGCGCGTTGCTTACCACGAAAGCACCGGCTACCTGTTGAACCCGACCTACGAGCAACTGGCGGCCTCGAGCCTGGACATGGTAGTTGCCGGTACGTCGGAAGCCGTATTGATGGTTGAATCGGAAGCCAAAGAGCTGACCGAAGACCAGATGCTGGGCGCGGTACTGTTCGCTCACGATGAATTCCAAGTGGTAATCCAGGCGGTTAAAGAGCTGGCTGCAGAAGCTGCCAAACCGACTTGGGACTGGGCTGCTGCTCCAGAAGCCACCGACCTGCTGGGCGCTATCCGCTCCGAGTTCGGCGAAGCGATCTCCCAGGCTTACACCATCACCGTCAAGGCTGACCGTTACGCTCGCCTGGGTGAATTGAAAGACCAAGTGGTTGCCAAACTGTCCGGTGAAGAAGGTCAGCCTTCTGCCAGCGACGTCAAAGCTGCCTTCGGTGAAATCGAATATCGCACCGTTCGCGAAAACATCGTTAACGGCAAGCCGCGTATCGATGGCCGTGACACCAAGACTGTTCGCCCTCTGAACATCGAAGTTGGCGTACTGCCAAAAACTCACGGTTCGGCGCTGTTCACCCGTGGTGAAACCCAGGCTCTGGTCGTTGCAACGCTGGGCACTGCCCGTGATGCACAACTGCTGGACACCCTTGAAGGCGAGAAAAAAGACCCGTTCATGCTGCACTACAACTTCCCTCCGTTCTCGGTAGGTGAATGTGGTCGCATGGGTGGCGCTGGTCGTCGCGAAATCGGTCACGGCCGCCTGGCTCGCCGCTCGGTTCAGGCCATGCTGCCTGAAGCTGACGTGTTCCCGTACACCATCCGTGTTGTTTCGGAAATCACCGAGTCCAACGGTTCCAGCTCCATGGCTTCGGTTTGCGGTGCATCCCTGGCACTGATGGACGCGGGCGTACCGATGAAGGCTCCGGTAGCCGGTATCGCCATGGGCTTGGTTAAGGAAGGCGAGAAGTTTGCCGTTCTGACCGACATTCTGGGCGACGAAGACCACCTGGGCGACATGGACTTCAAAGTAGCCGGTACCTCCAAAGGTGTTACCGCGCTGCAGATGGACATCAAGATCAAGGGCATCACCGAGGAAATCATGGAGATCGCCCTGGGCCAAGCCCTGGAAGCTCGCCTGAACATCCTGGGCCAGATGAACCAGATCATCGGTCAGTCGCGTAACGAGCTGTCGGCTAACGCGCCGACCATGATCGCGATGAAAATCGACACCGACAAAATCCGTGATGTTATCGGTAAAGGTGGCGCGACCATCCGTGCAATCTGTGAAGAAACCAAGGCTTCGATCGACATCGAAGACGACGGTTCGATCAAGATCTTCGGTGAGTCCAAAGAAGCAGCAGAAGCAGCGCGTCAGCGCGTTCTGAGCATCACTGCTGAAGCTGAAATCGGCAAAATCTACGTAGGTAAGGTTGAGCGCATCGTCGACTTCGGCGCATTCGTCAACATCCTGCCAGGCAAAGACGGCCTGGTTCACATTTCGATGCTGAGCGACGCTCGTGTTGAGAAAGTGACTGACATTCTGAAAGAAGGTCAGGAAGTTGAAGTGCTGGTGCTGGACGTGGACAACCGCGGCCGTATCAAGCTGTCCATCAAGGACGTAGCGGCTGCCAAGGCGTCGCAAGCTTAATCGCTGCAGACACCTGCTTTGAAAAAGGATCCTTCGGGATCCTTTTTTTATGTCTACAGTAATAGGCAGTGCAAAAGGCCATGATCGAAAAGCCGCAACTTGCATGCTGTTTTGAGTGGCGTCATGCAATCTGCACGATCTGCCCAAAATGATGAGATCATAACTATCTGATTTTTAAGGATTTTATTCTTTTAAAAAGTTGGCACAGGCCCTGCACTGGTACTGATAACCCTGCTGCTGTGACACGGCGCAGATTTTTAAGAAGACAGGAGTTACTTGTATGAAGAAGTTCGCTATTGCTGCCGCAACTGCCACCGCTCTGACCTTGACCCTGGCCAATGCTGCGTTCGCTGCTCAAGCAACTACTCAGGCGCCGATGGTCGTGGCTGCTGGTGAAGTCACCAAAGCCAAGGAAGCTACTTCTGATACCTGGATCACGACCAAAGTTAAATCTGACCTGCTGACCGAGAAGGGCATTCCAGGTTCGGACATCAAGGTAGAAACCAACAAAGGCGTGGTTTCCCTGTCCTCGACAGTAGCGGTCACTGAAGCGCAAAAGAAAATCGCTGTCGATATCACCAAGAAGATCAAAGGTGTTAAAGCTGTTTCGGCCGATGGTCTGAAAGCAGAGTAATCACGCTAATTCGTAGAGCCGGGGGAAAGCAGGAGCAGGTGATTTAAGCGTTACGCCTGCAGCTTTCAGAATAGGTTCATGCGACGGCCACACGGAAGTGGTCATTACAGCCCCCGGCGTAGTGCGCCGGGGGCTGTTCTATTTTGCAGGGCCAACCCCAAGATCGCAGTCTACGACACCACCCTGGGGCGAGGTGGATGGCGGGAACAGATGTGTCGCAGGCGCTGCCGAGGCACCAAGGCTGCGATCTTTTGGCCGGTTAAACAGATCGCAGCTCACGCAGGTTGATGCCTTACTCACTGTCCAAATGCAGCGGTGAAATTATCCGGCCATCGCTTTCGGCTTCACCCAGTGTGGCGTCGATGAAGTACACGCGCTCGTCAGCCAGGCCGCCTTTATCGACCAGATAGTCCTTGATGCTGCTCGCCCGCTCTTGGCCCAGTTGACGCAAGAGCACATCGCTCTTGCTCCAGAAATCGATCAATGCGGCACTCATCCTGGCCGCACGTTCGTCGCGGCTCAGCTGGGTCCACTCAGCAGGTGGCTGTTGTTTGAGCCGTGCGCGGTAGATACCTTCCAGCAACGGCCCTTTTTCATCGTCTGGAACCTTCAGCAGCCCTGCGCTGGCTGGGACCTTGTCACCGCGGCGCTGGAGGATTTTGTAGTAGTTGTACTGATACTCACGCTCCAGTCGCTCTTGCGCAATCAGTGGACCGTCACTGCTGCGGGCAGCCGTGCCTTCAATTTCCAAGCGCAAGGCCGGGCGTTGTTTCAAAGCCTCGGCCAGCGTGATCAGAGCTTTTTGTGCATCTGGGTTCAGATCGCTGGAGCCCGGTGCGAATGACACGGTACCGAGGTCTTCTGAACCACCGCCGGTGACCAGGCCGGCAATGAACTTGAACGGTGCTTGCGCCGCACGCAGGACCAGATTGCGCAGGGTCTGCCAAACAATCGGCATCACACTGAACTGCGGATTGTTCAGATCGCCTGTCACTGGCAGTTCGATCGAGATCGTACCGTTGGTGTCTTTAAGCAAGGCCACCGCCAGTTTCAGCGGCAGGTTGACGGCGTCAGGGCTGTCGACCTTCTCGCCCAGTTGCAATTGTTCAATCACCACCTTGTTTTCAGCCTTGAGCTGGCCTTGAGTGATCAAGTAGTGCAGATCCAGGCTCAGGCGCCCTTTACGAATCCGATACCCGGCAAACTTGCCGGAGTAGGGCGTCAATGTGGTTAGCTCGACACGTTTGAAGCTGGTGGCGATGTCGAGACTGGCCATTGGGTCAAAAGGATTGACGCTGCCCTTGATCGTGACCGGTGCATAGCGGTCAACCTTTCCCGCCACATTCACGCTGGCCGGTTTGGCCTGGCGACTATCAATGGTGCCAATCTGACCGTTGAGCTGTTGGATGGCGGTGGCGAAGAACGGTGTCAGGGTAAAGTCGGCGAAGTTCGCCGAGCCATCATTGATCGCGATCCCACCTACATGAATCGCCAAGGGCTTGCTGGCGGCCGTCGCCGGTTTGGCTGGGCCTTTGGCGCCTTTGTCGGGGGCTTGCGGGATTAACAGGTCATCGATGTTGGTGGTGCGATCATCATTGATCATGAAGCGCACATAAGGCTGTGTCAGATTGACCTTGGCAATCGACAGGCTGGCGTCATGCTGGTAGTTCAGGTCTTCAAGTACCAACCGCTGCCATTTCAGGAAGTCGCGGTTCTTCATCGTGTCCAGGGTGTGCAGTTGGTCTACCTGGGCACGGCCCTCTACGGTGAAGGCCAGCGGCTCGACCCCTTTGAGATTGACCGCCAGATCACTGTCGAGCATGCCGCTGCGCAGTTCTAGGCGAATAAATGGGTCGATGTATGCCTGGGCGACCCGCAGGTCGATGTCTTTGGTGGTGACCTTGAGCTTCGCGCTGATGGGGCTCAAGTTGACATCACCGCTGGCGGTCAGCTTGCCCTGTTTACCAATACCCGTGTCGAGTGTGAGCGTGAAGGGTGACCGGTTCAGGCTGTCGAAGTTTTTCAGGTTCAGGTTGAGCGGGCCGACGTCCAGCGCGACCGGTGTTTTAGGTTCCTTGTCGGCCAGGTGCACGCGATAGTCGCGCAGCTCAACGTCCTTGAGCAGTACTTGCCACGGCTTGCTGGGCGCGGCCGGGGTGGGTTTTGGAGCCTCAACGGTTACGACGTCGTCAGTTTTGGGTGCCGGTTTGACGGGTTGGCTGGCAAACAGCTTTTGCCAATCGAGCTGGCCATCTTTTTCCCGGGCTGCCCAAGTCTCCAGGTTGTTGCTCTGGATCTTGCCGACCACCACTTGTTGTTTGGCCAGGTCGACCGTGGTGTCGCTGACCGCCAGACGTTCCAGGCGCACCAGTGGGCGGCCGTCCGCAGCGTTGACCTTGAAAGGAGCAATGCTGGCGGTCAGGTTGTTCAGTACCAGCTCTGTGTCCTTGGCCAGGTTCAGCGTGTAATCGGTGCTGAAATTCACCACGCCGTCTTCAAGCGCCAATGGCAGCGCGTCGCGCACATAAGGCCACCAGGCTTTCATTTGGCTGTCGGTAACTGTGAGCTTGCCCGTGGATGCAACAGGCACCAGGCTCAGCGTACCGGTCCAGTCAATTCGGCCGCCTGCCGGACCTATCGCGACCAAGGTCATATCGGCGTTGTCTTCGGGCAAGGTGCTGAGGTTTTTCAGCTCAAGGTTCATCGAGTCATACAGAAACTCGATCGGCTCACTGGGGCGTTGATCGATGAAATGCAGGTAGCCGTCGGCGAGTTTGATGTTGTCGATGCGCACCGGGAAAGGTTTGCTGTCGGGGTTGTCAGGCGTTGGTTCGCTGGCCGGTAATTTGAACAGTTGGGCCAGATTGAAGGTGCCATCCTTGCTGAACAGCAGTTCGGTCTTGGGCTTGTCCAGTTGCACGTCGGTCAGGTGCAGGGCTTTGGTCCACAAGCTGTCGACTTGCAGGTTGGTGTAAAGGCGCTCGAACCCGACTTGTTCCTTGCCGGGTTCACCGACCCTCAAGCCCCACAGCGTCAGCTCCAGGCTGAAAGGATTGAACTCCAGTCGGTCAAGTTTGGCCGGGACGGTGGCGTAGTGGGCTAGCTGCTGATTAATGATGCGCAAGCCGACGCCGGGCAAAATAAAGAAGCCCAGCACGCTATAAATCGCGATAGCCGTTAACACTGCGCCAATGGCGCGTAACAATCCTTTGAGCATGTGAGGCGTCGTCTTTACGTTCAGGAGTGCCTTTGAGTATGGCACGCGTTTCCGGTTCCGATATGAGCGCCTAATTTTGGGCAGGACTTTTCCCTTTTTTGCTGGCGTTTAGAACTGCAAAATCAGCGTTTTCAGCGGCGGCTGATTATCCATAG
This sequence comes from Pseudomonas sp. 7P_10.2_Bac1, assembly GCF_025465935.1. Classification (GTDB taxonomy): domain Bacteria; phylum Pseudomonadota; class Gammaproteobacteria; order Pseudomonadales; family Pseudomonadaceae; genus Aquipseudomonas. The sequence goes on along the minus strand of NZ_JANLNV010000023.1, from coordinate 32,568 downwards.
ACGGGAAGTCCGATGCGGGCGTCAGCACTTGCCAGTCGCGCACGGGGCGGCCGGCCTTCTCGGCGCAGCGCAGTACTTGTTCGCGCCAGTCGTCCATGCTGACTTTTGCCAGGTTGTTGCAGCAGATCAGGACACCATCCTGGGCGGTGGTGAGGACCGCTGGCTTAAGCAGGCTCTGATAGTCACGCAGCAAGTCGACGGTGCCAAAAGCACTTTTGGCCCAGGCAGGTGGGTCGAGCAGCACCAAGTCATATTCACGTTGGTCGAGGCGGGGGTAGGCCGGCAGTTTGTGACGGCGCTGAACAATCGGCAATCCGGCCAATTGGCGGATCGCGGCGAAGTAGTCAGACTGAACGAAGGTCATCTTCTTCAATTCAGGGTTCAGCAGGCCATTTTCACGGCCAACGGCCAGGTTGCCCTCGGCAAAGTCCAGGTTGCAAACCTCACTGGCACCGCCCGCCGCTGCGCTCAGACCTACGCCGCAGGTGTAGGCAAAGAGGTTAAGCACACGCTTGCCCGCACTGTGTTGCTTGACCCAGCCGCGCGCGTTGCGCAGGTCCAGAAACAGCAAGGGGTCCTGGCCAGCATGACGTCCACGCACCCGGTAGTTCAGCCCCCACTCGTGGCCGATCATATCCTCCAGCGCGGCGTCTTCGGCACGGTACACCGTGTCTTCGCGATCAATGCGTGAGTTTCCCTGGGAGCGGTCGTTGTACACGAGCAGAAGTTCCAGGCCCAGATGCTGATTGACAGCTGCATGCAGTTGCAGCAAATCAGCGCGCTCAAGGCGCTGATGGAAGCTCTGCACCAGTAATTGAGGGCCGTAGCGGTCGATGGTCAGGCCGCCCGCACCTTCCTGGCTGCCATGGAACAGGCGATAGCAGTCAGTGCCCTGCGAGTGCAGTTCAGCCAATAAATCGTGGCGATTATCGAGGGCGGCGCGCAGCGCCTGATTCAAGGAAGACATGCGAGGCGCCTTGGGGGACAGATAAGGCGCGGCAGTTTACCAGACCCTGAGGTCAATCATCCAAGCCCCATTCGCCGCCGTGCGCGCTGCACCGAACCGTTGCGCACAGCCCAGCGCAGAATTGGCGCGGTACTGTTAACACCCGCGCGCACGCACTGGCGGGTCAGTGGGCGCTGTACAAGCCCAAGCTGATCGCTGGCCCAGTCAGGCAACAAATCAATCCCGGCCTGCATCATCAGCGCACCGAACGGTTTGGCCAGCAGGCTGGGGGCGGGCGCATTGAGCAGCAAGCGAATCACTTCGTGGCTGCGTTCATCGCAGAGCAACTGCGGGCGAACACGCGCGAGATACTGAGCAACCTGCTGACGCGAGCGCGGCACGTCCCTGGCGCCCAGGCGTTCGGCGACCGATGCAATTTCATCGTAATACTGGTCTTGATCTTCATCAGACAAGTGCGGATTGCGGTAGCGAAGATGCGCCGCCAAGAAGTTGCTGACTTCAGCCACGTGCACCCACGTGAGCAGTTCTGGGTCGCTGGCGGCGTATGGCCGGCCATCCAGCCCGGTGCCCGTCACTTGCAAATGAATGGTGCGCACTTTGTCGATCAGCCAGTTGGCATCCTGGGTGGAGCCAAAGGTGGTGCCGGATATGAACTGGCCGGTACGGCGCAAACGGCCCAGCATGTCCTGGCGGAAATTGGAGTGGTCCCACACCCCGGCCAAAGCCAACGGGTGCAAGGCTTGCAGCATCAAGGCGCTGATGCCGCCAATCAGCATGCTGGTGAAATCACCGTGCACACGCCAACTGAGAGAATCGGGTCCAAACAGGCCAGGGTCGCCTTTGGGGTTTTCGAGGTCGAGCCGACCGAGTGAAAGCCCGGTCAGGTTCATGATCTGGCGTTCGATCGGGCGACGAATAAATTCCATGGTGCCTCGGCTGTGCCGGCCAGTCGGGGAGACTGGCCGGCTATCCATCAACCGCGATGACGGCCGCGGAAGTAGTTGATCAGACCTTGGGTCGATGCGTCTTCAGCTGGCTCTTCGAGGTTACCGGTCAGGCGGTTGTAAACGCCTTTGCCGAGTTCTTTACCCAGCTCTACGCCCCACTGGTCGAATGCGTTGATGCCCCATATAACGCTTTGGACAAAAACCTTGTGCTCGTACAGCGCCACCAGCGCACCCAGACGGCGCGGGCTGATGCGTTCAACCACCAGGGTGTTGCTCGGGCGGTTGCCCGGGATCACCTTGTGCGGCGCCAGCTTTTGCACTTCTTCTTCGCCCAGGCCTTTGTCGCGCAGTTCTGCCTCGGCTTCTTCGCGGGTTTTACCCAGCATCAAGGCCTGGCTTTGCGACAAGCAGTTGGCGTACAGCCACTGATGGTGATCGGACACGGGGTTGAAGCTGACAATCGGCACAATGAAGTCCGCGGGAATCAGCAGGGTGCCTTGGTGCAGCAACTGGTGATAGGCGTGCTGACCGTTACAACCCACGCCGCCCCAGATCACCGGACCGGTATCGGTCGACACCGGGGTGCCGTCCTGGCGCACGCTCTTGCCGTTGGACTCCATGTCCAGCTGTTGCAAGTGCTTGGTGATGTTGCGCAGGTAGTGGTCGTACGGCAGGATCGCGTGGCTTTGTGCGCCCCAGAAGTTGCCGTACCACACGCCCAGCGCGGCCATCAGCACCGGCATGTTTTGCTCGAACGGTGCGTTCTGGAAGTGCTGGTCCATGCTGTAGGCGCCGGACAGCAGCTCTTTGAAGTTGGACATACCGATCGCTAGCGCAATTGGCAACCCAATGGCCGACCACAGCGAGTAACGACCGCCCACCCAGTCCCACATCGGGAAGATGTTTTCTTCACGAATACCGAACGCTACGGCCGCCGCGTTGTTACTCGACACCGCGATAAAGTGGCGATGCAGTTCAGCTTCCGAACCGCCTTGAGCCAAGTACCAGGCCCGTGCCGCTTGCGCGTTTTTCAGGGTTTCGAGGGTGTTGAAGGATTTCGAGGACACGATGAACAGCGTGGTTTCTGCACGCAGTTTTGCGGTCAGTTCGTGGAACTCACTGCCGTCGATGTTCGCCAGATAGTGGCAGCGCACGCCTTTTTGCGCGTAGGAAAGCAGCGCTTCAGAGACCAACTCCGGGCCGAGGAATGAGCCACCAATACCGATGTTGACCACGTCAGTAATCGGCTTTTCGGTATAGCCGCGCCACAGGCCGTCGTGAATCTTGCCGACCAGTTCGGTCATTTGATTCAGGACTTTATGCACCTGCGGCATGATGTTCACGCCGTTCACCGACAGCTTGTCGGCCACAGGACGGCGCAGGGCAGTGTGCAGGGCTGGACGACCTTCGGATGCGTTGACGATGTCGCCTTCGAACAGCGACTTGATCGCGTTTTTGAGATCGGCCTCGTTAGCCAGATTAACCAGCAAGTTGCGGGTTTGATCGGTGATCAGGTTTTTCGAGTAATCCAGAAACAGCCCGCAGCTGCTTAAGGAGAAATCCTCAAAGCGCTTGGGGTTGCTGTTGAAGGCATCGCGCATGCTGAAATGTTGCATGTCGGCGCGGTGCAGTTTTAGCGCTTGCCAGGCGGGCAGAGCGGTAACGTCGTGAGGAGTGCGGTAGTACGCCATCGCTGCGAATATCCTTTTGCTTGAACTGCCTTTTGGACACTGAAAACACCGAAACCTTCGATCTGAGGTCAAGATTTCGGTCGGTCTGATTCTGCGCTTCATTCAGAAGCAGGGCGATTACAGTAAACCTCGCGCCCGCTTCTGTCTCGGCTTTGTCTGACGCTACTGCGTAACTTTTGTCACGAGCATGTTACTCGGGTACTACACAGTTTTCAGTGTTAGGTGATGGGTTGGGGGGCGGACCTGCTGTTCCGTGCAGACCGCTTCTTAAAATGAACCCTCAAGGTTCAGGTGTATGTTGTCGATCAGGCGCGTGCTGCCCAGGAACGCTGCAACCAGAATCACCACGTCGCGATCATCGATGGTCGCTGGCAGCAGGGTCTGTGCCTGACGGATCTCCAGGTAGTCGGGGCGAAACCCTTCAGACTCGATCAGCGCCAAGTGGTGGCGAATCAGCTCAGGGTAATCCCGCGCACCGGCTTTGATCGCCTGAACGATTTCGTTCAGATGGCGGTACAAGGAGGGCGCCATCTGGCGCTGCTCATCGCTTAAATAGCCATTGCGCGAAGACAAGGCCAGGCCATCTTCGGCACGCACGGTGGGCTCGCCAATAATCTGTACCGGGATGTTGAGGTCATTGACCATGGCACGGATCACGGCCAGTTGCTGATAGTCCTTCTGGCCAAAGATCGCCAGATCGGGTTGGACCATGTTGAAAAGCTTGCTGACGACAGTGGTCACACCGTCGAAATGCCCCGGACGACGACTGCCGCACAGTTCATTGCTCAGTTGTGCGGCGGTCACGCGGGTCAGGCCTGTCATGCCGTTGGGGTACATTTCTTCGTCAGACGGCGCGAACAGCAGGTTGCAGCCTGCCTGCAAGAGCGTTTCCTGGTCGGCCGCAAGCGTGCGCGGGTAGGTGTCCAGGTCTTCATTGGCGCCGAACTGCAGCGGGTTGACGAAAATACTCGCGACGACGAAATCGGCTTGCTGGGCGGCGGTGGTCACTAATGCCGCGTGACCGCTGTGCAGGTTGCCCATGGTGGGCACCAGGCCGATTTGTTTTCCTTCGCTGCGGGCGCGGGCAACAGCGGCGCGCAACTCGCGAACGGTTTTGACTGTGTTCATGCAGAGAATCCGTGTTCGGTGCCAGGAAAGCTGACGGCTTTGACTTCAGCCACATAAGCGCTGATTGCCGATTGGATGTCGGGTTGTCCGGTCATGAAGTTTTTCACGAACTTGGGTACGCGCCCGGTCAGCGACAGGCCGAGCATGTCGTGCAGGACCAGCACCTGACCGTCGGTATCACTGCCGGCACCAATGCCGATGACCGGAATTTTGACCGCGTTGGTGATTTCTTTGGCCAGTTCGCTCGGTACGCATTCGAGCAGCAACATGGCCGCACCGGCCTGTTCCAGGGCGATCGCATCGGCGCGCATCTGGCGAGCCTGATTTTCGTTGCGGCCCTGAACTTTATAGCCCCCCAGCACGTTGACGGTTTGTGGGGTCAGGCCCATGTGGGCACACACCGGAATGCCTCGCTCGGCCAGCAGTCGGATCGATTCGGCGAGCCACACGGCCCCTTCAACTTTGATCATGTGTGCGCCCGCCTGCATCAATTGGGCGCTGTTGTTCAGCGTTTGCTCAGTCGTCGCGTTGGCCATGAACGGCAGGTCCGCGAGAATCAAGGCGTCTTGGTTGCCGCGCTTGACGCTGGCCACGTGGTAGGCCATTTCGGCAGTAGTGACTGGCAGAGTGCTGTCATGCCCTTGCAGAACCATGCCCAAGGAGTCGCCCACCAGTAACACTTCCACGCCTGCCTGATTGCAGACGTGGGAGAAGGTGGCGTCATAGCACGTCAGCATGGTGATTTTTTCACCTTTTTGCTTAAGGCTTTGCAGGGTGGTCAGGGTGATAGCCGGCATGAAAAAGGATCCTCGTCAGGCAGTGTGATAACCACTGCGTGTCACGCACGTGATTCATCGTATAAGCAGACACACCTTTTAGAGACGGTGCTTGTAGCGCCTGCTTTTCACATTGCGCCGTCCAATGGGCGGCGGGATGCCTATAGTCGTGACGGGGGCACTGGAAGTCAATTAGAGGTGTTACCGCTTGAGTGTTACCGCACTCATTGATTCGTTTCAGCGAGTGGTGCGAGACGCTCAAGGCCGACGAATGGGCAGTGAGCCAGTAATTGCTCAAGGCTGCGGCCATCTGCGAGAACCAGCGAGGCTGGCGCCAGTTCGGCCAATGGGTACAGAACGAAAGGGCGGGCGTGCATGTGGTAATGCGGGACTTTGAGCCGAGGTTCGTCGATCAAATGATCACCGAAGAGCAGGATGTCAAGATCCAGGGTGCGTGGGCCCCAGCGTTCGTGGCGCTCACGGCCCTGATCAAGTTCAATGGCTTGCAGCGCATTGAGCAGTTGCAGCGGCGCCAGAGTGCTGTCGATGGCTGCCACGGCATTGGTGTAGCGCGGCTGACCGGGCAGTAACGAATCGCTCTGATAGAACGCCGAAACCCCGGCCAAATGTGAGTCTGGCAGTTGCGCCAATGCCTGGACGGCACTGCGCAGTTGTTCTGCCGGCTCAGCCAGATTGCTGCCCATGCCGATGTAGATACGTTCCATCACTTACTCGTCCGCGCCCGCACTGCGTTTGCGTTTGCTACTGCCGGTACGGCGACGTTTGCGCGGGGCAGGGCCTGCGCCGTCTTCTTTAGCAGTGCTCAATTCGCGGATCATCTCGCGACGGCCGCTGTCATTGGCGTCCTGATAGTCGGTCCACCATTCGCCCAGGCCGTGGGTCTGCTCGCCCGCGCTTTCACGCAGCAGCAAGAAGTCATAGCCTGCCCGGAAGCGCGGGTTGTCGAGCAGCATGTCGGCGCGTTTGCCGCTGCGGCGCGGCAAGCGTTCTTGCATGTCCCAGATCTCACGGATCGGCAGCGTGAAACGCTTGGGGATGGCAATGCGTGTGCATTGTTCGGCGATCAGGTCGTGTGCCGCTTCCTGCATGGCAGGAATGGCTGGCATGCCACGGTCTTGCAGGTGCATTACGCGAGCCGGCAGGGCGGGCCACAACAAGGCGGCAAACAGGAAGGCCGGGGTCACCGGTTTGCCCTGCTTGATTCGCAGGTCAGTGTTGCGCAAGGCTTCGCTGATCAGGGTGTGGGTGTACGTCGGGTTGTGTTCCAGCGCCTCGGCACTGGCCGGGAACAGTTGATCGAGCAACTGCAGGTCTACCAGCATTTCGAAGGTGTCAGCCGCGTTGCCCGACAGGAACAGCTTCAAGACCTCTTCGAACAGTCGCGCAGACGGGATCTCGCGCAGCATTGGCGCCAGGGCGCGGATCGGCGCTGCGGTGTGCTTCTCGATACCAAAGTCGAGCTTTGCAGCGAAACGCACGGCGCGCAGCATGCGCACCGGATCTTCCTGGTAGCGTTGCTGAGGATCGCCGATAAGGCGAATTAGATGGTTGCGAATGTCGTGCACGCCGTTGGCGTAATCGAGAATTCGCTCGCTTACCGGATCGTAGTACAAGGCGTTGATCGTGAAGTCACGACGCTGGGCGTCTTCTTCAAGTGTGCCGTACACGTTGTCACGCAAAATACGCCCGCTTTCGTTACGCGAGGACTGGTTGCTGTCTTCCTCTTCGTCGTTTTGCGGGTGATTGGCGCGGAACGTCGCGACCTCAATGATTTCGCGACCAAAATGGATATGGACCAGCTTGAACCGACGACCAATGATTCGCGCATTGCGAAACTCGGCGCGCACCTGTTCTGGGGTGGCGCTGGTGGCGACGTCAAAGTCTTTGGGCGTGATGTTGAGCAGCATGTCGCGCACGCAGCCACCGACCAGATAGGCCTGATAACCGGCGTTTTGCAGACGTTCGACAATATTGACGGCGTAACGGCTGAATTGGGCGCGTTGCAGCGAATGTTGGCTGCTGTTGAGCACTTCAGGGGTGCTACGCAGTTGTTGCGTGCGACGCTTGGGAGTACGGAGTGACTGGAACAGCTTCTTCAGCATGGGATGCACTGTTTGAAGGAATGTTCGGCCAAAACGAAGAATGACCGCATGATGGGCGGGGATTCTAGCATTTAGTCAGGGGATGGTGTAGGAAGCTGAGCTTGTCTTGCGCGCTAAGCTACAAGCGGCAAGCGAAACTGCGGCAAAAGCGTTGAGCCAGAGCGTGTCACAGACAGGTGTTAATCGCAGCAAGCACAAGGGGAGCCGAAGCTCCCCCAGAATTAGTTGCATGCTCTATTTTTATTATCGATTGCGGGCTTTTTGTTTTTGTTAAGTGCCCTGGTTACCAGGGTTGACCCTGTGTAACCCTCTCAAATCGAGAGATAAGAGCAAACGGATTGCTTTGGTCGCTGTGTTGATGTGATCAATGATCCAACTAGTTCAGGCTCTGCTTTAAGTGCAGTTTTTGTTGTTCTCTGCCTAGCCGTGGGGCAAGCCCCATGTACAACACCTCTCCAAAACAATCAGTTAGCTGCGCCTCCGCCGTGTTGTTTTTGTTATGCGTGAGCCGATACGTCTTATTTTTATTGTGTGCTGCTGTGTTTCTTATTGTTCTTGTACGAATACATATAGCAGGGTGCGTGCCAACTTTTGCGAGGCCCAGCAAAATAAGGGGGTTCCCGGCTTTTCACTTTTTTTCGGACCAAAAAAAGCCGGGGTTTCGTTACCGTAATCCCCGGCTTTTGTTACGTGATTAGTCAGCGGTAACAGTTTTTTCTCTGTCTGGCGTGTTACCCCAGGCGTTACCCACCTCAGTTTTCGCTGGCGACACCCGTTTTTCTGCGTGGAATGCCCAGGCGCTGACGACGTTCCCACAGACATTTGCGACTTACCCCCAGCTTGCGGGCCAGTTCGGTCTCGGTCATATGGTCTTGATGCTCCAGAACGAAGTGCTGGAAGTAGTCTTCCAATGACAGGTCTTCAGTCGGATCCAGGCTGGTGTTACCGCTACTGATGCTCTGCTGCGGGGCCAGGCCGATGAAGTCGTCGTCCTGCAGATCGCTCAACTCGATATCGATACCCAGTAGGTCAGCCGAGATTTCCGGGCTTTCGCACAGGATAACGGCGCGCTCCACGGCGTTTTCCAGTTCGCGCACGTTACCTGGCCAGGAGTAATGGCTGATGGCGCGTTCGGCATCGGGGGCGAATTTCAGATCAGTACGGCCTATGCGGGCGCTTTGGCGAGCCAGGAAGGCGCGGGCAATTTCGTTGACGTCAGCACCGCGTTCGCGCAAAGGCGGGAGTTTGAGCGCGATGACGTGCAGACGGTAGTACAAGTCCTCACGGAATTGGCCAACCTTGGCCAGATTCTTGAGGTCGCGGTGGGTGGCGGCGATCAGGCGCACATCGACCTTTTGCGACTGCACCGAACCCACGCGGCGAATTTCGCCTTCTTGCAGTACGCGCAGCAGACGCGCCTGGGCCTCAAGAGGCAGCTCGCCGATTTCGTCGAGGAACAATGTCCCGCCGTCGGCTGCTTCGACCAGCCCCGCGCGTCCGGCGCTGGCGCCAGTAAAGGCGCCTTTTTCGTGGCCGAACAGTTCGGATTCGATCAGTGATTCAGGAATGGCTGCGCAGTTGACCGAAATCATCGGCGCCTTGGCGCGTCGGGACAGGTTGTGCAGGGCGCGGGCGACCAGTTCTTTACCGGTCCCTGACTCACCCTGGATCAGCACATTGGAGTCGGTGGGCGCTACCTTGCGGATCTTGCTGTACATGTCGAGCATCGGTGGGCACGAGCCAATGATGCCGATTTCGCCGTTGCTGTTGTCCACTGCGTGTTTGTCGGTGTTGCCGGACTTGGCGGCCGGCCGCTCGGCAGCGACGCTCTGGTTGTTTTGCCGGTCCCTGAGGATCCGCGCCACGGCTTGCAGCATTTCGTCGTGATCAAAGGGCTTGGCGATGTAGTCGACCGCGCCCATTTTCATTGAGTCCACGGCTGAGCGCAGGCTCGCGTAGCTGGTCATGATCAGCACCGGCTTGCCTTGGCCCAGCTTGATCAGCTCGGTGCCCGGAGCGCCGGGCAGGCGCAAATCGCTGACAATCAAGTCGAACGAGGGAATGCTGAAACGCTCTTGCGCTTCCTGTACCGAGCCGGCTTCGCTGACTTGGTACTGATTACGCTCCAACAGACGGCGCAACGCGGAGCGGATGATTGTTTCGTCTTCGACGATCAAAATATGCGGCATTGATTCGGTTCTCTCGACGGTCTCAGTTCACAGCGGACGTCGCTTCGACATGACGCGGTAGTGTCACCCGAATACGGGTTCCGCGTTGGCTCTGAATGTCAGCCGGGCTGTCGATGGTGATTTGTCCATAATGCTCTTCAACGATGGAATAGACCAGTGCAAGGCCCAAGCCGGTACCTTCGCCAGGGTCCTTGGTGGTGAAGAAGGGTTCGAACAATCGGTCCATGATGTTCTTCGGAATCCCGGTGCCTTCGTCTTCAACGATCAGGTCGACCGTGTGTTCGCTGGCTTCGCTCTTGACCCGTACTGCGCTGCCGGCAGGCGAGGCGTCGCGGGCGTTCGACAGCAGGTTGATCAACACCTGCGCCAAGCGTTGCGGATCACCGTCGACCCAGTGATCGGGGTCGCACAGGTTGTAAAACTGCACCTCAAAGTTGCGTCTGTTCAAGGCGAGCAGACCAATGGCATCTTGAGCGACTTCGGCCAGACAAACGGGCTCGTCATTGTGCTGATGGCTGCCCGCATGAGCGAAACTCATCAAAGACTGCACGATGCGTGAGATGCGTTTGGTCTGTTCGAGGATCTGGCTGCTGATTTCCGTCAGTTCGCCATCGCCTTCGCGCTCTTCGCGCAGGTTTTGCGCCAGGCAGGCAATGCCGGTCACCGGGTTACCGATTTCATGTGCCACGCCTGCCGCCAGTCGACCAATGCTGGCCAAGCGCTCTGAGTGCACCAGTTTGTCCTCGAGCATCTGGGTGTCGGTCAAGTCTTCGACCAGCAGCACCAACCCGCTGTTACCCGGTGCCAGCGGCTCATCAATGGCCGCCTTGTGCAGGTTCAGCCAGCGAGTCTGGCCGTCCAGGGCCAGGTGCTGCTTGTGCAAGTGTTCGTCGGGCAGGTTGATAAAACCTTGCAGCAACTCACGCCAAGGATTGCCCAGAGTGTTCAGGCGCGACCCGACCACGCGCTGCGCGGGAATGCTAGTCAGCTCTTCCATGGCTTTGTTCCACATCAGGATTTCCTGATCCTTGGCCAGCGAGCACACGCCCATGGGCAGCTCTTGCAGCGTTTGTCGGTGATAACGACGCAGGGCATCGAGTTCGGCGGCCAGGCCGGTCAGGCGGGAGTGGTAGTCTTCAAGCCGACTTTCGATGAAATGAATGTCTTCGGTCACGTAGTTTTCGCCGCCGGATTTGTACGGCAGGAAGGTTTCGACCATGTCCTGGGCAACGCTGGGGCCCATCAGGCCGGACAGGTTGGCCTCGATGCGGTCGCGCAGGCGACGCAAGGCGTAAGGTCGACGCTCGTCGAAGGGTAAATACAGATCGCGCAGGGCTTGTTCGACTTCCTTTTGCGCCGCCTTGGCGCCCAGCGGTTTGGCCAATTGAGTGGCAAACTCTTGCGGGGAGGCTGCATGCAGTTCGCGGCGTTGTGGACGACGCACGTTATCTACCGCGCAGGCTTCGGCTGCGCTGGCTTCTTCGGGGCTGGCGTTGGTGAACAGGGAAATCAGGGTGAACATCAACACGTTGGCGGCGAGCGAGGCGATCGCTGCCATGTGCCAACTGGTGTCGTCCAGCACATACACCACGTCGAGCCACGGGATATAGAAACCCTGGAAGTTCCCGATCAGCGGGAACAGCATGCTGCCCATCCACACCACGATCCCGGCCAGCAAACCGGCAATGAAGCCGCGTCGGTTAGCTGTTGGCCAGTACAGAACCGAGAGCACGCCCGGCAGGAACTGCAAGGTGGCGACGAAGGCGACGATGCCCAGGTTGGCCAGGTCTTGCTCAGCCCCCAGCAGCAGGTAAAACCCGTAGCCGGCCATGATGATGGCCACAATCAGTGCACGGCGAGTCCACTTCAGCCAGCGGTAGATGTTGCCTTCTGCGGGCGGTTGATACAGCGGCAGTACGAGGTGGTTGAGCGCCATGCCTGACAGCGCCAAGGTGGTCACGATGATCAGTCCACTGGACGCCGAGAGCCCACCGACATACGCCAGCAGCGCCAGGGCCTTGCTGTTGGCGGTGATGCCGATTCCTAGTGTGAAGTACTCGGGGTTGGTGGTTGCGCCCAGTTTCAGGCCGGCCCAGAGAATCAGCGGTACAGCGAGGCTCATCAGCAGCAGGAACAGGGGCAAGCCCCAGCTGGCGCTAACCAGTCCGCGCGGGTTGAGGTTTTCGGTAAAGGTCATGTGATACATGTGCGGCATCACAATGGCCGAGGCAAAGAACACCAGCAGCAGGGTCCGCCATGGGCCTTCTTGCAGCGGTGTGTGCAAGGCGGCGAGGGCGTTCTGGTTTTGCAGCAGCCAGACCTCCAGCTGTTGCGGGCCACCAAACACGCCATACAGGGCATAGAGCCCAATGCCGCCGATGGCGACCAATTTGATCACCGATTCAAAGGCAATGGCGAACACCAGCCCTTCGTGCTTCTCGCGCGTTGCGATGTGCCGCGACCCAAAGAAGATCGTGAACAGGGTGATCATCGCGCAGAAGCTCAGGGCGACACGGTGTTGCACCGGCTCTCGGGTCAGGATGCTGATGGAGTCCGCCACTGCCTGAATTTGCAGGGCCAACAGCGGTAACACGCCGATCAGCATGAAAACCGTGGTCAGTGCGCCGGCCCAGGAGCTGCGAAAACGGAAGGCAAACAGGTCGGCCAGTGATGACAACTGGTAGGTGCGAGTGATTTTTAAAATGGGGTAGAGCAGCACGGGGGCCAGCAGAAAGGCTCCGGAAACCCCGAGGTAGCTGGATAAAAAACCGTACCCGTATTCATAGGCCAGGCCCACCGTGCCATAGAACGCCCAGGCGCTGGCGTAAACGCCCAGTGACAGGGTGTAGGTCAGCGGGTGGCGGATGATGGCGCGCGGGATCATGCCTCGTTCGCTGATCCACGCTACTGCAAACAGCACCAGCAAATATGCGGCGCTGACCAGCACCATCTGGGTCAGGCTAAAGCTCATCGGCATCTTTTTGGCTCTGAAGAATAAAGGTCACAACGATCAGAATCAGCCAAAGCAGATACGGTCTGTACCAGGCGCCCGTCGCGTCGATCCACCAATCCATGATGGCGGGGGAAAAGAGGTAGATCCCGACAACCAGCAACAGGACCAATCGATAGATATACATCCTGCCCTCACTTTTGCTGGCCGCATGCCCTAAAAACGTGCGGCGATGGTAACGGATGGCTGACAACCTGCAAGCGCTGTCAGCGTAATTGCGCTTCTGCCAGGGTGAGCGTGCGCGGGATCAGCCCGGCATCCCAGTGCGCAATGCCCCAATCGAGGATGTCACGCGCACTGGCTTCACTAAGGCTTTGGTCCGGGGCCTGACCCAATGCGCGCAGGGCACGAAGCAGCAAGGGTGACGCCTGTTCGGGCGTCAGGGGTGGCGAACGGTAAGACTTGCCCAACTTGTGGCCATCGGGTTGCACGATCAGCGGCACATGCAGGTAGCGAGGTTGCGACAACCCGAGCAGTTCCTGCATATAGAGCTGACGCGGTGTGGAGTCGAGCAGGTCGGCGCCGCGCACGATATCGGTTACCCCTTGCCAGGCATCATCAAGCACCACCGCCAGTTGGTAGGCATACAACCCGTCACGGCGGCGGATCACAAAGTCCCCTGAGTCGCGTCCCAAATGCTGGCGGAATGTGCCCTGGACACGGTCTTCAAAGGCGTACTCAAGCTCAGGTACTCGCAGGCGTATGGCGGCGTTTTCCATCGAGTGGCCGGCATTGCGGCACAATCCTGGGTAAATCCCGTTATAGCCTTCGAGTTGTTTACGTGAGCAGGTACAAGCATAGGCCAAGCCCTGGCTGAACAGGCGGTTCACTACCTGGGCGTACGCTTCATGGCGATCGCTTTGGCGAACCAGTTCGCCGTCCCATTCAAAGCCATAGCGCTGCAGGGCATCCAGAATGGCGGCTTGGGCGCCCGGCATTTCACGCGGCGGATCGAGGTCTTCCATGCGCAACAACCAGCGGCCGCCTACAGAGCGCGCATCCAGATACGAGGCGAGGGCAGCCACCAGTGAGCCAAAGTGCAGATGACCGCTGGGCGTCGGGGCAAAGCGTCCGATGTAGGAGGGGTTTGGAGAGGCTGTCATGGGGGCATGCATTTTTTGTGGGAGCGGGCCACGTCAATATGTAAATCCAGAAACAAAAATGGGGCGTTCGCACGCCCCATTTGGTCAAGCCGGCGATTATTTGCCGACTTGTTTTTCCTTGATTTCAGCCAAGGTCTTGCAGTCTACGCACATGTCCGCAGTGGGGCGTGCCTCAAGGCGGCGAATACCGATCTCGACGCCACACGACTCGCACCAACCGTACTCTTCGTCTTCGATCAGTTGCAGGGTCTTGTCGATCTTTTTGATTAGCTTGCGCTCGCGGTCTCGGGCACGCAGTTCCAGGCTGAATTCTTCTTCCTGGCTTGCACGATCCGCCGGGTCTGGAAAGTTGGCCGCTTCGTCTTTCATGTGATCAACGGTGCGGTCGACTTCCTGCATCAAGTCCTGCTTCCACTTCTGCAGAATCTTGGTGAAGTGTTTGCGCATAGGCTCGCCCATGTACTCTTCACCCGGCTTTTCAACGTAGGGCTCGAAGCCGCTAAGCGATTGAGTATTCTGTTGCTGTGCTTTTGTGGGCATGAAATGGACCGCCTCTCATTCTTCTAATCCATTGCGCAGGATTGCAACGTTACCGACACCTGCCGGTCCTGCGGCTGCAAGCGGGCGAACTTACCAGATCAAATCGGACCGCGCTACTCCCGGTTGTCTAGCCTGTTGTCAGCAATCGTGTGCAAACCCTGTGGGGCTTAAGATTAGTGGCCAATTAATATTTTCGTCGAGCTATGACCGAGGCTCACGCCGTTTGGTTCTACTCGAGAACAGTCTAAAACCCTATTTCGCTCTCCCTTATGACAGTGCTTGGGTAGAATCGCAATTTTGCTTACCCAGGAAGGCAGGCTCATGGCTCAGTCTTACAGTGCGCGCAGTCGCGCGATCGAACCGTTCCACGTGATGGCGCTGCTGGCGCGAGCCAACGAACTGCAGGCCGCGGGGCACGATGTGATTCATCTGGAGATTGGTGAGCCGGATTTCACCACGGCCGAGCCGATCATCGCAGCCGGCCAGGCGGCCTTGGCAGCGGGCAAAACGCGTTACACCGCGGCTCGCGGCCTGCCGGAGTTGCGGGAAGCGATTTCCGGGTTTTATCAGCAGCGCTATGGCTTGGACATTGACCCTTCGCGCATTCTGATAACCCCTGGCGGCTCTGGCGCGTTGCTATTAGCCAGTAGCTTGCTGGTTGACCCGGGAAAACACTGGTTATTGGCAGACCCAGGCTACCCATGCAATAGACATTTCTTACGCTTGGTTGAAGGGGCCGCGCAATTGGTTCCGGTGGGGCCTGATGTTCGCTATCAATTAACCGCCGAATTGGTCCAGCGCCACTGGAATCAAGACAGTGTGGGCGCGCTGGTCGCGTCTCCGGCCAACCCGACCGGCACGGTATTGAGCCGCGATGAACTGGCGTCATTGTCGACAGCGGTGAAGGCGCGCAACGGGCATTTGGTGGTGGACGAGATTTATCACGGCCTGACGTACGGTTGTGATGCCGCCAGCGTGCTTGAGGTGGATGACAGCGCTTTTGTGCTCAACAGCTTCTCCAAGTATTTCGGCATGACGGGCTGGCGCCTGGGGTGGCTGGTAGCGCCGCCGCAAGCCGTTGCTGACCTCGAAAAGCTTGCGCAGAACCTCTACATCAGCGCTCCGAGCATGGCGCAATACGCAGCGCTGGCTTGTTTCGAGCCGCAAACGCTGGCCATTTTCGAAGAACGTCGTGCCGAGTTTGGGCGCCGCCGAGACTTTTTGTTACCGGCCTTGCGCGAGCAGGGTTTCGGCATTGCTGTCGAGCCGGAAGGTGCGTTTTACCTGTATGCCGATATCAGTGCGTTCGGTGATGATGCCTTCGCCTTTTGTCGTCATTTCCTGGAAACCGAGCACGTTGCCTTCACCCCAGGCCTGGACTTTGGCCGCTATCAGGCCGGGCATCATGTGCGCTTTGCCTATACCCAGAGTTTGCCGCGGCTGCAGGAAGCCGTTGAGCGAATTGCTCGTGGTCTGCAGAGTTGGAATCACTGATGCAGTTCTCTCCACCCCTTGAAGAAGGCCGCTTGCTCAAGCGTTACAAGCGTTTTCTGGCAGACATCGAAACGACCAGCGGCGAGTTGCTCACGATCCACTGTCCCAATACCGGTTCAATGCTCAATTGCATGGTTGAAGGCGGGCAGGTCTGGTTCAGTCGCTCCAACGACCCCAAACGCAAGCTGCCGGGTACTTGGGAGATCAGTGAAACCCCACAAGGGCGCCTGGCGTGTGTGAACACCGGGCGTGCCAATCGGTTGATCGAAGAAGCGCTGTTGGCCGGGGTGATCACCGAACTCAATGGCTTTACTGCGCTCAGGCGTGAAGTCGCCTATGGGCAGGAAAACAGCCGAATTGATTTCCGACTGGAGTACCCCGATGGTTTTGCCTTTGTCGAAGTCAAAAGTGTCACCTTGGGGTTTGATGACACGTCAGTGGCTGCGTTTCCAGACGCGGTCACCCAGCGCGGCGCCAAGCACCTGCGTGAATTGGCCAGTCTGGCCCGTGAGGGCGTGCGTGCGGTGCAGTTGTACTGCGTCAACCTGACCGCAATTGATGCCGTGCGCCCGGCGCAAGAGATTGATCCCGGCTACGCGGCGGCCTTGCGTGAAGCCGTGGCAGCAGGCGTACAAGTACTGGCGTATGGGGTCAGTCTGACGCCTGAGGCGGTGATGGTTGATCGTCGATTAGACGTGATCCTCTGATTTCGGCTCTGTAAGCCAGATCCCTTGGTTGTCTTCATGGCAGCCAAGGGCGGTCAAAAACTGCCCGGCGCAAGGCCCGGCCACACATTCCCCGCTTTCAATCAAAAACAATGCGGCATGGGTCGCGCACTGGATCAGGCTGGCGCTGGGGTCGAGGAATTGGTTCTCCTGCCATTCCAGCGGCACGCCGCGGTGTGGGCAGCGATTTTTATAGGCATAAACCTGGCCTGCCCGGCGAACCAAGAACCAGCGACAGCCGTCCTGTTCGAAGCCGAGGCTGCTCCCTTCGGCCAGTGCCTCTGAGGGGCATACAAACTTCATTACAATCCTTAATGAACCCTGATGGGGGCGTCGATACGTTCGTTGGTACGAGTTAAGAGGTTGACGTGCAAATGCAAACAATTATCAAATGGCGGGCCGCTTCATAATGTGCTGTTTGACTGGCGGCACTGTCGTTGCTCCGTTGAGCCCTCTTACCAAGGAACGCCCCGTATGCGCCTGAGTACCCGCCTGATAATGCTTTGTGCAGGCTTCATGATCAGTCATGTCAGCCTGGCTGACGAGTTGCCACAACGCTGGGTCAGTGCCGGGGGCGCGCTGTCGGAGTGGGTCAGTGTTTTAGGGGCGGAGTCTAAATTGGTTGGGGTCGATACCACCAGTCAACATCCAGAGACACTTAAATCCCTGCCAAGTATCGGTTATCAGCGCCAGTTGTCGGCAGAAGGGATTTTGAGCCTGAAGCCGGATGTCTTGATCGGCACTGAGGAAATGGGGCCACCCCCGGTGTTGGCACAGATTCGTAATGCGGGCGTGCCGGTCGAGATGTTCTCGGCCGAAGCCGACCTGCCCACGCTTGAGGCCACGCTCACGCATTTAGGCCGTCTGTTGGGTGATGAGGCAAAAGCTGAGCAAGTGCTCAAGGCTTATCAGCAACAGCTGGATGAGCAACAACAGCATGTCAAGCTGCTACAAACGAATCACAAGGCGCCTGGCGTGTTGCTGTTGTTGGGGCATGCGGGTGGCAAGCCGCTGATCGCCGGCAAGGACACCGCGGCCGACTGGCTGCTGACTCAAGCCGGTGGTCGCAACCTGGCCACTCACGAGGGCTACAAGACCTTTTCGGTAGAAGCGTTGGCTGGTTTGAACCCGGATGTGCTGGTGTTTGCAGACCGCAGCCTGACAGGCGACGAGGCGCGTAAGGCGCTGATGAAGGAAAATCCGATTCTGGCTTCGCTCAAGGCCGCCAAGGAGGGGCGCATTTATGAGTTGGACCCAACCCTTCTGGTGGGCGGCCTGGGCCCGCGCTTGCCGGCCAGCTTGAAACAATTGAGTGCTGACTTTTACTCCGCGGCTGCGGCCAACCCATGAGGACATTGGTTAAACCACGTCCGTTATTTATCGGGCTAAGTGGGCTGTGCCTGCTGGCAATTTGGTTGTCGCTGGCGTTGGGTCCAGTGAGTTTGCCGTTGTTCGACACTTTGCGGGCGGTCCTTCGCCTGATCGGCTTGCCGGTTCATGGTGATGGGCTGGAGCAGGCTGAATTGATCGTGGGGCAAATTCGTATGCCTCGCACGTTGCTCGGTCTGGCAGTGGGCGGCGTGCTGGCGTTGTCCGGCGTTGCGATGCAGGGATTGTTTCGTAACCCTTTGGCTGACCCTGGCTTGGTGGGGGTATCCAGTGGTGCTTCACTGGGCGCCGCGATTGCGATTGTTGGCGGCTCGGCATTAGGTGGCTTGCCGGATTCATTGGGGCCGTATCTGCTTTCGCTTTGTGCATTTCTGGGCGGGTTGGGCGTAACGGCGCTGGTCTATCGACTGGGGCGACGCAACGGGCAAACCAGCGTGGCCGTGATGCTACTGGCGGGGATCGCTCTCACAGCCTTGGCGGGGGCAGCGGTGGGTTTGTTCACGTATCTGGCCGATGACGCGACATTGCGCACCCTGACCTTCTGGAACCTGGGGAGTTTGAACGGGGCCAGTTATGCGCGTTTGTGGCCTCTGCTGTTTGTCACTGCGGGCGTTGCCCTGTGGTTGCCACGTCGGGCCAAGGCACTTAACGCATTGTTGCTGGGCGAGTCTGAAGCCAGTCATTTGGGCATCAATGTTGAAAGTCTGAAGCGTGAATTGGTGTTTTGTACCGCACTGGGCGTTGGGGCGGCAGTGGCTGCGGCGGGGATGATCGGATTTGTCGGGTTGGTGGTACCGCATCTCGTGCGATTGCTGGCAGGGCCTGATCATCGAGTGTTACTGCCTGCGTCGGTGCTGGCGGGTGCCTGCTTGCTGTTGTTTGCTGACCTGATCGCCCGTTTGGCATTGGCGCCCGCTGAAATGCCGATTGGTATTGTCACTGCGTTTATAGGCGCGCCGTTTTTTCTTTACTTGCTGTTGCGAGGCCGCCACTGATGCTGCGTACAGAACACTTGCAGATTAACCGCGGCGCCAAACAAGTGCTCAATGACATCAACCTTGAGGTCAGGCCGGGCGAAGTGTTGGGTGTTTTAGGGCCTAACGGTGCAGGTAAAAGCACTCTGTTGGCGGCGTTATGCGGTGAACTGTCCCCGACACAAGGGCTGGTCTTGCTGGATCAGCAAGCCTTGGGTCAATGGAAGGGGGCTGAGCGTGCCCAGCGACTTGCCGTGCTTCCACAGACCTCGACCCTGGATTTCGCCTTTCGAGTTGAAGAGGTGGTCGGTATGGGCCGTTTGCCGCACCAGACCGGTACGGCTCGCGATGCCGAGATTATCTGCGCGGCTCTTGAGGCTGCCGATGTTGGGCATTTGACTGGGCGCAGCTATCTTGCGTTGTCCGGTGGCGAACGGCAGCGGGTTCACCTTGCGCGGGTGCTGGCGCAGTTATGGCCGGGTCAAAACGGGCAGACGTTGCTGCTCGACGAGCCGACCTCAATGCTGGACCCCTTGCATCAGCACACAACGTTGAAAGCCATTCGTGCCTTTGCCGATCGCGGGGCGGCAGTATTGATCATTCTTCATGACTTGAATCTGGCGGCGCGTTACTGCGATCGCTTGTTGTTGCTCGAGGACGGCTATCCACGTGCACTGGGTAGCCCGCAGGAGGTGCTCAAACCTGAGGCGCTAAAAGACGTGTTTGGCCTGGATGTGTTGGTGCAGCCACATCCCGAGTTGGGGCATCCGGTGATTATTGCGCGTTGAGTGAGCCTGCCAGGCCGTCGGGCTGGCGCTTTTTGCAGGCAAAAAAAGACCCGGCAAGAGCCGGGTCAAATAACCGTGATTAGCCTGATGAGGAGATTTTCTGAGAGTCCGAACCAAGGGCCTTCCAGAAGATCGACTGGCCTCGCGACCAGATGGCGTAATAATAACAATTCTCATTTTCAAGTCAACAACTGTTTTTCAGCTTTTTTTACGACCCCGATAAACGGTGTTTTCTAGCTGTTTTTCGGCTTGAACAAATCCTCAACCTGCGCATTCAGGAATGCCTTTCTCTCGGGCGGGATATCGTTCCAGTGAATGTCCAGCAGTGCGCCTTCAATGGCATAAAGCAGCACTTTGGACGCACGGAACCCCCGTTTCTTGACTGCTCGGTACGACTCGACAGCACCTCGGCGCCTTAACTCCGAAGCGCTGTGAATACCAACAGCATGCAGCCATTGCGCCGAGGTTTTGCCGAGGTTCTTTAGGTGCTGGAGTTCATCTTGCATCAGCTCTCCTTGCGACGGCGTGAGCTCAGCGCTTATCAATCGAAACAGGTGTACTGAAGTGTAGCGGTTGATAAGAAAGTCGCTGCGCGTTAGTCGTTTTTGGAACAAGCATGTGCAAAAAGTGAAGGGGAAGGCGTTAAGGAGATGCCGGGCAGTCGCGCAAACGCTTGCGCTAGAGCGATATTTTGAGTTCGCAGTCGCCATGCACCAACGCCTGGCAGGCGTTGGCGGCATGTCGTATTTGTTTTATTTGGTTCGGTAGCGCAGTCGGGTGCCGAAATTAACCGACATCAGAATCTCGTCGGCTGTCAGTTCGACTGGAAAGTACGCACCGGATATCTGCGCATGGGCGAGGCTGGCGCCTTCGATACAGGCGGTGCGTAAATCTAGGCCGCGCAGGTCGGCAGAGCGGAAATAAGCGTCGGTAAAATCCACTTGGTCCGCATTTAACTCGCGCAAATCCAGCCCGCGAAAATCGCCGCCGCGCATATCAATGTGGCCGGGTGGGCGCTGTTGGTTAAACCCGGTGATGTCATCTTCATGCAGTAACGTGTAGAGCGCCGATGAAAGCAAGGCAGGGCGGCTCATGGGGCGTCTCCTGATGGCTGTACATCAATATTATAGTGCCACTATTGGCGTGCCGCGAAACCTTTGCATTTCGCGGCACGCGCAGGCATTTATAGCCCGGGCAGGCGCTGGCGGATGTCGCTGATCAGAGTGTCCAGGCTTTTACTGTTGTTGGTTTCAACCCGTTTGCTGCGCAGGACTTCATCTGCTTCTAACGGCTCACGGCTGGCTTGTTGGGCTTTGACAACCTCCATGGTCGCGTCAGAGGGGTCGTTGCCGAGGCTCTTGCGGTGCGTCAGCCAGCCTTCGATTACCGCATCTGGCGCGACACAATCGAGGATCAGGCACGGTACGCCCGTGGCTTCAGCCACTTTTGCCGCGGCGTCGCGTTGCTCGCGTTTGAGGTAGGTGGCATCAATGACTACCGGGAAGCCCGCGCGCAGCACGATGCCAGCCAGTTCGTGCAACTTGTCATAGGTCTTGATAGTGGCATCAGCGTTGTAAATGCCATGGCCGACGGTGTTGTCGCCGGCCTGCTCGCCAAACAATTGCTTGCGAACAACATCGGAGCGCAAGCGAATAGCGCCCAGTGACTCGATCAGTCGCATGGCAACCGAGCTTTTACCCACTGCCGAAACGCCGTGGGTAATGGTCAGGAAGCGTGAAGGAATGGTGCTGTAGCTTTCTGCAAGGTTGGCGTAGTTGCGGTATTGCCTCAGCGTGGCTGCGCGCTGCACGGCGCTGGCCTCTGCCGGCATGCTGAACAGGCTGACCTTGGCGCGTACGAGGGCGCGGTAGGCCTTGTAGAAGTTCAGCAGTTCAAGGCCCTGATAGTCGCCGGTCAGCTCCAGGTATTGGCTGACAAAACGCCGAGCCAGGGACTTCAGACCACGGTCTTCAAGGTCCATGGCCAGAAACGCGGTATCAGCGTAGACGTCGGTGAAACGGAACGGTTCGTTGAACTCGATGCAGTCGAAAATCACCACCTTGCCGTCAATCAGCGTGGCGTTGCCCAGGTGAATATCGCCGTGGCATTCGCGAATAAACCCTTCAGCCTTGCGTTGTTCCAGCAGTGGATGGAGGCGGGTGAAACTGGCTTCTGCCCAGGCCTCAAGTGCTTCAAGTTGTTGCAGATCAGCCTTATCTGACAAGAAAGGGCGGATTTGCTCGAAGTTTTGGCGCACGGGTTCCATCACGGCGTCTGGAGTGCCTTGGTGGTGTTCCAGCGGGACATGCGGGGCATGGGTATGGAAATGGGCGATTTGCACAGCCATTTCGTCGATGTGCGCGGTGGTCAGTTCGCCGTTGGTCTGAAGCGTGCTGAGCAATTGGCTTTGAGGGAACTGGCGCATTTTTAGCGCGTATTCGATCACTGGGCCCTGGCCGTCCAGTTGAGGTGCGTCTGCGCTGCCCGTGATCGGCAATACGTCGAGGTACAGACCTTCAGTCAGGCGCTGGTTGAGGCGCAGTTCTTCGTTGCAGAAGAACTCGCGGCCACTGAGTTCGGTGAAGTCCAGAAAGCCGAAGTTGACCGGTTTTTTGATTTTGTAAGCGTATGAACCCGTCAGGATGACCCAGGAGATGTGGGTTTCGATAACCTGAAACCCGTCAGTTTCATGCGGGTATAAGCTCGGATTTTGTAACGCGGCAATCAGGTTCTGGCTCACGGGCGGTCCTTCTAAAGGCGGGAAAATTCAATGGGGCATTATGGCTGTTGACAGCGGTCGTGCAAACCGCCGGACGCGGATGTTGAACATGAACAAAGTGCGTATAATCCCGCGCCATGACTCGAACTCGATCCCCTCGCTCCCGCTCCAAACGTCCTTCTGGTGGCCTTCGGCCCTGGCTGGGTTGGGCCCTTAAGCTCAGCCTCGTCGGCCTGGTTGTGCTGGCAGGTTTTGCTGTCTATCTCGATGCCATCGTGCAGGAGAAGTTTTCCGGCAAGCGCTGGACTATCCCGGCCAAGGTGTATGCCCGGCCGCTGGAATTGTTCGTCGGCCAGAAGCTGAGCAAGAACGACTTTTTGACCGAACTCGATGCGCTGGGCTATCGCCGTGAAAGTGTGGCCAATGGCCCGGGTGCAGCCTCGGTGAATGGCAACACGGTGGACTTGAACACCCGTGGTTTCCAGTTTTATGAAGGTGCCGAGAAGGCACAGCCGGTGCGGGTCCGTTTTTCTGGCGATTATGTGTCGGAGCTGACCTCGACCAATGGCACCAAATTGCCCGTGGTTCGGCTTGAGCCATTGCTGATTGGTGGCCTGTACCCGAAAAACCTCGAAGACCGCATTCTCATCAATATCGATCAGGTCCCGCCGTATCTGCTTGATACGCTGGTGACAGTGGAAGACCGCGACTTCTATCATCATTTTGGCGTGTCGCCCAAGTCGATCATCCGCGCCCTGTGGGTCAACACCTCGTCGGGGCAAATGCGTCAGGGCGGCAGTACGCTGACGCAACAATTGGTCAAGAACTTTTTCCTGACCAATGAGCGCAGCCTCAGCCGCAAGCTGACTGAGGCGATGATGGCGCTGCTGCTCGAAATGCATTACGACAAGCGCGAGATTCTTGAGGCGTACCTCAATGAGGTGTTTGTAGGCCAGGACGGCCAGCGCGCCGTGCATGGTTTTGGATTGGCCAGCCAGTTCTTCTTTAGTCAGCCATTGTCTGAGCTCAAGCTGCATCAGGTAGCGTTGCTGGTGGGTATGGTCAAGGGGCCGTCTGCGTATAACCCGCGGCGTTACCCTGAGCGTGCGCTGGAACGACGCAATCTGGTGCTCGACTTGCTCGAGCAGCAGGGCATTGCGACCGCCGAACAAGTGGCAGCCGCTAAAAAGATGCCGCTGGGTGTGACCAAGCGCGGCAGCCTGGCGGACAGCTCGTTCCCGGGTTTCCTGGATCTGGTTAAACGCCAACTGCGTGAAGACTATCGCGACGAAGACTTGACCGAAGAGGGGCTGCGGATTTTCACCAGCTTCGATCCGATCTTGCAGATGAAGTCTGAAGCGGCCGTGGGCGACACCTTCAAGCGTCTGGGTGGTCGTAAGGGCGCTGACGAAGTTGAAGCCGCGATGGTGGTTACCAACCCTGAAACAGGTGAAGTCCAGGCATTGATTGGCAGCCGTCTGCCGGGCTATGCCGGCTTTAACCGGGCTCTGGATGCTGTGCGCCCGATCGGTTCGTTGATCAAACCAGCGGTCTATCTGACGGCACTTGAGCGTCCGAGTCAGTTCACGCTGACCAGTTGGTTGTCGGATGAACCGATCTCGATCAAAGGCGCCGATGGTCAGGTCTGGACACCACAGAACTTTGATCGCCGCTCTCACGGCACGATGTTTCTTTATCAGGTCATGATGAATTCCTTGAACCTCGGTACCGTTCGGCTAGGACAGCAGGTAGGTGTGCCTAACGTGCTCAAGACGCTGGCGCGACTAGGGGTTGAGCGTGACTTCCCGGCATTCCCATCGATGCTTTTGGGCGCTGGGGCGTTGAGCCCGATGGAAGTGGCAACGATGTATCAGACGCTGGCCAATGGAGGCTTCAACACGCCGATGCGCGGCATTCGCAGCGTGTTGACGGCTGAAGGTCAGCCGCTCAAGCGTTATCCGTTCCAGATTCAACAGCGCTTCGATCCGGGGTCCATCTACCTGATCCAGAACGCGATGCAGCACGTGATGCGAGAAGGGACCGGGCGTTCGGTCTATAACGTATTGCCGAAAAATCTTACGCTGGCGGGTAAAACCGGTACCAGTAACGATTCGCGTGACAGCTGGTTTGCAGGCTTTAGCCAGGATCTGCTGGCAGTGGTCTGGCTGGGACGCGATGACAACGGTAAAACCCCGTTCACCGGCGCGAGCGGAGCCTTGCAGGTATGGACCAGCTTTATGAGCAAGGCTGATCCGTTACCGCTTGATATGCCGCAACCGGACAATATTGTTCAGGCCTGGATTGATCCGCATACCGGGCAAGGGTCTGATGCCAGCTGCCCTGGTGCGGTGCAGATGCCGTATATTCGCGGCAGTGAACCGCCTGCTGGAGCCGGTTGTGGCGCGCAGGCGCCGGCAACAGGTGAGGCGGTGATGGATTGGGTCAAGGGCTGGTTGAATTAAGCAAAGAGGGTGTGACGTGAACAAGTGGTGGATTCCGGCTGTTTCAGCCCTGGCTTTGCTCAATGGTTGCGCCAGCGTTCCACAGGGCTCGATCCCTGTGGTCGACTCTGGGGTTCCTGTGTCGAACAGCGAACGTGTGTCGGCGCAGCGCGCAACGAATAATTATCCACAGGCCTCGGCGCCGCGTGCAGCCCAGGCACAAGCACAAGCGATTCCTCAGGACTCGGGCGTGGTGGTGATGATTCCGGGGGGCGGTGCAGCCGTATCGACGCCGATCCAGACCCAGCCGATTACGCCGGGCCCTATTTCGCCAGGACCTATTACAACTGGCCCGGCAGCAGTAGCGCCGATCAGTACCGGCAGCTACGCGCCATCAACGACTTATACCGCGCCTGCCCCGGTTACGCCGAGTGGTATCCCGTCTAACAGCGGTGGGTTGGCAGCGGATGAGCAATTGGACGGGCCAGTCCTGGCGTTGCTGACTACGGCTCAGCAGCAGCAGGCGAGTGGCGACCTGAACGGCGCGTCTTCGAGTCTTGAGCGTGCGCAGCGTGTGGCGCCGCGCGAGCCGCAAGTGCTTTATCGCCTGGCAGAGGTGCGCATGGCGCAAGGGGATGCGGCTCAGGCCGAGCAGTTTGCCCGTCGCGGGTTGTCCTTTGCGAGCGGTCGCCCAGATTTGCAGGCGAGCTTGTGGGGCTTGATCGCTCAAGCGCGAGATAAACAAGGTGATGCGGCTGGCGCTGCATTGGCCCGTCAAAAAGCACGGTGAGTTTCTGATGGATAAGCGTTTTCCGGCGATTGCCGAACAATTATTGCTGATTGAGCGGGAGTTGCGTGCGCAGGGCTGGTGGGACGAGGTGTCTCCCAGTGTTGAAGCACTGAGCAGTGTCGAGCCTTTTTCGGTTGACACGCTGGACTTCCACCAATGGCTGCAATGGATTTTCCTGACCCGGATGAAGCAGATCCTTGAGCAGGACCTTCCGTTGCCTAATGCCTCGGGCATTTTGGAGATGGCCGAGATGGTGTATGCCGAGCAGCCTGAAGAGAGCCTTGGGCTGCGATCCGCGCTGAAAAAGTTCGACCAATTGATCGTCGACGCTCGTTAATTGCCTGGCTGCCGGTTTTTTCGGCAGTCTTGCGCATATTTCTACCGCTTTGCGCCATCTAGGCGAGTTTTATCCCTTCTCAAGCCCCTTTCTTATGCGTTCTCATGCGCTTAGTTGGAAAAAAGCGCAATTATTGCTTGACTTGGAGGGGCTGAAACAGAAGAATCCAGACACCGCTGTATAGGGACTGCCAGAAGCAGACCCTCTCAGCAGATCATGAGGCGCATACCCGCGCCGACCTGTTACACCCGCAACGCGTTACCTCGCGCTGGGTGGGAAAACCCCGCAATACTTGGGGAGCTCCCAATACTTGCTCAGTCAGTGCTGACGTAGTCGGCGACCACCGTCGCTCATGCTCTGCTGAGAAGTAAACCTATTAAGACCCGTTCGTATTTTGTGAGCGGTATTCTGGCGTTTTAGAGGTGAACAACGTGGAGCTTTTATCTGGCGGTGAGATGGTCGTCCGCTTCTTGCGCGACGAAGGTGTCAAATATATCTACGGGTACCCGGGTGGTGCTCTCCTGCATGTCTACGACGCACTGTTCAAGGAACCGGACGTTACCCACATCCTGGTTCGTCACGAACAAGCTGCTACCCATATGGCTGACGGTTACGCCCGTGCCACCGGTAAAGCCGGTGTGGTACTGGTGACTTCCGGGCCGGGTGCTACCAACGCCATTACCGGTATTGCTACTGCCTACATGGACTCCATTCCGATGGTGGTCATTTCTGGTCAGGTGCCTAGCACTATGGTTGGGACCGATGCCTTCCAGGAAACCGACATGATCGGTATCTCTCGGCCGATCGTGAAGCACAGCTTCATGATCAAGCATCCGTCGGAAATTCCGGAAGTCATGAAGAAGGCGTTCTACCTGGCGCAATCCGGTCGTCCTGGCCCGGTCGTGGTCGATATCCCGAAAGACATGACCAACCCGGCTGAAAAGTTCGAATACGTTTTCCCGAAAAAAGCCAAGCTGCGTTCTTACAGCCCAGCTGTACGTGGGCACTCGGGGCAAATCCGCAAAGCAGTCGAGATGCTGTTGGCGGCCAAGCGCCCGGTCCTGTACGCAGGTGGCGGCGTTATCTTGGGCGGCGGTGCTGCACCGTTGACCGAGCTGGCGAAAATGCTCAACGTTCCGGTGACCAATACATTGATGGGCTTGGGTGCCTACCCGGGCACTGACCGTCAGTTCATTGGCATGCTCGGCATGCACGGCAGCTTCACCGCCAACATGACCATGCACAACGCGGACGTCATCCTGGCTGTGGGAGCACGTTTTGATGACCGCGTTATCAACGGCGCATCAAAGTTCTGCCCTAACGCCAAGATCATTCACGTCGATATCGACCCGGCTTCGATCTCCAAGACTATCAAGGCAGACGTGCCGATTGTCGGCCCTGTCGACAGCGTACTGACCGAGATGGTTACGATCCTCAAGGAGATCGGCGAGAAGCCAAATCCCGAGGCTGTTGCCGCTTGGTGGAAGCAGATCGACGAGTGGCGCGGTGACCGCGGGTTGTTCCCTTACGACAAGGGCGACGGCAGCAAGATCAAGCCACAAGCTGTGATCGAGATGCTTTGTGAGGTTACCAAGGGCGATGCGTACGTAACGTCCGACGTGGGTCAGCACCAGATGTTCGCTGCCCAGTATTATCGTTTCAACAAGCCTAATCGCTGGATCAACTCGGGCGGCCTGGGCACGATGGGCTTCGGTTTCCCGGCGGCAATGGGCGTAAAACTGAGCTTCCCTGATGCTGATGTCGCGTGTGTGACGGGCGAGGGCAGTATTCAGATGAACATTCAGGAATTGTCGACGTGCATGCAGTACGGCCTGCCGGTCAAGATCATCAACTTGAACAACGGTGTTCTGGGGATGGTTCGTCAGTGGCAGGACATGAACTACGGCAGTCGTCATTCGCACTCCTATATGGAATCGCTGCCTGACTTCGTCAAGCTGGCTGAGGCGTATGGCCATGTTGGTATTCGGATCACTGATCTCAAGGATCTGAAACCAAAAATGGAAGAAGCTTTCGCCATGAAAGATCGCCTGGTGTTCCTGGATATCCAGGTTGATACCAGTGAGCACGTTTACCCGATGCAGATCAAAGATGGCTCCATGCGTGACATGTGGCTGAGCAAGACGGAGCGTACTTAATCATGCGGCACATTATTTCCTTGCTTCTCGAAAACGAACCCGGTGCTTTGTCTCGTGTTGTCGGGCTGTTCTCGCAACGCAACTACAACATCGAAAGCCTGACCGTGGCGCCAACAGAAGACCCGACTTTGTCGCGTCTGACGCTCACCACCGTGGGCCACGATGAGGTGATTGAACAGATCACCAAAAACCTGAACAAGCTGATCGAAGTGGTCAAGCTGGTGGATTTGTCGGAGAGCGCTCACATCGAGCGTGAGCTGATGTTGGTCAAGGTCAAGGCGACCGGTGCACAGCGCGCAGAGATCAAGCGCACCACGGATATTTTCCGTGGGCAGATCGTGGATGTCAGCGCCAGTGTTTATACCGTGCAGTTGACAGGCACCAGCGACAAGCTCGACAGTTTCATTCAGTCGATTGGTACGGCTTCAATCCTGGAAACAGTTCGCAGTGGCGTGACGGGCATTGCCCGTGGCGACAAAGTTCTCAGCATCTAAAACTTACAAGTGCTAACGGCCTGAATGGCCTGGATACATAAAGGAAAATCATGAAAGTTTATTACGACAAAGACTGCGACCTTTCGATCATCCAGGGCAAGAAAGTAGCCATTATCGGTTACGGCTCCCAGGGTCACGCTCAAGCGTGCAACCTGAAGGATTCCGGTGTGGATGTGACCGTTGGTCTGCGCAAAGGCTCGGCCACTGTTGCCAAGGCTGAAGCACATGGTCTTAAAGTGACTGACGTTGCCAGCGCTGTTGCTGCAGCTGACCTGGTCATGATCCTGACCCCGGATGAGTTCCAGTCGACTCTGTACAAAAACGAAATTGAGCCGAACATCAAGAAGGGCGCTACCCTGGCCTTCTCTCACGGCTTCGCGATCCACTACAACCAGGTTGTTCCGCGTGCTGACCTCGACGTCATCATGATCGCGCCAAAAGCGCCGGGCCACACTGTACGTTCCGAATTCGTTCGTGGCGGCGGTATCCCTGACCTGATCGCTATCTACCAGGATGCTTCGGGCAACGCCAAAAACGTTGCACTGTCTTACGCTTCGGGCGTGGGTGGTGGTCGTACCGGTATCATCGAAACCACTTTCAAAGACGAAACCGAAACCGACCTGTTCGGCGAGCAAGCTGTTCTGTGCGGCGGTACCGTAGAGCTGGTTAAAGCCGGTTTTGAAACCCTGGTTGAAGCAGGCTATGCGCCAGAAATGGCTTACTTCGAATGCTTGCACGAGCTGAAGTTGATCGTTGACCTCATGTACGAAGGCGGTATCGCCAACATGAACTACTCGATCTCCAACAACGCCGAGTACGGCGAGTACGTGACGGGTCCGGAAGTGATCAACGCCGAATCCCGTCAGGCTATGCGTAACGCTCTGAAGCGCATTCAGGACGGCGAATACGCGAAGATGTTCATCAGCGAAGGTGCTACTGGCTACCCTTCGATGACCGCCAAGCGTCGTAACAATGCTGCTCACGGCATCGAAGTCATCGGTGAGCAACTGCGCTCGATGATGCCGTGGATCGGTGCAAACAAAATCGTCGACAAAGCCAAAAACTAAGTCTGTACGATCTTGAGAAAACGCGGCCTAGGCCGCGTTTTTTCGTTTAAGCGGCGGCTTCTGGTATAAAGCAGGAGCGTTTGCGGGTGAAGGTGAGTCTGCAAGCCTCTATTGAAACTTTCCATATCGTTGCAAGGTAATGTCCATGAGCGAACGTCCCGAAGAGCCAAAATCGGCCTCTGACGCCGATAGCCTGCTGCCTATCGATGAGCATGTCGAAGAAGGGCATGACGCTGAAGGCCGTAAAGTCCGGCATCGTGGTATCTATCTGCTGCCGAACCTTTTCACAACGGCAAACCTGTTTGCCGGATTTTATTCCATCATCAGCTCGATGAGTGCTCAGAGCGCCATGAGCGCCGGTGATGCGGCGGGGGCAAGCAAGTATTTTGCGTTTGCGGCCATTGCGATTTTTGTCGCCATGTTGCTGGACGGCCTCGACGGTCGTGTTGCCCGTATGACCCATACTGAAAGTGCCTTCGGCGCTGAATATGATTCCTTGTCAGATATGGTTGCATTTGGTGTGGCTCCAGCGCTTTTGGCATTTGGCTGGGCGTTGGGCGACATGGGTAAGGTGGGCTGGATGGTTGCCTTTATCTATGTTGCGGGCGCGGCCTTGCGTTTGGCTCGCTTCAATACGCAGGTCGGTACAGCGGACAAGCGTTATTTCATCGGTCTGGCCAGCCCGGCTGCGGCGGGTGTGGTGGCAGGTATTGTCTGGGCATTCAGTGACTACGGTATCCAGGGCTCTAAAATGTCGTTCCTGGTTGCCTTGCTGGTGGCTGCTGCAGGCATGCTGATGGTCAGTAACATCAAGTACAACAGCTTCAAACAATTGGATTTGAAAGGCCGCGTGCCGTTCGTGGCGATCCTGGCTGTTGTGTTGGTGTTTGCTGTAGTGTTCAGTGATCCACCGCGCATTTTGTTGCTGGCTTTCCTGGTCTATGCGGCCTCTGGCCCGATCCAATATTTATTGCATCTGCGCCGTAACAAAAACGCCCAGTGATGTAATTTCTCCCACACTCCGTAGTCTATTGGTGCATCAGTCCTCCAATACTGCGGAGTTGTCATGCTCATCAAGTTGCCTAAAGCGTCCGACTGCAAAGAGTCGGACGTTACGCCTGAGTCCCTCTATTTATCTCGCCGTACATTATTGGGCAGTTCGCTTGCGGGATTGGCGGTGAGCGCACTGCCGCGTTGGGCGAATGCGGATGATGCATCACGTTACGCTGATGTTGATCCGGGCCATGCACCGGGCTGGTTTACAGAGAAGCTCCCGCAGACCAAGTGGCAAGCGATTACGGTCAAAGGGGAGGCGATCACGCCTTTCAAGGATGCCACGCATTACAACAATTTCTATGAGTTCGGTACTAGCAAGGGCGATCCGGCGCAGAACGCGGGGAGCTTGAAAACCGAGCCATGGACCGTTGTCGTGGATGGTGAGGTGGGTAAGCCGGGACGTTATGCCCTTGAAGACTTTATGAAGCCTTATCAGCTGGAGGAGAGGATTTATCGTTTGCGCTGTGTGGAGGCGTGGTCGATGGTCATTCCCTGGATGGGGTTCCCACTCTCGGCGCTGCTTAAGCAAGTTGAGCCCACATCCAAAGCCAAATTCATCCGCTTTGAAACGTTGAAGGATCCGAAGGTGATGCCGGGGCAGCGCTCTGATTTTGCGTTGATTGACTGGCCCTATGTAGAGGGCCTGCGTCTGGATGAAGCCATGAATCCATTGGCAATACTGGCGGTGGGCATGTATGGCCGTGAACTGCTGAATCAGAACGGTGCACCGCTGCGTTTAGTGGTGCCGTGGAAGTATGGCTTCAAGAGTGTGAAATCGATCGTACGAATCAGCTTGGTAGAAGAACAGCCGAAAACTACTTGGCAGAGCATCGCGTCCAATGAGTACGGATTTTATGCCAACGTGAATCCGCAAGTGGATCACCCTCGCTGGACTCAAGCGCGTGAGCGACGTCTACCGAGCAGTTTGTTCAGCCCCAATGTGCGCGATACGCAGATGTTCAATGGCTATGCGGACGAAGTGGCTTCTCTCTACACCGGTCTGGATCTGCGGAAGAATTACTGATGAAGTTTCCACTTTGGCGTATTGGTGTGTTTGCGGCCGTGGGGATATGGCCTTTGTATTGGCTCTATGAGGCATGGAGTTTTGCCTTGGGGCCGGACCCCGGGAAGGTTTTGGTTGATCGCCTTGGCCTTGGCACCTTGATCTTGCTGCTAGTGACGTTGTGCATGACGCCCATGCAAAAGCTGACGGGCTGGCCAGGATGGATTGCGGTCCGTCGTCAGATCGGTCTGTGGTGTTTCGCCTACGTAGTGCTGCACCTGTGTGCTTACTTGTTCTTTGTGCTTGGGCTTGACTGGTCCCAGTTGGGGGTAGAACTGAGCAAGCGGCCATATATTATTGTCGGCAGTTTAGGGGCTCTGTGCCTGTTGGCGCTGGCAGTGACATCCAATCGTTTCAGCCAAAGACGAATGGGGGCGAGTTGGAAGAAGCTTCATCGTTTGGTCTATGTGGTATTGGGGCTGGGGTTATTGCACATGCTTTGGATTGTGCGTGCAGATCTGAAGGAGTGGTCGATCTATGCCTTTATAGGTGCGTGCCTTCTGCTCTTGCGGGTCCCGGCGGTGATGCGACGGATCCCGCGTCTATATAAGAAGAGAGCGGTGGTTACATAAAACGCAATTAAGGCTTGACTCAGGAATTC
>NZ_JANLNV010000059.1 GCF_025465935.1 Pseudomonas sp. 7P_10.2_Bac1 | reverse complement strand
GCGCGCGTATTTTTAAAAAAAAAAAAACCCCCCCCCCCCCCCCCCGCTCCTACAGCGTATCCGGTGGTCTTAGAGCCCCAGCAACTGCATACGCTGGCGAACCGAGGCTTCGATGCCCGCTTCATCCAGGCCGCATTCAGCCAGCATCTGGCTCGGTTTGGCGTGTTCGACGTATATATCCGGCAAACCCAGATGCAGCACGGACTTCAGCACGTTTTCACGGGCCAGGAACTCGCTGACAGCTGCGCCTGCACCGCCCATGATGGCGTTTTCTTCAATGGTTACCAGCAACTCATGGCTGTCCGCCATTTCGCGTACCAAGGCTTCATCCATCGGCTTCACAAAGCGCATGTCGACCACGGTAGCGTCGATTTTCTCGGCGACTTGCAGGGCTTCGGCCAATTGCACGCCAAACACCAGCAGTGCGACCTTGCTGCCTTGACGACGAACCACCCCCTTGCCAATTTCCAGCGGCTCCAGGGTTTTCTCGATTGGCGCATTAGGGCCGGTACCGCGCGGGTAACGCACGGCCGCCGGGCCGTTGTACAGGTGCCCGGTGGTGAGCATTTTGCGTAGCTCGTTCTCATCGCTCGGGGTCATGATGACCATGCCCGGGATGCAGCGCAGGTAAGACAGGTCGTAGCTACCCGCGTGGGTAGGACCGTCTTCACCCACCAGACCGGCGCGGTCGATGGCAAACAGCACGTCCAGGTTTTGCACCGCGACGTCATGCACCAGTTGGTCATAACCGCGCTGCAGGAACGTCGAGTAAATCGCGACCACCGGTTTGGCGCCTTCACAGGCCATACCGGCGGCCAGCGTGACTGCGTGCTGTTCGGCAATCGCGACATCGAAATAACGTGACGGGTATTGCTCGCTGAATTTGATCAGGTCCGAGCCTTCTTTCATGGCCGGCGTAATGCCGATCAAGCGCTCGTCAGCGGCCGCCATATCACACAGCCACTCGCCAAAGACGGCAGAGTATTTCGGACCGCTTGCAACTTTAGGCGCGACCTTGGGCGCATCCAGCGGCTCAAGCTTGGTGATGGCATGGTAGCCAATCGGATCGGCTTCAGCCGGGGCGAAGCCTTTGCCTTTTTTGGTGACAATGTGCAGGAACTGCGGCCCCTTGAGGTCGCGCATGTTGCGCAGCGTTGCAATCAGGGTCGGCAAGTCGTGGCCATCAATCGGCCCGATGTAGTTCCAGCCCAGTTCCTCGAACAGGGTCCCCGGTACCAGCATGCCTTTGGCGTACTCTTCGGTACGACGGGCAATTTCCCATGCCCCTGGCAGGCGCGACAGCACTTTCTTGCTGCCTTCACGCATGCTGGCGTAAGTGCGGCTCGAAAGGATCTTGGCCAGGTAGTTGGACAGCCCGCCGACATTGCGCGAGATCGACATGTCGTTGTCGTTCAAGATCACCAGCATGTTGGCGTTCACTTCGGGCGCATGGTTCAGCGCCTCAAAGGCCATGCCCGCGGTCAGTGCACCGTCGCCAATCACTGCGATGGCCTTGCGCTCGCTATTTTGCTGACGAGCGGCAATGGCCATGCCCAGCGCGGCGCTGATCGAGGTGCTGGAATGGCCGACGCCAAAGGTGTCGTACTCGCTCTCGGAGCGGCGCGGGAAGGCCGCAATGCCGTCCTTCTGGCGCAGCGTCGCCATTTGATCGCGACGACCGGTGAGTATTTTGTGCGGATACGCCTGATGACCTACGTCCCACACCAACCGGTCATCCGGGGTGTCGAAGACATAGTGCAACGCGATGGTCAGCTCAATGACCCCAAGGCCGGCACCAAAGTGCCCGCCTGTCTGGCCAACGGTATAGAGCAATTCCAGGCGCAACTCATCGGCCAGGGTTTCCAGCTCGGCTTCGGCTAATCTGCGCAGGCCAACAGGCGTGCCTGCTCGGTCGAGCAGGGGCGTAGTCGGGCGCTTGCGGGGAAAATCTTGAAACGTCGTTGGCATCAGGCGAATCGTTATAGGTATATAAAAGAGGCGGCAGTTTACCTTATGGAACGTAAGCTGCCCACGCAGTCTGGCATTCGTTAGTCAGACCTTTGCGTTACAGGCTGTATGAAATATCAATTTGTCACCGTTTTAATGGCGGCGATCAACGATATAACGGGCCAGTTCTCGCAAGGGTTCTGCCGCTGCATCAAAAGGTCGCAGGGCGTTCAACGCTTGATCACGCAACTCCAGGGCATAGCCTTTGGCCTGCTCCAGACCCATCAGTGCCGGGTAGGTCGGTTTGTCGCGGGCAATGTCGGCGCCCTGGCGTTTACCCAGGGTCGCGGTGTCACTTTCAACGTCCAGAATGTCGTCCTGGACCTGAAATGCCAGACCAATGGCTCGCGCATAAACGCTCAACGCGTTTAGAGCGGTTTCGGTGGCACGGCCGCTGGCCAGGGCACCCAACTGTACGCTGGCTTCGATCAGGGCACCGGTTTTGTGGCGGTGCATGTATTCGAGGGCGGCCTGATCAAGTTTCAGTCCTACCGAACCCAGGTCGATGGCTTGACCGCCTACCATACCTGCAGGGCCGGCAGCGAAAGCCAGGCCATTGACCATACGCAAACGTGTTTCGGCATCCAGAGTGGTCAGCGTCGGGTCGAGCAGGGCGCTGAACGCCAGGCTTTGCAGCCCATCACCCGCCAGGATGGCGCAGGCTTCATCAAACGCCTTATGGGTGGTGGGCTGACCGCGGCGCAGGTCGTCATCGTCCATGGCGGGCAAATCGTCATGCACCAGCGAATAAGCGTGGATCAGTTCCACAGCGCAGGCTGCACCATTGGCTTGTTCAGGGGCCGCGCCCAAGGCTTCGCACGCGGCATAAGCCAGGAGCGGTCGAACACGTTTGCCACCATTCATCACGCTATAACGCATGGCCTCGTACAGACGGGCCAACTCCGGCGCTGGAGCGACAAACAAGCGTTCAAGTGCCGCGTTGACGCGAGCCTGGCTGCTGGTTTGGTAGGCATCAATCATTCTGGCTGTTCCGCATCAAAAGGCTCTGGCGCGAGCTCACCATCACGCTCAAGCAAAATTTGGACTTTCTGTTCCGCTTGAGCCAGTGCTCCCTGGCAATCACGGGTCAGACGAATGCCTTGTTCAAAGGCGGTCAATGAGTCTTCAAGTGACAGTTCGCCGTTTTCCAGACGCTCGACCAATGTTTGCAGGTCGGCGAGGGACTGTTCGAAATCCAGGGAAGCTTTTTTGCGGGCCATGGCGGCATTCTCGGTAGGCGTTAAAACCGGCTGACACTAGCAGACAGCAGGTTTTGGGGCAAATCAGGTGGCAGTTCAAGTAGTGCCAAACAGGGCGATTCTGATTAATGCCTGATTATTTGTCTGTACGTCTTGAGGCGTATTGAATTTCATCTCTGTGGGTCGGCACACACAATTGACGTAGGCCAAGCCTTAGGTCACATCAGGTTTTTGCGACATGTGAACCTCGTGTTTTCTCTAGCTCTTTTGAATAGAGGACATTTCATACGTTATTGAGGAAATATCTGACAGTTTTCCCTTATCCATTCACATAAGGTCTCGCCACTTGAATGGATTCGGTAGTTCGCAGTGATCTTCTCCTTACCTCCGCATACGACGTTTACTCTGCCGGCTCCAGTAGGTTGCGCGTTGTAATGACCTATTCCAGCCAGTTGTTCGCCCGCCTGCTTGTTCTCGCCAAAACACCCGTCTTCAAGGACAACTTTGCCGGCGATGACGTGCGCTTCTCACACCAGTTCGAAGACCTTGAGCGCGAGATGGGCAAGGCGCAGTCGATGTCCGAAAACAACCAGATCGACTGGTATGTGGTGCATGAGCAAAGCGAAGCACTGCTGCGAGAGCAGTCCAAGGACCTGCGTGCGGGCGTCTGGCTGACCTGGGCGCTGTATCAGCGTGAATCGTTCCCGGGATTGCTGGCGGGCCTGGGCTTATTGCATCACCTGTGTACCGAGCATTGGGAACACATCCACCCCCTGAAGTTACGCACCCGTGCCGCGGCGATCGGTTGGCTGGTGGGGCGCCTTGATCGAGCCCTGAGCGAAAACGTCCCGATCAAGGAGCAACTGCCGCTGTTTCAGCACATGGTCGATCTGTTGCTGGAGCTGGAACGCACGTTGGCCGTGCATCTGGGCGATGACGTGCCTTTATTGCTGCCGATTTGCCGTCGTCTGACACGAATGGTTCAGCGTGCAGTCGACAGCCAGCCCGAGAAGGGCGTCATTGCGACGGCGGTGGCTCAGGTCAAGCAGGCCGCGGCGCAGTTGATAGAACCCAATGCGCTTATCGACAATGAAAAAGATGCCCACAAGGCATTTCGACAGCAGCAGGACGGCGCCCGGGCCTTGTGCGGATGGTGGCTCAAACAGAAAGCCACTGACCTGCGGGCACTTCGTCTGAACCGGGTTCTGACCTGGCTATCGGTGGACTTCATACCCGAGCGCAATGCCGAGCAGATCACGCCACTGCGCGCCTTACCGGCAGACACACTAAAAAACTACCAAAGCCGCTTCACCCAAGGCCAGTTTGCCGACTTGCTGGTGGAGCTTGAAGCCAGCTTTGCCAAAGCGCCGTTCTGGTTCGACGGCCAGCGCATGGTCTGGGAGTGCCTGAGCGCCCTTAAAGCCGAGCAGGCCATGCGCGAAGTCGAACTGCAGTTGGCCCTGCTGCTGCAACGGCTGCCGGGCCTGGCCGAATTGCGTTTCAGTGACGGCACTGCCTTTGCTGATCCGCAAACCCGCACCTGGATCGACGCCCACGTGCTGCCTCACCTGAGCCCTAGCGAGCCAGACGCACCGTTGCCCGTCACCGACCTGCCAGCCTGGGAGCTTGCCCTGGAGCACGCGCAAGAGCTGCTTTGCATCAGCGGTTTCAAGCCTGCCGTGCAGTTGCTCAAACGTGAGGCGGGCAGTGCCCAGGGCGAGCGGGTGCGGTTTTTCTGGCAATTGACTCTCGCCCGGTTGTGTTTTCACGCCAAGAAATACGAGCTCGCCAAAACCCAGCTCGAAATGCTCGACGAGCGCCTCCATCGCTCCGGTTTACAGACCTGGGAGCCGGACCTGGTGCTTGAAGTGTTGCGTCTTTTACATCGCTGCTGCGAGCTCCTGCCGCAGAACCACGAAGTGCGAGAACGCAAGGATGAGATGTATCGCAGGTTGTGCCACCTCGATCTTGAAGTGGTACTCGAATAGGCCTCAGGGCCACACACACGCAAGGAAAAAACGTCATGGCCAAAGAAAGTTCGGTAGCCCCCAAGGAACGTATCAACATTACGTTCAAACCCGCTACTGGCGGGGCTCAAGAAGAGATTGAACTGCCTTTGAAGCTGTTGGTGGTGGGTGACTATATCCACCGTTTTGATGGGCGAAAGCTTGAAGACCGCAAGCCTATCGCCATCGACAAAATGACCTTCGATGAAGTGCTTTCCAAGCAAGGGCTGGAGCTGGCCTTGAGTGTGCCCAATCGCTTGCAGGGTGAAGACAGCACCGATGAGTTGGCGATCGGGCTGCGTGTCAATGCGATGAAGGACTTCAACCCGGCGAGCCTGGTTGAGCAAATCCCTGAACTGAAAAAACTGATGGAGCTGCGTGATGCCCTGGTTGCACTTAAAGGCCCGCTGGGCAACGCGCCGAGCTTTCGCAAGGCGATTGAAGGCGTACTGGCCGACGACGTCTCACGCGCTCGGGTACTGAGCGAACTGGATCTGCTTGTCGCTCCGGCAGCGGACGTTTGAGCCCTCTATCAGCAAAGGAAGACACACAATGAGCACCAGCGCCGCACACCAGAAAGACGATAAAAGCACTTCGTATAGCGTCCTTGACGACATCATCGCGCAAACCCGACTGACGCCCGAAGACGATGCCTATGGCATTGCCAAGCGTGGCGTGGCGGCATTCATCGAAGAGCTGTTGAAGCCGCAAAACCAGGGGCAACCGGTCAAAAAGGCCCTGGTTGATCGCATGATTGCCGAGATAGACACAAAGCTCAGCAACCAGATGGACGAAATTCTTCACCACCCCTCTTTCCAGTCGCTGGAGGCTGCGTGGCGTGGCCTGCAGTTGCTGGTCGATCGCACCAACTTTCGTGAAAACATCAAGATCGAAATCCTCAACGTCTCAAAAGAAGACCTGCTGGATGACTTCGAAGATTCGCCCGAGGTGATGCAATCCGGCCTCTACAAACATGTGTACACCGCAGAGTACGGGCAGTTTGGTGGTGAGCCAGTGGGCGCAATCATCGCCAACTACTTCATGACCCCAAGCTCGCCTGACGTCAAACTGATGCAGTACGTTTCCAGCGTATCGTGCATGTCCCATGCCCCGTTTATTGCTGCGGCCGGGCCGAAGTTTTTCGGCCTCGAAAGCTTCACCGGCATGCCAAACCTCAAAGACCTGAAAGACCACTTCTCGGGCCCGCAATTTGCCAAATGGCAGAGCTTTCGCGAGTCCGAAGATGCCCGCTACATGGCGTTGACCGTGCCGCGCTTCCTGTTGCGCAACCCGTACGATCCCGAAGAAAACCCGATCAAGTCCTTCGTCTACAAGGAAACCGTTGCCAACAGCCACGAGCATTACCTGTGGGGCAACACGGCTTACACCTTCGCCTCCAGGCTGACCGACAGTTTCGCCAAATTCCGCTGGTGCCCGAACATCATCGGCCCGCAAAGCGGCGGCGCGGTTGAAGACCTGCCCCTGCACCATTTTGAAAGCATGGGCGAAATCGAAACCAAGATCCCGACCGAAGTCCTGGTGTCCGACCGTCGCGAATACGAGTTGGCCGAGGAGGGCTTCATCTCCCTGACTATGCGCAAAGGCAGTGACAACGCGGCCTTCTTCTCGGCCAGCTCGGTCCAGAAGCCCAAATTCTTCGGCATCAGCGCAGAAGGCAAGAACGCCGAGCTGAACTACAAGCTCGGCACGCAATTGCCCTACATGATGATCGTCAACCGTCTGGCGCATTACTTGAAGGTGCTGCAGCGCGAGCAGTTGGGTTCGTGGAAAGAGCGTACCGACCTGGAGCTTGAACTCAACAAGTGGGTCCGTCAGTACGTTGCCGACCAGGAAAACCCCACGTCCGAAGTTCGTGGCCGTTGCCCCTTGCGTGCCGCCCACATCACCGTGAGCGACGTTGAAGGCGAGCCAGGCTGGTACCGCGTCAACCTGAACGTACGCCCGCACTTCAAGTACATGGGGGCGGACTTCACGCTATCGCTGGTCGGCAAGCTGGACAAAGAGTAACGGGAGCTGGGCATGAGCGCATATGGCAGCCTTTTCGAACGCTTGGCCGGCGACGTGGATAAACGCCGTGGCTTGAGTCCGCTTGCCAGCGCACAGGCGTCCGTGGCCGCCCATTTGGCAAAAATGCTCAGTACTCGGGCGGGCAGCGTGCAAACGCTGCCCGACTACGGGCTCCCCGATTTGAACGACATGCGATTGAGCCTGCATGACGCGCTTTCACAGGCGCGCGTGGCCATCGAAGTATTTATTGAACGGTATGAACCGCGTCTGAGCCAGGTCCGGGTGAGCGCTTTGCCCCGACACGGCGATCCGCTTCGGCTCGCGTTCAGCCTCGACGGCTGGCTGGTGGTGGAGGGGGCCCGGCGACAGGTCAGTTTCACTGCACACCTTGATGGCAGTGGCCAGGTCAAGGTGACGACTTAAGGTCGTCCGATCGTGACGTTCAATCCCTTGTATTTCCCCTATTTCGTGCCGTCGACAACTAACAGGTAGCGTCGTGTCCTTTAACCATTACTACCAAAGCGAACTCACTGCATTGCGCCAGTTGGGCAGCCGCTTCGCTGAGCGTAGTCCTGCGTTGGCGCCGTTTTTGGGCCAGGCTGGTCGCGATCCGGATGTCGAGCGGTTGCTCGAAGGGTTTGCCTTTTTAACCGGGCGCCTGCGACAAAAACTGGACGATGAACTTCCCGAACTGAGCCATTCGTTGATGCACCTGTTGTGGCCCAATTACATGCGGCCCCTCCCGGCGTTCAGCATGTTGCAGTTCGACCCCCTGGATCGTCCAGGCCCAGCGCAGCGGGTCGAACGTGAAACCCGCGTTGCCAGCAAGCCGCTTGACGGGGTGAGTTGCCAGTTCA
This sequence comes from Pseudomonas sp. 7P_10.2_Bac1, assembly GCF_025465935.1. GTDB lineage: Bacteria > Pseudomonadota > Gammaproteobacteria > Pseudomonadales > Pseudomonadaceae > Aquipseudomonas. Next base: position 355,334 of record NZ_JANLNV010000059.1, on the reverse strand, counting down.
GAACCTGCTACCCCACCGACGTGCTGCCACTGGCCCTGGTCGACCTGAAACACTCGGTCAACGGTGAAGGCTCGCTGCTGAGCCTGCGCCTGGACATGACCTGCGACGGCCATCTTGGCGAGCTTGCGCTAAGCCGCTTGCGCTTGCACCTGTCAGGCGAGCGCTACATCAGTCAAATGCTCTACCTGGGCCTGCTGCGGCATCTAAACAGCATCACCGTGGTGCCGCTGGATGCCAATGGTACCGCCCTGGAGGCCAGTGAAAGCCTGGCATTCAACCTGGCCCCCGAGCATGTCCAGCCGGTGGGGTTTGCCGAAGAAGAAGCGCTGATCCCGTACCCGCTGAACACCTTTCGCGGGTACCGCTACTTACAGGAATATTTCGCCTTTCAGGACAAGTTTCTGTTCGTTGATCTCAGTGGCCTGGAACGGCTTGCCACGCTGGCGCAAGACACCCTCAAGCAGGTTCGTGGCCTGGAGTTGCGCTTCGATATCCGTCAAAGCGGCACCCAGCGCCTGCGACCGACGCTGGATAACGTGAAGCTCTATTGCACGCCCGTGGTGAACCTGTTCCAGCACGATGCAATGCCCGTACGCCTGGATGGCAAGCAGGATGAGTACCTGCTGATGCCCTCAAGGCTCGACCTTGAACACTGCGCCGTGTTCTCGGTCGACAACGTGTCTGGCTGGCGCGTTGACGGGACCGGGTCCCAGCGTTACGTGCCGTTCGAGTCATTCGAACACGACCCCAGTTTTGATGTGGCCGCCGAACAGAAACATTACAGCGTCCGTCAGCGCACGGCTTTGCTCCATGAAGGGCTTGATACCTACCTCAGTTTCGGCGCTCGCCAGCCCGAGGCCGGCGAAACCCTCTCGATTGAATTGACCTGCACCAACCAGAACCTGCCACGGCGCCTTGGTCAGGGCGATATTTGCCTGCCCAGCGAAGGGACGCCCGAGTTCCTGGTGTTTCGCAACATCGGGCCGGTAACGCCCAGCTACGCACCGCCGCTCAACAGCGACTTCCTCTGGAAGCTGATCAGCAACATGTCGCTCAACTATCTGTCCCTGGCCAACGTCGATGCGCTGAAGGTGATTCTCGAAACCTACGACTTGCCCCGCTACTACGACGAACACGCCGAACGGGTCAGCAAGAACCTGCTGAACGGCCTCAAATCCATTCGCCATGAACACGTTGACCGCCTGCATCGCGGCCTACCGCTGCGTGGTCTGCGTACCGAACTGAGCGTTGACCCCAAGGGCTATATCGGGGAGGGCGACCTGTTCGTTTTTGCCTCGGTGCTCAACGAGTTTTTTGCGCTTTACGCCAGCCTCAATTCGTACCACGAACTGCGGGTCCACAGCACACAGGGAGAGACTTACCAATGGACACCCCGCATGGGGCTGCAGCCCCTGCTTTAAGCCCATTGGCCCGAAGCATCCGTGAGTACTCACTGTTTCAGGCCGTGCTGCTGGTCATTGACCACCTGCGTGAGGGCAATACGGAACTCTGCGAAGACGAACTCTACGACCGGCTGGAGTTTGTGGTGAACCCGAGCCTCGGCTTTCCGGGCTGCGACGTTGACGCGGTGGAGTACTTTGTCGAGCACGGACAAACCCGTGCGCGCCTGCGCTTCAACCTCATGGGGCTGATGGGCTCGGCTTCTCCGTTGCCGGCCTTCTACGGGGAGCAAGCGCTGGGCGATGGCGACGACTGCAACACCACGCGGCAATTTCTGGACCTGTTCAACCACCGGTTGCAGCGGCTGCTGCTGCCTATCTGGCGCAAGTACCGCTATCGCACCCGGTTCAGCAGTGGAGCCAATGACCCGTTTTCCAGCCACCTGTTTGCCCTGATCGGCTTGGGTGGCCGCACCATTCGCGACGCTAAAGAACTGAACTGGAAGCGCTTGCTCCCCTACCTCGGGCTGCTGAGCTTGCGTGCGCATTCGGCGGCCCTGATCGAATCGGTGCTGCGTTACTACTTCAAACACGCCGAACTGACGATTGAGCAGTGCATCGAGCGCCGAGTCGAGATTCTGCAAGAACAGCGCAACTGCCTGGGGCGTGCCAACCACCAGTTGAGTGAAAACCTGGTGCTGGGCGAGCGCGTGCGCGACTGCAGCGGCAAGTTTCGTATCCACATACGGCAACTGAGCTGGGAGCGTTTCCATGAACTTCTGCCCATCGGCGCGGGGTATCAACCGCTTTGCGCGTTGGTGCGATTCACCCTGCGTGATCCGCTGGATTACGACATTCGACTGGTGCTGCGCCACGAAGAAGTGCGCGAGCTACGCATTGCTGAACACAACGCTTGCCGACTCGGCTGGACCAGCTGGCTGGGCCGCGAAAAAGCAGACGGCGTAGTCACTCTCGGAAAAGCCCATTAAGGAATTTTGGCCATGATCAATGTAGACCTGCAACAACTGATACAGGCACTCGATGCCGACTCCCGCCGCGACCTTGAGGGCAGTGCGGAGCGCTGCGTCGCCCGGGGCGCGAGCCAGGTACTGGTTGAAGACCTGTTGTTGCAATTGCTGGAGCGGCCTGACGGCTTGCTGGCGCGGGCGCTGCTAGACGCACAGATCGATGCCGGCCAGTTGAGTGCTGCCTTGCAGCCGCGCAGCGAAAGCAGTGCGTCGCGCAACCCGGTGTTTGCGCCTGAGCTGGTGCAATGGCTGCAGGACGCATTACTGGTGGCCAGCCTTGAGTTGGGGCAAAGCCAGATTGATCAGGCAGCCTTGATTCTCGCCCTGTTGCGCAACCCGCTGCGCTATGCCGGGAGCCGTTATCAAACCTTGCTGGCCCCGCTCGATATCGAACGCCTCAAAGGCTTTGCCCTGGCGCAACAAGCGCCCGTCGCCAACGCTCAGGCGCCCACCTCGGGCGAGGCGCTCTTGCCGCGCTTTACCCACAACCTGACAGAGCAGGCACGGGATGGGAAACTCGACCCGGTGCTGTGCCGTGATGAAGCGATCCGCCAGATGATCGACATCCTGGCTCGTCGGCGCAAAAACAATCCAATTGTGGTGGGCGAGGCCGGTGTCGGTAAAACCGCCATCGTTGAAGGGCTGGCCTCGCGAATCGCCGCCGGTGAAGTTCCGCCCGTACTGCTCGGGGTTGAGTTGCTCTCGCTGGACATGGGCCTGTTGCAAGCCGGTGCCAGCGTCAAGGGTGAGTTTGAACGCCGGCTCAAAGGCGTCATCGACGAAGTCAAAGCCTCGCCCAAGCCGATCATTCTGTTTATCGATGAAGCCCACACATTGATCGGCGCTGGCGGTAATGCCGGTGGTTCGGACGCGGCTAACCTACTCAAGCCTGCATTGGCCCGGGGCGAGTTGCGCACCATTGCCGCCACGACCTGGGGTGAGTACAAAAAATACTTTGAAAAAGACCCGGCGCTGGCTCGGCGTTTTCAACCGGTGCAGTTGCATGAGCCAACAGTCAGCGAGGCTGTGACCATTTTGCGCGGGCTGGCGCAGGTCTATGAAAAAAGCCACGGTATTTATCTGCGAGACGACGCGGTGGTCGCTGCGGCGCAATTGTCCGCCCGTTACTTGGCCGGGCGTCAGCTACCCGACAAGGCCGTGGATGTGCTCGATACCGCGTGCGCACGAGTACGTATCAGCTTGGCTAGTGCGCCGCAAAAGCTTGAGCAACTGCGCGGTGAGCTGGCCGAAGGCGGGCGTCAACGTCAGGCCATGCGCCGTGATGCTCAAGCCGGGTTGCTGATTGATCAGGCCGATTTGCTAGCGCTGGAAGAGCGTTTGGCTCAGGTCCAAAGCGAGCAGCTTGGCCTTGAAGCCCGCTGGGTCCAACAACGCACGTTGGCCGAGCGCTTGCTGGCGCTTCGTCAACAACTGGCCGAGGCGCGTGATAGCGACGCGGCCAGCGCGGACGACAGCCAAGACGTGACCGCACTGGAGGCCGACCTAGAGCAGACCCATAGCGCACTGAGCGAGGCCCACGGCCTGGAGCGACTGGTCAGCTTTGAAGTGTGCCCGCGACTGGTGGCTGAAGTGATCAGCGCCTGGACGGGAGTGCCCGTGTCGCAATTGGCGCGCGAACACAGCGCCAAGGTCAGCAGCTTTGGCGCTGACTTGAGCGCCCGCATTCGCGGCCAGGAGCAAGCTGTCCATGCGCTGGATCGCTCCATGCGCGCCACGGCCGCAGGTTTGAACAAGCCAGACGCCCCTGTGGGGGTATTTCTGCTAGTAGGCCCGAGCGGGGTCGGCAAGACCGAAACGGCGCTGGCCCTGGCCGACCTGCTGTATGGTGGCGAACGCTTTGTCACCACCATCAACATGTCTGAATTCCAGGAAAAGCACACCGTCTCGCGCTTGATCGGTGCGCCTCCTGGCTACGTCGGCTATGGCGAAGGCGGCATGTTGACCGAAGCCGTACGGCAAAAGCCGTACTCCGTGGTGCTGCTGGATGAAGTCGAAAAGGCCGATCCCGATGTGCTCAATGTGTTCTATCAAATCTTCGACAAGGGCGTGGCCAACGATGGCGAAGGGCGCGAGATCGACTTTCGCAACACCTTGATCCTGATGACCTCCAACCTGGCCAGCGAACGTATCAATGCACTGTGTGCCAACGGCGCGCGGCCGAGTGCCGAAGACCTCGAACAGAGTATCCGCCCGTTGCTGAGCAACCATTTCAAACCCGCCTTGCTGGCGCGGATGCGGGTGGTGCCGTACTACCCGGTCAGCGGCCCGGTATTGCGGGAATTGATCGAAATAAAACTCAAGCGCCTGGGTGAGCGCCTGCAGCGACGTCAACTGGCGCTCAGCTACTGCCAGCGACTGGTCGATCACCTGGCCGAGCGCTGTACCCAAAGCGACAGCGGTGCGCGCCTGATCGACTACTTGCTCGACACCCACGTACTGCCCCTGATCGCCGACCGCCTGCTGGACGCCATGGCCCAGGCGCAGACCCTCAAGCGTGTGCACGTCACCCTCGATGCTCGGGCCCATGTCGTGTGTGAGTTTGCTTAAGGTGGAGCCGATGTTTGCTCAGGTAGCGGACCCTCTGGCGTATGCCGAGGCGTTACTCAAGCACTTTGCCAATGTGGCTCACTGCACCGACAGCGCCAGTGTGCTCGGGCAGTGCGCGCGTGCGCTAGCACAGCTCAGTGGCTGTGAATTGAGCCAGTTGTACTTGCTCGATGCGACCCACGAGCGCCTGGAACTGACCGCCGAGTGGTTTGACGGGCAGGTACAGCCCAAGCGTGCGCAGGCGCTGTCGACTGATTACACCGGCCAGCAACTGTTGCAGTTTGCCGTGTGTCAAAACCGGGTTGTCTGTGTCGACGATCTTAGCGAAGGGCTCTACGACACCGACTTTTTGCCTGGCCAGAAGCAGCCCTGGCGGGCGTTGTTGTGCGTGCCACTGCTCAATGCTCAACAGACGGTCGCAGGGGTTTTGCTGGTGGCTACTCGCCAACGGCTTGCGCTGTCGGCCTATGCGCCGTCCATTGGGGTTTTCGGGGCTTTTGTGCGGGAGCAACTTCGCTTGCATCAGCATGACGTCTCGCCAGAATCCCCTTCAGGCCTCAAGGCTGGCATGCCTGGGCTGATCGGTACAAGCCGGGTCATGCACCAGACATATCACCTGATCAACAAAGTGCAGCACAGCGCCTACACCGTGTTGCTGACCGGGGAGACCGGCACAGGCAAGGAAATCGTGGCCCGGGCGATTCATGACGGCGGCCCGCGCAGTGCCCGTCCCTTTGTCGTGCAGAACTGCGCAGCGTTCCCTGAGGCCCTGCTGGAAAGCGAGTTGTTCGGTTACCGCAAGGGAGCTTTTACCGGCGCCGACCGTGATCGTCCCGGACTGTTCGATTGCGCTGACGGCGGCACCTTGCTGCTGGACGAAATCGGCGACATGCCGCTGCCGTTACAAGCCAAGTTATTGCGGGTGTTGCAAGAAGGCGAGATCCGCCCACTGGGATCGAACCAGACCCACACCATCGATGTGCGAATCATTGCCGCCACCCATCGCGACCTCGCGCTGTTGGTTAGCCAAGGGCTGTTTCGCGAAGACCTCTATTACCGCCTCACACAATTCCCCATCACCTTGCCTGCTCTGCGTGAGCGCGAGGGCGACATCCTCGATCTGGCCCGGCATTTTGCCGATCAGACCTGCACGTTCCTACAACGAAAACCGCTGCTCTGGTCTGAATCGGTGCTGGAACTACTGGTGAGCTATGCCTTCCCCGGCAACGTGCGTGAGCTCAAAGGGCTCGTCGAGCGCGCGGTTTTGCTATGCGAGGGCGTGGAGTTGCAGCCCGAGCATTTCTCGCTGTCCAGCCAAGCGTGTTCCAGCCCAGGCAACCTCAATCTGCGCGAGCGCATGGAGCAGGTTGAACGCACGTTGCTGCTCGACTGCCTGCGCAGGAACGCCGGAAACCAGACCCGCGCCGCCCATGAGCTAGGCGTTGCTCGGCGCACGCTGTTGTACCGCCTTGAACGCCTGAATATCAGTTTGGACGATCTAAAACGGAAGACCTCATGAGGCGCCTTTCATTGTTTCTTTTTGCCTGGGTCAGTGCGCGCACGGCCCACCTTTGGAGTCCCACCTGATGGCTGCTCGTCTCTGGTGCGCTGTGTTGCTGACTTTCGCCGTGCTGTGTGGCGCAAGCGGGTGCAGTGCCAATTACAAATTCAACGACAACAACTATCGCCCATTGGGTGATCCACAAGCGGTCAATCGCGGTAAGTGACCGTAAGGAGCCTCATTTTGGAACTGATATTTGACCTGCTCGACACAAGGTTGCGCGATGCCACGCAGGTCCTGCGCAAAACCTTTACAGAGCATGGCGGCACGATCGGGCGCAATCCGGCGTGCGATTGGGCGCTTGTTGACAGCTCAAGAAACGTCTCCAATTACCACGCGCACATCAGTTATCGGGACGGGACCTTCTTTTACACCGACACCAGCACCAACGGCAGTCGTTGCAACCGTTCAGAACTCTGGCTGAGCAAGGGTCAGGCGCACCGTATTGCCCATGGTGATGTCTTTTTTATGGGGGACTTCCAGATCCGTGCCCAACTGGAGCACGAGCTGCAAGCGATGCTGGAACAAGTCGGGCGACCGCAACCGGCGGGCAGCATCATCCCTGATGATGCATTTTTAGCGATGGACCCGCTGGATCCGATCACGTTGCCCGCTGCTGTGTTCGCCGTACTGGATGAACCCGAACCCCTGCATGGCCAGTCTTCAGACTGGGAGCAGCGTGTCGACTTCGCCCAGATCGATCACGAAAACCTGCGGGTTCCGCATCTGGTTCAAGCCCCGAAGGCACCTTTGTCCGACCCGGTAGCAGCCGCTGGTCCTCTTGGCGACGAGGCTTTCTGGTTGGCCTTAGGCGCAGAGCTGGGCGTCGATCTTACGCAGCAATCGCGTGAAAACCGCGAAGCGCTGGCACTTAAGGCCGCCAGGTTGCTCAACCACTGCATCGGCGGTTTGCAGCAGAGCCTGTGGACCCGCAGCGAGCTGAAAAACCAACTGCGCCTGGCCCGTACAACGACCCCGGACACCCGTCAGAACCCCCTCAAGGCCAGCCACGATACGACCGAGGTCCTGGGCTGGTTGCTGACCCCACAAAAGCCGCATCAGCCCTCGGCCGAGCACGTGATCGGGCGCGCATTCCGTGACGTGCAGGCGCATCAGGTGGCCTTGGTGAGCGCCAGCCGTGCAGCGATTCGCAGCAGCCTGGAGCACTTCTCCCCGCAACAACTGGTTTTGCGCTTTGAACGCGACGGCTACCGTCCGTGGCTCACAACCAAGGCCAGCCATTGGCGGGCGTTCAGCCGCTATCACCGGGCCCTGCAGCAAGACGATGACTGGTGTGAGCGACTGTTGGCCCGGGACTTCGCTCAGGCCTACGACGTGCAAGTGCGCATGATTTCCACCCTCCACAATGACCCTCAAGGATGATGCGCATGTCGCGTACTACCCCCTTTTACTTCAACGTGCTGCTGACACTGACGGTGTTGCTGCTCAGTGGATGTTCGGCATTGTCGCCTTACTCCAGCCTCACCAAGCTCGATCTGAAGTTAAGTGCCAGTGACCAGGTCAACCTCGACCTCAATGGTCGCCCGTCCCCGCTGGTTGTCCGGTTGCTGGAACTCAAGCACCCGGTGGCCTTCGAGAACGTTGATTTCTTCAGTTTGTATGAGCGGCCAAAAGCCTCGCTTTCCCCCGATCTGGTCACCAGTGAAGAGCTCGAGTTGCGCCCGGGCGAGAGCCTTGATCTCAAGCTCAGCGTCGAACCGGGCAGCCGCTATGTTGGCGTGTTGGCGGCGTATCGCGACCTGCCGCAAACGCAATGGAGGTATGTGGTTCCGTTGCTCTCGGGTGACCTGAACCAAGCTCATTTGGTACTCGACCAGGCGGGTATCCATAACGCCGATCGGGCCTTGGCAGAGGCGGATGAATGAGCATGAGCGCACACAAAGTTATCTGGCGCGAAGGCATGTTGCTGCGCCCGCAGCACTTCCAGCAGAGCGATCGCTATTACGACTATCAGATGAAAGCTCGCACCCAGTTATTGGGGCGCTACACCTGGGGGTTTCTGGGGCTGGACATCGACCCGCAGTTTCTCAACATGGGCAAACTGGTGATCAGCCAGGCCTCGGGCGTGTTGCCCGACGGTAGCCTGTTTGAGTTGGGCGGCAGCACCCAGGCCTTGATTCTGGATGTCCCGCGGCACACGGCCAATACGCCGGTTTACTTGGCTTTACCGTTGGTCACGGGCAATCGCATTGAAACCCGGCGCCTGGACCAGGGTGATGTGCTGGCGCGCTACACCGCGTTCGACCTTGAGGTGGCTGACTCAAATGCCGGTGACGACGCCAGCAGTCAGGTTAGTTGTGCCCGCCAGGATTTCCGTCTGCTGCTGGGCGAGCAGCAGAGCGATCAGACCTGCGTCAAACTGCAGCTGTGCCAGATCCTCGACACCACCTCCGATGGTGTGATTCGGCTGGACGAGCAATTCGTCCCGACCTTTATCCATGCCCATGCTTCGGGTTACGTCCTGTCGTGCCTAAAGGAAGTCATCAGCATGATCGGCAACCGGGGCGAGGCGCTGGCGCAGCGCATCAGTTCCAATGGCAAGGTCGGTGGGGCAGAGGTCGGTGACTTCATGATGCTCCAGCTGATAAACCGCACCGAACTGGTGTTGCGCCATTATTTGAGCCTGGAGCATCTGCACCCCGAAGAGCTGTATTGCTCGTTGCTGGCAATGCTGGGTGATCTGGCGACCTATGGCAGCGAGAGCAAGCGCCCGCAGTTGCGCGGGGTTTACCAGCACAGCAACCAAGGGGAGAGCTTTCGCACCCTGATGGACTCGATTCGTCACGTGCTGTCGATGGTGCTGGAGCAACACGCCATGGAATTGGCACTTGAACAACGCCAATACGGGGTGCTGGTGTCGCCGCTGACCGACCATAAACTGCTCGCCACCACCTCCTTTGTGCTGGCCGCCCAGGCCCATTGCGACAGCGAAGAACTGCGTCATCGCTTGCCGTCGCACCTCAAAGTCGGGGCTGTCGAAAACATCCGCCAACTGGTGAACCTGCACTTGCCGGGTTTCAAGGTCAAGCCCTTGCCCGTAGCGCCTCGGCAGATCCCATTTCACTCCAACAAAACCTATTTCACCCTCGAATTGGGTAACGAAGAGCTGGCACAACTGGAGCGTTCCGGTGGGTTTGCCTTTCATGTCTCGGGCGAGTTTTCAGCGCTTGAGCTGCAATTTTGGGCCATCAGGAACTGACCGCCATGCGTACGGATTCGCAACACCCAACCGATGACAATACGGTGATGGTTTTTCGTGATGGTGAAGCGCCTGCGACAGGGGCTCTCACTGACGCGCAGGCCCCGCCAAAAATCGAGCAACTTGAAGAGCGCATGATCTATTCGGCCCGGGTGAAGCCGGCTGAATCGTTCAGCGTCAGCGTTAACCCGCTGGTAGCCGCCGCCAGTGAAGTGTTGTCGTACGTGGTGCATATCAAGCACAGCACCACCCCCGAGACACTGGTTGGCCTGCATGGCCAACTCACCGCCGCGCTGAAGGCATTCGAGGCCAATGCCCTGTGCCGTGGCGTAGACAGCCAGCACATGATGAAAGCCCGTTACGTCCTGTGCACGGTGGTCGACGAGGCCGTGGTGACGACCCGCTGGGGCAAGGAAAGCGATTGGTCGCAACACAGCCTGCTCAGCAGTTTTCATAACGAAACCTTCGGTGGTGAGAAGGTCTTCCAGGTGCTCGATCAGCTGTGTAAAGACCCGGTCTACAACCTCTCGTTGTTGGAACTGATTTACCTGTGCCTGGCCCTGGGGTTTGAAGGCAAGTTCCGGGTGATCGAGCGCGGTATGCATGAACTCGACGGCATTCGTGATGCCCTGTACCGGCAAATCCGGCATTTGCGCGGGGATGTTCCGCGTGAGCTTTCCCCTCACTGGCAAGGGCTCAAGTCGCGCCGCCACAGCCTGACCCGCATCGTGCCGGGGTGGTTGCTGGCAGTCTTCACGGCGGGCTGCCTGGTGGTCATGTTTTCGGGGTTTGCTTGGGTCTTGAGTGAACAGCGCGACGTTGTGTTGCAACCGTATCAACAGCTCGACACTCCGGTTGTCCGACCGCAGTTGTAATTAGGAATAGGTCATGAAAAACGTACTGAAAAAGGTGGGCGCCTTTGTGTGCCAGACCTGGCTGTGGACGCTGCTACTGTTGCTCGCCGTTGCGCTGCTGGTGTGGTGGATCGGGCCGCTGCTGGCGGTCAATGATCATAAGTTTTGGGCCGACGCTACGGCGCGCCTGCTGACCATCAGTGGGCTGTGTCTGATCTGGGGCCTGGTCATGGTCTTTGTGAGCTGGCGCGCCGGTGTGCGTAAAAAAGAGGCTGAAGACAGCGAGGTCGGCAAAGAGCGCGAGCGCCGCGAAGCCTTGATCAACGCCTCGCACAAAGAGCTGCGGGCCCGCTTCAAAGACGCGTTGCGTACGCTCAAGACGTCCAGTGTGTACCGCGGGCGCAGCGAGCGCTGGCGCAATGAGCTGCCCTGGTATTTGTTGATCGGCCCTAAAGGCAGCGGCAAAACCAGCTTGCTGGATTTCTCGGGGCTGGATTTCCCGCTCAACAAAATTGATCGCAAACTCACCCGCGATACCAGTGGTACCCGTGATTGCGACTGGTACTTCGCTGAAGACGGCGTGTTGATCGACACCGCCGGGCGGTTTCTGACCCAGGACGCCACCGCTGCCGATACCAGCAGTTGGCGTACTCTGCTTGAGTTGCTGCGCAAGCGTCGGCGTGTGCGCCCGCTTAATGGTGTAGTGGTGACCTTGCCAGTGGATGCGTTGCTCGCCAGCGATGAAAACAGCGTCTCTGACCTGGCTGAGCAGATTCGTCTGCGCCTGCAAGAAGTGCATCAAACCCTGCACGTCGAAGTGCCGGTTTATCTGGTGCTGAGCAAGGCCGATAAGCTGCTGGGCTTCACCGAATTTTTTGAACAGCTGACCCGTGAAGAGAGCGACCAAGTGTTTGGCGCCAGTTTTGCCGAAGGGCAGAGCGGTGCCGACGTGTCCCTGCTGCGCGCTGAATTCGAATCATTGCTGGGGCGACTCAACAGCCAAGTCATCACGCGTATGCATCAGGAGCGTGATAGCCAGCGACGCGGGCGTATCCTCGACTTTCCGCATCAACTGGGCGGTATTGGCGAGCGCCTGTGTCTGTTTGTCGACATGGCGTTCACGGGTAATCGCTACCAGCGTGCCAGCCCGCTGCGCGGCTTTTACCTCACCAGTTCGCCGCATGTGAAACAAAAGCTGGACCCGACAACAGCCGAAGTCGGCGCCCGGCTCGACATGAAAACCCAGGTGCTGCCGACCTTGCACAGTGGTCGCTCGCACTTTGTGCATCATCTGTTAAGCCGAGTCATTTTTCCCGAGGCTGAACTGGCGGGGCTCGACAAGCGTGAGCGGCGACGACTTCACTGGGGCCAACGCGCCATGTACCTGGGGGCGCTGGCGGTGCTGGGTGGCATGGGTGTGCTGTGGACGGCGAGCTTTTCAAGCAACCATGAACGCCTGGATAAACTACGTGAACTGGCCCAGCAATGGGGCAAGCAGCGCTCCATGCTGAGCTCGCGCGACGATGCGCGGGCGATCCTTGGCACCCTCGATACCCAATATGCCGCGACACGGGTTTTCCCGTCGCTGATCGACGTCTCATTGTTTGAGCGCACGGGGCTGTACCAAGGCGGCGCCAGCCATCCGGTGGTCACTCAGGCCTACGAGCGCGAGCTCCAGGCCCAGTTATTGCCACGGGTTGCCCAGCAGCTTGAGAGTCAGATTCGCGCCAACCTCAACAACCGTGATCGTCTGCTCAACAGTGTGCGCGCCTACCTGATGCTGGGCATGCCGGAACGGCGTGACAATGGCTGGCTGGCGGCCTGGGTCGCGACCGATTGGTCGGCGCGTTACCCCGGCAATACCGCCGTGCAGAATGGGCTCAATCAGCACTTCGCCAGGCTGCTGGGCCTCACGGTCAATTACCCGCTCAACGACACCCTGATCGCCCAGGCACGCCAGGCCTTGCGCAATGAGTCGCTGGCTTCGGTGGTGTACCGCATGTTGCGGGAACAGGCGCATACGTTGGCTCCCTACCGTTTCGATCAGCATTTGGGGCTGCAGGGCAGCGTATTCAGTGGTGCGGATTATGCGATCCCGGGGTTCTATACCCAGCAAGGCTACAGGCAATACTTCTCGGTTCAGGGCGCGGCGCTGGTCACTGAAATCCTGCGGGACAACTGGGTCCTGGGCGAGGGCAGCGCCATCAGTGCCATGGACTTGCGCAAGCTGATGGTCGAGCTTGAGCAGTTGTACTTCCGCGATTACGCCACGCACTGGAGCGAGGCCGTCGGCCAATTGGCGTTGCAGCCGTTCAGCACCGCCCTCGAAGGTGCCGAGCAATTTGCCGGGCTGACATCGGCCAACTCGGCGGTGCTGCATTTGCTGATCCAAGTGCGGGAAAACACATACTTTCCGAGTCTGATTGAGGCGCTTGAAACACCGGCCGAGGCTGGCGAAAAAGCCACTCAAAAACTGGACGCCGTGGCGGCCGCAACCGCGCAAAAAGCCTCGGATGCCTTGGCGGCAAGCCTGCCCGATACCGCGAAAAAAGCCCTTCAGCGTCGCTTCGAGCCCTTGCACCGTTTACTTGATGACAACGACGGCCCGGCGGCAGACCTCACGCCAGCCTTGCTGGGGCTTAACGATGTGCAACTGCAACTGGCCAGCCTGGCGCGCGCCAGCACGCCGGATCAGGCCGCCTTCGAAATGGCCAAGTCACGCATGACCGGCCAGCGCGATGCACTGAGCCAACTGCGCCAGGCCTCGCAGCGCCTGCCCAGCCCGCTTAATGGCTGGTTCAACGGTCTGGCCGAAGACACGTGGCGCCTGGTACTCAGCGACGCCTATCACTTTATCAATCAGCGTTATCAGCGTGAGTTGTACAGCTTTTACGTGCGGGCGATAAAGCAGCGTTACCCGTTCAACGCCCACAGCAGCAGCGACGTCGCTCTCAATGACTTCCGTGAGTTCTTCCGCGGGCAAGGTATCAGCGACCGCTTTTTCGACACCTACATGCGGCCTTTCGTCAGCGGTGAGGCGGGAAATTACCGTTTGCGCAGCTTGGACGGGCAAGGGTTGCCGATGGGCAGGACCTATCTGGAGCAAATGGCGGCGGTCCAAGTCATTCGGCAAAGCTTCTTCGCGCAAAATCCGGCAGAGCCGCAGGTGCAATTCACCCTCGAACCCTACAACCTGGACTCCAGTGTCAGCCGTTCGGAGTTCCGCTTCGGCAACCAGTCCATCGAATACCGGCATGGTCCGATTGTACCGGTCACCTTGCAGTGGCCTACCGAGGCCGAAAACGGTCGCACCAGCCTGGTCATGGAAAAGGCGTCCGGACGCCCGGTCGGTATCGAAAAAAGCACCGGTCCCTGGTCGTTGTTTCGCTTGTTGGACTTGATGCAGACCGACTACCTGAGCGGTCGCGATGTGATGGTCCTCAAGGCCGACGTAGGCGGGTTGCGCGCCAATTACCTGTTGATGAGCCAGCGCACGCCCAACCCGTTTGACATGGACGTGCTGCGCAGCTTGCGTCTGACTGAGCAACTGTGATGGCGCAGTGGCGCAGTGCAGCCGGAACAGACCAGGGCAAGGTGCGTAGGCGCAACGAAGATGCCATTCTCGATTGCCCGCAGCATGGGCTTTGGGCCGTGGCGGATGGCATGGGCGGTCATCGGGCGGGCGATGTCGCCAGCCAGTTGATCGTGACCAGCCTGGGGGAACTGACACAGCCCCAGACCTTTGAGCAGCGTCTGGTTGCCGTGCGTAATTGTCTGCATTGGCTCAATCGCCGCATGGGCCAGGAGTTGACGATCAATGCTCAGCAGGCGGATACCCTGATGGGCAGCACCGTGATCGCGTTGCTGCTCGAAGGCCCGCGCGGCGCGTGTGTCTGGGCGGGTGACAGCCGTTGCTACCTGTGGCGCGGGCAGCAGTTGTACCAATTGTCACGGGACCATTCGCTGCAGCAGCAACTGATGGATGAGCAAGCCATGAGCAGCGAGCAGGCGCTCGCTCACCCAGGCGCCCGTGCGCTGACCCGCGCGGTGGGCGCCAGCGAGCATCTGAGCCTGAGTGTGGTGGAATTCGAGGTCCTGCCGAGCGACGTGTTTTTGCTGTGCAGCGACGGGTTGTACCAGAACCTCAGCCACAGCGAGATCGGCAACGCCTTGAGCCTGATCTCCCCGCAAGTGGCGCTGGCGCGAATGTTTGATGGCGTGCTGCGAGGGGAGGCCCGCGACAACTTCAGCGCCGTGGTGATCCGCCAATGAGCGAGCTAGCACACCCCGTGCAAGCACCGGCGGCCCCCTTGGCTTTTCGTACGATGCCGGACGTACTTGGCGGACGTTACTGCATCGAATGCCTGCTGGGCGCCGGAGGCATGGGCACGGTGTATCGGGCACGTGATCTGCTGGCGCAACAGTTCGGTGATCCGCAGCCTTACGTCGCGCTCAAAGTGCTCAGCGAAGCCTATGACCAGTCGCCGGATGCCAGCGCATTACTTTTCAATGAGTACGCGCTGATGCGCCATTTGCATCACCCCAACGTATTGCGTCACTTCAGTTTTGACGTCGATACAGCGCACCAGCGGGTGTTCGTGGTGATGGAGCTGTTGCGCGGTCCGACCCTTGACCGTCTGTTGTGCGAACACCCGTTGGGCCTGACGTGGCCTGCCTTGCGTGACATTGCCTTGCCATTGCTTGAAGCCGTGGTGCATGCCCATGGACGGGGCGTGCTGCACGGTGACATTAAACCGAGCAACGTCTTGCTCAGTGACGACGGTGTGCGCTTGTTCGACTTTGGCCTGGGCCGGGCCGAGGCGGGGACGCTGGACGGGCTGGCCCATGTGAGTCGAAATCGGGTCAACGCCTGGACCCCGGGTTACGCGGCGCCTGAGATCCTTGAGGGCGCGGCGTTGACCCGCGCTGCTGACATCTATGCGCTGGGCTGTGTGCTGTATGAACTGGCCAGCGGCAAACATCCATTCAACCGGATGCCCGCGACCCACGCCCGGCCAAAGCGCCCAAAAAATCTACCGCGACACGTGTGGCGGGGGGTACGAAAAGCCCTGGCCCCTGATCCCGGAAAACGCGGTATCAGCGCAGCGCAACTGCATGAAGCGCTGGCGACCAAACCGGGGTTTTGGGGGTGAGGACTGATTTCGCCCTGATCCTAATCTGTAGCGAGCTTGTCTCGCGATCTTTTGATGGCTGAAAGGCCGCCGCATTACTCAAGCAAACTCAGTTTCTGCGCCCGGGTGATCGCCTGGATACGGCTGGTGACGTGGAGTTTGCTGAACAGGTTTTTGAGGTGCCATTTCACGGTTTCTGCCGAGATATCAAGGCTGCGGGCAATCTGTTTGTTGGCCTGGCCCTGGGCAATCAGTCGCAATATCTGCAATTCACGTTCACTCAAGCTCGGCTCAGGGGGCTGGAGTTCTTGCGGGCCGATGTGCGTCTCGAGGTTTTCCAGCAGGCTGCGCAGGTACTCCGCCCCCTCGCTGCGGGCCGTTTTTATGGCTGCTTCAAGCAGTGCTGGCATCGCTTTACCGGCATCCAGCAAGCTGCGTCGCAGGTTTTGCCGACATGCCAGGTTCAGCACCGGCTGCAAGATGTGCAGGGCGCCTGACGGGTCGTCCGGCCACAAGGCACACGCCAGCGCCGCCCGGCTGCGAACCGCGCGCAGCAGTTGGCCCTGGCGCTCATCGTCTTGCAACAGGGCTTGCCACAACGAAGCCGCCACGGACCAGTTCTTTTGTGCCGCGAGGATATGACAGTGGGCTTCGGTACGCGCACGGTTGATCTCGGCATGCGTGCGCTGCGGGTCCAGCGCTTCAAACTGCGCTTGCAACTCCAACGCCTGGGGCAGTTGCTCACACGCCAGGTGAATACGGATTTCCTCCACCAGCAACCAGGCTTGTAAACGCGGCCATCGGCGCAAGGTGGCCAGTTGTTGTGCATGCTCCAGCAGGTAACGGGCCTGAGTCGGCTCACCCACCAGCAGCGCCTGGCGCGCCAGGCTCGCATAGGCACCAAACAAGGCATCCAGCGGAGCAATCGCATCGATCTGGTCTAAACGTGGTGTCACCAGCGTTTGCAGGTCTTGCCACTCGCCGCGCTCGTACTGCAATTCGCCCAACAGTGCCGCCAACGTCGCGCTACCACTCGATTGCGGGCCAGTCAGGTCTTGCGCCGGGGTCAGCGCGAGGCGGTAATACTGCTCGGCACTGTGCAAGTCCGCTTGGCGAAAGTGGCTCAAGCCCAGCACATAGGCCCGGTACACCGTCACGAACAGGTTGTGCGAGGGTGTGGTCGGGCAGGGCATGTGGCGCTGCACCGCTTGCGCCCGGGGGTAATGGCCCTGGGTCATGTAGCCATAACTGAGGATGTTGCAGATCAGCCCGTCGACCCAGGTATCGCCGCAAGGTACGTGAGCCAGCAACGGCTCGACGCGTTCGATGCTCTGGCTGATATGTTCGGCGAAGGCTTCGGTAATGGCACCGATCACTTGAAATTTAATGTGCAGTCGAGCGTTGAGCTGCGACGTGCTGAACAGCGGCCGCAGGCTGTCGAGCAAGCCGCGAGACGCGGTGAAATGAAAGTGATGCCCCAACGCCCAGGCCAGGTTCAGTTGCAGGTCGATGCGTTGCTCGTCCAAGGGTTGGCTGGCCATTTCCGGCATCTGCTGCAACCAGCGCACCAGCGTATCGACATCACCTTCCTCGGCCAGCGACTGCGCGCCCTGAGGTGCGAAATCATTGCGGCTGCCAAGCTTGCCGGCCGCCAGCGCGTGGCGAATCGCCTCGGCCCAGTAGTGGTGCTGGGCCAGCCAATTGCTGGCCCGCTCATGCAAATGCATCACCGCAATATCACTGTGCTGCAAGCGCTCGTTGAGGGTTTCGACAAACAGGGCGTGGTAGCGAAACCAATGCCCCTGGCTGTCCAGCGAGAACAGAAACAGGTTGTGGCGCTCAATCTCGGCCAGCATGTGCTCGGCGTCGTCGCGCTCGGTGACGGCATTGCACAGCGAAGGCGTCAGGCGCCCGAGGATCGAGGTTTTCAACAGAAACTCTTGTAGCCGCACCGGCAGCGGCGCCAACACCACGTCGTAGAGGTAGCGCCCGATCTGCCGACTGCCCAGATGCAGACGGTTGAGGTTGCGCAGCGGGTCGCTGGGCGCCAGTGCCGCCATTTGAATCCCGGTGATCCAGCCTTCGGTCAGGTTCAGTACCCGTTGAAGCTCGGTGGCGGGGAAGCGCTGAGGGTTGGCACTGGCCAGGTAGTGTTGGGTTTCTTCGACGTTGAATCGCAAGGCGTTGGTGTCGATCTCAAGCAACTGATTGTGCGCCTGCAGACGGCTCAGCGAGAGCGGCGGAACGCTACGGCTGCCCACTAGCACGTGAAAACACTCAGGGGCGTGCTGCAGCAATTGCTCAAGGTCGCTGATGATCCCGGGGTGATTGACCAGGTGCAGGTCGTCGAGCACCAGATAGAGGGCGTTTTGCCGGGGCAGCATCAGGTTGATCAACTCCCGGATAAACCGGCTGTCTGCCAGCGTAAGGCTCTCTGTGAGCGCATCCACAGGCGTCAGCGGCTGGCCACTGGCATGGCTCAAGGCTGCCAGCAGATAGCGGCGAAAAGTCTGCGGGGTGTCGTCTTGTTGATCCAGGCTCAGCCACGCCACGCTGTGGCCCTGGTCGAGCAAGCACTGGCGCCATTGCCCCAGCAACGTAGTTTTGCCAAACCCGGCCGGGCCGCACACCAGCGCCATGCAGCGCCCTTGCATCAGGCTGATTTTATCCAACAGGCGTGTGCGCGCCAGCACCGTACCGGCTGATCGGGGCGGCACCAGTTTGGTGCCGATCAGGGGCAAGCCGTGGTCAAGACCAAACGCAGTCTGACGCTCAATCGGGTTGGAAAAATTAGCCTGGGTCATTGTTGTTATTTATCCCTCTAGCGTTTTGATGACGCCGTCCCTGGGGGGGTTAAAGAATACCCCCCAGAGGCGGGAATCGCGCCCCCCCATCCGGGTAGTTATGGCTGCGACTTTAGACTCTTACCGTAAGGGAACGCCATCGTCGTTCACTACAAGGTGTTCGATAAATCCAATAAAAAAGCCAAGACAAGAGGGCGAACCCATGTCGCTTAGCAAGTCAGAACTGCTTAAGGCCTACCGCAAAATGCGCGAAATTCGCGTGTTCGAAGAGCGCCTTCACCAAGAGAACACTTCCGGTGATATCCCCGGTTTCATTCACCTTTACTGCGGTGAAGAGGCGATTGCGGTAGGGGTTTGCGAGAACCTCAAAGACACCGATTACATCGGTTCTACACACCGTGGACACGGCCATTGCATTGCAAAAGGTTGTGACATTCACGGCATGATGGCAGAAATTTTTGGCAAGGATTCAGGCCTGTGCCGAGGCAAGGGCGGGTCGATGCACATCGCCGATTTGAGCAAAGGCATGCTCGGCGCCAACGCCATTGTCGGTGGTGCGCCACCTCTGGCCATCGGTGCAGCCCTGACCGCCAAAACCCTGGGCAACCATGGTGTGGCTGTTTCGTTCACGGGGGATGGCGGCTCCAACCAGGGTCTGGTGTTTGAGGCCATGAACATGGCCGTGGTGCTGCAACTGCCGGTCATTTTCATGTTCGAGAACAACGGCTTCGGCGAAGCCACCGGGCATGACTATGCGGTGGGTGGGCGCAATATCACCCAGCGTGCGGCAGGCTTCGGCATGCCGGCGGTCAAGGTCGACGGCACAGACTTCTTTGCCGTGCATGAAGCGGTTGCCGAGGCCGTCGAGCGCGCCCGCAACGGTGGCGGCCCGACCTCTATCGAGGCGGTGGCCCATCGCTGGTACGGCCACTTTGAAGGCGATCCGATGCTGTATCGCGCAGACGGCGAAGTCGAGCGTCTGCGCCAGGAAAGCGATCCATTAAAAATCTTCAGTCAACGCGTTGCCGGTCAGATTTCCCCAGAAGAACTGCAAGCCATCGACGACGAGGTCACTGCCTTGGTCGATGACGCCGTGGCCAAGGCCCGTGCGGCAGATTTCCCTGCGGTAGAAAGCTTGCTGACCGACGTCTACGTGTCTTACTGAGGAGTTGAACCATGGCAATTCGTACTTATCGTGAAGCGGTCAAAGAAGCCCTGGCTCAAGAAATGGCGCTCGATGATCGTGTGGTGCTGATCGGCGAAGACGTGTGCGGCGGTCAGGCCGGTACTGCAGAAGTGGGCAGCAAAGGCGAAGCGTTCGGCGGTGTGCTGGGCGTGACCAAAGGCTTGTGGACCGAGTTCGGCTCATCGCGGGTCATCGATACTCCGATCACCGAGTCGGCGATTATCGGCATGGCGGCGGGTGCAGCAATGACCGGTCTGCGCCCGGTGGCCGAGCTGATGTTCATGGACTTTTTTGGCGTCTGCCACGACATGCTCTACAACCAGGCGGCCAAGTTCCGCTACATGTTCGGCGGCAAGGCCAAGGCGCCAATGGTGGTGCGCGGCATGATCGGCGCGGGCTTCTCGGCCGCCGCTCAACACTCGCAATCGCCGTACCATATTTTTGCCACCACGCCGGGCCTCAAAGTAGTGGTTCCATCGACCCCTTACGACGTCAAAGGCTTGTTGATCCAGGCGATTCGCGACGACGACCCGGTGGTGTTCTGTGAACACAAAGCGCTCTATGACATCAAGGGCGAAGTGCCCGAAGAGCCGTACACCATCCCGTTTGGCGTGGCCAACTACACCCGCGAAGGCACCGACGTGACCATCATCGCCCTGGCGGCCATGGTCCACAAAGCCAACCAGGTGGCCGACAAACTGGCCGCTGAAGGCATCTCGGTCGAAGTGGTCGACCCGCGTACCGTGTCACCGCTGGACGAAGATGGCATTCTCGAATCTGTAACCTCCACCGGCCGCGTGGTGATTGTCGACGAGTCCGCCGCGCGCCTGGGTTTTGCCCACGACCTGGCCGCCTTGATCGCTACCAAAGCGTTCTACCAGCTCAAAGCGCCGATCATCATGGTCACTCCGCCGCACACCCCCGTACCGTTTTCGCCGGTGTTGGAGCAAGCCTGGATTCCGAGTGTCGATCGCATTGAAGCCGCTGTCCGCAAAGTGATGGAGGCCTGACCATGAGCGAGATCAAAATCATCGAGGTGCCAAAATGGGGCCTGTCGATGGAAGAGGGCACCCTCAATAACTGGCTGATTGAAGAAGGCGACACCTTCAAACAGCATCAGGAACTGTGCGACATCGAAACCAGCAAAATCTCCAACGTGCTGGAAGCACCGTTTGATGGCGTGCTGCGGCGCAAAGTGGCCCAGCCCGGGCAAACCCTGCCGGTGGGCGGCTTGCTGGGCATCGTGGCCGATGCCTCGGTGAGTGATGCCGAGATTGATGCGTTTATCGCTCAACGCGGCGCGGCTCCGGCAGCCACTGCGGCACCTGAAGCGGCCACCCCCGCGCCTGCTGCCCCGGCCCCTGCGGCCGCGGCGGCAAAAGCCCCGACGCCCGCGCCAGCCCCTTTGGCCAAGACCACCCACGGTTGGCAAGTACCGCACGCCTTGCTTGGCGACAGCGCCGAAACCGTGTTCGCCACGCCGCATGCCAAGCGTCTGGCCAAAGAATTGGGCATCGACTTGGCGCGTGTCAGCGGCACCGGCCCGCAAGGGCGAATCAGCGTGACCGACATCGAGCAGGCCGTGAAGGACCACGGCGGCAAGGTCGCGACGTTGCAACCGGCGCACCGGGCCGAGGGGCCAGCGCGCTCGCGGGCCGATGACAGCCACATCGTGGCCACGCCGGTGGCTCGCCGTTTGGCGGCCAAGCTGGGCGTCAACCTCAACGATTGCCGCGTCACGGGCAGCCGTGGCCGGGTCAGCAAGGCCGACGTGCTGGAAGTCAACGCCGCGCAAAATCCAGTGCTGGCTGCACCTGCACCCGCCGCTGCGCAGGCGCCCGAAGCGGAAGTTCTGCCCATGAACGGCATGCGCAAAGCGATTGCCGCGCGCTTGCAAGAGTCCAAACGCACGGCACCGCACTTCCGCCTGCAGGCCGATCTGGACCTGGAAGCGCTGCTGGCGCTGCGCAGTGAAATCAACGCCTCGGCGCCGGCGGTCAAACTGTCGGTCAACGACCTGCTGATCAAGGCCGTTGGCCTGGCGCTGGTCAAAGTGCCGGACGTCAACGTGCAGTTCGACGAAGCTCGCCAAGCAGTGCTGCGCTTCAGTGACGCGGATATTTCGGTGGCCGTGGCACTGCCCGGCGGTTTGATTACCCCGATCGTGCGTCAGGCCAACCGCAAGAGCCTGTCGAGCATCTCCCAAGAAATGCTCGACCTGGTGACCAAAGCCAAAGCGGGCACGCTCAAACCCGAAGAGTTCCAGGGCGGCACCTTCAGCATCTCCAACCTGGGCATGCTCGGGGTCAGCCAGTTCGACGCCATCATCAACCCGCCGCAAGGGGCGATTCTAGCCATTGGCGCAGGCGAGCAGCGGGTGGTCGCGCACAACGGCCAGCCCGCCGTGCGCACGCAAATGACCGTGACCCTGTCGTGTGATCACCGGGTGATAGACGGTGCGCTGGGGGCGGCGTTCCTCAAAGAACTCAAGCGCCTGGTGCAGACCCCCAGCCTGATGATGCTCTAGGAGCCACCATGACCGATAAATACGATGTACTGGTGATTGGCGGCGGGCCCGGCGGTTACGTGGCGGCCATACGCGCCGCCCAGCTGGGCCTGAGCACGGCCTTGGTCGAACAGCAGCATTTGGGTGGCATCTGCCTGAACTGGGGCTGCATCCCCACCAAAGCCATGCTCAAAGGCGCCGAAGTCGGGCACACCTTGAAGCACCTGGATACCTTCGGTTTTAGCGCGGACAACATCCAGTTCGACATTGCGCAACTGGTGGCCCACAGCCGTGGCGTGTCGCGCAAACTGACGGCCGGCATCGCTTACCTGCTGAAGAAAAACGCCGTCACGGTGATCGATGGCCGTGGCCGCGTCAGCGCCAAAGGTGAAGTCACCGTCACCGGCGAAAAGGGCGAGGCGGTGTACCAGGCGCGGCATATCATTTTGGCCACCGGCGCACGGCCCAGGCCGTTGCCGGGGCTGGTGGCCGACGGGCAAAAGATCTGGAGCTACTTCGACGCGCTGGTGCCCAAGACTGTGCCCGAGTCGCTGCTGGTGATTGGCTCTGGCGCCATCGGTGTCGAGTTTGCCAGCCTGTACAACGACCTCGGCAGCCAAGTGACGCTGGTGGAAGTGGCCAGGCAAATCATGCCGGTCGAAGACCACGACGTGGCCAGCCTGGTGCAGCGTGAATTCGAGCAACGCGGGATTCGTGTCCTGACCCAGACCAAAGTCAGCGCCGTGCAAGGCGAGGCCGGCGCGCTGAGCTGCCAGCTCACTCTCGGTGACGGTAGCGAACAGACCGTGCAGGTGGCACAAGTGCTGTTGGCGGCGGGCATTGTGCCCAACACCGAAGACATGGGCCTTGAAGCGCTGGGTGTTGAATTCGACAAAGGCTTTATCAAAACCGACGCCTGGTCGCGCACCAGCGTGGCCGGGCTGTACGCGATTGGCGACGTGGCCGGCGCGCCATGTCTGGCGCACAAGGCCAGCCATGAAGGGGTGATCTGCGTCGAGAAACTGGCCGGTGTCGAAGGTGTGCACCCGCTGAACAAAAGCCGCATCCCCGGCTGCACCTATGCCCGACCGGAAGTCGCCAGCCTGGGCCTCACCGAAGCGGCGGCGCGCAGCTTGGGCCACACCATCAGCGTGGGGCGTTTCGACTATCAAGCCAACGGTAAAGCGCTGGCCATGGGCGAAAGCACCGGCTTTGTGAAAACCATTTTCGACACCCAAAGCGGTGAACTGCTTGGCGCCCACATGGTGGGACCGCACGTGACCGAACAGATCCAGGGCTTTGGTATCGCCCAGGCGCTGGAAGCCACTGATGAGGCGCTGAGTGAGGTCATCTTTGCCCATCCGACCCTCAGTGAAGCGATGCATGAAGCCGTGCTCGCAGCCCGAGACCGTGCGCTACATCAATAGACACGTCGGCGGTCTGGACTAAGGTTGAGGCCGCAGACACCGCTAACTGTTGAAAGGAGCCCAACGAATGAAACTCACTGCAAAAGTGGCATTGGTCACAGGAGCCGCGCAGGGCATTGGCCGTGGTATCGCACTGCGCTTGGCAAAAGACGGCGCCGACATTGCGCTGGTCGACATCAACCAGGACAAACTGCGCCAAGTGGCCGAAGAGGTTCAGGCGCTGGGCCGCAAAGCCAGCACCTTTGTGGCCGACGTGGGCGACCGTGAGCAAGTGTTCCAGGCTGTTGAGCATGCCCACAGCTCGCTCGGCGGGCTGGACATCATGGTCAACAACGCGGGCATTTCGCAGGTCAAGCCGCTGCTGGACGTAACGGCTGAAGAAGTTGAGCGCATCTACCGCATCAACGTACAAGGCACCTTGTGGGGCATCCAGGCCGCGGCCGAGAAGTTCCAGGCGCTCAAGCGCAAAGGCAAAATCATCAACGCCAGCTCCATCGCAGGCCATGAAGGCTATGCCTTACTGGGTGTTTACTCCTCCACCAAGTTCGCGGTCCGCGCGCTGACCCAGGCGGCGGCCAAAGAACTGGCGGTGCACGGCATCACCGTCAACGCCTACTGCCCTGGCGTGGTGGGGACCGACATGTGGGTCGACATCGACAAACGCATGTCAGAAATCACCGGCGCGCCGATTGGCGCCACCTACGATAAATTCGTCAACGGCATCGCCCTGGGCCGTGCCGAAACCCCGGAAGACGTCGCGGCCTTCGTCGCCTACCTGGCCAGCCCGGACGCCGACTACATGACCGGCCAAGCCCCGCTGATCGACGGTGGCTTAGTCTTCCGCTAACCCACAAAACCCGTAGGAGCGAGCTTGCCTCGCGATCTTTCAAGGTCAAAAGATCGCGAGACGAGCTCGCTCCTACAGAAAAGCCTTTGAAATTTAGGTGCCTGCTTGCACTCAGGCGCGTTGGGTGGATCGGGAACTGATTCTTTCAGGGGGACAACTCCTAGGGGCTGTCCCTTTGTGTAATGGCTGATTTCAAAGGCTGACCGCTCACCCGGTAGTCGCAGCCTCGTATCTGGTCAGCAACTACAGGTTTTGTTTTTGCCTGTTAAGCGGGCAGTGGCTGCGCGCTGTTCACAAACATTTGCGCCGTGGTGATGCAGCATTTCTCGGCTTTTTTGGAGCTGAAGGCTTTGTGGTCGAGGGCCCATTCCAGCCAAAAACCGTCGATCAAGGCGGTGATGGTCAGGGCTGCGCTTTTGGCGTCGATGTGGGTGCCGTTTTCGCGGGCGATGTCGTTGAACACGGCTTCCAGCTCTTTGCGGTAGTCGGCGTAGAGCTTTTTGTTGAGCGCGCGCAATTGGTCTGACGACACGGCCGCGCCCCAGAAGCCCAGCCAGGTGGTGAGGATGAATTCGTTGAAGATCTGCCCCCGAAACGAGGAGCGGATAATCGCCAGTAACCGGTCTTGCGATGAGCCGCCCTGGCTGGCCAGGTATTTGCGGGTTTCTTCGCGCAGTTGGTCGGTCAGCGCCTGATAGGTGGACAGCATCAGCTCTTCCTTGCTGGAAAAATGATGGCCGATCAAACCGATGGAAACACCGGCCTGTGCGCAGATGCGCTCCAGTGTGCTGCCGCTGTGGCCGTACTGGGTGATGCATTGCATGGTGGCTTCGATAATCGCCTTGCGCCGCAACTCCGGGTCTATGCGGGTTCGGCGCTTTTTGAGCTCAGGCACTGCGGCGTCACCACTCATTCTTCCATTCTCCGACACTCAACCGACGCTTAAAAACAGGGCGCCAATTTAGCAATTTTTTGTCGGGCGAGTGGCAGGAATTAGTCGGAGCTAGCGGTTCACTGCCCGTTGCAGCCAGTGAACCGTGTTCAAACGACGATCAGCTTGCCTGTAAGCGGGCTTCCAGGTCCTTGTCCAGATGGTCGATTTGCGACAGCTCTTGCTGGATGTTCTGCGAGCGGCACAACCACCAATAGACCACGCCCGAGACGATCAACCCGACGATCATGCTGATATCGGCTCCGCCCAGCAGAGTGGTGACGTAGCCGGTGTACAGGCCGGTGCTGGAGAACGGCAGCATGGCGACAAAACCTGCGACGTAAGCGCCGATGCCGCGCCAGTTCCAGCGACCGTAGATGCCGTTGGGTTTGAAGATTTCGGTGATCGAGAACTTGCCGTGGCGGACTTTGTAGAAGTCCACCAGGTTGATGGCCGTCCACGGTGTGAACAGGTACAGCAGGATCGCCAGGAAGTCGCCGAAGTCCTTCACGAAGTTATCCGAGGCGGTCATGGCGATGGCGATGGCCGTGCCGCCCACAATCAGCATCGAGACGATGCGTTTGAGCAGGGTAGAGGTCTGGCTTTTTACGGTGTCGGCAATGCTGAGCAGGGTGATCGAGGCACCGTAGAAGTTCTGCGCCGCGCTGGTGACCAGACTGAGCACGGCCAGAATCAGGAGGATTTCGCCGAAGCCGCTGAACAATGAGTTACCCAGCATGACCAAGCCTTTGGCCAGGTTTTGACCGGGGCTCAAGGCCGCGGCCAGGGCGCCGATCAGCATCATCCATACGCCGCCGATCATGGCGCCGAAGTAGGTCCACCAGAACGATGATTTGACGCTGACATTGGCCGGCAAATACCGCGAGTAGTCCGACACATAGATCGCCCAGCTCAACTGATACGCCGCAGCGACAAAGAATTGTGCGAGGAACGGCGTGGCCTTGAAGCCCGACATGCTCAGTTGTTCGGCGGGCAGTTTGACGAAAATAAACAAGCCGATGGTGAACACCACCATGACGGCAATCAGCACAAAGGCGAGAAACCGCTGCACTTTGTGGAAGGTGTTATACCCGGCAATAGCCATGACAATGGCCAGCAGCGAGAAGGCAATGGCCGAGCCATGCTCCGGTGCGTTGAACAGCTCATGCAGGGTTTGCCCGACCAGCAATTGGTTGAACGCGTTGTAGCCCACATAAGTAGCGATGGCCACCACGTATACCAACAGCGCGCCCAGGTAGCCAAACTGCGGTCGAGACTGGATCAGTTGCGGCAGGCCCATTTGCGGGCCCTGGGTGGAGTGGCCGGCCATGAACAGCGTCCCGAACGCACACCCGAAGAAAATAGCGATCGCCGACCAGAACAGGTTGGCGCCCATGCCGATACCGATGATGCCCACCGCGAGGGTGGTGAGGTGGGCTTCGCCGCAAAACCAGATCGGCCACAAGTGCCAGGCTTTGCCGTGTCGCTCGGCCAGCGGGACATAATCGATGGAGCGTGTTTCAAGGTTGAGGCGTCCTTTGGACGCAGCTTGGGTAGAGTCAGACATCGCGGTGGCACCTGTTTTATTTATTGTGGTTACACGACAAAGCAATGGTTGGGTGTTTCAGGTCATCAGTCGCGGGCGTGGTCGATGGCGTGGGCCAATAGTGCCTTGAGTTGCTCAAGGGAGCTGTCGCGAGGGTTGGTCAGGCGTGCGGGGTCGCCCATGGATTTGAGGGCCAGCGCGTCGATGTCGGCGTGTTGAACGCCGAGCGCGGCTAAAGACTTGGGAATGTTCAGACGGTCTAGCAGTGTGCATACGGCGTTGTAGAACGTGTCGAAACGGTCATCCGGCAGGTCCAGCACCTGTGCCACCGGCTTGAGCCGCGCACTGATCTGGGCCTGATTGAAGCGCAACACCACCGGCAAAATAATTGCGTTGGTCAGCCCGTGATGGGTGTTGTAGGTCGCGCCGACCATGTGGCTCAGGGCGTGCACCAGGCCCAGGCCCTTGAGAAAGGCCACGCCCGCCAGGCACGAGCCGATCAGCATTTTGCCGCGCGCTTCCAGGTCTTGCCCCTGATGCACGGCGGTGTCGATGGAATGCCACAGCAAGTCCAGCGCTTGCAGGGCCGCGCCGTCACTCAGCGGGTTGAAGCTGGGCACGAAGTAGGCTTCCAGCGCGTGGATGATGGCATCCAGACCGGTCCAGGCAGTGAGGTTGGCGGGCAGGCTGCGGGTCAGTTCCGGGTCGAGGATGACCGCTGAAGGCCGTGCCAGCGGGTGCCAGACGCAGCCTTTAATGCCGCGCCGGGTGTCAGTGACCATCGCCGTGCTTTCAGTTTCGGCACCGGTGCCAGCCGTGGTTGGAATCGTGATGACCGGCGCAAAGTCGTCTGCGTGAAAGCCCTGTGGCACTGGTTGATCAAAATCGAACGCCCACAGGTCGCAACGCTGCTGGCGGGCGATCAGGGCCACCGCTTTGGCGCCGTCCAGGCCGCTGCCGCCACCCAGGGCGATAATGCCGTCCGCGTCCCAGGCTTGGTAAGCCTGCGCTCCGGCAACAATAGTGCGGTCGGTCGGGTTGGGCTCTATACCTCCGTACAGCCCGCAGGCCAGGCCTGCGTCGTTCAAGGCGTGCTGAATCTCGGCTACGAATGGCAGGTTCAGCGAGCCTTGGTCGGTGATGATGAACGGCCGCTGAATGTTGAATTGTTTGCACAGGGCGACCAATTCGTGACGGGCGCCGGGGCCGTATTCCATCGGCAAGGGTACGGTCCATTTTTGTGGGATTAATGCGGAAAGAGTGTTTTGCACAGGACTCACCTTAACGGCAACGCTGGATGGTGGATTTCAACTCGGTGTATTTGCTGAGCGCGTGGGCCGAGTTGTCGCGGCCATTTCCCGACGCCTTGAAGCCGCCGAACGGGAAGTTCATGTCCACCAGTTCGTCATAGCAATTGACCCACACGGTCCCGGCCTTCAGGCGGCGGGTAGCGTTATGTACGGTGCTGATGTCCGAGGACCAGATCGCTGCCGCGAGGCCGTATTCGGTCTGGTTGGCAATGGCGATGGCTTCGTCCAGCGTGTCGAAGACAATGACCGTCAGCACCGGGCCGAAGATTTCTTCGTTGGCGATGCGTGCGTTGGCGTCGTGGGCCAGGAATATCGTGGGCTGCAGATACGCGCCCGTCCCGGCCAACGTTAATGTGCGACCGCCGGTGAGCAGTTGCGCCTCGTGCTCGCCGATCTCGATGTAGCGGCAGACCTGATCGAGTTGCACGCTATCAATGATCGCGCCGGTGACAGATGCAGGATCTAGAGGATGGCCGGGTTGATAGTGCTCAGCGGCCTGCAGCAGTTCTGTTATCAGCGTATCGGCAATCGAACGCTGCACCAGCAGACGCGAGCCTGCGCTGCACACTTGGCCCATGTTGGCGAAAATCGCGGCGGCCGCAGAACGCGCGGCTTGCGGGATATCCGGGCAGTCGGCCATGACGATATTGGCTGACTTGCCGCCTAGCTCCAGCCACACGCGCTTGAGGTTTGAAGATGCGGCATTTTTCGCGATTTCACGCCCTACCTTGCCCGAGCCGGTGAAGGCGATGCAGTCGACGTCCGTGTGCAGGCTCAAGGCTCGGCCGGCTTGGCCGTC
Source organism: Pseudomonas sp. 7P_10.2_Bac1 (assembly GCF_025465935.1). Classification (GTDB taxonomy): domain Bacteria; phylum Pseudomonadota; class Gammaproteobacteria; order Pseudomonadales; family Pseudomonadaceae; genus Aquipseudomonas. The sequence goes on along the minus strand of NZ_JANLNV010000059.1, from coordinate 326,215 downwards.
GCCACACACCACGCTGAATACACCCGCCGGGAGCCCGGCTTGCAGGCCCAGCGCGGCAATGCGTAAGGCGCTGAGCGGGGTTTTCTCAGAAGGCTTGAGCACCACGCTATTACCTGCGGCCAAGGCCGGGGCGAACTTCCAGGCGGCCATCAACAGCGGGTAATTCCACGGCACTACGGCGGCCACCACGCCCAGCGGTTGGTGGGTCACGGTGCCGAAAAACTGCGGGTCGATGGCCGGGACTTCGCCGTGCACCTTATCGATCAGCTCGGCGAACCAGCGCAGGCAATAAATCGTGCCGGGCAGGTCGCCGCCCGTGGTGTCTGCAATAGGCTTGCCGCTGTCCAGAGACTCCAGCAAGGCCAATTCTCGCGTATGTGTTTCCAGCAACTGCGCCCATTTCAGCAACACCGCTTTACGCGCTTGAGCGCTGATGGCTGACCACACCCCGGCCTCAAAGCTGCGGCGGGCAGCAGCGACGGCCAGGTCAATATCGGCACTGGCGCACTGCGCAACGGCTGCTAGGGGGGCGCCGTCTATTGGGCTGTATGAGGTAAACGTGGCGCCGCTTTGGGCATCGACATAAGCGCCATCAATAAACGCTCGACCTTCGAGTGGCAGCGTTCGGGCTTTTTCGAGCCAATAGGTTTGATCTTTCAACTCTGGCACTGCAACACCTCATCTTATTCTTGTCAGGCTGAGGGCAATGCTAGGTAATACTGAAAATATCTTCAATAGCGCTTTGGTGCTTTATTGAAATTATTTTCAGTTGTTATGTCCGTGAATGCAGGCCAAAGCCCACCTGTAGGAGCGAGCTTGTCTCGCGATCTTTTGAGTTTTCATGGGGATATGACGACTGCTGTGGCGAGAGATTTTTTTCTGCCGACACGGCCTCTGTAGGAGCGAGCTCGTCTCGCGATCTTTTGATCTTAAAAGATCGCGAGGCAAGCTCGCTCCTACAGGTAGGTGGTTATAAGAGGAGGGTGTTACGCGTCAAAACGTTGGGCAATGCTCGAAAGCGGCGACAGGATGTCGTTCCACACTTTGTCACGCAGGTGCGGCAGTTGGCTCTTTTCCAGCTCGGTCAGGCCAAACGCGTTCGGCCTTTGCAGCACGTCGAAGAACTTGACGATGCGGCAGTCGAAACGGTCATCTTCGGGGTCCTCCGGCTTTAGTTTCTGGTTGACGATATACAGCGGCAGCGCCTGCAAATTGAACAGCCCGGTAGTGCCCTTCACCTTGCCGATGTTGAACTTCACGCTGTATGCCAGCTTGGAGTTGCGGCTGTCAGGGTGGTAACTCACAAAATCGCCGAACGCGTAGATCACCAGCGCGTCCTGTTTGCCGGTACGCGGGATCAGTTGCGCGGGCTGGCTGACATGTGGGTGGTTGCCCAGAATCGTATCGACGCCGCACTCAATGACCTTGTGCGCGGCATCGACGATATTGACGTGGGGGTACATTTCAAACTCCCAGCCCCAGTGGCAATAAGCGATGATCCAATCCGCGCCCTTGGCCTGCGCCGCAGCGACCTGCCTTTTGATCAAGGTGTAATCAGGCGGCGGGTTTACATCGTTAAAGCGCACTTCGTTGGCCAAGTAAGACTTGCCCTCGGGCACCAAGTGGCCGTTAAGGTCAAAAGTGTAGGCCAGCAGCGCCACCTTGATGCCGTCTTTTTCAAAGATCACCACCTCGTTCTGCTCTGCCTGGCTGGCGGCCGTACCGGCATACAGCGCGCCCGATCTTTTGAGCACGTCGAGGGTGGCCAGCACGCCCGGTTCGCCATAGTCCATGGCGTGGTTGGTCGCGGTGCTGAAGAAGTTGATTTTGGCCTCGTGGCGGAACTTGTCGAACATGGCCTGGGATGTGTTCATCCGTGCCGGTTCGCCGGGCTGCTGGTTACGGGTAGGCTTCTGGTTTTTATCTACCGTGGATTCGAGGTTGGCGCTGACAATGTCGGCGCTGCTGTAAAAATCGGTGATTGCATCGAACAAGTGCTCGGTGTTTTCTGGCGTCAGTACATCCACCGCAAGCAAATCCCCGGCGCAAGACACCGACACCGAAGCAATTGTGTTGTCGGCGTCTGGCGACGGGTCTGTCAGGTTGAAAAACTCAAAGCGCTGGGACGCGAAAAATTCTTCCAGCCCCGAGCCCAGTTCAGCAACTTCCAGCTGATTGAACCAGTACCGGTACACCCACTTGAGCTTTTCGAATGCACTGCCCGAAATGTTGTACACCCCGGTTTCAGGCTGCGGGTAGTGGAACTGGTCATAGCAGATGTAGCTCGCCAACAGCACCCCAAGCCGGGCCAGGGTGCGCTTGTTCTTGAGTTTTTTAAGCGAAGGCGGCAACTCGCCGAAGCCCGGATCGACAAAGATCTCATCCAGGGCGATGTCAGAGGCTGAGCCGATCAACTCCGGCAACAGTGGCTCAACCTTGGCCCAGACCTTGAGCGGGTCATGTTGCGCCACCCAGCCAAACAGCTCACGCGCGCATTCAAGCTCTTCGGGGGTGAGCGTCTCGACAGGCTTTAACTCCCCCAGCGCCACACGCTGAAGGGTGGTGGTGATCTCATCGCCATGCTCATCAAGTGTGGTCTTGAGCTGCTGCATGATCTGTCTTAACGCTTCCATCAAATATGCATTCATCCTGAATATCCTTTTTGGCTTGAGAGGTGACTCCATCGACGGCGTGCTGGCGAGGGCACCATCAACTTAGTCCAGCAATGGCACTGGAGATTTGCGCTGATGTAACAGATTGCTACGTCATGGAAAGCCCTTTCAGGGTCTGTGCCATGACCTCTCGCGCTTGTTCCAGCACGCGTCGTTTCCAGTCATCGCTATCAATGTAGAAGGCATCGCGAAGTTGTCGCTTGATTTGAGTGCGTTGGGTGTCATTAGCCTGTGGATTGTTCTGCAACCATTGATCGGCGCGCAGTGCGTTGAGCACGGCAGGGCCGGGTTTGGTGCCGTATTCCAGGGTCAAGCCGTTGTACTGAGCCAAGGGACATTCTTGCATCACGGCCAGGTCCAACGTGCCGTTGAGCACGGCAGAGGAAGACGAGCCGTCTTCGCTGGAGGTGACCTGCGGCCCCCACCATTCACGCGCCCGGGCAATGTCGTTTGAGGTGGTGTGCCCTTTGTAAATGCGCTCGCCTACGCCATAAGGGCCGAGCCCCGTGTGCACGTCGATCCAGCCGATGCGTTGGCAATGGCTGCCCAGACGGCGGATGATCTGGCGCAGTTGCAGGTTGCTCCAGGTGGGTTGAGTGCCCGCAAAAAATAGACCGCGCGGATCAATGTGCTGTCCGCTGGTGATGGCTGCTTGCAGTGCTTTAGGCCCGTGTCGCAAGGCGTAACCCGCCAACCTCAGGGTGCTGAGAAGCGTAGGCGGCTGGCGCTTTGGTACCAGCCACGGGGCGACGGCACGGTAAGGGGAGTGAACGGGCAGCGGCTGGCTGAAGTCATTGAAGTTACGATTGAGGTCGACGTTGTCTTCGTTGACCCGGCGCAGCCAAGAGAAGCCATAAGGGTTGAGCGCATGCAGATACAGCACGGCCACATTCTCTCGGTGGCTGTCATGCATCCAGTTGCGGTCACGCAGGTGATCGACTTGCACTGCCGAGCCGCAAAAGCCTTCAACACCGTGGACGCCGCTGCTCACAACCAGCAAATTGGCCGCACAGGGCGATCCTGAAAGCGCCACATCAATGGCCAGTTCTTCTCCCTCCTTGCCGGTCAGCGGGTGAAGGTGAGATTCCACCTTGAGGTCAGCATTGGAGCAGGCCTCAAGGAATTTTTGCCGCGCTTGGGCGTAGCTCTGTGAAAAGCAGGATAAGTCCATCAAGCAGTTCCTATGCAAAGTCGGGAGGTGTCATGACGCGCAGGCTAGGCCGGGCTGGCGGCCGGTAAACCTGCAAGGGGAGTGTCGGCATTGAGCTCGCGGCGGGTGCGCTCCGGGTCGATCAACAGCAGCCCAAGTACGCTGAAGACCAACAGGGTGATGCCAAACAGGCCGATGGCCAGTTCGAAGCCGTTCACCAGGTTGCCGTGCTGCCAGCCAATGGCCTGCCCGACCACTAGGGGCGCGAGCATGCCGGCCGTGGTCATCAAGGCGATATGGATGGCCAGCATGCTGCCGCGTTGGCGGGCCGGTGCGATGTGGGCAACGATGCTGAAACCAAACGCAGACAACAGGTTGAGCAGAATGCTGCCCAGCAAAAACAAGCCCAGCGTCACGGTCAGGGCCGTGGTGGTAAAGCCCATGACGATGTACGCCACGCCCGCAATCAGGCAGGCGAGCAACGGTGGCACCACCATCGCTTTGCGGATGCTGGCGCCACGTTTCATGGCGCGTTGGGCCAGGCTGGAGACCAGCAGGTTGATGGCAATCACCCCCAGCGTGGTGGCAAGCACCAGGTAACCGGATTGCATGGGCGTCATGCCCAACCCTTTTTGCAGGTACGTCGGCAGCCAGCTGTAGAGCAGGGCGTTGGGCAAGTAACTGCAAAAGGCGACCAGAGTGATGCAGACAAAGGTGCGGTTGAGCAACAAACGGCCATAAGGCAGCGTCGGCAAGGTCTCGCCGTTGGCTGTTTTGGTGTCATCGTGCTGCCCTTCGCGGCCATAAAGTTGCCACAGCAGCAGCCAGATCAGGCCAATCCCGGCCAGCAGCACATACCCCGTGCGCCAGCCGTAATGCTCTATCAATTTGGGCAAGGCAAGCGCCCCGGCGATGGCGCCAAGCATGATTGCCACCTGAATCAGCGCGGCCGGCAAGACCCGTTCACGGGTGGCGTACCATTTGAAGCAGGCGTGCTGGGTGACGGCGGTGCCCGGCCCGCAACCGGCACCGAGCAGCACGCGACTGGCTAACAGGCTGATGAACGTCGTGGACAGGGCCGCGAGCAATTGTGCGGTCATCCACACCAGGGCCATGCCTGACAGGATCCAGCGGCTAGGCATGCGGTTGGCCACAAAGCCCACCAGCACGCCGGAGATCGAATACAAAAAGAAAAACGCACTGCTGATAAAGCCGAACTGCTCGGCTGTGAGCTTGAGTTCGTCAATGATCTGCGGGCCGGCAAAGGCAAAAATGGTTTTATCCAGCACGCTGATAATGACGACGGTCATCAACAGCGCGACCACCAGAGGGCGACGTTTATCGGTCAATGAGTGCATGGGTATGGCCTTTTCAATAGGGGCGCTCAGAAGCGGATGCCGACACTGGCCTCTAACATGCTGCGATCGGCGACCAGGTTGTAATCGCCGCCACCGGTGTTCAGGTAGCTGACGTTGAAGGTGTAGGTTTTTTGGTATTCGCCATGCACGCCCAGCACCTGTGCGTAGCGGCCTTCGGAAAAAACGCCGTCATAGGCATGCCCTTTAACGTCATAGAGCACCGTCAGCGAAGGTGTCAGGTCGAGCCCCGGCAACACATTTTTATAGTGGATTTCGGCTTTGGCGCGGGTGCCCCAGGAAAACGGCGTGACAAACCCGTCCATTGAGCATTTAGCCGCCGGGCCGGTGCATTTCGCGTTATCACCGTAGGGCGCGCTGCCAAAACCGGGGCGGCCGTAGCGGCGCTCGTCGGTGTCCGGCAGATCGTGCACATATTTGAACCCGGCTTCGGCCGACAGCTTCATGTCACCGCCCAACACGTGGCCGAGCGGGCGGCTGGCACCAAGGTTGAATTGGCTGACGCGAAAGCGGTCGTAGCCGGGTGCCAAATAGCCGGTTGGGGTTTTAGTCAGATAAGCAAAGGGGCCGCTGCCGCCCAGCAAACCGGTAATGAAGTCCGAACCGTTCCAGGCAATGGGCTGGTTGGGCCGGTAGCTGTATTCGGCATAAATCCCGGTGCCGTCCGGGAGCCGGGTCTTGAAGTTAAGGGCGTAGAGGCGGATGTGGGTCGGGAAGGCGCGCTGGTAATACGCGGCCACGCCGGTGGGGGCGGCCTGGCCCAGGTTAGCGGCCGGGGGTGTCAGCACACCGGGCCCTGTGCGCACCACTTGGGTGATGGCATCGCGGCTGGTGTAGTCGGCGAAATACAAGCCAAACATGCCGACGTTATCCCACAAGTAGTGCAGGCCGGCGCCGTATTGGTTGTCGCTGGGGCGATGGTCCGGGCCGCGGGCCACGCTGTCCAGGGGGTTATTCAGGGCCTGGCCGTCCGGGGTAAAGATCGGGCGGCCGGCCAGCGAACTGAGGATGCTGCCGTTGAGTAAAAACTGGTTGCACCCGGGTTGCGCGTAATCGCTGGTCGACAGGAAAGTGCCGCAACCGGGGTAGGCATTGGGGCGCAACTCAAACTGATTAAAGGCATCGACGCTCAGGTTATCGGTCAGGGCCAGCTTGGCGTAAAGCGCGGGCATCGCCACGGTGCGGGCTTCGGCAATCGAGGTGCTGCGCCGGGCGGCGGCCCAGTCGAATGCGTTCACGGCCTGCAGGCCGCCCCCGATGGTGGTCGGTGTCACCCAAGGAATCGCCTGATCGCCAAGTCGGACCAACAGGTCATGCCCGCCCGGTTGGAAGTTGCCATACACGTAGGCATCGTCGATGACCGCGTTGGAAAACCGCGCCAGCGAGTCGAAACCGTCATCGCTCAAGGGTTTGCCGGAGCGATAGCCGTTCGGCACGCTGCCATAGTCCACGCCCTGATCTTTTTGCGCGTAGTCGTACCAGCCTTTGGCGCTGACAAACACGCCGAGGTTACGGTGGCTGAGGTCGGCTTGCAGATAGGTTTCCAGCGACGTCGACACGGCATCGCCGCGCTTGTAGTTGAGGTCGCCGTCATTGAACAGGTTCATGCCGTATTCGGTGCTGGTCAGGCGGTGGCTCGGGTTGTCCATGCGCCGCACCGTGCCCAGCTTCACGGCACCTTTAACGCTCAGGTGGGTGTCGTCCTGCTGCCATTCGATCCCTGGGCCGAGCCCGGACCGCAGGTCGCCGAACACCAGTTCGCCCCCTGATACCGGTGCTGTCATGCCTGCGCAGAGCAGCGCCGTGGAGAGTCCAGTCATGACGGGTTTGCCAGCCTTGGCCCACGCTTTTCTTATTGTTGTGTTCACTGAGCACTACCTTCGTTTTGTTTTTGTGGGATGCCAGGCGTTTTCAGTCTATCGCCCAAGGTCGGGCGCTAATACGGCGAATACCGACAGCAATAGGGCCAATATCGCCAGCCAAAACGCTGGCTAAACAACGGGCGCCGCGCTTGGCGTGCGCTTTATCCAGGTGGATTGAACGTGTAGGCGTAGGGTGCGAGGGAGGTGCGACGAGTGCCGCTGGCAGACAGGGCATAGAGATAAAGCTAATATCGCCAACAATAAGTCCAATATCGCCGGGTTAGCCCATGAACGTCCGAATTGATTTACTCCACGGCCCGCATAGCATGGCCGGGACGCTGTTCAGCGTTATCGATATTCTGCGCACCTTCAACACGCTCTGGCAGATGCGTAACCCCGACAAGCGGGGGGCGTTCTTTCACTGGCGGCTGATTAATGCGGTGGGTAAGGAGCTGCCGCTGCCCGACTGGATGACGGCCATGCAGTCGCCTGCCGGTGGGCGCAAAACCTTACGGCCCTCGCAAACTGCGCTGTTTGTCCCGGGCGTGCAGATGAAAAGCGTCCCGGACCTCAACCATGTGCTCGATCAATGCAGCGAAGAGCTGAACTGCATCGCCCGCTACCACTCCCAAGGCCGGGTGATTGCGGCCAGCTTCAACGGCCCGGTGATGCTGGCGCGTGCCGGTGTGCTCAATGGTCGGCGTGCCACGGTTACGTGGATGATTGCCAACTGGTTTGCGTCCAGCTTCCCCGGCGTGCAGATGGCGATGGAAGGCCCGGTGGTGGTGGATGGCCCGTTTTTTACTGCCGGGGCACCGGCGGCGGTCTGTGACCTGGTGGTTGAACTGATTCGCCATTTTGCGGGCGAAGAAATGGCGCAAATTGCGACCAACGGGCTGCTCTATCACCCCATGCGTTTTGAGCAGTCGGGCCTGAACTTCCCCGGCATCTCGGTGAAAACCCGCGACAGTGTGGTGTTTCGAGCCAAGCACTGGATTCAGCAGCATATTCAGACCCCCTACAGCCTTGAGCGCGTGGCTCAGGCCGCGACCGCCAGCCCGCGCACCTTGTTGCGGCATTTCAAGGAGGTCGAAGGCATGACCCCGCTGGACTACCTGCACCGCCTGCGGGTGGAACGGGCCAAACAGCTGCTGGAAGTGACACTGATCGACCTGACTGAGGTCATGGAGTATTGCGGCTACCAAGATGCCAGTGCCTTTCGCCGCCTGTTTAGGCGCGCCACCGGGGTTACGCCCTCTGAATACCGGCGACGCTACACCATGCGTGTTTCCAGTCGTTGGTGGCGCGCCGATGAGCCGGGTGCCGACGAGCGGGCAGATGACCTGATCAAGTCACTGGGGATTGAACCGGGCGACAACGCGGGCCATTGATGGCAGTCAGCCCCATCGAGACACTTGCCTAACCGGTTTTTCCGTGCAATAAAAATGGCCACTTTGGTTCGGCCTTCAGGGCTCAACACGACGAACCGCACGTTATTTTTCGCAAATACTTAATGACCCCGGTGCGCTGGCCGTGAGTGGCTGGCACACTGGCCCGTGATAAAGGCATCGACCTTGCCGATGCCGCATAACCTGCCAAGAACCGCTTTCGAGGTAATCATGTCTGTCCCGAGTATCGACTGGAGCACATTGGGCTTCAATTACATCAAAACCGACTATCGCTACCTGTCTCGCTGGAGCGACGACAAGTGGGACAACGGTGTGCTGACTGAAGACAACGTGCTGCACATCAGCGAAGGGTCCACCGCTCTGCACTATGGGCAACAGTGCTTCGAAGGCCTGAAGGCCTACCGCTGCAAGGACGGCTCGATCAACCTGTTCCGCCCGGACCAGAACGCCCTGCGCATGCAACGCAGCTGCGACCGTTTGATGATGCCGCGTGTGTCGGTCGAGCAGTTCATCGATGCCTGCACCGAGGTCGTCAAAGCCAACGAACACTTCATCCCGCCATACGGCTCGGGTGGCGCTCTGTACCTGCGTCCGTTCGTGATCGGCGTAGGCGACAACATCGGCGTGCGCACCGCCCCTGAGTTCATCTTCAGCGTGTTCTGCATCCCGGTTGGCCCGTATTTCAAAGGCGGCATGAAACCGTGCGACTTCAGCATTTCCGACTTTGACCGCGCAGCCCCTAACGGCACCGGCGCAGCCAAAGTGGGCGGCAACTACGCGGCCAGCCTGCTGCCGGGTTCCGAAGCCAAGAAGGCCGGTTTTGCAGATTGCATCTACCTGGACCCGCTGACCCACACCTACATCGAAGAAGTCGGCTCGGCCAACTTCTTTGCAATCACCAAAGACAACGAACTGGTCACCCCACGTTCGGCGTCGGTACTGCCGGGCATCACCCGTCTGTCGTTGATGGCTCTGGCCAAAGACCGCCTGGGCCTGACCGTGATTGAAGGCGACGTCCGTGCAGACGAGCTGGACCGCTTCACCGAAGCGGGCGCTTGCGGCACCGCGGCCGTAATCACCCCGATTGGCGGCATTCAGTACGCTGGCAAACTGCACGTCTTCCACAGCCAGGAAACCGTAGGGCCGGTAACCCAGCGCTTGTACAACGAACTCACCGGCATCCAGTCCGGCGACGTTGAAGCACCGGCTGGCTGGATCGTGAAGATCCCGGCGTCGCAAAAGGCTTAACCAAGCCTGCCTTGCACTGACTGTAGGAGCCAACTGTCTCGCGATCTTTTAAACGATCAAAAGATCGCGAGGCAAGCTTGCTCCTACAGGTGCCTTGTTTTTTATCTTCTCCAATATCTTGAAAAGTTTGGTAGTAATTCTTTTTAAGTATTTCTAGCTATAACTCCCGCTCGGTAAAGTATCACTCTCCGACAGTTACCTACGCTGGAATGCCTTGCCATGAGCGGCCCCCTGGGACATCCGACCCCGATTTTGACGTTCCCTCAGGGTGAAAAGGACCCCCTGTCCATCCGGGCCAAGGCCCTGGTTTTTGCTGACCCGCGTTCGCGCCAGTTGCTGGAGTTTTTGCAGCGCGTGGGGCCGAGCGAGGTGCCGGTGTTGATCAACGGTGAAACCGGTACCGGCAAGGAGCTGGTCGCGCGTTATCTGCATGCCGCCAGTGGTCGGCCGGGCGCTTTTGTCGCGGTTAACTGCGGGGCGATCAGTGAAACCCTCGCCGAGAGTGAGTTTTTCGGTCACGAAGCCGGTGCTTTTTCCGGAGCCACCGGACGCCGCGCAGGCTGGTTTGAAGAGGCCGATGGCGGCACGCTGTTCCTCGATGAAATTGGCGATCTGCCGCTGCCCTTGCAGGTCAAACTGCTGCGGGTGTTGCAGGAGCAGGAAGTGGTGCGCGTCGGGTCGCGCAAGCCGGTGAAGATTGATGTGCGGCTGGTGACGGCCACCAACGTCGATCTGGAGCAAGCGGTGGAGGCGGGCAATTTCCGTCTTGACCTGTTTTACCGGATCAACGTCGCTCAAGTGGGCGTGTTGCCGCTGCGCGAGCGACCGTTGGACATCCTGCCGCTGGTGGAGCATTTCCGCCGCATCTACAGCGCGCGGTTGAAGATCAATGAACCGATGCTTTCTGAGTCAGCCACGCAAGCGCTGCTCGAGTACCCGTGGCCGGGCAATATTCGTGAGTTGGAAAACGTTGTGCACCTGGCGTTGCTGGTGGCCGGTGACAAGCCGATTCGTCCGGAGCACTTGAAGTTTTCCGGCGGGCTGAGCGTGGCCAAGGCGAGCGCGAGCAGTGTTAACAGGCTGCCGCAAGAAGTGATGCGTGAACAGTTGTTGCGCCTGTTCGAGGTGCCGGGCGATACGCTGCTGCACGACATTGAAGATTTGATTGTGCGCGAGGCGTTTGCCTTTTGCGGTTTCAATCAACTGCGCACCGCCGCGCTGCTGGGCATCACCCGCAATGCGATGCGCACCTTGCTGGTCAATCACGGGATGCTCAAGGGGCGCACTCAGGGCTGAGTGCGCCGCCTGTTGTCAGCCGCGTTGCGCGTGAGTGATGCGGCGCAACAGCGGCAGTAATTCCGCGCCTTGGTGAATCGCCTCTTCCAGATGCGGGAAGCCCGATAGCACGAAGCACTCCACGCCCAGTTGGTAGTACTCCTCAATCCGCTGGGCCACCTGTTCGTAGCTGCCCACCAGCGCAGTACCTGCACCGCCGCGCACCAGACCGACCCCGGCCCAGAGGTTGGCCGACACTTCCAGTTCCCGCGCGCGTCGTCCGCGCCCTTTGACCAGCCCGGTCTGGCGTGTTTGCCCCACCGATTCATAGGTCGCCATCTGCAACTGCGCCTGTTCGATGGCCTCTTTGGGGATCTCTTCCAGCAACCGCTCGACATGCGCCCAGGCGGCATCATCGGTAGGCGCGGCAAACACGTGCACGCGCAGACCGAAACGCAGGGCACGCCCGCGTGCGGCGGCCAGTTCCCGCATGTGCTGGATGCGCTCGGCGATCATCGCCGGGGGCTCGCACCACATCAGGTAGGTCTGGGCATGGGCTGCGCCGACTTGCTCGGCAGCGTCCGAAGCACCGCCGAAGTAAATGGCCGGCGCCTGGGCCTGGGGCGCAATCGGGCCGCCGCCACCGCTGCGGTAAAAGCGCCCATGGAAGGGCTGGCTGCGGCCGCGCCAGACCGATTGGAAGACCTCGAGAAACTCGGCGGTGCGCGCATAACGCTCGTCGTGCTCAAGAAAATCTCCCAGCGAGCGCTGCTCGAAACGACTTGAACCGCTGACCACGTGCAGGTCCAGACGGCCATCGCTGAGCAACTGCAGGGTCGCCGCACGGTGGGCGCTGTAGGCGGGCAGTTCGAGCCCTGGCCGTAACGTCAGCAGAAAGCGCAGGCGGCGCACCTCTTGGGCCAGCACGGCGGTGATCAGCCAAGGGTCTTCAAAACCGCTGGCGGTCGGCACCATGATCCCGTCGAAGTCGCCGAGTTCGGCAGCGCGCACCACCTGGCGCAAGTAGTCGAGGGTGGGCGCGCGTTCGCCTTGCTGGAACAGCCCGACGCTGGGCAGGCCGCTGCTGGTCAGGTGCCGGCCGTCGCCGTTGGTGGGCAGGAACCAGTTGAGCTCGATGGGGCCGTTAACCGATGTGGTCATGTCAGGTGTTCTCCTTGCGCAGGCCCTGGGCCGCCAGCAGGGGCAGGACCTGTTCACCAAAGCGCAGCACGTCGCTGACCGACGGCTGGCCCTGAATGACAATGTGTTCGATGCCCAGGCCGTGCAGCTCTTGCAGGCGGGTCGCGAGTTGCTGGGGTGTGCCGATCAGATAGACCGGCTGCCCTGATTCCACTTGCAGCAGGTTGGGATGGACCTCGAAACGGCGCAGCGGATGAGCGTCGCGTTGCAACCGCAACACGCTGTCATCGCTGCTGGCCGCGACGGCAGGCGGCGCTGACAGTTGTCGGGCGGCTGCTTCCCAGGCCCGCGCCTCGGTGTCCGCGAGGATCAGCCCCAAGGTGCAGGCAAACGTCAGTGGCGCAGAGGGGTTCGCGTCGCGCTGACGCTCGATGGCTTGGCGCAAGCGCCCCGGAGGCGCGGCACTCAACAGGCACATCTGGGCCTGGCTGGCGATCAGTGCCGGGCTCTGGCTGTCGTTGAGAATAATGGCCGGAGCCGGGAGATCGCGTCGGGCGTAACCGGCATTTTCCAGCTGAAAATAGCGACCGCTGTAGGTAAAGCCACGTTCGCTGCCACGCAGCAGACGGTTAAGGATGTCGAGGTATTCGCCGATACTTTCGCTGCGCTGGTCACGGTTGAGCCAGTCGTCGAAGGTGTGGCGCAAATGGCTCTGCTGGCTGTCGGGCAAGTGCAGGCGCACGCGATTGGCGCTGATTGATTGCAGGCTCTGCACGGTGCTGGCCAGCGCGGCGGGCAGCATCACTTGCGGCGGCACGCTGACGGTGAGGTGCAGGCGCCGGGTATGTGCGCACAGCGCGGCGGCGACCCCCAGACTGTCGGCACACTGAGCACCGCCGGGAATCCACAGGCCATCAAGCCCGGCGTATTCGACGGCCTGGGCCACCTGAATCCAGTGCCCCGGCTGCACTGTCCAGTCGGGTCTCGCTCCCGATTCGCAGAGCGGCAGTTGCCAACTAAATTCAAGGGCCATGGGCAGGTTCCGTCGAGGGTGAAAAAGGGTGCGCTGGCGTCATCTTACCGTTGCCTGCGCCGGTGTGCTGGCACTGAAACGGTTGGCCGGACGCGGCAGGCCCAAGTGTTCGCGCAACGTGCTGGCGGTGTAGTCGTGGCGGAACAGACCGCGTTGTTGCAACAGCGGGATGACCTCATCGACAAAGCGGTGGAGGGCATCAGGGCAAGAGGGGAAGTGCACCTGAAAACCATCGCAGGCGCGGGCCTGAAACCACTGCTCGAAGCGTTCGGCGACCTCGCTGGGCGTGCCCGAGAGTGAGTGGTCAGTGATCAGAATCTTGAGGTGTTTCGGGTCACGGCCCAACGCGGCAGCGCGCTGTTTGATGGCTTGGTAGAAGCCTTGGGCGGCAGGGAGTGCGTCGTGCGCGGTGACGATAACGTCTGCCACGCGGGCGGCCAGAGCGATGTCTGTTTCTGTTGTGACGACCTGCACCCGCACGGGATGGCCTTGTGGCGGGCGGGCGACGTTCAGTGGGCCGCGTACCGAAAAGTGTTCGCCCCGGTGATTCAGGGTGTGCAGCCTGGCCGGGTCGAAGTAGCGACCGCTGGCCTTGTCGCGAATAAAAGCCTCGTCATCCCAGCTGTCCCACAAGCCGGTGACCACATCATGGAGCTCTTCAGCGCGCTCGCGATGCAGTTCGCTGACACCCCAGGCGGCGCGGCCTTGGGACAGGTGGTCGAGGGAGGCGAGTTTACGGGCGATGTGGAAAGGCTCGGTGTCGCTTGGGGTGGCGATCAGGCCGATGCGATCGGTGACGGCGGCCAGGGCTGACAGCAAGGTCAGCGCTTCAAAATAGTCAGGCAGTGCGTTGAAGCTCAGTGCATCGAACTTGCCGCGCTCGGCGCTGCGGACGAGGACCTTGAGGCGTTCGACGTCCAGGCCAGGGCTGTTGCTGGTGAAACAAGCGCCCAGTATCAGTGGGTCGGTACGGCGGGTCATGACAGCCTCCGTGCAAGTGTTCGGCAAAACCCTGCCGCCGCTGGGGCGGCAGGGCAATGGGTCAGAAGTTGTATGTCACGCCGGTGTACCAGTAACCACCCGTGGTGCCGTACGGCGAGAAGTTGCCGTATGGGAAGGCGCCCGAGCTGCTCGGCAGGTGGGTGCGTTCCGGGTAGATGTTGAACAGGTTGTTGGCGCCCGCCGTCAGGGTCAGGCTCGAGGTCAGGTGGTAGTCCACGTTCAGGTCGGTGATCCAGGCTGGCGAGAAGGTGCGGTCGTAGATTTCTGCGGTGCCGTACTGGGTGTACTCGCCGTAGCGGGTCAAGTTCAGGCCGACATCGAACTTGTTGATGGTCCAGGTGGTGCCCAGGATCAGCTTGGATTCCGGGTTGCCGTGCTTGAGGTTGCCCTGGCGCTGACGGTTGTAGCCGCCGTCCGCGCCCAGGGTTGCCTGGGCCAGTGGCGAGGCGTGGATGTCGTCAATTTCAGTGGTGTTCCAGTTAAAGCCCAGGGTGTAGCGCAGGTTGCCGTAGGCGCCCAGGTTCTGGCGGTAGTCACCGATCAGGTCGATCCCGCGGGTGGTGGTGTCCAGGGCGTTGGTGAAGTAAGTCACCGCCTGGTTGGTCGGCAGCCCGGCGGCGGCAAGGATCGCGTCGATTTGCGGCGTACCGCCCAGGTAGCCGGTCTGGTCGATGCGGTCTTTGATTTTGATCTGGTAGGCATCAAGGGTGATGCTGGTGGCATCGGTCGGTTGCAGGGTCAGGCCCAAGGCGAAGTTGGTGGACTTCTCTGGCTTGAGGGTGGTGGCGCCCAAGGCCTTGGCCACGTCAGAGTCGACCGCCACGTTGCGGTAGTTGAACAGGTTGCCGTTGACGCTGGTCTGCGAGGTCGAGCTGTAGATCTGCTGGGCCAGCGACGGTGCACGGAAGCCGGTGCTGACGCTGCCGCGCACGGCGAGGATCGGGGTCAACTGGTAGCGAGTGGCGATCTTGCCGTTGGTGGTGGTGCCCGAACCGTCGTTGTAGTGCTCGTAACGGCCTGCCAGATCGACATGCCATTTATCGGTCAGGTCCTGTCCGACCTCGCCATAAGCGGCCAGGCTGGTGCGGCCTTTTTGGTCAGCATCTGCGGGCGTGGTACCGGCCCCGGAGATGGTGCCCGGTGCAATCGGGTTACCGCTGGCGCCGGTGTCGAACGGGCCGCTGGCGTAGGAGGCGTAGTCACCCTTGCCGATTTTGTAGTTCTCGTAGCGCTGCTCGAGGCCCCAGGAAATTTGCGTCGGCTTGGCCAGGCCGAAGTCAAATGAGCGGGTCAGGTCGAGGTTGTTGGTCCATTGGCTGAAGGTCTTCACGCCGGTGTCCACCGAGGTCGGCGAGTCGGGGCCGTAGCTCAGGTTATAGGTATGGCGCAGGGTCGCTTCGGCGTGGTCCTGACCGTAGGTGCTGGACAGGTCGTAGTCCCAGCCAGCCACGGTGCCTTTGCCACCGAACGCCACCTGGAAGTCGTTTTCGATAAAGCGCAGGGTGTCTTCAATCCCGTCCGGGAATGGCGTGGCAATGCCGTCAAAGCTTGCAGGCTGGTGGAATGCCAGAGGTTTTTCAGAGTTACGGCGGGTGTAGGTCGAGAACGAGTACAGGGTCAGGTCATCGCTGACCGGCAATTCGGCGTTGTAGCCCATGCTGAAGTTGCGCGCTTCCGGCAGGCCGGTGCCGTAGTAGGTGTGTTCCAGGCTGGTGTTGCCCGCGCTGTCGGTGTACGGGGCTTTGTCGGAGCGGTCGGAGACTTTCTGGTGTCTGACGTCCAGGCCAAAGTTGATAAAACCGTCGTTGGGCAGGGCGAGGCCGACGTCGCCGGTCTGGCGGATGGTTTCGCCGTCGCCGTTTTGGTAGTTCTGGCCGTAGGTGGTTTTAAGGCTGCCACCGTGGTCGGTCTGTTTGAGGACGATGTTGATCACCCCGGCGATGGCATCCGAGCCGTACTGGGCTGAAGCGCCGTCACGCAGGATCTCGACATGATCGATCAACGCGGTGGGGATCATGTCCAGGTCGACCGGCTGCGAGCCGGAGTTCAGCGACGTACCGTTGTTGAGCAGGGCGCTGTTGTGGCGGCGTTTACCGTTCACCAGCACCAGCACTTGGTCGCCGTTCAGGCCGCGCAAGCTGATCGGGCGCACCACCGAGGCCGAGCCGTAACCGGACGAGGCGGGTAGGTTGATGGACGGCAACACGCGGTTCAGGGCACGGGTCAGGTCCGGCTCGCCAGTGGCCAGCAACTGCTGGGAGGAGATCACATCCACCGGCGCCGTGCTTTCTGCCAGGGTACGGGCCTGGCCCCGGTTGCCCACCACCACCACGGTGTCCAGCGGGTTATCGGTCTTGGTCTCGGCGGCCAGCAGCGGGCTCCCGGCAGTCGCGGCTTCGCACAGCGCCAGAAACAGCAGGCTGTGGGCGAAGGTCTTGCGCGGCTGGCGTAAACCAGTGATGCGTGAAGAAGTCATGGTACGAAGGCTCCAGTATGTTCCCCGGTTCGCGCCCTGCTGGGTGGCCAACCTTTTGGGTAAGGCGACGGGGTCAGCGTCGCGAAAAAGTAGGTAAAGGCGGCTTGTTGCGGATGCTCTGGGTCATCGGTCTCAAGCTCTGGTACAGGTCCCTTGAGCAAGGCCTGTGCCATTGTTGAAAAGCCTTTGTTAACAACGGCTTGCAGGCTTCGTGCAGCGGGTAGTGGTGTTTTTGTAGCAATGGCCGATCAGGGTGTTGCTTTTTCTACAGGGGGGATGAGGGGCGAACCGGGGGCTTGACGGCTTGGGGGGCGTTGGCACATGACTTGCTCCACCTCAGGCACCACCACCTATTCAGGAAGCGATTCAATGCCACATCCCGGACCCCGCAACTTGCTCACTGACATCCCTGGCCTGCTGGTCGGCCACGCCATCGATGAGCGTGTCGACACGGGCGTCACGGTGATCCGTACCGAACGTGCCTGGACAGCCAGCGTCGATATTCGTGGCGGTGGGCCGGGCGGGCGCGAGTCGGCGGCGCTGGAGCCGGAGAACATGGTGGGCCAACTGCATGCCATGGTGTTTTCCGGTGGCTCGGTGTTTGGCTTGGGCGCTGCGGATGCGGTCACGGCGGCGTTGTCGGTGCAAGGTGTTGGCCTGCATTTGAAGGCGGGCGCGCCAGCCATCCCCATCGTCCCGGCGGCGGTGCTGCATGATTTGGCCAACGACGGCGACAAGGACTGGGGGCTGGAGCCGCCTTATCGTCGGCTGGGCTTTGAAGCGCTGGACAACTGCGGCGTTGATTTCGCCCTGGGCGCGGCGGGCGCTGGGCGTGGTGCCATGGCCGGTGTGCTGCAAGGCGGGCTGGGTTCGGCGTCGCTGGACTTGGGCGACGGGCTTGTTGTCGCGGCGCTGGTGGTGGCCAACCCGATTGGTTCGGTGTACATGCCCGATGGCGAAACCTTCTGGGCGTGGCCGTGGGAGATCGAAGGCGAGGCGGGTGGAGCAAGGCCGCAAGGTGAACAGGCATGCAATGACCCGATGCCGGAATTGTCGCGGCTGGATTCGATGGGGCGCTTGCAGGCCGGGGCCAACACCACGCTGGTGGTGGTCGCCAGCAATGCGCAGATGAGTACGGCGGACTGCAAGCGCGTGGCGATCATGGCTCAGGACGGCATTGCCATGGCCGTGCGCCCGGCGCATTTGCCGTTCGATGGCGACACCGTGTTTGCCCTGGCCAGCGGTGAGGTTGAGTTGAGCCCAGGGCCGCGGCGCCAGGTCGATATCGGCCGCATTGGCTCCGCAGCCGCTACCTGCGTCGCCCGCGCGATTGCCCGCGGCGTGTACGAAGCCCGCCGTTGAAACACCACTCTGTAGGAGCTTGCCTCGCGATCTTTTAAAGGATCAAAAGATCGCGAGACGAGCTCGCTCCTACAAGGTATGTGGCGTCAGATCACGCCTGTGCCGCCGATGCCGCAGCAGCTTTGCGGGTTTTTTGCCGGGTATTGAGGGTGGTACGCCTCTAGCGGAATAAAGATCACCACCCCCTGTAGGAGCGAGCTTGCCTCGCGATCTTTTGATCCTTAAAGATTGCGAGGCGAGCTCCTACTGCGTTATGAGCACCGCCTTAACCCGCTCTGCGGCGGCGTGCGCCAATGTCGGTAAGCCAAGCGCCTGATACACCCGGGTCAGCGCTTGGTTGGTTGGCACGTCCTGCGCGTCATAACGCCGGCGCAATTCCAGCACCTGCTGCGCTCCCGCCCAGTCCTCTGCTGCCAGCCGTGCATCCAGTTCGATCTGTGCAAACAGGTCGCGCTGGGCATGGCTGCCGCCAATGTCGTTGAGCCGTGGCAGCGCCACGCCCAGACGCTCCAGCGCCCGCCGAGGCTCGCCCCGCGCATGGGCCAGCAAGCCTTCGGCCAGCGGCAGGGTCACTTCGGCCCACACCGCACGGCTGAAGTCCGGCGCTGCCAATGCACGTTGACGCAGCGCTTCCAGCAGTTGATCGGCCTCGGGCTTGCCCGCGCGGCCCAGCCCGTAGAGGTATTGAACACTCAAAAACGGCTGCACGGTGTCGGCATGCCGTGCTTGTAAATAAGGTGCCAGAGCTTGCCAGCGCTCGCCCACATCAACCCCGGCCAGCTCCAGGCGGGCCAGCAGCGACACCGCGCCGATCTGGTCTTGCGAATACACCGGCAACACGCCCCAGACATGCCGGTCATAGATCTCCAGCACGCGCGCCTGGTCGCCGCGCGCCAGATAGAACAGCGCCAGATGCCACCAATTGTGGGTGTACATAAACGAGTTCAGCCCCTGCCAATGGTGGCTGACGCTTTCAAGAAAACCGATGCCTTCTTCAATCCGCCCATGGGTCAGCATCACGTGGGCCAACGCATGCTGCGCCCACGGCTCATCAGCTTGCAGCGCCAGCGCCCGGCGCGCGCTGGCTTCGGCTTCGTCGAGCAAATGGCATTGCTCGTAGGCGAAGGCCAGCATGCCGTGGCTGTAGGCAACATCATCATTGGCCGCCACCGCCTTGAGCGCGATGCGCAGCAACGCCGGCCAGTTGCCGCGGTTGAACTCCACGTACTGGTTGAGCTTGGCCGCGAACAGGTCATGCGGGTAGCGGTCGAGCAGGGTTTCGCTCAAGTGCAGCACCTGGTCCAGGTCTTCGTCGATCCACGCCTGCAACAGCGTCAGATACAGTGCCGCCCGTGGGTGCGGATCGGCCACCAGTGCGGCCCGCTGGCGGAAACGCTCGGCCAGTACCGGGCCTTGGGGCGACTCGCTGAACATCAGCAAAACGCCGGCCAGGGCATTGCTCAATGCCGATTCGGGATGGCGCTCGGCACTGGCCAGAATCCCTTCGGCACGCGGGTGGTAGCTGAGAAAACCGAGAGTGAAATCATCCAGTGCCTGACGGGCCTGGGGATGATCGGTGTCGATGGGGGTGCCAAGGTAGTCGTGTGACATGCGAGGTGTCCGGTCAAAGGTCGATGCGTTGTACAGGGCAAGGGCTGTGCCAGTTCGCAGACCTTCGGTATCTGCTGCACTGAACAAAAAGTGGGGCCAGAGACACTGTTGCTTTTTCCACAGTCAGGCCCGGGGCTGTGGTTTTTTCATCAATGGCGCCATGCCCTGTGCCGCTGTACCGCCTGTACACCGGCCTGCAGGCGAGTGGCACACCCCTTGCAAAACCGCTGACAGTGGGGCCGCGAGCCCCGAGCAATTAACGCCAGGAGTTCCCATGCCCAGTCAAGCCCACCGCCATCCGCCTCGCCCCGGGCCGCTGCGCCTTGCCCTGAAACGCCTGGGCCTGCTGGCCAGTGCCGCGCTTTTTGCGGCCAGTGTTCATGCCGCACCGCAGGACGGCGGGGTGCTGAACCTCATCGCCCAGCCTGAACCCCCGTCGCTGATGCACGGGGTGGTCACCCACGTGTCGACCCAATACGTCAGTGGCAAGATCATGCAGGGGCTGCTGACCTTTGATACCGATCTCAAGCCCCAGCCGGTCTTGGCGCGTCGCTGGACAGTGTCCCCCGACGGCCTGACCTACAGCTTTGATTTGCAGCCCGACGTGCAGTGGCATGACGGCAAGCCATTCACGGCTTCAGACGTGAAGTTCAGCTTTGGCACGTTCTACCCCGAAGTCGACAAACGCATTGCCAGCGTGCTTGAGGAATACCTCGACAACATTGACGCCAGCCAGCCGGACAAGGTGGTGTTCCACCTGAAAAAACCGTTCGCGCCCTTCCTCTCCATGCTGGGCAGCGGCCTGCGTCCGATCGTGCCTGAGCACCTTTATGCGGGCACGGATTTTCGCAGCAACCCTTACAACCTCAAGCCTGTGGGCACCGGGCCGTTTGTCTTCCAGGAGTGGAAGCGTGGCGCCTTTATCAAGCTGGTGAAAAACCCCCACTACTGGAAGAAAGGCTTGCCGCACCTGGATGCGATTGTCTTTCACGTGATCCCGGACGGTTCCTCACGCGCAGCGGCTTTCGAGCGCAATGACGTGCAGGTGCTGCGCAGCGGCGATGCTGATTATTCCGACCTCAAGCGACTGGGCGCGCTGCCGGGCGTGGAGTCGTCGGACAAAGGCTGGGAGTTGTATTCCGGGCTGGCCTATTTGCAGTTCAATACCCGTAAACCGCCGCTGAACAACCCCAAAGTACGCCAGGCGATTTTGTATGCGCTGAACCGTCCGTTTATCGTCGACAACATTTTCTTCGGTGCCGGTAAAGTCTCGCCTGGCGCGTTCGCGTCCAGCTCGCCTTACCACGACCCGCAATTGCCGCAGTACAGCTATGACCTGGCCAAGGCCAAGGCGCTGATTGCCGAGTCCGGTGTGGACGTGGGCGCGGTGCGTATTCGTCTGCTCAACGGTGAGAAGGGCGGCGCCTGGGAGCGCCTGGCCGAGTACACCCGTCAGGCCTTGCAGCCGCTGGGCTTCAAGGTGCAGGTGGTGACATCCGATGCCGCGACCTGGTTCCAGCGCGTCAGCGACTGGGATTTCGACCTGACCTACAACTTTATTTTCCAGATTGGCGACCCGTACCTGACCAACGCCTACCTGTACCGCTCTGACTACATCCTCAAAACCTCGCCGTTCGCTAACGTTGGCGGCTACAGCAACCCCGAAGTCGACAGCCTGTGGAGCAAGGTCGCTGATACGCCGGAAGGGGCGCAGCGCACCCAGGTGTACAACCAGTTGGAGCGCGTGCTGAACGATGATCTGCCGGTCGCGCCGATCTTTGAAATGCGCTACCCGACGCTGTTCCATAGCCAGGTGAAGAACCTGCTGCAAACCGCCACCAGCCTCAACGAAGACTACGAGAGCGTCTACCTGGACGCCCCGACGCCATGAGTGGCGTGTGGTTCTTCGGCGCACGTCTTGGGCGTGCGCTGCTGATGATTCTGGGTGTGATGGTATTGAGCTTTTTGCTGGTGCGCCTGGCGCCGGGTGATCCGGCGTTGCTGATGGCGGGTGAGGCGGGCGTCGACGATGCCCAGTACATCGCCAAGCTGCGCAGTGACATGGGGCTCGATAAGCCGCTGCCACAACAGTTGGTGCACTACCTGGGCCAAGTGGCGCATTTGGATCTGGGCTACTCCTACCGCAATCAGGCGCCGGTGTGGGATCTGCTGTCCGAGCGCCTGCCCGCCACCTTGAGCCTGATGGGCTCGGCGTTTGTCATCTCCTCGGTGTTCGGCGTGGCACTGGGTGCGCTCGCCGCGCTCAGCCGCCAGCGCCGACGCTGGCTCGATGGGCTGATTTCCAACGGTGCGCTGCTGTTGTACGGCACGCCGCCGTTCTGGCTGGCGATGCTGTTGATCGTGTTGTTCTCGGTCAAGCTCGACTGGCTGCCAGCGTTTGGCATGCAGACCGTCGCCACCGACCTGAGCGGATTGGCCTGGCTGGGCGACCGACTGCGACATCTGGTGTTGCCGTGCCTGTCGCTGAGCTTTCTGTTTTTGGCCCTTTACGTGCACCTGACCCGCGCCGCGACCCTTGAAGCGTTGCAGCAAGAGCACGTCTATACCGCCCGCGCCAAGGGCTTGGCGCCGAGCCGTATTGTCTTCGCCCATGTGCTGCGCAATGCGTTGCTGCCGGTGGTGACCTTCGCCGGGTTGCAACTCGGCCAACTGGCCAGCGGCGCCTTGTTGATCGAAGTGGTGTATTCCTGGCCGGGCATTGGCCGACTGATGTACGACGCCTTGTCCCAGCGCGATTACAGCGTACTGCTGGGCGGCTTTTTGCTGATCTCGATTCTGGTGGTCGGTTTCAACCTGCTGACGGATGTGGTGTGCCGTCTGATCGACCCGCGGATTGGCGCCGAAGGGGCAGCGCGATGAAGGATTCAAGTGTGTGGCAACGTTTTAGCGCGCAGCCCGCGGCGCTGGTCGGTGCGGTCTTTTTGTTGCTGTTGGGCCTGCTGGCAATCGCAGCACCGTGGATCTCCCCCGGCTCGCCCTGGGAGATGAACACCACGCCGATGCTCGCGCCGTTTACTCAGGCTGCGCATTGGTTGGGCAGTGACCTGCTGGGCCGCGATCTGGCCACCGGTTTGCTGTATGGCGCACGGGTGTCGCTGTCGGTGGGGGTGCTGGCGACCCTGGCGACCTTGCTCACCGGCTTGCTGGTTGGGGCATTGGCCGGGTATTTCGGCGGCTGGGTGGACGCGGTATTGATGCGTATTGCCGAGTTTTTCCAGATTATTCCGCAACTGGTGCTGGCGGTGATTCTGGTGGCGGTGCTGGAACCGTCGCTGGGCACCATCGTGTTGGCCATTGCGCTGGTCGCCTGGCCTGCGGTGGCACGCCTTGTGCGCAGCGAGTTTCTCAGCCTGCGCCAGCGTGAGTTTGTGCAAGCAGCACGGGTGCTGGGGCAATCGCCGTTGGCAATCGTGTTCCGGCAAATCCTGCCCAACGCCTTGGCACCGTTGCTGGTAACCCTGAGTTTTGTGATGGCCACGGCGATTCTCACCGAGGCGGCACTGGCCTTTCTCGGCCTGGGCGATCCGGACGCGATGAGCTGGGGCTACATGATCAACGCTTCGCGCGGCATGCTGCGTGAGGCCTGGTGGATGAGCCTGATGCCGGGGCTGGCGATTCTGTTCTGTGTACTGGCGGTTAACCGCGTGGGCGAAGGCTTGCGCATTGCTTTGGAACCTGCTCGCCGCCCTGGAGAATCGTCATGAGTGCCGCCCAACCCCTTTTGCTCGACGTCGAGCATCTGCGTATTGCCTTGCCTGCGGGCGGCGACCGCAGCCATGCGCTGCATGATTTATCGCTGCAGGTGCGCGCAGGCGAATGCCTGTGCGTGGTCGGCGAGTCCGGCTCGGGCAAGTCAATGCTGGCCAAAGCCCTGCTGCGCCTGCTACCGCCGCCCTTGAAAGTCGAACACGGCAGGCTGCGCTGGCGTGGCCAGGACCTTGCGACACTGGACGAGCCGGCCATGCGTGCGCTGCGCGGGCGAGACATCAGCATGGTCTTTCAGGAGCCGATGAGCGCGCTCAACCCGCTGCTCAGCGTGGGCCGACAGATCGACGAGACGCTCCAGGCCCACGGCGTGAAAGACCGCGCCCAGCGCCGGGCGCGGGTACTCGAACTGCTCGGTTATGTTGGCCTGCCGGACCCGGAGCGCCTCTATCACGCTTACCCGTTCGAGCTGTCAGGTGGGCAGCGCCAGCGCGTGGTGATCGCCATGGCGTTGGCTTTTGCGCCCAAGCTGCTGATCGCTGACGAGCCGACCTCGGCACTGGATGTCACCACTCAGCGGCAGATTCTGGATTTGCTGCGTCGCATTCAGCGTGAGCAGGGCATGGCCATGCTGTTTATCACCCATGACTTTGCCGTGGTCCAGGCGATTGCCGACCGCGTGCTGGTGTTGCAAAAGGGCCATCTGGTGGAGCAAGGCTCGGCGGCTCAGGTATTGGGCGCGCCGCAGCAAGACTATACGCGGCAGTTGATTGCAGCTGTCTCGGCCACGTCAGCGCATCCGCGCCCGACGCTGGCACCGGGGCAGCCGGTGCTGCACGCGAAGAAACTGGAAAAACACTTCAGCCGCCGTATCGGCTGGTGGGGGCGTCGGACTACGCGGGCAGTGGCCGGTGTCGATCTGCACTTGGCGCAAGGCGAAACCCTGGGCATCGTCGGCGAGTCCGGCTCGGGCAAGTCGACTCTGGGCCGCTGTCTGGTACGGCTGTTACGCAGCGATGGCGGCAGCCTGCAATGGCACGGACGCGAAGTGACCGATCTGCCCGAAGCGCAGTTGCGCGGGCTGCGGGGTGAGGTGCAGATGATCTTCCAGGACCCGTTTGCCTCGCTCAACCCGCGTCAGCGCATCGGCACGCAACTGATGACCGGGCCGCTGGCTCAAGGTCGCAGCCCGGAGCAAGCCGCCGAAAAAGCCCGCGAGGTGCTGGCGCTGGTGGGCCTGCCAGAAACCGCGCTGGCACGTTATCCCCATGAGTTTTCTGGTGGTCAGCGCCAGCGGATCGGCATTGCCCGAGCCTTGGCGGTGGAACCTAAAGTACTGATCGCCGACGAGTGTGTGTCGGCCCTGGATGCGCTGATCCAAGTGCAGATTCTTGAGCTGCTGGAAGACCTGCAACGACGGCTCAAGTTGAGCATCGTCTTTATCACCCACGACCTGCGCGTGGCCGCGCGCCTGAGTGACCGTATCGCCGTGATGCAGGCCGGGCAGGTGGTGGAAGAGGGCGCGACGGCTGAGTTGCTGGGGCATCCGAGCCATCCTTACACCCGCAGGCTGCTGCAGGATTTTGCCGTGCATGCCCCCGCATTGGAGGCCACGCCATGAGCCAGCGCATGATGAGCCTCAACGCGTTTCTTATGGCCACCGGGCATCATATCGCTGGCTGGCGGCACCCCGGTGCGCAGGCCGATGGCGGGCTGAATTTCGCCCACTATCAGCAACTGGCCCGCACCGCCGAGCGCGGTTGTTTTGATGCGCTGTTCCTCTCCGACACCCTGGCCATGTTGCCGGGTAGCCTGGAGACGCTGAGCCGGATGTCGCGCACCGAACACTTTGAGCCCTTGACGCTGCTGGCGGCGCTGGCCGCGGTCACCGAGCGCATCGGCCTGGTGGCGACCGTCACCACCTCATACAACCAGGTCGAGACGCTGGCGCAGTCTTTCACTTCCCTCCAAGCCCTTAGCGGCCAGCGCAGCGGCTGGAACCTGGTGACGTCAAGCAATGCCAACGAAGCCTTCAACTTCGGCCGCGACGGGCATTTTGAACATGCGCGGCGTTATGAGCTGGCTTACCGTTTTCTGGCGGACGTGCAGCAACGCTGGGCCAGCGCGGGCGTGGCGCCGGTGCAAGTGTTGGCCGGTGCCTCGCGCGAAGGCTGTGAGTTGGCGGCGGCCCATGCTGAAGTGGTGTTCACCGCCCAACCTGAGTTGGCGGGCGCGAAGCGCTTCTACCGTGAACTCAAGGCCTTGTTGCCCAAGTACGGGCGCAGCGCCGGGCAGGTGAAAATCATGCCGGGCGTGATGCCGATTGTGGCGGACACCGTGGACGAGGCCCAGGCGCTGTTTGACCAGTTGCAGGGCTTGGTGCAGCCCGAAGTCGGCCTGTCGCTGCTCGCGGATATCGCCGGAGGCACCGACCTGTCGGCCTTCCCGCTGGACGGCCCGCTACCTGAGCTGCCAGCCACCGAGTCGGGTGTCAGCCGCCGTGACCTGTTGATTCGTGTGGCCCGCGAAGAAGGCTTGAGCATTCGCCAGTTGTACTTGCGCATGGCGGCGGCACGCGGGCATCTGGTGCTGGTGGGCGATGCCCGGCAGATCGCCGACACTCTGGAGCAATGGTTTGTCGAAGGCGCTGCCGACGGCTTCAACGTGATGCCGCCGTTTTTGCCCGGCTCACTGGATGCGTTTGTTGACAAGGTGGTCCCCGAGTTGCAGCGTCGCGGGCTGTTCCGACGTGCTTATCAGGGCCGCACCTTGCGCGATCATTTGGGCTTGCCCCGTCCCGACTACTTTGCCCCTCAGGAGGCCTTAGGTGCCCATGGCTGACCCGAATCGATTCGCCCACCTGCCGCTGGTGCGCGGCCAACTCATCGAAGTGCGCCCCGGACGACGGCTGAGCGTGGCCGTGCATCAGGGCAACCGCGACACCGTGGTGTTTTTGGGCCATGGCAGCGGCGGCAACAAAGACCAATGGCGCGAGCTGTGGCGCAACTTGAGCGAGCAGGGCTACACCCTGGTGGCCTGGGACTTGCTCGGCCACGGCGACAGTGACAAACCCCGTGGCGCCAGCGCTTACGCCTGGAACGAACTGGTGGCCGACAACCTGGCGGTGCTGCGTCGCTATGCCGGGCCGCGCAACCTGTATGTGGCGCACTCCTACGGCACCGGGCTGGCCATGAGCACCTTGATTGAACTGTCGCACCAACAGCCGCCACTGCGCATCGACGGTGCCATGCTGCTGGGCAGCGTATTGCATCGACCGGTTGTGACGGGGGGCATCCTGAGTTTGCCGAACTGGCTGCTGAAGATTTTACGCCCGATCCTGGCCAAGGATTTCCGCGCCCGCGCCTGGCATCCGCAGGCCGACGCGGCACTGGTCGACTATGAAGACGGCCTGGCCCAGCGCAACCGGCTGGACGTTTTCAAGGCCCTGATGAACAACGCGCAATGGCCCGATGCCCAAGCCCTTGCCGGGCTGGACTTGCCGGTGCAAGTGGTGTCTGGCGAAACCGACGGCCTGACCCCTGCCAGCGGCGGCGAAGCCCTGGCACGGCAACTGCCCAACGCGCACTACGAGGTGTTGGCGTGCGGCCATCAACTCATGCTCGAACGCCCGGAGCAAGTGCTGCAAGCGTTCGAGCGTTTAGCAGACAGCTGTTGACCCCTGTAGGAGCGAGCTTGCCTCGCGATCTTTTTATCTTTTAAAAGATCGCGAGGCAAGCTCGCTTCTACAGGTTGAACCCAACGCGGCCTCAATTTTCGGCAGCGACGACAGGTTTCAGCTGGGGTTCCAGATAACGCTTGATGCCCGCAGCCACGCCCGGTGCCTGTAAGCCGATTTCACGTAATTGCCCGCTGATGGGGTTGCGGTAACCGATGAAAAACAGCCCATTGGCAACGGTCGACTGACCGTTGGCATCGACCATCGGTTTGCCGTCCGCAGTAATCGGCTCCGGATAGTGGATCAGTGATTCCAAGCCCGTGGTGTAACCGGTGCCTGCCACGATCACGTCCAGGTTCAGCGTGCTCCGCTGCGTCCGATCCAGACCTGTGTAAGCCACGGCGCCTTTTTCGTTCAGTTCCAGCAACGGCCCGACGACCTTGATACGGCCTTGTTTCAGGTCGTCGATCACCGGCATGAACAGCGTCGGGGTGACGCTGCCCAGGCCGGAGACACCTTGCGCCGGAGGCGGCAGGCCATAGGCGGACAAATCCCCGACCCAGCGCCGCGACAATCCGCTCAGCACCGCATCGCTCCAGCGGGTCGGCAGCCGACGGATCAGCGTGCCCAGCGCCGCCAGCGGTACGCCGAACAGACTTTTGGGCAGAAAGTGCGGCGCACGCCTGACCGACAACGTGACCGACGCCGCATGCGGCACCAGACGGCTGGCAATCTCGCACGATGAGTTACCACTGCCCACCACCACGACGTGCTTACCCGCGTAGCGGCGGGCATTGCCGAAGTGCGCGGCGTGGACGATCTGCCCGGTAAACTGCTGCGCCCCCGGCCACTGCGGAATCGACGGAACGCACGAGGTGCCAGTGGCAACCACCAGCGCCGAAGCGCTGAACACCCGGTCATCACGGCAGCGCACTTGCCACAGCCCGCGCGCCGCCAGGTATTGGACAGACACCACTTCGCACCCGGTCAGCACATTAAAGCCGCCACGGGCTGGCAGTGCTGCCAGCTCCTTGGCCAGGTCGTCACGGCTCGGCCAACGGCCCGCCGCCCACGGGAAGCGCAGGCCCGGCAGCCCGGAAAACCAGCGCCCGGTGTTCAGGCGCAACCCGTCATAGTGGTTGCGCCACACGTCACCCACCGCCTGAGTGCGTTCCAGCACCAGCGGGCTCAGGCCCGCGCGCACCAGTTCGAAAGCGCAAGACAACCCTGCAGGCCCGCCACCCACCACCAGAACCGAGTGCTCGTGGTCAGCCATGGCTGGCGCCGCCCGTGTGTTTCACCTCCACCGTCAGCGGCACCGGGCGCATGATGGTGTCGGGGATCGGCGCGGTCGGCAGCAACTTGGCCAGCAAGCTTTCTACGCGTTCGGCCGACTCTTCGGTGTCGATCTTCACCTGCACCTGGATGCTCTCAAACCCCGGGTTGCCGGTGGTCACGCCAAACGCTGCACGAAAATCCACGCGCCCTGAGACGTCCAGCACCAGGCTGTTGACCTTGACCCCGGATGCCGACAGGCCGCCGATATAGGTGGCCGCCAGGCAGTTGCCGATCCCGGCCAGCAGCAGTTCCTGAGGTGTCGCACCCAGCCCGGCGCCACCGTAGGCGCAGGGTTCGTCGCCGTGCAGCACGGCGCCGGACTTGACCTTTGTTTCGGTCTGGTAGCCCTGGGTCCACTGCACGGAGGTCTGGTAGAGCGGGCGGGCGATGTCACCTTCGCCATCGGCGCGGATGCGTTCGCGAACGTCTCGGCCTGCGTTGACCTGAAGTCCGTTGATGGTCACGCGGTGTGTGGTTTCACTCATGGTCTTTGCTCTTCAAGGGGCGGCGTGTCGGTCGAATGACCGGTTGCCAATCAAGTAAGTCGGGAGGTCCCGTGTTAACTAAAAATGCTCGGCCAGCCGGGTTTCGTGAGTCAGGAACGCGTCTAGCCGTTCTTGCAGGTCAAGCAATGGGTCCGAGCGCCCAAGGCGGGGGCGCGGCAGGTCGATTTCGAGGATCTGCGCAATGTGCCCATGGGGTGTGCTGGACATCAGTACGATGCGGTCGGCCAGCAGCAACGCTTCTTGCAGGTCATGGGTGACCATCAGCACGGTGGCGCCACTTGTGCTCCAGGCACGCAGCAGCTGCTCTTGCATCAGGCGCCGGGTTTGGGCGTCCAGTGCCGAAAACGGCTCGTCGAGCAGTAGCAGGCGCGGCTCCAGCGCCAGTGCACGGGCCAGGGCAATGCGCTGGCACATGCCACCGGACAGCGCGCCAGGGCGATGGTGGGCGAAGTCAGCCAAACCGACCTCCGCCAACAGTTGCTCGGCGCGCCGGTGGGCGTCTTGGCGATTCAGCCCGCGGTTGAGCAGGGCGATGGCGATGTTCTCGGCCGCACTCATCCACGGGAACAAATTGTTTTGCTGAAAGATCAGCGCGCTGTCGGGCTGGTTGCCGGTGGACGGCTGACCGTCATACAGCAGGTGCCCGGTGCTGGGTTGCTGCAAGCCGGCGGCGATGTTCAGCAAGGTGCTTTTGCCGCAGCCGCTGCGCCCCAACAGGACCGTGAAGCTGCCGGGCTTGATGTCCAGGTCACCTACATCGACTCGGGTGCCGCCCTCGAACTGCTTGCTCAGGCCACGAAAACTCAGCGTGGCGCCCCGATTCATGACGTCCACCCGGTGAAGCGGCGCCCGAGCAACAGCAACAAGCGATCTACCACGAAACCCACGGCACCAATGGTCATCACACCCACCATCACCAACGGCATGTTGTACATCTGCTGGGCCATGATGATCATGTAGCCCAACCCGGAATTGATCCCCGCCATTTCCCCGGCCAACACCGCCATCCACGCGCCGAAAAACGCCATGCGCAGGCTGGTCATCGCGCTCGGCGCAATGGCCGGCAAACGCACGCGCAGCCAGATTTGTTGGCGGGTGCAACGCAGGTTGTGGGCAATGTTCAGGTACTGCGGGTCGATGGCGTCGAGCGCGGCCACCAGTGACAGCGTCATGGTGCCCAGCACGGCGAGGAACACCACGAAGACTGCGGCCTGGCCGCCAATGCCGATCACCGCGATGGTGAATGGCACCCAGGCCACCGGCGAGATGGGCGCCAGCGTCTGCACCAGCGGCAGCAGCAGACGCCGCAACAGCTTCACTTCGGTGATCACCACAGCCATCAACAACGCCGCCAGGCTGCCCGCCAGCAACCCGCCGCTGACCCGCATCAAGGTCACCAGCAAGGCTTCCAGCAAACCGCTGCGCTGCTGGCCGAAACCCACTACCGCTTCACCGGAAAAGGCATAGGGCAGCGTCACGCTGGGCGGCGGCAACACGCGGCCGTCCAGCCAGCCGACCTGCACGGCCAGTTCCCATGCGCCGATCAACAACGCCCAGGCCAGCAAGAACCACAACGTGTCGCGCAGCGCGTGCAAGTACCGCGAGGGGCGTCGCGCTTGGAGCGGCGGGTTGAGGGTCAAAATGCTTTCGCTCATCCCGTCACCTGAGCTGCCGGTTGATGGCGCAGGTCGAGCACTGCATCGATCGGGTTGTCTGTGAAGTAGCCCAGCTCGACCAGATAGCCCGCGCCGCGCTTGAGACCCGCCACGCCCACCGGGCTGATGACCGGGTTGGGCGACTGGCGCGCCAGGGCCACTTTGAGCACGTCTTTGGACACCCCGTACACCGGCTGCAACTGCTCAATGGCGCCGTCGAAGTCGGCCTTCATCGCGTTGGCTGACGCTTGCAGCAACTCCAGATAGCGCTTAAGCAGCGGTGCTTGCTCTTCGCTGGTCCGCACTTGGGTGGTGATCACGCAGTCGGCCGCTTCCGGGCCCCACACCGCATTGGAGTCGCTCAAGTAACGCGCACCGGTGGTGCTGACCACGTTCTGCGCATACGGCTGCGCCAGGGTGCAGACGTCCAGGCGGCCATTGGCGATGGCTTCGCCCATGCCCGCCATGCTTGGGAAAAAAGTCATTTGGTAATCGTTATAGGACTTGCCGTGGCGCGCCATGGAGCCGTAACCCACCAGCTCCAGGGTGTCCAGGCGCAGCGTGCCCACGCGCAACCCGCTACCGGCGGCGGCAATGAACTCGTCCAGGTTGGCGACCGAGCCGTTGCGCGCTACCAGCTCGATGCCGCCTTGGCCGGAGCCACCGATGATGCGCAGGTCCTGAGTGCCTTTGGCATAAGCGGCGGCAGTCATCGTCCAAGGGCCGTGCATCAGCTCCAGACGGCCTGCCAGCAAGGCCTGCAAGGCATCACTCGGGCTGTTGAACTGGGTCAGTTCGACCTGAATGCCTGCCGCTGCAAAATCACCGCGCAACTTCGCCAGCAGCAAATGCGAGACACAGCCTGCGGGCATATGCCCGACACGCAGCAGCGGCCCGCCGGTCGCGGCCTCGACTTTACTGGCGGCGGCCAGCAGGGCAGTGCCGACACTGCTCAACGCCAGCATCCCGCAACCGCAGGCGCACATGAACGAGCGGCGACTCAGATTGGGCTGGAGTGCGGACGTCGCTTGAGCGTCAGAAGTGGAGAACAACCGCTGAAAAAAATCTCTCATCACACGCATCCCAAAATAGGTAGACCGATCGTTCTCGGCAGGTGTGTGAAGTATGTGAGATCTGCAATATAAGCAGAACTAACATTTTCAGCTTAGCTTAGTGTTTTATGGAATAAGTGATGCCGGGAGGCTCAGCCTAGACGGCTTTCGCCTCGCGCAGCAGGGTCAACAAAATCGAGCGTGCCACCTGCGCACTCTGTGCATTGCGCGTGACCATGGCGGTGGCGATAGCGCCGTCTATGAGCAGCGAGATCTGCTGTGCAACCCAGTCTGGATCACGCAGCCCACACGCTGCGGCCAGCGCCTCGATGCGGGCATGCACCCGATCAAAATGCGCTTGTGCCAAGTCCCGTACCCAACTGGACGACTTATCGTGCTCGGCCACCGCGTTAGTGAACAGACAACCAAAGAACCGCCCGCTGGCGAACCATTCTTCGAGCAGATCGAACAGAAAAATCAGACGTTGCTCAGGGTCATCCGTGTGCTGGGGCAGGGAATGATCAAACCAGCCAAACCACATCGCCGCCTCACGATCAAACACCGCGCGCAGCAGGTTCTCCTTGGAGCCATAACTTTCATACAGCGTGCGCCGCGCGACCTTGGCCTCACCGAGCAGGCGAGAAACGCCTGTCGCGTGAATGCCTTCGCGGCAAAACAAACGCCGGGCGCTTTCCAGCAAACGCTCCTTGGCATCGGTCGGGTGTGTACTTTCCATCAAATCAGTTCCGGCTGAATCAGGTGGGTGCAGAGTGCAGTTTTGAAGGGGCAAGGCCACAGCGCGTCTTTGCGTTTCAGCGCGCCTGGTGTGTTAGGAACCTTCTTGTTTGTGCAGTGGATTCACCAGCAATATTCCTCCGCCCAACATAACGACCAAGCCATTGGCCCAACGAGCAAGTAGAGTGCAGAGAAGTATTAATAAGCTGAAACCAATTTTCACAAAGCGCTAACCATACAGGATGGATCTTCTAGTTCTATTTAATTTTAACTCGCTTGCCTTTTAGAGCCAGATGTCGATCTGACGTGCTTCAAAAGCCTGCGGCTGGCCGTGCTCGAGCAATTGCCGAATACTCGGCCCGAGCAGGTCCTGCGGGCCGTCCAGCGGGTTGGCTGGCATTGTCTGGAAGCGCCTATGATTGGTGCTGACTTGTTCCAGGATCTGTTGATCCTGGCGCAGTATTTGCCGGAACAACTTGCGTAATACGCAGCGCTTGAGCATCGCAGGAATCCAGCCACGCGCTGTGGCGATCCGTGCAAACAAGCGTAGCTGGCCGTCAGCAGAAGGCGTTAGCCAGGCGCTGACTAGCAGATTGAGGTCGCCCTTGCGGTCGAGATACTCTATTTCCGCCAGGCCCGGAAGGCGGAAACGTCCCATGCTGGTGCCGCGCTCACCTTCGAGCAGTTGTGAAATCAGCCCTGACTGTTTGCCTTCTTCACTGTACTGGGCTTCGACTCCATCGACGAGCGGGCGAACCCAGGCACTGATTTTCTGTCGTTTTTTGTCATGACGGATCCAGCCGGAGTGGACGAAATGGGTGTGGAAGCCGTCGAGGAAATTCTCCGCCGCGTCTTGCATCGAACACTGCACTTGATCGGTGATCCAGAACGTATCGAGTTTGTGCCGGTGTTCGGCGGGTGCAACGGGCGGCGCCAACGGGCTCTCGGTGTTCAGGCTGACCCATACCAGCCCATGGGCTTCGCAACTGGGCAGACTGTCGAGCAGCGGCTTGCTGCACGGCGCCAAGTCGGTGCCGGGCACGCGGGTGCAACGCCCGTCGGCGGCAAACCTCCAGCCGTGATAAGGGCACTCGATCTGCCCGTCGCGGACCTGGCCCGCGCTTAATGGCGCGAAGCGGTGCGGGCAGCGATCCGGCAGTGCGGCAGGGCGGCCCTCGCTGGCGCGGAACAGTACCAGTGGCATGTCGTGCACTTGGCACGCCAACGGTGTGTTTAGCAGTTCGTGGCTGAGTGCCACTGGCCACCAGTGATCAAGCGGATTCACAGTTTGAGCTTCCTCATCATGGGCACGGCGATGCCATGCAGCAGGCGGCTTAGCACCGTCCATACCAGCCGTCGGCCCCAGGACAAATGAGCGACGTGGATCAGGCTGTATTCGATCTGCGGCTGCCCGCCGCGCAAGCGTTTAAACTCGGCGGCGCCGGAGCTGAAATTAAGCACTTGGCGGCGCTCGACGGCTTCTTGCAGGCATAGGCGGGTCAGTTGCCGATAGAGCCCGGCCTGCTGTGGTAATGCAGTGTCATAACCGACTATCGGGGTGCTGATGATCTCCGAATGTGCGAACCAGCCCAGCACGCCGTCGATACGCCCTTCAGGGCTGCGTAATGCACGCAATTCGAGCCAGCCTTCGTGTTGGCCGCGTTGCATCCATTGGGCGCTGTAGTGCGGGTTCAGTGTGCAGTACTTGTTCAGATAAAGCAGGTTGTAGAGGTGTTCGATGCGCTGGAAGTCGGTGTCGCTCAGCGCTGTGCCCGGCACTACGTCATACGGGCTGCGCCGCAACAGTGTGGCGTCCAGCCGAGAGTTGTGGTGTTTGAGAAACGGCGCCTGCGCCCCGGCCCGACCGTCGAACAGATAGACCTGGCGGCTGGGGATGCTCAGGTAGCCGAGGGCTTCCAGGCATTGGCGCAATTCCCGGTTGCTGAAGTCATTGAGCGAGCGAAAGCCAATCCCGTGGTCGGGAAAGGTTTGCCGCATCAGCGCGGTGATCGCTGGCAGTTCGGCGACGTTCCAGTCAGCTGGGTAAAGGTTGGTCGACAGCAGCCAGTTGTTGATCTGCACCAGTTTGTCGACCTTGGCCGCGCTCAGCAGGCGTTCAATGCCTTGGGTCAGTAGCTTAAGTGGCCAGGTCAGCCATGGCCGACCGAGGCGCTTGAGCTCTTCGCGGGCATAACCGCTGTAGGTTGTTTGGGGCGACACCACATAGCAGTTGTCGTCTGGTTCGTTGCCTTCGGTAATGCTGACTGGAAACTGCTGCGCGCCGGTGTCGAGCAGCGCCATGCGGGCGCTGACATTGCCGATCAAGGCCTCGCCGGCGCAGGTGCGAACATAGCGCCGGGCGAGGCTGTCATTGGGGGTGGCAGGTTCGCTGAGAAGTTGCTCTGCGAGCAGCAGCTTCATGGTGTGCGCTCGCTTAACGGTTGGCCGTTCCACTCGATGTCCGCGGTGGACGCGGCCAGCAATCCGCAGCGCCGGGACGCAGCCCGGGCGATGATTTCTCCCAGGCTCAACACCTGCGCGACCAGCGGCCAGAAGTCGCCTTTCTGGACGATTACATCGCGGGCGCTGGCGTAGTCTCGCCAGAACGGAGCGCTAAAGGCGCGTTGCGGCGCCGCCAGCAAAAGCATCGCCAACGCGATCATGCGCGGTTCCATGGTCGGTTTAAGCAAAAACTCGGGTTTGTCGTTCAAGCTACTCACCAACTGCTGGCGCTGGTTGTCGAACAGATGCACGCCGCTGGTGGCTCGTGGGTTGCACTCCAGCACATGGAAGCGGCCGTCGTGGTCCTCAATAAAGTCGAAACCCACCTGGCCGGTGTAGCCTGTTTCGCGGCCAAACTGTTCGAGGAACCTGTGTACCGACTCCGGCGCGCTCGGTTGGAAGTAGATCCCCGAACCACGGCCCACTCGGTAGCGCGGGTGATAGCAGCTGTGGGCGCGAAGTTCGCCGTCGATCAGCACGCTGAAACTGCAAAGCTCCCGCCCTTCGATAAATCGCTGCGCCACCCACGGCGCGACGGGAGTGGGATGCACGTTGTTCATCTGTTGGGCCGACGGGCGAATCAAAGTCTGCGAGGCGAAGCGCGAGTACGCTGGTTTGAACACCCACAGCGCGGTTTCGTCGGCGAGTGCTAGCAATGCCTGACGATCCGTTAGCTCACGGGTTTCGGGAGCGGCCAGGGTCCAGCCATCGGTCATGGCCGCAAAGTGGCCCTTGTGATGCACGCGGTGCAACAGCGCAAAGTCGCTGGTCAGCACCCGACACAACGGTGCCAGGCGTTCCCGGCCGTGGGCCAGGTAAAACACTTCTTCGCAGGTTGGCAGCAGCAGGTCGATGTGTTGGGTTTCTATCACCGTCGCGAGGGCTTCGACCCAGGCCGCTGGGTCCTGTCGTGGCTCGGGCAAGCGCACGTAGTGCTGCGCCGAGCGGCTGAAACGGCTGAGCGGCTGGCTCAGCGAATCGCCGACGCTGACGGCCCATCCGGCTTCGTCAAAGGCTCGCGCCCATTCCAGGCAGGCAGGCGCACGTGCACCGAGAATCAGTACGTGCATGGCAGACCCTCGGGCAATTGAAGGAGTTTCAGGCGTCGGCGCTTGGTGTGTAGCGGCGGCGCCTGCCAATGGCCGAAGCTCAGCGCCGGAGGTCGCAGGCCCTGTTGGGCACACAGCGCATGGACGCTGGCGCTGAGGGCCGCGCACAGGTTGGTGTGGTCGTCAGCGGTGCGCAGGTTGATCTGCCAGTGAAGGCCTTGCTGGTGGATTTCATATTCCTGCAATGAGGCGCCGTGCATCAGCAAGGCGCGGCGCAACACGTCGGGATAGAGCGCCCGCAACTGACGCCCGGCCAGGTCAGGCAGCCAGAGAACGTCATCGGCGCGGCCCTCGACCTCTGCAATCGCTCGTTCGACCCGCCCGCAGGCGCAAGGCGTTTCGGCAACCCGCAGGATATCGTTGAGGCGGTAGCGCACGATCATCTGCGTGCTCCGGGAGAAGTCAGTGATGATCGGCTGAAACCGTGTGTGCCCGGCGTCCAGCCAGTCTGGCTCGATGTGCAGATGGCTTTCGTTCAGGTGCAGGGTGCCTTGCTCGCAGGTGTAGCCGAGGAAGCCTTCACTGGCCTGATAAATCTGCTGCGGTGCGACGTCGAACGCTGTATTGACAGCATCGGCGTCAGCGTTTTCGAGCACTTCGGCCACCGACAGGATATGCGTGGGGCGTATTGTCAGGCGCCCGGCCAGCGCCGCTTGGGCGAGGCCGCGCAGTACGGTGGCCGGGGCCACCAGCACATCGGGCCTCTGTGTATTGAGACGCTCAAGCGACACATCCAGGCCAAGGGTCAGGTCGTGAAAGGCGAAGTCGATCCGGCGACTGGACAGGGTGGTGTAGAGGCGGCTGTTGGCACGCAGAAAAAACGCGATCCGCAGCGGTGCGCGCCAAGGGCACAGCAAGCGTGGCAGCAAATGGCTGGGCAAGGTGCGCGCCAGCAAGATGCCGGCCCAGCGTTGGCGCTCCAGCGTGCTGACCAGAAACACACCTTGATTACCCGAGGTGCCGCTCGACAGCCCAACGGTGATATCGCCCAGCGTCGTGCTGAAGTCGCGGGAATTTTCTGCCTGACGCGCTACTGGCAACACCTGTTCAAGGCTCAGGCCACGTGTGTTGAATCCGGCGAAGTCGTCCATCAAGGTCGCTTTGTCCATCAGCGGCAAGTCGGTGAGATCGGTGGCGCTCAGGTCTTTGAAGCGTCGGGCCTTGGGCAAGACGCGTTGCAGGAAGTGCTTCAACTGTTTGGCCTGCCAGGCTTCCAGTTTTTCGCGACGGGTGAACCGCAGCCGGTAGCGGCTGTGGATAAAGCTGAGTGCGCTGCGCAACGCACCGATTAACCGTTCACTTCTCATTGCTGAACGTCTCCCAGGCCTGCGTGCAATGGGACGGCAACACCGCCACGGCCGGCTCACGGCGGATCAGCGTGCCCAGGTCGCTGTAGGTCTGGCGGTACTGTTTGGCATCGTGGCTGGCCAACCATAACGCAGGTGGAGCGGGCAGGCGCTCGGCGCGGCAAGCTGGAGCCGACCAGCAGGCGTCCGCTACCAGAAACACCGGGCGACCCTGAGCATCCGGGATGAACAAACCGAGCTGGCCCTCGCTGTGCCCCGGCAGCGGCACGCCGATCAGGCTACCGTCACCGAGCAAGTCGAGGCCTTGGCTAAAGGGCGCCATCCACTCCGGCAGTGCGGTGCTTTTGCAGGCGTCGGCCAGTGTCAGGCGAGCGCTAAAATCGTCCGGCAGCAACGCGGGCAAATGACCACCGAGGGTGGCGCGCCAGCGGTGGCCGCGCAGGCTTTCGATGTGTCGACGGTCGGCGTCCAGGGCAATGAACGAAGCCTGGGGGAAGTCTCGTAGCCCGGCGATGTGATCGCTGTGGAAGTGCGAAATGATCACCGTGCGAATGTCGTTCGGAGCAATTGCGAAGGCCTTCAATTGGGTGAGCAGTTGTTCCTGCACCGGCAGTTGCACCGGCACCGCGCTGCGATAGAGGCGTTCGGGCAGCGCCTGGGTCGCTTTAAAAAAGTGTTCGGAGTAGCCGGTGTCGTACAGCACCCACCCTGCATCGGGATGGCGAACGAGGCCACACAGAGCCGGAAAACGTGTAGGTGCCCATCGCCCGCCATGATCGGCCATGCATTCCAGATGCAGGCACCAACCGGCGCGCAACACGTTGAGGCTGACTGTCCGGCTCATGCTTGCGCTCCTTGTTGGGCGAGCCACCACTGCGCGTGCAGGCGAATGCCTTCGTCTTGTGTTATCACGGGGCGGTAGCCCAGTTCGTTACTGATGGCGCTGAGATCAAGTGTTTGGCTAAACGCTAGCACGCCCACGCCATAGCGGGTCAGCAAAGGCTCATCGCCGCCACGCAGACGAGCGCTGGTTTCCAGCGCCCGTGCAACCGCGTCCACCAGCGGCCACGGCACGCGCCGCGTGTGCAGTTTCAGACGGAATTGCTCGGCGATGCGGTGCAGTAAGTCTTCGAAAGCCAGCGGCGTGCCGTTGCTGATGTTGTAGGTGCAAACGGCTCGCGGCAGCGGTTGGGTCAGGCTCAACTCCACCGCGTGCACTAGATTGTCGATGCAGGTCAGGTCAAGTTGCGCCCGGCCGCCGCGCATTAGCGGGATCGGTCCACGCCGCATGACGCGCAGCAGGCGTGGCATCAGCGTCCCATCCCACGGGCCAAACACCGCGCGCGGACGCAGGATCACCGCTTCGCAGAGCCCGGCCGCATGCACCCGTGTTTCGGCCAGCGCCTTGCTACGGGCGTACTCGTTGACCGGTGCTGGCAGTGGTTCGTCTTCGCGGATGCCGAGACGATCGCGGAAGGCGAAGTACAGGCTTGGTGTCGACAGGTGCACCAAGCGTTTCACCGTGTTGGCGTGGTAGGCCTGGAGCACTTCGTCGATGGAGTCCAGGTTGGCCTGGGCGAATGCCTGCGGCGTCCCCCACGGTGAGGACAGTGCCGCGCAATGGACAATGGCGGTGCAACCTCGCGTAGCGTTGATCAGCGTAGAGGTGGCCGCAGGCGTACCGTGTTCCAGCGAGATCCAGCGCACAGAGGCCGGGCTGTGGCGAATAACCTCGGCTGCCGCCACGGCGTTGCGGCCGCTGAACTGCACCTCGAAGCCTTTGGCCGCCAGTCGCCAGACAATGTGCCGGCCAATGAACCCGGTGCCGCCGGTGACTAGAATCCTCATCAGTACTCCAGGACCATGCCGCCAAGCGACAGACCCGCGCCGGTGCCGATCAGCATTAGCCGTTGCCCGCGCTGGATGCGCTGGTCGCGGATGGCGATGTCCAGTGCAGTGGGTAGCGAAGCGGCGACCTGATTGCCGTGTCGGGCAAAGATGTCGACAACCTTTTCCCGTCGCAAGCCCAGTCGCTTGGTCGCATGTTGCATCGCCTGCTGGCTCGCCTGATGGGGGATGACCCAATCGATCTGTGTCTGCGTCAGCCCGGCCTGGCACAACAGCTCATCCATTAGCGTGGGCAGATGCTTGGCTGCAAGGCGGAAGACGCTTTTGCCGTGCATCGAAAAGCTGGTCAGCGGTTCGAACGCGGTGTCGATACGGCGCGGGTGAAAGCGCGAGCCACCGGCAGGTATCTGGCACAGGTGCGCGCCATCGGAAAATGTCTTGAGGCTGGAGGCAAGTATCTTTGGCCCGCCATCGCTGGCGCCCAGCACCACGGCGGCCGCGCCGTCGCCGAAAATTCCGCAGACCTCCACATCTTGCCAGTCCAGCCCGCACGAAGCGATATCCGAACAGACCAGCAGAATGCGCTGGTAGCGCCCGGCAATCAGCGGCCACGACAGAGTGTCGACGGCCGTGATGAAGCCCAGGCAACTGGCGTTGATATCCATGGCAGGAATACCGGAGTGACCTAGTCCCAGTTCGCGGTGCAGCAAGGCGGCGTTGCACGGCATGCCTTGGTCCATGGTGCCGCTGGCGCAGACGACCAGGTCGATCTGATCCAGTTCAAGGCCTGCCGCGCGTAAAGCGTGGCGCGCCGCAATGGCGCCGAGGCTGGCGGCGGTTTCGGTGCAGCTGGCGACATGTCGTTGGACCACACCGCTGATAAGCGCCACACTGCCCTCCACCAGACCTAGCGTGGTGTCCAGTTCGGCGCTGGTGACAATTCGCTCGGGTAGGGCATGCCCGGAACCTAAAATGGCCACAGGTCTAGAGGCAGGTGGCAGCAGCTGTGAAGTATGCATTCAAGTTCCGGTTGGAGAGGATGGGCATTTGCGACCCAGAGAGTGAGTTGTCCAGGATTCTGTAATAACGTTGTAAGTTCATTGCGTAACGCTGCCCGAACTCTACCGTTGACAGCTGATTGTTGAAACCATGGTGGCGTTTTGCGTTTTAGAACATCTCGATGTGATCGAACACATCGCTACTAGCATCTTCCCGAGTGGTGTAAGTTTTCCGCTTGATCCGTTACCGTTTCAGAAGCTGGGGCGCTTCAGTAAATTGGTGAGGCGACTTCTGGCTTACGGCCGTATTTGCCTCGGCGGCGTCGATACCCTGTCTGAGAGCGCAAACCTTCAAGGCGCATCAGCCTCTCCATACGATGCCGACCACAATCCTCACCGGCTTCGCGCAGATCTTCGTGGACGTTGCGATAGCCATAAACATCGCCGCTCTCCAGTCAGGAATGCTTGATCAAACCCAGCAGTCGCTGGGCTTCTTTGGCGCGAGAAGATTGCGGTTCAGACAGCCAGGCGTAATAACCTCAGGGATGGACTTTCAGCGATAGGCAAATCCGTCGAGTCTAATAATCGCACGCATGCTGCTTGATAAAGCCGGACTGTAACCGTATTGCTTGGCAAAGTACGCGGCGGCCTTTGGAAGATGCCTCGCTCTTAGGGGGGCGCTTGAGTTCGGCTTGCAGACGATGCAGCTCAGCGTGCTGATCATCGTCGGCTGAGGTCAAATGGCATTGGAAAGCGAGTGCTTTAAAGGCCCGTAATAGACAGGGTATTGGCAGGACTTTCGGACGGTACAGGATTATTTCGGACAATTAAAAAGCCGGCTTGTGGCCGGTTTTGTTGTGTGATTAAGCTATTGATTTTAAACGATATTATAATATTTTTCATGTTCTATCCCCCCATTTGTCCCCCCAGTTTGATCCTGCATGCACCCTCCGTGAGTAGGTGTCGGTGCCCGAGCGGAAAACAATGCTCAGACATATCCGCGAGCTGCAACGGATTGAGTAGGAAACTATGGAGGCGAAAGCTCTGAAAGATACCGTGGAGATTGACCGCTCGCGAAAATAGATTGTGCTCTTACCCTTGTTGCCGGGAGTGGCTAGCGAACCTGGTTATTTTGGTATGGGGCGCTCGCGATTGGCTGTTCGGCGAAACGAGTTTATCGGACATCGACTGGGTCGTCAGCCCGACCGGATATCGCTGTGAATGCCCGCGATTTGAAGCTAGGGAGTGTTGAAAATCGATATGGTGTCACATACAGAGCACCACGGTGCACAGCCTACACGGTAACGGTGCGGCACAGGGCTTCGTTTGCAGAGGCATCAATTTAGCTGAGGGTTGGTGTCCAGTATATAGGGGGCAAATTCAGGGTGTCAGTCAATCGTGCGAACGGCAGGGCTGGATGGAGGATTACTTCATGGTCACCTCGATCAAGATCGATTACCCTGATGCCCACCTTTATAGGTGCAGGGGGTTGAGTCGCATCTAGCGCTGGATGGAAATTAGGACCCGGTCGTTTCTCAATATCGAGGGCAGGTGCTGCAGCCATTAGGCGTGGATACCTCCACCGATCCGCCCAACAATAGGTGTGTAAATGAGGATAGAAGCTGGACAAGCCTTTGCTTGGTCAGAGATAGATCAAGCTCCAGAGGTACCAGGTGTTTACGCTTGGTACTCCAAGCTTGTAATTTCTAAAGCTGATATTGAGGCTGTTATCAAGAAGGTAACTGCGGCTCAGCTAGAGGGAGACGCCCAGGCCCGTGCAGCGGTTGAAGCTGCATTGAACACATTCATTTTTGGTCCTTACCAAGAAACACCTTATCAGGTAACGATGCGGGGACAGCTTAAGCCGAAGTTCTTTGGTGAGGTGGTGCATGAACCATCTAAGTCGGACTCGTTGATTGAGCGGCTTGCAGCAGACCCCGATCGCTTTCGCGTCATTGCTGACGTACTAAAAAATGTTGCTCCTTGGTTTACTGCGCCGCTATATATCGGTATGGCCAAGAATTTGCGCTCCCGCCTGAAGCAGCATCGCAACAAGATTGTTGAGTTGAGAGACCTTCACGGTGGTGGAAGTAGGGATATCGTCGCAGAAGCAGGTTTTGCCAATCAGGTGGTTGCTCGAAATTTTGATCCCACGAACCTTTTTGTTCACATTTCCGAGGTGAGAGTGGACACCGGCGAGCACAACGACCTAGAAAATATTCTCAATCGAATCAACTATCCGATCTTTGGAAGGAACTGACATGGCAACGCTTATCAGTGGAGGTACAAGTGCGCTTGATGTGCACCTTGATGGAACCATCGGTACGTTTCGGGTGAGCACGGAAGATGGCAGGAGCGCCGGAGTAGAGGTTCGATACCTCTTGACTCACGTCACCTTGTCAGAAAAGCAAGGTCAGGCAAAGCTGCTAAGCATGCTTGCTCCTGTGCGTGAAGTCTTTGATTTGAAGCAACTTGATTTTGACGAAATTATGCAGCGAGATATTGAAGACTCGCGAGTTTCGTTGGAGCTTATTCCTTACCTGCTTGATACGTCTACTTCTGGTCTCATCAAGCTCTTCCCTCCAATCGTGGCTGTGGCCTTGCCGCTAAAACCTAACAGCCGAGTTCCTGCACAGTACTACCGTAAGGTGGAACGAACGTGTGAAGACTCTAAAGATCACCAGGGTATCAAGGAGCAACGCATAACTGCTGGAGCCAAGGGAGAGGAGCAGTTTCAATTTTTCCAAAATCTACGTGGCGACACGCCCTTGTCCGAGGGTGCACAGCTGCGTCTTGCGCGTGATAACTGCACTCTCGCCATAGTTGATGGGCAACATCGCGCGATGGCCCTACTGGCACTCTATCGCAATCTTACAGGTGGATGGGCAGAGGCTACGCGTAGCCCGTATGAACGCTACTACAAAGTTTGGCCTGACAAAGAAATCAGATCTTATGACCTCAGTTCACTTCAGCTACCAGTGCTCATTTGCACTTTTCCCGAGTTGGATGGCTCGTTAAGTGATGATATAGACATGGACGTAGTGCGTGCCGCTCGTCGAGTGTTTTTGACTCTGAATAAGACGGCTAAGAGTGTTTCGGACTCACGTAACAAGCTTCTGAACGACCAGGATATCGTAGCAGAGTGCCTCCGCGCGACGCTTTCTCACATAAAGGGATTAGACGTAAAAGATGCCACTGCTCTTCGTATTTGGAATGTCGAACTCGACCAAGAGCGAGATCGTGTAAAAATTGCAAGCGATGTTGCTTTTACCGGTGTAAGTCATCTTTATCATCTAACTGACCATCTTCTCATGGGCTACCACGCTCACGGCATTGAAAGTCGAGGTAAGGTAGGGGCTCCCAAAAAGAAGCTTGATTTGGCCTATGAGCGCCTAGGTCTCAAAGATGAACTCACTCAGGAACAGAGGGAGATCAATAATAAATCCAACTACTCGGACGAGATAAAAGATATTGTCCGTAAGAGATGGTCGGAGTTATACACCCCGATAATTGACAGTTTCCTTTCCGCAGTGCATCCATTCGATGCATTTGCTCGGGCAACCATTAAGCTCAACCATGCGCTAGTTGAAAAACGTGATGCAGAACTGGAGAAGATGCTTTTCGACGGCCAAGCTACTGTTCGAACATTTGACGCTTTCCGAGAAGGGTTGGCGCGCCGTGTGGGAGATAACGAGCTAAATTGGGACACCCCTGAAATTCGGGAGGCCTTAGAGCGCGTCAATGCTGTCATGAGTAGCCGGAAGGCGCGTGTTGAGGAAATGAAAGTGAGTCGCGCACT
The DNA here is from genome assembly GCF_025465935.1 of Pseudomonas sp. 7P_10.2_Bac1. Taxonomy (GTDB): domain Bacteria; phylum Pseudomonadota; class Gammaproteobacteria; order Pseudomonadales; family Pseudomonadaceae; genus Aquipseudomonas. The sequence goes on along the minus strand of NZ_JANLNV010000059.1, from coordinate 282,348 downwards.
CTTCTTTCTAAACAGTCTGACACCCAAAGTCGAGAAGAAGGTAATCATTGACGGGGAAGTCGTGAAGCCGTTGCGTGATGCCATCGATCGCTTGTACGAGAATGTTTTTTCGACAGTCGCTTTTCAAACATCAGTCGTATGCACCTATGTAGAAGCGATTGAGCGTGTTTTCGGTAGCATAGATAAATCTACTCCTGAGTTGCTGACAGAGTACATTGATGCGCTAAATTCGTTTTTATGTCCAAAAACGCTCGAAGATCTTAAGTCGCTGATTAGGGTTTTTGAGGGCGAATTGAGCGTCGATGAGGAAAGTGTAAAGCTTGTTTTAGGTGGTCCTACATTTCGAAAAGTTGTGCTTCCTGGAGAATTGCAGCCCGCTGAGTGGCCTAAGTATCGGTATTTGATATTGGAGCTTTGGAGGTCGACGGATGAGGGGGTTAAGGGGCTCGTTGATCAAGATCGGGATCACTGTCGTCAAGCAGTTGCGCAGTCTTTGATGCGACGTCAGGTCGCAGAGTATTGCGATGAGCATCGCATTGCTGATGTTGATCTTGCAGACGATGCTCGTGCAGCCATTCGTGATAAGGCCAAGGCAAGCTATCAAGAGTTTCTTAATGGTGTTGTAAGGAAGAAGGTAACCTTACCTATCCTAATGTTTGATCCAGCGCCTGGAGGCGGAGATGGCTCTTCTGACGATGCTGACGCCGAAGAAGTGGAGTAGATAAGAGAAGAGTAGCAGGCTGAAAATAGACACCTCATCAGGCCTTCCCGATGAGGTGTTATATGCTGAAAAAACTAAGTAACGATGCTTATTTGTGGCAAATCAAACAAGAGCCCCCGCCCTCGTCTTCTCCGTAGATATCATCAATATTTACGACGTCTATCGGGCGCAATGGGTTGATTGGGGTGTTTGCGCGGGTGCGTGCTTTGCGAAGTTCAAAGTCTGCCGTAATTTGCGCTACTCTCTCTGGCTTTTCTAAATCTACCAGAGACTCGCCTGCAGACCACGTAAAAGGAGATCCGTGCTCCAGCGCGTCCTTTTCCAAGGCCTTTGCTTCTTCGAAGGCTTCAGGATGGCGCTCCTTGAGGTGGACCCATTCAATTTTTTGTTGGAAGAAGCAGAAGGTGCATCCGCTGCGCGAGCGCCATTCGTAATATTTTGGGTAGCCCACACCTGAAGATTCTAGGATGTCCATTACACCTGCTTTATCGATTCCCGCTTCGCGAAATGGTAGCGTGACGATCAGGTTATTTTGTTTAGATGAATATCCCTCGCGATATTCCTCATCGGCGCGAATAGCGACGTAGGATGTCACTTTGTCTCCCGAGGCAAGCATCGGTTTTATCCATTGTTCGAATGGCTTGAGTTTCAGCATCCGTGTGCACCAGCGTGTCTGGGGCGAAGGAAGAAAATGATTGTACTCGCGCAGCCAGAAATCAAAGTCGCGACGTGGATTAAGACGTTCTATAGGTCGTCCCAAATAACCTTCGAGCCGGCCCAGAAACTCGTAGACCTCAGGTAGCTCTTTACCTGTGTCTGTAAAAAAATACTCTATGTCCAGTTCTGGGTGAGTTTGGCGCATATATACGGCTAAAGCTGCACTGTCCTTTCCTCCGGATAACCCGAGTACGTGGCGCTCACCCATGACTTTCTTCCTCTTCAGCAGCTAGTTGCATACCTGCTTTAGCTAAAATTGCGAGTAGTACTTCGGTTTCAAGTCCTTGCTCGCGTAACTGACTAGCAATTTCCTCCGCTTTGGATTCTACAGCTTTACGATGCCGGTCAGTAATCGCGAAGGAGCGAGAAATTACTTTGGTTTCTGATCCGGACCCAATTACAACCGCGAATGCTTCGCTGTTGGGCTGTCGTCCCTTTACTGACACGAAGGCTTCGGCTTGTCGAAAGCGAAGAGCGACTTTCGATATTTCAAGCATTGCCGAGTCGATGTCACGATCTATCCAATCGCGAGGTGGTTTGTTGGCCGCAAGGCTCAAAATTCCTTCTATACTTTCGATCGTCCCGTCATACTTTGCCAGTCGGGTGGCAAAAGAATCTTGGCGAAGATCTCCGGTTATTCCCGAGACTGCCTCAGCACGGGCGCGTAGACGTTCAAGCTTATCTCCAGGAGCATCAAGTGCTTCAAGCATAGAAGCTCCTGCGCGACGAAGCATAGTCTCATAAGCGCCAGCTAGCTCGATTATTGGACTGCGAAGAGCTTTGACGTAAGCTTTGCCGTCATCAGTATTTAGCAGAGCAACCAAATCAACAAACAGAACTTTATGTGGGTCCTTCGCTTTGAGTAAAGTGTCACGAATGGCTCGTGCTTTTTCGCTCACCTGATGTGTGCGTTGCGTCCAGATTGGAAGGTTAAATACTAATGCAACTAGGCCGCGGGCCGCTTCTAGTGGGTCGCGAGCGCTCGCGCTTTGCCCTACATCGGCAAGGACTTCTGCAATGCCTTTCAGAATATATGTTTTTTCTTCGTCGATAATGACCCAGCGAAGCGAAAAGCGACCCGCATCTTGAAGGTATTCATCGATATCCGCGTCGGTTAGGCGAGGAATAAATACCCCATCTTTGTAAACTGCAACATTCGATTTGTGAGCGAGTAGGAATGCAGTAAAAATGATAGGTTTTATGCCGGCTTTCATACCGAATGGCGGTTTGCTCCAAAGATCTGAGATGTCGGATGCTTTGACGCGCACTGAGGAGTCACTAAAGAGCGCTCTAGTTGTGCTCCATAATTTGCTAATTCGAGCATCATCGTTTTCTTCAGGTGGAAGGAAGCGCCAGTGTCCATCGGTGTCTTGACGGTGCAAGTCTGTGCTTCTAAGCACGGTTTCGTAAAGTCCTCGCTCAGCGGGAAAGCCTTCAATGTTGAAGTTTTCGGAGGCTTCGTGATCAAGCATGAGATGCATTAAATCACGGCGTGCCTTAACGCTATTACTCGAGAGATTGTCGCGATTAGCAAGTTCACTCCAGACCAGTGGTGAGCTTGGATAGAGCTCGTCAGCTAGATCAGAAGCAATGGGTGAGAGGCGTGTTCCTAAGTCAATAGGGTCATCGCTACCATCGAACCATTGGGCGTTTGTAGTGGCTGCTTGGAGTTGCTCCGTCAAGTTCGCTCTTACAGAGGCTAAGCGGGCATGGACTTCGCGGCGGGCTACTGCATCACCCTGCAGTTCGTGACGATCTTTAACCGCTTCTAGTGCAACAAGCTCTGCGCCGAGCGTTTCGATCCTCGCATAGTTCCGTGGGACTCCAACAAGAAAAGGCCAAGGTTGGCGCTGAGAGCATTCTTGGGCTCGACGCAATGCTGTTTTTTGACTTACATTGCTACCAGGTAAAACCAGAGCAAGAAGTCCAAACTCACCTTTGCTTGGGACATATTTCTTAGCCAGACGCTCAGTTTCTTCTAATCGGCTCAGAGAAATATTCATCCAGCGCATTGAGCCTGTCTCATGATAGTGTCGCTTGGCTACTACTGGATGCAAGCCCATCAAGTGAGCTAGGTGGTTGTAGTCGACACCTGGAGAAGAGGCGAGGGTTTGTGTAATGGCTGAGTCGATGTCGAAATCGCTACCTTCGAATACTGACCAAGCACCAATGTGCTTTTTAAAGAGAGCTACGCGCATGCGCGAAAGCTCCTCAAGAGCCTTCTCGACCTCTGCAGTTGGAGTCTGAAAGAAGATTGCTTGTAGGACAGGCATGTCAGCTGCTAGTCCAGATCCGTTGCGGAATAAATCAATAATCGCGATGTTCTTGATCAGCGCCACAAGTAACGTATTACTGGTTTTCGCTTCTGTTCGCTCGACTGCTTCCACTGCTTGTGACCAGCGGTGTCCATCGGGAGATGCAAGGATTGCAGGCTCTAGATTCGAGCGAAGGTAGTCCCAATAGTCGTCGGGGCGATACCAGGTTGCGGACTGAAGAGGTGTGGCTTTTAAGTATGAATTGAAGCCATACGGCTCTACAGAGGCCAGGAACCCAAATGTGCTGCGTTCGTTTTGCCCGAATTGTCGTTTGGATATGGGGCCGAGCAATGCTGCCATTGCAGGATGGAGGGGCCAGCAGTTTGCTAGGGATTCGGCGAAGATGCTTCCCACTGCTGGTCGGCGTAACCGGATAGAGTCGGCGATAGCAGCCGATGCTTTCCGCACCCACTCGGGACGATAATCTGACTCGATAGCGCGTCCAATGAGTTCGACAACTTCGTCGCTAGCAGCGACGAACGGTAGATCTACATAGCGACCTTGAACTTTTGCCCATTCATCACGAGTGTCGTTACCAAGGCGTGCGCCGTATTGAGCGAAGGACTGGTGTAGTACGCCTATGATCACCAATTTTCCGTTGGATCTCGCGGCGGCTTCGGCAAGCTCTTGAAAGAAGTAAACATCATCGCCATTCCCCAAAGCCGAAGCTTCGAGAAATTTGCCCATTTCATCCAGGATGACCATAACTCCGTCTTGCGACCGATCTTCAGCAGTTTGTACCAAATCGTTGATGAGGCTAGATGCGGAGATTTTACGGTTGTCGACGCTTTTCCCTTTAGCTTTACGAAGTGCAGCATTCAGCTCGAAAACTACGCTAGAGCGCTTGCCTACTAAGGGGACAATAAGCCAGCCTTCGCTTGCAGCGAATGCCCGGTCAAAGTGGGGTATTACCTCGACTTTTAGGGCTTCTCTCGCTCGCTCTCGTATGGCGCTATCGTGATGGAGTGCGCTTGCTAGGGTGACTGCCAGAGAGGATTTTCCGCCTCCGAATGGGCCAGTCCAAGTAAATGAGCGTTGATTCGTTTCCGCCAGTTGCTTGGACATGCTTCGCAGAATAGTGGTCGCTGTGGTGTGGCATATATAGCCAGCTAGCGCATCCTCGCGGCCAAGGTCGGCATCTAAGCGAATTGAGCGTTGGTAGTGGCGGGATATCCGCACTCTTTCAGAGAGTTGTGTGCGTTCGTCAGTCATATGCTTTTCGAATTAGTTCGCGGCGCCACTCAGCTGAGTCGCCAGATTGTTTGTGTACCTGGCGCAGGCCTGCGGTATCGGTCCATGCCAAATACCCGTCAGTGAGGTCACTTAAGGCTATCAATCGCTCGGCTACTGAGTCTTCGTCCAGCTTGAACACTCGGCCAGGTGATCCCTCTGCATAGGCGATAGTTTCGAACGCCATGGAGCTTAGGCCTTCTGCAGCAGTTTCCCAAAAAGTGAGCAGGGCGTAAGCAAACAGTCCGTTATGCAGTGACGTTTTGGGTCCTCTGCGAAATGCGTATTGGCCTTTGTGCACCTCTTGCAACAGTCCTAATTCACCAAGCAATGGCTCTGCAAAGTCCTCGGGGGAGCCGCCTGCGAGACGCGGGGCGTAGCTGCGGAGACAGGTTTCTAGATCACGCGCGAGAGTGGAGGGAGAGATGCGCTTATTTGGGGTAAGTTTACGCGCGAAGTCTTCTAGAGGTGCTTCTAGCTCTTGACGTGTGAATGTTGGCATCGTTACGTGATTAAATAACCATCGCCAAGTGGTTGAGCGAGCGCCTTGACCAGCAAGGCACCAATGGGCGTACCACGCAGTTGAAGGGTTTTCAGCGTATGGATCTAATCCATCATCATGAAAAATGTCTACTGCTATTTCAGGAACTTCAAAACTACTAGGATCAGCTTCAGATTCACACAGAACGTCGCATGCTAGCGCCCAGTGTCGAATCGAACTGACCATGTTTTTTCCTACGCCGAATATTGCAATGGCGTTTTCATCTGTGAACGTGGCTTTGGAGACCTTCCCCTTGCGGACCGGGGAAATAGCTCCGTCGTCGTGCCAAACCACTTGGTCAAATGCTTTTTTTAGCCACATCTGGCGTAGTGGGAAGGTCTCATGTCCAGAGAATTGAGCTTGACTAAATTTATTTTTTGGGGTTCGCATTTTTTTTGAGTCTTGGCCAGACTGGTGACAATCACCAGTTCAAGTTTGTAGTCGATTCTAGGGAACGAGGAAGGCATAGGCAAGGACGATCTGTGTATATTTACAGTACTTTTGGTCGCGCGCTTTCTGGTCAGCGCAAGGATTGCGTTATGGCTATGCTGGCTGTGGGTTGCAAGAATTCGGTTGACTATTGCCTTGGCGTGTGGTATGAATTTTTTCGGGGTGGTGATTCGATTTACTCGGTTAGGCGTGCGATAGCTAATCGTCGAGCTGATGGGACTTGTTGGTTGAATTGTTGTATAGGGGGGGCGACCAAGCCCTGCTGAGGCAGCTTCGCTCTAAGCCACATGCTTTGAAGGGCATACCAATCCATTGCTTGGGTGGGGGCGCCATCCTCATAGGTGCCGGGTTCGGTCAGGTTTTCAACTTGTTTCGGATTCAGCTTACCCATTTGATTCCCCTGTCGTCCGCTTGTCCCCCCACCTGTCCCCCCACTTCATCGTCGGCTGAGGTCAAATGGCATTGGACAGCGAGTGCTTTAAAGGTCCGTAATAGACAGGGTATTGGCAGGACTTTCGGACGGTACAGGGTTATTTCGGACAATTAAAAAGCCGGCTTGTGGCCGGCTTCTCGGGGGCGGGTTTGGTTTGTTTTTGGCAAACCGTACTCGCCTTCAAATCGGGAGCACCAAGACGTTGCGTCTGGTGGGGGCGTGGCAGTTTTTTGCTGCGTGCCCTGCAATCCGGCTTGCCTGGGCAAGGGGTTGCGTGAGTGGGGCGCAGCATACTGGGAATCGCTTGCATTTCCCAGCGAAAATTCCTTTTTCAGCTTGGCCCTTTGACTCAATGAGGCTCTATTCCGCCAGTTTGTAGGGCTCGGGCGGGCGGCGTTTGTTCAGGGTGGACCACCAGAATACCCAGCCCAGTATGCGTATGCGTTGTTCCTGTATTTGCGCCGCATCGTAGAGTTCGTCCGGGTACTCTTCGTGGTTGTGGCTGCGCAATCGCACTCCCTGGTTGGGCTGGCGATAGACGTATCGGATGCGCAGCATGCCGTCGTGCTCAAGGGCATAGATTTCGCCGTCGACGATGTGGGTCAGGCTGCTGTCGATGGCGAGGGTTGAGCCGTCTTCGATACGTGGCGCCATGCTGTTGCCGATCATCGGTGCGCTTATGGCCTCTTCAGGGCTGACATCCCTGGCCTGCAAGATGGTCGTATTGAGTCGCACTTGATGGTTGGGGATGTGTGCGACACGGGTGGGTCTGGAGCCACTGTTGCTCAGGACTTCGTTGTAGAACGGGACATCAACGTCGACGTCGCTGCTAGTGTTCAGGGTGCTGCCAGGGGGAGTGGTCAAATCCGGACATGACTTGAGCGCAGCCTGGCTGATTATTGGGGTGCCTGGGTGTTTGATGCCTTCGCCCGTGCGCAGCCATCGGCTGTTTACGCACAATAGCTCAGCGATTTCGTCCAGCCGGGCCATGGGTATTCCACGCTTGAACCAATTGTTGACGTGCTGCGGCGTAACGCGGCGGTTGGCGGCGAAGTCCGAAGCGGATAAATGACACTCCCGCAGGAGAGTTCTGAGGCGATCGCCGGATGTATTCATGACAGCGGATTTTACGGAGAAGGTAGCCTCGTTTAAATAAACTATACGTTCAAAAAAAACAGAGAGAAAAAGACTCTTCTTAGAGTTAAAAAGATATTTCTCACCCCCATCCTGCTCTTATTCCACAGGCATGAACAGGATGCGTTTATTCGTGTTTATTTAGGCCAAAAAAAACCCCGGCGAGCCGGGGTTTTGAGTGCTTCAGACAGGCCAGGTACGCCAGCCGATGGGCACTTAGCCTTTGTAGGCAGCAACCGATTTGGTGATCTCGGCGCGGGCGGCTTCTGCGTCACCCCAGCCTTCGATCTTCACCCACTTGCCTTTTTCGAGGTCTTTGTAGTTCTCGAAGAAGTGCTGGATCTGCTGGATCAGCAGTGGTGGCAGGTCGGTGTACTCTTTCACGTCAACGTACAGCTGGGACAGCTTGTCGTGAGGTACGGCCAGTACTTTGGCGTCGCCGCCGCCATCGTCAGTCATGTGCAGGATGCCGACTGGACGAGCACGGATAACCGAACCTGGAGCCACTGGGTAAGGGGTTACCACCAGAACGTCGAGCGGGTCACCGTCGTCAGCCAGAGTGTTCGGAATGAAGCCGTAGTTGGCTGGGTAGAACATCGGGGTCGCCATGAAGCGGTCAACGAACAGGCAATCGCTGTCTTTGTCGATTTCATATTTGATCGGCGCGTGGTTAGCCGGAATCTCGATGGCGACGTAGATGTCATTCGGCAGGTCTTTGCCAGCCGGAATCTTGCTGTAGCTCATTGGGCGGTGCCCCCGTGTGTAGGCCAGTTTGCTTGGCCGATGTGGCCAAAAAGTGGCGGCGATTATAGGCGTATTCCTGCAACCACGTCACGTCTGGCGGTATCAGTGATGTGCACGGTAATCAGGGTGTTCACTCTGTAGCGTGCGTAACCGGGCCAGGGTGTCCTGCCGATAAAACAGGCTGAGCTGCTTATAGACCAGCGGATACACGTGGTACAGCAGGTCGGGTGCGCTGAAGAAGTACTCGCTGGTGACCGCAAAAAACTCGGCCGGGTTTTCAGCGGCGTACGGGTCGATGGGCGCGTGGTCCGGGTTGTGGTGGTCCAGGTAGTGATTGAGGTGGTCGAAGGCTTGCTGCATGTCTTTGGTCCAGTCACTGACCTGCATGTTGCTGTGCAGCGGCGGCATGCCGTTGGCGGCGCCGTTAAGCATGTCGAGCTTATGCGCCAGTTCGTGGATCACCAGGTTGTAGGCTTCCCAATGCCCGCTGGCCAGTACGCCCGGCCAGGCTAGAATTACCGCCCCGTGTTGCCAGGCTTCACCGCTGTGATGGCCTTCCCAGACGTGCTCGACACCGCTAGGGTCGCGATGACGCTGGGGGCTGATGAAGTCGTCGGGGTACAGGACGATCTCATGAAAGCCCTGATACCAGTCCAGATCACCGAGATTGAGCAGCGGCAACTGGGCTTGGGCGGCCAGCCGCAGTTGGCCTTCTTCGGTGAGTTCGACGCCGGGCATGGGCGTCAGGTGCTTTTGCTTGAGGAACACCACGCTGCTTTCGCGCAGCCACTTGTCCTGCGCGTCGTCCAGCCCGTCGAGAATACTCAGGTGTTGGCGGACGTCATGCCAGACATCCTCCGCCACCGGGTGTTGCGCCAGAATCCGCTGGCGTCTCCATTCACTCAGCGACCACATAGGCGTTCTCCATCACGCTTTAGAAGGGCTACGACCCAGGCGGCTGCGAATCACACCGATGATCATGGGTACCAGCGACAGCACGATGATGCCCACCACCAGCAACGACAGGTTGGTCTTGATGAACGGTACGTTGCCGAAGAAGTAACCCAGGGTGACCAGACCGCCGACCCACAGGATGGTCCCGAACACGCTGAACATGAAGAAGCGCGGGTAGAACATGCGCGCCACACCGGCCACGAACGGCGCGAAGGTACGGAAGATCGGCAGGAAGCGCGCCATGGTCACGGTTTTACCGCCATGACGCTCGTAGAAATCATGGGTTTTTTGCAGGTAGTCGCGACGGAAAATTTTTGAGTCCGGATTACTGAACAAGCGTTCGCCTGCCGTTCGTCCAATGATGTAGTTGGTACTGTCCCCCAATATCGCGGCCAGCATCAGCAGTGCGCCCAGCAACACAGGGTCCATACCCCCGCCCGCGGCGACCGCGCCAGCGATGAAAAGCAACGAATCACCCGGCAGGAACGGCATGACAACCAGACCGGTTTCACAAAAGATCACCAGAAACAGGATGGCGTAGATCCATACGCCGTAGTTTCTTACCAGCATGTCCAGGTACACATCGAGGTGCAGGATAATGTCGATAGGGTTGAAATCCATGTAAGGCACCTGTGTTGATGACCCGGCTCAGCAGGTCTGTGCGAGGGGTAGGTAGTTAACTACAGCGAATGTAGTTTTTTCGTACATTTCGGTTTGGGGGGGATTATACGGATTGATGCGAATTGTGCTGCTTGAGTTTGTAGCCAAGCGTGTATTAATTCTTATCGAATCAATCTGTAGGAGCGAGCTTGTCTCGCGATCTTTTGATTTTTATGGGGCAAAAGATCGCAGCCTTCGGCCGCTCCTACAGCAGGATTGTCACGTGATTACGCGTCTTTTAGCAGGAAGTTCTCGTTGGGCGCGGTCACGTCCAGGGTCTGAACTTGCGCTTCGTCCTTTAGGTTGACTCCCGACAACTGGCGCCGACAGGCTTCGCGCATCAGGTACGCCAGCCGATGAGCGGCCATCCCGTAGCTCAACCCTTCAAGCCGCACGTTAGAGATGCAGTTGCGATAAGCGTCGGTCAAACCAACCTTCGGCCCGTAGGTGAAGTACAGCCCCAGACTGTCCGGCGAGCTGAGGCCCGGGCGTTCACCGATTAGCATCACCACCATTTTGGCGCCCAGCAGTTCACCGATCTCATCGGCGACCGCCACTCGCCCTTGCTCCACCAACACGACCGGCGAGACGCTCCAGCCTTCAGTGGTGAAGTGCTCTTGCATGCGGGTCAAAAACGGTACGGTATGGCGATGCACCGCCAGCGCCGACAACCCATCGGCCACCACCAGCGCGACGTCGAAGCCGCCTGTGTTGGCCTGCGCGTAGTCGCGCAGCTGCTGCGCCGAGGCGTCATTGAGCTTTCGCCCCAGATCGGGCCGCTGCAGGTAGCTGTGGCGATCACTGGCGGCGCTGTGCACCAGCAGGCTGTCACGGCCCAGCTCAGCAAATTGGTCGCTCAGCCCCGCATGATCGAACGGCAAGTGCACCGCGTCCCGCGCCTGGGCGTGAGCGAATTGAAAGTCCAGTTGCGCCTGGGTCGGCAGGCTGGTGCCGGTGCGGCCCAGAGCAATACGCGCCGGGGTCAGGCGGCGCAGTTCCAGCCATGGGTTTTGGCTGTCAGTGGGTGTTGTGGCCATGTTCAGCGCCCTCCCAAATGAGCCAGTGCCTGGCGGAAGGCGGGTGGCAGTTGATGACCAAACTCAATCCGGCCGTCGTTCTGGGTAAATATTCCGATCTTGCTCAGCCAATGTTCGAACTCGGGCGCAGGCTTGAGGCCCAGGGTTTTTCGGGCATAGAGCGCGTCATGAAAGGACGTGGTCTGATAGTTGAGCATGATGTCGTCCGACCCCGGAATGCCCATGATGAAGTTGATCCCGGCCACGCCCAGCAGCGTCAGCAGGTTGTCCATGTCGTCCTGATCGGCTTCGGCGTGGTTGGTGTAGCAAATGTCACAGCCCATCGGCACGCCCAGCAACTTGCCGCAGAAGTGGTCTTCGAGCCCGGCGCGGATGATCTGCTTGCCGTTGTACAGGTACTCGGGGCCGATAAAGCCGACCACGGTGTTGACCAAAAATGGCTTGAAGTGCCGCGCGACTGCATAGGCGCGGGTTTCGCAGGTTTGTTGGTCTACTCCGAAATGCGCGTTGGCCGACAGGGCACTGCCTTGGCCGGTCTCGAAATACATCAAGTTGTTGCCCAACGTGCCGCGATTGAGGCTCAAACCGGCTTCGTAACCTTCCTGCAGCACATTCAGGTTAATCCCGAAGCTGGCGTTGGCCGCCTCGGTGCCGGCAATCGACTGAAACACCAGGTCCAGCGGCACGCCCCGGTTGATCGCCTCAATGGAGGTGGTGACGTGGGTCAGCACGCACGATTGGGTCGGGATGTCATAGCGCTGGATGATCGCGTCGAGCATGTTCAGCAGGTCGCAGATCGAAGCGATGCTGTCGGTGGCCGGGTTGATGCCGATCATTGCATCGCCATTACCGTACAACAGCCCATCGAGAATGCTTGCGGCAATCCCCGCCGGGTCGTCAGTGGGGTGGTTGGGTTGCAGGCGGGTGGACAGGCGCCCGCGCAAACCCAGGGTGCCGCGAAAGCGGGTTACCACGCGGATCTTCTGGGACACCAGAATCAAATCCTGCACGCGCATGATCTTCGACACCGCGGCGACCATCTCCGGGGTGAGGCCGGGAGCCAGGGCGCGCAAACTGTGTTCATCGGCAGCGTCACTGAGCAACCAGTCACGAAAGCCGCCCACGGTCAGGTGGCTGACCGTGGCGAAGGCCAGCGGATCGTGGCTGTCGATGATCAGCCGCGTCACTTCGTCGGATTCGTAAGGGATCAGTGCTTCTTGCAGAAAGTACGACAGCGGGATGTCCGCCAGGGCCATTTGTGCGGCCACGCGTTCGCCGTCATTTTGCGCCGCCACGCCGGCCAGAAAATCCCCGGAACGGGCCGGGCTGGCTTTGGCCATGACGTCTTTGAGGCTGTCAAAGCGGTAAGTCTGTGTACCCACCGCGTGAGAAAAAGTTGCCATACAAGGTGCTCCTTAACGCCAGACGCTGTGCGTCTGGCGGGTTTCTCAGCGACTAGTGCAAGGATTGCTCAGCCTGTTGAATGGCTGCGAATTCCTCTTCCGGCGTACCGGCCACCAAGTGGTGTCGACTGTAAAAAGCAAAGTAGGCAATTAATACGCCATAGATCACCGCCGCGCCAATCACCACGCGTGGATCGACCAGGAACCCGGCCACCACCGCGACGCAAGCGAGCACCAAAGCGGTGCCTGAGGTGACAATACCGCCCGGTGTACGGTACGGACGCTCCATTTTGGGGCGACGAATGCGCAGGGTGATGTGCGCGGCCATCATCAATACATAAGAGATGGTGGCACCGAACACCGCCACCAGAATCAGCAGATCGCCCTGACCGGTCAGGGACAGGCCAAAGCCGATGATGCCGGGGATGATCAAGGCCAGTACCGGGGCTTTGCTCTTGTTGGTTTCAGACAGTTTGCGCGGCAAATAGCCTGCACGAGACAGGGCAAAGATCTGACGCGAGTAAGCGTAGATAATCGAGAAGAAGCTGGCGATCAAGCCCGCCAGACCGACCAGATTGACGAAGCCGCCCATCCAGGTCGAGCCGCCATAGGCTTTGCTCAGCGCTTCAACCAGCGGGTTGCCGGAAGCCATCAAATGATGGGCGCCAGCGCCACCCGGGCCGATCACCAGGATCAGCAGGGCAAAGCTCAAGAGCACCAGCATGGCGCCGATCAGGCCGCGGGGCAGGTCGCGCTTGGGGTTTTTGGTTTCTTCGGCAGCCAGCGGCACGCCTTCGACTGCGAGGAAAAACCAGATCGCATACGGGATCGCCGCCCACACGCCGACGTAGCCGAAGGGCAGGAACGCGCTGGCGCCTTTGGCCTCGGTGGCTGGAATGTCCAGCAAGTTGGCCACACTGAAGTGCGGCACCATCGACACCAGGAACACGCCCAGCGCAATCGCGGCCACGGCGGTAATGATGAACATCAGCTTGAGGGCTTCACCGACGCCGAAGATGTGGATGCCAATAAAAATGATGTAGAAGGCCAGATAGATCATCCAGCCGCCGACGCCAAACAGCGACTCGCAATACGCCCCGATAAACACCGCAATGGCGGCGGGGGCGATGGCGTATTCAATGAGGATCGCGGTGCCGGTCAGAAACCCGCCCCACGGCCCGAACGCGCTGCGGGCAAAGCCGTATCCGCCGCCTGCGGTTGGGATCATCGACGACAGTTCGGCGAGCGAAAAGCACATGCACAAGTACATGGTGGCCATCAGCAAGGTGGCGATAAACATACCGCCCCAGCCGCCTTGGGCCAGGCCGAAGTTCCAGCCGGCGTAGTCGCCGGAAATCACATACGCCACGCCCAGGCCTACCAGCAGGACCCAGCCTGCAGCGCCTTTTTTCAGTTCACGTTGTTGAAAGTAGTCTGTGCCGACTTTCTCAAAGTCGACGGAGGAGTTGGCTGCCGGAGCAGCATTGTGTTCGCTAGGCATTTCCGTTCACCTGTTCTTTATTGTTGGGAAGATTTGACAGGGAGCAAAGCAAGAGCTGGGCCAAGGGCCCGATTGCAGGAGAGCTTGCCTTGCGATCTTTTGACCTTTTAAAAGATCGCGAGGCAAACTCGCTCCTACAGGGTAGGGCGGTTAAAAGAAGCCCAGCGGGTTGATGTCGTAGCTCACCAGCAGGTTTTTGGTCTGCTGATAATGATCGAGCATCATCTTGTGGGTTTCACGGCCGACACCGGACTTTTTGTAGCCGCCGAACGCGGCGTGCGCCGGGTACAGGTGGTAGCAGTTGGTCCACACGCGACCGGCCTTGATGGCACGGCCTACGCGGTAGGCGCGGTTGATGTCGCGGGTCCACAAGCCGGCACCCAGGCCGAACTCGGTGTCGTTGGCAATCGCCAGCGCTTCGGCTTCATCCTTGAAGGTGGTGATACTGACCACCGGGCCAAAGATTTCTTCCTGGAACACGCGCATTTTGTTGGTGCCCTTGAGCAGGGTCGGCTGGATGTAATAGCCGGTCGACAGGTCGCCTTCGAGCTTGGCCACCTGGCCGCCGGTCAGCAGTTCTGCACCTTCTTTTTTAGCGATCTCCAGGTAGGACAGGATCTTGTCGAATTGCTGCTCGGACGCCTGGGCGCCGACCATGGTGTCAGTGTCCAGTGGGTCGCCACGCTTGATCGACTCGACTTTCTTCATGACAACTTTCATGAAGTCGTCGTAGATCGACTCCTGAATCAGGGCGCGTGACGGGCAGGTACACACTTCGCCCTGGTTGAAGAACGCCAGCACCAGACCTTCGGCAGCCTTCTCAATAAAGGTCGGCTCGGCCTGCATGATGTCCGCGAAGAAAATGTTCGGAGACTTGCCGCCCAGCTCTACGGTCGACGGGATGATGTTCTCGGCCGCGCATTTCATGATGTGCGAGCCCACTGGCGTCGAGCCGGTGAAGGCGATTTTGGCGATGCGCTTGCTGGTGGCCAGTGCTTCGCCCGCTTCCTTGCCGAAACCTTGCACCACGTTCAGCACGCCCGGTGGCAGCAGATCGCCGATCAGCTCCATCAGCACGGTGATGCTCAGTGGGGTTTGCTCGGCCGGTTTGAGCACGATGCAGTTACCGGCGGCCAGCGCCGGGGCGAGTTTCCAGGCGGCCATCAGCAGCGGGAAGTTCCACGGGATGATCTGGCCGACCACGCCCAGCGGCTCGTGGATGTGATACGCCACAGTGTTGCCATCAATCTCTGCCGCGCTGCCTTCTTGTGCACGAATGCACCCGGCGTAGTAGCGGAAGTGGTCGGCTGCCAGCGGCACGTCGGCGTTCAGGGTTTCACGCACAGCTTTGCCGTTGTCCCAGGTTTCGGTCACGGCCAGCAGTTCGAGGTTTTGTTCAATGCGGTCAGCGATTTTCAGCAGCACCAGCGAGCGCGCCTGCACAGAGGTCGCGCCCCAGGCATCAGCGGCAGCGTGGGCGGCATCCAGGGCTTTTTCGATGTCTTCGGCAGTGGAGCGGGGGAATTCTGCGATGGCCTTGCCGTTGACCGGCGAGGTGTTGGTGAAGTACTGGCCTTTGACCGGTGCCACGAATTCGCCGCCGATGTAGTTACCGTAGCGGCCCTTGAATGTGATGACCGAGCCTTCAGTACCGGGTTGTGCGTAACGCATGGAATGTCTCCTGGCTTTATTTTGCTTATGGGAGGACGCGCTATGGCGCTGCCCAATAAGGGAGCAAAGGCTGGGCCAATATGTTGCAACCCTTGTGGCGTGGGGGGTGAGTGCTGTTAAAGGGGCTTGTTGGACGGGCGGGTGTGACAGCGCTGGTACAACATACGGGACATTTTGTGTCAAAAATGGCACATCCCATGACCGATGAGTCAGTTCGAGATTGCAATGAGCGGTGCTCAAGAGGATGCTGGGTCTTCGGTTTGGACTGGTTCTCATTCGTTGCAGGCGTTGTTTTTTGTCTGTCAGTGAGATCGTCGTGACAGAGCGGAGAACAATAAAAATGCACAGTACCGATTTAAATCGGCACGCCCGACAAGTCATCAATGTCATTCAGGGCCGCCCGCAGGGGTGCGACCCTTCCATCCTTCGCTCCTGGCAACGCTGCCTGGAGGACTACCACCTCGACCCCGCGCAGAACGTCGCCCCCACGGTGCTTGAGCACAGTCGTATCCTGGAAGGGCGCGAACGTTTGCAGCAGGTGCTGCACATCGCCGGGCATGAAATGAACAGCCTGCACCAGCAGTTGTCGGGTGCCGGGCATGCGGTGCTGTTGACCGATGCCCGCGGGGTGATCCTCAACTGCATCACTGCGCCCACGGAGCGTAAAGTCTTCGAGCATGCCGGGTTGTGGCTCGGCGCTGACTGGAGCGAGGCCCGCGAAGGCACCAACGGCATCGGCACCTGCCTGGTAGAACGTCAGGCCCTGAGTATTTATCAGGGTGAGCATTTTCGCGGCCGCCACACCGGCCTGACGTGTTCGGCGAGCCCTGTATTTGACCCGCACGGTGAACTGTTGGCCGTGCTGGACGTGTCTTCGGCACGCCATGAAGCTTCGCGTCAGAGCCAGTTCCACACCATGGCGCTGGTGAATCTGTCGGCCAAAACCATCGAAAGCAGTTACTTCCTCAGCCAATACGAGCATCAATGGTTGCTGCGTTTTCACGTGCAGGCCGAATCGGTAGGGCTGTTCAGTGAAGGGTTGCTGGCGTTTGATGGCGACGGGGTGATCTGTGGGGTTAATCAAAGCGGCCTGAACCTGCTCGGGCAGACGCGCAGCCACTTGCTCGGGCAAGGCGTGGACAGCGTGTTCGATTGCGCCCGTGATGAACTGTTCGCCCGCGCAAGCACGCACGCCAGCGCCAGTTGGCCATTGCGTACCCGGGATGGCCGTCGCTTGTTTGCTGCGCTGCGCGGCCAGCCGCGTTCGGTGCCGGTGTTTGTGGCGCCTGCCCCAGAGCCGGTTCGCCCGCCCTTGGGCGGCATCTGCCTGGGTGATGAGGCGCTGCAAAATGATTTCCGCCGTGCGCTGCGGGTGTTTGAGCGTGACGTGCCGTTGTTGATCAACGGCGAAACCGGCTCGGGCAAAGAAGCATTCGCCAAGGCTGTGCACCAAGCCAGCCAGCGAGCCGATAAACCGTTCGTGGCGCTTAACTGTGCGTCGATCCCCGAGAGCCTGATCGAAAGCGAGCTGTTCGGCTATCGCGGCGGCAGTTTTACCGGGGCGCGTAAAGAGGGGATGCAGGGCAAGTTGCAACAGGCCCATGGTGGCACGTTGTTTCTGGATGAAATCGGAGACATGCCGCTGGTGCTGCAAACCCGTCTACTAAGAGTGCTGGAGGACCGCGTCGTCGTACCGATTGGCGGCGAGCCGCAAGCGGTCGATGTCAGGATTGTCAGTGCCACCCACCGTCAGCTGCTGGAACGTGTGGCGGATGGCAGTTTCCGTGAAGACTTGTACTACCGCCTCAATGGCCTGGAAGTGGGCTTGCCGGCGTTACGCGATCGCACTGACAAGTCGCAGTTGCTGGACTTTTTACTGGCGCAGGAGGCGGATGGGCAGCCACTTGCGATCAACCCGACGGCGCGTCAGGCGTTGCTGGAGTTTCAATGGCCAGGCAACGTGCGGCAACTGCGCAATGTACTGCGGACCTTGGCCGCCCTGTGCGAAGACGGCGTCATTGAGTTCGACGAATTGCCGGTGGCCATTCGTCAGGTGCCGGTCAAACCGACAACACCGGGCGCCGACCGCCCACTGGAAGACGCCGAGAAACTGGCCTTGCTGGCGGCATTGGAACAACAGCGCTGGCACATGACTCAAACTGCCGCGCAATTGGGTATCAGCCGCAATACGCTCTATAGAAAGCTGCGCAAGCATGGGGTTAAAGCAGCGGCAAGCGCCAAGCTGTAAGCAGCAAGTAAAAGCAGGGTAGAGCTAAGCCAGGGCGGGTACCTCGACCGCTCTGGCTTTTTCTTGTCGCTTGAAGCTTGCCGCTTGCAGCTCGCTACTTAAAAACCTACCCTTCGCCGATGATTTACGAGGTCGACTATGCATATTCATATTCTTGGTATTTGCGGCACTTTCATGGGTTCGCTGGCGGTGTTGGCCAAAGAACTGGGCCATCACGTCACCGGTTCTGACGCTAACGTCTACCCGCCGATGAGCACCCAGCTGCAAGCTCAAGGCATTGAATTGACTCAAGGCTACGACCCGCAACAGCTCGATCCAGCCCCGGATCTGATCGTCATCGGCAATGCATTGTCGCGGGGCAACCCGGCGGTTGAGTACGTGCTCAATAAAGGCCTGCCGTATGTGTCCGGCCCGCAATGGCTGGCCGATCACGTGCTGCAAGGGCGCTGGGTGCTGGCCGTGGCCGGTACGCACGGCAAGACCACCACCAGCAGCATGCTGGCCTGGGTGCTGGAACACGCGGGCATGGCGCCGGGCTTCCTGATCGGTGGTGTGCCACAGAACTTTGCCGTGTCGGCCCGTTTGGGCGATACGCCGTTCTTCGTGGTGGAAGCCGATGAATACGACAGCGCCTTCTTCGACAAACGCTCAAAATTTGTTCACTACCGCCCGCGCACCGCGATCCTCAACAACCTTGAGTTTGATCACGCGGACATCTTCCCGGATCTGCCAGCGATTGAGCGGCAATTCCACCATTTGGTGCGCACCATCCCAAGTGAAGGCCTGGTAATACACCCGACCACTGAGCCAGCGTTGCAGCGTGTGATCGAAATGGGCTGCTGGACACCAGTGCAAACCACCGGCGAAGGCGGCCAGTGGCAAGCCAGGCTGCTAAGCGAAGACGGTTCGCGCTTTGAAGTGCTGTTTGAAGGCGTGGTGCAGGGCACGGTTGAGTGGGACATGACCGGCCAGCACAACGTTGCCAACGCCTTGGCGACCCTGGCGGCGGCTCGCCATGTGGGCGTGGTGCCGAGCATGGCAATCGACGGTTTGAGTGCATTTAAAAGCGTGAAACGTCGCATGGAAAAAGTCGCCGAAGTCCACGGCATTACCATTTACGACGATTTCGCTCACCATCCGACGGCGATTGCCACCACCCTGGATGGCTTGCGTAAACGTATTGGCGACGCACCGCTGATCGCTGTCATTGAGCCGCGCTCCAACTCCATGAAGCTCGGTGCTCACCGCGACGGCTTGCCGGGCAGTGTGACCCTGGCCGACCACGTGGTCTGGTACGCGCCACCGAACCTGGGCTGGGACCTGGCCGCGACGGTGGCATCGAGCCCAGTGCCAACGCGGGTCTGCGATTCACTGGAGGCCATCATTGCTGACGTCAAAGCCCAGGCCAAGCCGGGCACCCACGTGGTGATCATGAGCAACGGCGGCTTCGGCGGCCTGCATGGCAAGTTGGCGGAAGCGCTGCAATGAGCGGCCCGGAGCGCATTACTCTGGCCGTGACCGGCGCCTCAGGCATGCCCTACGCGTTGCGCCTGCTTGATTGTCTGGTGCGGGAAGATCGCGAGGTGCACTTCCTGATTTCCAAGGCCGCGCAACTAGTCATGGCGACAGAAACTGACGTCAACCTGCCGGCCAAGCCCCAGGCGATGCAGACCTTTCTGACCGAGTACACAGGCGCCGCCGCTGGGCAGATTCGTGTTTATGGCAAGGAAGACTGGATGTCGCCGGTGGCTTCAGGGTCCGGTGCGCCAGCGGCGATGGTGGTGGTGCCGTGTTCCACAGGCACTTTGTCAGCGATTGCTACCGGGGCTTGCAATAACCTGATTGAGCGGGCCGCGGATGTGACGCTCAAAGAGCGTCGCCAACTGATCCTGGTGCCTCGTGAGGCGCCGTATTCCAGTATCCACCTGGAAAACATGCTCAAACTGTCGAATATGGGCGCGATCATCCTGCCTGCATCCCCTGGCTTTTATCATCAGCCGCAGACCATTGATGACCTGGTGGACTTCATGGTTGCGCGCATTCTCAACCTGCTTAACATCCCGCAAGACATGCTCCCGCGTTGGGGCGAGCACCATGTGGGCGGCGATGAATAAGACGCTGCTGGGCGTGTTGATGCTTTTGCAGCTCGGCGGTTGTGCCAGTGTTCGAACGCTGGACGCCGCCAAGCCAGGCGCGCCGATTGTGTATTCAGGCACGCGCCTGGATTGGTATGCGCTGCAGGGCGGGTGCTGTGCGCCAGAGCGATTTGGTGCACAAGCCCCGAGCTATCCGGGGCTGGACCTGCCGGCCAGTGCATTGCTGGATACGCTGTTGTTGCCGTTGTCCGTGTTGACGGTGATAGGTATCGGGTTTCAGGCCAGCGGCGGTATTTGAAAAGCCCTGCTCAGGGCTTTGGCGCATCGGGTTACTTGCCCAGCTTGCGCAATTCATCCGACTCAACCACCCGCACGCCGCTCTGCTCTTCCAATGCCAGACGCCATACGGCGCGGGCCAGTTCGCAGGCTTCAATACCGTGGTATTTGCCCGGGATCAGTTTGGACAGCGTGCCCGCGATTTTTTCTACGGGGCGTTCTTCCTGACGCTCACCGATCAATAGCGAAGGACGGGCGATGGTCAGTTGCGGCCAGCCTTGGGCGCGCAATGATTGCTCCATCTCACCTTTGACCCGGCTATAGAACACCGAGGATTTGGGGTCGGCGCCGATCGCGCTAATCACGATCAGGTGCTTGGCCCCCATGTCCAGGGCGCGCTTGGCAAAGGCCACGACCATGTCGTGATCCACGGCACGGAAAGCTTCTTCCGAACCTGCCTGCTTGATGGTGGTGCCCAGGCAACAGAAGGCCACATCGACAGGGCCGCTGAGTTGGGGCAAAAACACGACAGGATCACCCACCGGGTTTTCCAGTTTCGGGTGCTTGGCCAGCGGCTTGCGCGAAGGCGCTAGTACGCGTTCGATGGTGGGCTCGTTGAGCAGGCGGTCGAGCAAGAGCTCACCGGTCAGGCCGGTGGCCCCCGCGAGCAAGATGTGCTGAGGCGTCAAGTACATGCGAGTTCTCCCTTGATACATTCAGCTTAGTCCTTCTTTGTGGGCTTGCTGTTCAACAGATTTAATGCAGTGCCTGTTTGGCTTGCTGCTGGCGCAGGCGTTGCCAGTGGTTCAGCACGCCTTTTGGAGCCCACATTTGCGGTTCAGAGGCTTCGTAGCCATCAGTCTGCTCACGCTCTGCGATGGACTCCTTGGCCAGTTTGAAGGCTTTTTTCAGGTCGTCGGTCTGGTTCAGCGCCTGGGCGAACAAGGCATTGCCGAAATAAGTGAAATCGGCTTCTTCCGAGCAGCCAAACGACACACGGTCCTCGCGAGAGGCGGTCATGATCAGGGTTCTGTCATCTTTGAGCGCCGGTATGAAACCACCCGAATAGCAGGATGAAATCACGATGATCTTGTCACGGTTTTTCAGCGGCTCGAGGGCGGCGGCGAGTTCATCGGCGGGCAGGTCAGCCAACTCCAGGCGCGGCTGGTCGAGTACCAGCTCATGCTCTTGGGTGCCGTGGCTGGTCAGGTAGATAAACACCAGGTCTTCCGGCCCGGTGCGCTCCGCCAGGGTTTTGGCTGCGCGGTGCAGGTTTTCACGGGTGGCCATGGGGCGGTCCATCAAGTGGTCGCGATGGTTGACCAGGGTGATGTGGCCACGGCTGCCGAAACGGCTGGCGAGCATGTCAGTCACGTAGTCGGCTTCACGCATGAAAACGCTTTGTTTGCCGTCGCCCGCTACGACCAGGCTGTACAGCTCAATGGCTGGCGTGGAGGGCGGGACCGCCTGCAGCGCCTGGTTCAGCAACTCGCCCTGGTTGAGCAGGCCCAGTTCCAGCGAGTCGGGCAGCAGCTCGCCTTTGGCGTCGCGAACCCGCTGGCCATTGATCCAAAAACCGCTTTCGACGGTTCCGTCACTGGAGGTCAGCGTACCGTTGCCCTGGTACGTGTCGGCGGCAAAGTCGCCAATGTAGGTGCTGCCATCGGTCATGCTCAAATGGCCGGGGCCATTGAAGCGCCATTCGTTGAACATGCCGCGGTAGTGACTGCCGTCGACGCCGATCAACTCGCCCTTGCCCGACAGCGCGCCGTCTTTGAAATCGCCGATCCAGACGTCGCCGTCGGCATTTTCATAGCGGCCTTTACCGTTCAACTGGTTATTTTTGAAGCCGCCGGCGTACTGGTCGCCGTCAGCACTGTTGAATGTACCGTTGCCTTCGAGCTGGCCGTTGACGAAGTGCCCGCTGAATTCATTGCCGGTGGAATCGCTGCGCTTGCCTTCGCCGTTGGGCTTGCCGTTGGCGAACTGGCCCACATATTGGCTGCCGTCGTCCAGCTCCAGGTGCCCGAGCCCCGAGTATTCGTCGTCGTGGAATTCGCCGCGATAGCTCATGCTGCCTTCTTTGAGCGTGCCTTCACCTTCGCGTCGGCCGTTCTTGAAGCCCCCCACATAGCTGCTGTTATGGGTGCTCAGGCTGCCTTGCCCATTGAACAGGCCCAGCTCGAAATAGCCGATATAGACCTCGCCGCTGCTGCCGTGCCACTCGCCCTGGCCGTGCCATTGGCCATTTTTGAACTGGCCTGCGTACCAACTGCCGTTCGGGTAGTCGATACGGCCCTGGCCTTGCAGCAACCCATTGACCACTTCACCCCGGTAACGGCCGCCGTCGGGCAGGCGTGCGTCAGGCGGCAATAGCGATTCGCCATCACCGCAGGCCGTCAAAAGCAGGGTTAAAGCAAGGGGAGCAAGTGGGCGCATAGCGGGATCCGGATAGTTAGGCTGCCGAGTATGCCGAAGCAAAAAAAGCTGTCTATAGGGGCAGATGAAACATGCGCAGATATTCCGTTTTTCAGTACAGGTGGTAGCGGACTCTGCTGCGCTTGGGCGAGGTTTGCCATGTCATGCTTATAATGCGGCGCGCAAACAGATCGCTGGAGAGATGACATGTTGTTACGCGGCCTGACCTGGCTGGTGCTGTTTCAATTGCTGGGCACCGCCCTCAACCACCTGTTCATTGCGGTACTGCCCGGCCCGATTATCGGCCTGTTGCTGTTACTGGTGTACTTGCTGGTGTGTGGCGAGGTCAGCGAGTCCTTGAATGAAGCGGCGAAAGGCCTGTTGCGTTACTTGCCCCTGCTATTGGTGCCGCCCGCGGTGGGCGTCATGGTCTATGCCGCCGACATTGCCGCTGATTTCTGGGCCATTGCCGGGGCATTGGTCTTGTCGCTGCTGCTCTCGATGGCCTTTGTCGGCGTATTGATGCAGCGCATGGTCAAGTCACAGGCAGCCAAGGAGCGATCATGAGCGTCGAGTGGCAAGGCGCCTGGCAGTCGGTTATCCATCATCCGTTGTTTGGCATCGGCATTACCCTGGGGGCTTATCAACTGGTACTCGCCGGTTACGAGAAAACGCGCTGGATCTTTCTGCAGCCGGTGCTGGCCAGCATGCTGTTGGTGATCGGGGTGTTGGTCAGTTGCGGGCTGGCCTATGACGAATACCGTAAAAGTACTGAAATCCTGACCATCCTGTTGGGCCCGGCGACGGTGGCGCTGGCGGTGCCGCTTTACTTGAATCTGCGGCGAATCCGCCAGCTGTTCTGGCCTATTTTTACTACGCTGGTGATAGGCGGGGTGTTGGCGACCGTATTGGGCGTGCTGCTGGCCTGGTGGTTTGGTGCTGAGCGCATGATGCTGATGACCCTGGCGCCCAAGTCGGTGACCTCACCGATTGCCATGCTGGTCGCGGAGCAGATCGGCGGCGTTGCCGCACTGGCGGCGGTGTTTGTATTGATCACTGGGGTGATTGGGGCCATTTTCGGCCCGGCCCTGTTGAACTTGCTCAAGGTCCACAGCCCTGAGGCGCGCGGCATGGCGCTGGGCATGACGGCCCACGCAGTGGGCACTTCGGTGGCCCTGCACGAAGGTGAAGAGGCAGGTGCTTTTGCGGCATTGGCAATGAGTTTAATGGGCGTAGGCACGGCGGTATTTTTGCCGCTGGCCGTGACCCTCGTGGTGTAAGGAGGGTTGTATGAAGTTGCCATTGTTCCCCTTGAGTACGGTGCTCTTCCCGGGCTGCGTACTGGACCTGCAAGTGTTTGAGGCCCGTTACCTGGACATGATTGCCCGTTGCATGAAGCAAGGCACCGGGTTTGGAGTGGTGTGCATCCTGGACGGCAGTGAAACCGGCGACGCTGAACCTGATATCGCCGGGATCGGCTGTGAAGCGCGGGTGAGTGATTTCCAGAAACAGGAAAACGGCTTGCTGGGGATTCGCATTGAGGGCGGGCGGCGCTTTGAAGTGTTGAGCACTGAGTTGCAGCGTGACCACCTGCTGGTGGCCGAAGTGGACTGGCTGGATGAGATCCCGGAGCAACCTTTGCAGGAAGAGGATCTAGACCTCCTGGCCTTGCTCAAAACGTTGGCCGAGCACCCGATGGTCGCGGCGTTGAACATGAATACCGAGGTCACGGGTCAGCAGTCATTGGCCAACCAGTTGGCGTACCTGCTGCCTTTTGCTGAAGAGGACAAGATTGACTTGCTGCAGGTCGACGACCCGCAGCAGCGTCTGGATGGCATTCAAGCCCTGCTCGAAGAGATGCAGGGCGAGATGCTTAATTGAACGGTGTTCTTTAAGGGGCAAAAGATCGCGAGGCAAGCTCGCTTCTACAGGCTCCTTAATAGGCGTAGCGCAGCAATTCTTTGGACAAGTGGCTGAGCATGAAGAAGCCATACAGCGCTGCGCACGACGGCAGGATCATCCACCAGACTTTGACCGGGACTGGCTCCAGCACCATATAGCGCTGGGTCAAGGCCAGGGCGAAGGCGTTGGCGGTGATGGCCAGGAACGCGCCTGCCATGATGTCCGTTGGCCAGTGAGCGCCCAGATAAATCCGTGACATGGCCACGGTCATGGCCAGCAAACAGCCGATCAGCACGCAGGTAATGCGCATGCGTTGCGGTTTTTCACGGCCCGCCAGAATCGCCAGGGCTAAAAAGAATGCAAAAGAGCCAGAACTGTGGCCGCTGGGCATGCTGTAGCTGGTCAGCGGGTCGAGCAGCACTTCAGGGCGCATGCGCGCGAAGAAGTGCTTGGTGGCGGTGTTGGCAATGGCGGTGAACAGCGTGACCCCGCCAAAGAAGATCAAGGCACGCCATTGCTTGTTGAAGAACAGCAGCGTACACACCAGCGCCGCGGCCAGCAGTTGCGTGCGGAAGTTGCCGATCTGCGTCACCAGCACGGCCAGCGTGTCCATGGTGCTGCTGCGATGCTCTTGCAACAGGGTGCTGATGCCCTGATCGAACGCGGTCATGTGGGAATAGCCGAAGAACACCGCGATCAGCAGTGCCAGGCTCAGGGTGCCGATCATTAGCGTGGCTTTGGGCTGGCGACGCACGTTGGCGTGGATGCTCAGCCCGAGCAGGGCGGCAATGCTGACAGCAACGATGGCGGCTTGAGGCCAGAAGTCTTCAGGCAGCGGCAAGCGAATCGCCGCTCCGGTAGCCCAGCCCGGCAACAGGTACGCGATGGACCAGCCAGCACCCGCCAGCAGACTGACGAGGATAAAGCGCGGCACTGGCATGTCGCACATCCCGGCAACCATCGGCAGCATGGGGCGCAGCGGGCCAATGAAGCGACCGACGATCAGGCTGACAATGCCGTAGCGTTGAAAGTAACTCTCTGCGCCGGTCATCCATTGCGGGTGGGTACGCAGCAAGGGCAAGCGGCGGATATTTTGGTGGAAGCGTCTGCCCAGTGCGTAAGACAGAACGTCGCCCAGCAGGCCGCCCAAAAAGCCCAGCAGCAGGGTCTGGCCCAGTGACAAGGCGCCACTGCCGGCCAGTACTGCGATTGCAAATAACAGCACCGTGCCCGGGATGATGATGCCGGCAATCGCCAGACATTCCAGACACGCGACGATAAAGACCGCCAGCCCGAGCCATTGCGGGTTGGTGGTGAGCCAACTGGTAACGCTATCGAGCCATGGGCCCATGTTTCAATTTCCTTTTGTTTTTTGCAGAGGATCAACACCCTTGTAGGAGCGAGCTTGCCTCGCGATCTTTAGATCTGTTGAAAGATCGCGAGGCAAGCTCGCTTCTACAAGAGGGCGGTGTTTTCTAAAACGAGGTAATCCTGCCCCTCAACCTGCCCGCGACGCAGCGGGTTGCGGGTGCAGTACGCGGCGTAATCCGCGTCGACAAAGCGATACATCAAATGTTCGTCACGACCGTGAGGGATACCCAGGCGGGTGGTCTGCACGATATGTGACGGTCGCTCTCTGACGTCATCTACCCACAATCGTTCGCGATCGAAACGCTTGGCGTCCCACTCGCGTACTTTCAGGCCCAGTGCCTTGCACAGCAGCGTCTGCCCTGCGCAGAGCTTTTGCTCGGGGCGCGGTCGGCCCTGTGCATCGGGGTTGTTGAGCTGCATAAGCGCCAGGCTGGTGGGGCCGGACAGCTCGTCGACCCAGGGGTAGGCCGATTTGATCAGCACGGCGTTGCCGGGGCCTTGGGCGCTGAAGTTCAGCGAATCGCCGCCACGGGCGTAGTACATATAAATGTGCCCACCATCCAGAAACAAAGCCTTACGTTTTTCTGTGTAGCCCAGCGAGGCATGGCTGCCTTTTTCGGCGCAGTAATAGGCTTCAGTCTCGATAATCCGGGCGCTCAGCCACACCCCGTCGATGCGGTGGCGAATGACTTTGCCCAACAGTTCGCGCGCGACAAGCTGGGCGTCGCGGTTGAAAAAGGCATCAGGCAGCTGGTTAGGCATCGTCGGGACGGTCGTAAGATGGCAGAAAAGTTACAGATCATAGCAAGTTGTGCTTAATCCGGGCTGAACAGAGGCTATTTGCCGTCCATTTCGACCATCCGCCTGTCACCGCTGTGCGTGAGACGGCGGGACCGCTATAATCGGCCGCTTTCCTCTCTGCCAAGACCATTGAGACCATGACTGAGTCCGTTCTTGACTACATGACCCGCCTGGGTCGCGCTGCGCGTGAAGCCTCCCGAGTGATCGGCAGTGCCAGCACCGCGCAGAAAAACCGTGCCTTGCAAGGTGCTGCGTCCGCATTGGACGCTGCCCGCGAGGAACTGACTGCCGCCAACCAACTGGACCTGGCCGCCGGCCGGGCCAACGGCCTCGAGCCCGCGATGCTGGAGCGCCTCGCGCTGACCCCGGCACGCATCGACAGCATGATCGTCGGCTTGCGCCAAGTGGCCAGTCTGCCGGACCCCATCGGTGCCATTCGTGACATGAGCTACCGTCCATCGGGGATTCAGGTCGGTAAAATGCGCGTCCCCCTGGGTGTAGTCGGGATCATCTACGAGTCGCGGCCGAACGTGACCATCGACGCGGCCAGCCTGTGTCTGAAGTCCGGCAACGCCACTATCCTGCGCGGCGGCTCCGAGGCCATTCACTCCAACCGCGCGATTGCGACCTGTATCCAGCGAGGTCTGGCCGAGGCCGGGCTGCCGCCGGCGGTGGTGCAAGTGGTTGAAGTCACTGACCGTGCCGCCGTGGGGGCCTTGATCACCATGCCTGAATACGTCGACGTGATCGTGCCGCGTGGCGGCAAGGGCTTGATCGAGCGCGTGAGCCGTGATGCGCGGGTGCCGGTCATCAAGCACCTGGACGGTATTTGCCACGTCTATGTCAGCGCCCATGCCGATCTGGCCAAGGCCCAGCGTATTGCCTTCAATGCCAAAACCTACCGGTATGGTATTTGCGGCGCGATGGAAACCCTGCTGGTCGACCAGGCTGTGGCGGCGCAATTCCTGCCAGCCATGGCTGAACAATTTCGCGCCAAGGGCGTCGAACTGCGTGGCTGCGAACGCACCCAGGCGCTGATTGACGTGGTTGCGGCGACAGAAGAAGACTGGCACACCGAGTACCTGGCGGCCATCTTGTCGATCCGCATCGTTGATGGGCTGGACCAGGCGATTGAGCACATCAATCACTACGGCTCGCACCACACCGATTCGATCGTTACCGAGCATGTGGGTGAGAGCCGGCGTTTCATGGCTGAAGTCGACTCCAGTTCGGTCATGCTCAACGCTCCGACCTGCTTCGCTGATGGATTTGAATACGGATTGGGTGCTGAAATCGGCATTTCTACTGATAAGCTGCACGCCCGCGGCCCGGTCGGCCTCGAAGGCCTGACCTGCGAGAAGTACATCGTGGTCGGTGATGGCCAGTTGCGCGGCCAGGAGCCGAGCTGACTTGGGCGACCACGGCCCTGTAGGGAACGTGCAGGTCAGTCATGTGTTGCCCCGGCGCATCGGTGTGCTGGGCGGCACGTTTGACCCGGTGCACATCGGGCATTTGCGCAGTGCGGTCGAAGTGGCGGAAATGATGGCGCTCGATGAGCTGCGCCTGACCCCCAACGCCAGGCCGCCGCACCGTGACACCCCGCAGGTGTCGGCGCTCGACCGTTTGGCGATGGTTGAGTGCGCCGTCGCAGGAGTCGCTACGCTGGTAGTAGACCCCCGGGAGCTGCAACGGGACAAACCGTCCTACACCATTGACACCCTGGAGCTGATGCGGGCCGAGCTGGCCGCGGATGACCAGTTGTTTTTATTGCTGGGCTGGGACGCTTTTTGCGGCCTGCCCATGTGGCACCGCTGGGAAGAGTTGCTCCAGCATTGCCACATCCTGGTGCTTCAGCGCCCGGATGCCGACAGCGAACCGCCGGATGCCTTGCGCAACCTGCTGGCAGCGCGCTCGGTAAGCGACCCGCTAGCCCTCAAGGGGCCCGGCGGACAGATTGCATTCGTCTGGCAGACGCCGCTCGCGGTATCCGCCACCCAGATCCGTCAACTGCTGGCCAGCGGTAAGTCGGTACGTTATCTGGTGCCCGACGCGGTCCTGGCCTACATCGATGCGCACGGACTTTACCGTGCGTCGAACTGAAAAGGCGTGTTTCAAGGCGCGACTGAACGTGTATTGAAGCAGCCGAACATACGAGCAAAACGAGTTTTATATGACTGATAAAGATGTAAGCAAAGTAAAGCGCAAAGGCACCTTCAAAAGCGCCCCGTTGCCAGTTGAAGCCCATACCGGCGCCGTACTGAGCGGTGAAGAGCTGGTGAATGTGGCCGTTGCGGCCCTGGAAGACGTCAAGGCTCAGGACATTCAGGTCCTGGACGTGCGTGAAAAGCACAGCATCACTGACTTCATGATCATCGCCACCGGTACCTCGAACCGTCAGATCGGCGCGATGCTCGACAAGGTCCGTGAAGCCGTCAAGGCCAAGGGCGTCAAGCCGTTGGGCGAAGAAGGCAAGGGCGACAGCGACTGGGTCCTGCTGGATATGGACGACGTGATCGTGCACATGATGACTGCCAGCGCACGTCAGTTCTACGACCTGGAGCGCCTGTGGGCCGGTGCAGAACAAAGCCGTTCGGCCAGCGCTGCTCACCACAGCCCGGAAAACAGCCACGAGCACTTCCTCAAGCTCAACAAAGACCAGGAATAAGGGTTCTCTGTGCGCTTGCGTTTGATCGCTGTCGGTTCGCGTATGCCCAAATGGGTGGAAGAAGGTTGGCACGAGTATGCCAAGCGTCTGCCATCCGAGTTGGCGCTCGAGCTGGTAGAAATACCGCTCAACACCCGTGGCAAAAATGCCGACGTGGCCCGGTTCATCCGTCAGGAAGGCGAGGCCATGCTGGCCAAGGTCGGCCCCGGAGAGCGGATTGTCACCCTCGAAGTGCATGGCAAGCCCTGGAGTACCGAGCAACTGGCGGTTGAACTCGACCGCTGGCGCCTCGACTCGCGCACGGTGAACTTTATGGTAGGCGGCCCGGAAGGGCTGGCGCCGGAAGTCTGCGCCCGCGCCGATCAGCGCTGGTCGCTGTCGCCGTTGACGTTGCCGCACCCGTTGGTAAGGATTCTGATCGGTGAGCAGTTGTATCGCGCCTGGACGGTATTGTCCGGGCACCCTTATCACAAGTAGCTCAGCGCCTTCGCAATGACCCAGCCAATTCGCCTCAAGGACCACGAAAAAGACGCACGCCTGGTGCGTAGCCGTGTCGTGGTCGGCGCATTGCTGGTGCTTGCCCTGATCTGCGTGCTGATAGCGCGGCTGTACTACCTGCAAGTGGTGCAGTACGACTATCACTCCACGTTGTCAGAGAACAACCGGGTGCATGTTCAGCCGATCCCACCGACCCGCGGCCTGATTTATGACCGCAATGGCGTGGTGATAGCCGACAACCGTCCCAGCTTCAGCCTGACCATGACCCGCGAGCGTGCGGGTGACTGGCCGCAAGTGCTCGACACCATCGTTGAGGTGTTGCAACTCACGCCTGAAGACCGCGTCCTCTTTGAAAAACGCACCAAGCAGGGACGTCGGCCTTTTGAGCCGGTGCCGATTCTGTTCGAACTCAATGAAGAGCAGATCGCCCGGATTGCCGTGAACCAGTTCCGTTTGCCTGGGGTTGAAGTGGTCGCGCAACTGGTGCGCCATTACCCGCAGGGTGCGCATTTTGCGCACTCGGTGGGGTACGTGGGGCGGATCAACGAGAAAGAGATCAAGTCCCTCGACCGGGTTAACTACAGCGGCACCCACCACATTGGCAAAACCGGCGTCGAACGCTTCTATGAAGCCGAGCTGCACGGCCAGGTGGGTTACGAGGAAGTTGAAACCAACGCCCGTGGCCGTGTGCTGCGGGTGCTCAAGCGTACGGACCCGATTCCTGGCAAGGACATCGTCCTCAGCCTCGACATCAAACTGCAAGAGGCGGCTGAAGAAGCCTTGGCCGGTCGGCGTGGCGCGGTGGTGGCACTGAACCCGATGACCGGTGAAGTGCTGGCGATGGTCAGCCAGCCTAGTTTTGATCCTAACCTGTTCGTGACCGGTATCGGCTTCAAGGCCTATGCCGAGTTGCGTGACTCCATCGACCGTCCGCTGTTCAATCGCATTTTGCGCGGCCTGTACCCGCCGGGCTCGACCATCAAGCCTGCAGTGGCGATTGCCGGGCTGGACAGCGGTGTGGTCACCGCCAATTCACGGGTGTATGACCCTGGCTACTACCAATTGCCCAATTACGACCACAAGTACCGTAACTGGAACCGCAGCGGTGATGGCTACGTCGATCTGGACAGCGCGATCATGCGCTCCAACGACACCTATTTTTACGATTTGGCGCACAAGCTGGGTATCGACCGTCTGTCGACTTACATGAACCAGTTCGGCATCGGGCAAAAGGTCTCCCTCGACATGTTCGAAGAGTCGGCCGGGCTGATGCCGTCCCGCGAATGGAAGCGGGCCACCCGTCGCCAGGCCTGGTTCCCGGGAGAAACCCTGATTCTGGGGATCGGCCAGGGCTATATGCAGTCGACCCCGCTGCAACTGGCCCAGGCCACGGCGCTGATTGCCAGCAAGGGCAAGTGGAACCGTCCGCACCTGGCCAAGACCATCGAAGGCGTGCCGCCGGTCGACCCTAACCCGATGCCTGACATTGTGCTGCGTGACCCGTCCAACTGGGGCAAGGTCAACCACGCCATGCAGCAAGTGGTGCATGGTGCACGCGGTACGGCGCGGGTCGCCGGTGTGGGCGCGCAGTACCTGATCGCGGGCAAGAGCGGCACGGCCCAGGTGGTCGCGATCAAACAAGGCGAAAAATACGACCGCTCCAAGGTCCAGGAACGTCACCGTGACCACGCATTGTTCGTGGGGTTTGCCCCGGCGAACAATCCACAGATCGCGGTCTCGGTCATGATTGAAAACGGTGAGGCCGGCAGTCGTGTGGCCTCCCCAGTGGTGCGCGCGGTGATGGACGCCTGGTTGCTGGATGCTGACGGCAAACTCAAACCTGAGTACGCCAGTGTTTCAAAGGCGGAGGCTACGGCCAATGATGAGTAATTTTGACCGCATCCTCTCCAGTGAGGATGTGATGCGTCGCCGTGCAACGCTGCTTCAGCGTCTGCACATTGACGGCCCGCTGCTGATTTTATTGCTGACACTCGCAGCGGGCAGTTTGTTTGTGCTGTATTCGGCCAGTGGCAAAAGCTGGGACCTGCTCAGCAAACAGGCCACCTCGTTCGGTATCGGTCTGGTGTCGATGTTTGTCATCGCCCAACTGGAGCCACGCTTTATGGCGCGCTGGGTGCCGGTCTGTTACCTGCTCGGGGTGATGTTGCTGGTGGTGGTGGACGTGATGGGCCACAACGCCATGGGCGCCACGCGCTGGATCAACATCCCGGGGGTGATTCGCTTCCAGCCCTCGGAGTTCATGAAAATCCTCATGCCGGCGACCATTGCCTGGTACCTGTCCAAGCGCACCTTGCCGCCGCAGCTCAAGCACGTGGCGGTCAGTTTGTTGCTGATTGGCATCCCCTTTGGCCTGATCGTGCGTCAGCCCGACCTGGGCACGGCCTTGCTGGTGTTGGCGGGGGGCGCGTTCGTGCTGTTCATGGGCGGCCTGCGCTGGCGCTGGATCATCAGCGTGCTGGCGGCGGCGATTCCGGTCGCGATCGCCATGTGGTTTTTCATCATGCACGACTACCAGAAGCAGCGGATCCTGACCTTCCTTGATCCGGAGAGCGACCCGCTGGGCACCGGCTGGAACATTATCCAGTCCAAGGCGGCCATCGGTTCGGGCGGCGTATTCGGCAAGGGTTGGCTGCTGGGCACCCAGTCGCACCTGGACTTTCTGCCCGAAAGCCACACTGACTTCATTATCGCGGTGATGGGCGAAGAATTCGGCCTGGTGGGCATTTGTGCGCTGTTGTTGATCTACCTGTTGTTGATTGGTCGCGGCCTGGTGATTACCGCCCAGGCGCAAACCCTGTTCGGCAAATTGCTGGCGGGCAGTTTGACCATGACCTTTTTTGTTTATGTTTTCGTCAACATCGGTATGGTCAGTGGGCTGTTGCCGGTGGTGGGCGTGCCATTGCCGTTTATTAGTTACGGCGGAACTTCGCTCGTGACGCTGCTGTCAGCGTTTGGGGTTTTGATGTCAATTCACACGCATCGAAAGTGGATTGCACAAGTTTGATTAAGGTGAAGAATTCAATGCAAGCAATGCGTGGCTGGGCCGCTCGATACGCGTCGTGGATGGGCTTTTTGGGCCTGTTCGGGGCAGCGCAAAGCGCGGTGGCCGGCGACTACGATGGCTCGCCCCAAGTAGCTGAATTCGTCGGTGAGATGACCCGTGACTACGGGTTTGCCGGCGAACAGCTGATGGATGTTTTTCGTGAGGCCGAGCGCAAGCAGAGCATTCTGGATGCCATTTCGCGCCCGGCCGAGCGCGTCAAGCAGTGGAAGGAATACCGCCCGATGTTCCTCACCGATGCCCGCGTGGCCCGCGGTGTCGACTTCTGGCGTGAACACGAAGCGGTACTGGCACGCGCCGAGAAGGAATACGGCGTACCGGCCCAGGTAATTGTGTCGATCATCGGCGTCGAAACCTTTTACGGGCGCAATACCGGCAACTACCGGGTCATTGATGCGCTCTCGACTCTGGGTTTCGATTACCCGCCGCGCGCCGAGTTTTTCCGCAAGGAGTTGCGCGAGTTCCTGTTGCTGGCCCGTGAAGAGCAAGTCGACCCGCTGAGCCTAAAAGGCTCATACGCCGGGGCGATGGGCTTGCCGCAGTTCATGCCGAGCAGCTTTCGCGCTTATGCGGTGGACTTCGACAATGATGGCCACATCAATATCTGGAGCAATCCGGACGACGCCATTGGCAGTGTTGCCAGCTACTTCAAGCGTCATGGCTGGGTGGCCGGCGAACCGGTGGTGGCGCGTGCCGACGTGCAGGGCGATCGGGTGGATGAAGGCTTGACGCAAGGTATTGAGCCGGTCAAAACGGTTGGGGAGTTGCGAGCGCTGGGCTGGTCGAGTCATGATGCGCTGCGCGACGACATGCCGGTCACGGCGTTTCGTCTCGAAGGCGAAAATGGCCCTGAATACTGGATGGGCCTGAAGAATTTTTATGCAATCACGCGTTACAACCGTAGCGTGATGTATGCCATGGCAGTGCACCAACTGTCCGACCTGCTGGTTCAAGCTCGGGGCAACAAGTAATGCCGTTTTTAGCGATCCGCACACCTCTGAAAATCGCGGCCTGCACGGCTGTCGCGCTGCTGATGGTGAGCTGCTCGAGCAGCCGCACCAGCGCCCCGCAAACGGCGGGCACCATCAGTGCCAAGCCCGGCCTGGACATCAACCGTGCGCACAAAGACGGCGCGCCCTGGTGGGATGTCGACGTGTCGCGTATCCCGGATGCGACTCCGACCCTGCACACCGGCCCGTACAAGGCCAACCCGTATACCGTGCTGGGCAAGACCTATTTCCCGATCCAGGAGTCCAAGAACTACGTGGCGTCGGGGACGGCGTCCTGGTACGGCACCAAATTCCACGGGCAAAACACCGCCAATGGCGAAGTGTATGACCTGTATGGCATGAGCGCCGCGCACAAGACCCTGCCGCTGCCCAGCTACGTCAAAGTGACCAACCTGGACAACGGTCGGACCGTAGTTTTGCGGGTCAACGACCGCGGCCCGTTCTATTCGGACCGCATCATTGACTTGTCTTACGCTGCAGCCAAGAAGCTGGGCTATGCCGAAACCGGTACTGCACATGTGAAGGTTGAAGGGATTGACCCGCAAGCCTGGTGGGCAGCGCGTGGCCGTCCGGCACCTTTAATGCTCAATGAGCCCCAAGTGGCGCAAGCTGCAGCCGCCCCGACGGTTTCAACGGCCAAGGTTGAACAATGGACGCCGCCGCCCCAGCAGCACGCGTCTGATGTCATTCCGCCTCCAGTTGCGCACAAGGGCCAGGGCACCTATTTGCAAGTGGGTGCATTCGCCAACCCTGATGCGGCCGAGTTGCTTCGATCCAAACTCAGTGGCATGGTCAGCGCCCCAGTGTTTATCAGCTCGATTGTGCGCAATCAGCAAACCCTTCACCGCGTGCGCATGGGGCCGATTGCCTCGGCAGGTGAGGTGCAACAAACGCAAAACAGCGTGCGTCTGGCCAATCTGGGCCAGCCAAGCGTTGTGACCGATCAGTAACACTGAACACGCGACAGCCCATCAAACGGCTGTCAAAAAAGTTTTGCCCGCGAGGGTAAGTTTCCATTAGCAAACTCGAGAGACGGATGAACATCACCACCTTTGCCAAACGCCTGTGCCTGCTTGTACCGCTGATCATCACTCCTGCCGCCTGGGCAGCCGAGATGATGCCGTCGCCGCCACAGCTGGCCGCCAAATCCTACGTTCTGATGGATGCCAACAGCGGTAACGTGCTGGTTGAGAACAATGGTGACCAGCGTCTGCCTCCAGCCAGCCTGACCAAGCTGATGACCGCTTACATCGCGACCCTGGAAATCCGTCGCGGCCAGATCGGCGAGAACGACCCGGTGACCGTCAGCGAAAACGCCTGGCGTACCGGCGGTTCGCGGATGTTCATCAAGGTAGGCAGCCAGGTGTCGGTGAGCGACCTGCTGCACGGCATCATTATCCAGTCGGGTAACGACGCCAGCGTTGCGCTGTCCGAGCACATCGCCGGCAGCGAAGACGCTTTCGCTGACATGATGAACAAAACCGCTGGCGACCTGGGCATGTCCAACAGCCACTTCATGAACCCGACAGGTCTGCCGAACCCGGATCACTACTCGTCGGCTCACGACATGTCGTTGCTGGCCCGTGCCATCATTCACGAAGACCCGACTCACTACGCGATCTACTCGCAGAAAGAGTTCTTCTGGAACGGTATCAAGCAGCCTAACCGTAACTTGTTGCTGTGGCGTGACAAGACCGTTGATGGTCTGAAAACCGGTCACACCGACGAAGCAGGCTACTGCATGGTGTCTTCGGCAGTACGTGACGGCATGCGTCTGATCGCCGTGGTGTTTGGCACCAACAGCGAAGCGGCACGTGCGGCAGAAACCCAGAAACTGCTGACTTACGGCTTCCGTTTCTTCGAAACCCAGACCTTCTACCAGAAGGGCACCGAGCTGGCTCAGGCTCCGGTCTGGAAAGGCACCACGCACCAGGTTAAAGCCGGTCTGGCCGATGACCTGAGCCTGACCCTGCCAAAAGGCCAATTGAAAAAGCTGGCTGCGAGCATGACCATGAACCCGCAGTTGATGGCCCCTATCGCCAAAGGCGATGTGATCGGCAAGGTTGAAGTCAAACTGGACGACAAAGTTATCCACAGCGCCGACCTGATCGCCCTTGAGCCGGTCGAGGAAGGTGGTATTTTCCGCCGCGTGTGGGATAGCATCCGTCTATTCTTCTACGGCTTGTTCAACTGATTGCACCCCCCCCTGCGTGACCCTGGGCTTATCGAGCCCGGGGTCATTCTGTAGTTCCGGGCTTACGAGGCCAATACGCCATGACCGATACCGAAGTAAAGGCGCCAAAGATCGAATTTCCTCAAACTGATTATCCGGTTAAGGTGATCAGTGACACGGGTGTTGGCAACAAGGACAAGATCCTGGCAATCGTCAAAAAGCACGCGACGATCAATGATGAGCGTGTCGACGAGCGTCAAAGCACCAACGGCAAGTACACCACGATCCAGTTGCACATCGTTGCGACCGATCAGGACCAGCTGTACAACATCAACAGCGAGTTGCGAGCCACGGGCTTCGTGCACATGGTGCTGTGATGTCGCAGATCTTGGGTATTCGCGAGCTGGGCCAGCTTGATTACGAGCGCACCTGGCTGGCGATGCAGCGTTTCACCGACGAGCGCAGACATAAACCAGACACGCAAGACGAAGTCTGGCTGGTGCAGCATCCGCCGGTGTTTACCCAAGGTCAGGCGGGCAAGGCCGAGCATCTGTTGTTGCCGGGTGATATCCCGGTGGTCAAATCGGACCGCGGCGGGCAAGTGACGTATCACGGCCCGGGCCAACTGGTCGCTTACCTGTTGCTCGACGTGCGCCGTCTGGGCTTTGGCGTACGCGAACTGGTGAGC
This sequence comes from Pseudomonas sp. 7P_10.2_Bac1, assembly GCF_025465935.1. GTDB lineage: Bacteria > Pseudomonadota > Gammaproteobacteria > Pseudomonadales > Pseudomonadaceae > Aquipseudomonas. Next base: position 245,609 of record NZ_JANLNV010000059.1, on the reverse strand, counting down.
CGGATGGAGCAGTGCCTGATCGATCTGCTGGCCACGTATGGCATCACCGCAGCGGCCAAGGCTGACGCCCCGGGTGTGTATGTCGACGGTGCGAAAATCGCATCCCTGGGCCTGCGCATTCGCAATGGTTGCTCTTTCCACGGTCTGGCCCTGAATGTGGACATGGACCTGGAACCGTTTCGACGGATTAACCCCTGTGGTTATGCGGGGCTGGCAATGACCCAGTTGCGTGACCATGCAGGGCCGATTGAATTTGCCGAGGTAGGTGTCCAGCTGCGTGCGCAGCTCGTCAAACACCTCGACTATGCTGAGCAGACGACCCTAACGGGCGGAATCGACTGATATGACTACTGCGCAAGACGCTGTTCAAACCCTGATCCCGACGCTGGATATCTCAGAACGTGTGGCCCGTGCGCAAGAGGCCCGTTCCAAGGTTGAGACTGGCGTTAAATTGCGCGGTGCCGAAAAGGTTGCGCGTATCCCGGTAAAAATCATTCCGACCACCGAACTGCCGAAGAAGCCGGACTGGATCCGCGTGCGCATTCCGGTGTCGCCGGAAGTCGACCGCATCAAGGCCTTGCTGCGTAAACACAAGCTGCACAGTGTGTGTGAAGAAGCATCTTGCCCGAACCTGGGCGAGTGTTTCTCGGGCGGTACGGCGACGTTCATGATCATGGGTGACATCTGCACCCGTCGTTGCCCGTTCTGTGATGTCGGCCACGGTCGTCCAAAACCACTGGACGTCAACGAGCCGGAAAACCTCGCAGTGGCCATCGCCGACCTGCGCTTGAAATACGTAGTGATCACCTCGGTAGACCGTGACGACCTGCGTGACGGCGGTGCCCAGCACTTTGCCGACTGCATCCGTGAAATCCGTCGTCTTTCGCCGAACGTCGTGCTGGAGACGCTGGTTCCGGACTACCGTGGCCGCATGGACATCGCGCTGGAAATCACTGCAGCCGAGCCACCGGATGTGTTCAACCACAACCTCGAAACCGTGCCGCGCCTGTACAAGGCTGCGCGTCCGGGTTCTGACTACCAGTGGTCGCTGACCCTGCTGCAACGCTTCAAGCAAATGATGCCGCACGTACCCACCAAGTCTGGCTTGATGCTGGGCCTGGGCGAGACTGACGACGAAGTCATTGAAGTGATGCAGCGCATGCGCGAACACGACATCGACATGCTGACCTTGGGCCAGTACCTGCAACCGTCGCGCAGTCACCTGCCGGTGCAGCGTTTTGTCCACCCGGACACCTTCGCCTGGTTCGCCGAAGAAGGTTACAAAATGGGCTTCAAAAACGTTGCTTCGGGCCCGCTGGTGCGTTCTTCGTACCACGCTGACGAGCAAGCCAAACTGGTTAAAGACATCCTCGTAGGCTCCTGAAACCATGAATAGCCGGCTCACCGCGTCTGTGTCATTCAATGTTCACAGCGCGGTGCCCGCGCTGCCTGCTGGTGGGGTGATCGGCCTGATCGCCCCGGCTGGCCCCTCAGAACTCGATCTGCAAAGCGCTACCCAATGGATGGACGCCCGCGGCTATCAGCTCAAGGTGTTTCCAGGCGTTTGGGAGAGAGACGGTTATCTGGCAGGTTCAGATGCCGTGCGTTTACGCGACCTGCACGATGCGTTTGCTGATGATGGCGTGGATGCGATCTTGTGCACCCGTGGTGGTTACGGCACCCCGCGTTTATTGGACGGCATCGATTTTGAGCTGCTGCGCAGCCATCCCAAGCCATTTATCGGTTACAGCGACATTACCGCGCTGCACTTGGCAATTACCCGTTACGCGGGCTTTGTGACCTTCCACGGGGCCATGCTCAACGCGGACCTGCTGGGCAATAAACAGCCGCCGACCGAATCCTCCCTGTTTCGCATGCTCAGCGGGCAACAGCCCGCGTTGCTTGAGCATCCTGCGGCTTATCCCTTGACCACCGTTGCGCCTGGCAGCGCCAGTGGCCGCTTGCTGGGCGGCAATCTATCGATGATCTGCGCCACCCTTGGCACGGCGTTTGAGCTGGATGACCAGGGCATCATCCTGTTGATCGAAGACGTGAACGAGCCGTTATACCGGGTCGACCGTTTGCTCACCCATTTGCGCCTGGCGGGCAAGTTGCGCCACATACGCGGGGTCTTGGTGGGGGATTTTGCCGGGGTAGATACCCAGCGGCTGGAACAGTTGCTCAAGCAAGAACTGGGGCCGCTGAACATTCCGGTGCTGGCCGGTTGGCGCAGTGGCCATTGCGACCCGAACATCACCTTGCCGATAGGCGCGCAGGTGCGTCTGGATGCTGACAAGCAGCAGCTCGTGCTTGAACAGGCCGTGGTAACGGCTCAAGTCTGACCCTGTAGGAGCGAGCTTGCCTCGCGATTTTTGATCTTTAAAGATCGCGAGGCAAGCTCCTACAAAATTAATGGGTTATTGGCTGCGCAAACGCTCAAGCAGTCTATGCGTAGGGTAACCGTCAGCAGGCCATCCAAACGCTTGCTGCGCGCTGCGGATCGCTTTGCGGGTGTTGGCGCCAATGATGCCGTCCGGGTTGCCCGCATCGTAATTACGCTGCGACAGCAGGGTCTGCAGTTCGATGCGCTCGGTGCGGCTCAACGGCAGGTCGTCTTTTGGCCATTCGCCCAAAATAACTCCGCCTCCATTGAAACGCTGGGACAGTAAGCCGACCGCCAGCGCATACGACGACGAGTTGTTGTAGCGCAGAATGGCGCGGAAGTTGTCCAGTACCAGGAACGCCGGGCCGCGGTAACCCGCCGGCAGCAACAAGGTCGCGCTCAGCTCTTCGGAGCCCGCAGGCACCTGGGTACCTGCCGGCAGTGTGACCCCCAGCTTGCGCCACTCATTGACACTTTTACGCACCGCGCCATCAGCCAGTGCGTAATCGAATCCGGCAGGCAATTGCACCTCGAAGCCCCACGGCTGACCTTGTTTCCAGCCAGAGCTTTGCAGGTAGTGGGCAGTCGAAGCCAGGGCGTCGGCTGAACTGTTCCAGATGTCACGACGGCCGTCGCCATCGAAATCCACGGCGTGGGTTTCATAGGTGGTCGGGATGAACTGGGTTTGGCCCATGGCGCCTGCCCAGGAGCCGAGCATCTTGTCGGGGGTCACATCGCCTTCCTGAATGATCTTCAGTGCAGCGATCAGTTGGCTTTGCGCGAAGTCTGGACGGCGACCTTCGTAGGCGAGGGTGGCCAGCGAGCGAATCACTGATTTGTTGCCCTGGAAGGTCCCGAAGTTGCTTTCCATTCCCCAGACCGACACCAGCGCCCGGCGATCGACGCCGTAACGCTGTTCGATGCGGGTCAGCAGCTCCGCATTTTGCTCCAGCAGGCGCTGACCGTTGCGCACACGCAAAGGCGACAGGGCGCCGTCCAGGTATTCCCAGACCGGGCGGCTGAATTCAGGCTGGCTGCGGTCGGCCTTGATCACGCTCATGTCGGGGGTGATGCCGTTGAACGCGTTATCGAAAACCGTTGGAGAGATCCCGGCATTCAGTGCCTGGATGCGGAAATTGGCCAGCCATTCGCTGAAGCTCTGGGCGGGCTGGATATCGGGCATGTCTGTGCTGGCAGCGGTGCTGATCACCACCGGTGCGGCAGGCGCTGTTGGTGCGGCAGGCAGGGGCTGAGCATCGGCTGCGGTAGGTTTCTCTGCGCAGGCGACTAGCAAGATGACGCTGGATACAGCTATCAGTTGGCGCATTGGCCAACGATGTGAAGAACTTAAAGGCATGCGCAGGTCCACGATATGCAAATCAGATGCAGACCTTATCATCCCCGCTGTCAGGCAGCCAGAAAGTAAAAAGCCTCCCGGTCTCTCGACTGGAAGGCTTCGCGGCGGTAGCTGCCTTTGCCCTTGGCGGGGCGTTCCTGGCGGCTGCGGAACAGGGGTTGGGCAACAATGGACTTGGCCTTGTTGGGGCGCTTGCTCATGGCGTTAACTCTCGCTGGGTTAGAAAAGGCTCTATGTGAACGAGCGCAAATCATCGGCCAGTTTTTTTGAGTTGTCCAGTAAGCCACCGCGTTGTGGATTATTCCGCGGGTAAATTCAGACGTTGCCCACACATCAGCAACGCTAATCGACTCAGGCTGCTCCAGGCTGACCCTGCGGCCTGGCCCTTGATCTGGGCGTCAATGCGTTGCGCATCCATCAGCAGTTGCGCCCAGCGTTGCGCGGAGTAGCGTTGCAGCGCCTTGCTCATGAGCGGTTTACGCTTGTCCCACACCGGCGGTCGCGCCTGGCTGAAGGCTTTATCCAGGGGGATGCCTTGGCTGTATTGCAATGCAATGTTGGCCAGCACCCGCAACTCACGGGCCAATGCCCATAAAATCACAGGTGGCTCTACGCCTTCGCCGCGCAGGCCTTCAAGCATGCGCAAGGCGTGCGCTGACTCGCCGTTGAGCACCGCATCAACCAGCCCGAACACATCAAATCGTGCGCTGTCAGCCACCGCGGCCTGCACGGTTTCGACGGTGATCTGGCCGTCTTCGGCCATCAGCTTGAGCTTTTCGACTTCTTGGGCGGCAGCCAGCAGGTTGCCTTCGACACGAGCCGCGATCAGTTCGACGGCGTCTTGGCTGGCGGCCAGTCCTGCTTGTGAGAGGCGCTGGCGAATCCATTGCGGCAATTGATTGGCGTCAACCGGCCAGATTTGCAGAAACTGCGTCTCTGGGCCTTCGATCAGTGCCTTGCCCCACTTGGTTTTTTGCGCACTGCCATCCAGCTTGGGCAGGCTGATCAACAGCAGGGTGTCTTCGGCTGGGCGCGAGCAATATTCGATCAGTGCCGCTGCGCCTTTATCACCGGGCTTGCCCGAAGGCAGACGCAGTTCCAGCAGGCGCCGTTGGGCAAACAGCGACATGCTGGCACCCGCTTGCAGCAGCGTGCCCCAGTCAAAACTGGCGTCTGCGCTGAAGACCTGGCGCTCATCAAAGCCTTGCTGGCGAGCAGCAGTACGGATGGCGTCTGCGGCTTCCTGGCATAACAGCGGGTCATCGCCGCTGATGACATAGATCGGCGACAGGCTGCCTTGCAGGTGTTTGGCGAGTTGAGCAGGGGCGAGTTTCATAGGGGCTTGATAGATGACGGGGCGCCTGAGCGCCCCGTATCCCTTACTGTTATGGCAGTTCGAGTGGCGACTGCTGAGGGGTTTCGGCTTCAGCCTTGCGTTGCGCTTCCAGGGCCGCCGCTTCTGCGCGTGCCTTCTCGTCTGCAACGGCTTGCAGTTCAGCCAGGCGTGCCGGGGTCAGCTGCTCCAGGCGCAGCAGGACTTGCTGAACCAGGTCGCGGTCCATTTCCTTGCGAACCAGCGCCGCTTCCTGGGTGCTGCCAGCGATGTTGCCGGTGTCCTGCATGAAGTACTTGTGGGCTTCAATCTTGTTTTCGAGCAACACCAGATCGTTTTGGCCCTTGATCTGGTAGTTCAAGACTTTGGTCAGCTCATACTCGGCAGTCGAGCCGGTGCCGGTGTAGCTGGCAGCCCGCTGGCTTTCCTGCTCGTTGTTCAAGACCAGTTTGTAAGGTGCGTTGTCGGTGACTTTCACACCGCTGTTTTCCAGCGCCTGACGCAGGCTGCGAACGGTTTCGCCGTAGGCATCACGGGCGCTGAGACCCAGTTCGGTGAGGGTCAGTTGATTGGTGCCGGTGCCGCGCAGTTGGAAGCCGCAGGCGCTCAACAGAACAGCGAGACCCATCACCAGCAAGTTGCGTTTGATCATGTGTTGCTCCCCTTGAAACCAGGTGGGCCGACGCTGCGACCCGGAAGGTTTGAGTGGGCGCCCGGGCAGGGCCAGGGCGCCTGTTCCAATTAGCTGGCGACGATGTTGACCAATTTACCCGGTACCACGATCACTTTGCGGATCGTCAGGCCTTCGGTAAAGCGCAGCACGTTTTCGTTGGTGCGGGCAGCCGCCTCAACATCTTCACGGCTGGCAGCCGCAGGCATTTCGATCTGACCACGCAGTTTGCCGTTGACCTGGATGACCAGTTGCAGGGTGTCTTGCACCAATGCGCTTTCATCCAGGGCTGGCCAGGCTGCGTCGATGATCGGCTCGATGTGACCCAACTGGTTCCACAGCACGTGGCTGATGTGTGGGGTGATCGGCGCCAGAATCAAGGCAACGGTCTCAAGACCTTCCTGCAGCAGAGCGCGGTCCTGTTCGGTGGCTTGCGGAGCTTTTTCGAGCACGTTCATCACCGTCATCACCTGGGCGACGGCGGTGTTGAATTTGTGATGCTGGCCGACGTCCTGGCTGGCTTGCTTGATCGCCTGGTGAATCGCACGGCGAATGACTTTTTGTTCGTCATTCAGGCTGGCAACGTCCAAAGCGCCCGGCAGGCCTTGGCCAACGTGAGCGTGGGCCAGACGCCATACGCGCTTGAGGAAGCGGTGCGCACCCTCGACACCGGCATCCGACCACTCCAGGCTGGCGTCAGGCGGCGAAGCGAACATCATGAACAAACGGCAGGTATCGGCGCCGTATTGTTCGATCATGTACTGCGGATCGACGCCGTTGTTCAGCGACTTGGACATTTTTTGCGTGCCGCCGATTTCCACCGGCAGGCCGTCGGTTTTCAGCTTGGCGCCGATGATCTTGGCCTTGGCGTCACGTTCAACTTCGACATCATCCGGGTTGAAGTAGTCCTTGCCACCGTTGTCCAGCATACGGAAGTAAGTTTCAGCGACCACCATGCCCTGGGTCAGCAGGTTCTTGAACGGCTCGTTGGAGCTGACCAGACCTTCGTCCCGCATCAGTTTGTGGAAGAAACGCGCGTACAGCAGGTGCAGGATCGCGTGTTCGATACCGCCGATGTACTGGTCGACCGGTAACCAGTGGTCTGCCGCCTTGCGCTCGACCAAGCCACCGTCGAAGTGCGGCGAGGCGTAGCGGGCGTAGTACCACGAAGATTCGACGAAGGTGTCCATCGTGTCGGTTTCGCGTTTGGCTGGCGCGCCACATTTAGGGCAACTGCACTCGTAGAACTCAGGCATGCGCGCCAATGGCGAACCGGCGCCATCGGGTACCACGTCTTCTGGCAATACCACTGGCAGTTGGTCTTCCGGAACCGGCACGTCACCACAGCTTTCGCAGTGCACGATCGGGATCGGGCAGCCCCAGTAGCGTTGGCGGCTGATACCCCAGTCACGCAGGCGGAACTGGGTGCGCGACTGGCCCAACTGCTTGGCGGCCAAGGCTGCTTCGATGGCATCGAAAGCGGCCTGGAAGTCCAGCCCGTCGAATTCACCGGAGTTGATCAGGGTACCGTGTTCGCCGTAAGCGGCCTGCCACGGTGCAGGCGTCTCATCGCCGGCGCTGGTGCGTACAACGGCCTTGATCGGCAGGTTGTACTTGGTCGCGAATTCGAAATCACGCTCGTCGTGAGCCGGGACTGCCATTACCGCGCCGTCGCCGTAGTGCATCAATACATAGTTGGCAACCCAGACCGGGAGCTTCTCACCGGTCAATGGGTGTTCAACGAACAGCGAGGTGGGCAGGCCCTTTTTCTCTTGGGTCGCCATGTCGGCTTCAGCAACGCTGCCGCCCTTGCATTCAGCGATGAACGCTTGCAGTTCAGGGTTGTTCTGCGCCGCCAGGGTGGCCAGCGGGTGCTCTGCTGCCACGGCCACATAAGTGGCGCCCATCAAGGTGTCTGGACGGGTGGTGAAAACTTTGAGTGCGCCCGCTTCGCCGATGGAAGCCTGGTCGTAGGGGAACTGCACTTCCATGCCACGGGATTTGCCAATCCAGTTGCGTTGCATGGTCTTGACCTGTTCCGGCCAGCCGTCCAGCTCGTCGAGGCTCTCCAGCAACTCATCTGCGTAGGCAGTGATCTTGAAGTAGTACATCGGGATTTCGCGCTTTTCGATCAGCGCACCCGAACGCCAGCCGCGGCCGTCGATCACTTGCTCGTTGGCCAGAACAGTCTGGTCGACCGGGTCCCAGTTCACGGTACCGTTTTTACGGTAGATCACGCCTTTTTCGAACAGGCGAGTGAACAGCCACTGTTCCCAGCGGTAGTAGTCAGGCTTGCAGGTGGTGATCTCGCGGGACCAGTCCACCGCCAGACCCAGGCTGCACAACTGGCTCTTCATGTAGGCGATGTTTTCGTAGGTCCACTTGGCCGGGGCGACCTTGTTTTTCATGGCCGCGTTTTCCGCAGGCATGCCGAAGGCATCCCAACCCATCGGTTGCAGGACGTTCTTGCCCAGCATGCGCTGGTAACGGGAGATCACGTCACCGATGGTGTAGTTGCGCACGTGCCCCATGTGTAGCTTGCCGCTTGGGTACGGGAACATCGATAGGCAGTAGTACGTTTCCTTGCCTAGATCTTCGCTGACTTCGAAGGACTTTTGGTTGTCCCAGAATGATTGGGCGGCGGCTTCTATTTCACGGGGTTGATATTGTTCGTGCATGGCTACTTGTACTGATAAAGGGTGGCCTAATCCTCTTCAACTCACGCAGACGTTTTAATGCCCGGTCAGGTTGGAGCAGGGGTTACAGGAAGTCCCGTAGCATACATGACCCCACTCTATCGAGGGAAACCCTGATTGCCTCATCGTTCCGTTGGTCGCTACAGCCTGCTGGTTTTATCAGCGCAGCTACGCTGTTGGTGGGGGGAAGAAACTTCCTTAATGAGGTGTACGGATGGTTGAGTCGCAGTGCAAAGCAATAAATTCGGAGGTGTTCGAGCGGCTGATTGATCGTTTAAGTGTGGCTCTAGATTCAGCAAAGACGGCAGTGCAACTGAGAAACGAACGTCCTGCCGAGTTGGAATTGCGTGGTTTGAGTCGTGCCGAGTTGGAATTGATCAACGTTTATTTAAACCGGATCGGGCGTGAGGCAGATGAGCGCCTGCAAGGCAGCAGTACAGAGCAGCAACCCCCTCAAAAAGCCAAGGTCATCTGGCTCAAAGACAGGGTCAAGGGAAAGTAGGCCAGTACACGATTCAGATCGGGCCCACAGTGAGTGCGTCATGTTTTCAGGTTGAGGTAGCAGGGTCTGTGATTAAGTTTCAACCAGCCCTGTTGATGCCTCCCTTCAACCCCCTTAGGCTTCGAGCATTCAGGGAGATGCTCGATGCCTTTTCGATATTTTGTTAAACAACTGCTTTTGCCGCCCGGCATTCTTTTACTGTTTCTACTCTTGGCCTGGTGGCTACGGCATTCGCGTCCGCGTTTGGCGGGGTTATTGTTTGCCGTGGGGCTAGGCGGCCTATGGCTGATGAGCTTGCCGGTGATGGTGGAATGGAGCGCCCGGGCTATTGAGCGCGAACCCGCGCTGGCACCGAGTGAGTGGTCGAGTTTGTCTGAGCGCGCGGATGCCATTGTGCTGCTCGGCTCCGGACGCGAGAGGGGCGACCCGGCGTGGGGCACTGATCAGCCCACGGGAATCGGTTTGGAGCGCCAGCGTTATGCGGCGCAACTGGCCAAGGCTTCGGGCCTGCCGGTGCTGGTCACCGGTGGCCTGCATTTCGGCACCCCGCCGAGTGAGGCGCAGATCATGGCCGATTCATTGCGTAATGACTCGGGAGTCGAGGTGCGCTGGAAAGAAGAGCGCAGCCGTACCACGTGGGAAAACGCGCAAATGTCCGCTGACATTTTGTTGCCCCAGGGCATCAAGCGCGTGGTGGTGGTCACCCAGGCGTGGCACATGCCGCGCTCGGTGTGGAGCTTTGAAAAAGCCGGGTTCGAGGTGGTACCTGCGCCTGTCGGGTTTTTGAGTGCCGACAATGCGCGGCCGCTGGGTGGCTGGATGCCGGAGTACAAGTCTGTCTGGCAGTCGGGGTTACTGCTCAACGAAGCCGTGGGGCAGATTGCCTACCCGTTGTTTTATCGCTAAGTGTGCCTCGCGATCTTTTTAAAGATCAAAAGATCGCGAGGCAAGCTCGCTCCTACAGGAGGGGGCTTTTGTGGTTTACACCGTCTTGGCGATGCGGCTGGTCATCAGGGCCCAGCCAATCAGCAGGGCGCACAGAATAGCCAGCGGCCAGGAACGCCATTGCAGATACGGCGTCAGCTCGTGCATCGGCACCACGTCTCCGTACAGGATCCCGCGCTCGAACTGAGGGATTTGCGTGGTGATTTGCCCATATGGGTTGATCAGCGCAGTGACGCCGTTGTTGGTCGCGCGGATCATCCAGCGGCCCGCTTCGAGGGCACGCATCTGCGCCATCTGTAAATGTTGCAGCGGGCCGATCGAGGTGCCGAACCAGGTGTCGTTGCTGATTGTCAGCAAGATATCGCTTTGCGCGGCCAGGCCAGCGACGAAATCCGGGTACACCACTTCGTAGCAAATCAGTGGAGCAATCTGATAACCCTTGGCCTGCAGCATCGGTTGATCGGCAGGTCCGCGGGCAAAGTCCGACATCGGCAAATCAAAAAATGCGATCAGGCCGCGCAGTACATCCTGTAACGGCACGTACTCACCAAACGGCACCAGTTTTTGCTTCAGGTAGACGCCATCGCCTTCACCCACGGCGGTAATGCCGTTGAAGTAACGCGATTCGTGGCGCACTTCCTGGCGGATCGGTACGCCGGTGATCAGCGCAGATTTCCGGTCAGCGGCAAACCGGCTCATCATCGTCAAGTAACCTTCGGCGTTCTCCTTGAGCACTGGAATGGCCGTTTCGGGCCATACAATCAGGTCGGCGCGCTTGGAGCTGAAGGTCATGTCACGGTACAGCGCCAGTTGTGCATTGAGCTCTGCCGGGTCCCATTTCATGCTTTGTGCGACGTTACCCTGCATGGCCGCCACGCTCAGCGGATCACCCGACGGGCTGGTCCAGGCGTGATGCTTGAGCGCAGCGCCCAGGCACCAGGGCCCGACCAGCAGCACCACGGCAGCACCGATAAAGGCTTTGCGCTGGGTCTTGATCAGGCGCGGCAGGTTGCACAGCAGTGCTGCGGTGAGCGCCAGGGTGAACGAAATCAGCCACATGCCGCCCAGTGGGGCGAGCCCGGCCAGGGGGCCGTCAAGCTGGCTGTAACCCGAATAAAGCCACGGGAAGCCCGTCAGGAACCAGCCGCGAAAAGCTTCTTGGGCTACCCATAGCGCAGCGAACGCCAACGTGTCGGCCAGCGGCGCTTCATTGCGGCGGATCCAGCGCGCCCACAGCCAGGCGGGCAGGGCAAAGAACCAGGCAATGGCCGCGGTGAACAGCAGCATGAGAAAGCCGGCCAGCAGAACTGACGCGCCGCCGAAATGATGAATGCTGTAGTAGATCCAGCTGGTGCCTGCGCCAAACAAACCAAAGCCGTAGCACCAGCCACGGCCCAGCGCCTGTTTGGGGGACAAGTCGCGCAGCCCCAGATAGAACAGGGCCAGGGCAACCAGCGCCAGAGGCCAGATATCGAACGGTGCCAACGCCAGGGTTGTCAGTGCGCCGGCCACCACAGCCAGCAAGTTACCGGGCCAGCCGGGGGCGGTTATCCAGCGCATTTCAATCCTTCGCGTCAGGGTTTAGCGGGCAATGGGCGTTAAGCGGATCAAGTGAATCCGGCGGCTGTCAGCATTGAGGATGCGGAAGCGGTAAGGGCCGATTTCAGTGATTTCATTACGTTTTGGCAAGTGCCCGAACGCACTCATGACCAGCCCGCCTACGGTGTCGAACTCATCGTCGGAGAAGTCGCTGTCAAAGAACTCGTTGAAGTTCTCGATGGGCGTCAGGGCCTTGATCAGGAAGTCACCGCTGGGCAGCGGCTTGATGTAGCTGTCTTCTTCGACATCGTGCTCATCTTCGATGTCGCCGACGATCTGTTCCAGAACGTCTTCAATCGTCACCAGACCGGCCACGCCGCCGTATTCGTCAATGACGATGGCCATGTGGTTATGGTTGGCACGGAATTCACGCAACAACACGTTCAGGCGCTTGGACTCAGGGACGAAGGTCGCTGGGCGCAGCAGATCCTTGATGTTGAACTTGTCGCCGTTCTCTTGAAGGATCAGCGGCAAGAGGTCTTTGGCCAGCAGGACGCCGAGGACGTCATCGTGGCTTTCGCCGATCACCGGGTAGCGCGAGTGCGCCGCGTCGATGATCGCCGGGAGAAATTCGCGGGGTGTCTGGGTCGCCTTGATGCTGATCATCTGCGAGCGCGGGACCATGATGTCCCGAACTTGCAGGTCAGCCACCTGGATGGCGCCTTCGACGATGGCCAGCGCTTCGCTGTCCAACAGTTTGTTCTGATGTGCTTCGCGCAGCAGCTCAAGCAGCTCCTGGCGGTTTTTCGGCTCATGGGCAAAGGCCTGGGTCAGCTTACCCAACCATGACTTTTGCCCGTTGCTCGATCGGTCTTCGCTCATAGCGATTTACTCGTATCCCTTGGTTGTTTCAGTGGTTGTTAATCAGTTTCGTCGTCTGCATAGGGGTCAGGGTGACCCAGTTCAGCAAGCAACGTTCGTTCCAGCGCTTCCATCTCTTCGGCTTCTTCGTCGTCTATATGGTCGTAGCCCAGAAGATGCAAGCAGCCATGAATCACCAGATGAGCCCAGTGCGCTTCCAGTGCCTTGCCTTGTTCGGCGGCTTCGCGCTCGACCACAGACACACAGATCACCAGGTCACCCAGTAGCGGGATATCGAGAAATTCGTCAGGGACTTCCGCCGGAAAAGACAGTACGTTGGTGGCGTAGTCTTTATGGCGCCAAGTGTGATTGAGCTCACGGCCTTCGGTTTCGTCGACCAGACGAATGGTCATTTCCGAGTCGGCCGTGCGCTGGCGCAACGCCAGTTCGCACCATTGACGGAACTGGGCGTCGCTGGGTGCTGCGGCGTCGGTCGCCCGTTGCAGGTCAAGCTCAAGCATCGTGGCGGTAGTCCTTGGCGGCGGGCAGGGCGGCCAGCTTGTCGGCGGCTTCCTGCTCGTAGCGCCCGTAGGCTTCAACGATACGTTGCACCAACGGGTGGCGGACCACGTCCTTGGACAAGAAGTGAGTAAAGCTGATGCCCGGCACGTCCTTGAGCACCTCGATCACATGGCTCAGCCCCGACTTGGTGCCTTTTGGCAGGTCGATCTGGGTGATATCGCCGGTGATCACGGCTGTTGAGCCGAAGCCGATACGGGTCAGGAACATCTTCATCTGCTCAACCGTGGTGTTCTGGCTTTCGTCGAGGATGATGAAGCTGTTATTGAGTGTGCGACCGCGCATGTAAGCCAGCGGTGCCACTTCAATGATCTGGCGTTCAATCAGCTTGGCCACGTATTCAAAGCCCAGCATCTCGTACAGCGCGTCGTACAGCGGGCGCAGATATGGGTCGATCTTTTGCGACAGGTCACCCGGCAGGAAGCCGAGCTTCTCGCCCGCTTCAACGGCGGGACGCACCAGCAGGATGCGGCGGATCTGCTCGCGCTCCAGGGCGTCAACTGCACAGGCCACGGCCAGGTAGGTTTTACCTGTACCGGCTGGGCCGATGCCGAAGTTAATGTCGTTGCCGAGGATTTCTTTGACGTAGCGCTGCTGGTTGATGCCGCGGGGGCGAATCATGCCCTTTTTGGTGCGCAGCGAAACGCTCGCTTCGGCCACCGGGGTGTTGGCCAGGTCATCCGAGGCGGCAGATTCTTGCAGGAACAGATGCACCATGTCCGGCGACAGCTCGGTGGCCTTGGTTTCGCGGTACAGGCGGCGCAGCAGGTTTTCTGCAGAGGCAGTCAGTTTGGGGTCGCCGATCATTTCGAATTGATTGCCGCGATTGCGGATTTCGATGCCCAGACGTTGTTCGATCAAGCGCAAATGCTCGTCGAATTGTCCGCACAGATTGGCGAAGCGGCGAGCCTCAAAAGGCTCGAGGAGAAAACGATGTGGTTCGATGGGTGCGTTCAAGGTCGTTTTTAGCCGCCCTAAGGCAATTGAGATGAGTTGAAGGATAACGCTAGCAGGTCACGCGCGAAAGGGCCGCGATAAATGATTGACCCTCTGTAGGCGCGAGCTTGTCTCGCGATCTTTTAAACGATCAAAAGATCGCGAGACAAGCTGGCGCCTGCAGAAGCCCGCGTTAGTTCAGCAGCGAACCCCTCAGGGAATGCGGCTGGGCGGCATCGATGTGAACATCGGCAAACTGCCCGATCAACTGCGGGTTGTCGCAACGGAAGTTAACAATACGGTTGTTTTCGGTGCGGCCTTGCAGTTCGCCCGGGTCTTTTTTCGAGTAGTCGGTGACCAGAATCCGCTGAGTGGAGCCGACCATTTGGCGGCTGATCTCAAAACCTTGCTGGTTCAGGCGGTGTTGCAGCGCGTTCAGACGCTCTTTTTTGCGCTCCTCTGGTGTCTCGTCAACCAGGTCGGCGGCAGGCGTGCCAGGACGCTGGCTGTACACAAAGGAATACGAGAAGTCGAACCCGACGTCTTCGATCAGCTTCATGGTTTGCTCGAAGTCCTTCTCGGTTTCACCGGGGAAGCCGACGATAAAGTCCGAACTGATGCAGATGCCCGGCACCGCCGCGCGCAATTTGCGCAGCTTGGATTTGTACTCCAGCGCGGTGTGGTTGCGCTTCATGGCCGACAGAATGCGGTCCGAACCCGACTGCACCGGCAAATGCAGGTGTTTGACCAGCTCTGGGACTTCGGCGTGGGCCTGGATCAGGCTGTCCGAGAACTCCAGCGGGTGCGAGGTGGTGTAGCGAATACGGTCGATACCGTCGACGGCGGCAACTACGCGGATCAGCTCGGCGAGGTCGGCCAGGCGGCCGTCTTCGGTCAGGCCGCGATAGCCGTTCACGTTCTGGCCCAGCAAGGTCACTTCGCGCACGCCGTTTTCGGCCAGGTGGAGCACTTCTGTGAGCACGTCGTCGAACGGGCGGCTGACTTCTTCACCGCGGGTGTAAGGCACCACGCAGAACGTGCAGTACTTGCTGCACCCCTCCATCACCGACACATAGGCGCTGGGGCCGTCGATGCGCGGCTCTGGCAGGTGGTCGAATTTCTCGATCTCGGGGAACGACACGTCAACCTGCGGCAGCTTGGTGATGCGCGCCGCGTCGATCATTTCAGGCAGGCGGTGCAGGGTTTGCGGGCCGAACACCACGTCAACATAAGGGGCGCGGTCGCGGATGGCGGCGCCTTCCTGGCTGGCAACGCAACCGCCGACGGCAATCACCATCTCGGGGTTGGCCAGTTTCAGTTCGCGCCAGCGGCCCAGTTGCGAGTACACGCGGTCTTGGGCACGTTCACGGATCGAGCAGGTGTTAAGCAGGATGACATCAGCGTCTTCGGCGCGCGCTGTGACTTCCAGGGCCTGATGTTCACCCAGCAGATCGACCATGCGCGAGCTGTCGTACTCATTCATCTGGCAACCGTGGGTTTCGATGTAAAGCTTCTTGGCCATGGGTGTTCATCAAGTGGTTCAAAGAACCGCGCATTATAGGGGGCATGGTCGCCGGTTCCTAGCGCTGCGCGTCTGGTGGCTATGCTATAGTTCGCGCCCTCTTTTATATCCACAGATGTCTACCCGCCCACCATGACCAAACGCGAAGCTCCAATCTACAAGGTGATTTTCCTCAATCAGGGCCAGGTGTTCGAAATGTACGCCAAGCAGATCTATCAAAGTGATCTGTGGGGCTTTCTGGAAGTTGAGGAATTTGTCTTCGGAGAGCGCACGCAAATTGTCGTCGACCCAAGCGAAGAGAAGCTCAAGGCTCAGTTTGAAGGGGTAGTGCGCAGCTTCGTGCCGATGCACTCGATTGTGCGCATCGATGAGGTCGAACGTTTGGGAACCCCGAAAATCAGCGAAGCGAATGGCATGAGCAACGTGATGCCGTTTCCGTTTCCGATGCCGGACAAATAGTTCGGCACCTTGACGTCAAGGCAGCGGTGAGAACGGCGAGCGACCGTCGGCTGATTGCAGTTCGAGCAGGTACTTGCGGAAGATCTGCCCCAGAATCTGGGTGGCTGTCTCGAGTTGCTCGCGGGGCATTTGCTCGGCAACCAGGTCGGCGGTGTCGAGCGCATCTTCGGCGCCGTTGACCGCGGCCATTTTCAGCACGATGTACGCCTGAATGTTATTGGCCGGTACGCCTTCACCCTTGAAAAACATGGTGCCCAGCTGGAACTGCGCCATGGCGTGGCCTTGCAGCGACGCTTGTTCGAAATAGCTCAGGGCTTGATTGAGGTCTTGCGGAGCGTTTTTACCGTCGTAATAGAACTCACCCAGCTCGTATTGAGCTTCTGCATCCCCGGTTTTTGCCGCCTCAACACAGGCTGCCAGAGCTTCTTTGAGGTCTTCTGGCTGCGTATTGAGGGTGCAACGACCCATCGCTGGAATCAACAGCGAGTTGCCGCCTGCCTGGGCAAGCAACGGTTGAAGGAGCAACAGGCAGCCCAGTGCAAGGGCGCGGCCGGTGCGGTTCATGGGAATCGACGTACCTCTGAAAGGCGGGCATACCCGACCAAGGGATGAGTAGGCGCGCATTATGAAATAAGCGGAGGCAACCTTACAAAGTCTTTACTCGTTTTTCTGCTGCCTGACCGCCATATCGATTGATTTAAGACGATTTTGGACAGGTGGCATAAATGATTAGCCCCTTACGCGCATAAAAAGAGCATAACCCCCTGCAGGAGCGAGCTCGTCTCGCGATCATTTGATCTTTAAAAAATCGCGAGACGAGCTTGCTCCTGCAAGGTGTCAGTTACTTCAACGCAGCAAATGCGCGCTCGGCCGCATCCAGGGTCAGTTGCAGTTCGGCGTCGCCGTGGGCAATCGAGGTGAAGCCGGCTTCAAAGGCGCTAGGTGCCAGGTATACGCCGCTTTCCAGCATCAAGTGGAAGAAGCGCTTGAAGCGATCGGCATCGCTGGCCATCACGTCGTCGAAGGTCACGATGTCATCGGCTTCGCTGAAGTACAGACCGAACATGGCACCGGCCTGGGTGGTCACGAAGGGAATGCCCGCCGCGTCCGCACGTTGTTGCAGGCCTTCGAGCAGGCGCGTGGTGTAATCGGTCAATTCGTCGTGGAAGCCCGCGCGGCTGATCAGGCGCAGGGTCGTCAGGCCCGCGGCCATCGCCAGCGGGTTACCCGACAGCGTGCCTGCCTGATACACAGGGCCCAGCGGAGCGATGTGCTGCATGATTTCGCGTTTGCCACCAAAGCAGCCTACTGGCATGCCGCCACCGATGATTTTGCCGAAGGTGCTCAGGTCGGGCGTTACTCCGTAATAGGCCTGGGCGCCACCCAGTGCAACCCGGAAACCGGTCATCACTTCGTCAAAAATCAGCACGATGCCATGCTTGTCGCACAGGCTGCGCAGGCCTTCCAGGAAACCCGGCGCAGGCGGTACGCAGTTCATGTTGCCCGCCACCGGCTCGACGATGATGCACGCCACCGTGTCGCCCACTTCAGTCAGCAGTTTTTCGACGGCGTCGATGTCGTTGAACGTGGTGGTCAGGGTGTGTTTGGCGAAGTCGGCTGGTACGCCGCCCGAGCTTGGTACGCCTTGTGTCAGGGCGCCGGAGCCGGCCTTGACCAGCAGGCTGTCAGAGTGGCCGTGGTAGCAGCCTTCAAACTTGAGAATGTTGTCGCGGCCGGTGAAGCCCCGCGCCAGGCGGATGGC
This sequence comes from Pseudomonas sp. 7P_10.2_Bac1, assembly GCF_025465935.1. Lineage (GTDB taxonomy): Bacteria > Pseudomonadota > Gammaproteobacteria > Pseudomonadales > Pseudomonadaceae > Aquipseudomonas. Next base: position 228,065 of record NZ_JANLNV010000059.1, on the reverse strand, counting down.
GCTCATGGTGGCTTCGGTGCCGGAGCTGACCATGCGGACCATTTCCATGGACGGCACAATCGAGCACACCAGATCGGCCATCTCGGTTTCCATGGCAGTGGGTGCACCGTACGACAGGCCGTGTTCCAACTGTGCACGCACAGCGTTCAGAACGTCCGGGTGGCTGTGGCCCAGAATCATCGGGCCCCACGAACCCACGTAATCCACGTAACGCTTGTCGTCTTCGTCAGTGACGTAGGCACCTTCGGCATGTTTGAAGAACAAAGGCGTGCCGCCAACGCTCTTGAATGCACGAACAGGCGAGTTCACGCCGCCGGGAATATGTTTTTGGGCATTGGCAAACAGCGTTTCGGAACGAGACATGATGGGCTCTCTCTGAATCAGTATTCGGTATTTAAATAGACAGCAAGGCGTTGAACGCGCGGGCGCGGCGGGTCACTTCCTGAGTGCTCTCGGCGCCAAACAGGCCGTGGACCACGGCCAGCAGATCCGCGCCGCGTTCCACCAGTGGGGCGGCGTTGTCCAGAGTGATGCCGCCAATCACGCAAATCGGCAGGCTCAGCCGGGCACGTGCCTGATTGATGACATCCGGGGCTGCCGGGGCGGCGCCAGGCTTGGTGCTTGAGGTGAAAAAGCGACCGAAGGCAACATAGGTTGCGCCTTCTTGGGCTGCCTGTTCGGCCAGTTCGATCCGGTCGTGACAGGTTGAACCGATAATTGCCTTGGGGCCCAGCAAGGAGCGCGCAGGCGTCAACGGGCCATCGGTCTGGCCCAGATGCACACCCACACCCAGCCGTGCGGCCAGTTCGGCGTCATCGTTGATGATCAAATGCGCCTTGTAGCGATCGCACAATTGCTTGAGTGCTTGGGCTTCACGCAGGCGCAGCGCCTCATCGTTGCTCTTGTCGCGATATTGCAAGAGTGTCAGGCCGCCATCCAGCGCCGCCTCGACATACTTCAGCATTTTGCCGGCCAGCAGTTGGCTATCAGTGATTGCGTAAAGACCACGCAGCTTCATGGGTCGAGCCTCTTGGTTACGAACAGAAGTCCAGGGGTAAACGGCGGGGCACATATTGGCCCTGGCCCAGTTGCTCGGCATCACGCAAGGTGCGCCACGTGTAGTTGAGCGCCGTCTCGACCGCACTCACCAGATGCTCGCCAATGGCCAAACGCCCCGCCAGGGTGCTGGCCAGAGTGCAGCCCGAGCCGTGATAACTGCCCGGCAGGCGATAGCAAGTGAAGGTGTGACGGCTACCGTCGCGGCTGTACAGGCGGTTATGGACTTCGTGTTCATCGCCGTGTCCGCCGGTGATGAGCAGGTGTTTGCAAAATGGCAGGAGTTTTTCGGCGCATTCATCGGCGCTGCCTTCGGGCAGTTCGGCCAGAATGCGGGCTTCGGGCAGGTTGGGGGTGGCAATGGTGGCCAGTGGCAGCAAGCGCTCGCGCATGGCGTAGCCCACTTCGTCTTTACCCAGTCGTCCGCCACCGCCCGCGCGCAGTACCGGGTCGCAGACCATCGGCAGATGCGGGTTGGCTTGAAGCAGTTCGACAACGGTGTCGACCATCTCCAGTGAGCCGAGCATGCCCAGCTTGACCGCCGCGACCGTGGAGTCGCTGAGTACGGCGTTGGCTTGCGCCAGCACCCACTCTCGATCCAGCACGCGGAAGTCGCTGACATTCACGGTGTTCTGCACAGTCAGGGCGGTGACCACGGGGGCGGCGTGACAACCTTGAGCCAGCAGGGCTTCGATATCTGCCTGCAAGCCGGCACCCCCACTGGGGTCATGGCCGGAGAGACAGAGGACAACGGGGCGAGAGCTGTAGATATTCATGGTGCGCGAGCTTAACACCAAACGCTTTTTTGCGGCGCTTTGCTCCCACGTGAATTGTGTGATGGCCATGCGGCCTCCAAGCCCCGGCTATGCTAGAGTACGCGCCACATTACTAACAGGTATGACGGTCGACGCGGTCTCAAACGGAATGGGAGATTTTGCACGTTACCGGGCGGACCACGCTGGGGCTGTATGCGCTATTTGCTGATGATGTTGCTGGGCTGGCTACCGATGCTGGTCGGCGCAGTCGACTTCGATGAATCCACACAGAGCCTGCCACTGGGCCGGGTCATGCAGGTCTTTGAAGATACCGGGGGCAAGGCGACGCTCAATGATGTCCTCGCCAACGATGGCCTGTTCAAACCCCACAACAAAGACACGCTGAACGCCGGTTATTCGCGCTCGGCCTTCTGGCTGAAAATTGATCTGCGCTATCTGCCCAAAGACCCCAAGCTACCCCGTAGCTGGTTGCTGGAACTGGCGTATCCCCCGCTGGACAACATTGACCTGTATCTGGCCGACGAGCAGGGCAACTTCCGTCTTGCCGAGCGCACGGGCGATGCATTGCCCTTTGGCAACCGGCAAATCAAAGAAAACAACTACCTGTTCGAGCTTAATTTCAGCCCTGGGCAAAGCCAGACCGTGTACCTGCGCCTGGCCAGCGAAGGCTCGATTCAAGCGCCGCTCACGTTGTGGTCCGCGCAGACCTATCTCGAAGACCAGCCCAACCGTATTTATGTGCTGGGCCTGATTTACGGCGTGCTGCTGGGGATGCTGGTGTACAACCTGTTCATCTTCATCAGCGTGCGCGACACCAGTTACCTGTATTACATCGTCTATATGGCCTCGTTTGGCCTGTACCAGCTTGCGGTCAATGGCGCGGCGGTGCAGTACTTCTGGCCCAACAACCCGTGGTGGGCCAACGCGGCGGTGCCGTTTTTGATCGGCTCGGCGGCGCTGTTTGGCTGCCAGTTTGCGCGCTCCTTTCTACAGACCCGCTCCCACAGCCGTTGGCTGGACCGTACGCTGATGTTGCTGATGGGCGTTGGCGCGCTGGTCATGGTGTTGTCGCTGGTCACCAGTTATGCGCTGGCCCTGCGCCTGGCGACGGGGCTGGCCCTGGCGTTTATCGTTGTCATCTTTGTTTCGGGTGTGCTGGCCTGGGCGCGCGGCTTAAGGGTGGCGCGCTATTTTGTGATCGCCTGGTCGGCCTTTTTGCTCGGAGGCCTGGTCAACACGCTGATGGTTCTGGGGTATTTGCCGAACGTGTTCCTGACCATGTACGCCAGCCAGATCGGCTCGGCAGTCGAGGGCTGCCTGCTGTCGCTGGCGCTGGCGGACCGGATCAACGCGATGCGCGATCTGCATGCGCGCACCTTGCAGGACACCGGGCACAAACTGGCGGCGATGAACCAGCAACTGGCCCGCACCAACCAGCTCAAGGACGAATTTCTGTCGACGGTCACCCACGAACTGCGCACGCCGATGAACGGCGTTATCGGTTCGCTGGAGTTGATCAAAACCTTGGACATGAGCCCCGAGCTTGCGCTTTACACGCACACTGCCGAAGGTTCAGCCCGGGAAATGATGGGCATGGTCAACGGCATTCTGTCGCTGACCGAGCTGCAAGCCGGGCGCCTTACGGCCGAGCAGCAACCTTTTAGCTTGAGTGAGTTGCTCAAGGGCTTGAGTGCTCAATTCGGGCCACAGGCGCGGAGCAAGGGCCTGACGTTTTCGTATGACATTGCCCACGGGCTACCCGATCAATGGAGCGGGGACGAAGCGAAGATTCGCCAGTGCCTGGAGTGTTTGCTGGATAACGCCATCAAGTTTACCTGTGCAGGCGGGGTGATTCTGCGCGTTACCGGCAATGCGGCCGCCGACACGCGCTGGTCGCTGGCATTCAACGTCATCGACAGCGGCATCGGCTTTGTTCATCAGGAAAAGGCCGAGCTGTACCAGCACTTCTTCCAGGTCGATGGCTCAATGACCCGCAATTATGGCGGCCTGGGTATTGGCCTGGCGATTTGTCGGCGTTTGGTGGAGTTGATGGGCGGCCAGCTGACTCACCATTCGCAGCCGGGGCAAGGGTCACAGTTTCAGGTATCGCTGGAGCTTGAGGCTTTGTCGCAGCCCGTGCAGAGCCCGTCCTTGAACTTGAAAGCAAGCCCTGCCGAGTGCCACCTGTTGCTGGTCAAAGACAGCCGGGTCGGAGCAGTGGACCTGCGCGGGATGTTGCTCACGCTGGGCTATCACGTGCAATGCGTGGAGTCAGGCCATGCCGCCATCGAGCTATTACGCCGTGAGCGCGTCGATGCCGTGTTGTTGGGGTGCCCGCTGGCGCTGATCACCGGCACCTCAAAAGAGGCTCAACTGCTGACCTTGGCCGAATGCTTGCAATTGCCGGTGTTGGCGGTCTTTGGGTCCGACGCAGAGGCCCAGGCGGCGCGCGGGCAGGTCGACGCAATCACCGATTATCTGATCAGGCCGTTGAGCCTGGAAGACGTGCAGCAGGCGCTTGCACGGCGTCTGCTCCAGGCAAGCGAGGGCAAAAGCGCCGGAGTTTAGGCGCTTATGCCCCTTGTGATGGTGGCTGTGCGTGCTTCACTGGGTCATTGGATTGATCCGAGGAGCCCGCACCATGAACCTGCATCAATACGCCGAGACCCACCAGGTTACTAATCAACCGCCATCTCTGGATGGCGCCAATCTGTACCGCATTGACCTGCCCCTGCAGCACTGGAGCCAGCATTTCGGCGCAGGTTGGGCGCAAGCGCGGATTGATCAGTACGGGGCGCTGGCCGGTGGGCCGTTGATGGCAGCGGGTTTTCTGGCCAACGAAAACAAACCGGTGTTTGTCAGCCATGACCGCTTTGGCCATCGGATCGATCTGGTGGAGTTTCACCCCGCGTACCACGAACTGATGCGTACCGCGATTGAACATGGCTTGCCGTCCTTGCCCTGGACCGACCCGCAACCGGGCGCCCACGTGGCTCGCGCCTCCATGACCTACCTGCACAGCCAGGCCGAAGCGGGCAGCGGCTGCCCGTTGACCATGACCTTCGCCAGCGTACCCGCCCTGCGCTTGCAGCCAGACATTGCCCAGATCTGGTTGCCCAAAGTGCTGGCCACTGAATACGATCCGCGTAACGTCGACATCAGCCAAAAGGCTGGGGTCACCCTGGGTATGGCGATGACAGAAAAGCAGGGTGGCACCGACGTACGCGCCAATACCACCCGGGCTTACCCGGTGGGTGCCAGCGGGCCGGGGCAGGCTTATGAGTTGCTGGGGCACAAGTGGTTTTGCTCGGCGCCAATGTGCGATGGCTTCCTGACCTTGGCGCAAACCGACAAAGGCCTGACCTGCTTTCTCTTGCCGCGCCACCGCCCGGACGGCACCCGCAACGAGTTCTATATCCAGCGTTTGAAGAACAAACTGGGCAACAGCTCTAACGCTTCCAGCGAAGTCGAGTTCCGTGGGGCGTTGGCCTGGATGATCGGCGAAGAAGGGCGCGGCGTGCCCACCATCATCGAGATGGTCGCCATGACCCGCTTTGACTGCATGGTCGGCTCCAGCGCATTGATGCGCCAGGCGCTGACCCAGGCCAGCCATCATTGTGCGCACCGGAGGGTGGGCGGCCGGGTGTTGGACGAACAACCCTTGATGCAAAACGTCCTGGCTGACCTGGCGCTGGAGAGCGAGGCCGCGCTGGCCTTGAGCCTGCGCATGGGGCGCGCGCTGGACCATCTGGAAGACTCGCAAGAGGCCCTTTTCTCGCGGCTGGTCACCGCCGTGGGCAAGTACTGGATCTGCAAACGCGCCCCGGCCATGATCAACGAGGCCGCGGAGTGCATGGGCGGCGCGGGGTATGTGGAAGACAGCATCCTGCCGCGTCTTTACCGCGAAGCGCCCGTCAACTCAACCTGGGAAGGCTCCGGCAATGTGCAATGCCTGGATGTCTTGCGCGCTCTGTCCAAAGAGCCGGGCGTGCTGGACGCGTTGTTCGCCGAATTGGGCGACGGCCATGGCGACGCGCGCTTGGCGCAGCACATTGAACGCTTGAAACAGGCGTTCAAAGACACCGGCGATATTCAATACCGGGCCCGGCAACTGACCGAAGACATTGCCTTGGGCCTACAGGCCAAACTGCTTTTGGAAGCCGGTAACAGCGACGTCAGCGACGCCTTTATTGCCAGTCGACTACAGGGCAGTGGCCGCGCCTACGGCAACCTGCCGCGCGGCCTGAACGTCGCCGCCATCGTCGAGCGCTCAACCCCGTACACCAACCATCCACTGTAGGAGCGAGCTTGCCTCGCGATCTTTTAAAAGATCGCGAGGCAAGCTCTTACAGGTTGTATGGCGGTCTTCTTATTAACGATTGATACAGGCAAGATAAAGGCCTGCCAGTTCAGAAGACAGGATGCTTATTGTGACCGAAGCTTTTATTGTCGTTTCAACCGCTGCCGAGGCTGTCGACCGCCTGGCGGCCCTGCATGAACGCGCAACCACGGCGCTGAGCCAGGCACTCAAGCGCTACCTGAAGGACCGGATCGAGCCGACCTCGCAAGAGCGTGCCCTGTTTCGCTACCCGGAACTGCGCCTGACCTACCGCATCAATGGCGAAGTCCCGACCACCACCCGCGCCTATGCCAAGGTGCAATTGCCCGGCACCTACAGCGTTACCGTCACCCATCCTGCCGCCTTCCGTCATTACCTGCTGGAGCAGTTAGTGCCGTTGATGCGTGACTTCACCGTGGTGGTTGAGGTCGGTGTCAGCCAACAGGACATTCCGTACCCCTACGTGGTTGAGCAGGGCGACGAACTCGCCGGCTCCGGCGTCACCGCGGCTGCCCTGGCGCGTGTGTTCCCGAGTACCGACCTGTCGGCGGCCACCGACGGCATCGCCGACGGTCTGTACGACTGGGAAAACACCGACCCGTTGCCCCTCGCGCTGTTTGACGCAGCCCGTGTCGACTTCTCGCTGCGCCGCCTGGTGCACTACACCGGCAGCGACTGGCGCCATGTGCAGCCGTGGATTCTGCTGACCAACTACCATCGCTATGTCGACCAGTTCATCCTCCATGGCCTTGAGCAACTGCGGGACGACCCGCGCTTTGTGCGCATGGTCATGCCCGGCAACGTGATCATCGAAAAGTCCATGGACTACGGCGAAGCCCAGGCCATTGCCGCCAGCGTGGTGTGGCACCGCTACCAAATGCCCGCCTATCACCTGCAGGCCAACGACGGTCATGGCATCACCCTGGTAAACATCGGGGTCGGCCCGTCCAACGCCAAAAACATCACGGACCACTTGGCCGTGCTGCGTCCGCATTGCTGGTTGATGATCGGCCACTGCGGCGGCCTGCGCCAATCGCAGACCATTGGCGACTACGTGCTGGCTCACGCCTATATGCGTCGTGACGGGATTCTGGACAGAGTTGTACCGCCTAATATCCCGATCCCGGCGTTGGCTGAAGTGCAATTGGCGCTGCAGGAAGCGGCCGCTCAAGTCACGGGCGAGCGCGGCGATGAGCTGAAAAAACGCCTGCGCACCGGTACCGTGCTGACCTACGACGACCGTAACTGGGAGTTGCGCTGGGCTCAGGAACGGCCGCTGATCAACCTGTCCCGCGCCGTGGCAGTAGACATGGAAAGCGGCACCATCGCAGCGCAAGGCTACCGTTTGCGTGTGCCATACGGCACCTTGCTGTGCGTCTCGGACAAACCCTTGCACAGCGAAATCAAACTGCCGGGCTCGGCCAACGCGTTTTATGAACGTGCGGTCAGTCAGCACCTGAAGATCGGCATCGCCGCCGTCGACCTGATGCGCAGCCAGCTCAACTCGCTGCACTCGCGCAAACTGCGCAGCTTCGACGAACCGCCATTCCGTTGATTCAAGTGGTCATTTAGCGATCAGGGCACTAGCATGAGCAGCCCTGATCGCTAGATGTTCTTTTTGTCATGTCCCGTCCTGCTCGTCCCGCCCCACGCCGTCCGGCGCCTAAAAGCACCAGCCCCCATGCCGCCAATCGCCGTGTGGCCAAGGCACCGCCGTCTGAGCCCAAACTGTTTCTGTTCAACAAACCGTTTGATGTCCTGACCCAGTTCAGCGACGAAGGCGGGCGCGCGACCCTCAAGGACTTTATCCCCATTCCGGGCATCTACCCGGCCGGGCGTCTGGACCGTGACAGCGAAGGCTTGCTGTTGCTGACCAATGACGGCCAGCTACAAGCCAAGATTGCCGACCCCAAGCACAAATTGCCGAAAACCTATTGGGTGCAAGTGGAGGGCGAGCCGACGCAGGAGCAATTGCAGCAGTTGCGTGACGGCGTGCTACTCAATGACGGCAAGACTCTGCCCGCCCAAGCGCGGGCGCTCGAAGAGCCTGAACTGTGGCCGCGCAACCCGCCAGTGCGGTTTCGCAAAAGCGTCCCGACGGCCTGGCTGGAACTGGTGATTCGCGAAGGGCGTAACCGCCAGGTGCGGCGCATGACAGCGGCGGTGGGGTTGCCGACATTGCGTCTGGTGCGGGTCCGCATCGGCGACTGGACACTCGATGGGCTGGAGCAGGGGCACTACAAGGAAGTGCCGGCGCGGTTATAACGCGCCAGATTCGATCAGGCCGATCACCACGCTTTTGATGACAAACGCGGCGACCCCAAGGCCGAGTACAAAAAACAGAATCATCGAACCAAAGCGCCCGGCCTTGGACTTTTTCGCCAGATCCCAGACGATAAAGCCCATAAACAGGATCAGCACGCTGACCAGTATCGTCATCATCCATTCTTCAAATACAGCAGGGTCCATTGCGGGCTCCGGCGGTCCGGGTGTTGATCACGTACGCAAATGCGTCAACGGTAACTCAGTGCTGTTGAGCACCTGGTTCAGCACAAAACTTGAACGTACGCTGGTCACGCCATCAATGCGGGTCAGATGGCCCAGCAGCAGTTTTTGATAGTGATCCATGTCCGGCACGACCACTTTGAGTTGGTAGTCAGCGTCTATGCCGGTCACCAGGCTGCACTCCAGCACTTGCGGCAGGTTGCGGATCGCGGCTTCAAAGTTCTCAAAACGCTCGGGTGTGTGACGGTCCATGCCGATCAGTACGTAGGCGGTCAGGGTCAAACCCAGCAGCTTGCGATCGAGCAAAGCGACCTGGCGCGAGATATAGCCGTCATCCTCCAACTGCTTGACCCGTCGTGAGCACGGCGAAGGTGACAGCCCGATACGTTCGGCCAATTCCTGGTTAGAGATGCGCGCATCACGCTGTAATTCCGCCAAAATGCTTAGGTCGTACCGGTCCAGTTTGCTCACGAAGACACCCTTTGTCATAACTATTGCGGCAAAGTATCCATCTGAAGGCAAAAATTGCGCAAGTCCTATTTTATTCAGCAATCTTAGCAATCCTGTGTCGCCGCCCCAGGCCTATGCTTTACACCAGAATCACTGCCCGGACATAGAGTCCACTGCGGCCCGCCGAATCAGGCCTGCCGCGGCCGCCAACCCAACAGGGTTGCCCCGGCCCCCGGGCTACGCACTGTCCAGCAGACGGAGCGAGGTGAGCCAACACCACAAGTGTTGAGCCAGGACAGAAAAATTCAAAGGGCGACCGACGGGTCGCCCTTTTTTATTGCGCGCAAAAATAAAGTACGCCCCCCCACACCTTACGCAGAACCGCTTTGCGGTTTTCCAGTCTTATGAGTACGCGCCCCTAACCCTAGTGAGGAACAACATGAAGTCGCGCATCTGGCGTCTGGCCGCGGTGGGCTTGCTCTGTGCGAGTATCACCGGTCAAGTACTGGCTGATGAGCGAGGGGATGGAAACTCTCAAGAAACTCGGCCTAATGGAGAGCAGCATCGTCAAGAGGGCGGCAACCAGCCGCATGAGGAGCGCGCTCAGGCGCGACCGGAAGGCGGTCCGCAACGCCCTGAAAACCGCCCGCCCGAGAGCAGGCCTCCTGAGAACCGGCCACCCCAGGCCGTTCAACCGCACCCTGAAAATCGGCCAGCGCCGGGTATTCAGTTTCATCCCGAGGTGAAAGCCCCGCCCGCCAACCCAGCCTTGCAAGAACATTTTGAAGTGCGGCCAGGGCAACCTCATCCTGTGCCACCGGGCAGCAACCTGCCGATTCAGCCGCGCCCTAACGCCGTGCAGCAAACCCAGGTGCCAAACCGTGGCGGCAATCAGAACTGGCAGGCCGGTGGCCAAAACGCCAGACCAGGCGGTAATAACTTCCACCCCAACGACGTGCGCTGGGCCGGTCGCCCGGACGGGCATGGCAATGGCTGGGGCCCAGGCCCGCAATACCGTCCCGGCTATGTGATTGATCGGTTCCAGGGTGAATACCACCAAGTGCCTTATCACGGGCAAAACTTCTTCTTTTCCGCGGGCTACTGGTATCGCCCGCAAGGTCCTCGTTACGTGGTGGTGCAGCCGCCCTACGGGATTCGTGTAACGGTCATTCCGAACTATGCGCGTGAAGTGTGGGTGGGCAACTCGTTGTTCTTCGTGGCCGCTGGCGCTTACTACACCTACCAACCGGCAACACAGGACTACATCGTGGTCGAGCCGCCCGTGACGATTGTGCAGCCCGCCCCGCAGCCAGTGAGCAATGGTTATGACGTGGTAGCGTATCCGATGAATGGTCAGACCCCGGCGCAGATCAACCAGGATCGTTATGACTGCTACCGCTGGGCTGTGGACCAGAGCCATTTCGACCCCGCCCACGCCGCCTATGCGCCCGCACAGTCCGTGGTGCAGACCTACCGGCAGGCGGAAGGCAACTGCTTGAACAGCCGGGGGTACCAGGTGACGTATTGAGGCAACGGCAAGCTGCAAGCCCCAAGCAAGGGGCCATCCCTAAGGCTTCGAGCTTGCAGCTTGTAGCGGCTTCTAATTTTCAGCTTGCGGCTGATCCAACAGGATCCGCATGCACCAGCACTTCGGCTCGCGGGTAAGCGCTCTCAATCGCTGCGGCCACTTGGTCGCTCAGTGTGTGCGCTTGCAGCAGGCTGAGCTGGCCCGGCAGTTCGAGGTGCAGTTGCACAAACCAGACGCTGCCCGAGATTCGCGTGCGCAAGTCGTGCGCGCCCAGTACGCCCGGAACAGCGCAGGCCAACGCCAACATGTTTTCGCTGACATCGGTGGGCAACTCTTCGTCCATCAGCACCGAAAAACTCTCGCGGGCGATCTGAAAGGCGCTCCAGAGGATGTACACCGCAATCCCCAGACCAAACCACGCATCCAGTTGCGGGAAACCAACCGCCGCGAAAACCAGTGCGACTAAAATGCTGCCATTGAGCATCAGGTCAGAGCGGTAATGCAGCGAATCAGCGCGCACGGCGTTGGAGCCCGTGGCCTTGATGACGCGGTGTTGCAGGATCAGCAGCCCCACCGTCATCACCAGCGAGAACACGATCACACCAATGCTGAGCCAGGCTGCACTGACCGGCTCGGGGTGTTTGAGTCGGTCGAACGCCTGAAAGGCAATCAGCACCGCGCTCACGCCGATAAACAGCGCCTGCGCCATACCGGCCAATGACTCCGCCTTGCCATGCCCATAACGGTGGTCGTCATCGGCCGGGCGCAACGCGTAATGCACCGCCAGCAGGTTGAGGAAAGAGGTCACGCCATCGAGCAATGAGTCCGTAAGCCCGGCAAGCATGCTGATCGAACCACTGAGCCACCAGGCGATGGCTTTGGTAATGATCAAAATACTGGCCACGGCCACCGAGGCGCGGGTGGCCAGGCGTAACAGGCGAGCGTGTTCCGGGCTGCTGGACATGGGCCTTCCTTAATCAGACTGCGGGTTTCAAGCCATACATGGCCAATTGCTGGGTGCTGCCCTTGTGCTGAATCAGACGCGGATCGTTCAGCGGGAAGCTACGGCCCAGTTCGCTTTCCAGAATCGCCTGCAGCTTGCTGTTGTCGACTTTACCGTCGGCGCCAACGGCTTCGCGCAGCTTTTCGGGTTCGATCTGGGCGGTTTTACCCGGCGGCAAATAGATCGCTCCGGTCGCAAAGTCGACACCAAAAGCAATCAAGCCCGGAATCACATAAAACAGCACCCCGAGCCCGTCCAGCACGGCGATCATCGGGTCGATCCGGCCATCGATCTGTCCGCGCCGATCTGGAAAGAAAATACTGCCGCAGGCGGTCAGTTGAGTGAGCAGCGCCGCAACCACGACACCGCCAATGACCCGCGAAAATCTACGCATATTAAAACCTCGAAGACGCTGAAGGGTTAGGCTCTGTACGAACTGTATCCGCGCTCGGCCATGCGGGGCAGCAAACAGGCTGGCACTGCCTGGTTACAACCCGCCACCGTCGCTCGAACTCAGTTCGTAAAGACCTTAAGACCACGCTTATTGCAAAACCGTTCGCCGTTATACTCGCCGCTCTGTTTTGGAGCCACCATGATTTCTTTGCCGATTGATGAAGTTTTACCTGCACTGCGTCAAGCCTTGCGTGAGCGCCACGAAGCGGTGCTCGAAGCACCGCCCGGCGCCGGTAAAACCACCCGTGTGCCGCTGGCCCTGTTGAATGAACCCTGGCTGGCTGGCCAGCGCATTGTCATGCTGGAGCCACGGCGGTTGGCTGCGCGGGCAGCGGCCGAGCGGTTAGCCAGCGAATTGGGTGAAAAAGTCGGCGAAACCGTGGGCTATCGCATTCGTCTGGACAGCAAGGTCGGCCCCACTACCCGCATCGAAGTGGTCACCGAAGGCATCTTGACCCGCCGTCTGCAAGAAGACCCGGCGCTTGAAGGCGTCGGCCTGCTGATTTTTGATGAGTTTCACGAGCGCAGTCTGGACGCCGATCTGGCCCTGGCCTTGAGCCTCAATGGTCGTGAGCTGTTTCGTGATGAAAAGCCGCTGAAAATTCTGTTGATGTCAGCCACCCTCGAAGGCGAGCGGTTGGCCACTTTGCTCGACGATGCGCCGGTGCTGCGTAGCGAAGGGCGCATGTACCCGGTGACCATGCGCTGGGGGCGGCCTTTTGTGCCGGGTGAGTTTATTGAGCCGCGGGTGGTGCAGACGGTGCTCGAGGCGATCCATGACCAGCCCGGCAGCGTACTGGTGTTTTTGCCCGGTCAGGCCGAGATTCGTCGCGTCCATCAACAACTGGCCGAGGCGCTGGGCCAGCGCAGCGACATCGCCCTGTGCCCGCTGCATGGCGAGCTGGATCTGATTGCGCAGCGTGCCGCCATCGAACCGGCGCCCAGCGGCACACGCAAAGTGGTGCTGGCCACCAACATCGCGGAAACCAGCCTGACCATCGACGGTGTGCGCGTGGTGATCGACGCCGGTCTGGCGCGGGTCCCGCGTTTTGATCCGGGCAGCGGCATGACCCGCCTCGACACCCAGCGCATCTCTCGCGCCAGCGCCACCCAGCGCGCGGGCCGTGCCGGGCGACTGGAGCCGGGGATGTGTTATCGGTTGTGGTCCGAAGACCAGCACGCGCAGTTGGCGGCGTATGGCAGCGCGGAAATCCTCCAGGCCGACCTGGCCGGGCTGGCGTTGCAACTGGCGCGTTGGGGTGTCACCCCTGAGCAACTGACATGGCTCGACGTGCCACCCGCCGCGAGTTATGCACAGGCTCAGCAATTGCTGGAGCGCCTGGGCGCCTTGCGTGGGCCAAAGCTGACGTCCCACGGCGAAGCGATGGCCGAACTTCCGGCCCACCCGCGCATCGCGCATTTGTTGTTGCGCGGGCATGAACTGGGCTTGGCGGCGATGGCCTGCGACGTGGCCGCGCTATTGGGCGAGCGCGATATCTTGCGCGGTGCCGGTGCCGATGTGCACAGCCGTCTGGCCTTGCTGTCCGGTGAAAGTCGCGCGGTGCGAGGCGGGCAGGGCGGGGTGCAGCGCGCCAAACAACTGGCCCGGCAATACCAGGGCTACTTGCGCGGCAAACCGACCCAAGCGGTCGCTGATCCCGATCACCCGCGTTGGCTGGGCGCCTTGCTGGCGCTGGCTTATCCCGACCGTATCGCGCAACAGCGCAAGCCCGGCGGCGCTGAGTACCGGCTGGCCAATGGCCGGGCGGCGCTGTTCAGTGAAGTCGACGGCTTGATGAAACAGCCGTGGCTGGTCATCGCCGATTTGGGCAGTCGTCAGGGCCAGCGCGAAGAACGTATCTATTTGGCTGCCGAATTTGATCCAGGGCTGCTGGACGGTGTGCTCAGTGAACACGTCAGCGTCGTGGACCAACTGGATTGGGACGAGCGCGAAGGGGTATTGCGCGCCGAACGTCAGCGAAAAGTCGGTGAGCTGGTATTGAGTCGTGAGGCCCTGACCGGCCTGGATGAAATGGCGCGCACTCAGGCGCTGGTCAATCTGGTGCGGCGCAAGGGGTTGGAACTGCTGCCCTGGACGCCTGAACTGCGGCAATGGCAAGCCCGTGTGGCGTTGTTGCGTCAGCTCGATGTGAGCAGCCAAGGCCAAAGCGAATGGCCGGACGTGGGCGATACGGCGTTGTTGGCCGGGCTTGAAGAATGGCTGGGGCCGTACTTGGGACGGGTGTCGCGGCTGAGCCATTTCGCCAACCTGGACTTGTCCAGCATTGTGCATAACTTGCTCAAATGGCCGCTGCCCCAGCGTCTGGACGAACTGGCGCCGCAGCACATCAAAGTGCCATCGGGTTCGTCGGTGCGCCTGGACTACAGCGAGCAGCCGCCGATTTTGGCGGTGCGCCTGCAAGAACTGTTCGGCCTGGCCGACACCCCGCGCATCGCGGGCGGTCGGCAAGTGGTCAAACTGCACCTGCTGTCGCCTGCACGACGTCCGGTGCAAGTCACCCAAGACCTGGCCAACTTCTGGCGCAGCACCTATGCCGAGGTGAAAAAGGACCTGAAAGGGCGTTACCCCAAACATTACTGGCCAGATGACCCTTTGGTGGCCGAAGCGACGGCAAGGGCCAAGCCGCGCAAGCCCTAAGGGTTAGGCTCCGGCGAACGCGCGGCCCGCTAGAGCTGGGTGCCTTACAACTGCCCCATCAACCAGTCCTTGAACACGGCGATGGGCCGGTGGTTGGCTTTGTGCGGCGGGATGAGCAGGTAGTAGGCCGTTCCGGTCGGGGAGATGGAGTCGAACGGGATGCGCAGGGTGTCGTTGGCCAGCTCATCCTTGACCAGAAAACGCGGCAATAGCCCGACGCCGATGCCAGAAGACACGGCCTGGATCAGGTGAGTGGTGAGTTCGAATTGCGGGCCCAGTCGCAACCGGCCGGGCTGGCAATTCTGCATCTTGAACCACTCAAGCCACAGGTGCGGGCGCGGGGCCACTTGCAGAAGCTGCGCCGTGCGCAAGTCTTCGGCACATTGGTATTGCTGCGCCTCGACATTGCTGCTGCCCACCAGCGGCACCAGTTCTTCATCAAACAGCTTGTGCGAAACCACATGGTGCCAGACCCCTTCACCCACGCAAATCGCGGCATCAAGGCCGGTGGTGGTGAAGTCTACGGTGCTCGCCCGCGAGTGGATGTGAACCAGGATTTCCGGGTGCTTGGCGTAAAAGTCACTCATGCGCGGCAGCAGCCACTTGGTGCCGAATGTCGGCAATACACCCAAGTGCAAAGAACCACCGCCACTTCGGTAGGCAAGGGCCTGCATGGTTGCGTCGCGAATTCGAGCCAGTGCCCCGGCAACTTCCACAGAATAAATTCGGCCAACTTCGGTCAGCGTAATGTGCCGACCGATTCTGTCAAAGAGCAAAACACCCAGAAGTTCTTCCAATGACTGAACTTGTCGGCTAACTGCACTTTGCGACAGGCTGAGTTCTTCGGCGGCGCGGGTGAAACTGCCATGTCGAGCAGACGCTTCGAAGGCCAGCAAAGAAGAAATGGAAGGATTGAGTGTCCGTGGATTCATGATGACTCTGAATAAAGGAGGCGTTAGGGCGTGGCGGGGAGGCTGCGGGTTAATCCAAAAGGCCAGCATCCGGCATTTACCCCGACAGCATAGCGTGATCCGCTGCGCGGTAAAAATCCTTACCGCCAGACGGCTGTTAAGCGTCCTGCACGGCATGGGGTGGTTTTTTGGTCAGGGCCAATGAAAACGGGGCTTCAGCGCCCGTTTGAATGCGCCGCCCAGGTCAGCGTCCTACAGGCACCAATGCCCGAAACGCCCCATGCATGGCGTGTCGGTCGCGACCAGATTACCGCCCTGGTGAGCGCATTCACACGCCCTACAGGACGTCTTTCCCACTGCCCATTCATGTGTTTTCTGCATGTATAGAGGCATTTTTTTTCGGTTTGGATGTGGGCGGTGCTGTGGCAATCTTCGCGCCTTACTCGTTTGTGTTCATTCGAGATCATGACGTAACAGGCCTTGTTACTCTGCCCGCCAATAAGCGCATGAAAGATCCATTGAGATGAGGTGGCTTGCCAGATTAGTTAGAGATTCGGTAACCGAGAAATCAATTAAGCCTAAAAAAATAAGAGTTCTTAACTATGAGCACTGCAATTGAAAAGCAGGTAACCCGCAAGATCTTTCTGAGACTCTTGCCGCTACTGATCTGCTTGTACATCATTTCCTATCTGGATCGAGTCAACGTGGGCTTTGCCGCGCTGACGATGAACGCCGACATTGGCCTGAGCGCTGCCGTTTATGGCTGGGGCGCGGGCTTGTTCTTCATCGGTTACTGCTTGTTCGAAGTGCCCAGCAACCTGCTCATGGCGAAAGTCGGTGCACGCCGCTGGATTGCTCGCATCCTCTTCACCTGGGGCTTGATCGCCACCTGCATGGCATTGGTACAGGGGCCTAAGAGCTTCCTGATCATGCGCTTCCTGCTGGGTGTGGCCGAAGCGGGCTTCTTCCCTGCGGTGATTTTGTACCTCACCTACTGGTTCCCGGTGCGTTACCGCGCGCGGATCATCTCGATCTTCATGCTGTCGATTCCGATCTCTCTGGCCATTGGTGCGCCTGTGTCGACCGCACTGCTGCAACTGGATGGCTGGATGGGCCTCAAGGGCTGGCAGTGGCTGTTCCTGATCGAAGGTATCCCGGGCGTTCTGCTGTTCGGTGTGGTGCTCAAATACTTGCCGGACTCGCCGAAACAGGCGTCCTGGTTGACGGATGAAGAGCGTCAGTGGTTGACGAGCGAGCTGGATAAAGATGCCAAGGCGCACCCTGTCGCACTGGACGGAAAGTCGTCCCTGTGGAAAGTGTTCTGCAACCCGTCGATCCTGGCCCTGTGCATGATTTACTTCTGCGCGACGGCTGCCAACATTGGCCTGTCGATGTTCTTGCCACAGATCATCAAGCAGCAAGGCTTCAGCGGTATGGACATTGGCTGGATCACCGCCATTCCTTACGTCGTCGGCTGCATCGGCATGGTGACCATCGGCTTCCTGTCGGATCGTTTCCAGAAGCGCACGGCCTTCGTCATCATTTCGCTGTTGTTTATCGCGGGTGGCTTGGGCACGGCGGGTTGGCTGACCGGCAGTAACATGGCCATCATCGCGATGTGTGTGGCGACGGTTGGCATCATGGGCGCCAAAGGACCTTTCTGGCCACTGCCAGCGCTGTACCTGAGTGGCAGCAGTGCGGCGGCGGGTATTGCCCTGATCAACTCGGTCGGCAACCTGGGTGGGTTCTTTGGCCCTGGCATCATTGGCGCGCTCAAGGAAATGACAGGTACTTACGAAAGCGGTCTGTACCTGCTGGCCGGGCTTGCGCTGTTTGGCATCCTGATCACCATGATCTTCATTTCCGATCGTGGCAAAGCGCCAAAAAATCAGCCGGTCAATGGCTCGATACCAGCCCGTAGCTGATCACTCGCACGCACGACACAGGGGGGCGGCCGTTTACGGTCGCCCCCCTGTGCATTGCGGGCCTTAATAGGCGGCTACTGCTCCATCGGATCTAGGGTCTGAACCGCCTTCGACACTGCCATCCGCATTTTTGAACGCGCACCCGGCATGGCCACAGGTTTCGTCATAGTCATCGAGCAGTTCGATGTCGTGGCCCAGCTCGCGCAGCCGCTGCACGGTGTCTGGTGCAAAGCGATTTTCCAGCTTGAGGGTGTCCGATGACTGCCCCCACGTGCGCCCCAGCAACCAGCGCGGCGCACTGACGGCCGCCTGCGGGTTTAGCCCATGCACCACGGCCCGGGTAAACACGGCGCACTGGTTTTGCGGTTGCCCGTCGCCCCCCATGCTGCCGTACACCATCACGCGGCCATCGTTGAGATGGGCCAAGGCGGGGTTGAGGGTGTGGAAGGGTTTTTTGCCCGGCTTGAGGCAGTTGATGTGGCCCGGATCGAGGGAAAACGACGCCCCCCGGTTCTGCCAATTGACGCCGCTGCCCGGTAGCACAATGCCCGAGCCGAACTCGTGATAAATGCTCTGGATCATTGATACGGCATTGCCGTGCTGATCAATTACGCCCATCCATACCGTGTCGGCCGGGCCTTTGCCTGCGCCCCACCTCGCGGCGTGATCGGGGTCGATGTGCTGCGCCAGCTCGTCCAGTACCTGGCGCTGCAAAAAGCTCGCGGGGTCGACTTGCATGTGCAAAGGGTCCGTGATGTGAGCGTCGCGCACTTTGAACGCTTGTTTGGTCGCCTCGACAGCGGCATGCACAAAGTCAGGGCCGAGCGGATCTGAGCGGCTGCCCGGCACACGGTCCATCAGCCCCAGAATCAACAGCGAGACCAGCCCCTGGGTCGGAGGCGGCATGTTATAGACGCGGCCCAGGCTGTGCTCAAGCATCAGCGGGCGACATTCAATGGCTTCGTGATGCTGGAAGTCTGCCCAGCGCAGCGGGCTGCCCACGGCCTGAAGCGCGTGGGCCATCTGCTGTGCCAGGTCGCCCCGATAAAAATCGGCCAGCCCGGCGTGCGCCAGTTGCTCGAAGGTCGCGGCCAGCCGAGGTTGCTTGAACAGGCTACCGACAGCGGGCACCTGGCCGGCCTGCAGGAAGGTCTCGGCAAACCCCGGCACATCATGCAACTCGCCGCACTTGGCCAAGGTGCTGCGCTGCTGGCTGGCGGTCACCGGTACGCCGTGGCGGGCATAGAAAATGGCGTCTTCCAGCAGGCGCGGCAACGGCATGCGTGAACCGATCTCGCGTGCGGCCACGTCCAGGCTGCGCTCCCAGGCACTGACCGTACCGGCCATGGTCAGCGCCGCCTCTGGCCCCCGAAACGGGATGCTGGAACGCCCCTGATAATCGAGGGTGCTGACACCCGCAGCCGCCTTGCCACAGCCTTCAATGCCGATCAGCTTGGGGCCGTTCGGGGTGGCCAGGGACAACAGCCAAAAGCTGTCGCCACCGATCCCGTTCATATGCGGATAGGCCACAGTAATCGTGGCGGCCGCCGCGACCATGGCTTCGACGGCATGGCCGCCTTCGCGCAAAACCGCCAGGGCCGACTGCGACGCCAGGGCATGAGGGGCTACTGCGATACCGCGCCGCCCTCGGACCGAATTAAGCATCGTGTTTCTCCCGTACAAAACCTGTGCAGGCCGTGCCCGGCCCAATGACCGGGGGGCGTCAGGCAGGCTTAGAAGGCGTAGTTAAGCTCCAGACGATTCTGGAAGAAGTCGCTTTTTTTCGGAGAGGTTTGCACCCCCACCCAATCGGTAACACTCAGGCCCTTGAGTGAGCCGCCAAAGGAGTAGATGCCATACAGCAAGTACTCGGACTGGTTAAGGCTGCTGTCCCCGGCGGTGGCCGTCAGGTCCATGTACGAGTAGCGCGTGCCCACATACAGGTTTTGCGTGGCGCTGGTGCTCACGTCCAGCGAGTAGGCATTGCCTGAGCCCAGATCTTGCGGGCTGGTGAAAAACGGCGCGGCAAAGTAAGGGCCACCGGCTGTGTTGTGCGCATAAGGTGTGACCAGGCTGCCATTGTTGTACGCATTGGGCGCGGCCTGGATATGGTCATAGCCCAAGGCAACTTTAGTGGCTTTGTAGTCAAAGCCTGCTTGCGCGCCGAAGGTGGTGCTGTCGACTTTGCCAGCCAGGTCGCGGCCATCACCCGTGCCGCGCATGTATTGAATCCCGGCGTTAGGGCGAAAATCCCCCGTGACCTTGGCGACGTGTGCCTCACCGTAGTTGAGGTTGGTGTAGTCGTAATAGTGCTCGTGCCATAACTGGCCGCTGTACTTCACGTCGCCCAGGGTCACGGCACGGCCCCCGCCGATCACCGCCACCCCAGCGGTTTCTTCGGTGGTGGAGTAGGCGTTGTTTTTCGAGAAGCGGTCGTCGCCCCAGCCCTTCCAGCGGTAAAAACGCGCCAGCGACAAGAAGTTGTCTTTATCACCGTAGTGCACGTTCAGGCCTTGAAACAGGATCGGCACGTTACGCCAGTCGTAATCGCTGATAAAAGGCAGGTCAACGCGCTGGTTACCGGCGGTTATCTTGAAGTCATCATGTTCCCAACTGATATACGCTTCACCGACGTTGGCAACATCAGTGCCAATGTCCGGGAACGTGCTGGCTTTATCATCGGGGCGATTAATAGTGGTTTGGCCAATCAAACTTGCACCCAATTTAAAACCATTGAGGGCGGCCGTTTCATACTTGATAAAACCGCCATAGCCCACGGTGTCCTGGTTCAAATGTTTGACGAAATAAGCGTTGGTGTCGGTGTAATAACGCATGCGCAATGCACCGGACACCGTGCCTTGGGTCAACATGTCTGCCAGGTCATCCGCCTCGGCGGGAGTGCCCGTTGCATCGGCCATTGCTGCGGTACTCATCGCGCTAAACAGGATAAAACCGCCTAAACCAATAACGTGAGTGATAGCCGAAAAACTGCGAGGCGCCATTAGAGTGCTCCGAATAATTAAATAAGTTCACGCGGGCTGCTCAAGCCAGCGTCTTAATGGGCAGTTTTTGCGTTTAACACTCAAAGATTGAATGAACACGGGGTTCGTTCAGCCGACTACGGGCGTACTCGGCGTCCAGTTTTAGACTGTGTCGTTATTGTTATTTAAGTGTGCGGTGGATCAGTCGGCGCAAGAGTTCGGTGTATTGGCAAAATGATCCATGGAGAACTCCGCCACTTCTTCGAGCAACTTCAAAATACTGCTTGATGCTCGTTTAACCAGTACTTCCCCGCGTGCAACATCCGCTGCCGCCGCATTGCCACAGGCGCCAGATGGGTGAAGGTCTTGTGCCTGCCAGCCGAAACTGACCGCGCCTTCAGGGGTGAGCATGCCGGCTTTTTTCTCAAGCCCCACTGACAGCGACTCCCAGTTTTTGGCGTGGGCCATGTCCACCCGGTCACCGTGCAGGTACAGCATGATGCTGGTTTCGACCTCGCCGGCATGGATGCCGTGCTTGAGTTCATGGGCGTTGAACAAGTCAGCCATCTCGGTCACCGAATACCAGGCGCAACCGACCGCCAACATCCCCAGTTCGATCCGCAGGCGGCGGCACACGACCTCCATGATTTGCGGCTGACCGCCGTGGGCGTTGACGAACACGATCTTGCGCACACCCGCCCGATGAACGCTTTGCGCCACTTCAAACCAGAGCTGCGCCAGGGTCTGGGCAGAAATCGTCAACGTGCCGGGGTAGTCGATATGTTCGTCGGACTTGCCGATCGACAGAGTGGGCAGCACCAGCACCGGAAAGTCGTCAGCCATATGGCTCACGGCCTCTTTGATAATGCCGTCGCTGATAGCCGTGTCCACTTTGACTGGCAGGTGCGGGCCATGTTGTTCCACGGCGCCCACCGGCAGCACGGCCACGATGTTTTGCATCTCCAGTTGGGCGAAATCCAGCGCCGTCAGATCCCACCACCAATGCGATTTCAACTTCATGGGTTTAACTCCTTCAAGGGTTATGACGTGGCTGCCATCAGCGAGACGTGGGCTGACACAATTCGCCAGCCGGCGTCTGTGCGCAGCCAGGTTTGGCTTTGCCGACCCACCACGGCTGCGTTTTCGCGTTTGAACTCCAGGTTGCACAGGGCAACCGAATCACCAAAGCAGGTGATCTCGCGGCGGGTTACCACGCGCTTGGGTGAACCGCCGCTGCGGCCTTTGCGAAACCCGCGAATGGCTTCGATGCCATACAGGTTCTCGCCCACGCCATAACGCAGCGTGACTGGCGAATCGCAAAACAAGCCGTCGAGGGTGTCCAGGTCGTTATCCATTAAGGCGGTTTCATATCGATCACACTGGGCGGTGACCTCGCTGAGCACCTGCGGCTCATCGACCACAAAAGTGCCGATAGTCAGTTTTTCCATCATTCAAACCTCGAATCACTAAGACCTGTGAGCAACTCGGTCGACTGCGCGACAAACCCGAAGCATTGCCGCGTGTTGTACACCGCCGCGGCCTGGCAGTAGGCAGGCGAAGTGGTGGCGCAACAGTCTTCGAGCATGATGCAGTCGTAGCCTGCCGAGTTGGCATCTTGAAGGGTGTACAGCACGCACTGATCCATATTGACCCCGGCAAACAGCAGGGTCGTGACATTCAAATTGCGCAGGATGCTGTCCAGATCCGTGTCCTTGAACCCTGACATCCTGAACTTGTTGACCCGAATATCGCCCGCTTCGATCGGCAGTTCATCCACCACTTGCGCCGCCCAGCTTCCGGCCTGCAACACCGGGGCGCCAGACCCTGGCAACGGATCGCCCAGGCCCACGCCGCGGCCATCGGGGTTGTACACATGCAGCACCGCAGGCGGCAGATTGAGACGATCGGGCCGATTGCCCCAATTGACCCACAGCACCGGCACCTGATGGCCGCGCATCACGGGCAACAGCGCCTGCAGCGGCTTGATCGGACGGCGTGCGGGTGTCACGTCGACGCCAATGGAACTCAGCCAGCCGTCGGGGTGGCAAAAATCGTTTTGCATATCGATGACCAGCAGCGCCGTTTTATTGAGGTCAAAGCGGATCTGCCGCTGGCTATCGGTCACGCTGACGGGCCTCGGCGCAGCGCCCTTGCGCACCATGTCCACTACCTGGGCATTCACATGCCACGCGCCCGGCTGGCTCGCGCCCAGTTGCACCAGCGTTGTGGCTGAAACTCGTTGCGTCATGCTCCGACTCCGCGCAGTACCAGCAGGTCTTCGGCGTCCAGCTCACAGCGGGTGCCTGAGCGAATCAGCTCGGCGAAGCCTTCATTGGGTGTCATCACCGTGAGCGTGTAGAGCTTGCTGGTGCCTGTATTGCGAATCACGTGCTCGCTGCCCGGGCGCAGCAACAGGCTGTCACCCTTGCGGATCGGCAATTGCTCACCATTGGAAACGGCCACGCCTTCACCCGACAGCACAAAGAAAAATTCGTGGGCGACGGTGTGGGCGTTCGGTGGCGTGGCCCCGCCGACGTTGAAAATCTCGACCACGTAAATTGACTCGACCTGATCTTTCGCCGGGTCGAACAGCACCGCGAAGTAGTTGGTATCCGAAGGGCTGATCTGGAAAACCTCAGCGGCGTGCGCCGGCTGAAACGAGAAACTGTTCATGATGGTTCCTTCTGCTGATTGCAGCCTGGATTCGCACGTAGCGGCTGGCGATGACAACCCGATGATGGACGCGAAAAAGCTGCATTAAAAGCATCAAAATCTTGATAGGGTGTTGCCTTTAGGTTGACACGAGAACGCCCATGCACAGCCGCATCCTCAACTACCTCGACGAGGTGGTGCGCACCGGTTCCATTCGCCAGGCCGCCGAGCGGCTGCACGTCTCTGCCTCGGCCATCAGCCGGCAGATCATTGCGCTGGAAGACGACCTGGGCACGCCGATTTTCAACCGCACGGCCCGTACCCTGGTGCTGACGGCGGCCGGTGAAGTGCTCATTCGCCATATCCGTGACACCTTGAAAGACATGGCCCGCACCCAGGCCTTGATCGACAGCCTGAAGGGGTTGAGGCGAGGGGAGGTGACCCTGTGCTTCATGAGCGGGCTGGCGGCGAGTCTGATCCCGGCGGCGGTGGCATTGTTCTTGAAGAAAAACCCCCGCGTGACCATCAAGCTGCAAATGATGACCACTGGCGAGGAGATTCTGGAGGCGGTGGCGTCCGGGGCGGCGGACCTGGGTGTGGGGTTTGACTTTGCGACCCAGCCCGGGCTGATCCACCTGAGCCATTCCATCGCGCGGCTGGGCGCGGTGATGGCGCCGGATCACCCCCTGGCCGAGCGCTCGACCTTACGGCTCGCCGAATGCATGGACTACCCGTTGATCCTGGCGGATGGCACTACGGCCATTCGCCCTTACCTGGACCGCGTCCTGGCCAAGGCCCCACCCACGTTGAGCACCTGCGTGGAAACCAATGCCATCGAGACCATGCGCAGCCTGGCCATGTCTGGCAACTTCATCACCTTTCTGACCTTGTTCGACATCGACTCCGAGCGCCAGCAAAAGCGCCTCGTGTACGTGCCGGTGCAAGAATTCGCCCAAAAACCCCAGCGCCTCACGCTGGTCGGCAAAGAGAAGGGCCTGTCCGCCATGGCCAGCGTGTTTGCCGAGAGCCTCAAGGTGGCGTTGTTGCGCACGACTGAGATGGGGTGAAAAACGTCCAAGGGATGCCCACATAATTGCGGGAGGTTTCGCACAGCGTTGCCAATTGCTGGGGGAGTGGGCGGCGCCTATAGTCGGCGCTCGCCCAAAAGGCGACTGGGTTTGGCGACCTGGAACTTCCTTAATGAAATGTGTAATTGCTATCTATGGCCGAGCGTGTATTTTGCACGTCGTACTTTATGGCAACTGTACGTGGGAGATCTTCGGATCTGCCGGGATTAAGGTCGACCGGTTCGCCAACCTGCGTACAGCGGCCACCTATTTTGTTTGGCGACGAAATGGATGGCTAAAATCCGACCTTAATGAGATTTACCCTATGACACATTCCCCGTACATCCCGCTGACCGCCATCGACTGCACCATCCCCGCCTTACTGATCGACCGCAACGCCCCGCTGGATGTGTTGCACGCCAACGCTACCGCCCGGGTACTGGCGGTGACCCAACTCATGGAAACCTTCTCCAGTCGCGACGTTCAAGACGCGGACGCCATTGATCTCAAACAGTTGGCCACCACCGCAATGATCTTGCTGCGCGACGGTTGTGATTTGCTCAATGTCCTGGGGTGGCGTTTAAAGCCAGATTAAGTGTGATGACCGGCCCTCACCCCAACCCTCTCCCGGAGGGAGAGGGGGCTGATCGAGGTGTTTTCAGATTCAGTGCAAAACATTCAGCCCGTTAAGCGCTCGGTAACGGATGACTGGCGTTTTCTGATTCAGCTAACCCCTGCCAGCCCGCAAACAATCCCCAGCCACCCCCAATCAGTCCCCTCTCCCGGAGGGAGAGGGAACTGATCGAGGTGTTTTCAGATTCAGTGCAAAACATTCAGCCCGGTAAGCGCTCGGTAACGGATGACTGGCTTTTTCTGATTCAGCAAACCCCTGCCAGCCCGCAAACAATCCCCAGCCACCCCCAATCAGTCCCCTCTCCCTCCGGGAGAGGGCTAGGGTGAGGGGCTTTTAAGGTTTTTGATCCAACACCTCAGCCATCCGCCGAATAAGCTCAAGATCCGATCCCGCCCGCCCCACAAACGACAACCCCAACGGCGCCCCGTCAAGGCTCGCCAGTGGCACCGTGACCTGCACCAAACCGGCATGCCCCGCCACCGACAGCAACGTCAGCGCCGCATTGCGATACTGCTCAAGCCCCGTTTGCGCTTCAGACCGCAGCGGCGCAGCCCCTGGCGCAGTGGGGTAAACCAATACCGTGCCATCGGCCAGCACCCGCTGCAGTACCTCACGGATGGCCGTGCGCTGGTTACGCGCGCCATTGAACGCCGCCTCACTCAGTTGACTCGCCGCCTGGAACCGTTCGCTGATCCCCGGCCCAAACGCAGGCTGGCGCTGGCTGATCCAATCGCCTAGCAAATGCCAGATTTCATACCCCTGATGGGTACGAAAGGTCGGCAGCAAACTGTCCCGCAACGCAGGCTCAAACAACGCCCGCTGTTCACAGCCTTCAGGCAAGTAAGGCTTGAGTGCCGTCTGCACTTCGTCGCTGCACAGCGCCCATAAATCGCTCGGTGCAACCCATTTACCAGCCGCGCCACCAGCCACCGGTTCACACAACGTGTCCGCCAGCCGCGCCAATGTGGCCAGGTCGCGGGTGAAGAAACCGGGCACGTCGTAACTGGGGGCCAGCCCCAACATGCCTTCAGCCGAAAACAAACCATGGCTGGGCCGCCAGCCCACCAGCCCACAAAACGACGCGGGCAGGCGTACCGAGCCGCCGGTGTCGCTGCCCAGGCCGATATCGGCGCGGCCAGCCGCTACCGCCGAGGCAGAGCCGGAGGACGAGCCGCCCGGTACGCGGTCGACAGCGGCAGGGTTGAGCGGGGTGCCGTAGCGGTTGTTGACGCCCATCAAGCTGTAGGCCAGTTCGTCCATGTGGGTTTTACCCACAATCGACGCTCCGGCTTGCAGCAAGCGCTCAACCATGTCCGCGTGGGCCAGCGCCGGGGTTTGGTCGGCGGCGTATTCGGGGTTGCCGGCGCCGGTGATATGGCCGGCAATATCGAAGTTGTCTTTTACCGCAACACGCAGCCCATCCAGCAGCCCCGTTGAGGCCGGATGTACCAACGCCGTCGCGAACTCGCAAGTGAACGGATCACACGTCCCAGTCATGGCGTCGCTCTCCTCAGCAGGCCAGTAGCGGCAGTTCGATAAAGGAGCCGTCTTCACCGCCCAAACCGACGATCAAGGTGGTGACCAACGCTTCCACGGTCGCGCTGGTCATCGGGTCTTGGCCGGTGCCGGGGTTGATCGGGTGGGCAGGGAAGTCACTGGCGGCAATTGACAGGCGAATGCGCTCGCCGGGCTGCAACGTCACGCAGGTCGCTACCATCGGCACGTGAACTGCCGACGTCGGCGCCTGGCGCAGGTGCACATAACCGCTGCTCAGCGGTTGCGCGACACCGGAGGGCAGCACTCTGGACAGCACGCAGGACAGATCAAAACTGCTGCGGTCTGAGGTGACACTCAACGTGGCCGAGATATCACCCGCCAGGCACAGTGCATGGTCCATGGCTGCCGAGGTAAACGTCAGTACATCGCCTCGGTAATCCACCGCGCTGCGGTCGACCGGGCCTGGCACCGGGCCGAAGCAGCCGCCCACGGCGGGCGCTGGGCGCCAGGGGTCGTGCACCACGCATTCACAGCCAGCCTCGGCGGGTTGCTCTGACAGCGTACCTGCCTCCACGTCCATGCTCGCCCGGCCCGTGCCGTGCAGGTAGAGCGCACGGGTGTGCGCAGGCCAGTCCGTGAACGTCTGCCATTGCAGGCTGCCCATGTCGAACAGGCGAATACGGTTTTGCTCGACCGGCGCAGGCGTGATGCCCTTGAGGAACTCATCGAAAAAGGCGATGTGCAGGGCGTCGGTGTTCAAGTCGGCTTCAGGCCCGAAATCCACGCCGCCCACATGGCGACGCCACGGGAAGTGCAGCCAGGGGCCAACCACCAGACGCAGGTGCGGGTGCTGCAGGCGTGTCAGTTCATGGAAGGCCGCCAGCGTGCCGTTGATGAACGTGTCGAACCAGCCGCCGATCAGCAGCGTGGGCAGGGCTTTGGCGGCGATCTGCTCAGCCTTTGCAAAGGGTGAAATCGCGGCCCAGTGTGCATCTTCGACGCTCCACTGGCGCCAGTCCTGGTAGTGCGATAGCTCAGCGTGCTGAGTCAGCACCGGTGGCTGGGCGGGTATGGCCTGCTGCCAGGTGGGCGCCACGGCAAAGGCTTTGTGCTGCGCGTAGGCCTCGGCATCGCCTTTACGTCGCGCCGCCTCGCAACTGATCTGCACCCCCCACTCGACCATCTGCTTGAGCTGCATGGCGCCGTTTTCGTACATCCAGCCGCGGCCAATGTCCCACGGCGCCATGGCCGGTGCCACGGCCTTCAACGACGGGCAATCACCGCTGGCCGCCAGCAGTTGCGCACACCCCTGATAAGAGAACCCGTACATCCCGACTTGCCCGTCTGACCCGGGCAATTGCGCCGCCCACTCCACGGCTTCGGCGCCGTCGCTGGCTTCATGGCGGCCAGGGTGGAAGGTGCCTTCGGAGGTGCCACGGCCGCGAATATCCTGCACCACCACCAAATAGCCGTGGGCGGCGTACCAGGACGGGTGCGCGTAACACAGGGTGCAGGCAATGCGCCGCCCGTAGGCCTGGCGCATCAACAGCACCGGGAAGCGACCGTCGCCAACCGGGCTATACACGTCAGCATCCAGACGCACGCCATCGGCGGTGATCATCGACAGCGTTTCAGGGGCATTAACCTCACGCAACCCTGGGTAGGTGAACGTAGAACTCATGATCGAATGAACCTCGCAGCAACACGTTTAAAAACCCAACCCCGCACGCGCATTGTCGGGTTAGCGCCAGCCCCGGATCTTGCCGGGGTTGAGCAGCCCGGCCGGGTCGAAGCGGCGCTTGAGCACCAGCACTTGCGGGTCGAGCACGCCGCCGTGTTTGCCGTCTTCGAGATGGAACACGTGGGGGTCGTCGATGCGGATGCCGCATTGGCGATGGGCCGCCATCAGCGCCTGGAGGCGTTCTGGCGTTTGGAAGCGCACCAGCGGCATGCCCACGCACAGCACGCGGCCTTGTGAGTCGCGGATGAATTCCAGGTGGCTCATGACCTCGCCGGGCTCATGCAACTGTGCGATGGCCAGCAGTTGTTGCCAGGTCTGGCCGAACTCATAACCGGTCTGCAGGTAGGTAAGATTTTTGTCCTCTTTCAACGCGTGCAGAGTGGTGTGGTTCCAGCAATATTCCAGCAGCGTGTGGCCGCTTTCACGGACCTGCGCAGCGGTCTTGGCCACGGCAATGCGCCCGCCAAACTGGCTCAGCAACTGCTCCAGCGGCTCACGGGCGGCAGGCGTCAGCGCGGTGATCACGCCATGCTCGTCCGCACTGCGGTGTTCGCTCAAATCGGTGAAGTAATTGACCACGCCGGCCTCGAAAAAGGCCACGTTGCGCTTGAGGATCGCCGGGCTTTGCGCGAGGGCTTCGGCGCAGTGGTAGGCCGCTTCGGCACTCGGAAAGCTGAGCAGGTACTCGTCCCATTCCTGAGCCGGGGCCACGGCAATTTCCAGTTCCAGCACGATGCCGTTGGTGCCGTAGCTGTGGTTGAGCAGCAGCAGCTCGGGGCCGCGTATGTCCACAATCTGCGGCTCGGCTTCGACGGTCAGGATGCGCGCGGCCAGTAAGGTGCCATTGGCGGCCAAGGGGCCGTAAGTGATGGAACCAATGCCGCCAAATCCACCGGCGAACAGCCCGCCCAGGGTCGCCATGCGGTAGGTCGACGGCATGCAGCGCAACTCGCAGCCGTCTTCACGCAGCGCGTCTTCCAATGCCGCGAGGCGAATCCCCGCCTCGGCGCAAACCACGCCATCGCGCAGCCACTGCACAGTGCTCAGGCCGCTCATGTCGATGACCAGCCCGCCTTGCAAGGGCACGGCCTGGCCGTAGTTGCCGGTGCCGCCGCCGCGCAGGGTCATGCCGATGCCCGCCGCGCTGCAGGCCGCCACGATCTGGCGCAGTTCGTCCTGGTTGCGCGGCTTGACCGCGAGGTCGGCCAGGCAATCGGCCAGATCGTTCTTGAGGATCGGGCTGAACCAGTGAAAATCTTTCGACAGGCGTTTGAGTTGAAACGCACTGGTCACCCAGTCCAGCGCGGGCAGTGCTTGGCACAGCGCCTGGACGCGACTTTTTTGATCGGTCATGAAAACACCTGAATAGAGAGTTTTAAAAAGTTACGCACCACGGTCTGATTCGCTGTCGTGCCAACGCCCGATGGCCTTGTTGGACAGCCACGACATGCCCGCAAAGAGCGCGATGCCGACCACGGAAATCAGGAACAACGCGGCGAACATGCGCGGGATATTGAGCTGGAAGCCGGCCTGCAGAATCTGGTACGCCAGCCCGGTGTTGGTGCCGCCGGTGCCCGCCACAAACTCGGCCACCACCGCGCCGATCAGCGCCAGACCACTGGAAATGCGCAGTGCGGCGAAGAAGTAAGGCAACGCGGTCGGTACGCGCAGCCTCAGCAGCACTTGCAGGCGGCTGGCGCGGCGCAACTTGAAGTACGCCAGCAGCCCCGGCGACACACTGCGCAGCCCCAGCGCGGTGTTGGAGATGATTGGAAACACCGCCATCAAGGTCGCGCAGAGCACCATCGCCAGGGTGATGTTGCTGACCCAGATGATGATCAGCGGCGCCACGGCCACCACCGGGGTCACCTGCAACAGCACGATGTAGGGGAAAAACGCCAGCTCGATGAGTCGGCTCTGCACGAAGACGAACGCCACCAGCACGCCGATCACCACCGACAACGCGAACGACAGCGCGGTGATTTTCAGAGTAAACAGCAGCGCCGGTCCGAGCACGCCCCAGTCCTGGACCAGGGAGGTGAACATCATCACGGGCGTGGGGATCAAGTACGCGGGCACTTTGAGTGCCGTGAGTACCAGTTGCCAGATGCCCACCAGGATGATCGCGATCACCAGCGGGATGATCACGCGTTGTTGCGCCGGGTTGGAGATCCAGGGCCTGGCTTTGACAGTACCGCTCATGAGGCTGACTCCTGACTGGCTGCCACCAGTAAGTGGTGTAAATGCATGGCGTATTCGCTGAAGCGTTTGGTCAGGCGAAACTCGTCGTTGCGCGGGAAGGGCTCGTCGATTTTGATATCGGCGACTACACGGCCGGGCCGCGCTGCCATCACGATCACCCGCTGCGACAAAAACACCGCTTCATGAATGGAGTGGGTGACGAACATCACCGTCCACTTGTGGCGCTGCCAGAGGTCCAGTAAGTCGCTGTCGAGGGTGTTGCGGGTGATTTCGTCCAGCGCGCCGAACGGCTCATCCATCAACAGCAAGTTGGGCTCGACCACCAGGCCGCGTGCGATGGAGGCCCGCATTTGCATGCCGCCGGACAGCTCTCGTGGCAGCGCGTTGGCGAACTTTTCCAGGCCCACACGTTGCAAGGCCGCCGCCACGCGACGGTCTGCCTCTTCGGTCGGCACCCCTTCAAGCTCCAGCGGCAAGCGCACGTTTTTAAGCACGCTGTGCCAGGGCATCAGCGTGGCTTCCTGGAACACATACGAGAGGTGCTTGCCGGTACTGGCCAGTTTGTTTACCGGTTTGCGCCAGAGCAGCAAGCGGCCATCGCTGGGCTCGATCAGCCCGGCGACCATCTTGAGCAAGGTGCTCTTGCCGCAGCCCGAAGGCCCCAGCAGGGTGATGAACTCGCCTTCAGCGATGGTCAGGTCGACCGGGCGCAGGGCCTGGGTGCCGTTGGCGTACACCTTCTCGACCGACAGCGCTTCAATGGCAACGGGCGCGCTACCGGTTTTGGCCGAGGGTGGCGGTGGCACCAGCGAGGCGATCTTCATGGCATCACCGGTGCTTGTTCGATGAAACGCGTGGTAAAGGCTTCATCCAGCGGCACTTTGGCGCCGTCGATCAGGCCGTACTTCACCGCCATGTCCCAGGTCTGTTTCATGCGTGCCGGGGTGATGACGCCAATCCCGCCAGTCTGCGCATCGCCGCCGGTCACCAGGCCCGTGCTGTTGAGTTTTTGCACCGAATAGTCGAGCTGGTCCTGGGTCATGGCCGGGTTGGCTTCGCGGATCAGCTTGTCACCGGGCGCCGGGTCAGCGAGGTAATGTTTGAAGCCCAGCATCGACGCGTGCACAAAGGCCTTGAGTTGGTCCGGGTGGGCATCGGCCCAGCGGCTGTCGCAGGCAATGGCGTTGCCATAGGGCGGGTAGCCCGCTTCACTGAGCCGGAAGGTCTTGAAGGTGGCGCCCTGTTTGGTCAGCGAGTAGGGCTCGGACGTCAGGTAACCCTGTTGCGCCAGGTTGTTGTCGGCCATGAACGGCTGAACGTTGAAGCTGTAAGGGCGCGTGTGTTCATCCGAGAAGCCGAGCTGGGACTTCGCCCACGGCCACCAGCTGGAGTGCACGGAGCTGGAGATCAGCAGGGTTCTGTTGCGCAGGTCTTGGAGTTGCCCTACATCGTCGTGGGCAATCAGCACCACCGGGTCGTGCTGGAAGCTGGCAGCCACCATGACCAGCGGTACGCCTTGCTGGCGCGCAGAGAAGATGGCGATGTCTTCACTCAAGATGCACTGCGCCCGGCCCGCCGCCAGCAGTTGAATGGCATTGACCTGCGGCCCGCCCATTTGCACGTTCACATCAAGACCTTCCTTGGCGTACAAACCTTCTGCCTGGGCTTGGTAGAAGCCCCCGTGCTCAGCCTGGGCGTACCAGTTGGTCAGGAAGGTAATCGGCGTGGCCGTTTCGGCCTGGGCCTGGCTGGCCAGACACGCTAAACCAGCCAGCAGGATCAAACGATTGCGGACGTTGGATTCAAATCTCATGCTCAGCGAGCTCCTCAAGTGGGATAAGGCAAGTTCAAGATTGGCTCTGGGTGTGGTCGGTACTGCATTTACCGACCCGCTGGCGTCCTGGTCGGGCACGGTTGGGTCTGGGTCGAACTCTGTTAACGCGGTGTCTGGGGCGGCGTGCGCAAGGTCATGGCAGGCCTCGCAGGTAAGTGTTGAAGGTGTCGGGCACGCACTCGCCGCGCAGCAGGCTGCGGGTGGTGTCGGCGGGCCAACTGTAAGGGTCGCTGCTGTGCAACAGGGTTAGGTTGGCGACGTTGTCGAGCAGGCCAGCGCTGCTTGCGGGCTGGCCCAGCCAGTCGGCGCGGCACACCGTTTGCGACCAGGTGTCGAACACGTCATCGAGCTGCGCTGTCAGCACGGCCAACTGCACGGTTGCCAACGGGTCGTAGTTGCCGATCGGGCAAAAGGCGTCCTGCACGTTGTCACTGCCCAGCAACAGCGGGATGCCTCGCGCACGGGCTTCTTTGAGCAAGGTCAGGCCGCGAAGGCGCGGGGTTCGGTCGTGCACGGCGTCTTGCAGGTACAGGTTGGTGGCGGGCAGTGCCACCAGGGTGATGGGAGCGCGGGCCACGTCATCGAGGGTGGTCTGCGCCTGAGCCTGTGGATAAGTCGAGAGCGCACACGCGTGGCTGCACACGATGCGCCCGGGAAAGGCCATGGCACTGGCAGCACGGGCTACCGTCGCCAGTCCGCAGGCTGAGGCGCTGAGTTCTTCGTCGATGTGCAGATCCAGATCCAGCCCGGCATCCGCGGCACAGGCGAGCAGATGGTGCACGCCTTCAACGCTGTAATTGCTGCTGTGGATAAATGCACCGAGCACGGTTCTCGGTGCCTGGGTGTCGCACGCAAGAACGCGGGCGATGCGCTGCGCCTGGGCCTTGTCGGTCAACAGGGGCAGTGGCACCAGGGCCACTTGCTCAAGGTGCATTGGCGTGTCTTGGGCCAGTTCGCGGATGACGGCCCAGGCGGTTGGCGGTTCGGCGCTCCACCAGTCGAGGTGGGTACGCAGGTGCGTCACGCCATGGCAGCGGGCCTGCTCAATCGCCCGGCTGGCGCGCTGGCGCAGGTCGTCTGCGCTCCACAGGGCACGGTCGGCATGGGTGGCTTCGATGGCCCCCAGCAGGCCGGGCGTTATCGCCCCCAGACGGCGGCGAGTGTAGGTTTTGTCCAGATGCGCATGGGGCTCAACCAGCCCGGGCAAGGCGAGCGCGCCTTTGCAGTCGAGGCCGCTGGGCTGGCCGTTCGCCGGTTGCAC
The DNA here is from genome assembly GCF_025465935.1 of Pseudomonas sp. 7P_10.2_Bac1. GTDB lineage: Bacteria > Pseudomonadota > Gammaproteobacteria > Pseudomonadales > Pseudomonadaceae > Aquipseudomonas. Next base: position 194,591 of record NZ_JANLNV010000059.1, on the reverse strand, counting down.
GCGGGTGATACGGCCCTCGTGCAGGTCCAGGCGTGCCCGCAGTGGCTGGCCTGACTGGCGCGGCCAGTTTGCGGGCAACAGCCAGGCGGGAAGACGAAGGTTATCGAGCTGCAGGGCCATCGCTAGAGCTCCAGTGTCAGGCTGTCGGAGTCGCATCCGGCACAGCACAGGGCAACGTATGACTGGCGGTCCTCGTCGGTCAGACATTCATCCTGATGACGCGGGCGGCCGTCCTGCCAACCCACCACACAACTGCCGCACACCCCCTGTTCGCAGACCGTTTCGCAGGCCACGCCGTTGGCGCGCAGGGCGTCGATCAAGCGCTGTCCGGCGGCCACCTCGATCTCCCGGCCGCTGGCAGACAACACCAGCCGGTAGCCCTGTTCGGCCGCGACGCTGACCGCGCCACCGGCAAAGTGCTCCTGATGCCAGCACGCCTCGGGCAGCTCTGCGTAATGAGCCTTCACCGCTTGCATAAAACCGTCCGGCCCGCAGCAGTACACATGGGCGGCGTTGCCTGGCAGCGCTAGCGCGCCTTCGCTGCTGTAGCTCACGGTCACGCGGTCACTCCACGGCCCATGCTCCAGCAACGGGGCAAAGAGCAGGTCTTCACGCTGGCGTACCCGGGCGATCAACTGAAACGCCTTTCCCGAGCGATGCAAGCTGTGCGCCATGGCGATCAACGGTGTCAGCCCGACACCCGCGCCCACCAGCACGTGCAGGCCCGGTTCGTCGGCCAGAGCAAACAGGTTGCGCGCCGCACCGATGCTCAAGTCGGTGCCAATGCGTGCCGATTGATGCAGCGCCCGAGAGCCACCACGGCCATCGACTTCGTGCTTGACCGCGATCTCGTAGAACGCGGTGTTGGCCGGGTCACTGCACAGCGAATACGCCCGGCGCAGCCCCGCCGCGACTTGCACTTCCACGTGCGCACCGGCACTGAATGCCGGCAGCGGCGCCCCATCACGACGGGCCAGTCGCCAGCAATCAATAGACGGCGTCAACGCATGGCGGTGTTGAACGAAGACTTGAACATCAGCGGCTTTTGACATTTTTTGACCAATCGGTTTGATCGAATGGTTTGTAAATAGCAATGTCTATGCCAGTGCCGCTGCGAACTGTTTTTGCGGGTTAAAAGGGGAGGGGGATCAGGGGTTAAGACCGGCACCGATGAGCACGAAATTGACCAGTTCATCGAGGATTTCTTCGCGCTGTTCGGGCGCTTGCAGGGATTGCCCCAGCACACGCTCGGCTTGCAGGGCGTAGTCGGCGTAATACTGGGTCATCGCCCAGATGTGCATGAGGAACAAGCGTGGGTTCAGGGGGCGCAACTGGCCCGCGTCCACCCAGCTCTGGATGCGCTCAATGCTCTTTTCGGTCCAGGGGGTGGCGTTCTCCCAGAAGGGCTGCAGGCGGGTGCCGCCGCTGATCAGCTCGTGGGTGAACACCCGGGACAGCTCCGGCTCTTGCAGCGCCAGGTCGAGTTTTTTGCGCACGTAGTCAGCGATCACCTGAGCCGGTGTCTGGCTGTCTTTGTCCAGTGAGAACAGCGCCGCCCACTTGATGTAGATCTGCTCAAGAATCGCGGTGTAGAGCTGTTCCTTGTCTTCTATGTAGTAATGCAACTGAGATTTTGTCATCCCGGCGCGTTGAGCGATGGATTGCGTCGAGGCGCCATTGAAGCCGTGCAGGCTGAATTCGCTGATGGCTGCCAGACGAATTGTCTGAAGAATTTCCTGACGGCTCAACTTGGCGGTCTTGGTCCGCTTCGAAGGCCTCTCGATTGCGTTCATTTAGTGCACCCGTGCGAAATTAGGTCGTTTTGCGAACCATTCCAGAGCATTTTGGTGCGATTGCACACATTGCCCCAAATCAGTTCTAAGCGTACCCATTAAACGGGCTTGGGGCGAGGTGTGGGCGCTCAATCGGCCGGTAGCAAAAACCGCCCGACCACCGGCAGGTGATCGGAAATGGCCTGGGTGTCTTCCTGGCGCACGTAGCCTTCGACGCGTTGCAGCTTGGGGCTGTAGAACAGGTAGTCGAGGGTGCGGTCAGGCTCGTCCACCCGAGGGTTGTTGGGGAAGTAGGTCAGCCATTGCTCGCGGTCGATGCCGGTGGCTTCCGGGTTGCTGGGAAGCATCGGGTACTTTTCCCACAATAGATGCAGTTCGCTGTCAGGCGAGTAGCCCAGCCGCTCTTCGGCGGGCAGGCGTAAAAACTGGCCGATGGGCAGCAGGTTGAAGTTGCCGCCAATCACCCAGGGCGTGCCCTGGCTTTCATATTTGTCGACCAGTGCTGCGGTGGCCTGCATCTGGCGTTTGAGGTTGGTGTTGTTGAGCGCTGCGGCATCGAGCTGGGTGTTGATGGCCACCAGTTGCCCGCCATCATTGAGCGGCAGGTAGCTGACCAGCATGGCCGGCTTGGGCTGGAATTGACGGCTGATCAGGTTGCTGTCGGCCACCGGCAATTGCAGGCGCTCGGCGTGCTCGATCTGATAGCGGCTGAGGGTGACGATCTTGCGCCCGACGCTGCCGAAGATATGCCGGTCTGGCACAAAGTCGGCTTTCCAGGTAAAGGCCTGGGTGCTGCACGGGTAGAGGTCGACCAGACGTTCCTGCAGCAAGGCGAGCTGGTTTTGATAGTCGCTGGACTTGGCTTCTTCGTCGAGGTCCTGCAACAGGATCAGGTCGGGCTGTTCATCGCGGATCACCCGTGCCACTTCATCCAGGCTGAAGGCCATGTCTTCGCGGGTCGGGCGATCATCCGGGCCGCTGCCGTCGATCAGGTTGTACCAGAACACATAGCGCTTGCCGGCCAGGTACTGCACGTTCCAGGTCATGATCTTGATGGCTTGCCCGGCCACCAGTGTGGGCGCCGCCACCGGGCACGTGACGGGCAACACCTCTTTGGGGTCCGGACGCCACGTCACGCTGAAGATCAGGCCAGCCACAACCGCTGAGATCAGCAGCAGACCGAATACAGTGGGGCGCAGTAGACGTGGCATGGGCTCGGCTTATGAGGGGCTAAGAAGTTGCCGAGCATACCTGACGGCAGTGCAGCCCCCCAAGGCTCCGCGCATAGGAATTTTTCTTGGTTACGAGTCGGACTTTTCACTGATAAGCATAAATAGACGGAAAAGGACCACAGAGAGGAACAACTGCAGAAAACTGTTGAAGCTCTCCAGTGCCACGGACAGCAGTGCGTTGTCGTCTTCAGGGACCAGTGAAAAGCTCAGTTGCTTGAACAGCAGCAAAGGCCCCATGACCGCCAGGATGCACACGAAAATCCGCCAGAAATGGCCCCGACTCATGATCAGGCTCGATTTGATGGCGGTCAGGGGTGGCTGGCCGCGCAGCACCAGGTTGTACTCGGAAAACGCCAGCACCACGGTCAGGTAAATGCCGGGGATAAAGAACATCGACAGCCCCAGCACAATCAGTAGCGTGCTGATGGCGGCCAGCAGCGCGAACTTGGGCCACAGGCTGATGGCGCGGGCCAGCAGGTCGCGGTTGCTCGGGCTTTCGCCACGACTGCGGGCATCGAGAAACACGATCAGCGCCCCGGTGTAGAGCGGGTACACCAGCAAGCCGACGATCAGCGCGTAGCCCTGGGAAGCATTCGGGCCCACGGCGTTGTCTACAAGGTATTGCAGCACGGCCTCAAGAATCACCAGCGGCAAGCACAGGGTGATGACTTGGCCCAGGTTGCGCTGAATGAAATACAGGGAGTCACGAAGAACGGTAAGCGGATTCATTGTCAGTTTTCAGCTGTTTAAACACAGTGCGCCACTTTAACCGATGACAGGCGCGGGTAAGCAAATGTAAAGCTGGGTAAAGGTCCGTTGAAACTTCTCGTAACGTCCCCATAACTTTTGAGTGCCTACTGTAGTTAGGCGGTTAGTAGATTTTTCGACAATCCAACGAGGTCGTCATGAACAGCGAAGAGCAAACCCTGATTGACGGGCTATTTACCCGGTTGCAGCAGGCTGAACGAGAGGCGACCCCGCGAGACACTCAAGCGCAGTCGCTGATCAACGAACACATCGCGCGCCAGCCGCTGGCCCCTTATTTCATGACCCAGGCGATTCTGGTGCAGGAAGCGGCGATCAAGCAGCTCGACCAGCAGAACAAACAGTTGCAGGCCGAACTGCAACAAGCCCGCGCTGCGGCCGCTGCGCCTGCCCCGGCGGCATCGGGAGGTGGTTTTCTGTCGAGTATTTTTGGTGGCGGCAACCGTGCGCCTGCCCCGGCGCCGGCGCCATCCTTCAGCGCACCGCCTAGCTCGGGCGGCTGGCGCGATGGTCCGTCTGCCCCGCCTCCTGCCCCGGCGTATGCACAGCAGCCTGCCCCAGCCCCCGCAGCGGGCAGCGGGTTCTTGGGTGGCGCCCTGAAAACCGCAGCCGGCGTGGCCGGTGGCGTGATGCTGGCAGAAGGCATCAGCAGCTTGTTCAGCCATCATCAGCAGCAGCCGCAGGTGATTGAGGAAATCATTGAGGAGCCGTCCAACTTCGGTGGCAATGGCTGGGGCAATGACAACCAGCAGTTTGCCAACAACGACCGGTCCGGCTTTGATGGCGGCGGTTTCAACGACGACGACAGCTTCTATTCTGACGACGACTCCTTCGTCTGACCTCTCAACGCCCGGCGTGTGATGGCACGCTGGGCGGTTATTCCGCGCAAAGACTCGGCAGGCTGGCATACTGCTGCCTTGTTTTTTACCTACGCGCCCGTTTTCCAGGGCCTCATGAGGTTTGCCGGTGAAAAAAATTGCGCTCTTTGCGGATGTGCAGAACCTCTATTACACGGTTCGCCAGGCCTATGGCTGCCATTTCAATTACGCGGCGTTGTGGGCGGATATCAGCCAGCACGGCGAAATTGTCGAGGCATACGCCTACGCCATTGATCGGGGCGATAGCAAGCAGCAGCAGTTCCAGCAGATCCTGCGCAACCTGGGCTTCACGGTAAAACTCAAACCTTATATTCAGCGCAGCGATGGCTCGGCCAAGGGCGATTGGGACGTGGGCATCACCATCGACATCATGGACTGTGCAGCCAATGTGGACGAAGTGGTGCTGGCCTCGGGTGACGGCGACTTTGACCTGCTGCTCGAGCGCATTGCCAGCAAGCATGGTGTCGCAACCGTAGCCTATGGCGTGCCCGGCCTGACCGCCAACTCGCTGATTCGCGCAGCGTCGCGCTACGTGCCGATTGAAGGCAGCCTGCTGCTTAAGTAACGCTTTTTTACAGGATTGATCTGGTTTGGAACGTATTGCGGTCATCGACTTTGAAACCACCGGCCTTTCGCCGAGCAGCACCTGCCGGGCCACTGAAATTGCGGTGGTCATTCTTGAACAGGGGCGCATCGTCGATCGTTACCAAAGCCTGATGAACACGGGCGTGCGGGTGCCGGGGTTTATCGAACAACTGACTGGCATCAGCAATGCCATGTTGCGCACCGCGCCGCCTGCCGAGCGGGTGATGAACGAGGTCAACGAGTTTGTTGGCATTACTCCGCTGGTGGCGCACAACGCGGCCTTTGACCAAAAGTTCTGGGATTTCGAGATGGGCCGCATCAAGCGTACCCGTTTGCAGAACTTTGCCTGTTCGTTACTGCTGGCGCGGCGGTTAATGCCGGCGGCGCCCAACCACAAGCTCGGTACCTTGACCACTTTTGCCGCATTGCCCCACACCGGCCAGGCTCACCGGGCCATGGCCGATGCGGAAATGGCGGCCAATTTGACGGCTTACCTGGCCGAGCAGTTGCGGCACAAACATGGGGTGAAAGCGCTGGATCATGATCTGCTGTGCAAGCTGCAAAAGGTGCCGGCGGCGAAGATCAGCGATCATTTGAAGCGCTATTGCGGGGTTTAAAAGCCGCCCTCACCCCAGCCCTCTCCCGGAGGGAGAGGGGGCCGACCGAATTGTTGTCAGGCTCAATGCCATTGCTTTCAGATCGCCCAAAACCTTGAGCATTCCCCGATGAGTCTGCAAAGGGCCTTCAGCTATAGCGCGCCTTTCAGACTGCCCCCAATCAGTTCCCCCTCCGGGGGGCCGACCGAGTTGTTGTCAGGCTCAATGCCATTGCTTTCAGATCGCCCAAAACCTTGAGCATTCCCCGATGAGTCTGCAAAGGGCTTTCAGCTATAGCGCGCCTTTCAGACTGCCCCCAATCAGTTCCCCCTCCGGGGGGGCCGACCGAGTTGTTGTCAGGCTCAATGCCATTGCTTTCAGATCGCCCAAAACCTTGAGCATTCTCCGATGAGTCTGCAAAGGGCCTTCAGCTATAGCGCGCCTTTCAGACTGCCCCCAATCAGTTCCCCCTCCGGGGGGGCCGACCGAGTTGTTGTCAGGCTCAATGCCATTACTTTCAGATCGCCCAAAACCTTGAGCATTCCCCGATGAGTCTGCAAAGGGCCTTCAGCTATAGCGCGCCTTTCAGACTGCCGCCAATCAGTTCCCCCTCCGAGGGGGCCGACCGAATTGTTGTCAGGCTCAATGCCATTGCTTTCAGATCGCCCAAAACCTTGAGCATTCCCCGATGAGTCTGCAAAGGGCTTTCAGATATAGCGCGCCTTTCAGACTGCCCCCAATCAGTTCCCCCTCCGGGGGGGCCGACCGAGTTGTTGTCAGGCAATGCCATTGCTTTCAGATCGCCCAAAACCTTGAGCATTCCCCGATGAGTCTGCAAAGGGCTTTCAGATATAGCGCGCCTTTCAGACTGCCCCCAATCAGTTCCCTCTCCCTCCGGGAGAGGGTTAGGGTGAGGGGCTTTTGATCTTCCACGGCCGCCCCCAAAGTGTACGGGTCACTTTGGGGGCGGCTGTTACTTATTATTTCCGGCTTCGTTGTCTAGAATCCGCAGTCCCCTGCCTCTGCCTTTCGAGCCGCCTCATGCCTGCCGCACGTCGTTTCCCGCTTCAACTGATCGGTGCTTTTTTCGCGTTGTACGTCATTTGGGGTTCGACCTATCTAGTGATCCGTATTGGCATCGAGTCCTGGCCGCCGTTGATGATGGCCGGGGTGCGGTTCCTTGTGGCCGGCTGCTTGATGTATGGCTTTATGCGCTGGCGCGGAGCTGCGACGCCGACCTTTGTGCAGTGGCGCTCGGCAGCGATGATCGGCTTTCTGCTACTGGCCTGCGGCAACGGCGGCGTGACGCTCGCCGAGCACTCGGGCGTGGCCTCGGGCGTGGCCGCTCTGGCCGTGGCAACCGTACCGTTGTTCACGTTGCTGTTCGGCTATTTCTGGGGCGCGCGCAATACGCGGCTGGAATGGGCCGGCATCGCGCTGGGGCTGATCGGCATTGCCATGCTCAACCTCGGCTCCAACCTGCAAGCCAGCCCGCTGGGCGCTGCGATGATCCTCTTTGCGGCCGCCGCCTGGGCGTTCGGTTCGGTGTGGAGCCGGCATTTGCCGCTGCCCGCCGGGGCGATGGCCAGCGCCGCGGAAATGATCACCGCAGGCGCAGTGCTACTGGTTGGCAGCCTGCTCAGTGGCGAACGCATGACCCACATGCCCACCGCCGCCGGTTGGGGCGCGTTGCTGTATCTAGTGTTCTTCGGCTCGATCATCGCCTTCAGCGCCTACATGTACCTGCTGAAAAATGTGCGTCCGGCAGCGGCCACCAGCTATGCCTACGTCAACCCGGCCGTGGCGGTGATGCTGGGCATCGTGTTTGCGGGCGAGACCATTGGTGTTGAAGAGTGCGTGGCGATGGCGGTCATCATCAGCGCGGTGGTGTTGATCGGGTTGCCGCAGTGGCGCAAGCAGAAAACCGTCTGAATTAGGGTAAACTGCGCGCCATTGCAGCGTATGCACCCCTGCGCAGACCTTTTTCGACGGTATTCCCATGACATTCGCCACCCTTGGCCTGATCGAGCCCTTGCTGCGCGCCCTTGAGGCGCTCGGCTACCAGACCCCAACCCCGGTTCAGGCCCAAGCGATTCCCGCCGTGCTGGCAGGCCGCGACCTGATGGCCGCCGCCCAGACCGGCACCGGCAAAACTGGCGGCTTTGCCCTGCCGTTATTGCAATTGCTGACCATGGAAGGGCCTAAAGTCGCCAGCAACTCGATCCGCGCGCTGGTGCTGGTACCGACCCGTGAGCTGGCCGAGCAGGTTCACGAGAACATTCGCCAGTACGCCGAACATCTGCCGTTGAGCACCTACGCGGTGTACGGCGGAGTCAGCATCAACCCGCAAATGATGAAACTGCGCAAAGGCGTGGATGTGCTGGTGGCCACTCCGGGCCGTTTGCTCGATCTGTATCGCCAGAACGCGATCAAGTTCAACCAGCTGCAAACCCTGATCCTCGACGAAGCCGACCGTATGCTCGACCTCGGGTTCTCCGAAGAGCTGCGCGACATTTACCGTGCCTTGCCGAAAAAGCGCCAGACCCTGCTGTTTTCTGCGACGTTCTCGGACGCGATCCGCCTGTTGGCCGGGCAGATGCTCGACAACCCGCTGAGCATCGAAGTCAGCCCGCGCAACGTGGCCGCCAGCAGCGTCAAGCAGTGGGTGATCCCGGTCGATAAAAAGCGCAAGTCCGAGCTGTTCCTGCACTTGCTGCGCACCCAGCGCTGGAAGCAAGTGCTGGTATTTGCCAAGACCCGTAACGGTGTGGATGAGCTGGTGGGCAAGTTGCAAGGCCTGGGCGTCAACGCGGATGGCATCCACGGCGACAAGCCACAGGCTACCCGCCAACGCGCGCTGGACCGCTTCAAGGCCAGCGAAGTACAGATTCTGGTGGCCACTGACGTGGCGGCACGCGGTCTGGACATCGACGACCTGCCGCTGGTGGTCAACTTCGACTTGCCGATCGTGGCCGAAGACTACGTTCACCGCATTGGCCGTACCGGCCGCGCGGGCCAGAAAGGTGAGGCGATCTCGCTGGTGTGTGCAGACGAAGTGAACATGCTGTCGGCCATTGAAGTGCTGACCCGCCAGACCCTGACCCGCAACGAAGAGCCGGACTTCGAGCCAGAGCACCGCGTGCCGCAAACCGATGCGTCGGGCCAGGTGATCAAAAAGCCGAAAAAACCGAAGAAGCCAAAGGCTGCAGGCGGTGCCGGCAAACGTAACCTGGGCAAGTGGGTCGACAGCGGCGACGTGGCCCCGGCAGAGCCATCGGTCAAGCCAGTGCGCAAAGTACCGGTGTTCAACACCGGCCCGCGCAAACGCAAGCCATAACATGCCTTGCTCGCGATGTTTGATAGATCGCGAGCACGCTCGCTCCTACGGTTTCATTGGCCTCTAAGCCAGCTCAAAACCCCCAACCCTGCGGCGCGCCCGCTGGCAAAGCAGCCAGTGAGCAAATAGCCGCCGGTGGGGGCTTCCCAATCCAGCATCTCGCCGGCGCAGAACACACCCGGTACTGCGTTGAGCATCAGGTTTTGATCCAGTGCCTCAAAGCGCACGCCGCCGGCGCTGCTGATGGCTTCGTCCAGCGGGCGTGCCTTGATCAGTGTCAGGGGCAGGGCTTTGATCGCCTTGGCCAGTTGGGCCGGGTCGTTGAAGGCGTCTGCCGGTGCCAATTCGCGCAACAACGCGGCCTTGACGCCGTCCAGGCCCAGCTGGCTGTGCAAATGCTTGCTCATGGAACGTGAGCCGCGTGGCTTGGCCAGGGCCGCCGTGACTTTATCCACAGGCTTGTTGGGCAACAGGTCGATCACGAGGGTGGCCGCGCCGTGCTGGTTGATCGCTTCCCGAATGGGCGCGGACCAGGCGTAAATCAAACTGCCTTCAATGCCGCTGGCGGTGATCACGCATTCGCCCAAGCGCGGTGTGCTGTGCTCCAGGGCAATGGCGATGTTCTTCAAGGGCGCCCCGGCGAACTTGCTGCGCAGCACGTCACTCCAGCCCTCCCCATCAAACCCGCAATTGCTCGGCTGCAAGGCCGCCAACTCGACGCCGCGTTCAGCCAGCAGCGGCATCCACGCACCGTCAGAGCCCAGCCGCGCCCAACTGCCGCCGCCCAAGGCCAGTAATACGGCATCCGGCTTGAGCTGTTTTTCACCGTCGGGGCTGTCGATGCGCAACTGGCCATCGGCCTGCCAGCCCAGCCAACGGTGACGGGTGTGGATAACAACGCCGGATTCGCGCAGGCGCTTGAGCCAGGCGCGCAGCAGTGGCGCGGCTTTCATGTCGGTAGGGAACACCCGGCCCGAACTGCCGACAAAGGTTTCAATGCCCAGGTCGTGAATCCACTGGCACAAGGCATCGGCATCAAAGGCCCGCAGCAGCGGCGCTATATGAGGTGCGCGCTCGGCATAACGGGATATGAACGCCGGGTAAGCCTCGGAGTGGGTGATGTTCATGCCGCCGACTCCGGCCAGCAAGAACTTGCGGCCCACCGACGGCATGCCGTCATACAGATCAACCTGCACGCCTGCCTGGCTCAACACTTCGGCAGCCATCAAACCGGCGGGGCCACCGCCAATGATGGCGACGTGCGGGGAGGGGGAGGACGTGGGTTCAGTCATGGCAAGGCTGCAAATAGGCGAAATAAGGCGGGCATTCTACCTGATGAACACCCAATACCCTGCGTAGGCGCGAGCTCGCCTCGCGATGTTTTGATCTTTTAAAAGATCGCAAGGCAAGCTCGCGCCTACGCAGACAAGGGCTGTACGAAAAATGTACAGCTCTCTGCAGGCTATACGCAACGTGGCCTGCAAGGGCTTTCGCTCAGGTTATCCACAGGCAGTTCCACAGGCATTGTGGGTAAAAGACTCACGGCTTAATGACCACCCGATGACAACCAGACCTTTTGCGCGCTGTGGTGCAAGATCCCGTGCCGTCGTGCCAACGCCTTGCGGTCTTTGCTGTAACCGCCACCAATGACCCCGACCACCGGAATGTCCCGGCCCAGGCAATGGCGCAGTACGCTTTCATCCCGCGCCGCCACGCCTTCATCGGTGAGCTTCAGATAGCCCAGAGCATCGTCTTTATGCACATCCACACCGGCGTCGTAGAGCACCAGGTCCGGTTGATACAGCGGCAGCAGGTAATTCAGCGCCTCGTCCACCACCTGTAAATACTCGGCATCGCCCATGCCCATGGGCAGGCCGATGTCCCAGTCGCTTTGTGCTTTGCGGGCCGGAAAATTCTTTTCACAGTGCAGGGAAACGGTAATGGCCTCGGGCGTATGTTCCAGAATTCGCGCCGTCCCGTCGCCCTGGTGCACGTCGCAGTCGAAAATCAGCACCCGGTTAACGCGGCCGCTTTCCAGCAAGTAATGGCTGATCACGGCCAGGTCATTGAAGATGCAAAAGCCCGCCGGATGATCGTAGTGCGCGTGGTGGGTGCCCCCGGCCAGGTGGCACGCCAGCCCATGTTCGAGGGCTTGTTCGGCCGCCAGCAAAGAGCCGCCTACGGCGCGGATGGTGCGGCGCGCCAGGGCTTCGCTCCAGGGCAGACCGAGGCGCCGCTGGTCTTCGCGGGCCAGTTCGCCGGCCATATAGCGTTCGATATAGGCGCGGTCATGGGCCAGCGCGAGGATATCCACAGGGCACAGTTCAGGACGCAGCAGGTCGGCATCGCGGGTCAGCCCGGTGTCGATCAGGTGATCGTGCAGCAGGCGGAACTTGTCCATCGGAAAACGATGTTCGGCTGGGAACTCCGGGCTGTAGTCTTCGTGGTAAATCAGCGGTACTGGCATATGGATTTCACGTCGGAACGAGCGCTGGATATTAACAGCGCTGTACACTGCTGAGCATTGGAAAAGCCTGGTAACACCTGGAGAGGCCTGATGGAGCAGATTGAAGAACTGCAAAGCCCGCGTTTGCGTTTACGCCCTTGGCGTGACACAGACCTGCCAGAGTTTGCCGCCATGTGTGCTGATCCTCGGGTCATGCGCTACTTTCCGGCGCCGTTGAGCCGACTCGACAGTGCGGCACTGATTGGGCGTTTTCGTGGCCACTTTGCCGAATACGGCTACGGTATGTGGGCACTGGAGCGCAAAGACACGGGTGCATTCATTGGCTGCACCGGGCTGTTGAATGTCAGTTTTGCCGCTGCATTCACCCCGGCTGTTGAAATAGGCTGGCGACTGGCACCTGAACATTGGGGCCTGGGTTATGCCAGCGAAGCTGCTTGGGCCGTATTGCGTTGCGCCTTTGATCGATTGGCGCAGGACCAGGTGGTGTCGTTTACCACCGAGACCAATCTGCCTTCGCAGAAGGTCATGCAGGCCATCGGTATGCAGCGTGACCTTGACGGTGACTTTGAACATCCCGGGCTGCAAGAAGGTCATCCACTAAGGCCGCATGTGCTGTATCGCATTTCCCGGGCACAGTGGCTGGAAACGTTGCACGGTTGAACGGGCGGGCTGCAAACATACTGTTTGCGGCAAGCGCCAAATTTTTTGTGGGCCGACGTAGCGCAGATTACGACGGTATTGCTCTGTGTGAGGAGAGTCTGAATGAGCCAAGTATTGGATGATCTGGTCAACTTGCTGACCCTGGAACCGATTGAAGAGAACCTCTTTCGCGGCAGCAGCCAGGACTTGGGCTTTCGCCAACTGTTCGGCGGTCAGGTGCTGGGCCAGTCCTTGTCGGCCATGAGCCAGACCGTGGAAGACGCTCGCCATGTGCATTCACTGCACGGTTATTTTTTGCGCCCTGGCGATGCCAGTTTGCCGGTGGTGTACCAGGTTGACCGGGTACGCGATGGCGGTAGTTTCAGCACTCGCCGGGTGACGGCGATCCAGAAGGGCCAACCGATTTTCACCAGCAGCGCGTCGTTTCAATACGATGAGGGCGGCTTTGAACATCAAAACCCGATGCCCGACGTGGTGGGGCCGGAAAACCTGCCGTCCGAACTCGAGATGATTCGCCAGCGCGCGCACCTGATTCCTGAGTCGATGCGTGAAAAACTCCTGTGCGCCAAGCCCATCGAGTTTCGTCCGGTGGTGGGTGAAGACCCGTTTAACCCTAAAGTCAGCGACCCGATCAAATACGTGTGGTTTCGGGCGGACGGCACCCTGCCAGACAACCTGGCGCTGCACAAATACCTGCTGGCCTACGCTTCGGACTTCGGTTTGCTGACCACTTCGCTGCTGCCCCATGGCAAAGGCGTGTGGCAACGCGACATGCAAGTCGCCAGCCTCGACCACGCGCTGTGGTTCCATGGCGAACTGCGCGCCGATGACTGGTTGCTCTATGCCATGGACAGCCCGTGGGCCGGGAACTCACGCGGGTTCTCGCGTGGCAGCGTGTACAACCGTGCGGGCAAGCTGGTCGCTTCGGTGACCCAGGAAGGCCTGATTCGCCATCGCAAGGACTGGGCATGACCCTCAAGGACATCAAGCATTGGGTGTTCGACATGGACGGCACCTTGACCCTCGCCGTGCATGACTTTGCGGCGATTCGCGAGGCGCTGGCCATCCCGCCTGAAGACGACATCCTGACCCACTTGAACGGCTTGCCGGCTGACGAAGCGGCCGCCAAGCATGCCTGGCTGCTGGAGCATGAGCGCGAATTGGCGCTGGCTTCCACGCCGGCCCCGGGTGCGGTTGAGTTGGTGCGCGACCTGGCTGCCCGGGGTTATCGCCTGGGCGTGTTGACGCGCAATGCCCAGGCATTGGCGCATATCACGCTCAAGGCGATTGGTCTGGGGGAGTGTTTTGCACCGCAAGACATTCTTGGACGCGAGAACGCCGCCCACAAACCCGATCCGGATGGCTTGTTGCAATTGGCCAAGGCGTGGGAAGTGGCACCGTCGCAGTTGGTGATGGTGGGCGATTACCGTTTTGACCTGGCATGCGGTCGCGCGGCGGGCAGTAAAACGGTTTTGGTCAATGTCCCGGACAACCCGTGGCCTGAGTTGACCGACTGGCATGCCCAGGATTGCCATGAGTTGCATCAGTGGCTGAAATAACTCTGCTGGGGTTGCCGCAGGCTGCGGCAACCCCAGCCATTTCTTATCTTGCGAACAACGCTTTTTGCCCTGCTGGCGAGGTGAACATTTCATCGCCGTTGTGGCCAACGCCCGGTACTTCAACCAATCGCTGATTGAGCCCCTGCGGATGGCGCTGGGTCAGATAGTCGAAGTAGTTGTGTCCGCGTATCAAACGGTAGGCGCCCTGGGCTTCGGCTTCGCAGCTTTTGTCCAGCGCGGGGTGGTTGGGATCGGTGTCCTGCGCGCCGAGCAGATAAGTAATGTCGCGGCTCACATAAGCTTGCTCAAGCGTGTGGTGCTTCTGGCCTTCGGCGTAATCCGGCAAGTCTTTGAGGCCGTATTTCCAGGTATTGAAACCCGGGCAGGTGGCCGGATCGAAGTTCTGCACCGGGCGCTGTTTGTCGAAATAGGCGTAGGACGACGGGTTGGCGATCACGTAACGCACCTTGATGCCTTCAGCTTCCAGGGCTTTGTCCGCCTGCGTGGTCAGGGCATAGCGCTGTGCCACTTGTGCACCGCCTGAATGCCCGGCGATGACCACTTCGCGCAAGTTGGGGAACAACTGACGGTCGCCCAGGCGTTGCAGGATCTGGTCTATCGCGGCGTAAGAACTCAATGGCCTCGGGCTTATCGCGGGCTGGCCGGCCATCCAGTCATTGGCGTGCCAGCGCAGCACATCGTTGGGCAGGGTATGGCGTGAGCCATCGCTCTCATTCAAAAACTGCGGCGCAATGACCAGGGTTGTGGATAACTGCCCGGCTTGCGACGCGGCCTTCTCGCCACTCTCCAGGTAGGTTTGGGCATTGCGTAAACGACCATGAATCACAATCAGCGCCCGCTGCACATTGGGCAGTGGCTGATTCCAGTTTTGACTCAGCCCGATATTTAATTCGCTGGCGCCGATCTTCAAGTGATCGGGGCTCAGCTCTTTGACGCCGTGCTCTGCGGCTATCGCTGCAGAACAGGCGAGCATTAGGCCCGCCAATGCCATCAACCGTATTGCCATTTAAAGCCTCGCTGCCGAAAAGGTGTCGCACTGATTGATATTGCCGTTGGCAAAACCGGCCTTGAACCACCTCACCCGCTGCGCGGAGGTGCCGTGGGTGAACGAGTCGGGCATTACGCGCCCTTGAGACTGTTGTTGTAAACGGTCGTCGCCAATCGCGGTGGCGGCATTTAGAGCTGATTCAATGTCTCCGGGTTCCAGCCAGTCATGGCGTTTTTGTGCAAGGTTGGCCCACACACCGGCCAGGCAGTCGGCTTGCAATTCCTGGCGCACCAGCAAGCCACCGTCGCCTTCCATGCGCCTGCCTTGCTGGCGGGCTGCCTGCATTTTGGCGGAGACCCCCAGCAGGGTTTGGACGTGATGCCCCACTTCGTGGGCGATCACATACGCCTGGGCAAAATCCCCGGCGGCCTTGAAGCGCTGGGCCATCTCCTGGAAGAAGCTCATGTCCAGATAAACCTTTTGGTCTGCCGGGCAATAAAACGGCCCGCTGGCCGCCGTGGCAAAGCCGCAGGCCGAGCTGACCTGGCCACGAAACAGCACCAGGGTCGGGTCTTTGTACGTGCGGCCAGATTGCTGAAACACCTGGCGCCAGGTGTCTTCGGTATCGCCCAGAATCGCCCGGACAAAATCCGCCTGCTGATCATTGGCAGGCGGCGCATGGCCCGGTTGCTGCGCCACCTGCGGTGACGACTGTTCGGTGAGTTGGCCGCTGAGTTGCCCAAGAATCTGCAGCGGGTCCTGGCCGGTGAGCAGGCCAATGCCCACGATCACCACCACCGCCATCAGGCTCAAGCCTTTGCCGCCGCCAATGCGCATGCCTCCACCGCCGCCGCCCTGTTGATCACGAACATCTTCAACGTTGTCGCTGCGTCGGCCTTTTTTCCATTGCATGGAGGAGTCCTCTGATAAATCTGTTTATTGAGTGTTGCTGCTCGCTAGGTACTGCGCCAGCCCGGCTGTCAGACGTTTGTTGAGTGCGATGACAGTAAGTTAAGACTCTCAACACGGTTGAATGATTTAAATACGACGCTAAAACCCTGCAATTTTTATAGCTGTGCTTGGGGTGCAAGGCTGCGACCACAAGGTTTGTAAGTTGAGACGTCTTAATGCAGTTTGCGACCTTGGGTGTAAGTGGTTGAATAGGTCCGCCTATTAGCTCCGAGTGCTTCGCCTGTGAATATCGATACCCGCATCAAATATCGCCACCTGGTGTGCTTTCTGGAAATGGCCCGCCAGGGCAGTTTGGCGCGGGCCGCGGATGTGTTGGCGGTGAGCCAGCCGGCCATGTCGAAAACCCTCAAGGAGCTTGAAGAGCTGCTGACGGTGAGTCTGTTTGTGCGCAGTAAAAGCGGTGTCCGTCTGACCGAGGCTGGGGTGGCTTTCCTACGCTACGCAACGCCATCGGTGCAGGCTTTGCGCGAGGGGGTGAACGCCTTGCGCGGGGGCGAATACGCCGGCGGGACAGTGCGGCTGGGGGTGTTATCCACCGTTGAAAGCCTGCTGGTGCCCGAGTTGGTGAGCCGTTTGCACGCCCGCCATTCGGCGCTGGTGGTGAGTATCGTGACTGGGCCGAGTGCGTATCTCTTGTCGCAATTGCGCGTAGGCGATGTCGACTTGGTGATCGGGCGGATGACCGACAGCCCGGAAATTCAAGGGATGAACTTTGAACACCTGTACAGCGAATCGATGACTTTGGTGGTGCGACCGGGTCATCCTTTGCTGCAAGGCCCGCTGGACCGTGGCCAATTGGAGCGTTACCCGCTGGTGCTGCCGTTGGCCAACACCACCATCCGCACCTTTGCCGACAGCCTGTTTGTGCAGTGCGGCATCAGCCAATCGCGTCAGCGCCTGGAAACCCTGTCCGTCACGGTAAGCCGCCGTTACGTGCTGCGCAACGATGCCGTGTGGATCGCCCCACTGGATGCCGTGCGCCTGGATCTGGCCAGCGGCGAGTTGCAAGAACTCGACCTCGGCCAGCGCGAGCCGGGCGGCTCCATCGGTATTTGCAGCAACGCACATACGCCCATGTCGGTGGCGGCACAAGGCTGTGTCGACGTGTTGCGCGAGTTGGGGCAGGCGTATGCCGAAGGTGTCTATCCATAACCATTTGGTTATGTATGGCGATTGCCTTTTCAATAGTGCTGATCCCCCTGTTGTTTGAAACTGGCCCCGGCCTTTATAAAAACAACAGGAGATCGACATGTCTGACGCAGACAGCCGGCGCTTTATCATCCGTGATCGCAACTGGCACCCCAAAGCCCTGACCCCTGACTACAAAACGTCGATTGCCCGTTCTCCGCGCCAGGCGCTGGTGAGTATTGCGCAATCGGTCAGTGAAACCAGCGGCCCTGATTTTTCCCACCTCAAATTTGGCAAGTTCGATAACGACCTGTTGTTGAACTTCAACAATGGCGGTTTGCCGGTCGGCGAGCGGATTGTGCTCGCGGGTCGCGTGTGCGACCAGTACGGCAAGCCGATCCCGCACACGCTCGTGGAGATCTGGCAAGCCAACGCCGGTGGGCGCTATCGCCACAAGAACGACCGCTACTTGGCGCCGCTGGACCCCAACTTCGGTGGCGTGGGCCGCACCCTCACCGACAGCCAGGGCAACTACAGCTTCCGTACCATCAAACCCGGCCCTTACCCGTGGCGCAATGGCCCCAATGACTGGCGCCCGGCGCATATTCACGTCTCCATCAGTGGCCCGTCGATTGCCACGCGGTTGATTACCCAGCTGTATTTCGAAGGCGATCCGCTGATCCCGATGTGCCCGATCGTCAAGTCGATTGCCAACCCTGAAGCGGTGCAAAGCCTGATTGCACGGCTGGATATGGGCGCGGCCAACCCTATGGATTGCCTGGCCTATCGCTTTGACATTGTGCTGCGCGGTCAGCGCAAGACTCACTTCGAAAACTGCTGAGGAGCCTCGTCATGCCTATCGAACTGCTACCCGAAACCCCATCGCAAACGGCTGGCCCCTACGTGCATATCGGTCTGGCGCTGGCCGCTGCGGGTAACCCGCCGCGCCCGGAAGAAATCTGGAACGAGATGGCCAAGCCTGGTGCGCCGGGCGAGCATATTGTGCTGGTCGGCAACGTCCATGACGGTAATGGCCATTTGGTCCGCGACTCCTTTCTGGAGTTCTGGCAGGCCAACCACGAAGGCGTTTACGACGAACATTTCGACTCCGAGAAGCCTTTCAACAGCTTCGGCCGTACGGCAACGACCTTTGATGCCGGGGAGTGGACGCTCTACACCCTCAAGCCGGGCGTGGTCAAAAATGCTGCCGGCGTGCCCATGGCGCCGCACATCAACGTGTCGCTGTTTGCCCGCGGCATCAACATTCACTTGCAGACCCGCCTGTACTTCAGCGACGAGCCGGAGGCCAACGGCAAATGCCCGGTGCTCAACCTGATCGAGCAACCGCAACGCCGTGAAACGTTGATTGCCCGTCGCTGCGAAGTGAACGGCAAACCGGCGTACCGCTTTGATATCTACCTGCAAGGCCCGAACGAAACGGTGTTTTTCGACTTTTAAGCACCGGCCGATACGCGGGGGCGTGGGGTTCTCAGTTCCACTTTTGGCGTTTTCAGCTTTCCCTTTTAGAATTGCTCTTATTTTCTAAGGGGCCTTCTATGGCTGGCAGTCAGATCGAACGAGTCTTGCGTGTGCTCGAAAGCCTCACCGATGAGCCTCGGGGTGTGGCGATGCAGACGCTGGCAGAGCAACTGGGAATTCCCAAAAGCGCCACACATCGTTTGCTCGCCGAGTTGGTGCGTCTGGGGTATGTGCGGCAAAACGCCGAGAACAGCCGCTATCAGCTATCGACCAAGTTAGTCGCCATGGGCTTTCAGTATCTGGCCAGCTGTGGCGCTGACAGTGTGCAGCCGATTCTCGACCGGCTGGCTCAGGAGGCCGGTGAACTGGTGCGTCTTGGCGTGGTGGAGGGCGAGCGCCTGACGTGGGTCGCCAAATCCCAGGGGGCGCGTTCCGGCTTGCGTTACGACCCGGACATGGGCCGTGATGCGCCCTTGTTTTACACCGCTTCCGGGCATGCCTTGCTGGCCACCATGAGCGATGCCCGCGCGTTGTCGCAGGTCGAACGCCAGGGCATCGTGGCGCCAGAAGGTGTCGGCCCCAACGCTCCAACCTCCAATGTTGAACTGCTGGAGCGCTTGCGCCTCGCCCGCGAGCACGGCTATGCCTGGGTCGAAGAAAGCTCGGCAGTCGGTACTTCAGCCATCGCCGCCGTGGTGCGCAGCCCGCTGGATCAACGCGTGATCGGCGTGTTGAGCGTGGCAGGGCCGAGCGCGCGTTTGCCGCAAGAACGCCTGCACCAATTGGCGGTGCTGATGTTGGGATATACGCAAGAACTGTCTGTGGCCTGCCAGGCATCTGAGCTATTTCACACCTGAGAAAGCTTTTTAACCATTCAGTTAAACCTCTTGCAATATATGGAACCGAGTTCTAAATTGTGCAGATTCTGTGATCCTACAAATCTTATAAAAGGATCAACGCATTGAAGACTTCTTTGCGTATAGCCATGGGTCAAGGACGCCGGCGCGCTATCAGTTGATTCACGCACATGAGGTGTTCGATGACATTGCCTACGCCACTTTCAGGCGTTAACCAGCCACTCAAGGGCATTCTGCTGATCGTGATCGCGACGGCGTTGTTCTCCAGTCACGATGCGCTTTCCAAGTACTTGAGCAGTTTGTACCCCGTGGTGATGGTGGTGTGGGCGCGCTATGTGGTGCACACCGTGTTGATGGCCACTTACTTCTTGCCGCAATCCGGGCTTCGGGTTTTACGCAGCAAGCGTCCGTTGCTGCAGGTGTACCGGGCGATCTGTCTGCTCGGCTCCGGTCTGTTTTTTACCTTTGGTTTGTTGTTCATTCCGCTGGCGGAAAACACCGCCGTTAACTTTTTGGCACCGCTGCTGGTGGCGGCGTTGTCCGGCCCTTTGCTGGGTGAGAAAGTCTCGCGGGGGCAGTGGATTGCGGTGATCTGCGGGTTTATCGGGGTGGTGGTGATCATTCATCCGGGGGGCGAATTGTTTACCCCGGCGGTGTTGCTGCCGATGTCTGCGGCGCTGTGTTTCAGTTGTTACCAGATCCTCACGCGCAAGCTCAGTCTGTATGACACGCCGACGACCAGTAACTTTTTCGCAGGCTTGTTTAACGCGTTGGTGCTGAGTGCGCTGGTGCCGTTTTTCTGGCAGACCCCGACCTGGGTGCATGGCCTGGAAATGCTCGCGCTTGGTTCGCTTGGCATGACCGCGCACTTGTTGCTGACCCAGTCGTTTCGCCTGGCCGCCCCGGCATTGCTGGCGCCGTTCAGTTACTGCCAGATCGTGTTTTCCGGAATTCTGGGCTGGCTGTTGTTCGACCACACGCCAGACCTGGCATCACGCATCGGTATTGCGATTGTCTGCGTGAGTGGGTTGGCCGCGGCCTGGCAACAGCGCAAGGGAAGGGCGGTTTGACCCTCAACTTTCCTGTAGAAGCGAGCTTGCCTCGCGATCTTTTGAGCTGCAAAAAAAAGCCCCTCTCCCGAAGGAGAAGGGCTGTTTGAACGCTTTGGATCTAACTCAAACCTGCGGGATTTTTCGCGGGGCCATGAAGTACATCCAGACCAGAGCAATGAAGTACATCGCCGGAATCATGGTGAACAGCACGGTGTAGTTGTTGTGGGTGATGGTCAGTACATAGCCCACGAACTGAGTCATGAACATCCCGCCGATGGCGGCGCACATGCCGCCAAAGCCGAACACGGTGGCCATCATGTGTTTCGGCGTGTAGTCCATCACCATGCTCCATACGTTGGCGGTCCAGGCCTGGTGCGCGCCGAGGGCCAAGGCGATGGCGCCCACGGCCACCCACAGTTGGCTGGAGCCTGCGGCCATGACCACGCCGATGATGCACAACGCACACAGGAACATCGACACCAGGCGTGCCTTGACCGCCGCCATGCCACGACTGATCAGCATCGAAGACAGAATCCCGCCGCCAATACTGCCAAAGTCGGCGGTGATGTAGATGATGATCAGCGGGATGCCCATCTGAGTGACGTTGATGCCCAGGTTGTATTGCTGGTTCAAGAACGGCGGCAGCCAGTACAGGTAAAACCAGAACACAGGGGCGGTCATTGAGTACGACAGTGCGAATGCCCAGGTGCCGCGCATTTTCAGGATGGCGCCGAAGCCGACTTTTTTCTGCTCAGGCTCTTTCTCACTCTGGATGTACGCCAGTTCCTCTTTGCTCACGGTGGGATGGTTTTCGGGGTTGTAGTACTTCAGCCCCCAGAAAATCAGCCAAATGCCACCTAATGCTGACATGCACAAGAACGCGGCCTGCCAACCCCACACGTGCAGTACCAGCGGCAGCATCATGGGGGTGAACATGGCCCCGACGTTGGTGCCCGCGTTGAAGATACCGCTGGCGACGGCGCGTTCACCGGCCGGGAACCACAAGCGTGTGGTTTTTACGCAGGCCGGGTAGTTGGCGGCTTCGGTCATTCCCAAAATGAAACGGCAGACCATAAAGCCGGCAGCCGAGGTGGCCAGGCCATGTGCGCCGGTGGCCAGGCTCCACAGCAAGACGGCAAAGAAGAACACGCGTTTGACCCCGACCCGGTCGATCAAACGGCCTTGCAGAACGAAGCCGATGGCGTAACCCACCTGGAACCAAAAGTTGATGTTGGCGTAGTCCATCGCCGTCCAACTCATTTCCTTGGCTAGAATCGGTTGCATCACACCTAAAGCGGCGCGGTCGATGTAGTTCAGCGTGGTGGCGAAAAACACCAGGGCGAGCATGCCCCAGCGGGTTTTACCCATGGCCATGGCGCCGCGGATCTTGTCGCCGATACCGGCGTGCGGGGTGCTTTGGGCAGAGTTGACGTGTGTCGATTGAGAAGGGGTCATGGCTATTTACCCGTCCGTTGAGAGATCGGGAACCACGCAGGCGGCAGAGCAAAGCAGGGCGTCATATCAATAAAAGCAAGCATGAGCGGTTACCCGTTTTTTTTTGGAATTGTTATGTCGTGTTGTGCAGCGTTTGTTGCAAAAGGTACGCACTGGATGGTGGCGATTGGACAAAAAGCCGTCAATTCATCAAGGGGCATAGTGTTCGATAATCGCACGCAAAACTAACCGGATGGTACAGATTGGTTGCTCAATGATAGGGTGCCCTTAATAATCAGGCTATTAAGAAATGCCGTCGGTGATACGCCGGGCAATCCTGGAGGTTACAAATGAAGCGTTCAATCGCCACGGTTTCCTTGAGCGGCACCTTGCCAGAAAAACTCGATGCCATTGCCGCAGCGGGTTTTGACGGGGTCGAGATTTTTGAAAACGACTTGCTGTATTACGACGGCAGCCCTCGCGAAGTGCGCCAGATATGTGCCGACCTGGGATTGGAAATCAGCCTGTTCCAGCCGTTTCGTGACTTTGAAGGCTGCCGCCGCGACCGGCTGGCGCGCAACCTTGACCGCGCCGAACACAAATTCGATTTGATGCAGGAACTTGGCACCGACCTGGTGCTGGTGTGCAGCAATACTGCCGCCGATTCGCTGGGCGACCGGCAGATCCTGCTGGACGATCTGAGCCTGTTGGCCGAGCGCGCCGGTGCGCGAAACCTGCGCATTGGCTACGAAGCCCTGGCGTGGGGACGACACGTCAATACCTGGCAGCAGGTGTGGGACCTGGTGCGCCACATCGATCACCCGAGCCTGGGTGTGCTGCTCGACAGCTTTCACACCCTGTCGCTCAACGGCGACCCGAGTGCGATTGCGCAGATTCCCGCAGACAAGATCTTTTTTGTGCAGATGGCCGACGCGCCGATCCTGGCCATGGATGTGCTGGAATGGAGTCGCCATTTCCGCTGTTTTCCGGGGCAGGGCGAGTTCGACTTGCCGGGCTTTTTGGCGCCGATCATTCAGAGTGGCTACACCGGACCGCTCTCGCTGGAAATTTTCAATGATGGTTTTCGCGCCGCGCCTCCCCGCGCCAATGCCGCTGATGGTTTGCGCTCGTTGCTCTACCTTGAAGAAAAAACCCGCGAGCGCCTCGCCGAGCAAGCCGTACCTGCCGCGACGCTTGAACCGCTGTTCTCGCCGCCCAAGGCCAGTCACTACAACGGCATCGAGTTTCTTGAATTCGCGGTCGATGACGATCAGGGTGCGCAACTGACCCATTGGCTTGAGCGTTTGGGTTTCAGCAAGGCGGGCCAGCACCGTTCCAAGAATGTGAGCCTGCTGCGTCAGGGCGACATCAATTTGATCCTCAACGCTGAGCCGTATTCTTTCGGCCATAACTTTTTTGAGGCCCACGGCCCTTCGCTGTGCGCCACCGCCATTCGTGTGCAAGACAGCGCCAGCGCGCTGGCCCGTGCCGTGGCCTATAAAGGCCAGCCTTATCGAGGCCTGGTCGGCCCCAATGAGCTGGAGCTGGCGGCGGTTCGTGCACCGGATGGCAGCCTGATTTATCTGGTTGATCAGGACGAAGCGGGCAAACCGCTGTACGAATCTGACTTCAACCTCAACCCTGCTGCGACAACCCAAGGTGGGCTCAAGCGCATTGATCACATGGCCATGGCGCTGCCGGCCGACAGCCTCGACACGTGGGTGCTGTTCTACAAGGGCTTGCTGGACTTTGAAGCCGATGACGAAGTGGTGTTGCCCGACCCGTATGGGCTGGTAAAAAGCCGCGCCTTGCGTAGCCGTTGCAGCACGATTCGCTTGCCGTTGAACATTTCTGAAAACAAGAACACTGCCATCTCACACGCGCTGTCGAGTTATCGCGGCTCAGGTGTGCATCACATTGCGTTTGAGTGCGACGACCTGTTCGCACAAGTCAGCCGCGCCAAAGACGCTGGCGTACCGCTGTTGGATATTCCGTTGAATTACTACGACGATCTGGCGGCGCGTTTTGATTTTGATGATGAGTTTTTGAGCGAACTGGCCTACTTCAACGTGCTCTACGACCGCGACGCCCAGGGCGGCGAACTGTTTCATGTATACACCGAGCCGTTTGCCGGTCGTTTCTTCTTTGAGTTATTGCAGCGCAAGAATGGTTATGCCGGTTATGGCGCGGCTAACGTGGCGGTCCGTCTGGCGGCAATGGCCAAGTCGCGGACGGGGGCTGTGCGTCAGGCCAAGCTGTAGGGCGACGTACGAATAAGTTTGTTGGCTTCCTTCGTTGAACGGCTCGGGCCATAATCACGGCCATCTTCCGATGGCCGTGAGCCTGTAATGACCCAGATATCAGAAGTCGAGGCCGACGCTGACGCCACGGCGCCCGTAGTCGAACCGCGAAAAGCCCGGAAAAACAACCCGGAAAAAACCCGCGAAAACATCCTCCAGGAAGCCCTCTCCGAGTTCGTTGAACAGGGGCTGGCGGGTGCACGCGTGGATGCCATCGCGGAGCGCACTCGCACCTCCAAACGCATGATCTATTACTACTTCACCAGCAAGGAGCAGCTCTACGTCGAAGTGCTGGAGAAGCTCTACGGCGAGATTCGCAGCACCGAAAACCTGCTGCACCTGGATGAATTGGAACCCCGCCAGGCGATCCAGAAGCTGGTTGAGTTCACCTTTGATCACCATGACCTGAACGCCGATTTTGTGCGTATGGTCAGCGTCGAAAATATCCACAAGGGCGAATACATCAAGCGTTCGGAAGGCATCAAGGCCATGAACGACACGATTGTTCATGCCCTCGAAGAGATCCTGCGCCGCGGCGTTGAGCAGCAGGTGTTCCGCCCCGGTTTAAACCCGCTGGACGTGCACCTGCTGGTCAGTTCGTTCTGTTTTTATCGCGTGTCCAATCGCTACACGTTGGGTGAGATTTTTCAGATCGACTTGTCCGACCCGCAGGTTAAGCAGCGTCAGCGCGAGATGATTTGCGATTCGGTGCTGCGCTATCTGCAGGCCTGATTGAGCGCCGTGCCGCCTCGCATGGCGAGGGCGGCCTGCTTCAACCGTTCATTGCCTGAAAGTGCGCCAACATGCGCGCCGGATCGGCGGTTTTGCCGCTGATCAATTCAAACGCCCTGACCGCCTGGAACACGGCCATGTTGCCGCCATCCAGCGTGCGGCAGCCCAAGGCTTGGGCGTGGCGCAGCAGTTCGGTGTGCAGCGGGAAGTAGACAATCTCGGCCACCCACATGGCAGGGCGCAGCCAGTGTGCCGGCACGGGCATGCCCGGTAGTTTGGCCATGCCCATGGGCGTGGTATTGACCAGCCCGTCGGCACGGGCCATTGCCGTTTCAAGGTCTGTGCCTGCCCGGGCCCGTGTGGCGCAAAAATGCTGGTTCAGATTGTCCGCCAGATGCTGTGCGCGCTCGATGTCCACATCAAAAATATCCAGTTGCTGTACGCCTTCACTGAGCAAGGCATGAGCCACGGCACAGCCAGCGCCCCCCGCGCCCATCTGGACGACGTGCTGCACGGCAACGCCGCTCAAGCCGCGTCGAAATCCTTCAGCAAAACCTGAGCAGTCAGTGTTGTGGCCAATGCGCTTGCCGTCCTTGAATACCACTGTGTTCACGGCCCCGATTCCTCTGGCCTCATCAGACAATTCGTCCAGCCAGGGCAGGACGGCCTGCTTGCACGGATAGGTAATGTTCAAGCCGCTGAAGCCAAGACTTTCTGCGGCTGTCAGCAGGTCGGGCAGGGCGTTGACGTCGAGCTTGAGCGCCTCCAGATCAATCAGTTGATACGTGTAACGCAGCCCTTGTGCCTCGCCTTCGCGCTCGTGCAGTGCGGGTGTGCGGGATGCTTGAATGCCGGCGCCGATCAGCCCGGCCAATACTGACGCTGGTCTTGAGGTCGACATTCGGCTAGCCCTTCAATTGGCGGCTGAGATGTTGCAGCGCGAGGCGATAACCGTTGCTGCCAAACCCGCACAGTACAGCTTGGGCGATGCCCGAGACGAAGGAGTGATGACGAAAGGCTTCGCGGCTGTGAATGTTTGACAGGTGTACCTCGATCACCGGCAACTCACTGGCCACCAAGGCATCGCGAATGGCCACCGAGGTGTGGGTCCAGGCCGCCGGGTTGATCACAATCGCGGCGCAGCGCAGGCGAGCGGCATGGATCCAGTCGAGCAACTCGCCCTCGTGGTTGGTTTGGCGAAACTCGACCTGCAAACCTTCTTCTGTAGCCGTTTTGCCGCACACGTCGGCAATATCGGCGAGCGTTTCATGGCCATAAATGCCGGGCTCTCGAGTGCCCAGCAGGTTCAGGTTGGGGCCGTTCAGTATCAGCACGATAGGGGGCATATCAAGGCAACTCTGCGTTGTTTTTGTGTGGTCGTCTGAGCGGGCTCAGTCGATCGCCTTAAATTGTACCAATCGGTTAATCAGGTCAATTGTGAGGGGAATGACCTGGGCGCTTTCAGCACATTTGTGGGCGTTTATCGAACGTTCTGACCACGCGCCAATATCAATTGAAAATCATTCTCGATAAAAAGTAAGATAGCCGCCCCTTTTCCTTTTGCTCCAGGGAGTCGGTTTGTCGGATATGGACCTCAAGGGCTTGTTCCTCAAGCATGCCAGTACCCTGCGCGGGTATCTGGGGCGCAAGGTACGAGACCCACAGCTGGCAGCGGATCTGGTCCAGGAGAGTTTCTTGCGCCTGGCCGAGCGCGGGCGCAAGGAGCAGATCGACAACACCCCCGGTTACCTTTACCGCGTGGCGGGCAACCTGCTGGTCGACCACATCCGTCAGGAAGCCCGGCGCAAGACCGACTCCGTGGCACAAGAAGAATTGGCCGAGATCGAGGATGAACTGGCAGGGTTGGAGGCCCAGGCGATGGCTGAACAACAGCGCACGGCGCTGAAACAGGCATTGGCAGAACTGCCCGAGCGCACCCAGGAAATTTTCCGGCTCAACCGCATCGAAGGCATGACCCACGCCGAAGTGGCGCGCCACCTTGAAATTTCTGACAGCTCAGTGCAAAAACATCTGTCCAAGGCTTTGGCGTATGTCATGCAGCGTCTGCAAGAACCGGATAAATGACCTGTACCCTGTCGACCAACGGTTTACTGAGAATTGGCAAGCTAGACGTCACTGCTTATACATAACGAGAAATTGAGATTCACACGTGAACAGCCAGGGCAGCGAACAACAGATCATCACTGAGACGGCCGCCGAGTGGGCGGTGCGCCTGCATGCCGGTGAGCTGGACGCAGCCGCACAGGCGCAACTCGAGCAGTGGTTGGCGGCCGATGAGCGCCACACGACAGCCTTGCAGTTCGCCCAGCAGACCTGGGCGGCCATGGGGGCATTGGCCCTGGACCTGCACCTGCAAACATCCGCCCCTCGTCGCCAGCGCCCCAAGTTACCGCACCCGGCGCCAGCCACACGTCGCCGCCGTCCCTTGCGCTGGGCTGCACGCGCCGCCGCGTTGTCACTGGTATTGGCCGTTGGCTGGCTCAGCGGCCCGACCGTGCTGATCAACATGCAGTCTGACTACCGAACCGGTGTAGGAGAAATTCGCACCGTCCAGCTAGACGACGGCAGTTCGGTGGAGCTGGACGCTTCGAGCGCCATCCGCATCGACTATGACACCTACGAGCGCCGTATCAGCCTGCTGGCGGGCTCGGCCGTGTTTGATGTAGCGCCGATGGGCGAGGCTGAGGTTCGGCCCTTTGTGGTGCAAAGTGCTGGTGGGCAAACCAAGGCCCTGGGTACCCAATTCGTCGTCGCTCGCCAAAGCAGTGACCAGGCGTGGGTCGGTGTGCTGCAGCACAGCGTGGCCGTCAGCCTGAAAAAACCGCCCATTCATGGGCCTGTCCGACAGATCCTGCAAGAGGGGCAAAGTGCGCGCTACAGTTCGCAGGACGGGGTAGAGCCTTTGGCGGGCTTCGATTTAAGTGCGGCCACCGGTTGGCGGCGTGGTGTCCTGGTGTTTGACCACCAGCCGTTGGCGCAGGTGGTTGAGCAACTCAACCGCTACCGTCCCGGGCAAATCGTGCTGGCCAACCGCGCGTTGGCAGACCGGCAAGTCAGCGGTGTGTTCCGTCTCGAAATGCTCGACAGCGCCTTACAGACACTCACCCAGGAACTGCACGTCAAACGTGTGCAACTGGCAGGCGTCAGCCTGATTTATTAAACCGTTCCCTTTAGGAGCTTGCCTCGCGATCTTTTGACCTGATCCAAGAGCCCCCTCACCCTAGCCCTCTCCCGAAGGAGAGGGAACCGATTGGGGGATGCTCTCGATTAGCGGTGGCCTGTTTGCTGCGCGGCGTCGAAGACGGCGCGGTCCAGGTGGGTTTGATCAGCCAAATCGGGCTTCTGAAAATTAATCGCAAAAACCTTTACTGACTTTTCCCCACTGGCTCGTCTTGCTATTGAGATTCATTCTCATAACAAAGTATGTAAGCCTGGGGATAACAAAAATGGTCGTTAGTCAGCGCAAAGGAAAGCAGCCCGCAAGCCGGTTAGCCTTTGCTGTACATGTTGGAATATTGGCCGTGTTGGCGGCACACGCACCGGCGCACGCCGTTGAAAAAGTCAGCAGCGCCATTGCGCAAGAATTCATCGCTTTCCACATTCCGGCGCAGCCGCTGGACAAAGCGGTGCTGGTGTTTGCCGAGCAAGCCGGTCTGCAAGTGCTGTTTGACAGCCAGATGCTGAGAGGCTTGGCTTCGCAGCCCCTTAACGGTGACTTCGGTGTGCAAGAAGGCCTGGCACGCCTGCTGGGCAGCAATCCGGTGGAATACCGCTTCACCGGCGAACGCCAAGTGACCCTGACTCGCGTGAGCGGCGAGGCCAAAGCCGCGCTGGCGTTGGGCACTACTTCGGTGACGGCCAGTGAGAACGGCAATGGTGCTGACTGGGTGTACCAGACGCCCCAAGCGGTGTCGGTGATTACCCGCGAGCAAATCAACAAGCGCGCTCCCCGTCATACCGCTGACCTGCTGGAAGAGACTCCCGGTGTGTACACCGCGGTGGACCAGCGTGACCCCGGCTTGTCGATCAATATCCGTGGGGTTCAAGACTATGGCCGGGTCAACATGAACGTTGACGGCATGCGCCAGAACTTCAACGTCAACGGCCACCAGCACCGCAATGGCGTGATGCTGATCGACCCGGAAATGATCTCCGACATTGAAATCGACAAAGGCGCGCAGTCGACCCTGGGCGGTGCTGGCGTCATCGGGGGGATCGCCACCTTCAGGACCCTCGAAGCCAGTGATTTTTTGAAAGACGGCAAAGAGTTTGGCGGGCGCATTCGTGCTGGCAACGGTATTGGCAACATGGGCAACGGCACCTATTTCAACGGTGGCGGAGTGTTCGCCTTTGGTAACGACGTTGGTGATGCTTTGTTTGCCGTGAGCGAGCGGCACTTCGGTAATTACCGCAGCGGGCGGCAGAATGCGGGCAATTTAGGGTCTCAGATCCGGCTCAAGGATGTACGCCGCGAAGCCTGGAAAAGCTGGCTGAAAAGTGAAGTCGGTGACGCAGGCAGCGTGACCCGATCGCAAATGGCCAAGTTCGGTCTCAACCTGCCGAACAACCAGCGTGTGCAGTTGAGTTACCTGAACACTGACAGCGACAGCAATGATGCCTGGACGTATGCCAAGGCAGATGGGTCAGGTTATGACTATGTCCGGCACAGTAAAAACAACCTGAGTACGGCCAACTACGCGATTGATTACAGCTTCAATCCGGACAATGAATTGATTGATCTAAAGGCCAAGCTGTATTACGTCGACACGCAACTGGACCGCGCCAACGCCCGGCATAACGCCACGGCTGACAACGCCTTTGGTGCTTATAAAGACCGTTTCCAGACGGAGACCTGGGGCGGGATGGTGCAAAACACCTCGCTGTTCAACTTCGACACCTATGGCCAGTTGAGCGTGAATTACGGCCTGGAGATGTATCAGGATACATTCACGCCGCGCACCAACAAAGTGGCCGCCGTCAACGAACAATCGCTGCCTTATGTAGAGGGCGCGAACCCCTCTGGCAAACGGACTATGGCCAGTCTGTTCAGTAATCTGGAGTATGACTACGACGGTTGGTTGAACCTGAGCGGTGGTCTGCGCTATGACCGCTATCGCCTGGAAGGTAAAACAGGCATGACGCTATACGAGAAAAATATTGTCCGTTATGAGAACGGCGTGCCTGTGATCAATCTCGATCCGGCCAAACGTGTAGAAAAAATGTATGACGTCGACAATGAGAGCGGTCGTTTTTCGCCAACGTTCGGCATCGCTATCAAGCCCGGAGTGGATTGGCTGCAACTGTATTCTCACGTCGGTAAAGGCTGGCGTCCACCGGCAGTGACAGAAGTATTCATGACCGGGCGTCCCCATGGTGGCGAAGCACCTGAGCGGGTCTTCCCAAACCCTTTCCTCAAGGCTGAAGAGTCCAAAGACTGGGAGGTAGGTTTCAATATCTTCAAGGAGTCGTTGTTTTTCAATAATGACCGACTGGGGATGAAAGTCTCGTACTTTGATAATCGGATCAAAAACTTTTCATTTATGCAGTACGGTATTTCATTGCCGGAAACGACAACTAGTAATTTTGGCGATCTGGCGTACGTTAATAACTTGAATGATACACGCTTTCGAGGGGTTGAATACCAAGCCAATTATGATATGGGGCGTGTTTACACGAACTTGAGCTATACCCATATGATTGGTAGTAACGATTTTTGCTCCAAGCGCTACTACATGGGGGGAGCAAAAAAATATGGGAAAAAACTTAAGAGTTATATTGAGCGTTATACCCGGCCAGATGGGAAAATAGGTCTTCGCCCTGTCAGCGAAAGTGAATGGCTGGATGATGAAGTGAATAACAACGCAGTCGATTGCGGCGGAATAATGGGCAATGCAGCCTATATGCCTGCGGATCGAGGTTCATTAACGGTTGGTGCGCGCTTCCTGGAGCGGCGTCTGGATGCAGGCGTTCGCCTGCGTTACAGCCCAGGTAACGGCAAGGATCTAAATGCACACAGCTATAAGTCCATTGAACAGGCGATGTGGCCAAAATACAGTGTCTATGACCTGTATGCCAGTTATTGGATGACTGATGATTTTAATATTTCGTTGGTGATGGAAAACGCTACGGACGAAGCCTACTTTGTTGCCATGGGGGATGTTAATAACTTGAGTCTGGCGCGCGGACGAACACTGAGCGGTATGCTCGAATATAAGTTTTAAGAAATAAGCGATATTTCTTAACAAGGAATTTACCCTGTCGGGTAAATGCACACTTGGGTGTGCGCTCACTAAAACTTTCCAAGGAAGAGGTTACGGTATGACTGTTTCAATTACATACAGCTCTGCATTCGGTGATATTTCCATTAAAGACGTGCTCAGTGTCTGGTCCACAGGCTTCAAAACAGCCGGCCATGGCACAGGCAATACCGGTGGGTTTAACACGGGTGATGGCAAATATGATGGCGAGCAATACGCTACTTCTGGTGCCAATAACTCTGAATATGCTTACATCGCCGGTAGCGATACGGATAATGGTTTGCACTATGTGTATAACCCACTTGTGTCGCCTGGCGACAATATGAATCACTATTTGTGGGGTGAGTTGGACAGCGTCCAATTGGGCACTGGATTGACCGGTGGTAAAGGCAGCGATTTTGCACTTCAAGACTATTTTGTCTCCTTCAACGGCCTCGACCTGTCTGCCGCCAGCGATGCTGGCCGTGCTGGCAACGCCGTTCAGGACGTGATCTACGGCCTGATGCGCGGCAACGTGGCGGGCTTGGAAGGCGTGCTCAACACCCTGCTGAGCGAGTTCAACCTGAGCACCGATTCGACCTTCGACCAACTGGCGGCTGCTGGTTTGGCGCACGCCGACACCGCGTTTGCGGCTGATATCGGTCTGGTTGGTGTGCAAGACGCTGCTCAAGACTGGGCGCTGGCGGCTTAACACGGGCACGCCCTGTTTTCACAGGCTTGAACCCGATCCTATGGGAGCGGGCTTGCTCGCGATGACCTCGCTGGCGAGTCAACTCCCGCAGTTTTACCGGTGATTTCTCCACGGAACCCTCTTCATGACCCGGCCCAAAGCCCATGTCGCCAACGAGATGCGGGCTGCCTTGACGGCCTACAAGCGTGCTTTTTTCAGTATCGGCCTGTTCTCGGCCGTGATCAATTTACTGATGCTGGCCCCGGCGCTCTACATGTTGCAGGTGTATGACCGGGTGTTGGCGTCGGGCAATGAAATGACCCTGTTGATGCTGACGCTGATGATCCTCGGCCTGTTTGGCCTGATGGGCGCGTTGGAATGGGTGCGCAGCCAGGTGGTGATCCGCCTCGGCACGCAAATGGACATGCGCTTGAATCAGCGCGTGTACGACGCCGCCTTTGAGGCGCAATTGCGCACCGGCAACCCGGCGGCCGGGCAGGCGCTCAATGACCTGACCAGCCTGCGCCAGTTCGCCACCGGCAATGCGCTGTTTGCGTTTTTCGATGCGCCGTGGTTTCCGGTGTATCTGTGTGTGATTTTTATGTTCAGCCCGTGGTTGGGGCTGCTGGCCCTCGGCGGCGCGGTGCTGTTGATGCTGCTGGCGTGGCTCAATCAGCGGGTGTCGCAGGGGCCGCTCAAGGTCGCCAGCGAGTTGTCGGTCGAAGCCACTCAGCAAGCCAGCGCGCACCTACGCAATGCCGAAGCCATTGAGGCGATGGGCATGCTCGCGACGTTGCGCGGGCGTTGGCTGGCGCAGCACACGGCGTTTTTGGCACAGCAGAACCTGGCCAGTGAAAAAACCGCCAGTGTCGGCGCCTGGTCCAAAGGTGTGCGTCTGGCCCTGCAATCCTTGGTATTGGGTCTGGGCGCATTGCTCGCGGTGCAAGGGCAGATCACCGCCGGGATGATGATCGCCGGCTCGATTCTCATGGGCCGGGTGCTGGGCCCTATCGATCAGTTGATCGGTGTGTGGAAGCAATGGAGTTCGGCGCGCCTGGCCTATCAGCGTCTTGAAGCCTTGTTGCAGGCGCATCCGGCGCGGCCACCGCGCATGGCGTTGCCCGTGCAACGCGGTGAGTTGGCGGTCGAACAGCTCAGCGCCAGCGCACCGGGTACGCGGCGCGCAACGTTGGCCAACCTGAGTTTCACGTTGCCCGCCGGGCAAGTGCTGGGCGTGATCGGGCCGTCGGGTTGCGGCAAATCGACCCTGGCGCGTTTGCTGATTGGGGTTTGGCAGCCGTTGGCGGGCAAGGTTCGACTGGACGGTGCGGAGCTGTCGCAGTGGGACAAACAGCAACTCGGCCCGCATCTGGGGTATTTGCCCCAGGACATTCAGCTGTTTGCCGGGACCATCGCACAGAACATCGCACGCTTCGCAGAAGTTGATTCCGACAAAGTGCTGGCTGCGGCGCAACTGGCGGGCGTGCATCAACTGATTGTGCAAATGCCTGAAGGCTACGACACCCGTCTGGGTGAAGGCGGTGCTGGGCTGTCGGGTGGGCAGAAGCAACGCATCGGCCTGGCCCGTGCCCTGTACGGTTTACCCGCGCTGATCGTGCTCGATGAACCCAATTCCAACCTTGATGACGCCGGGGAGCAAGCCTTGCTACAGGCCATTGCCCAACTCAAACAGCTCAAGCGCACGCTGATTTTGATTACCCACAAACCCAACGTGCTGACCCTCACCGATCAACTGTTGATCCTGCGTGACGGTCAGTTGCAAGCCTTTGGCCCCACCGCCAAGGTGCTCGCCGCGCCCAAGCCCGCCGCGCCTAAACCGGCGATGAACGTGAGCTACCGGCTTGGCACCGTAGAGGTGAGCAAGGCATGAGTGCTGCAAACGTTAAACAGGTCTCTGATAGCAACGTGCTGCAACTGGATGACACCCGCTATGCGCGCCTTGGCTGGCTGCTGATGCTTGGCGGTTTTTTGGGGTTTCTCGCCTGGGCTGCCTTGGCACCGCTGGACAAAGGCGTCGCGGTGTCGGGCAAGGTCATGGTGTCGGGCCATCGCAAAGTGGTGCAGCACCCCAGCGGCGGGATTGTTGAGCGCATCGATGTGCGCGATGGCGACAGCGTGCAAGCCGGGCAAGTGCTGATCCGGCTCAAGGAAACCCCGCTGCTGGGGCAGGCGCAGTCGCTGCGTAGCCAGTTCTATGGCTCGTTGGCCAGCGAGGCGCGGCTCAATTCCGAAGTTGAAGGCGCCGCGCGCGTGAGTTTTCCGCCTGAGTTGATGGCGCTGCAAAGCGAACCCGAGGTGGCGTCGAACCTGGCACTGCAACGTCAATTGTTCACCAGTCGACGTCAGGCGTTGCTGCTCGATCAGCAAGGCATCGGCGAAAGCATTGCCGGTACTGAGGCGCAACTGCGTGGGGTGCGTGATTCACAAGCCAATAAAGTGATGCAGCGCACGGCGCTCGACGAGCAACTGCAAGGCCTGCGCGAGCTGGCCCGTGAAGGGTATATCCCGCGCAATCGGCTGTTGGACAGCGAGCGGGTCTACGCCCAAGTGCTGGGTTCGATCAGTGAAGACTATGGGCGTATCGGTCAATTACAGCGTCAGGTGCAGGAAATGCGCCTGAAAATTCGCCAACTGACTGAGGAATATCAGAAAGAGGTGCGCACGCAACTGGCTGATACCCGCGTGCGTACCGAAGACCTGCGCAACCGCTTGGCCTCAGCGGAATTCGAGCTGGCCAACAGTCAGTTACGTGCGCCAGTGGCGGGGATTGTGGTCGGCCTGGACGTGTTTACCGAGGGCGGGGTGATAAGGCCGGGCCAGGCCGTGATGGAAATCGTGCCGCAGGGAGAGCCGTTACTGGTTGAGGCGCGGGTGCCTGTGGAACTGGCGGACAAAGTCCACGCCGGGTTGCCGGTAGAACTGATGTTCAGCGCCTTTAGCCAAAGCACCACGCCCCGGGTGGCAGGCGAGGTGACGCTGGTATCGGCAGACCGTCAAGTCGATGAACGTACTGATGAACCGTATTACACGTTGCGGGCGCAGGTCAGCGCCGAGGGCCTGGCGCAACTGGCCGGGCAACAGATTCGCCCCGGCATGCCGGTCGAGGCCTTTGTGCGCACCGGTGAGCGCTCGATGCTCAATTACCTGTTCAAGCCGCTGCTGGACCGCACGCACATGGCCTTGGTGGAAGAATGAACGTGCGTCGAATGTGCAGCGGGTTATTGATGCTCTGTGCCGCGCTGGCTAGCCCGGCACAGGCGTTGGGTTTGCTTGAAGCCTATGATTTGGCGGTGCACAACGATCCCACGTTCCAGGCGGCCATAGAAGAACGGGCGGCAGGCCAGGAAAACCGAGCCCTCGGGCGTTCAGCGCTGTTGCCGACGCTGGCGTGGAACTACACCAACTCGCGCAATGAGTCTGAAGTCACGCAATCGCACACGACGACCGATCGCGATTACCGCAGTTATGCGGCGACGTTGACCTTGCAGCAACCACTGCTGGACTACGAGGCCTACGCACGCTTTAAGCAAGGCGCAGCGCAGGCCCTGCTGGCCGATGAGCGTTTTCGCAGTAAAAGCCAGTATTTGGCGGTACGGGTGTTGAGTGCCTACAGCCAGGCCTTGCTGGCGCAGGAGCGGATTGAGCTGAGTCGGGCGCAGAAACGGGCGTTTAGCGAACGCTTGCAACTTAACCAGCGGTTGTTGAAAGGCGGGGAGGGCACCCGTACCGATGTGCTTGAAACCCAGGCACGCTTGAGTTTGGCGGTCGCTCAGGAAATCGAGGCTCAAGACGCACTGGACGCCGCATTGCGCGAACTTGAGGCCATGCTGGGGGAGCCGTTGCAGGTGGAGCAGCTTGATCCTTTAGTGTCATTGCCGCATTTTGCGATCCAGCCGTTGGAGCCGCAGCGTTTTGAAAGCTGGCGCGAACTGGCGCTGGCCAATAACCCGGAACTGGCCTCGCAGCAGCATGCCCTGACCTCGGCCGAGTATGAGGTGGAGCGTCGCCGGGCCGGGCACTTGCCTAAGCTCAGCCTGTACGCGAGCAGTCGGCAAACCCGTTCGGACTCCGAGAGCACTTACCAACAGAAGTACGACACCAATAGCGTTGGCATTCAGTTCAGCGTGCCCTTGTTTGCCGGTGGTTCGGTATCGGCATCGACCCGTCAGGCGGCGCGGCAATTGTCTCAGGCGCAGTACGAATTGGACGCGCAGACTGCGGCGACCCTGGTGGACTTGCGCAAGCAGTACAACCTCAATAACAGCGCGGCGGCCAAGGTACGGGCGTATGAAATGGCCGTGCAGTCCGCCAGCGCGTTGGTCAATGCTACGCAGAAAAGCGTGAGTGGCGGGGAGCGGGTCAACCTGGACGTTTTGGATGCCGAGCAGCAGTTGTACAGCGCCAAGCGCGATTTGGCTGAAGCGCGGTATGCCTATTTACTTGCCCGGGTGCAGCTAAAGTGCTATGCGGGTTTATTGAATGACGCGGATTTGATGCAGGTGGCGGGGTATTTCAGCAGGACTTGAAAACCGCCCTCACCCTAACCCTCTCCCAGAGGGAGAGGGGACTGACCGAGTTGTTTTCAAGTGCATCGCTGTTGCTGGTAGACCGCCAAGCTTCTAAAGCAACCCCCGATGGGCGCCCTCTCCCTTAGGGAGAGGGCTGGGGTGAGTAGCAAGCCGCTTAACGACGAACCAACATCACACCCGATTCCATATGGTGCGTCCACGGGAACTGGTCAAACACAGCGCAACGCTCAATACGATGGGTATCGTGCAGTTGGGCGATGTTCTCGGCCAGGGTCAGTGGGTTGCAGGAAATGTACAGGATGTTGTCAAAACGCCGGGTCAACTCGCAGGTGTCCGGGTCCATGCCCGCACGCGGCGGGTCGACGAAGACGCTGCCGAATGCGTAGCTTTTCAGGTCGATACCCTGCAAACGGCGGAACGGGCGGACTTCGTTCAGGGCTTCAGTCAGTTCTTCTGCCGATAAACGCACCAGCTTAACGTTATCCACAGCGTTGTCGCTGAGGTTGTTCAAGGCGGCGTTCACCGAGGTCTTGCTGATTTCCGTGGCCAGCACGTTGCGCACGCGGGTCGCCAGCGGCAGGGTGAAGTTGCCGTTGCCGCAGTACAACTCCAGCAAGTCGTCCGATCGCTGGCCCAAAGCTTCGTACGCCCAATTGAGCATCTTCTGGTTGACCGTGCCGTTTGGCTGGGTGAACGCGCCTTCCGGTTGCTGATAGGTGAAGGTGCGGCCCGCGATCTCGAGTTTTTCGACCACGTAATCACGGCCAATCACCACGCGCTTGCCTTTGGAGCGGCCAATGACGCTGATATCCAGGTCTTTGGCCAATTGCTCTGCGGCGTTTTGCCAGTGTTCGTCGAGCGGGCGGTGGTAGCACAACGTGACCATCGCATCACCGGCCAAAGTGGTCTGGAACTCCACCTGGAACAGCTTGTTGCTCAGCGCTGCGCTGGCTTGCCACGCGGCCTTGAGCTGCGGCATCAATTGGTTGATGCGCAGGCTGGCAATCGGGAACTCGTCGATCAGGATCGGCGTGCGTTTGTCGTCCTGGGCGAACATCGCATAGTGCCGCTCGCCGGCTTCGCGCCACAGGCGGAATTCGGCGCGCAGGCGGAAGTGTTTCAACGGCGAATCAAACACCTGGGGCTCAGGCGCATCGAACGGCGCTAGAAGCTCGCGCAGACGCTGGGTCTTGGCCTCAAGTTCCAGGGCGTAGGTAGCAGAATCAAACGGCAAAGCACTCATGCGTTAAACCAACCCAGCTTGACCACAAACAGTATCGACAGAATGATCAGCGGCGCATTCAGCTCACGAACGCGGCCGGTCAGCAACTTGATCACCGTCCAGGAAATAAAGCCGAAGGCGATGCCGTTGGCGATGGAGTAGGTGAACGGCATGGCCAGCGCGGTGATCACCACCGGGGCGGCAACGGTCACGTCTTCCCATTCGATTTCAGCCAGGCCGCTCATCATCAGCACGGCCACGAACATCAGCGCAGGCGCGGTGGCGAACGCCGGAACGCTGGCCGCCAATGGCGAGAAGAACAAGGCCAGCAGGAACATCACGCCGACCACGATGGCGGTCAGGCCGGTACGGCCACCGGCGCTCACGCCCGCTGCCGATTCGATGTAGCTGGTGGTGGTCGAGGTACCCAGCAACGAACCGGCCATGGCTGCGGTGCTGTCGGCGATCAGGGCGCGGCCCATTTTGGGCATGTGCCCGTCTTTGCCCATCAGGCCGGCGCGCTTGGCAACGCCGATCAGGGTGCCGGAGTTGTCGAACAGGTCAACGAACAGGAAGGCAAAAATCACGCTGATCAGACCGACGTCCAGTGCACCTTTGATGTCCAGTTGCAGGAAAGTCGGGGCCAAGGATGGCGGCATCGACATTACGCCACCGAAGTCGGTCACGCCCATGACGATAGAGGCAATGGTCACCGCCAGAATGCCGATCAGTACTGCGCCGCGCACTTTCAGTGCTTCCAGAGCCACGATCAGGGCAAAGCCCAAGGAGGCCAGTACCACTTTTGGCTGAGTCAGGTCGCCCATGCCCACCAGGGTCGCCTTGTTGGCCACCACGATCCCGGCGTTACCCAGTGCGATCAGCGCCAGGAACAGGCCGATACCCGCGGCAATGGCCGAGCGCAGCGGCAGCGGGATGCTGTGGATGATCCACTCGCGGATGCGGAAGATCGACAGCAGGAAGAACAACACCGCCGAGATAAATACCGCACCCAGCGCCACTTGCCAGGTGTGGCCCATGTGCAGCACCACGGTGTAAGTGAAGAAGGCGTTCAGGCCCATGCCCGGCGCGAGTGCGATCGGGTAGTTGGCAATGATGCCCATGATCGCCGAACCAATGGCGGCTGCCAGACAGGTCGCGACAAATACCGCGCCTTTGTCCATCCCGGTTTCGCCGAGGATGCTCGGGTTCACGAAGAGGATGTAGGCCATCGCCAAAAAGGTGGTGATACCCGCAAGAATCTCGGTCCGCACATTGGTGTTATGTGCCTTGAGTTGAAACAGCCTTTCCAGCATGCCAGTCCCCGTGGCGCCGCCGGCGCCGTGATTGAATCGTTTTCGACAGCAAAGCACAGGCGGCCAGGGCCTGAGTTTTTTCTGTCTGTCGGAAAAAGCCGCGCATCATACCAGCAGCATGAACGTCTGGCTGCTTTGCTGACCGAACGGCGCGATGTTTTGTAACGCCAGGTAGGAAGGCATACTGCGTGCCAGTTATCGGAGGAATCCATGAAACACACCATCAACGCTTTCATCGCGGGTTTGTGGCTATTGATCAGCGCTGGGGCAGGCGCGGCACCGGCGATGCCATTGAGCCAGATCGAAATTCTCAAGGTGGCCTCTGGCTCGGGGGCTGTAGAGGATGTGTCGGACGGGCGCGAGCAGACCAAAATGCAGCACCGTGGGCCGCATATAAAGGTGTATGTGCTGGAACGTGGCTACGGACGACAGCCGACCGTGACATTTGATGGGCAGACGATCAACGGAGCGCGCACACCGGTCTGTAACAAAGGAGAGGGATTGGTGACCTGCGACGGTGCAGGCACCACGGTGGGTTACGTCTACACCTTCGACCTGGGTAACAACGCGCAAGGCTGGTTCCAGTTCAGTAACACCTCACTGGTTGCTCCGTTCACCCGGCTGGGTGCGCAGTTGCACATCAATTAGCCTGGCCTGTAGTCGCTGCTTGCGGCAGCGACTACACGGTGTCAATCCTCAACCAGCCGATCACGCTTGGCCAGGCCTGGGAACAGTTTTATCCACAGCCCGGCGATAAACAGCGTGCCCACCCCGCCCAGCACCACCGCAGGCACGGTGCCCATCCAGTGGGCGGTAACGCCCGATTCAAATTCGCCCAGTTGGTTGGATGCGCCGATAAACAGCCCGTTGACCGCACTGACCCGCCCGCGCATCTCATCCGGGGTTTCCAGCTGCACGAACGAGGCGCGGATCACCATGCTGATCATGTCTGAAGCGCCGAGGATCACTAACACCAGCATCGAGAACCAGAACGAGGTCGACAGTCCGAAGGCGATGGTCGCTACGCCAAACACCCCGACAGCGGTGAACATGGTGCGCCCCACCTTGCGCTCGAACGGAAAGCGCGCCAGCCACAGCGACATCAGCAGCGCGCCAACCGCCGGGGCTGAGCGCAGCATGCCCAGGCCCCACGGGCCGGTGAGCAGAATGTCTTTGGCAAATACCGGCAACAACGCGGTCGCACCGCCCAAAAGTACGGCAAACAGATCCAGTGAGATGGCACCGAGGATGTCTGGGCGACTGCGGATAAAGCGAATCCCTGCCAACAGCGAGTGCAGCGTTGCTTTGCCTTTATTCAGTGCGACCTGACGCGCTGGCAGGTTGCTCATTAACAGTGCAGCAATCAGGTACAGCACCACGCTGGGGCCGTAGACCCACACGCTGCCAAATGCATAGAGCAAACCGCCAAACGCGGGGGCCACGATGGTTGCCGATTGCTGCGCCGCCTGGGCTGCGGCCACGGCGCGGGGGAACAAGGCCACGGGCACGATTGAGGGCAGCAAGGCTTGGGTGGTGGGTTGCTCGAAGGAGCGGGCGGCACCGAGCAAAAACGCCAGGACAAAGATCATTTCACGGGTGATGTCGCCGTGAATGCTGCTGATCGCCAGCGTCAGGGCGATCATTGCTTGCAGTGTCTGGCACAGGGCAGCCACGCGGCGACGGTCATAACGGTCGGCCACATGCCCGGTGTGCAGCATAAACAGTACGCGTGGCGCAAACTCGATCAGCCCCACCCAGCCCAGGTCCATCACGTTGCCGGTGATCTGGTAAAGGTTCCAGCCAATGGCAACGGTCAGCATCTGAAAGGCGCTGGCGGTGAAGATACGGGCAAACCAGAAGGCCACAAAAGGCCGGTGATGACGTAACAGAAGAGGCTGGCTGGTCATTGAAAGGTCGTGGCAGAGGGCAGGGGACGTCGAGATTATCACTTTTCTGTAACAAATAATGACTCGCCCTCACGCAATCCGAAAACCGCCCGACGGTCGCGCCAAAAAATCTTGTCGGCCATTACACGCTCTGGCTGCAACTGTCTATTTCAGGGCCTGGGACAACCTGTCACGCGACAACCAGCCACATTAGCCACACGCCGAGAATGGACTACTCTTTCAGCAATGTTTGATCCAGGTCAAAGCCCGCCGGGCTTTTACTGGAGTGGCCAGACGGCCTGATTCCCTTGCGTGGTGGCCAGCAGTGCGAGCGCAGATTCGCAAAGGCCATTGCTCGTGGGGCTGTTGGACACCGGCGTCCTGTCGGTGCCCTGACAACCTGATACCTGATAGAGGAAGACTTATGTTCGGTTTGGAGGCTCTCGATCTCGCCCGAATTCAGTTCGCGTTCACCGTATCGTTCCACATTCTATTTCCTGCCATCACCATCGGTCTCGCCAGTTATCTCATGGTGCTCGAAGGCATGTGGCTGAAAACCCGTGACGATACGTACCGTGACCTGTACCACTTTTGGTCGAAGATTTTTGCAGTCAACTTTGGCATGGGCGTGGTTTCTGGCCTGGTCATGGCGTACCAGTTCGGGACCAACTGGTCGCGCTTCTCTGACTTTGCCGGGGCCGTTACCGGGCCGTTGCTGACCTATGAGGTGCTGACCGCATTCTTCCTTGAAGCGGGTTTTCTGGGCGTCATGCTCTTCGGCTGGAACCGTGTCGGTCGCGGCATGCACTTCTTCTCCACCATTATGGTGGCCGTCGGTACGCTCATTTCGACCTTCTGGATTCTGGCGTCCAACAGCTGGATGCAAACCCCGCAGGGCTACGAAATCATTGATGGTCGCGTGATACCGGTCGATTGGCTGGCGGTGATCTTCAACCCGTCGTTCCCGTACCGTCTGGCGCACATGGCCACCGCCGCTTTTGTCGCCACAGCGTTCTTCGTTGGTGCTTCGGCCGCCTGGCACCTGTTGCGTGGGCGTAATACGCCAGCCATTCGCCGTATGTTCTCGATGGCAATGTGGATGGCCCTAGTGGTTGCTCCCATCCAGGCGTTTATCGGCGATGCCCACGGCTTGAACACGTTGAAATATCAGCCGGTGAAAATCGCTGCGATTGAAGGTCACTGGGAAAACAAGCCCGGCGAGCCTACACCGCTGATTCTGTTCGGCATCCCGAACATGAAAACCGAAACCACCGACTACAAGATCGAAGTGCCATACCTGGGCAGTTTGATCCTGACCCACAGTCTGGATAAACAGATCCCGGCGATGAAGGACTACCCGGCGGCAGATCGTCCGAACTCCACCATCGTGTTCTTTACCTTCCGCATCATGGTCGGGCTGGGCATGTTGATGATCGTTATCGGTCTGTGGAGCGTGTGGCTGCGCAAGCGCGGCACGCTGTATGAGAACCGCTGGTTCCTGAAACTGGTGCTGTGGATGGGGCCGTCCGGGCTGATCGCCATTCTGGCGGGCTGGTTCACCACGGAAATTGGCCGTCAGCCGTGGGTGGTTTACGGGTTGATGCGCACCGCAGACGCCTCGTCCAACCACAGCGTGACGCAAATGAGCATCACCCTGATCATGTTTGTGCTGGTGTACTTCTCGCTGTTTGGCGTCGGGATTGGCTACATGATGCGTCTGGTACGCAAAGGCCCGATTGCCCATGAGGGCGATGGTCAGCCTTCGGGTGGCCCTGGCCAGCAACGCACGCCTGCCCGTCCTTTGTCGGCTGCTGTTGAAGGCACGGATGAAGGTTACAGCGACAGCCTGAAGAAGGGGAACTGAGTCATGGGTATTGATCTGCCACTTATCTGGGCAATCATCATCATCTTTGGCGTCATGATGTACGTGGTCATGGATGGTTTCGATCTGGGGATCGGCATCCTTTTCCCTTTTATTAAAGGAGAGAAAGACCGCGATGTGATGATGAACACCGTCGCCCCCGTCTGGGACGGCAACGAAACCTGGCTGGTACTGGGCGGCGCGGCGTTGTTCGGTGCCTTCCCGCTGGCTTATTCGGTAGTGCTGTCGGCACTGTACCTGCCGCTGATCCTGATGCTGGTCGGTTTGATCTTTCGTGGCGTGGCCTTCGAGTTCCGCTTCAAGGCCAAGGCCGACAAACGTCACATCTGGGACAAAGCCTTTATCTGGGGGTCGATCATCGCGACGTTCTTCCAGGGCGTGGCGCTGGGTGCCTTTATCGAAGGCATCCCGGTGGTCAACCGCGAATACGCGGGCGGCGGCCTGGACTGGCTGTCACCGTTCAGCGTGTTCTGCGGGCTCGGCCTGATCGTGGCGTATGCCTTGCTCGGCTGTACCTGGCTGATCATGAAGACAGAAGGGCCCTTGCAAGAGCGTATGCACAATCTGGGTCGGCCATTGGCGGTGGTGTTGCTGGTGGTGATGGGCATTGTCAGCCTGTGGACACCGCTGGCGCACAGCGAGATTGCCGCACGCTGGTTCACCCTGCCTAACCTGTTCTGGTTCTTGCCGGTGCCGATTCTGGTGCTGGTGACGATGTACGGTTTGTTCAAGGCGATTGCCCGTAACGCGCACTACACGCCGTTCCTGCTGACCCTGCTGCTGGTGTTTCTGGGGTACAGCGGCCTGGGTATCAGCCTGTGGCCGAACATTATCCCGCCGTCGATTTCGATCTGGGAAGCTGCTGCTCCGCCGCAAAGCCAAGGCTTTATGCTGGTGGGCACCTTGTTCATCCTGCCGTTCATCCTGGGTTACACCTACTGGAGCTACTACGTGTTCCGCGGCAAGGTGACCCACGAAGACGGATACCACTAGCCGCAAGTGCCGCTGCGCCCCGACGGGCGCAGCCTTTTCTCAAGAGGAGTGCCTGAGATGGCTGGCAAGAATTACCTAAACGATGTGCAGGAAGCCGAGAAAAAACCACTGTGGCAACGCATTGGTTGGCTGTTGTTGATCTGGACCGCCAGCGTGGCGAGCCTGGCGGTGTTCGCCATGTTGATCCGTCTGTTCATGACTGCTGCGGGCATGAAAAGCCATTGAGACATACGGCAGGAGCGAGCTCCTACAAGGGTATGTGGCGTCAGATCGGGCAGGTCACGCTTGTGCCGTCGATGGCGCAGTCACCTTGCGGGTTTTTTGCCGGGTATTGCGGGTGGTTAATCGCGGAATAAAGATCACCCCGTCCTGTAGGAGCGAGCTTGTCTCGCGAGCTTTTAAAGATCAAAAGATCGCGAGACAAGGGTATGTGGCGTCAGATCGGGCAGGTCACGCCCGTCCCGCCGATGGCGCAGTCACCTTGCGGGTTTTTGCCGGGTATTGCGGGTGGTTAATCGCGTAATAAAGACCACCCCGTTCTGTAGGAGCGAGCTTGCCTCGCGAGCTTTTAAAGATCAAAAGATCGCGAGACAAGCTCGCTCCTACAAGGGGTGTGGCGTCAGATCGGGCAGGTCACGCCTGTGCCGCCGATGCCGCAGTCACCTTG
The DNA here is from genome assembly GCF_025465935.1 of Pseudomonas sp. 7P_10.2_Bac1. Classification (GTDB taxonomy): domain Bacteria; phylum Pseudomonadota; class Gammaproteobacteria; order Pseudomonadales; family Pseudomonadaceae; genus Aquipseudomonas. The sequence goes on along the minus strand of NZ_JANLNV010000059.1, from coordinate 150,295 downwards.
CGGGATTTTTGCCGGTTATTGCGGGTGGTTAATCGCGTAATAAAGATCACCCCGTCCTGTAGGAGCGAGCTTGTCTCGCGAGCTTTTAAAGATCAAAAGATCGCGAGACAAGGGTATGTGGCGTCAGATCGGGCAGGTTACGCCTGTGCCGCCGATGCCGCAGTCACCTTGCGGGATTTTTACCGGGTATTGCGGGTGGTTAATCGCGTAATAAAGACCACCCCGTCCTGTAGGAGCGAGCTTGCCTCGCGAGCTTTTAAAGATCAAAAGATCGCGAGACAAGCTCGCTCCTACAGCGGTTTGGTGTTTTGGGATTACTTGCGCGCCTTGAGGATGACGAACTTGGGCGTTGCGGCCACTTGTTCGACACCCCGAAACAGCTTGGCCAGCTTGCTGTGATAGCCCAAGTGACGATTGCCCACAATGTACAGCGCCCCTCCGACCACCAGCGCCTCACGGGCTTGCTGGAACATGCGCCAGGCCAAAAAATCGCCGACTACCTGTTGCTGATGAAACGGCGGATTGCACAGCACTACATCAAGTGAGTTCGGTGCTTGCCCGGCCAAGCCGTCGCCCGCACGGATATTCACGTCGCGATCACCCAGCGCTGCCTGCCAGTTCTCCCGCGCAGACTGCACCGCCATGAATGACTCATCAACCAGCGTGTACTGTGCCTGCGGATTGCTCAGGGCGCTGGCGATGGCCAGCACGCCATTACCGCAGCCCAGATCCGCCACTCGGGCCGAACCCAGGTTGCGTGGCAAATGCGGCAAAAAGGCGCGAGTACCGATATCCAGTCCTTCGCGGCAGAACACGTTGGCGTGGTTAAGCAGCTCGATGGCAGGCTTGTCCAGGGAGTAACGCGAAGGGTAGGGCGAGGTAAACGGGCCCAGGTCTTGAGGAGTGGCAATCAGCAAACGGGCTTTTTTTACCGCCAGCGACGCTTGCACCGAGCCAATGTAACGCTCCAGCAAATCACCGGCTGCACGCGGCAAGTGCTTGATCATTGCGCCGGCAATGACCTGTGCGCCGGGGGCCAGTTGCCCTTGCAGACGGATCAGTTGCTCTTCGAGCAGTGCCAGGGTTTTAGGGACTTTTACCAGTACGCAGTCGAACGGGCCTGTCAGCGGTTGGCTGGCTGGAATGATTGTGACGGCATCAAATGCCTGGCCGTTGCGCACCAGGTTCTTTTCCAGGCCTTGAATGGCAAGGAATGAGTCGCTGCTGCTGGTCACATGCTGGGTGCTCGCCAGGCTGACCGCCAGAGCCCCAAAGCTGTCATTGAGCACCAGAACCCGGCTGTTGGCTGGCAGCGCCAGTTCGGCCATGTGGTTGAGCAGGTACTCGTCTGCCGCGTCGAAGGCCTGTAGCGGCTCGTTCTGTTGTTCTGGCTGACGGATCAGGTGGAGTTGGGCGAAAGGACTTTCGAGCGCAGGCATTTAAACAAACTCTGGGGAATCGAGGGTTGTTTGAGGGGGACACACAAGCAGTCAAACACTCCTGGAAGCCGTGGCATTTTCAGGTAGGGGCGATTTTACGTTTTTTTAACGGAGATTGCCCGGCGCTTTTATTGTTGTGAGCGCCGGCCCTGCACAGGCTCCGTTTTACAGCAGGCCGAGTTTGGCGGCGATAACCACCGCAGACGTTTTGTTGGTGGCTCCCATTTTGCGCATCGCGCTGCTGATGTGAAAGTTCACGGTTCGCGGTGTCAGGTTCAGGATCATGCCAATATCAGACGCCGTTTTGCCTTGAGCCGTCCACTTCAGGACTTCTGACTCACGCACCGACAGGTGATTGTTGGGGTCATTCAATCGCATGTCTATGAAGAAGTTTTCGTACATCGCCATGTGCAGCTGGTGGCATAGCCACAACAAATTGCCAACCTTCTCGTTGAACTCCTGGGGGGAGATGTGTGAGCAGCGACGGCTCAGGCTCAGTATGCTGAAGGTCCCCTTGGAGTCGTGAGCTGACAACGACCATCCGTAATTGAGTCCATATGAGTATGAGACCTCTTGGAGCTCAGGCGTTTCACTGAATAGCTTGTGATCCCAGACCAGTGGGTCAATCGATCGCTTGAAATGGTTTTCAATGGGGTTTTTATGAGAGAGACAACTTGCGTCAAACGTGTCGATGAATTCAGTTGGGTGGTTGGTAAGTATTTTTCTATCTGATTGGATGTCTCCATATTGTGTAGTCATTCTGAACAGAAAGTTATCAAATCCGTACAGCTCTATCCGATTGCGGGTATAGGTGAGCAAATTAGATTCGCCTTGCAGCGTAAGTTCTTGTTTCGTATAAACACGGTTCGCTGTACCCATAATGCCGGCACTTCCAGAAAGGTGGATCCAATGTGAATTCTAATAGTAGATGATAAGTCTTAAGTGGATGTAAGAATTTTCTACATCGATCTCAAGAGTAATTGCTCTATTATTTTAAAGTTTTGAAGTTTTATGGCTTGCTGATTAATAGTTGTAATAAGGTTTTTTTGACGCCGGTTTTTTGTTGTTTTATGTGTGTGGCAGTATGTTCAAAATCTAAAACGCTTGCACTGTATAAACGGTTGAAAGTTGGTCGCGGCAATGACTGTCCAGGCTCCGTTTCTAGCCAGGCGCAAAGCCATCACAAACCGTCGGTGTTCCTTGCAGCGTGTTTGCGCGACACTAGGGCATTAGCCCAACGGAGCGCACCATGACCGCCAGCGCAGATAAGTTCACCCAGCAGACGCTTCTCGATGTTAAGCCCCTGACGCCCAGCCTATTCACCCTGCGCACTACCCGTGACCGGGGGTTTCGCTTTCGCGCCGGGCAGTTCGCAAGGCTCGGCGTCACCAAAGCGGATGGCAGCACGGTATGGCGTGCCTATTCCATGGTGTCTTCCCCGCATGACGAGTTCCTGGAGTTCTTTTCCATTGTGGTGCCGGGAGGGGAGTTCACCAGCGAGTTGAGCCGGTTGCAGGTGGGCGATACGTTGATGGTTGACCGCCAGGCCTTTGGTTATTTGACTCTGGATCGGTTTATTGATGGCCGCGACTTGTGGTTGCTGGCAACGGGCACCGGTATCGCACCGTTTATTTCGATCCTGCAGGACTTTGAAGTGTGGGAGAAGTTTGAGCGGATCATTCTTGTGTACAGTGCGCGTGAGAAGTGTGAACTGGCGTACCAGGATTTGATTGGCGAGTTGGGGCAGCGCGACTACTTGGCAGAGTATGCCCATAAGCTGACCTATCTACCGATCGTGACTCGCGAGTCACTGCCTGGTGTATTAAACGGGCGTATAACGACGTTGATTGAAAACGGTGAACTTGAACGCGCTGCGGGTGTTGAATTAACGCCAGAGCACTCACGCGTCATGTTGTGCGGTAACCCGCAAATGATTGATGACACGCGCAAGCTATTGAAAGATCGAAACCTGCAACTTAGTTTGACGCGTCGGCCCGGTCAAGTTGCCGTTGAGAACTACTGGTAGTTGTATTAAGCAAAGAGTGTATAAAACAACGGCGCCTGAAGGCGCCGTTGTTTTTAGTTGTTGCCTTCAGGGCTGTTTGTTTTGTGCCTTGAGCAGATCGCGAATTTCACCTAATAGTTCTTCTTCTTTAGAAGGCAGCGGCGGAGTGCTGGGTGCAACGGCTTCTTCACGGCGAAGACGGTTGATTGCCTTGACGCCCAGAAAAATTGCAAAGGCCACAATCAGGAAGTCGATCACGGTTTGGATGAACTTGCCGTAGGCCAGTACCACGGCAGGTGCATCACCGGCCGCAGCCTTGAGCGTAATGGCCAGGTCAGTGAAGTCCACGCCCCCAATCAATAGACCCAATGGCGGCATGACAACATCGCCGACGAAAGATGAAACGATTTTGCCGAACGCGGCGCCGATGATGATACCCACGGCCATATCAACCACGTTCCCTTTGACCGCGAAGGCCTTGAACTCACTTAACACGCTCATTGGTTATTCCTTGTTACAGATGAGGTTGGTAGATGCAGTGTAAATCAGCCTTGCGCATCTCGCCTGCCAGACTAATTGCAATCTGGTGGATTGACCCGTGCGGGGCGCAGAAGTTTTAACGATCCCGCTCATAACGCTTTTGAGGTGTCCAAAGCCAGCCTTTTTTCTTAATGGGCTGGTTCAGACCTTTCAATTTAGAGAACCTCTGGTGTGCCTCTAGCCTTTGCGCAACGCATTGAAATGCGTAGCAAATAACCAGAGGACACATGCATGACCACCCCTTCCGCCCTTGGGCCACGTGCCCAGCGACGCCTGCTTAGTGCGTTGAGCATCAGCCTGCTATCGGTTTCTGTTCACGCCGCCACCTTGACCCGCGATAACGGCGCAGCGGTGGGCGATAATCAAAACTCACAAACGGCTGGCGCTACTGGCCCGGTGTTACTGCAAGACGTGCAGTTGCTGCAAAAACTTCAACGCTTCGACCGCGAACGTATTCCCGAGCGCGTGGTGCATGCGCGTGGGACCGGTGCCCACGGTACGTTCACCGTGACACAAGACCTCAGTGACCTGACCAAAGCGCGCGTGTTTGCGGCCGGCGAAACCACCCCGGTGTTTGTGCGCTTCTCGGCCGTGGTGCACGGCAACCATTCCCCTGAAACCCTGCGCGATCCGCGTGGCTTTGCCACCAAGTTCTACACCGCGGACGGCAACTGGGACTTGGTGGGCAACAACTTTCCGACGTTCTTTATTCGTGATGCGATCAAGTTCCCGGACATGGTTCACGCCTTTAAGCCCGATCCGCGGACCAATCTTGACGATGATTCGCGCCGATTCGACTTCTTCTCCCATGTTCCTGAAGCCACGCGCACTCTGACCGAGTTGTATTCCGACTCGGGCACCCCGGCCAGCTACCGCGAAATGGACGGCAATGGTGTACACGCCTACAAGTTGGTGAACGCCAAGGGTGAAGTCCATTACGTGAAGTTCCACTGGAAGAGCCTGCAAGGTATTCGCAACCTCGACCCTAAAGAAGTCACCCAGGTGCAGGGTCGTGACTACAGCCACATGACCCACGATCTGGTGACGCACATCAACCAGGGCGATTTCCCCAAGTGGGACTTGTACGTGCAGGTTCTCAAGCCGCAAGACTTGAAGTCGTTCGATTTTGACCCGCTGGATGCCACCAAGATCTGGCCGAATGTGCCCGAGCGCAAAGTGGGGCAGATGGTCCTGGACCGCAACCCGGCCAACGTCTTCCAGGAGACCGAGCAGGTCGCCATGGCTCCGGCCAACCTGGTACCGGGTATCGAACCTTCAGAAGACCGCCTGCTGCAGGGGCGTGTGTTCTCGTATGCCGATACACAGATGTACCGTCTGGGCGCCAACGCGCTGCAATTGCCGATCAACGCGCCACGGGTGGCGGTCAACAACGGTAACCAGGACGGTGCGATGAACAGTGGGCACAGCACCACGGGTGTGAACTACCAGCCAAGCCGTCTTGAGCCGCGTGAAGAGCCGCAGTCCGCACGCTACAGCGAAATGCCGCTGTCGGGTACGACGCAGCAGGCGAAGATTCAACGTGAGCAGAATTTCAAACAGGCAGGCGACCTTTACCGTTCATACAGCAAAAAAGAACGTCAGGACTTGATTGAAAACTTCGGCGGCTCGTTGGCCACCACCGACGACGAAAGCAAGCACATCATTCTGTCCTTCCTCTATAAGGCAGATCCTGAGTACGGCACTGGCGTGACCAAAGTGGCCAAGGGCGACCTGGCACGGGTCAAGGCGCTGGCGGCGAAACTGGCGGATTAACACCCCGGCCCTCACCCCAACCCTCTCCCGGAGGCGGTGGTATCGAGTACGCACGCGATCAGTTCCCTCTCCCTCCGGGAGAGGGCTAGGGTGAGGGGCTTTTGATCTGGTACTTATTTAAAGGCAGTCCACATGCGTATTTTATTGACCTTGGCTCTGCTGTTTGTCAGCGGGCTGAGCCTTGCCGAACAACCCGACACCCAGACCCAACTCAAGGGCTACTATTTCGATGCCGCACGGCGCGGCGACGTGGTCATGCTCGACACGTTCATCGATTCGCACTTTGACCTCGATGTCCAGGACAGCAAAGGCTACACCGCCTTGATTCTTGCGGCTTATAACGGTCATGACGAGGCCGTCGAGCACTTGCTCAAAGCCGGCGCCAATGCCTGCGCGCAAGATTTGCGTGGCAACACCGCCCTGATGGGCGCCATTTTCAAAGGCGAATTCAAGATCGCCCATCGTCTGATGAATACTGACTGCAACCCGGATCAGCGCAATGGTGCCGGGCAGACCGCTGCGATGTTTGCCGGGCTGTTCAAACGCGTCGAGCTGCTCAATGACTTGTCCCAAAAAGGCGCCGATCTGAATGCCCGGGACGCTCAGGGCAATACCGCCGCTCAGCTGGCCAAGGGCGAAATTCGTATGCCCGAGTCGCACTGACCGCATATCATCACGTTTTTTGTGCGGAGTTCAGATGGCCAAGCCTAAGCGCATTTACGGCTGCACCGAGTGCGGTGCAACCTTTCCCAAGTGGGCCGGGCAGTGCGCAGAATGCGGAGTCTGGAACACCCTGGTGGAAACCGTCGTAGAAAGCGGCTCGGCAGCGCCGCCCAGCGGCCGCACGGGCTGGACCGGGCAGCAGGCACAAATAAAGACCCTGGCCGAAGTCAGTGTCGAAGAGATTCCGCGCTTTTCCACCGCCTCCGGCGAACTGGACCGCGTACTAGGCGGTGGCCTGGTAGACGGCTCCGTGGTGCTGATCGGCGGCGACCCTGGTATCGGCAAGTCCACAATCCTGCTACAAACCCTGTGCCAGATGGCGGGGCGCATGCCTGCGCTGTACGTCACGGGCGAGGAATCCCAGCAGCAAGTGGCCATGCGTGCCCGGCGCCTGGGCTTACCCCAGGACCAGCTCAAGGTCATGACCGAAACCTGCATCGAAAACATCATCGCCACGGCCAAGCTTGAAAAGCCCAAGGTCATGGTGATCGACTCGATCCAGACCATCTTCACCGAACAACTGCAATCGGCCCCAGGCGGTGTTTCGCAAGTGCGCGAGAGCGCGGCGTTGCTGGTGCGTTATGCCAAGTCGAGCGGTACGGCGATCTTTCTGGTCGGCCACGTGACCAAAGAGGGCGCCCTCGCGGGCCCGCGCGTACTGGAACACATGGTAGACACCGTGCTGTATTTCGAAGGAGAGTCCGACGGACGTTTACGTTTGCTGCGCGCGGTGAAAAACCGTTTCGGTGCGGTCAACGAGTTGGGTGTGTTTGGTATGACTGACAGAGGCTTGAAGGAAGTTTCCAATCCCTCTGCGATCTTTCTGACGCGTGCTCAAGAAGAAGTCCCGGGCAGCGTGGTGATGGCCACGTGGGAAGGGACACGGCCGATGCTGGTCGAGGTGCAGGCGCTGGTGGACGACAGCCACATGTCCAACCCGCGGCGTGTGACCTTGGGCCTGGACCAGAACCGACTGGCCATGTTGCTGGCGGTCTTGCACCGACATGGTGGTATTCCGACTCACGACCAGGACGTCTTTCTCAACGTAGTGGGTGGCGTGAAAGTGCTGGAAACCGCGTCCGACCTGGCCTTGATGGCGGCGGTCATGTCCAGTTTGCGCAACCGCCCGTTGCCCCACGACCTGCTGGTGTTTGGCGAAGTCGGCCTGTCGGGCGAAGTACGCCCGGTGCCGAGCGGCCAGGAGCGTTTGAAAGAAGCCGCCAAACACGGTTTCAAACGCGCCATCGTGCCCAAGGGCAACGCGCCCAAGGAATCCCCGCCGGGGCTGAAAGTCATCGGCGTGACCCGCCTGGAACAAGCGCTGGATGCGCTGTTTGAATAGGCTTTGAGGCCGTAAATGAACGGCGTATTCATCCGGTGTTCGGGTGTGACTACGCCGTTGATCGTCACTGGGCCGACGTCTTATGCGAGCGCTGAAACCACAGACCTGGCTTGGTCGATGAGCGTTTCGTGGAGCTTTGCCAGGTCATCGGTGTCTTCTTCCAGGGCGATGGTGTTGTACAGAAAGGTCACCGAAGAGTTTTCAACACCACAGTATTTGGCGATGCCTTCATTCAGAAGGTCTTCCATGTAGTGATGTTTCTGATGTTTCTCGAAGTGTCCCCGCGCCCCACCGACCAAAGCGATCCAGCGGATGGACGAAACGGGTAGCTTTTTACCGCCGCCATAGACCAGTCCGTAGTTCCAGACCCGATCAATGTAGCCTTTAAGCATGGCGGGCATCGAGTACCACCACACCGGGAACACTATCACCAAGTGATCGACCCCAGGCAATGACTCTGCCAGATGCATGACGTGTGGCGAGAATGTCTTGGCAGGGTCTTTCCAGTCTGGCTCGTCGGCTTCATGCAGGGCCGGATCAAAATCTGCCCGGTACAGATCAAGCTCGGAAACGCTCATGTGGTTGTTCTGGGCCTCGGCCTTGAGGCCTGATACCACGCGCGCGGTGAGTGAGTCGGTGCGTGGGTGCGCCCAGATAATATGGGTTTTGATCGGTGTGTCTGATCCAGTCTCTTGCGATGCGTTCATGTCAGTGCCTGCTCAAATGTGGAATGAGCAGAAAGCTTACTGCTGGAATATTGTTCTGATAATCTCTCAATTACGAACTTAAAGATGAGAATAACTCAGTAATGAGACCCAGCCTTTCTGACTTGTCCACTTTCACGGCAGTCGCCAAGCATCAGAGTTTCAGAGCGGCCAGTGTTGAATTGGGCGTATCACCTTCTGCTGTGAGTCATTCGCTGCGACAACTTGAAGAGCATTTGTCACTGCGGTTGGTCAATCGCACCACGCGCAGTGTGTCGCTGACTGAAGCGGGGCGCAGGCTCTATAACAGCCTGGCGCCTGCCATGGTGGATATTCAGCGGGCAGTCGATGATCTTTCACCATTGCGCGATACCCCTACGGGAACACTGCGCATCACGGCAGCACGGCAGGCCGCCCGATTATTCTTGATGGACATCGCCACGGATTTCGTCCAGCAATACCCTGGTATGAAAGTGGAGATCATGGCCGACGATAAGTTGGCAGATGTGGTGGGCGAGGGCTTTGACGCCGGGGTGCGGCTCGGCGAGCGAGTAGGGGAGTTGATGATCGCCACGCCTATTGGCCCCCGTGTGCGTTTTGCCGTGGCCGCCACCCCCGAGTACTTTGCTCGTCATCCGGCGCCCCTGCATCCCAGGGATCTTTTAAGGCACCAGTGTGTGGTGTTTCGTTTTCCCTCAAAGGAAAACGTCTATCACTGGGAGTTTGAGCGTGCTGGCGAGCAGATCGAAATTGAAGTTAACGGTGACATTGCCGTCAATGACATGGATCTGGCGCTGGACGCTGTGCTCAAGGGCGCCGGGATCGGCTTTTTTCATATAGAGCAGATAAACACGCTGGCCGAAACCGGGCAGTTGGCCCTGGTACTTGAGGACTGGCTGACGGATCGCTCCGGCTTCTACCTCTATTACCCCAGCCGCCAGCACCTATCGCATGGGTTCCGTTTGTTTCTGGACTTTATCAAGCAGCGGCAAAGAGAGCACTGAGGGTCAGGCCAAGGTGCCAGCCCGCCCAGCATAAATCTGCAAAAGAAGGCTCTAGACCAAGGTAAGGGGGTGGTCTTTAGAGTCAGGAGCGCTACACTCCGAGAGCGGTACTTCTTGTCCAACTGGCCGGAATATAAAAATGAATAATAAAAATAGCCTACTACGCCACATCCCGTGGCTGGTGCTGGCAATTGTAGGAGCCTGCGCCCTTGGCGTAGTGGCATTACGCCGGGGTGAGGCGATCAACGCGCTGTGGATTGTTGTGGCAGCGGTGGCTATCTACCTGGTCGCTTATCGTTATTACAGCCTGTTCATTGCAACACGAGTGATGCAGCTGGACCCGCATCGGGCAACGCCTGCGGTGCTCAATAACGATGGTCTGGACTACGTGCCGACCAACAAACACATTCTTTTCGGACACCACTTTGCCGCCATCGCTGGCGCTGGCCCTTTGGTCGGCCCGGTACTGGCTGCGCAAATGGGCTACCTGCCCGGCACACTATGGCTGATCGCCGGTGTGGTACTGGCGGGCGCGGTCCAGGACTTCATGGTCCTGTTCATGTCCACTCGTCGCAACGGTCGCTCCCTGGGTGACATGGTGCGCGAAGAAATGGGCAAGGTGCCTGGCACCATCGCGCTGTTTGGCTGCTTCCTGATCATGATCATCATCCTCGCGGTGCTGGCCCTGATCGTGGTCAAGGCCTTGGCCGAGAGCCCGTGGGGCATGTTCACGGTGATGGCCACCATCCCGATTGCGATGTTCATGGGCGTTTACATGCGCTACATACGCCCGGGTCGCATCGGTGAAATTTCGGTGATCGGTGTGCTGCTGTTGCTGGGTTCGATCTGGCTGGGCGGGCAAATTGCCGCGAGCCCGGAGTGGGCCCACGTGTTCACCTTTACCGGTGTGCAAATCACCTGGATGCTGATCGGCTATGGCTTTGTGGCGGCGGTGTTGCCGGTGTGGCTGGTACTGGCGCCGCGTGACTACCTGTCCACGTTCCTCAAGATCGGTACCATCATTGCGCTGGCCATCGGCATTCTGATCACCATGCCCGAGCTGAAAATGCCGGCTGTGACTCAGTTCATTGACGGCAACGGCCCGGTCTGGAAAGGCGGCCTGTTCCCGTTCCTGTTCATCACCATTGCCTGCGGCGCGGTGTCGGGTTTCCACGCACTGATCTCCTCGGGTACTACACCAAAACTGCTGGATAACGAAGCCAACGCCCGTTACATCGGTTACGGCGGCATGTTGATGGAGTCCTTCGTGGCCATCATGGCAATGGTTGCCGCGTCGGTGATCGAGCCGGGTGTGTACTTCGCCATGAACAGCCCGCCTGCCATTGTTGGCGGTGATGTGGTGACGGTGGCGCAAACTGTCACCAGTTGGGGTTTTGCCATTACTCCGGATCAGTTGACGGCCTTGGCCAAAGACATCGGTGAAACCACCGTACTGGCCCGTGCAGGCGGTGCTCCAACACTGGCCGTGGGTATCGCACAGATCCTGCACCACGTGCTGCCGGGCGAAAACACCATGGCGTTCTGGTACCACTTCGCCATTTTGTTTGAGGCCCTGTTCATCCTGACGGCGGTTGACGCCGGTACCCGTGCCGGTCGCTTCATGCTGCAAGACCTGCTGGGCAGCTTCGTGCCAGCGCTCAAGCGCACCGAATCCTGGCCAGCCAACCTTATCGCGACTGCAGGCTGTGTCGCCTTGTGGGGTTACTTGCTGTACCAAGGCGTGATCGACCCGCTGGGCGGCATCAACACCCTGTGGCCGCTGTTCGGCATCTCCAACCAGATGCTGGCGGGGATCGCACTGATGCTGGCAACCGTTGTACTGATCAAAATGAAGCGTCAACGCTACATTTGGGTCACCCTGCTGCCAGCGGTGTGGCTGCTGATCTGCACCACCACTGCAGGCTTCATCAAGCTGTTCGACGCCAATCCGGCGGTTGGTTTCCTGTCGCTGGCGAAAAAATACAGCACAGCGCTGGACGCGGGCCAAGTGATTGCCCCGGCGAAAAACATCGATCAGATGCAGCACGTCATTATCAACGCGTACACCAACGCGGGTTTGACCGTCCTGTTCCTGTTCGTGGTGTTCAGCATCCTGTTCTACGCGCTCAAAGTCGGTATCGCCGCCTGGGGTAGCAAAGAGCGTACTGACAAAGAAACGCCATTCGAGCCTATGCCGGATGCACGATAGAGGATTGCAGCCATGTTCAATGACCTGAGTCGCCTCGGTAAATACCTCGGTCAGGCCGCGCGCCTGATGGTCGGCATGCCCGACTACGACACCTACGTCGAGCATATGCAAACCAAGCACCCGCACAAGCCGGTGATGAGCTACGAGGCGTTCTTCAGGGAACGCCAGGAAGCCCGTTACGGCGGCAAGGGCGGGCCCAAGTGCTGTTAAATAGCTAGACCTCTGTAGGAGCTAGCTTGTCTCGCGATCTTTTGAACCTTGAAAAGATCACGAGGCGAGCTCGCTCCTACAGTTGTTTTGCGCTCCCTCTTTCAAGGAGACACCGCATGTCCTCTCCCATCCCCGTCACCATCCTTAGCGGGTTTCTGGGTGCCGGTAAAACCACGTTGTTGCGTTACCTGCTCAAAGCCGAGCACGGGCTGAAAATCGCCGTGATCGAAAATGAATTCAGCGATGCCGGTATCGACACCCAATTGCTGGGCGACGAGCCGGTCCAGGTCATGACCCTGGCCAACGGCTGTGTGTGCTGCACTATCCACACCGATTTGACCAAAGCGCTGTACCTGCTGCTCGAGCGGCTGGACAGCGGCGAAATCGCCTTTGATCGGTTAGTGATCGAATGCACCGGTCTGGCCGACCCGGCGCCGGTGGCGCAAACCTTCTTTATTGATGAAGAGTTGCGTGAGCGCTACCTGCTGGACGGCATCATCACCTTGGTCGATGCCGCTCACGCGGATGTGCACCTGAGCCAGACCATCGCCCAGGCGCAGATCGGTTTTGCTGACCGGTTACTGGTGAGCAAGCGTGATCTGGTGGACGACGCCACCTTTGAGGCGCTTTGCGAGCGCCTGACCCGGATCAACCGGCGGGCACCGATTCGTGTGGTCGAGCACGGCAAAATTGACCTGGCCGAACTGCTGGATGTGCGTGGGTTCAACCTCAACGCCGACCTGGGCGGCAGCGTGAGCTTGCGACCGGTACAGCCTGCGGCCTCTGCTGACCGTATTTCCAGCCTGGTGCTGCGCACTGAAAAGCCGCTGGATATCGACAGCCTGAGCGCATTCATGAACGACCTACTCGAAGAACACGGCAAGCAATTGCTGCGGTACAAGGGCGTTTTGAATATCGCTGGTGAAGATCGGCGGCTGGTGTTTCAAGGCGTGTTGAAACTGTACGGTTTTGATTGGGACACCGAGTGGGTTGAGGGTGAAGCGCGTGAAAGCGTGATGGTGTTTATTGCCGATGACTTGCCAGAGGCCAAGATTCGCGAAGGGTTTGCCGGGCTGACCGATTAATGTTTTCCCGTAGGAGATGCCAAGGGCTGCGAACTTTAAAGTCAAAAGATCGCAGCCTGCGGCAGCGCCATCGCGATGGCTGAGACGTGGTTAACGTGCCGGCTTCACGCCGGCATCAGGTCATCAAGGTATTGATTGAGTAACGCTAAAGCGGTGGCTTCATCTCGATTTGCCACGGCGTTGGCTATTGCAGACTGTTGGTGCCACCCCTGGGTTGCGTTCGAACGGCGGGTAATTGCCAGTGATGTCATTGGGATCAGGTTGGAAAGGAAATACGCCAAGGGGGCGTTTCCGGCCATGTGGGCCACATGCAGATGAAATGCCCCCGCTAACCGAATTGCCGCGCCACGTTGATTGCCAGCGCGCGACTGCTGCTGATAATCGAGCAGGCTGTGCAAGTGCTCCACATCATGTCTTTGTGCCCGTCGGCAGGCCATGGGTATCAAGGCCATTTCGGTGAGGCGTCGAGCATGCAGGGCTTCACGTAGTTGCTCGTCGGAAGGGCTCGCAACCCGCGCACATGCTCTGGCTTGCAGGATGATGACTTGTTGATAGGCCAGTAACGTCAGTGCGTGACGAATCTGCAGCCGACTGACGCCAAACTCTAGCCCCAGACGCTCTTCACTCAGGCGACTGTCGGGGGGCAGGCGCTGTTCAATAATGGCGTCGAGCAGGTGGGCGTAAGCGTCATTGACACGCGACGTTGCAGGCCGTGGACGTGACTCGGGGAGTGAGGAGATGGGGGGCAACAAAGCATGAGAATTCATGGTCAGTCTCCAGTCTGAAACATGTTCAACTGCTGGGGTTTTCGTCAGGTACATTCAGCGCTATTCCCACACGCTGCCCTTCTCGAAGAATATGGCGACGCATTTCGGCGCCCGCCAGCGCACTGTTTTTGGCACGAATCGCGCGTACTACAGCTTCGTTTTCCTCAAGCCTTTCTGCCATGTGCTCAGGTGAGTCTCGTAGCACTTGTGCACTTTGTTTCAGGGCGTTGCTGGTTTGCAGGACAACGCTCTGAAAGATGGGGTTAGACGTCAGCTTGAACAGCTCCTCATGAAAAGCAATGTAAGCGTTGACCCCGGCTTCGCTGTCGTTGGCTTCCAGCGCTTCGCGCATGTCCATCAGCGTCAGCCGTAACTGGCCGACTTCCCTGCTGCTAATAGATTGCGCGACCAGCCCGACGATAAAAGGCTCGAGGGTGTAACGCAGTTGCAGGACGTCTTCCATGCTGGCTTGGGCCAGCACATTCTCTTGCACTGGCGTTTGGTAAACGTTGCTTTCCAGCACCACAACGCCTTTGCTCGGCAAGGTACGGACCAGTCCCAGCGTTTCCAGCACGATGATGGCTTCCCTCAGGCTCGGACGGCTGATGCCGAGCTTTTCAGCCAGCTCCCGTTGCCCAGGCAGCATCTCTCCGCTGCGCCATTCGCCTTGAGCCAGCGCTGACCTGAGTTTTTCTACCACCGAATTTACAACCGTTGAAGAGGTGATCACTTTTCGCTCCATGAGCTACAAAAGAGGTTTAGAAGACTTCAAAATTCCTGAGGCCCGACAATGACCTCAGGTTTAAGCGGCCGAAAGGTATAGCCCGGCAGGCCGGCAAGTACTTTGCTGGCACGTTGAACGTCGATGTCTTTTTCCCAATGGGAAATCGCAACGGTCGCCACACAGTTACCGATCAGGTTAGTCAGTGCGCGACCAATGCCCATAAACCAGTCCACAGCCAACACTAAAACCAGCCCCGCCACTGGGATCGCCGGGATTGCCGTCAAGGTAGCAGCAAGAATCACTAAGGCTGAACCTGGGATGCCATGAGCGCCTTTTGAGGTGATTAACGACACCAGCAAAATAGTCAGCAAATCAGTCATGGCCAACGGTGTTCCGGTTGCGTTGGCGATAAACACGATGGCCAGCGTCAAGTAAATCGAGAAGCCGTCGAGATTAAAGGAGTAACCAGTCGGAATCACCAGCCCTACGGTAGAACTGCCGATACCGAGATGTTCCAGCTTGCGCATGATCTGTGGCAAAACAGCATCGGACGATGCGGTGCCCAATACAATTGTGAGCTCTTCGCGCAGGTACTTAATCAGCGGCCAGAGACGCAGGCCCGAGACGCGCATGACGACGCCCAGGATCACTGAAACAAATGCCGCGCAGGTCAAGTAAAACAAACCCACCAGACTGCCCAAGTGTTGCAACGAGTCCAGGCCGTACGCACTGGTCGTGAAGGCGATGGCGCCGAACACTCCGATAGGTGCCAGGCGCACAATCATTCCCATGATGCGAAAAATCACATGACTCAACTCGTCAATAAGTCGAGCGATACCGGACGCGGCTTCACCGACCAAGTTAAGTGCGCTGCCAAATAGAACGGAAAACAGCAACACTTGCAGAATGTTGTTGTCAGCAAAGGCTCCAATCACTGAGGTCGGGATCAGATCCATCAAGAATTGAGCAGTCGTCTGCATATGTTCACTGCGTTGGGCGATGTCACTGACCGAGGCGTTAGGCAATTGATCCAGATGAATATTGGCGCCTGTGCCGATTCCGCTGCTGAATGCGAAGGCCAATCCCACGACCAGTGCAATCGTGGTCAAAATTTCAAAGTAAATGACCGACTTAAGGCCGATCCGCCCGACTTTCTTCAAGTCGCCTGCACCGCTGATACCACTGACTACAACACAGAACACAATCAAGCCAATCAGCATTTTGATCAGCTTGATAAAAGCATCGCCCAAGGGTTTGAGGTGGGAAGAGTATTCAGGAAGAACAAGGCCGCAGGCGGCGCCCAAGAGGAGGCCCAGTACGACTTGAAAGAAGATTGACCGCGAGCACCATCTGATCATGAGAGGAATCCTGGCAGTGTCCTGGCAAACGTATGTCGAGCAAATCGTCTTCAGGACTTAATTATTGTGGTCTTACCGGTATGTCCAATTCGCGATCAGTCTAGGGTGTGTTTTTTAAGTTTATCAAGTAAATTTTCATTAAATTGGCTGACCGGTCTTACCGGTTGATAGGAATCATGCCAGCTAAAGCCTCTCTTGGGTTTTGAACGGTGTGATTTCAGGATCAGTGCCAGGCTTGGAGCAAGCGCTTAAGATCAAAAGATCGCGAGACAAGCTCGCTCCTACAGGGCAGGCAAAAAAAAGCCCGGCTCAAGGCCGGGCTTTTTATTCAGCGATTTACACTCAGTTGCCGTACACCGGCAGCTTTTTGCAGATAGCTTTTACTTTTTCGCGAACGGCATCAATTACGGCTTCGTTGTTGATGTCGTCCAGGATGTCGCAGATCCAGCCAGCCAGTTCACGGCACTCTTCAACTTTGAAGCCGCGGGTGGTCACAGCCGGAGTACCGAAGCGCAGACCGGACGTCACGAATGGGGAGCGTGGGTCGTTAGGTACGGAGTTTTTGTTGACGGTGATGAAGGCTTTGCCCAGCGCGGCGTCAGCGTCTTTACCGGAGATGTCTTGCTTGATCAGCGACAGCAGGAACAGGTGGTTTTCAGTACCGCCCGAGACCACGTCGTAACCGCGCTCGATGAACACCGAAGCCATGGCTTGGGCGTTTTTCACCACTTGTTGCTGGTAAACCTTGAACTCAGGCTGCAGGGCTTCTTTGAAGCACACTGCCTTGCCTGCGATCACGTGTTCCAGTGGGCCACCTTGACCACCCGGGAATACAGCCGAGTTCAGCTTTTTCTCGATCTCAGGGTTGGCCTTGGCCAGGATCAGGCCGCCACGTGGGCCGCGCAGGGTTTTGTGAGTGGTGGTGGTTACCACATCAGCAAATGGAACCGGGTTCGGGTAAACGCCAGCGGCGACCAGACCCGCGACGTGGGCCATGTCGACGAACAGGTAAGCGCCCACTTTGTCAGCAATGGCGCGGAAGCGCGGGAAGTCCAGGATCTGCGAGTAGGCAGAGAAACCGGCCACGATCATTTTTGGCTTGTGCTCAACGGCCAGGCGCTCAACTTCGTCGTAGTCGATCAGGCCGTTGGCGTCGATGCCGTATTGAACAGCGTTGTACAGTTTGCCCGAGGACGAAACGCTGGCGCCGTGGGTCAGGTGACCACCGTGTGCCAGGCTCATGCCCAGGATGGTGTCGCCAGCCGACAGCAGGGCCAGGTAAACGGCGCTGTTGGCCTGGGAACCGGCGTGCGGTTGAACGTTGGCATAATCGGCGCCGAACAGCTCTTTTGCACGGTCGATGGCCAGTTGCTCAACCACGTCGACGTATTCGCAGCCGCCGTAGTAACGCTTGCCTGGGTAGCCTTCCGCGTATTTGTTGGTCAAGACCGAGCCTTGAGCTTCCATCACCGCTGGGCTGGTGTAGTTTTCCGAAGCGATCAGCTCGATGTGTTCTTCCTGGCGCTGAGCTTCTTGCTCCATGGCGGCAAAAAGGTCGGCGTCGAACTTGGCAAGTGTCAAATCACGGCTGAACATGGCGGTCCTCAAGGATCGGGGGCTGAAAAGGGGGGCATTCTAACCCAATGGGGTCTTAACTGGCATATGAAAGCGATTCACGGCGCGCTTGATCAGGTTGCAAGCTTGAAACCATAGGCCTGCAATTGCTTGACCAAGAGGTGGGCAGGCATCGGTCGGCCAAACAGGTAGCCCTGGATTTCATCGCAACCATGTTCACGCAGGAATTCGAGCTGCTTGTGGGTCTCGACGCCTTCAGCGATCACCGCCAGGTTGAGGCTGTGGGCCATCGCGATAATTGCGCGGACAATTTGCGCATCCTGCTCGCCCGCGGGCAGGCCGTCGACAAACGTGCGGTCGATCTTGAGCACGTCGATTGGGAACTGTTTGAGGTAGTTGAGCGACGAGTAGCCGGTGCCGAAGTCGTCAACAGCAATGCTCAGGCCCAGGTTTTTCAGGCTGGCGAGAATTTGCAGCGCTTCGCTGACTTCGCGCATCAAGATGCTTTCGGTCAGTTCCAGCTCAAGGCACGCCGGTGACAGGCCGGTTTCCTTGAGGATGCTGGCGATCCTTGTGCCAAGCTGGCCGTCCGAGAACTGCCGCGCCGAGATGTTGACCGAGACCTTTGGCACGCGCACTTTCTCCTGGTGCCAGCGCTTGAGCTGGCGGCACGACTCGGCCAGCACCCAGTCACCGACATCCACCACCAGCCCCAATTCTTCCAGTACCGGGATGAAGTCTCCCGGCGGCACAAGCCCGCGGCGTGGATGGTTCCAGCGCAGCAGCGCCTCAACCCCGGTCAGGCGCTTGCCGTCGCCACTGAATTGCGGTTGGTAATACAGAATAAATTCCTGCTGTTCCAGGGCATGGCGCAGGTCGCTTTCCAGCTCCAGTCGCTCCAGGGCGCTGGCGTTCATGTCGGCCTGATAGAACTGGAAGTTGTTTTTGCCGCGTTCTTTGGCGTGATACATCGCCGTGTCGGCGTTTTTCATCAGTTGACTGAGTTCGTTGCCGTCCTGCGGGCTCAGGGCGATGCCGATACTGGCGGTAACGAAAAACTCGCGGCTTTCCAGGACGAACGGTTGCACCAGGCTGGCGAGGATTTGCTCAGCCACCCCGACCGCCCGGTTCAAAGCCATCACGCGGGTTGCGCGGGGCTGCAGGAGCAGGGTGAACTCATCGCCGCCCATGCGCGCCACGGTGTCATCGTCATCGACACACGCCAGCAGGCGCGTGGCCATGTCTTTGAGCATGCGATCACCCGCCGCGTGGCCCAGCGAATCGTTGATCGGCTTGAAGCGGTCCAGGTCGAGGAACATGAGTACTACCCACGACTTGTTTCGTTCTGCCTGCTGCAACGCGGTGTGCAGGCGGTCCTGGAACAGTGTGCGGTTGGGCAGGTGAGTCAGGGCATCGTAGTAGGCGAGCCGGTGGATGCGCTGTTCGCTGGCCTTGCGCTCACTGATGTCGCTGAAGAAACACACATAGCTGGCCAGGTCGCCTTCGTCGTCGAACACCGCCGTAATCCCGACCCATGCCGGGTAATGTTCGCCATTGCGGCGTTTGAGCCACACCTCGCCTTCCCACGTGTTGTGCTGGTTCAGCTGTTTGATCACGTACTGCAAGTGTGCTTGCTGCTGTTCATCTACCGTCAGCAGGTTAGGCAGTTGATCGAGCACCTGCTCAACGGAGTAACCGCTCACCCGGCTGAAGGCATCGTTGGCTTGCACGATATAGCCGGCCGGGTCGGTGATCAGAATCGCCGAGGTGGAGTGTTCAAACACTGTGGCGGCCATACGCAGGTCTTTTTCGGCGCTGCGTTGTTGACTGATATCGCGGGCAACACCGAGCAAGCCTTCAAATTTATCGTTTTCGTCCCACACCAGAATCAGACGCAACTCGATCGGAATTTTGCGTCCGTCTGCGCGCAAGCAATCGAGCAGAAACAATTGGGTGTGCAGTTGGGTGCGCAGGGCCTCCAGTTGATCCGGCTTGTCGAGCGCATCGCTGACTCGTTCGATGAGGCTGTTCAGGCCGCTCAACTGTTGCGGTTTGGCGATGGTTGCCTTCCAGCCATGCTGGAACACCCATTCGGCCTTATAACCCAGTACGGTTTCCACCGAGGGGCTGACGTAGTTGAGTTGCAGGTTGCTGTTGGTGGAGAAAATCACATCGCTGATGCTTTCGGCCAGCATCCGGTAGCGATGCTCGCTGTCGCGCAACGACTCGCTGGCTTCGATCTGATCGGTGATGTCTTTGGCGACACCGACAATGCGCGTCACCTGGGCGTCGGTGTCGCGGGCCAGGGCTTGTTCGCGAATATCAAAGCGGCGCCATTCGCCGCTTTGATGCCGAAAGCGCAACTGGCAGTCGAGTTGCTGGACATACCCGCCGTCGCGCTGTTGCTGGCGCAATTGGTTGTAGTGCTCGGCGTCTTCGGGGTGGAGCAGCAGCTCCCAGAAAAACAGCCCCATTTGCTGCAATTCGGCGCTGTTGTAGCCCAGGGTCTGGCCCAAATGGTTGTTGCTGAACATCATCCGCTGGCTGATGACATTTTGTACGTAGAGGTGGTCAGGGACGGTGCGCACCACATCCGACCAGAAGCTTTCACGCTCTTGAAGTGACAGTTCGATCAGCTTGCGGCTGGTGATGTCACTGAGGCTCAGAATAACTGCGTGGTAGTCCTGGCGGTCTTCGGGCAGGCGCATGACCAGCCATAAATGTTGGTCATGACCCTGTTCGTCGGTGAGTTTTATTTCCAGTTCAAGCTGCTGCTGGTGTTCGAGTACGGCCTCCACCAACTGATAACCGATGGCCGAAGGGGTGGCCGGGCAGCCGTTGATCAGTTTAATCCAGGCTTCATGGCCTGAGTTGATGCCCAGCAGTTGCAGGGCCACCTGGTTCACTTCGGTGATACGCAGTTGTTCAAATAACAGGCGCCGCCGTTCGGGGTTGTCCTGTAGCCAATGCTTGAGCGCCTCGCGGTCGTGCAGTTTTTCGCGCTCAAGCACGCCCGGCAAACTGGCCAGGTCCAGCACGCACAGGGCTACGCCGGTGCCTTCGAAAATGTCGTGGTAGCGGCGTCGGCCTTCATGTAATTGACGCTGGCGCCGACGCATGTTGAGCAGCGCGAGAATAGGCAGCATGGAGAACATCAGGCCGAGCAGGCATTTGCCAATCAAGCCCGGCAACAGATGTGCACTTGCCTGGCTGCTGTCGAACAGGCCACGCAACTGCCAGTCGCTGTGGCTCAAGGGTACCTGCACCACTGTGGATTCAAGGTCGGCTGGACTGAGTGTGGCGCCAGTGGTGGCGGTGTCCATCCGGCTGAGAACCTGATCCGACTGGCTATTTTCGATCAGCCATTGTGGACGGTTATCTTCGGCGGTTCGGCGCGCCAGCTTTTGCAGGATATCGGGGCTCAGGCGCAGTAGCCAGTAACCGTTGAAGGTGCCATTGGACGGTCGCAACCGCAAATAAATGACGCGAGCATCCGGACTATTGCCGTAGTAGTACACATCGGCACGACCTTGGGGCGGATTACTCAGCACCCATTCCTTTAAAAAAGCCACGTCGTTGCTGGCGCCGCTGCTGTCGAGCAGGATGTCCCCCGATGGGCTCAGCAAAGCCAGGCTGTGCAAGCTCGGCAGGGCAGGTCGTAACTGGCTGACCACCGCGAGTTGCTGGCTCGTTGTGCGAGGGAGTTCGTAAAGTGGCAACTGGTTGAGGGCTGTTTCTGCCTTGAGTGCCAGGCTCAGGCTGATGTGGTCGGCCAGGTCAGCGCTGTAATGGACGCTGGCCTGATGCTCGTGTTCGAGGGTTTCCTTGAACTGTTCAATCAATAACCAGATCAGCAATCCCAGCAGCAATAACACCAGCGCTGCCAGCGCACCTTTTAACGATCCGCGCACGGGTGGGCCAAGGGTTTGGCCTGGCGCATTGACGAGAGTGGGCGGGGCTACGTTGGGCAAGCTGTGATCCTGGGATTGGCGGCTATGGCGCGGAGCGTATTATTAGCTGGACGCCCATAGGAGGGCTAGCATGCCTTGGGTCGTGGCAAAGTGCCAGTGCCGTGGCGTGCGCTGGTTTGCCCTGTTCAGCGCATTCAGGTAGCTTTGCCGGTTACGCGAGTGCATTTTGGCTTCTACATTCAGGCTTTTTCTGCGAGCAGGCATTGATCCGTTCAATACCTGTCTTTGTGCTATGGCCTGATCTGGGCATCGCTCGCGCCTTATTCATCAGTCACTGACGCTAGGTTATCCATGGCTCAATACGTTTTCACCATGCATCGGCTGAGTAAGGTTGTTCCGCCGAAGCGGGAAATCCTGAAAAACATCTCCTTGTCGT
The DNA here is from genome assembly GCF_025465935.1 of Pseudomonas sp. 7P_10.2_Bac1. GTDB lineage: Bacteria > Pseudomonadota > Gammaproteobacteria > Pseudomonadales > Pseudomonadaceae > Aquipseudomonas. The sequence continues at coordinate 128,490 of NZ_JANLNV010000059.1, read as the reverse complement.
TTTTTCCGGGCGCCAAAATCGGCGTACTTGGCCTGAACGGTTCGGGTAAATCTACTCTGTTGAAAATCATGGCTGGCGTCGACACCGAGTTCGACGGTGAAGCCCGTCCAATGCCAGAGCTCAATGTTGGTTATCTGCCACAAGAGCCGCAACTGGATCCGAGCAAAACCGTGCGCGAAGTGGTCGAAGAGGCCGTGAGCGTGATCAAGGATGCGCAAGCGCGTCTGGACCAGGTTTACGCTGAATACGCTGACCCGGATGCCGACTTCGACAAGCTGGCCGCTGAGCAAGCCAAGCTCGAGGCCATCCTGCAAGCCGGTGATGGTCACAACCTTGAGCGTCAGCTCGAAGTGGCCGCCGATGCACTGCGCCTGCCGGCGTGGGATGCCAAGGTCGAACACCTGTCGGGTGGTGAGAAGCGCCGTGTGGCCCTGTGCCGCCTGCTGCTGTCGGCCCCGGACATGCTGCTGCTCGACGAACCGACCAACCACCTGGACGCCGACTCGGTGGCCTGGCTGGAGCACTTCCTGCACGACTTCCCAGGTACCGTGGTAGCGATCACGCACGACCGTTACTTCCTGGACAACGTGGCGGGCTGGATTCTGGAACTCGACCGCGGCGCCGGTATTCCTTACGAGGGCAACTACTCGGGTTGGCTTGAAGCCAAGTCCGCGCGTCTGGCCCAGGAATCCAAGCAGCAGTCGGCCCATGAAAAGGCCATGAAAGACGAGCTGGAATGGGTGCGTAAAGGTGCCAAGGCACGTCAGTCCAAGTCCAAGGCGCGTCTGCAACGCTTCGAAGAACTGCAATCGCAGGAATTCCAGAAGCGCAGCGAAACCAACGAAATCTACATTCCGGCCGGTCCGCGCCTGGGTGACAAGGTTATCGAGTTCAAGAACGTGTCCAAGGGTTACGGCGATCGCGTGCTGATCGACAACCTGTCGTTCGCCATGCCTAAAGGCGCCATTGTTGGCGTGATCGGTGGTAACGGTGCCGGTAAGTCGACTCTGTTCCGCATGCTGATGGGCAAAGAGCAGCCGGATTCGGGCAGCATCGAAATCGGTGACACCGTGCAACTGGCGTGCGTTGATCAGAGCCGTGACGACCTGGATGGCAGCAAAACTGTGTTCCAGGCCATTTCCGATGGCTCCGACGTGATCCGCATCGGTAACTATGAAATCCCGTCGCGTACCTATGTGGGCCGTTTCAACTTCAAGGGCGGCGACCAACAGAAGTTCGTCAAGGACCTGTCCGGTGGTGAGCGCGGTCGCTTGCACCTGGCGTTGACCTTGAAAGAGGGCGCCAACGTGCTGCTGCTCGACGAACCGTCCAACGACCTTGACGTTGAAACGCTGCGTTCTCTGGAAGAAGCGCTGCTGGACTTCCCGGGCGCTGCCATTGTGATCTCTCACGATCGGTGGTTCCTGGACCGTGTTGCAACGCACATCCTGGCGTACGAAGACGACTCGCAAGCGGTCTTCTTTGAAGGCAACTACACCGAGTACGAAGCGGATCGTAAAAAGCGCCTCGGCGAAGCGGCCACCCAGCCGCACCGTGTGCGCCACAAAAAACTGGCCCAGTAAAGCCGGTTTGCAAGAAAAACGGAGCCCTTCGGGGCTCCGTTTTTTTTGGGGGACCCTGTAGGCGCGAGCTTGATTCGCGATCTTTTGATCGTGAGAAAGATCGCGAGGCAAGCTCGCTCCTACAGATTTGCGTGTTTTTATTGGTGCAAAACTGAGTACATAAATCACTTTTTTGGTGCGCAAAAGTCGGGTAAAACCGAGGCTATTTATATAAAAGCACCATTTAAATTCATAACTGCGACATTTTGCGCTGTCGCGGTGCGGAATGAATTGTTAAAGTTCTGGCCAATCTCCGTTTAACGACAACAAATTTGCCGAGACTTCCCTATGATCGAATCCGTCGACCACTTCCTTGCTCGCCTGAAAAAACGTGACCCGGACCAGCCAGAATTCCACCAAGCGGTGGAAGAAGTCCTGCGTAGCCTGTGGCCGTTTCTTGAAGCCAATCCGCATTATCTGACTTCAGGCATTCTTGAGCGCATCTGCGAACCAGAGCGTGCAATTGTGTTCCGCGTGTCATGGGTCGACGATGAAGGCAAAGTTCGGGTTAACCGTGGCTTCCGCATCCAGATGAACAGCGCGATTGGCCCGTACAAGGGCGGCTTGCGTTTCCACCCGTCGGTGAATCTGGGCGTGTTGAAGTTCCTGGCGTTCGAGCAGACGTTCAAGAATTCCCTGACCTCGTTGCCCATGGGCGGTGGTAAAGGCGGTTCCGACTTCAACCCCAAGGGCAAGAGCGACGCTGAAGTGATGCGCTTCTGCCAGGCCTTCATGAGCGAGTTGTACCGCCACATTGGTTCTGACGTTGACGTACCGGCGGGCGATATTGGCGTGGGGGCGCGCGAAATCGGCTTCATGTTTGGTCAGTACAAACGTCTGAGCAACCAGTTCACCTCAGTGTTTACCGGCAAAGGCATGAGCTACGGCGGCAGCCTGATTCGCCCTGAAGCCACCGGCTTTGGCTGTGTGTATTTCGCTCAGGAAATGCTCAAGCGCAGCGGTCAGCGCATTGATGGAAAGCGCGTGGCGATCTCCGGTTCAGGCAACGTGGCGCAGTACGCAGCACGCAAGGTCATGGACCTGGGCGGCAAAGTGATTTCGCTGTCGGACTCCGAAGGCACCCTGTACTGCGAAGCGGGCCTGAACGATGAACAGTGGGACGCGCTGATGGATCTCAAAAACGTCAAGCGTGGACGTATCAGCGAACTGGCCAGCCAGTTTGGCCTGGAGTTCCTGGCAGGTCAGCACCCGTGGAACCTGGCGTGTGACATCGCCTTGCCGTGCGCCACGCAAAACGAACTGGACGCCGACGCGGCCCGAACGCTGCTGAGCAATGGCTGCGTGTGCGTGGCCGAAGGCGCGAACATGCCGACCACCCTTGAGGCGGTAGACCTGTTTATCGACGCGGGCATTCTGTTCGCGCCGGGCAAAGCCTCGAACGCAGGCGGTGTGGCGGTGAGTGGCCTGGAAATGTCGCAGAACGCGATGCGCCTGCTGTGGACGGCCGGTGAAGTGGACAACAAGCTGCACAACATCATGCAGTCGATCCACCATGCGTGCGTGCATTACGGCGAAGAGAACGGCCGTATCAACTACGTCAAGGGCGCCAACATTGCAGGTTTCGTGAAAGTCGCCGACGCCATGCTGGCTCAGGGTGTGGTCTAACCCGGTTCTATCGTGAGGATCTCGACCTGCAAATCGCCTGCGGGTCGAATCCACAGCACTTCATCGCCCTGTCGCGCGCCCAACAGCGCGCGACCCAGCGGCGAGCCCCAGTTAATCAAGCCCTGCGCCGTATCGGCCTGATCTTCCCCGACCAGTTGCACCCGCTTTTGCGTGCCCTGTTCATCGATATAGGTGACCCAGCTGCCAATCTGCACCTTTTGCGTCGAGGTCGCGGGGGCGACTACCTGTGCGCTGTGCAGACGTTGATTGAAGTAGCGCAAATCGCGCTCCATATCGGCCAGGTGCTGCTGGTCGGCCGCGTCCTTGCGGGACGCTTCTGCGCTGTGCAGGCGTTGCAGCTCAGCGACCTTGGCTTGCAGTTGCTCAAGGCCCTGGGCGGTGACGTAATTGGGCTGTTCGCTGACCTGACGCTCAACCGGTGTATCGGCCTGATTGGCGGCACTGTCTTCGTTTACAAATGCACGGCTCATGATGGCAGTCCCTTTGTTAACCGTTTTCTCCCGTAGGAGGGGCCGCCCTGTTTTCGACGCCGCGCTGTCGCGCAGCAAACAGGCCAGCGAGTCTCTTCAGCATCCCCCCATCGGTTCCCTCTACTTTGGCTGCGCCAGAGAGTTATCCAGCGCCGAATGCTCGGCCAACTCCTGTTGGATAAACCCGGCAATCATTGCCCTATATACCGCTTCGGCCACCTCGGGGTTAGCGCCCAGTTCGTCAGCCAGGTTTCGGACCTTATGGATCACTTGCTCAACCCGTTGTGGGGCGCGTACTGCGTCGCTGTCTTTTTTGAACCGCGCGGCTTGGGATACATAGGCGCCACGCTCGGCCAGCAAGGCGACGATCTGGCGGTCGAGCGCGTCGATGTGCCCGCGTACGTGTTCCAAGGAATCACAGTTAACTGCCATGCTCTAAAGCTCCTTTCAGTAGTGATACCACTTAACTTCAAGCATCACTTCGTTGACCGGTGAGGCAAGGTGGCTGAACTCACGTTGCGCAGTCAATCGCAGCCCCAAATTACGGGAGATTTCCCATTGCTGATTCAGGCTCAGGCTACGGCGGACTTCGCCGTTGGTGAAGTAGTCAGCCTTGGTTTCCAGGCTCAGGTTGCCCACCGGGTTACGCCACAGCACGCCAGTGTTGTAGCCCGCGGCCGGTGAAACAAACGCAGCGAAGTCGTTGTTGTGCTCGACCCGCACGGTGCCTAACGCAAAGCCCAGCAGGTTGTCGCTTAACTGCCAAGTACCACCTGCGCCGCCGTTGGCGTGGGTGACTAGTCGTTCATTGCCATGTTTGCCCAGGACTCGTTCGAGCCCGCCGCCCACTTGCCATGACCAAGGCTGCAAAAGTGCGTTGCGCGGAGTCAGGGAGCGAATGTTGGCCAGGTCCAATTGCTGTACTTGCCACTTATTGCCTTCGTATTGACGCAGCTTGAGCTGGAGGATTTCAATCTGCGCGCCCAGCGGGAAGCCCGGTGCGTTGTCGTTCAGGTCGTGATAGGCCATGCGCAGGCCGTATTCGGCAAAGGCCTTGTCGTCGCGACTGCCCGCGCCGAGTTGCCAGGTGCGTGATTCGTGGCCGTTTTCGGGGAGTTCGGGGCGCTCGACTTGCAGTTCTGGCGCCGGGTTCTGGTTGATGGCGCGTAACAGTTCAAAGCTGCGTTGCGAACGCCCGGTATCGCGTTCAAGGCCGTTGGCGCGGTAGCGCTCAAGTCGATAGGCTGCGTCGATAATCAGCGCCTGACGCGCTTTGGGCAGCGCCATGAATGCCGGATTCTGTAACTGCCCCTGATCGGCGCTGACTTGCAATACCCATTGCTGTTCTTCGGGGTCGAGAACTTTGGCGCGGTCCAGCAACTCGCGCTCGCGAGACGGGCGGTACTCAATGCTGTCGACCAGGCCCGCTTCCTTGACCGCTTTCACGGTGTCGGTGGGGATCGCGGTCAGCGGGAATTGGGTGGTCAACTGCAAGCCCGGGCGCGCCACTTGCAACAGTTCCAACAGGCGGTACGAGCAGTTTTCATCGAAGAAGAAATAATCAAACTTGATCTGTTTCAACTCCCACACATGTTCGACCATGCGCTGGGTTTCTTCGGGTGTCAGATTGAGTCGGTATTCCCACAGGTCGCGGTTCTCGAGGCTGCGGTATTCCGAGAGTTTTTCCTGGTAGGGGACGAGGGCGAAGAGGCCGGGATAACCGCCGGCCAGGCCTTTCCAGGCATACAGAATGCTGTTGTCGGAGCCTTCGATATAGGCGCCGAAGTTGATCGCGTAGCTGAGCAGCGAGGTCTTGTTGCTTTGTACATCGGCCTGGTCAATGCGCAGCAAAGTGTGGCCGAACATGGACGACGGGCTGTTGAGGTACGCCGCCGGGAAGATCATCACCGTGCTGTGCGGCGCGACGTCGGAGAACCACTGAGTGAACTCTGCGCAGTCCACTTTGGGCAGGTCGTTGAGGTTCAGTTGCGCCTTGAGCCAGCGGGTGCGGGCCGGGTACACGCACTGCGGGTGTTTGTCGCCCAGGCTTACCGGGGCATACAACGCCTCGACGGTTGCACGCAGCTCTGCGTCAGGGTGGTGGGCTCCGTCCGGGGCCAGAAAGAATTTGTCGTCGCTGACATAGCTTCGCCAGCCGCCGAGTGAACGGGCTTCATAATGGCCCAGAGAAATCCAGAACGGGTCGTTGGCGAGTTGCTGCAAACGTTGATTGTCGATTTGAGGCGCGGCGTACAGCGGGGCGCAGGCACAGAGCGCCAGATAGGCAAGGCGTTTGAGCATGGTGAGCAACTGTTGTCAGGCGAATAGAAATGAAAAACAGCCAAATGCCCGCTCCCTGGGGAGCGGACACGTTTCACTTATGACGCAGCAGTTGCGTACTTGGACAGACGGGCATCGCTCTTGAGAACAGCCAGTGTGTTGGTGTGAACATCATCTGCGGTCACGTCAGCCTTGCTGAAGATCTGCTGGAAGTGTTCGTGGGTGACAGAGGCGAAATGCTCGCGGTCTTCAGGGGCGACACCCAGTACTACCGCGTAGGTAGTCAGTGCCTCGCCATTGCCTTTGGCCATGTCTTCGGACAGCTCGTTCATCATGCCATTCATGGCAATCCACGATTTGCCGCCGTAAGTCAGGGCGTCCTTGGTCGTACAGCCGTTGGTGCCTGAGGTCATGCCGAACGTGGCGTTGCCGGATGTACCGTTGGTGGTGGAGGCCAAGAAGTGAGCGGGTGTGCCGCGCTGACCTTCAAACAGCATGTTGCCCCAACCACAGTTCGGACCGCCAGGTGCTTGAGCCATGGCATTGAGGGAAACCGCTGTAAAAAGAGTACCGAGAAGAATCCGTTTCATATTCATTGTTCTCTATGCGTGCAATCAATGGACAAGGGGTTCTGGGCGTCATGCCCCAGAGCGGGCCGGTTATTAATCCAGTCTCGCAACATCTAGGAGTCTAGGCGCGATCTGCAGGTTCCGTGGTTTTTTGTAAAACAATCATTGATCGAGGGCAATTTTCCCCCGTAAACACGGGGTCCCGAGAATTCCCGTGTTGCGCGCCTTGCCAGTGGCGTACAGCCAGCGCCAGAATGCTTGCATCTGCCCTGCCTGATGTAAGGAAGCCCGATGCCTGATTCTGTTGCTGCCAGCCTGCGTCTAGCGCCTGACGCGCTTACCCGTCCTTTCTCCGCTGAACAGTTCAGCTTCTCGACCACCAATGATTTAGAACCCTTTCGCGGCATTCTCGGCCAGGAGCGCGCGGTCGAAGCCTTACAGTTTGGCGTGGCGATGCCACGTCCGGGTTACAACGTTTTTGTAATGGGCGAGCCGGGTACGGGGCGCTTCTCGTTTGTGAAGCGTTACCTCAAGGCGGAAGGCAAGCGCCTCAAGTCGCCGAGCGACTGGGTGTACGTCAATAACTTTGATGAGCCACGTGAGCCGCGCGCGCTGGAATTGCCCGCGAGTACGGCCGGGGCTTTTATCGCCGACATCAATGGCCTGATCGACAACCTGCTGGCGACGTTTCCGGCGGTGTTTGAACACCCAACCTACCAGCAGCGCAAAAGCGCCATCGACCGTGGTTTCAATCAGCGCTACGACCGTGCGCTGGATGTGATCGAGCGTCTGGCGTTGGAAAAGGGCGTGGCGCTGTACCGTGATAGCAGCAACGTGGCCTTTACCCCAATGAGCGACGGCAAGGCGCTGGATGAGGCCGAGTTTTCGCAGTTGCCTGAAGAAGAGCGCGAGCGCTTTCACGAGGATATTTCCGGGCTTGAGGAGCGCCTCAACGAAGAACTGGCCAGCTTGCCGCAGTGGAAGCGCGAGTCGAACAACCAACTGCGCCAACTGAACGAAGAAACCATTACTCTGGCCCTGCAGCCGCTGTTGTCGCCGTTGTCGCAAAAATACGCCGAAAACGGCGCAGTGTGCGGGTATCTGCAGGCTGTGCAGGTGTATCTGCTCAGAACCGTGGTCGAGCAACTGGTGGACGACAGCAAGACCGACGCACAGGCGCGCAAGCTGCTGGAAGAGCAGTATCTGCCTAGCCTGGTGGTCGGCCAGCCGATGAGCGGTGGTGCGCCAGTGGTGTTTGAACCGCACCCGACCTACGACAACCTGTTCGGCCGCATCGAATACAGCACTGACCAGGGCGCGCTGTACACCACGTATCGTCAACTGCGCCCGGGTGCCTTGCACCGTGCCAATGGCGGCTTTTTGATTCTCGAAGCTGAGAAGATGCTCAGCGAGCCTTTTGTCTGGGACGCGCTGAAACGTGCATTGCAGTCGCGTAAATTGAAAATGGAGTCACCGCTGGGCGAACTGGGGCGCATGGCCACCGTCACCCTGAGCCCGCAGGTGATTCCGCTGCAGGTCAAGGTCATCATCATTGGTGCCCGCCAGTTGTACTACACACTGCAAGACCTGGACCCGGACTTCCAGGAGATGTTCCGGGTGCTGGTGGACTTCGACGAAGACATCCCGATGGTCGATGAAAGCCTGGAGCAGTTCGCTCAGTTGCTGACTACCCGTACCTCCGAAGAAGGCATGGCGCCGCTGACGGCAGGCGCAGTGGCGCGTCTGGCGACGTATAGCGCGCGTCTGGCCGAGCATCAGGGGCGGTTGTCGGCGCGTATTGGCGATTTGTTCCAACTGGTCAGTGAGGCGGACTTTATCCGCCACTTGGCTAATGACGAAATGACCGACGCGGGCCATATCGAGCGTGCACTCAAGGCCAAGGCGACCCGTACCGGGCGTGTTTCGGCACGCATTCTGGACGACATGCTGGCGGGGATCATTCTGATCGACACCGACGGGGCGGCGGTCGGCAAGTGCAACGGGCTGACCGTGCTGGAAGTCGGTGACTCGGCGTTTGGTGTGCCGGCGCGTATTTCGGCCACGGTGTATCCGGGCGGCAGCGGTATTGTCGATATTGAGCGCGAAGTTAACCTCGGGCAGCCGATTCACTCCAAAGGGGTGATGATTCTGACCGGCTACCTGGGCAGCCGCTATGCCCAGGAGTTCCCGCTGGCGATTTCGGCGAGCATTGCCCTGGAACAGTCGTACGGCTACGTCGATGGCGACAGTGCTTCGCTGGGTGAGGCCTGCACGTTGATTTCGGCACTGTCTAAAACCCCACTCAAGCAATGCTTTGCGATCACCGGTTCGATCAACCAGTTCGGCGAAGTGCAGGCCGTGGGCGGGGTTAACGAGAAGATCGAAGGCTTCTTCCGACTCTGTGAAGCCCGTGGCCTCACCGGGGAGCAGGGGGCGATCATCCCGCAGGCCAACGTCGCGACCCTGATGCTTGACGAGAAGGTGCTCAAGGCCGTGCGCGAGGGCAAGTTCCACGTGTATGCCGTGCGCCAGGCCGATGAAGCCTTGAGCCTGCTGGTGGGCGAGCCTGCCGGTGAGCCGGATGAAGAGGGCCAGTTTCCTGAAGGTAGCGTCAACGCCCGTGTGGTCGAGCGTTTGCGCGTGATTGCAGAAATGGTCAACGACGACGACCTCAAGGAAGCTGAAAAGGAATTACTGGCAGAGGCCATGGCGGCGAAGAAGCCGGCTTGATGCTGGGGTAACTCGCCTGAGTGGGAGCGGGCTTGCTCGCGATGAAAGTGACACGGTGTGGCAGATGAACCGGGTCGTCCTTATCGCGAGCAAGTCCGCTCCCACAGGTTGGCGGTTCAATCAGGCGTGTCTATCCAACAATGGCGTGCCCCTGGAGGCAGGGCGCTAACACGTCTGTTGGAGGCGAGTACCGACCCACTGAAGCGCGCAATTTGGCGCGCAACCAGTGTGGTGCCCGAAGGCGCGCACCTCTAATTTCGCGAAAAATATTCCCGTCGAGGATGTGGAACAGTGGCTTGCTGGCTCGGCAGCAGGGCGCTGAGTGTTTGTGGGCAGGCGTCAAGCCGTTGGTCTTGGCGCCCTCTACGGTCGGGGTTTTCCTTCTATGCTCAGGGAGTGTCGTCTGAGACAGGCTCTACCGAGGGGCGCCGTCATGTCGCGCAACCTTTGCCTTACCCGTCAATGTCTGGGTCTTGAAACCCGCATTGAGTGCAGTATTCGTCCTTTGGCCGGCAATACCGGTTTGTGGACACTGCTGTTCGCGGCAGGTTTGTCAGGCGAGCAGCCGACCACGGTCAAATCCCAAGGGCCATTTTGCGGCCCGTTCGTGGCCGAAACCATTCTTGAGTCGATTGTTGAAAGCCTGACGCTGCACGGCTATCGCATCGCCAATTCGCCGCACATCTGGAGCCTGCATGTGCAGGCCCAGTTGCGTCAGATCAACGGCCAGCGTTGTCACGCTTTGCGCTAGTCAGCGCGGTGGCGTGACCTCCGGGACTTTGTCCAGCTTGACCTCAAAGCCATACTCTACGGGTTCCAGCGAGGTACGTGCGTAGCTCTCGATGTGCGTCGGGTGCCCATAAAAGTAGTGCACGTCGAAAGCGGCCGGGCCATTGGGCTCGGCGCTGTGGCTGACGGCGAGGACTTCCTTGAGGTAGTTACCGGTGTCGTCCTTGGCGTAAAAACGCCATGCGTCACTTGGGAACAACGCCTGATCAACCACCAGCGCATTGCCTTTGAGCTCCAGCCCTTTGGGCAGGTGGGCAACGTCGAGGTCTTGTTTATCAATGTCGGCTACGTACAACGGCATTGAGCCGATGGCGTAGGCAGGTGTTTCGGGGAACAGGTTGAGGTCATAGGTGATGACTCCGGTCTTGGGGTCAGCATCGAAGGCTTCGGCAGGTAGCTCCAGCGGTTCGCCGCGCTTGCCGTTCGCGTCCTCGGCGAAGAAGGTTACCGGGGTGTCGGCCGAGTCGGGCAGGGCGCCCAGCAATTCGTCATTGAAGGTGGGTGGGTGACTGAACTCCAGGGTAGCCGCGCTGGCGTCCTCCACCGATTGGCTGATGACCACGCTCTTTTTGAGCTGCTCGGGGTCAAGGGTTGCGTCTTTCAGGTAGTTGACGGCCTGATCGTCATACACCACCACAGACAGCGGCAGGGCCTGGATGTCTTTGCCGACGACATTTTTGTCGAGCCGCACCACCGGCAGGTCGAGTGTCTTGCGGGTGACCTTGGCGGTCGAGAAGTCGAGCACGCTGATGTCGATGTTTTCAATCTGCCCGTTGAAATACACCTTGCTGTAGTGATGCGGGTGTTTGTTATCAAAAGCTTTTTGTTCATCGTCGAGTTTTTTGCTGAACTCATCGCTCCAGGCTTTTTGCTTGAACATTTCTGCCAGTTGCTGCTGATAGAAAGCCAGCTGTTCGGCGTCTTCATCGATGGAACCGGCGCGCGTCAGGTACTGCCCTGTGGCGTCGCGGGCCTGGATGATCAGAGGGTTGAGTTCGGTGTCGCGTACTTCTTCAGCCAGCGGGGCGCTGTTGCTGATGTCGACCTCGGCGAAGTTCTTGCCCAGGGCCAGCAGCGTGACGCTGATGCTGCCATCGGAGTGGGTTTTACCCAGGTCTTTGCTGGTCAGGCTGAAGTTGACCACGTTGCCGGGGGCGATCACTTCTGCCTCGCCGTGCAGCGTGACCGGCTGGGGTTGCTGAATGTTCGCGGTCTCGACCCCATCGATATAAGGGTAGGTGATGGTGAGGTCGTCGGGGTTGCTCAAGTTGGCGCTGGAAGGGCTGAGCTGGATCCCGGAATCCGTTTCTGACCATTCAGCCTGGAAGGGTACTACTTGCTTGTTGCTCAGCGTCACGGACTGCCATTCCAGCGCATGGGGGAACGGGAAGTCGGACTCATTGTTCTGGCTGAACGGGAAGATCGGCTCCAGGTCGGTCAGGTAATCGGAGCTTGAGTTCTTGCGCACCACGAACAGGCCATTGATGTAGGTGTCGCTCAGGGCCTGGCTGTTGGGGTAGTGCTTGAGTTGCGCGAGTTCGTCAGTGCCGTACTCGGTTTCAATCGGCTTGTTCTGCAGCTTGATTCGGGCGCGTTCCAGCAGCAACAGCGAGCCGCCGAGGTCGGCCACGGCGTCTTTCAACTGCGGGTCCTGAATGGCATCAAGGCTCTTTTCGAACGCTGCGGTTCTTTCTTCCAGACTGGCCTGCGGATGTTTGTCGCCAGGCGAACAGCCGCCTGTCATGAGCAAAACCGTTGAAAGCCCGAGACAGACCAATGGGAATCGCAGATACATTGTTCGTTTTCCTGTCCGTAAACGATGCTGATGAGGTCGACACTAGCAGAAAATGTTTTTACAGGCTGTTTCTACCGCTTTATCTCTGCTCAATTCTGACTGATATACTCGCGCCCATTTTTTTACAGCCTGTGAGATTCAATGGAACGCTTTATCGAAAATGCAATGTACGCCTCGCGCTGGATTTTGGCGCCGATTTACTTTGGGCTATCGCTGGGTTTGCTGGCGCTGGCGCTGAAATTCTTCCAGGAAGTGTTTCACGTTATCCCCAATGTGTTTGAGTTGACTGAGTCGGACTTGATCCTGGTCATTCTGTCGCTGATCGACATGGCGCTGGTGGGCGGCCTGTTGGTGATGGTGATGATCTCGGGTTACGAGAACTTTGTCTCGCAACTGGACATCGACTCGAACAAGGAGAAGCTTAGCTGGCTGGGCACCATGGACTCTACCTCGCTGAAGATGAAAGTCGCGGCGTCGATTGTAGCCATCTCCTCGATCCACCTGCTGCGGGTGTTCATGGATGCTCGCAACATCGAAACCCAGTACCTGATGTGGTACGTGATCATCCACATGACCTTTGTTGTGTCAGCGTTTGCCATGGGCTATCTCGACAAGCTGACCAAGCACTGATCGTGTCGTGACGTGCAGTACACCATCCCGGGCTGCGAAGGCTTTGGGGGCTGTGGTAGTCTGCTCGCCCTTTTTTGGTTTTGGGCGACTGTGAGGGAAGCGGTTGTAAATGGCTTTTTTCAAGTCGCTCTATAGCGGAGCAGTGTTATGTCCGAAGTAAATCTGTCGACCGACGAAACGCGCGTCAGCTACGGCATTGGCCGTCAACTGGGCGACCAACTGCGCGACAACCCGCCACCGGGTGTTAGCCTGGACGCGATCCTGGCCGGTCTGACTGACGCTTTCGCAGGTAAGGAAAGCCGTGTTGGCCAGGAAGAAATGTCTGCCAGCTTCAAAGTGATCCGCGAGATCATGCAAGCTGAAGCCGCTGCCAAGGCAGAAGCTGCCGCAGGTGAAGGCAAGGCTTTCCTGGCTGAAAACGCCAAGAAAGACGGCATCACCACTCTGGCTTCCGGTCTGCAATTCGAAGTTGTGACCGCTGGCGAAGGCGCCAAGCCAACCCGTGAAGACACCGTACGTGTTCACTACCACGGCACCCTGATCGACGGCTCTGTGTTCGACAGCTCCTACGATCGTGGTCAGCCTGCTGAATTCCCGGTAGGCGGCGTGATCGCTGGCTGGACCGAAGCCCTGCAACTGATGAACGCCGGCAGCAAATGGCGCATCTACGTGCCGAGCGAATTGGCTTACGGCGCGCAAGGCGTTGGTAGCATCGCTCCGCACAGCGTCCTGGTATTCGACGTTGAGCTGCTGGACGTTCTGTAAGAACACCACGCTCTAGCTGTAGGGGCGAGCTTGCCTTGCGATCTTTTGATCGTTTAAACGCTCGCTCCTACAGGGCCTTTTAGCGGCTCCACGTTGTCATATTTCTATTCGGGTGTGGTGTTCGTGAGGTACCGCCGTGCCGATGGGGCGCAATGCCCGGGCATAGCAAAACAGAAACAGATTACGCACCAGCTCCTTGAGCACCAGCGGCTCGCTTGAGTTGAGGCCGTTGAAATCCAGGTCGCCCTGGTCCTGCAGTTCGTTGAGCGCTTCTTCTTCCAATACCGCGCAGACCTCGCCGGTTTCCCGGTGCAGGATTCGCAGGTAAGGGTGTGGACGGTCCAGCCAGGCATCAATTAAATAAGTCATCGTCGTCATCTCCTAGATGAATGACAATGAGAATAATTCTTATTCAGTTAATAGCAAGTGCCTATTGGCGGATTTCTCTTTTTTCTACGTTAAAACTGCTGTGGGTCAACGTTGCAGGCTTTTTGATAGTGCGGGGGCGTGTTGCGAAGAGTTGTCCCTTCCTGCGCGGACGCAGGAAGGCAGGTAGTCGGATCAGACTTTGCGCACGAACTCGGACTTGAGCTTCATCGGGCCGATACCGTCGATCTTGCAGTCGATGTCGTGGTCGCCATCGCACAGGCGGATGTTTTTGACCTTGGTGCCGACTTTGACCACCAGCGAGGTGCCCTTGATTTTCAGGTCCTTGATCACAGTGATGGTGTCGCCGTCGTTCAAAACGGTGCCGGCGGAGTCTTTGTAGATTTTTACATCACTGGTGTCTTCAGCGTCGCCGTTGGCGGACCACTCATGGGCGCATTCCGGGCAGATCAGCTGTACGCCGTCTTCGTAAGTGTATTCGGAATTGCATTTCGGGCAGGGTGGCAACGTGCTCACTAAAGCTCCTTGAAAGTCAGGTGGGCTAAAAGGCGCGCATTATATAGGGTTTTTGTGCCGAAGGGGGCGAATGGTGTTTACCGACAGGAGCGAGCCTGTCTCGCGATCTTTTGGTCTAGGGGCGTAAAAAAAGCAGCAACACCACGCCTGTGCGCAGTGCAGCTGCTTTGATCACCATCAGTGCGTGCGAGCTACTGCAAACTCGCTCAGTTCAACCAGTGCGTCGCGGTACTGGCTTGGCGGCAGCGCGTCGAGGCAGACAATCGCACGGGCTACGTAGTCGCGTGCCAGTTGCGCGGTGTATTCCAGCGAGCCTGAAGCTTCCACGGCGACACGAATGCTTTCGAGGTCTTCAATGCCACCTTTTTGAATGGCCGTACGAACCAGGGCAGCTTGTTCCGGCGTGCCTTCGCGCATGGTGTAGATCAGCGGCAAGGTCGGTTTGCCCTCGGCCAGGTCGTCACCCACGTTCTTGCCCAGGGTCTGGGCATCACCGCGGTAGTCGAGCAGGTCGTCGACCAGTTGGAAGGCCACGCCCAGGTGGTCGCCAAACGTGCGCAAGGCTTCGCGTTGCTCGGGCGTCGCTTCGGCCAGCGCGGCGGCGCTGTGGGTCGACGCTTCGAAGAGCATGGCGGTCTTGCCGCGAATGACTTCCATGTAGGTTTCTTCGGTGGTGCTGGCGTCCCGTACCTTGGACAGCTGCAGCACTTCGCCTTCGGCAATGATGCGAGTGGCTTGTGAAAGAATCTTCATCACCGGCATCGAGCCCAGTTCGACCATCATTTCGAAGGAACGCGAGTACAAGAAGTCGCCGACCAGAACACTCGGGGCATTGCCCCAGGTGGCGTTGGCGGTCTTGCGGCCACGGCGCATGCCGGACATGTCGACTACGTCGTCATGGAGTAGGGTCGCGGTGTGCAGGAACTCAATGGTCGCCGCCAGCAGGCGCAGGTCGTCGCTTTCGCGGCCCAGGGCCTTGCCGCACAACAGCACTAATAAAGGACGAAGGCGTTTGCCGCCGGCCGAAGTGATGTAGTCGCCAATTTTTGAGACCAGCGGTACGCGTGAAGTCAGCTGCTTCTTGATGATGCCGTCGACGGCGCTAAAATCGTCCGCCACCGCGCGGTAGAAAGCTTGGGGTTGCATCAGCGACAGGTGCTCCAGAAGGGTTGCGCGGCATGCTAGGTCGGGGGGCTGGGCCTGTCAAGGCACGATGGACGGCCCCTTGCAAGGCAGGCGTGGCTTGCGTACAATCGCGCACCCTGAACTTCCTGGGCAGCACCTGCCTTACGCAATTGCACTTGGGCCGTTCCAGCCCCATGCAGCCATGCCAGCCAATACCTTTACCTATAAAGCGCTGGGTGAGCAGGATTATCGGAGAAATACCATGTCGTACGCAGTAATCGTTACTGGTGGCAAGCAATACAAAGTAGCACCGGGTGAATACCTGAAGATCGAGAAACTGGAAGTCGCTACTGGCGAATCCGTCACTTTTGATCGCGTTCTGTTGGTCGCCAATGGCGACGACGTAAATATCGGCGCTCCAGTTGTTGCTGGCGCCACTGTTGTTGCAGAAGTGATTTCCCAAGGTCGTCACGACAAAGTACGCATCATCAAGTTCCGTCGTCGTAAGCACCACATGAAGCGCATGGGCCACCGCCAGTGGTACACCGAGATCAAAATCACCGGTATTCAGGCTTAATTTCAGCCTAATTCCTCACTAGGAGAATTGACTCATGGCACACAAAAAAGCTGGTGGTAGTACCCGTAACGGTCGCGACTCAGAAGCCAAACGCCTTGGCGTGAAGATGTATGGCGGCCAGGCTATCGTTCCGGGCAACATCATCGTGCGTCAGCGCGGCACCCAATTCCACGCTGGCTACGGCGTTGGTATGGGCAAAGATCACACCCTGTTCGCGAAAGTGGAAGGCGTGATCAAGTTCCAGGTTAAAGGCGCCTTCGGTCGCCGCTACGTAAGCATCGTTCCGAAGACTGAAGTCGTCGCAGCGTAATAGCTTGGTAGCTGGAAGAGCCCTGTCTTGCGACGGGGCTTTTTCGTTTTTGGGGTGAGTCTCTTGCAAAGCTGTTTGTATGGGCTTTTGGCGCCGGATTTGACGGTCGTTGATTGGGGTCGCTACGCTCATTTTTGCAAGAGTCTTATGTCTAGTTTTTATCGGCTCGTCCTGATGACGAGAGGCGCGTTTTGTTATGAAGTTTGTTGATGAAGTATCGATCAAAGTAAAAGCAGGCGACGGTGGTAACGGTTGCATGAGTTTCCGTCGTGAGAAATTCATCGAAAATGGTGGTCCCAACGGTGGTGATGGTGGTGACGGCGGCTCGATCTACATGGTCGCCGACGAAAACCTCAACACCCTGGTCGACTACCGCTACACCCGTCACTTTGAGGCGCAGCGTGGCTCTAACGGTGGCAGCACTGATTGCACCGGCCGCAAGGGCGAAGACTTGGTACTGCGTGTTCCGGTCGGCACTACCGTGATTGATGCGGGCACTCAGGAAATCATTGGTGACCTGACAGTCCCGGGTCAGCGTTTGCTGGTTGTGCATGGCGGCTGGCACGGCCTGGGTAACACTCGTTTCAAATCCAGTACCAACCGTGCGCCGCGCCAGACCACGCCGGGCAAGCCGGGTGAGCAGCGTGACCTCAAGCTGGAATTGAAAGTGCTGGCGGACGTCGGTCTGCTGGGCTTGCCGAATGCCGGTAAAAGTACTTTCATTCGTTCGGTGTCTGCGGCCAAGCCGAAAGTCGCTGATTATCCGTTCACGACCCTGGTGCCTAACCTGGGTGTGGTGAGCGTTGATCGTTGGAAGAGCTTTGTCATTGCCGACATTCCGGGTCTGATCGAGGGCGCTTCCGAAGGCGCGGGCCTGGGGATTCGCTTCCTTAAGCACTTGGCGCGTACCCGTCTGTTGCTGCATCTCGTGGACATGGCGCCGGTTGAGGGTACTGACAGCGCTGCTGATACCGCTGAAGTGATCGTTAACGAGCTGATCAAGTTCAGCCCGTCGCTGGCCGAGCGTGATCGCTGGCTGGTATTGAACAAGTGTGACTCGCTGCCAGAAGAAGAGCACGACGCGCGCGTCAAGGAAGTGGTTGATCGTCTGGAGTGGACCGGCCCTGTGTACGTCATCTCGGCGATTGCCAAGATCGGTACCGACAAGCTGTGCCATGACATCATGCGCTATCTTGAAGACCGTGCTGATCGCCTGGCCAATGATCCGGCTTACAAAGAAGAGCTGGCTGATCTTGATCAGCGCATCGAAGACGAGGCGCGTGCGCAGCTTCAGGCGCTGGACGACAAGCGTGCCCTGCGTCGCAGCGGTGTTAAGAGCGTTCATGATATGGGCGACGATGACTGGGACGAAGAAGATGTGGATGACGAAGATGGTCCAGAAATCATTTACGTCCGCGACTGATTCGTTGCAGTAAACTACAGCGCCGCTCAATTGAGCGGCGTTTTGGTATCTGTGAAACTGTAATCAAGAATAAATCCATGGGTAGCGCTCGGTCGCGCTGCTCTCAGGCATAGGTTGGATGATGATGCGGAGCAAGGTGACAGGTGCGCAGCGTTGGGTCGTGAAAATCGGCAGCGCATTGCTGACAGCAGATGGCAAGGGCCTGGATCGCACGGCAATGGGCGTGTGGGTCGAGCAGATGGTGGCTTTGCATGAGGCCGGTGTTGAGTTGGTGCTGGTGTCTTCGGGCGCGGTAGCAGCTGGCATGAGCCGCTTGGGCTGGACGGTGCGACCCAGTGCGATGCACGAACTGCAGGCGGCCGCTGCTATTGGGCAGATGGGCCTGGTGCAGGCGTGGGAGTCGAGCTTTGCTGAGCATTCGCGACACACTGCGCAGATTTTGCTGACGCACGACGATCTGTCCGACCGCAAGCGTTACCTGAACGCTCGCAGCACCTTGCGCGCCTTGGTTGAGTTGGGCGTGATCCCGGTGATCAACGAAAACGACACTGTGGTCACGGATGAAATCCGCTTTGGAGACAACGACACGCTGGCTGCGTTGGTCGCTAACCTGGTCGAAGCTGACTTGCTGGTGATCCTGACTGACCGCGACGGCATGTTTGACGCGGACCCGCGTAACAATCCCGATGCCAAGATCATCTATGAAGCGCGTGCTGATGATCCGGCGTTGGATGCGGTTGCGGGCGGTACGGGTGGTGCGTTGGGTCGTGGCGGCATGCAGACCAAACTGCGTGCGGCGCGCTTGGCAGCTCGTTCCGGGGCGCATACCATTATCGTCGGTGGTCGTCTGGAGCGCGTTCTGGATCGCCTTAAGGTGGGCGAGCGCCTGGGTACTTTGCTCTCGCCAGAGCGTGGCATGCTGGCTGCACGCAAACAGTGGTTGGCCGGGCATCTGCAGACTCGCGGCACCCTGGTGCTGGATGATGGCGCTGTCGCAGCGTTGTCCGAAGGGCACAAAAGCTTGCTGCCGGTCGGTGTCAAGGCGGTGCAGGGTGGTTTCCGTCGTGGCGAGATGGTTGTGTGTGTAGGGCCTGATGGGCGAGAAATTGCCCGCGGCCTGGCCAATTACAGTGCGGCTGAGGCGCAGAAGATCATCGGGCAGCCGTCGGATGCTATCGTCGGCGTATTGGGTTACATGGCTGAGCCAGAGCTGGTTCACCGCGACAACTTGATCTTGGTATGACATGGAGGCTGTAGATGCGTTTGCTTAATGGTCTGTTGGGGTTGATTTTGGGGATGCCCTTGCTGGCGTCAGCCGAAGTAATTGGCTCGGTATCGACTGTGTTCAAATTCGTTGGGCCGAATGATCGTATTGTGGTTGAGGCGTTCGATGACCCCAAGGTAGATGGCGTGACCTGCTATCTGTCGCGGGCCAAGACGGGAGGCATGAAAGGGGGGTTGGGGTTGGCTGAGGATCGCGCCGAAGCGTCCATAGCGTGCCGCCAAACTGGCCCGATCAGCTTCAAGGGTAATTTGAAGGATGGCGATGAGGTGTTCAAAGAGCGCACTTCGCTGGTCTTCAAGACCATGCAGGTGGTGCGCTTCCTCGACAAGAAGCGCAATACGCTGGTGTATCTGGTGTACAGCGACCGCCTGATTGAAGGCAGCCCGCAAAATGCGGTGACGGCGATTCCGATTCTGCCGTGGCCGCATGAGTAATAATCGCTGTAGCTCAGCGCAGGAGTTGTCGAAGGCTGCGATCTTTTGATCTTCAAACCCTCAAAAGATCGCTAGCAAGCCCGCTACCACTTTGAGTTGCGTCCTTCAGTCAGCTGCAATGAGCTCCTGCAAAGTTGCTATTAAATCGCAGGCAATAAAAAACCGACCCTAAGGTCGGTTTTTTTAAAAGCTTATCGCTTAAGCGGCAGCAAGGTTCAACGCCTTGACGTGGCCATTCAGGCGGCTCTTGTGACGAGCAGCTTTGTTCTTGTGGATGATGCCTTTATCGGCCATACGGTCGATAACAGGAACAGCCAGAACATAAGCAGCTTGAGCTTTGGCAGCGTCTTTTGCGTCGATGGCTTTAACTACATTCTTGATGTAGGTACGAACCATGGAACGCAGGCTGGCGTTGTGGCTGCGACGCTTCTCAGCCTGTTTTGCACGTTTTTTGGCGGAAGGTGTGTTGGCCACCGTCGAGCTCCTCGAAAGACTTTTGGAATTAACAAACAAAATAGGCCGCGAATCATGCCGATGACGACAACGCTTGTCAAGGGAGATTGATTCGAGCCGCTGAGTGGTGGATCGAGGGAGACGGGAGATTTATTTCCGGCGCTTGACCTGTAAACTCGCGAGCTTGGCTCTGTGCTGTTGCGGCGCGCAGTATCGCATAAGTGAACGCTTTGTTCGCCTGCTCTTTCTCTAAAGGCAAAAACTCTTTCAATGAATTTGCTCAAGTCGTTGGCTGCTGTTAGCTCTATAACCATGATCTCAAGGGTTCTGGGCTTTGTCCGAGACACCATTGTTGCGCGCATGTTTGGCGCCGGGATGGCGACGGATGCGTTCTTCATTGCCTTTAAATTACCCAATTTGCTGCGCCGGATTTTCGCCGAAGGGGCTTTTTCTCAAGCCTTTGTACCGATTCTGGCTGAATACAAAAACCAGAAAGGTGAGGAGGCTGCGCGGACGTTTGTCGCCTACGTGGCCGGCTTGCTGACGCTGGTACTGGCTATTGTGACCGTGCTGGGGATGTTGGCTGCTCCTTGGGTGATCTGGGCCACGGCCCCGGGGTTTGCGAGCACGCCGGAGAAGTTCGAGCTCACCTCCAGCATGTTGCGGGTGACCTTTCCTTATATATTGCTGATCTCTTTGTCGTCGCTGGCCGGGGCGATCCTCAATACCTGGAACCGCTTTTCGGTGCCGGCCTTCGTGCCGACGCTGCTGAACGTCAGCATGATTATCTTTGCCTTGTTCCTGACGCCGTACTTTGATCCGCCAGTGATGGCGCTGGGTTGGGCAGTACTGGCCGGTGGGCTGGCGCAACTGCTGTTCCAGCTTCCGCACCTGAAAAAAATCGGCATGCTCGTACTGCCGCGCCTCAATCTGCGCGATAGCGGTGTATGGCGGGTGATGAAACAGATGGTGCCGGCTATTTTGGGGGTGTCGGTCAGCCAGATCTCGCTGATCATCAACACGATCTTCGCTTCCTTTTTGGTGGCCGGATCGGTGTCCTGGATGTACTACGCCGACCGTCTGATGGAGTTGCCGTCCGGCGTGCTGGGGGTGGCGTTGGGTACCATCCTGCTGCCAACGCTGTCCAAGACTTACGCCAACAAAGACCGCCAGGAGTACTCGCGGATTCTCGACTGGGGGCTGCGCCTGTGCTTTTTGCTGGTGCTGCCGTGTGCCCTGGCCTTGGCGATCCTGGCTGAGCCGTTGACCGTCTCGCTGTTTCAATACGGGGAGTTCAGTGCTCTGGACGCAGCGATGACCCAGCGTGCCTTGATTGCTTACTCAGTGGGCTTGCTCGGGCTGATTCTGATCAAAGTGCTGGCCCCAGGCTTCTATGCGCAACAAAACATCCGCACCCCGGTAAAGATTGCCGTGTTCACATTGGTCGTGACGCAATTGCTCAACCTGGTGTTTATTGTCCCGCTCCAACACGCCGGGCTGGCCCTGGCGATCAGTGTGGGGGCGTGCATCAACGCGGGTCTGTTGTTCTGGCAGTTGCGCCGGCAAAAATTGTTTATCGCCCAGCCGGGCTGGCCTAAATACCTGTTCAAGCTGGTACTGGCCGTTGTCGTGATGTCGGCGGTATTGCTGGGCCTGATGCATGTTATGCCAGCCTGGGACCAAGGCCACATGCTTGAGCGCTTCATGCGTCTTGGAGGTCTGGTGGTGGCGGGTGTATTGGCTTATTTCGGTATGTTGTTGCTATTGGGCTTGCGTTTGAAGGATTTCGCCCGCAAGTCTTTGATGTAAGGAAAATTGCGGTCAAACGTCTAATTTGTCGATTTGACCTGATTTGCCTTGCGCTGTTGCCTGTCGTCACGGGCTGGGTGTGGTTATAATCGGCCACTTTATGAGCAAGAAGCGCGTTATGCAGCTGGTTCGAGGCCTTCACAATCTGCGGCCCCAAGATCGGGGCTGTGTCGCCACTATTGGCAACTTTGACGGTGTACACCGTGGTCACCAGGCTATCCTGGGGCGGCTGCGTGAACGTGCGCTGGAGTTGGGCGTGCCCAGCTGCGTGGTCATTTTTGAACCACAGCCACGCGAATTCTTTGCCCCTGAAACCGCTCCGGCGCGTCTGGCTCGCCTGCGTGACAAATTGCAGCTATTGGCTGACGCCGGGGTTGATCGGGTATTGTGCCTGGCGTTCAATCAACGTCTGTGCAAGCTCAGCGCTGCCGAATTTGTTGACACGATCCTGGTCGACGGCCTTGGTGTACAGCACCTTGAGGTCGGTGACGACTTCCGCTTTGGCTGTGATCGATTGGGTGATTTTGACTTCCTGCAACAAGCAGGCGTCATGCAGAACTTTACCGTTGAGGCCGCGCAAACCGTTGAGCTGGACGGCATGCGCATCAGCAGTACCCAGGTGCGCGATGCGTTGGCCCAGGGCGACTTCAAGCAGGCAGAGCGTTTGTTGGGGCGTCCCTTCCAAATTGCCGGCAGGGTCTTGCACGGTCAAAAACTGGCGCGCCAATTGGGCACGCCAACGGCCAACATCCAGCTCAAGCGACGTCGTGTTCCGCTGAGTGGGGTGTATCTGGTCAGCGTCGAGATCGACGGGAAAACCTGGCCCGGTGTCGCTAATATAGGCGTCAGACCGACCGTAGCAGGGGATGGCAATGCCCATCTCGAAGTACATCTATTGGATTTCGCTGGCGATTTATATGGCCAGCGATTGACGGTGGTATTCCACCAAAAGCTGCGTGATGAGCAGCGTTTCGCCTCTCTGGAGGCGCTCAAGACGGCGATCAATGCGGACGTCGCCGCCGCCCGAGCCCATTGGCTGGGTCAACCGCTTAAAAAGAGCCTGAAATGACCGACTACAAATCCACGTTAAACCTTCCGGACACAGCCTTCCCAATGAAGGCCGGCCTGCCACAGCGCGAACCGCAAATTTTGCAGCGCTGGGACAGCATTGGCCTGTACGGGAAGTTGCGCGAGATTAGTAAGGATCGTCCGAAGTTCGTACTTCACGACGGTCCTCCGTACGCCAACGGTACGATTCACATCGGTCATGCGCTGAACAAGATTCTAAAAGACATGATCGTGCGTTCGAAAACCCTCGCCGGTTTCGATGCGCCGTACGTACCGGGCTGGGACTGTCACGGTCTGCCTATTGAGCACAAGGTTGAAGTGACTCACGGTAAAAATCTGTCCGCGGATAAAACCCGCGAGCTGTGCCGTGCCTACGCGACCGAGCAGATCGAAGGTCAGAAGTCCGAGTTCATCCGTCTGGGTGTGCTGGGCGACTTCGCCAACCCATACAAGACCATGGACTTTAAAAACGAGGCAGGTGAAATCCGCGCCTTGGCCGAAATCGTCAAGGGCGGTT
This sequence comes from Pseudomonas sp. 7P_10.2_Bac1, assembly GCF_025465935.1. GTDB lineage: Bacteria > Pseudomonadota > Gammaproteobacteria > Pseudomonadales > Pseudomonadaceae > Aquipseudomonas. The sequence goes on along the minus strand of NZ_JANLNV010000059.1, from coordinate 105,289 downwards.
TCGTATTCAAAGGCTTGAAGCCTGTGAACTGGTGCTTCGATTGCGGCTCGGCCCTGGCTGAAGCAGAAGTCGAATACCAGGACAAAAAGTCGTCGGCCATCGATGTTGCGTTCCCGATTGCCGATGACGCCAAGCTGGCCGAGGCCTTTGGCCTGGCAACCTTGAGCAAACCGGCTTCGATCGTGATCTGGACCACCACGCCGTGGACCATCCCGGCTAACCAGGCGCTGAACGTGCACCCGGAGTTCACCTACGCGCTGGTCGACGTGGGCGACAAACTGCTGGTGCTGGCTGAGGAGCTGGTTGAGTCCAGTCTGGCCCGTTACAACCTGCAAGGCTCGGTGATCGCCACCACCACCGGTTCGGCACTTGAGCTGATCAACTTCCGTCACCCGTTCTACGACCGTCTGTCGCCAGTTTACCTGGCTGAGTACGTTGAACTGGGCGCAGGCACCGGCGTGGTTCACTCCGCACCGGCTTACGGCGTAGACGACTTTGTGACCTGCAAAGCCTATGGCATGGTCAACGACGACATTATCAACCCGGTACAAAGCAATGGCGTGTACGTGCCGTCGCTGGAGTTCTTCGGTGGCCAGTTCATCTGGAAGGCCAACCAGAACATCATCGACAAGCTGACCGAAGTCGATGCGTTGATGTTCACCGAAACCATCAGCCACAGCTACATGCACTGCTGGCGTCACAAGACCCCGCTGATCTACCGCGCAACAGCGCAGTGGTTTATCGGTATGGACAAAGAGCCAGTAGCAGGCGACACCCTGCGTACCCGCGCTCTGCAAGCCATTGAAGATACTCAGTTCGTGCCGGCCTGGGGCCAGGCGCGCCTGCATGCCATGATCGCCAACCGTCCTGACTGGTGCATCTCGCGTCAACGTAACTGGGGCGTGCCGATTCCGTTCTTCCTGAACAAGGAAAGCGGCGAGCTGCACCCACGTACCGTCGAAATGATGGAAGAAGTGGCCAAGCGCGTTGAAGTCGAAGGCATCGAAGCCTGGTTCAAACTGGACCCGGCCGAGCTGTTGGGCGACGAAGCGCCGCTGTACGACAAGATCAGCGACACCCTGGACGTATGGTTCGACTCGGGTACTACCCATTGGCACGTTCTGCGTGGCTCGCACCCGATGGGTCACGAGACCGGCCCACGTGCCGATCTGTACCTTGAAGGCTCCGACCAGCACCGTGGCTGGTTCCACTCGTCGTTGCTGACGGGCTGCGCCATCGACAACCACGCGCCATACCGCGAACTGCTGACTCACGGTTTCACCGTGGATGAAGCGGGCCGCAAAATGTCCAAGTCGCTGGGCAACGTGATTGCTCCGCAAAAGGTCAACGACACCTTGGGCGCTGACATCATGCGCCTGTGGGTAGCCTCGACCGATTATTCGGGCGAAATCGCCGTCTCTGACCAGATCCTGCAACGCAGTGCGGACGCCTACCGGCGTATTCGTAACACCGCGCGCTTCCTGCTTTCCAACCTGACCGGCTTCAACCCGGCCACCGACCTGCTGCCCGCCGAAGAAATGCTGGCTCTGGACCGTTGGGCAGTAGACCGCACCTTGCTGTTGCAACGTGAGCTGGAACTGCACTACGGCGAGTACCGCTTCTGGAACGTGTACTCCAAGGTGCACAACTTCTGCGTTCAGGAGCTGGGTGGTTTCTACCTCGACATCATCAAGGACCGTCAGTACACCACGGGCGCCAACAGCAAGGCCCGTCGTTCGTGCCAGACCGCGCTGTTCCACATCTCCGAAGCGCTGGTGCGCTGGATCGCTCCGATCCTGGCCTTCACCGCCGACGAACTGTGGCAATACCTGCCGGGCGAGCGCAACGAATCGGTCATGCTAAACACCTGGTATGACGGGCTGAGTGAACTGCCGGAAGGCACCGAGCTGGACCGTGCCTACTGGGAGCGGATCATGGCGGTCAAGGTTGCGGTCAACAAGGAAATGGAAAACCTGCGTGCAGCCAAGGCTATTGGCGGCAACTTGCAGGCAGAAGTGACCTTGTTCGCCGAAGACGAACTGGCCACCGATCTTTCCAAGCTGAGCAACGAGCTGCGCTTTGTTCTGATCACCTCCACTGCCAGCGTTGCGCCTTTCGCGCAGGCACCGGCAGATGCCGTGGTCACCGAAGTGCCGGGCCTCAAGCTCAAAGTGGTCAAGTCGGCGCATGCCAAGTGCGCGCGCTGCTGGCACTGCCGTGAAGACGTTGGTGTGAACCCGGAGCATCCGGAAATCTGCGGTCGTTGCGTCGATAACATCAGCGGCGCCGGCGAGGTACGTCACTATGCCTAATACCAGCACTGCCGGGCGCTTCGGGCGCCTGGGCTGGCTCTGGTTGACTGTGCTGGTTTTGGTCATTGACCTGACCAGCAAGGTCTATTTTGACAACGCCTTGCAGATGTATCAGCAGATCGTGGTCATCCCGGACCTGTTCAGCTGGACGCTGGCCTACAACACGGGTGCGGCCTTCAGCTTTTTGGCCGACAGTGCAGGCTGGCAGCGTTGGCTGTTTGCCCTGATCGCGGTTGTGGTCAGTGCCGTGCTGATCGTCTGGCTCAAGCGCCTTGGGCGTAATGACACTTGGTTGGCCATTGCGCTGGCGCTGATTCTGGGCGGTGCGCTGGGTAACCTGTATGACCGTATCGTTTATGGTCATGTGGTCGATTTCATTCTGGTGCATTGGCAAAACCGCTGGCATTTCCCGGCCTTCAACTTCGCCGACAGTGCGATTTGCGTGGGCGCCGTGATGCTGGCACTGGATATGTTCAAAAGTAAAAAGTCTGGAGAACCGGCTCATGACTGAGCAACGTATTGGCCAGAACACGGAAGTCACGCTGCATTTCGCATTGCGCCTGGAGAATGGCGACACTGTCGACAGTACATTCGACAAGTCCCCGGCGACCTTCAAGGTCGGTGATGGCAGCCTGTTGCCAGGTTTTGAAGCCGCTTTGTTCGGTTTCAAGGCTGGCGACAAACGCACCCTGGAGATCCTTCCGGAAAACGCGTTCGGCCAGCCTAACCCGCAAAACGTGCAGATCATTCCTCGTTCGCAGTTCAAGGACATGGAGCTGTCTGAAGGTTTGCTGGTGATCTTCAATGACGCGGCCAACACCGAGCTACCTGGTGTGGTCAAAGCCTTTGACGACGATCAAGTAACCATCGATTTCAACCACCCGTTGTCAGGCAAGACCCTGACCTTCGACGTGGAAATCAAAGACGTTAAAGCGCTGTAACTCAGAGCCCGGTCAATGCCGGCCGGGCCTGTTTGGCATTATTTTTCTGCGCGACCCACGAGGCCTAGCATGCACATCAAACTCGCCAACCCCCGTGGCTTCTGCGCTGGGGTGGACCGAGCGATTGAAATCGTCAATCGCGCTCTGGAAGTCTTCGGTCCGCCTATTTATGTTCGCCACGAAGTGGTGCACAACAAATTTGTCGTCGAAGACCTGCGCTCCCGTGGCGCGATCTTTGTTGAAGAGCTGGACCAGGTGCCGGATGACGTCATCGTCATTTTCAGTGCCCACGGTGTGTCGCAAGCAGTGCGTAGCGAGGCGGCAGGTCGTGGCCTTAAAGTGTTCGATGCCACCTGCCCACTGGTCACCAAGGTGCATATCGAGGTTGCGCGATACAGCCGTGACGGCCGCGAGTGCATCCTGATTGGCCATGCCGGACACCCGGAAGTCGAAGGCACCATGGGCCAGTATGACCCAAGCAATGGCGGTGCGATTTATCTGGTTGAAGACGAAAAAGATGTCGCCAATCTGCACGTCAACAACCCTGAAAAGCTCGCGTTCGTGACCCAGACCACCTTGTCGATGGACGACACAAGCCGTGTGATCGACGCTCTGCGCTCTCGTTTCCCGTCCATTGGCGGCCCGCGCAAAGATGACATCTGCTATGCCACGCAAAACCGTCAGGATGCAGTCAAGCAACTGGCTGACGAGTGCGATGTGGTCTTGGTGGTGGGAAGCCCGAACAGTTCAAACTCCAACCGCCTGCGTGAGCTGGCTGAACGCATGGCAACCCCTGCATACCTGATCGACGGCGCCGAAGACCTGCAAAAGAGCTGGTTCGACGGCGTGCAGCGTATTGGTATTACGGCAGGCGCTTCGGCTCCTGAGGTCCTGGTACGTGGTGTGATTCAGCAGTTGCATGCGTGGGGGGCAACCGGTGCTGACGAGCTGGCTGGCCGTGAAGAGAACATCACCTTCTCGATGCCGAAAGAACTGCGCGTTCGCTCGCTGATTTAAGCCACGGCGCACAACGCCTGCGCCGCTTGATCGCTGCGCAGGCTGATACGGCCGCTCTTGGCGAGTACTACTTGATAGTGGCTAAGAGCGGAGTCTGCCTGGCAAATATGTAATGTTCCCGCCTGAAATGCCCCGCCACTGAGCAAGGGTTCGCCCAGTGGGTTGAACCGAACGTAATGTTTGACCGGCGTGTTGCCGGCAATCGGTACATGCGTGTTGCCTTGTCTTTGCGCCAGTACCGGATTGTCATGATCAAGATGACCTCGGCCACTCTGATCCAGAATGACCTGCCAGCCTCTGCCCCAATCCTCTTCCAGGGCGTGCACCACCACATATTGATGCCGCAACAGCGCCTCGGTACGTGCGTTGCGCAAACTGCTGGCCAGTTGTTCAGCCATGACCTGACGGCGTTGCTGTTCTACCAGAACGCCGTAGGTCGGGCCGGCGAATTGGGCGGTAATCGCCACAATTGCTAGCGTAAACAACATTTGGATCAAGCTCATGCCTTGTTGGTACACGCTGTCCTCCCTGGACATGCCTTCGCGCACTCCTTGCGCTTCAAAATTTATAGCTCATCAATGATCGGGGCTGCCCAAACAACAATTTCAGCATGTGTTAGCCGAAATGATTGGGTTTGAACGCACGTTAGCAGATGAATAATCCCTGCATTTTGCCCGCGGGTTCCTACAAGTAAGGCCATTTTGCGCGGCTAGGCTTTTGGAAGGCCGACACAGGGTGTGTTGGCGACTGGAGGCAGGGAGGCGCACATGTTTCGTTCTGGTAAACGCCTGCAAAGTGGAATGACCTTGGTCGAGGTGCTAGTGGCCACGGTTATTTTGGCCAGCGGGCTGCTGGGGGCCGCGGCCGTGCAACTGAATGCCCTGAAGCACACCGACAGTGCTTTGATGACCACCCAGGCCAGCTTCATTGCCTATGACATGCTGGATCGAATTCGTGCAAATCCTTCGGCTGATTACGCCGTGTCGTCTGCTGCAGTGGGCCTGCACAGCGTGTTGGGCCAGGATCTTGCCGACTTTAAACGCAATATTCGTCAGTTCGGCGGGGACAGTGCCCAGGGCCGCATTACCTTCAATGATAGTCAGGTTGCTATCACGCTGGAGTGGGACGATGCCCGCGCCAGTAAAAAGGAAGGTGCGCTACAGGCATTCACCCTCACCAGTCAGATCGCGTCCAACAACCCTTCAAGCGCTTCATGAAGAGGGCAGACACCGGGTTTGGTTTGATAGAGCTGATGCTCGCTTTGGCCTTGGGTGCGTTGCTGGTCACGGGGGCCACCCAGGTGTTTCTCGGTGCGCGCGCGACTTACCTTGCGCAATATGCGGCGGCCGCTGCTCAAGAAGACGCCCGTTTCGTACTGAGCAAACTTGCCCAGGAAGTCCGGATGATTGGCATGTTCGGGTGCCTGTCGACGCATAGCATCATTAATGCGCCGCTAGCGTTCCAGACACCGATTTCCTGGCAAGGGGGGGCAGGCTCAAGGTCGTGGCGATTTATTAGTGCTGATGTCGGGCTGCAGGGCACCCGACCGGACTGGACGGTGGTGTCCGATTGTAAACGTCATGCGCAGGCCTATTCAGGTCAACCCTTGGCCTTGGCGCCTGGTGAGACAGCTTTTGCGCTACGCAACGTTGTGTACTGGTTCGAAAACGGTCAACTCAAGGTCGGTCCCAGCAAAGCCGTACTTCTGGATAACGTGGCGGCGTTTGAGGTGAGTTTTGGCATGGCAGGCTCTACAACGGGGCAATCGGTTCAGCGATATGAAGAATACCCGAGCAATCTGGCCAGTATCCGCAGCCTGAAAATTGCACTGACCTTGCGTGATCCTCGCGCGCGGGTGAAGGATCAGACTTATCAGCTGGTGGTGGCCTTACGTAATCGGTTGGGCTAGAGATGAGCGTTTTTTCTCGAAAACAATCAGGTATGGCCTTGTTGGTGTGTTTGACGTTTCTGTTGTTAGTCAGCTTGATCGGTCTTTCTTCGCTGCAGAGTGCCGTACAGCAAGAAAAAATGGCCGGCAGTGTGTGGTTGGCCAACCAATCGCTACAGGCGGGAGAGGCCGGGTTGCGCTTGGGCGAGTCGCACGTTCAAGCCTTGTGGCCGGAGTTGTCGGCTTGCGAAACGGTCGCTCGATGCGCACCGCCGGCGTCTGCTCGCTCCCAAGTCTCGCCTGGTCTGGACCCGGTTTCGGGGATGCAGTGGCTTAAGTCTCCGGACGGTCTGTATGGCATTCAAAGCTTAGGCGTTGGTGTGACGCCAGCTCAGTTGCCGGGTATTGCATCTGCACATTTTTATCGAGTGACCGCCATTGGTGTCCGAGGGCTGTCACGCACCGTGCTAGAGAGCGTTTTTGTGCGATACCGCTCACCAGGCAGTGAGACGGATGATCCGATCCATCAGCGCTTTCGGAGAGTCATGTGGCGGCAAATCCAATAGAGGCGACTGAATGAATCGGTATGCAGCAGGGTTCACTTTAATGGAGCTTATGATCGTGGTCGCGATCATCGGTATTCTTGGCGCAGTCGTGTATCCGCTTTACAGCGAATCGGTGAAGCGCGGGTATCGCGCTCAAATAGTGGTGTTGTTATCAGAACAATCCCAAAGTCTTGAGCGTTTTTATACGAAAAAAGGTTTATACAGTGGTGCGGAAAATGTCAGCCCGGGTAATCAGCACTACCTGATCACCTCTGAACTCGCCGATCACACCTATCTGTTAACGGCGACTCGTCGCGAAGGCTCGCCTATGGCGGCCGACGCCTGTGGTAATTACACGTTGAACCACATGGGCCTGGCAGCCAATGCAGACTCCGCTCCGGACCTGACAAGTCAGCAGTGTTGGGGGCGCTAACGATTAATGTGCATTTATGAGCTGAGTGGATAGATGGCTAAGCAGCAACGAGTGGTGATTGTAGGCGCGGGTGTGATTGGGCTGTTGACGGCGTTCAATTTGGCGGCCGAGGTTGAACACGTGATCTTGCTTGATCGTAATGCAGCGGGGCAGGAGTCTTCCTGGGCGGGCGGCGGGATTGTGTCGCCGCTGTACCCTTGGCGCTACAACCCGGCAGTGACGGCGCTGGCCCATTGGTCTCAGGATTTTTATCCACAGCTGGCCGATCGCCTGTTCACGGCTACCGGTGTCGACCCTGAAGTCCATACCACAGGCTTGTACTGGCTGGACCTTGAGGATGAAGAGCAGGCGCTGGCGTGGGCCCGGCGAGAGGGGCGGCCCTTGAGTGCCGTTGAGATTCCTGCAGTTGAACGGGATGTGCCGGTATTGGGCAGCGGCTACTCGCGTGCCATTTATATGGCTGATGTGGCAAATGTGCGTAATCCGCGGCTTGTTAAATCGCTCAAGGCGGCTCTGTACGCCATGCCCAATGTCACGATCCATGAACACAGTGAGGTTCAGGGATTTATCCACGAGGGCTCTAAAATTGTCGGGGTGAATACTGCGCAAGGAGAGATTCGCGGTGACGAGGTGGTGTTGTCGGCCGGTGCCTGGAGTGGTGAGTTGCTGAGCCTTTTGGGGTTGGAGCTGCCTGTGGAACCGGTAAAAGGTCAGATGATCTTGTACAAATGCGCGCCTGATCTGTTGTCGAGCATGGTCTTGGCCAAAGGCCGTTATGCGATCCCGCGCAGGGATGGGCACATATTGATCGGCAGTACGCTGGAACACGAAGGTTTTGATAAAACGCCGACTGACGTAGCGCTTGAAAGCCTTAAGGCCTCAGCCGTTGAACTGATTCCTGCACTGGCAGACGCCGACTTGGTGGGGCATTGGGCTGGCCTGCGGCCGGGGTCGCCAGAAGGCATCCCCTACATTGGCCGGGTTTCTGGTTTTGACGGTTTGTGGCTTAACTGCGGGCACTACCGAAATGGTCTGGTGCTGGCCCCCGCGTCGTGTCAGTTGTTTGCCGACCTGTTGCTGGGCCGTGAGCCGATTATCGATCCTGCGCCGTATGCACCGATCGGGCGGATTTAAAGCAGCAAATCGTCGGAGGGGCTGCCGATAATCGACAGCATCCCTCAATCGGCTCCCTCTCCTTTGGGAGAGGGCCAGGGCCATCTCGCTCCTGCAAGGGCGTGAATTATGCTCGGAGCGAGCTTTTGACTTTAGCGGGGTGCTTTTGGCCCTTGCTGCAAGTGCTCTTGTGAGCAGAACCATTCCTGATGTCTGCTCAGTGCGCGATCACGCGGTAAATGTACGCCACAGTGGGCGCAACGCACCATCGGTTGTGCTCCCGGGTCGGCAGGTCTTTTGGTCGTCTGCAGGCTGGCCTTGTATTTGCGCCAGAACCACACACCAGCAGCAATCAGAGCCGCCCAGATCAGTAAACGAAACATGGTTATCCGCTATCCGAGAAAAGATACGCCAGTTTAGCCAAGGACTTGATAGGCGCACAGCACCAAATGACAGGCAAAAAAAGAGCCCCGAAGGGCTCTTTCTGTTTGGCTGTGACAATCAGTCGAACAGACCAAAGGTCATGTAGCTGAACCAGGACCGGCTTTTGCTGGTGTCTTCTGGATCTTCGATGATGTTGCCATCAGCGTCCTTGGCTTTGAGCTCAGGCGGAATTGCATCCTTGGCATCCTGGTATTGCTTTTGGATGTCGAGGTTGGCGCGGGTTTCGCCTGGTGGCAGCGGGGTGGACGATTCGATCAGGCCCAAGGTCGCCTTGCTCAACCACGAACGGTTGTCAGCGTCGGATACTTGCGGCACAAACTCACCGTTCACCAGGCTTGGGTGGTTCGGGTAGTTGTCCTTGAGTACTTCCAGGCTGGTGGCTGCCAGTTGGTCCAGGTGCATGCGCTGATAAGACTCAACCATCACCGCCAGGCCGTCGCCAACCGAAGGGGTTTCCTGGAAGTTTTCAACGACATAGCGACCACGGTTGGCAGCGGCTACGTAAGCCTGACGGGTCAGGTAGTAATCGGCTACGTGGATTTCATACGCTGCCAACAGGTTACGCAGGTAAATCATGCGTTGTTTGGCGTCAGGTGCGTAACGGCTGTTCGGGAAGCGGCTGGTGAGCTGAGCGAATTCATTATAGGAGTCACGCGCAGCGCCAGGGTCACGCTTGGTCATGTCCAGCGGCAGGAAGCGCGCCAGCAAGCCAACGTCCTGGTCAAACGAAGTCAGGCCCTTGAGGTAGTAGGCGTAGTCGACGTTTGGATGCTGCGGATGCAGACGAATGAAACGCTCGGCGGCAGATTTGGCCGCTTCCGGTTCGGAGTTTTTATAGTAGGCGTAGATCAGTTCGAGCTGTGCCTGGTCGGCATAGCGGCCGAACGGATAGCGCGACTCTAAAGCCTTCAGCTTGGCGGTGGCACTGGTATAGCTGTGGTTGTCCAGGTCGGCCTGCGCCTGCTGGTACAACTCGACTTCGCTCAAGTTTTCGTCAACGACTTCTTTTGTCGACGAGCAAGCGGCGGTCAGTGCGAGGATGGCGATCAGCAGCAGGTGTTTCACTTGCATGGCGGCTTGCGTCCCTATGACGGCCGCTGTCTTGGGCGGGTCCGTCCTGTTATGATGAGCGCCCCGTGAAAAGCCTCGGGGCAAAAGACGCCGTATTTAACCACAAGCGCGCAGCCGAAACCAAAGGCTTGGCGCGGTCCTGATGAGCATGTCCGAGAAAATTCAACTTCGCGAAGAGGTGCCGTCCGAACTGGGTGGCCAACGCCTCGATCAAGTCGCCGCACAATTATTCGCTGAGCACTCGCGCTCGCGCCTTTCCGCCTGGATCAAAGACGGCCGCCTGACAGTGGACGGAGCCGTCGTACGCCCCCGTGATATCGTGCACGGCGGTGCCATCCTGGAGCTGACTGCTGAGCAGGAAGCCCAGGGTGAATGGGTCGCCCAGGATATCCCTCTGGATATCGTCTACGAAGACGATGACATTCTGGTCATCAACAAGCCTGCTGGCCTGGTCGTACACCCGGCTGCCGGGCATGCCGACGGTACCTTGCTCAACGCCTTGCTGCACCACGTGCCGGACATTATCAATGTGCCGCGTGCGGGGATCGTGCATCGCCTCGACAAGGACACTACGGGCCTGATGGTGGTCGCCAAGACCATTCAGGCGCAGACACAACTTGTTGCACAGTTGCAGAGCCGCAGTGTCAGCCGCATTTATGAATGCATCGTGATTGGTGTCGTTACCGCCGGGGGCAAGATCAACGCGCCTATCGGCCGTCACGGCCAGCAGCGCCAGCGCATGGCGGTCATGGAAGGCGGCAAGCAGGCGGTGAGTCATTACCGCGTTCTTGAGCGTTTCCGTTCTCATACGCATGTGCGGGTCAAGCTGGAAACCGGTCGCACGCACCAGATTCGTGTCCATATGGCGCACATTAACTTCCCGCTGGTCGGAGACCCGGCCTATGGCGGTCGCTTCCGCATCCCGCCGGCGGCGAATGTGAACATGGTCGAATCCCTTAAAAACTTCCCGCGTCAGGCCCTGCATGCGCGTTTCCTCGAGTTGGATCATCCGACGAGCGGTGTACGCATGAGCTGGGAATCACCTCTGCCGGACGATTTCACCTGGTTGCTGACCCTGCTCAAGCAAGACCGCGAGGCTTTCATCGGATGAACACCTTCCTGATTCCTGACTGGCCTGCGCCGGCAGGCATCAGAGCCTGTGTGACTACCCGTGCGGGCGGTGTCAGTGCGGCGCCGTTCGACAGCCTCAATCTTGGCGACCATGTGGGCGATGATCCACACGCTGTCGCGCATAATCGTCAGCGTCTGACGCATGCTTTTGACGTACAGCCCGCCTGGCTCAGTCAGGTACACGGGGTTGTGGTTGCGCATGCCAACCCCGATCAGGTTGCAGAAGCTGATGCCAGCTGGACAGCCACGCCTGGTATTGCCTGCACAGTCATGACGGCAGACTGCCTGCCAGCCTTGTTCTGTGATCGTGCGGGGACGCGAGTCGCCGCGGCCCATGCCGGATGGCGCGGGTTGGCGGCCGGGGTGCTTGAAGCAGCAGCGCAAAGCCTCAATGTTGAACCCCAGGAAATACTGGTCTGGCTTGGTCCGGCCATCGGCCCCAAAGCCTTTGAAGTCGGGGGCGAAGTGCGCGAGGTTTTTGTAAAGGACTTGCCCGACGCCGCTGGCGCATTTGCTCCAAGTATCAATGAAGGCCGCTATATGGCCGACATCTACGAGTTGGCGCGCCTGCGTCTGGCCCGCTGCGGCATTACGGCGGTCTATGGTGGTGGTTTTTGCACTGTCACCGACCCGCGTTTTTTCTCCTATCGGCGTAGCTCTCGCACCGGTCGTTTTGCCTCCTTGGTCTGGATCGAAACGCCTGCCAGTTGACGTGCATCATTTTCTATACGCTTGAAACTCTCGAAACCGCCCGCATCTACTAAGGTATCTGGCAGGTTTCTTCATTCAGGAGTTTCCATCCCTCCGGCCTGCTCATAAGGAAGGTGACGAATGCGTATAGATAGATTAACCAGCAAGCTGCAATTGGCGTTGTCCGATGCCCAGTCATTGGCTGTTGGCCATGACCATCCGGCTATTGAGCCAGTGCACTTGATGCAAGCATTGTTGGAGCAGCAGGGCGGTTCCATCAAGCCATTGCTGATGCAAGTCGGTTTTGATGTAAACAGCTTGCGCAAAGAGCTGACCAAAGAACTCGACCAACTGCCCAAAATCCAGAATCCAACCGGCGACGTGAATATGTCGCAAGACTTGGCGCGTCTGTTGAATCAGGCCGATCGTCTGGCGCAACAAAAAGGTGATCAGTACATCACCAGCGAGTTGGTTTTGCTGGCGGCCATGGACGATCACAGCAAACTGGGCAAATTGTTGCTCAGCCAGGGCGTCAGCAAAAAAGCCCTGGAAAATGCGATCAATAATCTGCGCGGCGGCGAAGCGGTCAATGACCCTAACGCCGAAGAATCGCGCCAGGCGCTGGACAAATACACCATCGACCTAACCAAGCGTGCTGAAGAGGGCAAGCTCGACCCGGTCATTGGGCGTGACGATGAAATCCGTCGCACCATTCAGGTCTTGCAGCGCCGCACCAAAAACAACCCGGTTCTGATTGGTGAGCCCGGTGTTGGTAAAACGGCGATTGCCGAAGGCTTGGCCCAACGGATCATCAATGGCGAAGTACCGGATGGCCTTAAAGGCAAGCGGCTGCTGTCGCTGGACATTGGTGCGCTGATTGCGGGTGCCAAGTTCCGTGGCGAGTTCGAAGAGCGTCTGAAAGCGTTGCTCAACGAGCTCTCGAAACAGGAAGGGCAAATCATCCTGTTTATCGACGAACTGCACGTGATGGTAGGGGCCGGCAAGGGCGAAGGGGCAATGGATGCGGGCAACATGCTCAAGCCCGCACTGGCCCGCGGCGAGTTGCATTGCGTCGGTGCCACCACGCTCAACGAGTACCGCCAATATATAGAGAAGGACGCAGCGCTTGAGCGTCGCTTCCAGAAAGTGTTGGTCGATGAGCCAAGCGAAGAAGACACTATCGCGATTCTGCGCGGGCTTAAAGAGCGCTATGAAGTTCACCACAAGGTGGCGATCACCGACGGTGCAATCATTGCAGCGGCCAAGCTCAGCCATCGCTATATCACCGATCGTCAGCTGCCGGACAAGGCGATTGACCTGATTGACGAAGCGGCCAGCCGCATCCGCATGGAGATCGACTCTAAGCCGGAAGTTCTGGACCGTCTTGAGCGCCGCTTGATTCAACTGAAGGTTGAAGCCCAGGCGCTGAAGAAAGAAGAAGACGAGGCCGCGAAAAAACGTCTCGAGAAACTGCAGGAAGAAATCGAGCGCCATGAGCGCGAGTATTCTGACCTGGAAGAAATCTGGACTTCGGAAAAAGCCGAAGTGCAGGGTTCTGCCCAGATCCAGCAGAAAATCGAGCAGGCCCGTCAAGAACTGGAAGTGGCCCGTCGTAGCGGCAACCTCAATCGCATGGCCGAGTTGCAGTATGGGGTTATTCCCGATCTGGAACGCAGCCTGCAAATGGTCGACGAGCACAGCAACAAAACTGAAAACCAGTTGTTGCGCAGCAAAGTGACTGAAGAGGAAATCGCTGAAGTCGTTTCGAAGTGGACCGGTATCCCCGTGTCGAAAATGCTCGAAGGCGAGCGCGAAAAACTGATGAACATGGAAAACCTGCTGCATGAGCGCGTCATTGGCCAGGACGAGGCCGTGGTGGCCGTGGCTAATGCGGTGCGTCGTTCGCGAGCCGGGTTGAGTGACCCGAATCGCCCAAGCGGCTCGTTCATGTTCCTGGGCCCAACCGGTGTCGGTAAAACCGAGTTGTGCAAGGCGCTGGCCGAGTTCCTCTTTGATACGGAAGAGGCGATGGTGCGGATCGACATGTCCGAGTTCATGGAGAAACATTCCGTGGCTCGACTGATTGGTGCGCCACCAGGGTATGTGGGTTACGAAGAAGGGGGTTACCTGACCGAGGCCGTACGCCGCAAACCTTACTCGGTCGTGCTGCTGGATGAAGTCGAGAAGGCCCATCCGGATGTGTTCAACGTGTTGCTGCAAGTACTGGAAGACGGGCGACTGACAGACAGCCACGGTCGTACGGTGGACTTCCGCAACACGGTGATTGTGATGACCTCCAACCTGGGCTCTGCACAGATCCAGGAACTGGTCGGTGATCGCGAAGCACAACGGGCTGCGGTCATGGATGCGGTGAGCACACACTTCCGTCCGGAGTTTGTGAACCGGATCGACGAAGTGGTGATCTTCGAGCCTCTGGCACGTGATCAGATCGCGGGCATTGCCGAGATCCAGTTGGGTCGGCTGCGTAGCCGTCTGGCTGAGCGTGACCTGCGACTTGAGCTGAGCCAGGATGCACTGGATAAGTTGATCGCAGTGGGCTACGACCCGGTTTATGGCGCACGTCCACTCAAACGTGCGATCCAGCGCTGGATCGAAAACCCTCTGGCGCAACTGATTCTCTCCGGTCAGTTCCTGCCAGGCAGCACGGTAGTCGCCAACGTGGAAGACGACGAAATCGTCTTCGCCTAAGGTGCAAACACCGTGTTTTAAGGAAGGCCTCACTGAGTGAGGCCTTTTTTTACTTAGGGTGTTGATCTGTAAGGAAAACGCTTGTAAGATGCGCCCCGCAGTAAGTCACCCACACCGGCAACTTGGCCCAAACCAGGAAGCCTCTTAGAAGACCTAAATCATTGTCTTCTAAGGAAAAAAAAGGGTTGACAAGGGTTTGAAAGGTTGTAAAATGGCCCGCCTCAGAGACGCCAACGCAGCAATGCGATGAAGTCAAAGAGAACTGCAGAGATGTAAGGCAGTAACGTTGTAGATTGAAACGCAAAGTTCCGCGATAGCTCAGTTGGTAGAGCAAATGACTGTTAATCATTGGGTCCCTGGTTCGAGTCCAGGTCGTGGAGCCAGTTTCAAGCCGGGGTATAGCGCAGTCCGGTAGCGCGCCTGCTTTGGGAGCAGGATGTCAGGAGTTCGAATCCCCTTACCCCGACCATTTTTGGGTCGTTAGCTCAGTTGGTAGAGCAGTTGGCTTTTAACCAATTGGTCGTAGGTTCGAATCCTACACGACCCACCATTTTTGACTCTAGTTCGCTGGGGTTAGATCTTAAGATCAGAGGCCAAAAGCGCTGATCGCAGAAGGCGCCTCTTGAAGGTGCCTTTTTTTTACCGGGGTATAGCGCAGTCCGGTAGCGCGCCTGCTTTGGGAGCAGGATGTCAGGAGTTCGAATCCCCTTACCCCGACCATTTTCTGCCCAGCAGTAATGGGTGTGAAAATTCAGGCCCTGATGCCAGTTGTATCAGCGGCCATAAAAAAAGCGTCCTTAGGGGCGCTTTTTTTATGCCTGTCGAAAAGCCATCCGCTAAACCCATAGAATCCCCGAGCCCCTCCAGGCTGTGCCCGCTTTGGGCTGCACTGCGCAAAGCAGTCTTTTATTCTGCGCCCCGAATCTGTCCGGCATCCCTCACAGCGTGCAGCTTTACGCAGTCCCCATGCGAGTCATTCCTCATCCTTCAAAGCTGTGTAAATGCCAGGGCGGGTTAACCACAACCCTCAACGGGCAAAGTGTTTTTTAAAAATCAGTCACTTATTTCATGTTTGATAAGGGCCAATATTAGTGATTGGAGAAGCCTTGATCGAAAAACAACCAGCAAACCTCGAATGCTTAGCTATGCTGCCTGAGCCGAAACTGAACATGTAGGAGTCGCAAGGTTCAGTTGTGTTGTTTATTACTCAAGGAGAGTTCTTATGGCACTGCACCGCGTAAAGCCTCATTCTGCGGCTGATCCGGTTTTTGGTTCATCTACTCTGGATCACGCTGTCGCGATCAAGCACTTCCCGGAGGCTGAGCAGGTCGCTAGTGAGGTTTTTCAGTTGGTCCGCGACGAGTTGTATCTGGACGGTAACTCTCGTCAGAACCTTGCCACGTTCTGCCAAACCTGGTCAGAAGACGAAGTCCACAGGCTGATGGACCTGTCGATCGATAAAAACATGATCGACAAAGACGAATACCCGCAATCGGCCGAACTTGAGAATCGTTGTATCCATATGCTGGCCGACTTATGGCATTCGCCGGATGCTGCGAACACCCTGGGCACTTCTACTGTCGGCTCCAGCGAAGCGTGCATGCTCGGCGGCCTGGCTGCACTCTGGCGCTGGCGTGCTGCGCGTAAAGCAGAGGGCAAATCCACTGCAACACCCAACATGGTTTGCGGCCCGGTGCAGGTGTGCTGGCATAAATTCGCCCGTTACTGGGACGTCGAAATTCGCGAAGTGCCTATGTCGCAAGGGCACTGGTTCATGACGCCAGAAGACCTGGACGGCCGGGTTGATGAGAACACCATCGTGGTGGTCCCGACCTTTGGCCAGACCTTTACGGGGTTGTATGAGACGGTTCAGCCGCTGTCTGACGCGCTCGATGAGCTGGAAAAACGCACGGGTCTGAGTGTTGATATTCACGTCGACGGTGCCAGCGGTGCGTTCCTGGCGCCGTTCTGCGCGCCTGAAGTGCTATGGGATTTCCGGGTTTCGCGGGTCAAGTCCATCAGTACCTCGGGCCACAAATTTGGCCTGGCGCCATTGGGTGCCGGCTGGGTGGTGTGGCGTGACGCGCAGGATCTGCCTGAAGGGCTGATCTTCCACGTCAACTACTTGGGCGGTGACATGCCGACCTTCGCCTTGAACTTCTCGCGCCCGGCCGGGCAGGTCATTTCCCAGTACTACAACTTCTTGCGTCTGGGGCGTGAGGGCTACGAGCGTATTCACTCTGAATGCTACGCAACGGCGCAGTTCCTGGCGCGGGAGCTGGTCAAGATCGGGCCATTTGAAATGCTCTTCAGTGGCGATCCGAAGCTGGGGATTCCGGCCCTGACCTGGCGTTTGAAACCGGGTGCGGACACCAACTACACCCTCTATGACCTGGCTGACCGTTTGCGCATACGCGGCTGGCTGGTGCCGGCCTATAGCCTGCCGGCGAATGTCGAGGACATCGTGGTGCAGCGGATTCTGGTGAGGCAAGGCTTGTCGATCGACATGGCCAAGTTGTTGCTGGAAGACTTTACCCGCAATGTGAAGTTCTTCGAAGACCACAAGCCCCACGGCTTTAAAGGCCGTGAAGCGGAGGCGGGGAACCACGCCGGGCGTTGACGGAGAATGAGGCTGCCTGGGTGCGGTCCTGAGGCCCACGCAGCCTTGTTTCTCGTCAGGGGCTACACGGTATCGGTTTAATGCAGTTTCAGGCGCGGCTCGGTGCCGCGTCCGATTCGGCTGCCCAGCATCAGCATCAAGGTACGGAATGTGCCGTACAGCGCCATCTGGTGCATGCGATACAGCGAAATGTAGAACATCCGCGCCAACCAGCCTTCCAGCATGACAGTGCCCATCAGGCTGCCCATCAAGTTACCCACCGCCGAAAAACTCGACAGCGAGATCAGCGAGCCGTAATCGCGGTAGTGGTAGTCCGGCAATTGCGATTGACCTTCCAGGCGCAATTTCAACGATTTTGCCAACAGCGACGCTTGTTGGTGAGCCGCTTGTGCACGCGGTGGCACCATTTTGTCGGTGCCCGGTTGAGGGCAGGCCGCGCAGTCGCCAAAGGCAAAAATGTTGTCGTCGCGGGTGGTTTGCAGGGTAGGGCGTACCACCAATTGATTGATGCGGTTGGTTTCCAGCCCGGCAATGTCCTTGAGGAAGCCAGGCGCACGGATACCTGCGGCCCAGACTTTCAGGCTCGCAGGAATCACCTGACCATCGGCGGTCACCAGGCTGTCAGCCGTGACTTCGCTGACAGCCGAGTTGGTCAGCACCTTGACCCCCAGTTTCTCCAGGGTTTTGTGCACAGGTCCGCCTATACGCTCCGGCAGTGCAGGCAATACCCGCGGTCCGGCCTCGATCAGCGTGATGTGCATGTTTTCCGGTTTGATCCGGTCCAGGCCGTAAGCCGCCAGTTCATGGGCGGCGTTATGCAGCTCGGCCGCCAGTTCAACCCCGGTGGCACCGGCGCCAACAATGGCCACGCTGATGGTCTCTACGGCATCCGTCTGCCCGGCGTGGGCGCGCAGGTAGTGGTTGAGCAATTGCTGGTGAAAGCGCTCGGCCTGTTTGCGGGTGTCCAGGAACAAGCAGTGTTCAGCCGCGCCCTTGGTACCGAAATCATTGGTGGTACTGCCCACGGCAATCACCAGCGTGTCGTAGCTCAACTCGCGCGCAGGCACCAACTCTTGACCGTTTTCGTCGAGGGTCGCAGATAAAGAGATCTTTTTCTGCTCGCGGTCCAATCCGCTCATGCGCCCCAGCTGGAATTCGAAGTGATTCCATTTGGCTTGGGCCACGTAGTTGAGTTCGTCTTCCGATGAGTTCAGCGAGCCGGCCGCCACTTCATGCAACAGCGGTTTCCAGATATGGGTCAGGTTGGCATCCACCAGCGTGACGCTGGCTTTGCCGCGCTTGCCCAGGGTCTTGCCCAGGCGGGTCGCCAACTCCAGACCGCCAGCGCCGCCGCCGACGATAACAATACGATGGGTCATAGGTATCACTCACAAGGCTTAAAAAAATCAGTGCGCGAGTTACCCGGGCGAGCGCAAGGCAGCTCAAAGCGCCGGATAACCTGGAATTTGGTTTGCTGCTGATCATCTGGGTTCTGGGGGCCAGCATACACAGTGCCTCGTCAGATAGACGTTGCAGGATGTGACAAAGCTACAGCATTAGCGCCATCAGGATCAAAGCCAGCATAACGGTTGCTGCTCAACGGCTCGACTCTCAGTTTGTCGTGTAGACGAACGAGGGTGTTTTCAATTAACCCCCAAGCGCTCACAAGCTGATCCCGACATCGAAAATAATGCTGCGGCCCAGGTTATTACGCAGAAAGTCGGGCGCATCGGGTTGGGCGAACAGCACGCGGGCAAACGTCGGCCCCACCAGGGACAACGAGCGCCAACCCTGGCGTAAATACTCGGTGGGCGGTGGGAAATGGCTGTTCAAGTCCAGCACTTCGCGTTTGAGGCTGGAGAAAGCGACGATGTCCAACTGGCCTAAATCGATGTCACGCTCCTGGTAGTTCTTGGCTTTTTTACGCAGCGTGGGGCCCAGGCGTTGCAACAGTTTGTTGGCCGGAATGCGCTTGGGGCGCGCTTCTCGGCGTACCAGTTGGCTTAACGAGTAGGCGCTGCGGCGGCGCTGGAGTTCTTCGCGCCATTCATCGTTCAAGCGACGACCTTCATCCAGTACAAAAAACACTTCAAAGCGCGCCTCGCCAAACAGCACGTCGGGTGGCTCCTGGTTCGCCTGGGTGAAGTCTTCACTGTGATAAGGAATGTTCAAGCCCTGAAGCAGGCGCTGACAGACCCAACGCTCTCGCTCCCATTTGCGGGCATTGGATAGAAAGGCATTGGCTTGTTCGGCCTGACTCGTGAGCAGGCGCAAATAATCAGAGTCGTCCATGCGCGCAGCTTAGCCCTGAAATAGGTGATCTGAAACCATTCTGGTGATGCAAAGCCGGTATTTAACTGTCCAGGAGTGGATGCGCCAATTTTCATCATCACTGAAAGGCTCTCGAACACGACTGTCATCAAGCCCCATACACGGCCTTTTTGTTGCTCCAAACAGGAATAACAATAGACCTAGATATTCTTTTCCGGCCTGAAAAATGGTCGCTAAGCTGGAGGCCAACTCACAGATAGCATTACCCTCCCTCAGGTCACCCCTCATGACAGTGTTTTCTTTCGCTCAAGCAGGCCGCAAGCCTGGTCATGGATTTTCTTTGCGCATGGTTTTGGCGCTCACCACTCTTCTGGCTCCCTTGCTCACGCAGGCGGCGACCCTGGACGAGGTCAAGCAACGCGGCTACCTGTCGGTGGCAACGGAAGACGAATTCCGTCCCTTCGAGTTCGTCGAAGACGGCAAGCCCAGTGGCTTCGATAACGAGCTTGTTCAAAAGCTCAGGGCCGCAGGTCCGCTGGATGTACACCAACAAATCATGCCGTTCACCGGGTTGCTGGCAGGGGTCGTCAGCGGCAAGTACGATGCGGCTGTTACCGGTTTGCTTATCACCCGTGAACGCCAGCAGTCGCTGGATTTCACCACACCGATTGCCGAGGCCACGGTCTATTACCTCAAGCGCCAGGGCGATGACCGGATCAAAAGCGTCGCGGATCTCAACGGTCTGACGCTCGGTATCCAGGCGGGCAGTGCGATGTATCAGCGTCTGCCGGAGCTTGAGAAGTTGCTCGCGGCCAGTGGCGGCAAACTCGGCAAGATCGTCCAGTACACCTCCTATCCAGAGGCCTATCAGGACCTGGCATTGGGCCGCACTGATTATGTGGTCAACAACATTGTCGGGCTGAACGCCTTGCTCAAAGAGAAACCGGGTGTGTTTGAGCTGGGCCAGCCGGTGTCGAGCAAGACGTATGTCGCCTGGGGTGTGGCCAAGGGCAATCAAAGCGTGCTGGATTACCTCAATAAGTTCATCGATCAAGAACGTAAAAACGGCGATATCGCGCAACTGCAACAAAAGTGGTTTGGCACCGTATTTCCCGAGCCACCGGCGCATTTCGTCTCTGATTATTGATTGAACCCACATGAACTTCACTCAATGGGGCCTTGAACCAGGCCCCTTGCTGCTTGGCGCGTTGGTGACACTGGGGCTGACGGCCGTTTCGATTGGCCTTGGCCAAGTCGTCGGCCTTGGGTTGGCGTTGTTGCGGCGTCAACAATGGCCCCTGCTGGGGCCGCTGTTGGCGGCGTATATCAGCGTGATTCGCGCCACACCGCTGCTGACTCTTGCTTTGGCCGTGTTCTTCATTACCCCGGCATTGGGCTATGACATCTCGGCACCGACGGCGGCAATCCTGGCCATGACCATCAACACCTCGGCGTTCAATTGCGAGATTTGGCGCGGTGGTTTTGCGCAGTTTCCCCGTGATCAACTGGATGCGGCCAAGGCAGGCGGTATGGGCGCAACGCTGCGGCTACGACGCATAGAGTTGCCCCAGGTCGGCCGCCAAGTGCTGCCGTTGCTGGTGAATGAAATGACCATCCTGATCAAGAACAGCCCGGCTGTTGCAGTGATCGGCATTGTCGACCTGACTCGCACGGCCATACGCATCGGCGCCAATACCTATCGGCCGTTACCGCCGCTCATGGCGGCACTGGTGTTGTACATCCTGATCATCTGGCTGGTGGTGGCGGCGCAACGTTATTTCGAACGTCAACACAAGGCGCGACTCACATGATTGCCAATGAACTGGGGGTAGCCTGGGAGCATATTGGCGACCTGCTCCACGGTGTCGAACTGACGGTGGTGCTGTCGGTGGTTGCGGGGGCCTCGTCGTTGCTGCTTGGTTGCGGCCTGACCCTGGTGCTGATGAGCCGTCAACGCCACTTGGCATCACTCTTGAGCGGCTTTATAGAGCTGATGCGGTGTACGCCATTTCTCTTGCTGGCCTATCTGGTGTACTACGGGCTGCCGTCATTGGGGTTGCGCCTGAGCAATATCGAGTCCGGACTGTTGGCGTTGTTGCTGTACCACGGTGCTTATATGGCGCAGATTTTACGGAGCGGTTGGCTGGCAAGACCTCGTGAAGAAATCGAGGCCGGGCTGGCGTTCGGGTTTCGCGGCGTGTTGCTGGCTCGGCGCTTGATTCTGCCGAACCTGTGGGTCAACTGTGCGCCGGCGCTGGGCAACCAGATGATACAGGTGGTCAAAGACACGTCTTTCTTGACCATCATCGCCGTGCCCGAACTGACTTCGGCTGCCAATAACCTGCAATCGAACTATTACATTCCCTTCGCCGCGTTGTTTTCGGCGGTGTTCTTCTACTGGCTGATTTGCGTTGTCATCGAACTGGGTGTGTCGATGCTGTGGCGCAAGGCGGAGCGTTATCGATGACTTCTCTGAATAGCCCGACCCCCATCGCCTTGCAGGTGGCCGGGCTGAATAAAAGCTTTGCGGGCCGCCCTGTGTTACAGGGCGTCGACCTGCAAGTGGCTGTGGGTGAAACCGTGTGTTTGCTCGGCCCTTCGGGGGCTGGCAAGTCGACTCTGCTGCGTTGTCTGAACTGGTTGGAAGTGCCCGATAGCGGCAGTATCCACCTCGCCGGGCAGCGTGTCGGTTTCAATGCCGACGGCAGCAAAATGTCTGAACGCAACATCGCCAAACTCCGTACTCAATCCGCAATGGTCTTTCAGAACTTTGCTTTGTGGCCACACTTGACCGTGCTGCAAAACATTATGGAGGCACCGCTGTACGTGCAGCGTCGGCCCAAGCTTGAGGTTCAGGCCGAGGCCCTCGAGTTGCTGGCTAAGGTCGGGTTGAGCGACAAGGCGGATGTGTACCCGGCGACGTTGTCCGGCGGGCAGAAACAGCGGGTAGGCATTGCTCGCGCGCTGGCCACCCGCCCGCAACTGCTGTTGTTCGATGAACCCACCAGCGCCCTCGACCCAGAGCGGGTCAGTGAGGTGCTGGCGATCATGCAATCCCTCGCTCAGGCGGGCATGACCATGGTTGTGGTCACCCACGAGATGGAGTTCGCCCGGCGCAGCGCTGATCGCATTGTGTTCATGGATCAGGGGCGGATAGTCGAGACAGCGACCCCTGAGATGTTTTTCAGTGCACCGCAAACCCTGCGGGCCCAGGAATTTCTTTCCCATCGCCAGCCAGAGCCGGTTACCCACCATGTCTGAAGTTCATCCCAACACCCTGGCGGTACAGCGCATTCTCAGTACCGAACCGGTACTGGTCGGCGCGCAAACGGCCTCGTCTGCCCTCGGGCTTGAAGCCGGACACCTGGGGCACGCCGGCCCGCCGTTCGCTCAGGCCGACGAAATTCCTGCCGTGGTCCTTAACGCCCTGGCAGGCGCAGCCTTGCATGAAGGCTGGGCGGGTGATCTCGATCACGCCAGGCGGCTGATACTTGACGGCGAAATTACCCTGCATGCCAACCATGATCTGGGCACCGTTTCCCCCATGGCGGGCGTGGTGCGACCCAGCCAGCTATTGATGCGGATCGAAAACCGTGCGTGTAACGAAGTGGTTCACGCCACGCTAGCTGAGTCCGGGCGCCGAGCACTACGGTTTGGTTGCTACGACGAATTGATCGGCGAGCAACTCGATTATCTGGACCGGGTGGTCGGGCCGGGCATCATCAAGGCATTGCCCGCCGCAGGTCTGCCATTATTGCCGCTGATTGCCCAAGGCGTGTCGCTGGGGGATGACACCCATCAGCGCAATGTCGGCGGGATGTATGCATTTGCGCAGCAGTTGCCAGCCCTTGATGGCGACATTCGGCAGTGGCTACTGGGTAACCCGCAGCACTTTCTCAACTATGCCATGGCCGCCGCCAAGCTAGCCCTGGACCGAGCAAGCGGTATAGACGGTTCGTCAATCATTACCGCCATTGCGCGCAACGGCGTACGCTGCGGCGTGCGCATCGCCGGGGCAGGGCAGCGCTGGTTTACTCACGCGGCCTCTTCGCCACAAGGCTATTTTTTTCCTCCTAACGTGCCTGCCGATGGCCAGGCCGACCTGGGTGATAGCGCCATTGTGGAAGCCTACGGACTTGGCGGCACTATCGCGCACGCGGCGCCTGAGCTTGCGCAGTTGATGGTTCAGGACTGGGAACAAGCCGAGGCTGCCGGGCGGCGCATGCGTGAATTGTTTATCGCAAAGCACCCGCTGATTGCGCCCGCCCTTACAGGCAGCCGTGGAGTCGGTGCGGGGCTTGATGCTCGCGCAGTGGTGGCAGCGGGCGAGTCGATCCGGATTCATACCGGTATTGCCCACCGCGATGGCGCGACCGGCTGGATCGGCATCGGCGTGGCTCTCGCACCGGTCGAATGTTTTCAGAAGGCGCTTGCAGCGCTTTAATTTTCAGTTCGAGGTTTTAACCATGTCCCAAGACACGTTGCATCACTTTGTGCCGAATGCCAGCCCGCCCCCGCCTTCGGCCATGTACTCCCATGCGGTCCAGGCCGATGGCTGGTTGTACGTTACCGGGCAATTGCCGACCGACCCGGATGCCCCCACCGCCGAGTTGCGTGAGGGTATCGAGGCCCAGGCCCATCTGTGTTTCGAGAACCTGCTGCGCATCGTTGACCATGCGGGTTACACCCTGGATGACACGCTGTTTGTACGCATCTATCTGAGCGATTACGACAACGATTTCGCCGCGTTCAATACGGTGTACGCGCAGTATTTCAACAACCCGCAAAAACTCCCGTCACGAACAACGGTGGGCGTCACTCGTTTAGGGCGCAAGGCGCTGGTGGAAATTGACTTGGTCTGTTTCAACCAGAAGCACAAGCCGGTTTGACTCCACCATTGCGCGACTAAAAAATCTCTGTACTCACATCCCCTTGTGGGTCCCCCAAGCTCAACAGCTTGCAGGGCTGGCGAGGGCATTCAAAAAGAGGCGTGCCCAGTGAGGGCCTTTCGTGGAGTGCTCAAGGCTGCGATTTTTTTGATCGTTGATCAATCGCAGCCTGGTGCAGTGGCTCCAGAGCGTTAATGCAGACGCGTTGGCAAGTCTTCTGAGAAAAGCTCTTCCTCAGCGTCCGGGCTCACCGGAATTTTGTGTTCTTCGCTGGCCCAGGCACCCAGGTCGATCAGTTTGCAACGGTCTGAGCAGAAAGGCCGGTAGGCGTTGGTGGTTTTCCATTGCACTGCAACGCCACAGGTTGGGCAATCTACGGTCATAGGTTTGGTCATGGTTGGCCTCCATGCAGAGTTAAATAAAAGTGATACAAGCGCTCGACTTCGGTCTTGAGTGCCGTGAGGTCGGTGTCGTTGACCAGCACGTCATCAGCATGGCGCAGACGCTCTTCGCGACTGGCCTGGGCTTTGAGGATAGCCTGCACTTGCGCTTCGCTGGTGTTATCGCGCAACAAGGTGCGCTGAACCTGCAGGGCTTGCGGGGCGTCGATCACCAGAACGCGCTGGGTTGTCTTGTACTGACCAGATTCAATCAACAGCGGCGAGACCAGAATGGCGTAGGGCGATTGGGCCTGAGCCAGGTTTTGCGCAATCTCCTCGCGCACCAGCGGATGCAGCAGGGCTTCAAGCCACAGGCGTTGTTGCGGGTCACTGAAAATCAGGTTGCGCAGCGCACCGCGATTGAGTTGCCCGTCGGCTTGTAGAACTTCATTGCCAAAGTGTTCGGCGATTTGGCTCAGCGCCGGGCGTCCGGGTTCGACCACCCAGCGCGCCGCGTGATCGGCGTCCACGACGTGAATGCCCAAAGCGGCAAAGTGCTCGGCGGCGGCACTTTTGCCACTGCCGATGCCGCCGGTCAGACCGAGAATCCAGGGTTTGGAAGAGGGGGTATTCATTTCAAACCGATAGCTGCCAATAGAAGTCGGTCATTTGACCACCCCAGAGCATTGCAATCCACCCAGCAATGGCCAGATACGGTGCAAAGGGGATGGGTGTGGAGGTGCGTGCCCGACGCAAGGCCAAAAGACTCAGCCCTGCAATCGCGCCCAGTAACGACGACAGCACAAGGGTCAACGGCAATACCGCCAGGCCACCCCAAGCCCCGAATAGCGCCAGCAACTTGAAGTCGCCATAGCCCATGCCGTCCTTGCCGGTCAGCAATTTGAACACCCAAAAAATGCCCCACAGGCACAGATACCCCAGCGCCGCGCCCCACACTGCTTGGGTCAGCGTGCTGAAAGTATCGAACGTGTTGAGCAACAAACCCAGCCACAGCAGTGGTAACACCAGCACATCCGGCACGATCATATGCTTGAGATCGATCAGGCAAATACTCAGCAAGCCCCAGGTCAACAGCAACATCCAGCCAGCCTGAGGGCTAAAACCCAAGTGCCATGCCACCACTGCCGACAGCACGCCGCACGTTAGCTCCGTTATCGGGTAACGCAAGCTGATGGCGGTTTTGCATCGCGCGCACTTGCCGCGTAGCGCCAGGTAGCTCAGAACCGGGATGTTTTCCCAGAAGCGCAACGGTTGCTGGCAGTGCGGGCAGTGGGAGCGGGGCCGCATCAGGTTATACACAGGGCCTTTGGCCTGGGCAGGCATATCGAGCAATTCTCGAGCCTGTGCCTGCCAGTCCTGTTCGAGCATTGTGGGCAGGCGCCACGCCAGCACATTGATAAAGCTGCCTACCAACAGGCCCAGCACCAGTGCGCAGGCGATAAAGACGTCGGGAAACAGGGAAAAATAATCGATCGTGCTCAAATGACTTGGCCTAGTTTGAAAATCGGTAAATACATGGCAATCACCAGCCCGCCTACCAGCACCCCGAGAACCGCCATGATCAGCGGCTCCATCAACGTTGTCAGGTTATCGACCAGGCTGTCGACCTCGCTCTCATAATAGGTGGCGACGTGATTTAGCATGTCATCCAATGTGCCGGATTCTTCGCCAATTGCTGTCATTTGAATCGCCATGCCCGGAAATACCCCCGTAGCGCTCATGGCGACATGGATCTGGCTACCTGTTGCAACCTGTTGCTGGAGCCTGAGCACGGCCTCTTTATACACGTGATTGCCCGTCGCGCCCGCTACGGCACGCAAGGACTGAAGCAGTGGCACACCGGCCGCCAGGAGGGTGGCCAGCGTGCGGGCAAAACGGGCGATGGCCGACAAGTGCAGCAAGGTACCGATGACAGGCAGTTTCAACAGCCAGCGATCAATACGCTGGCGCAAACCTGGAGCGCGTTTATAGCGATGACCAAAGGCGAGAAGGCCCAGACACCCCCCAGCGAACAGCCACACACCGTATTGCACCAGCATCTGGGACAAAGCGATCACCGCCAGCGTATAGGCGGGAAGCTGGGCATCAAATGAACGAAACAACTCCTGAAACTGCGGCACGACTTCAATCAATAAAATGCCGCTGACCAGCAGCGCCACCAGGACCACCGCGGTCGGGTAGGTCATGGCCTTTTTGACTTTCTTTTTCAGGGCCTCGGTTTTTTCCTTGTAGGTCGCCACCCGTTGCAGCACCACATCCAGGGCGCCGGCTTGTTCACCGGCGTCAATGAGGTTGCAAAACAGTGCATCGAAATAGGCGGGTTGCTTGCGCATTGCCGTGGCCAGGGTGGTGCCTGCGCTGATGTCCTGCGCAAGCTCGGTGACCATTTGGCGCATTGCCGGGCGCTCGAACCCTTTGGCGATGACCTCCAGCGCCTGGAGCAAAGGGATGCCGGCTTTTATCAAAGTGGCCAACTGGCGGGTGAACAGAGAAATATCCAGCGCTGTGATGGGTTTGCCCTGGCGTCGCTTGTGCGTGCCATGACGCTGGATTTTACCAGCGGTAATACCTTGTCGACGGAGTTGAACCCGGATCATGGCCAGGCTTTGTGCGTTGGTTTCACCGCTGACAGGGTTGCCCTTGAGGTCGGTGCCTTCCCAGCGATAAACCCCGGTTTTAACGGGTTGTGCTGCCATGTATGAGTCCTTCAAGAACTGCTCGTCCTGTTGTGCTGTGAGCCTTAAGGCTAGATGCGCAGAGCGATGAGGTCGCGTCGCGAGAGTATCCAAAGGTGTCTGCCACGCAGTGAGAGAGCATCCGACCGCTAACCTTGGTAGCCTGTGCGCACTTTTTTGCGGGCTCAGCACAGTTATGGCGTCTGGCCGCTGGGCCACGTCCCACTTTTGGAGACTTTTTGTGAAACAACAACACGGCTTCACCCTGATCGAAATGATGATCGTGGTTGCGATCATTGGCTTGATCGCCTCGTTTGCGTTACCGGCTTACCACGACCACACCATGAAAGCCCGTTTTGCCGAGCTGAACGCCATCAGCAACACGTACAAGACGGCCGTTGCGCTGTGTTACAGCGAGAGCAATGACTTGAGTGTGTGCGACGCTGGCACCCACGGTATTCCTGGCCCGGCAGACCCGACCGACAACCTGGCGGCGGGCATGAGCGTGATCGATGGCGTGATTACCATGACCGGCACCGAGGCCGCTGGCGGCTGGACCAGCGTCATGACCCCATCGCTGAGCAGCTCGGGCAGCACGCTGGTGTGGAGCCAGAGTGGAACGTGCCTCGATAAAGGGGCGTGCAAGTAGTGAGTTCCGACAGGTCGACACGGGCCTGACGTTCTCGAACATTGACGTCCGAAAATGGCGAGAATGGCTAAAAATGCAGTGCTATTCTGCGGCTCATGAACACACATGACCGCTTTTCGACACCCAGCACTGCTGCCTGTGAAATCGCCCGTCTAAGCCGCGACGCGCGGTTTGACGGGGTGTTTTTTACCGCCGTGCTCAGCACTCGAATCTACTGTCGGCCGGTCTGTCCGGCACGGCCGCCCAAAGCCGAGAATGTGGTCTATTACGCCAGTGCCGCCGCCGCTCAGGCCCAGGGCTTTCGCCCGTGCCTGCGCTGTCGGCCGGAGTTGGCGCCGGGCAACCCGTTGTGGCTGCACGGCGAGCATTTGGTGTCGCGGGCCCTCGCACTGATGAATGAGGGTTACCTGGCCGATCACTCTCTGGAGACATTGGCCGAGCGCATGCAGATTGGTGCCCGGCAATTGCGCCGTTTGTTCGTCCAGCACCTGGGGGCGCCGCCAATGGCAGTGCATGCGACTCAGCGATTGCTGTTCGCCAAGCAACTGCTGACCGAGACGGATCTGTCGATCACCGAGGTGGCAATGGCGTCGGGGTTTCGTAGCCTGCGCCGTTTCAATGCGGCGTTTGCCGAAGCTAATCATGCCGAGCCTAGGGCGTTCAGACGCAGCCCTAAAAGCCGTGCCGACAAGGCGCTGGTGTTGCGTTTGGGCTATCGCCCGCCGTACGACTTCCAGGCGTTGCTGGGCTTTTTGCAGACCCGGGCCCTGCCGGGTATCGAGCAGGTGGATGGGCAGAGCTATCAACGAGTATTCGGTGATCCGGCTTCTCCCGGTTGGCTTCGGGTCAGTGCATGGCCGGGGGAACAACATGCATTGCAACTTGAGCTATTGAACGTGGCGCCGAGCCAGATGCTCAGCGTGGTCACTCGGATTCGCCGGATGTTTGATCTGGACGCCGACCCGCTGGCCATTGCCCAGACCTTGAGCAGCAGCCCGCTGCTGGCGCCGGTCATCGCACGCTACCCCGGTTTGCGTCTGCCGGGTGGTTGGGATGGTTTTGAGGTAGCGGTGCGCGCGGTGCTGGGCCAACAAGTCAGCGTGGCAGCGGCGCGCACCCTCGCCAGTCGTATCGTGCAGCGCTACGGCATTGCGATAGAGGCGGTAGCCGGTTCGGAGCTGAACCGGTTGTTCCCTGGTCCCGAGCAATTGGTGGACGCAGACATGGGGCAAATGGGTATCACTCAGGCGCGAATCAACACCATCCAAGGCATCGCTCGTGCCTTGATTGACGGACGAGTCGATTTTGCCCTCGAACAACCGCTGCAACGTTTTATCAGCCGTTGGGTGCAATTGCCGGGCATTGGTGAGTGGACCGCGCACTACATTGCCATGCGCGTGCTCAAACACCCCGATGCCTTTCCGGCAGCCGATTTGATTTTACGCCGCGAAGCCAACCCGCTCGGTGAACCGGTGAGCACCAAGGCGTTGCAAGCGCTGGCAGAAAGCTGGCGGCCGTGGCGCGCTTATTCAGTGATGTATTTATGGCGTGCAGCGACCGATTCTGCAGCCGCACGCAAGGAGCCAACATGACGCAGGTGTATTACGACCAAATGCCTTCACCGATTGGCCCGCTGTTTTTGGTGGCCGATGATGAAGGGCTTCGTGAAATCCGGTTCGAACTGGACCGCCGGCCACACACGCCGCTGCCAGGCTGGGAACATGCGCCGAGCAAACTGGCAGAAGTCCGTCGCCAACTTAACGAATATTTCGCGGGTGAACGGGTGACCTTCGACTTGCCACTCAAGCCGTTGGGCACAGCGTTTCAGCAGTCGGTGTGGCAGGCGCTGACCACCATTGGGTACGCGATGACGACCAGCTACGGTCAGATTTCTCAGCAGATCCAGCGCCCTAAAGCCTCACGGGCGGTCGGCGCAGCGAATGGGCGTAACCCAATCCCGATCATCATTCCGTGCCATCGCGTGATTGGCAGCAATGGCAGCCTGACCGGCTTTGGTGGCGGATTGGCCGCCAAACAATGGTTGTTGGGGTTGGAGGCAGCTACAAGCGGCAAGCTTTAAGCGGCAAGCTGCAAGCTAGGGAGGCCTTTAGCTTGCAGCTCAAAATTTGCCACTCTGACGCAGCTAGCAACTCAAGCGCATTGAGAGGTCTACCGCTTTGACATCTTTGGTCATGGCGCCAATCGAGATGTAGTCCACGCCCGTTTCAGCGATGGGCCGCAGGGTGGCGTCGTTGATCCCGCCGCTGGCTTCAAGCTTGGCTTTGCCGGCGTTAATGCGCACCGCTTCACGCATGTCATCCAGGCTCAGTTCGTCGAGCATGATGATGTCGGCGCCCGCATCCAGTGCTTCTTTGAGTTCTTTCAGGCTTTCGACTTCGATTTCCACCGGTTTGCCCGGTGCGATTTTGTGTGCGGCGCTGATAGCTTCGGCAATGCCTCCGCACGCGGCGATGTGGTTTTCCTTGATCAGGAAGGCATCGTATAAGCCGATGCGGTGGTTATGGCAGCCGCCGCAGGTCACCGCATATTTCTGTGCCAATCGTAGGCCCGGCAAGGTTTTGCGGGTATCGAGCAGCTTGACTCGGGTGTCGGCGACTTTGTCGGCCAATGACTGTGCGTGGGTCGCCACGCCCGACATCATTTGCAGAAAGTTCAAGGCGCTGCGTTCACCGCTCAGCAGCGAGCGGGCAGGGCCTTCGAGGTGAAACAGCACTTGATTGGGGCTTACGCGTTCGCCGTCGGCCACTTGCCAATGCACGGCTACCCGTGGGTCGAGCTGGCGAAACACAGTGTCGACCCAGGCGGTACCACTGATAACGGCCGCTTCGCGGGTAATGATGGTCGCTTTGGCCAGGCGTTCGGCCGGGATCAGTTGTGCGGTGATGTCGCCGCTGCCCAAGTCTTCGGCTAACGCACGGCGCACGTTGGCTTCGATTTCGGCAGTGAGGTCGGCCAGATGTAAATTCGGCATAACGCGCTCCACAAACAAAGTGGGTCGATTATATGACTATGCTGCCGAGGAACCCAAGGTGCGCAGTGCTGTGGCCGAGTACACGCCTAATTGTGCGGCTTTTGGCAGTTTCAGGATTAATTTGCCCACGGGTTGGATGAATTGAAGAGTGCTGCTGGTATATGCGGCCTCTTTTACAAGATAATCCGCCTTCTATTTGGCGTCATAGCTTTGACGCAATAAGTGATGTTCTGATTTCGACCCACCGGCGCGTGTGCAAACACGCGCCGGTTACTGTCCGTGAGCGTCAGGCGTGACTTAACAGTCACGTGCGTTTCACTTGTCAGCGAATAAAACCATTACTGGAGGACTGGATGCAAAATGACGGGAAAGTGGGGCCTGGGTACAGGGTCTCTACGGAGTTGGCGATGCACTCGCCGCTCACCCGCCTGCCTGTGATCCTGTTGCAGGTGCATGACAAGGCCGCTCAGCAACTCAAGCAAGAACTGCAGGTGCTGTTCGACAATGCCGATGAAACCTTGTTTGAAATGGCCGACAAGGCCCAGAGTGACGCCGAGCAAAGTCTGTATTTTGAAGCCATGCGCGATGTGCGGCTCAAGCGCAAGAACATCGAACGCGGTTTTCTTGAGCAGCTTTTTTTCGCCTTCATCAAGTTGACCCAGGCGGATGCTGGCGAGAGCGCCTTGCAGGCCCCGGTTCCGGTACACAATGCGTTCCCTTTGGTCATCAATGATTCTGAACGTGATCAAGTCATCAACGCCATGGTCGCCCAAGTGCTGACCCGCGATCAGTTGGCCCTGTGCCAATTGTCCGCTCGTCTCAATACCTTGAGCTGGGTGACGCTCAATGAGCACAACAACCCGTTGGGGCCGGCCATGCTCTGTGAGTATTTCTTGCAGGCAGAGCGTGATCAGGGCGTTGATCTCAAGGTCAAGCTGATCATGTTGCAACTCTTCGACAAATACCTGCTCAGCCAGACCACGCGCCTGTACGCCGATGCCAACCAATTGCTGGTGGCCACGGGCGTACTGCCCGAGCTTGGCGCTGCGGACTCCTGTTGTAGCGCTGGCCTGGCAACCCGCGAGCAAGAGTCGGTGGTGGCTGGCCAGGACGTCAGCCAACTGGTGGGCAAGTTATTCGAGTACATCAGCCGCGACCGCAATCTGGCAATGCCCTTGAAAAAGCTTCTGGGCCAGTTGCAGGAGCCCATGCTCAATATTGCCCGCATGGATCAGCATTTTTTCAGTAGCGACAGCCACCCAGCCCGCAGTCTATTGAACGTGATGGCAGAGGCGGCCGTTGGTTGGGATGACAGCGTTAGTATTTACGGCGACCCGCTGTATCGGGAAATCGAACGGGTGGTCAAGCAACTGGCGCGCTGCCCTAGTGTCAACTTGCCCGAACTGCTCGAAGCGCTGCTGCAGGATTTTCTCAGGTTTACCCATGCCGAGCGCGGGCTGGTCGAGCAGCTTGAACACCGCCTGCGTGCCCGCGAGCAGTTGCAAGCCAAACAGTCGCTCCTCACCAGTGCCGGGCTGCCGACAGCCCTGGACGAGCAGGATCACTTGGGCTTGCTGCTGGTCAGTCAGTTGCGTATCGGCACTTGGATTGAACTGCAAGCCAACCCGGCCTGCCGCCAGCGCTGCAAGTTGATTGCGATTCTTGAACCCGAAGGCCGCCACGTGTTTGTGAACCGCAGCGGTATCAAAGCAGTGGAGAAGAGCCGCGCTGACTTGATCGGTCAATTGCGCAGCGGGACGATTTCATTGCTGGATGATCGGCCGTTGTTCGACCGTGCCCTCGCTTCGATGATCGGCAGCCTGGGTCAATACAGCGCGCATTGATCCAGGCCATACAGATTGCTCCCCATCGGTGTGTCCATCGCGGCATACTGGGCCCCTTCGTAAGTGTCATTGAGGAGCCTGTATGCAACTGGATCCCGCAAGCGGGTGGTGCCAAGGCGTGCACCATTGCCCGTCACCCAACTTCAATGCGCGCCCTGGCGGCGAGATCTCACTGCTGGTTATCCACAACATCAGCTTGCCGCCAGGTCAGTTCGGTACCGGCAAAGTGCAAGAGTTTTTCCAGAACCAACTGGATGCCACTGAACATCCCTACTTTGAAGGTATTCGCCAACTCACGGTCAGTGCGCATTTTCTGATTGAACGTGACGGCGAAATCACTCAGTTTGTCTCCTGTCTTGATCGTGCCTGGCACGCCGGTATTTCGAATTTTGGCGGGCGTGAGGGCTGCAATGATTTTTCTCTGGGCATCGAGCTTGAAGGTACTGATGAACTGCCATTCACCGACGCGCAGTATCAGTCGCTGCTAGCCTTGACCCGGCAGTTACAGGCCGCCTATCCGGCAATCACAACGCAGCGCATATGTGGTCACAGTGACATTGCACCGGGACGAAAAACGGATCCGGGCCCGGCTTTTGAATGGATGCGCTTTCGTGACGCGTTGCGGCACACAGGAGATAAGCGATGAGTTTTGTGGTGTTACTGCTGGCGATTCTGGTCGAGAAATTCTCGAGTGTTCGTCAGCGTCTGCAGTGTGATGGCGGCTGGTTGCGCGAACTGCACAAGCTGGAGTCCAGCCCCAAACTGGCGAGCAGGCCGTGGTGGGTGTTGGCCATCCTGATCCTGTTCCCGGTGCTGGTACTGGGCCTGTTGCTGTGGGTATTGGCGCCGGTGGCGTATGGCCTGTTGGTGTTGCCGGTGCACCTACTGGTCCTGATCTACAGTCTGGGGCGTGGCGACTTGCTGGCGGGGCTGGGTCCGATTCGTGATGCCTGGCGGCGCGCAGACTTACAGGCGAGTGTGCATGTGGCTGAGCGTGACCTCGGCGTGTGTGCAGACAGCGGCGAGCAATTGCTCGAGAAAGTACAAAGTTATTTGCTTTGGCAGGCGTATCAGAGTTTCTTCGCAGTCATTTTTTGGTACTTCCTGTTGGGCCCGGTAGCAGCATTGAGCTATCGCTTGCTGGCGCTGGCAGCGGAACACAGTAAAAACCCTGAGCTGGTTGAGCGTGCGCAGCAACTGCGGCATGCCTTCGACTGGTTGCCGGTGCGTCTGTTGGCGGCCAGTTTTGCATTGGTGGGCAACTTTGCCGCGGTCACTCGGGTGATGTTGCATGAACTGTTGAGCTGGGACATCAGCGCAGAACAGCTCATTAACAAAGCCGGTTGTGCCGCCGCGGAAATTCCGGCACCACAAGTCGGCCCGGAGGGCGTCGCCAGTCTCGACACCTTGTGGGCCTTGCTGCTGCGTGCAGCGGTGTTGTGGTACACCGGTTTCGCGGTGTGGACGTTGTTGCTCTAAGCCCTTCGCCTCGCGATCTTTTGCTGGTTTAAAAGATCGCGAGGCAAGCTCGCTCCTACAAAGTTTTAGTTAGTTTCCCAGCCAAACACCTCACACGCATTCGCCGTACTGGCCTCGGCCAACACCTCGGCGTTTATCCCCATCACTTGCGCCAGCGCTTCACAAATAGCTGGCAAGTGCTCCGGGCTGTTGCGTTGATTGGGGTACATGAACGGCGCCATATCGGGCGAGTCGGTTTCCAGCACGATGGACGCCAACGGCACGTCAGCGAGGACTTTGCGCAGGCGCAAGGCTTGTGGCCAGGTGGCTGCGCCGCCCAGCCCCAACTTGAACCCCAGCTTGATGTATTCGCGGGCTTCCTCACGACTGCCCGCAAAGGCATGGATGATCCCGCCGCGCTTTAGCTTAAAGCGCTTCAGCGTGGCGATGACCGGTGCATGGCTGCGACGAACATGCAGCAACGCCGGGAGGTTGGCCTCGGCCGCCAGTTGCAGTTGCGCTTCAAACAGATGCTGCTGAGCATCACGGTCCAGGTCAGGCAAAAAGTAGTCGAGGCCGATTTCGCCGACCGCGCATAACTGTGGATGCCCGGCCAGACGCTCCAGCCACTCCCCGAGTTCACGCACATGCTCAGGGCGATGCTGATCGAGATACACCGGGTGCAAACCCAAGGCGCCATACAACTGGCGATCGCTTTCAACCAGATCCCATAGACGTTGCCAATTGTCCTGGCAGACCCCTAGCACCACCATCTTTGCGACCCCCAGCGCCCGGCTGCGCGCCAGCAATGACGCGCGGTCGGGATCGAAGTCCGGGAAGTCGAGGTGAGTGTGGGTGTCAATCAGTGGCATGCACTCAACCTACTGAATGCGTTGTTTGAAGGTACGGGCAATGGCCCGGATGCCCGGTTCGTAGCGTCGTTCTTCAATAGCCGCCAACGCCAGCTCCAAGGCTTTTTCGGCAATCAACTGGTGCTGTTGGCCCATGGCATTGACCGGCAGCGGCAGGAAGTCCAGCAACTGAGTGTCACCAAAGGTGGCCAGGCGCAGCGGCGGCTTTTGGTCCGGGTGTTCCTGCAAGGCATCGAACATGCCTTGCAGCAGCACGTAGGAGGTTGTGACCAGCGCTTCAGGAAAATGCCCCAAACGCTCCAGCAGTTCGTCAATGATGCGTCGGCCGCACTCTCGGCTGAAGGCTGCGCCGTGTTCGATCAGGATTTCACCCTCAAATCCTTCCAGTGCCTGCTTGAATCCGGCGGCACGGGCCTGGCTGATGCTCAACTCGGGGCGTGCGCCGATCAGTGCAATTTGCTGAGGCACGGGTTTCAACAGGCTACGAGTCAGTTGCAGGCTGGCCTCGCAGTCGTCGCTGATCACCGAGCAGAAGCGCGCAGGCTCCAGTGTTCGGTCAATCGCAATGATTGGCAGGCCCAGGTCCTGCAGTTGACGGTAGCTGTCGTCTTCCGGCGGCAAGCAGCTGGCCACGAACAGCGCATCACAGCGGCGTGCACGAAACAGTTTGAGTAACTGGCGCTCGCTGTCGGGGGCGTCATCTGAGCTGGCAATCAGCAATTGATAGCCACGGGCACGGGCGCCTTGTTCAAGCTGCTTGGCGATGCGTGCATAACTCGGGTTTTCGAGGTCCGGGAGAATAAAACCCAGTGTGCGCGTGTGCCGGCTGCGCAGGCCTGCGGCTTGTGGGTTGGGAGTAAATCCATGCTCCTCGACAACAGCGCGTACGCGCTCGACCGTGCTGCTGCTGATGCGCTGCTGCTCGGCCTTGCCATTGATGACATAGCTGGCGGTAGTCACCGAAACCCCTGCAAGGTGTGCAATATCACTGAGCTTCACGCCGAAAATTCCTTATTTTTTGTAGTACGTGTCGACATTGTGGTCAATCCTAACCGATTACGGCAGTCGATCATCGTCTGCCTTGTAGTCACTGTATTTTTTTGCAACATCGTCCGGTTGACTTCGATCAAACCGACAGGTTGGGCTTCAAGCGCGAGCGATTATGCAGTAACGTGCCGTCCTTTCTTGATTAAACGTTTCAGCCTGCATGATTTAAGGCATTTTCCTACGACAGCAGCGTGCTTGCCACACATCTGCTGACACACTCTAGGGAGAGCGGCCTAAGCTGACATAATTCAAAACAATACCGTGCGCCGTTGAGCGTCGGAAAAGGAGAACGCATGCTCGAGCTCACTAAAGAGCAGATTTCCATGGGCCAAACGGCTGTGGACAAGTCTGCGGCGCTGCATTTACTCGCCGATAAACTGGTTGCCGATGGTTTGGTGGCCGAAGGTTATCTGAATGGCTTGCAAGCGCGTGAGGCTCAGGGCTCAACCTTTTTGGGGCAAGGTATTGCAATCCCCCATGGCACTCCTGAAACCCGTGACCTGGTGTACACCACCGGCGTGCGCCTATTGCAGTTTCCACAGGGCGTGGATTGGGGGGATGGACACATTGTTTACCTGGCCATTGGTATTGCGGCCAAGTCTGACGAACACCTGCGGCTATTGCAGTTGCTGACCCGGGCGCTGGGCGAAACCGATTTAGGCGAGGCCCTGCGGCGCGCCAGTTCACCTGAGGCGTTGCTCAAATTGCTGCAAGGCGCCCCGCAAGAACTTGCACTGGACGCTCAGATGATTGGCCTTGGCGTGTCAGCCGATGACTTTGAAGAGTTGGTCTGGCGCGGCGCGCGTTTGCTGCGCCAGGCTGACTGCGTGAGCAACGGATTTGCCGCCGTGTTGCAACAGGCCCAGGCGCTGCCGCTGGGTGATGGCCTGTGGTGGCTGCACAGTGAGCAAACGGTCAAACGCCCTGGGCTGGCCTTTGTCACCCCAGACAAACCCATTCGCTATTTGGGCCAGCCGCTCAGCGGGCTGTTCTGCCTGGCCAGCTTGGGCGAAGCGCATCAGGCGCTGCTGGAACGTCTGTGCGCGTTATTAATAGAAGGGCGCGGTCAAGAATTGGGGCGTGCCACCAGCCGCCGCGCAGTGCTTGAGGCTTTGGGCGGCGAGCTGCCGGCAGACTGGCCGAGTGCCCGTATCACCCTGGCCAACGCCCATGGTTTGCATGCCCGCCCGGCCAAGATCCTCGCGCAATTGGCCAAGGGTTTTGACGGCGATATTCGTGTGCGCATCATCGATGGCCAAGAGAGCAGCGCGGTGTCTGCCAAGAGCTTGAGCAAACTGCTCAGCCTCGGTGCGCGCCGTGGCCAGGTGCTGGAATTTGTCGCCGAACCGTCGGTCGCCGATGACGCCTTGCCGGCTATTTTGGCTGCGGTTGAAGAAGGCCTTGGCGAAGAGGTCGAGCCGCTGGCGCAGCACAGCGAATCCGCACCGGCCCAGGCCGATATGACCGCTGCGGTGGCGGCCCCCGTTGCCGGCAGCGTCATTCACGCCGTGCCGGCGTCGCCAGGGATTGCCATTGGCCCGGCGCACATCCAGGTGCTGCAAGTGTTCGATTACCCCCTGCGTGGCGAGTCATCTGCGGTTGAGCGTGAACGCCTGCAAAGCGCCATCAATGAGGTGCGCCAAGACATCGAAAAGCTGATCCAGCGCAGTCAGTCCAAGGCCATCCGCGAAATTTTCATCACCCATCAGGAGATGCTCGATGATCCGGAACTGACCGACGAAGTCAGTTCGCGTCTCAAGCAAGGCGAAAGCGCCGAAGCGGCCTGGATGGCGGTGATCGAAGCGGCCGCCCGTCAACAAGAGTCATTGCAGGACGCGCTGTTGGCTGAGCGTGCGGCGGACTTGCGTGACATTGGCCGTCGCGTGCTGGCGCAGTTGTGTGGCGTCCAGACCCTGGCCGAACCCGATCAGCCCTACGTGCTGGTGATGGATGAAGTCGGCCCCTCGGACGTAGCGCGTCTGGACCCGGTGCGGGTGGCGGGCATCTTGACTGCACGTGGCGGTGCTACCGCGCACAGCGCTATCGTCGCTCGAGCCCTGGGGATACCGGCCCTGGTAGGCGCAGGCGACGCTGTACTGTTGCTGGAGCCGGGCACGCAATTGTTGATCGACGGCCAGCGCGGTCGTTTGCACGTGGCCCCCGATGCGGATGCCTTGCAGCGCGCCACCGATGAGCGCGACAGCCGCGAGCAGCGCCTGTTGGCCGCCTCTGAGTTGCGCCATCAACCTGCCGTGACTGCGGACGGGCATGCGATTGAAGTGTTTGCCAACATCGGTGAGAGCAAAGGCGTTGCCGGCGCGGTTGAGCAGGGCGCCGAAGGCATTGGCCTGCTACGCACCGAACTGATTTTCATGGCCCATTCCCAGGCGCCGGACGAAGCCACCCAGGAAGCCGAGTACCGCCGTGTACTGGACGACCTGCAAGGTCGGCCCCTGGTGGTCCGGACCCTGGACGTGGGCGGTGACAAGCCGCTGCCGTACTGGCCCATCGCGAAAGAAGAAAACCCGTTTCTCGGGGTCCGCGGCATCCGCCTGACCCTGCAACGCCCGCAGGTCATGGAAAGCCAGTTGCGCGCCTTGTTGCGCTCGGCGGACAACCGGCCGTTGCGCATCATGTTCCCGATGGTTGGCAGTGTGGCGGAGTGGCGTGCGGCGCGGGACATGACAGAGCGTCTGCGTCTGGAGATCCCGGTGGCCGACCTGCAATTGGGGATCATGATAGAAGTGCCATCGGCCGCCTTGCTGGCTCCGGTGCTGGCCAAGGAAGTCGACTTCTTCAGTGTCGGCACCAATGATTTAACGCAATACACATTGGCCATCGACCGTGGCCACCCGACCTTGTCAGCGCAGGCAGACGGCTTGCACCCGGCGGTGCTGCAACTGATCGACATCACCGTGCGAGCAGCCCATGCCCACGGCAAATGGGTGGGTGTCTGTGGTGAATTGGCGGCCGATCCGCTGGCAGTGCCAGTGCTGGTGGGCATCGGTGTGGATGAACTCAGCGTGTCGGCACGCAGTATCCCAGAAGTGAAAGCGCGAGTACGTGAATTGAACATGGAACGTCTTAAAACCCTGGCCGAACAGGCCCTGAGCGTCGGCAGTCCGGACGAAGTCCGTGCATTGGTAGAGGCGTTGTAATGGCCAGGATTCTCACAATCACCCTAAACCCGGCACTGGACCTGACCGTGCGCGTGCCGCAACTGGCACCTGGCGAGGTGAACCGCAGCCAGGCTCTGTTGAGCCATGCCGCTGGCAAAGGCCTCAACGTGGCACAAGTGCTGGCGGACCTGGGGCACTCGCTGACCGTCAGCGGATTTCTGGGTGAGGACAATCAACAGGCTTTTGAGGCGCTGTTCCAGCGCCGTGGTTTTGCCGACGCGTTCATTCGTGTGCCGGGCGAAACCCGCAGCAACATCAAGCTGGCCGAAGACAATGGCCGCGTCACGGACATCAACGGCCCTGGGCCGCAGGTCAGTGAGCTGGCGCAACAGGCCTTGCTCGACAAACTCGATCACATTGCGGCCAGCCATGACGCGGTGGTGGTGGCCGGCAGCCTGCCGCGTGGCATCACAGCGCAGTGGCTGCGGGAGTTGGTGCTGCGGCTCAAGGCATTCGGCTTGAAAGTGATCCTGGACACCAGCGGTGAGGCCTTGAAAGAAGGCCTGCGTGCAGGTCCGTGGCTGGTCAAACCTAATGCTGAAGAACTCAGCGAAGTGCTGGGCAGTGCGATCAGTAGCCTGGACGCCCAAGTATCCGCCGCCACCCAGTTACAGACTCAAGGGGTCGTGCATGTTGTGATCTCGCATGGAGCCCAAGGCGTGAATTGGTTCAGCCCAGGGACACCCTCCATGCAGGCGATACCTCCCAAAGTCCGCGTGGCGAGTACGGTTGGCGCGGGTGACTCATTGCTGGCTGGCATGGTGCACGGCCTGATCAGCGGCCACAGCCCGGAGCAGACCTTGCGCACTGCCACCGCCATTGCGGCCATGGCAGTCACCCAAATAGGTTTCGGCATCAGCGATGCGGTGCAATTGGCGACGCTCGAAAGCGCCGTCAACGTCAGCACTCTGGCAACAGAATAAGAGGGATATCCATGAAATTAGCCATTGTGACGGGTTGCCCTAACGGCATGGTCACCAGCGTACTGTGCGCCCGCTTGCTTGATGCCGCTGCACAGCGCCAGGGGTGGAGTACCAGCGTTGAAGTGCATGACCCCAAACACCCGGAACGTCAGTTGTCCAAGGCAACCATCGATGAAGCGGAGTGGGTGCTGGTGGTCAGCAGCACACCGCTAGATCTGCAGCGTTTTATCGGCAAGCGGGTGTTCCAGAGCAGCCCGGCCCAGGCTCTGCAAGACGTCGAAGCGGTATTGCTGCGCGGGGTCAAAGAAGCCGAGGTGTACACCACCCCGGAACTTGCCGTTGCGCCAGCCTCGGCAGCGCATACACCGAAAATCGTTGCGGTGACCGCTTGCCCGACCGGAGTGGCCCACACCTTTATGGCGGCTGAAGCGCTGCAACAGGCGGCCAAGCGTCTGGGCTACGAGCTGCAGGTCGAGACCCAGGGCTCGGTTGGCGCACGCAACCCATTGAGTGCGCAGGCCATCAGCGAGGCGGACGTGGTGTTGCTGGCGGCTGATATTGAAGTCCCGGCCGAGCGTTTTGCAGGCAAGAAAATCTACCGTTGCGGCACCGGCATTGCGCTTAAACAGGCAGAAGCCACGTTGAACAAAGCCCTGGCCGAAGGTCGGCAAGAGAGCGCGGCAACGGGAGCTTCGGCACCGGCCAAGCAAGAAAAAACCGGCGTTTACAAACACCTGCTGACCGGCGTGTCGTTCATGCTGCCGATGGTGGTGGCGGGTGGTTTGCTGATTGCGCTGTCCTTTGTGTTTGGCATTACTGCTTATAAAGAGCCCGGCACCCTGGCTGCGGCGTTGATGCAAATTGGCGGTGATGCGGCGTTCAAATTGATGGTGCCGTTGCTGGCGGGTTATATCGCCTACTCGATTGCCGACCGTCCGGGCCTGGCGCCGGGGATGATTGGCGGTTTGTTGGCGAGCACCTTGGGGGCCGGCTTTATTGGCGGGATCATTGCCGGTTTTATTGCCGGTTACTGCGCCAAGGCGATCAATCGTTATGCGCGCTTGCCGCAAAGCCTGGAAGCGCTGAAGCCGATTTTGATCATCCCGTTGTTTGCCAGCCTGTTCACTGGCCTGGTGATGATCTACGTAGTCGGCAAGCCCGTGGCTGGCATGCTCGAAGGCCTGACGCACTTCCTGGACAGCATGGGCACCACTAACGCGATCCTGCTGGGCGTGTTGCTGGGCGGCATGATGTGTGTCGACTTGGGCGGCCCCATCAACAAGGCAGCGTATGCGTTTTCGGTGGGTTTGCTGGCTTCGCAAAGTTATGCACCGATGGCTGCGACCATGGCGGCGGGCATGGTGCCACCGATTGGCCTGGGCATCGCGACTCTGATTGCACGCCGCAAATTCGCCCAGACCGAGCGTGAAGCGGGTAAGGCAGCGATGGTGCTGGGGCTGTGCTTTATCTCGGAAGGAGCGATCCCGTTTGCGGCCAAAGATCCGCTGCGGGTGATCCCTGCAAGCGTCGTGGGCGGCGCGTTGACAGGTGCGTTGTCGATGTATTTCGGTTGCAAACTGATGGCGCCGCACGGCGGATTGTTTGTGTTGTTGATCCCGAATGCGATCAACCATGCGTTGCTGTACTTGCTGGCGATCGTGGCCGGTAGTGTGGTGACAGCCGTGGTATATGCCTTGATCAAACGCCCGGAGCCGGTGGACATGGCACTGGAAACGGCCAAGGGTTAAGGCGCAGCCTGAGTCATTGCGGCTTGTTGGATTTTGGCGTGACACAAGCCCCTCACCCCAGCCCTCTCCCGGAGGGAGAGGGAGCCGATTGGGGGGGGGCTGTTGATTGGCTGCAGTCTGTTGGGCTTGGCGCAGATGCCAAACACGACTCGGTCAGCCCCCTCTCCCTCCGGGAGAGGGTTGGGGTGAGGGCGCTTTTAACATTCGCCCGGCCACGCGATACACCTCTTCCAATACCTCATTCATTTGCTCAAGCACCTGCCGGTTATCAAACCTCAACACGGTGATCCCCAAACCTTGGAGGTAACCGGTTCTACGCCGGTCATAGGCCAACGACTGCCCATCAAAATGCTGGCCGCCATCGAGTTCAATGGCCAACTTCAACTCAACACAATAGATGTCCAGCACATAGGGCGGGCAGGGATGCTGGCGGCGGAACTTCAGATTCAGCAATTGTCTGGCGCGTATTTTTTGCCAAAGGTGTAACTCGCAGTCGGTTTGCTCGACGCGTAAACGCCGGGCGAAATGGCGTTGCTCAAGGGTGGGGCGGGGCGGACGTGGCAGCATTTTCACTTCCCTGTGAAAGTTGATGTGCCACGTTCAGAGTAGTTTTTTAATACCTCTCTGCAGCCCTCTAAGTGCGGATATAACAACGCTGACTGTAAGAAAGATCTTTAATTACCTTCGATTACATCATCAGTTGCCTATTAAAGACCGCCGGGTGTCGACCCTGTTTTAAATAGCCGCTGGTTTGGTAGACACCCTCCTGCCTGTACGGTGCTCAATACACATCCCGGCGATAACGTCCTTGCTCAATCAGCCGTTGCACCGCTTCGGCCCCCAGCAGGTCAACCAGCGCTTCATCCACACCAGACGCCATGCCGTTCAAGCTGCCGCAGATGTAGATCGCCGCACCGTCGACCAGCCAGCGGCGCAGTTCTTCAGCGGACTCGCGTAACCGGTCCTGTACATAAATCTTCTGTGGCTGATCCCGGGAAAACGCCAGGTCGAGTCGCGTCAACGCACCACTGGCCAGCCAGCCTTGCAGCTCTTCGCGGCAATAAAAGTCGTGGGCCGCATTGCGTTCGCCAAACACTAACCAGTTGGGTTGTTGACCCTGCTGGATTCGCGCCTTGAGCAAACTGCGCAGCCCGGCAAGCCCGGTGCCGTTGCCCAGCAAGATCAGCGGGCAAGGTTCGGCTGGCAGATGGAAGCCACTGTTGCGCCGTATACGCAGGCTGATCGCCGCACCCAGGGGAGCGTGTTCGGTCAGCCAACCAGAGCCCAGGCCCAGGCTGCCATCGGGATGGCGTTCCTGACGCACAATCAATTGCAACACGCCGTCCTGCGGGATCGAGGCGATGGAGTATTCGCGCATGTTCAGCGGGATCAAGGCGTCGACCAGCGCCTGGGCATGCAGGCCCACCAGGTGCCCTCGGTTCTCTGGTAGCTGGCGGCTGGCCAGTGCTTGGGCGAGGGTTTCTTGCAGACCATCGAGCTGAACCAGGGTGTCTGCTGACAGGCCCAGCCCGTCCAGCACATGGTCGATTGCCCATGCCGATTGCCTTGGCATCACTTCAACCAGGTCACCTGCCTGCCAGGTGTAGTCGGTGTCGGGCGCGCTGAGCCCCAGCAGGTAAACCCCGGAGCCGCTGCTGCCAGGGTTAAGCAGTTGTCGATGCGCGAGGGTCCAGTTGTTGTAGCTCGGCGCTTGCCAGTTGGCGCCGGGTACAGCGCCTGTCAGTTGGCTGAGTTGTACTTGCCAGTGGTGCAGAGCTTCGGGGTCACCGCTGTCGACGTGTACCGGGCTGAATAATGACTGCGCGCCACGCTCGGCCAGCCATTGCTGGATACGGATCGCGAAGCCGCAAAAGTGCGGGTACTGGCGATCACCCAAGGCCAGCACCGAATACTTGAGGGCGTTGAGCCTCAGCGGGTGGCCGAGGATTTTGCGCTCGAAGCCGCGCGCGCTGTCCGGTGCTTCGCCATCGCCAAAGGTGCTGACCACGAACAAGGCGTTGCTGGCCTGCTGCAAGTCTTCTTCGCTGACGGCGGCCAATGGCTGGACGCGCACCGGCAAGCCCGCCGCTTGCAATTGCCCGGCAGTCTGCCAGGCCAGTTGTTCGGCAAAGCCGCTCTGGCTGGCAAAGCCGATCAGCCAGGAAGACGCATCGCGACTGACGTCGCTAAAACCCTGACGCGCCTGTTTGATCTGACGTTTTTTACGCCGACGGTCCAGGTAC
This sequence comes from Pseudomonas sp. 7P_10.2_Bac1, assembly GCF_025465935.1. Taxonomy (GTDB): domain Bacteria; phylum Pseudomonadota; class Gammaproteobacteria; order Pseudomonadales; family Pseudomonadaceae; genus Aquipseudomonas. The sequence continues at coordinate 61,184 of NZ_JANLNV010000059.1, read as the reverse complement.
AGCAACCAGCCGGTAATAAAGAACAGCGGCATGGTCAAGGATGCAACGGTGACCAGGACACGCCCGGTAATACCCCAGTAACTACCGGTGTGCAGGGCGTAGATGCTGGTCAGCAATTGCGCCTTGTAGCTTTTTTCGTCATAGCGATCGACGCGCTTTACCACACCGGTGGCCGGATCGAGGGTGATCTGGTTAAGCGCGCGTTCGTGGGGCGAGGTTTTCAACAGGTAATAGACTGTCGCAGGCATTCCAGCGGCGGGCGGCATACGGATGTTGAACTGGCTCAGGTCGGGCCCGGCAGCTTTCTGGATGCTGGCCCACATGGCCTCATAATCAGCGACCAGAGTGCCGCCGCCACCCCCTGGCGGCCCGCCGCGTCCGCCTTTGCGTTGCTCGGCGTTCGGGGTGTCGGAGAAGAGTTTTTGCAGGCCCTTGTTGTACCACTCGTAAGACCACGATAAGCCGGTCAGGGCCGCCAACAGGTAAAACACCAGGCACCAGGTTCCGGCGACGGCGTGCAGGTCCCAGTTGAAGCTGCGGCCTTTTTTCGCCCAGTCCAGGGTCAGCCAGGCGCGCCAGTTCAACGCCTTGCGCGGCCAGCGCAGGTACAGGCCCGAGAGGCAGAAGAACAACAACATCAAGGTGCAGGCCCCGGTGATCTGGCGGCCGGTGTCTCCGATCGCCAGAAAACGGTGCAGTTGCAGCATCAGGTTGAAAAAGTCCAGGCCCGTGACGTCACCCTGATAGCTGCCGGTGTAAGGGTCGACATAACGCAGTTGGCCACGGCGTTCGCCCGGTGGCGGGGTGAAAAATATCCGTGAGGCGCTGTCTGTATCGAGACCGCCCCAGATCATGGCCACTTGCTTGCCTTCGGTGGCTTCGACGATACGCACCAGTTCGGCAGGCGCCAGCACGCCGCTGTCCAGTTTCTGGACTTTGAGTACGGTTGGATTGAGCCAGTCCAGTATCTCGTCCTGAAACGACACGGTCGCGCCTGTGATGCCCATCAGGGCCAGGATGAGCCCTGCGGTTATTCCAAAAAACCAGTGCAACTGGAACAGGGTTTTCTTAAACACGACGACCGCCTTGTTCGCTCATAAAATGCGTCACGGCGCATTATGCCGTGCCCGAGTTGTTTACACGCAAATGCCCCGACCATGACTGGACGAGGCACTGGCTCACTGCGCGGGAAACCCCGCAGCGGGTGTTGCGCTTAGAAGTGGAAGCTGGTGGTCAACAAGGCTGTACGGCCGGCCGCCTGATTGGCGAAGTGTGCCGCGTAAGCTTTGTCGTAGTACGTTTTGTCGGTCAGGTTCTGCAGGTTCAATTGCAGGTCGATGTTCTTGGTCAGCTTGTAACTGGCCATTGCGTCGTAACGAGTGTAGGACGGCACGTAAACCGTGTTGGCTGTATCGCCATACACCGCGTCCACATAGAACGCGCCGCCACCGATGGTCAGCTTGGGCATGACTTCATAGGTGGTCCACAGGCTGAAGCTGTTTTTCGGCGTGTTCGGCATTTCGTTGCCTTTGTCCGACACAGCGGCTGTGTTCACACTGCCGTTACGGTTGGCTTTCAGGCCCGGATCCACCAGCTCGCTTTTCAGGTAGCTGTAGCCTGCAAACACTTGCCACTTGTCAGTGATCTTGCCGCTGGCCGACAGTTCGATGCCGTCAACGCGGGATTTACCGGCGTTTTCATAGGTGTACGAGTCGACCAGAACACGGGTGTTCTTTTTCTCGGTACGGAACACGGCAGCTGTCAGGGACAGGCGGTCCTGGAACACATCCCACTTGGTGCCCAGTTCGTAGTTGACGGTCTCTTCTGGTTTCAAGTCGCTGGTGATGATGCTGCCCGGTGCTATCAGGCCGTTGCCTTCTACGCCTTCACCCACGAGGCCGCCTGGAGGCGCGGCCGACGTGGCGTAGGACAGGTAAACGCTGCCGTTATCCTGCGGCTTCCACACCAGGCCAGCCTGCCAGTTGAAGAAGTTGCTGTCGTTTTTGGCTTTGGTACGGCCCGAGGCGGCGTTAGTGTTGGCAGTGGTATCGAACTGGTCGTAACGCAGGCCGGCGTTGAGCAGCCATTGCGGGGTGAGCTCAAGGGTGTCAAACACGTAGGCGGCTTTGGTCACGCCAACGGTGTTGGTGCCGTAGTAGTTGCGCGCCTCGGTGCCGGTCCATTCGTCATTCGGGTTCGGATTGGACAGCGAGGTGCATTGGCCACCGCTGTTGCCGACTTTATCCGGTGTGCAATTAGGGTTGCTGTTCGGGGTCACGGTGTAGCCACTGGCGCGGGTTTCTTCGCGGGTGAACTCAAGCCCGGTGGAGTAGGTGTTCTTGAAGCCCGCCAGGTTGAAGGTACCGTACAGGTCGGTCTGGTTGGTGGTGGTCTGGGTGGTCGACACACGGGTGTTGGCGCGACGCCAGACGGTGCCGTACTGGTTAACGTTGTGCTGGCTGTCGTCCGGCTGGGTCAGGATATAGTCCTGCCCGGTATTGCCGTGACGGAAGGTGTTCTTCACGGTCATCGAATCGTTGAAGTCGTGTTCGAACGTGATGGTGCTGATGTCTACGCGGGTCTTGCGGAAGTCGCGGTCTTTGAGCCCGTAGAAGTTGTTGCTGTGGCCGCCATCGTCCGGCTTGTCGTGCACGTGGGCCGCAGTTTTGGACGCGCTGCCGTAGCCATACGGTATGCCCGAATCTGGCAGGTCGTCGCTTTTCAGGTGGTAGTAGCTGAGGTTCAGGCGGGTGTCTGTGCCCAGGCCGAAGGTCAGCGAGGGGGCAATGCCCCAGCGGTCGTAGTTGACCGAATCACGACCCGCGACGTTTTGCTCGTGGCTCATCAAGTTCAGACGGAACGCGGCGGTGTCGAGGAACTGACGGTTAATGTCGACGGTGTAGCGGCGGGTCTGATCCGAGCCGTAGGTGAAGCCGCCGTTGAGAAAATCGCCCAGTTTTGGGGTCTTGCTCACCAGGTTCAAGCTACCGCCCGCCGAGCCACGGCCACCGAATGACGAGTTGGGGCCTTTGCTGACTTCGATGGATTCGATGTCGAAGATTTCGCGGGTTTGCCCGCCAGCGTCACGTACGCCATCCAGGTAGGTATCGCCTTGGGCGTCGAAGCCGCGAATAAATGGACGGTCGCCTTGTGGGTTGCCCCCTTCGCCTGCGCCGAAGGTCACACCGGGTACGGTGCGCAGAGCGTCTTGCAGCGAAGTGGCAGCGGTGTCTTGCAGCACTTGCTGAGGGATGACGGTCACCGAGCGTGGTGTGTCGACCAGGGGCGCGGTGTATTTCTGGGAACTGGCTTTTTCTGTCTGATACGACTGCTGTGCCTGCTCGCCGGTCACGGTGGTTGCGCCCAGGGAAATGCTGTTGCCCTGAGTCTTTTTATCTGTGTTTTCGGCGGCCTGAGCCATCTGGTTGGCAGAGGTGGCAGTGAGCGCTACACCGATAGCCGAGGCCAGTAAACGCGGTGAATTGGCAGGTATTTTTATACGTTGGCGCGACATGTGAAGATCCCTCCCCCCGGAATTTGAGGGCGGAATATAGTGCAAACAATTCCTCCTAACAATTGAGAGGAATTACTATTCGCGCTAAATTTACATTCTTTACATTTAGCCGTTACAGCTTTTGCAAGACTGCTTTTGACCCTACTTTTTAACAAAGTTTTACATAGTCAATAAGAATCAATACCATTGGCATCCTTCTCACGTTCAGGTATCGCCCCATGCTGCTGCATATTCCCGGCTTGTTCTCCCGTGAAGAAGTCCAGCGCATTCGCGAGGCGTTGATGGCGACAGAGTGGGCCGACGGTAAAATCACCGCCGGGTATCAATCGGCCAAAGCCAAGCACAATCTGCAATTGCCCGAAGGTCACCCGCTGGCCAAGGAAATCGGTGCGGCGATGATTGAACGCTTGTGGCAAAACCCGTTATTCATGTCGGCGGCTTTGCCGCACAAAGTGTTCCCGCCGCTGATCAACTGCTACACCGGCGGTGGAAGTTTCGACTTTCATATCGACAATGCGGTGCGTCAGCCCAAGGGCAGCCCGGAGCGGGTGCGAACGGATTTGTCGGCCACACTGTTTTTCAGTGATCCAGAGGACTACGACGGCGGTGAGCTGGTGATCCAGGACACCTATGGCGTGCAGCAGGTCAAGTTCCCGGCGGGCGACATGGTGCTGTACCCCGGCACCAGCTTGCACAAGGTCAACGCGGTGACCCGTGGCGCCCGCTTTGCGTCGTTTTTCTGGACCCAAAGCCTGGTCCGTGAAGACAGCCAGCGCACCTTATTGTTTGAGATGGACAACGCCATTCAGCAATTGACCCGCGATGTGCCCGATCACCCGTCACTGATTCAACTCACCGGCACCTACCACAACCTGTTGCGCCGTTGGGTTGAGGTGTAAGTCATGAGCTTTCAATTACGCCGTGAAGAAGTGCTCAGCGGCGAGCAACTGCAAAGCATGCTCGCCGAGAACCCGGCCCGGGCCGCACAGGCCATTTTGATGGCCGCCAAGCAAGGCATCCTTGAAGGGCAAGCGCTGCTGGGCCAGATCCTGCTGGAAGGGCAAGGCATTGAGCGCGATGTGCCGTTGGCCTTTCGCTGGTTTGGTATTGCCGCCAACGGCGGGCACTTGATGGCGCGCAATATGCTGGGTCGCTGCCTTGAGCATGGCTGGGGGTGCGCCGTGGATGAACGCGCGGCCGCCAGCCATTACCGCATGGCCGCTCAGGGCGGGCTCGATTGGGGCTTGTATAACTATGCCAACTTGCTGGCGACCGGACGCGGTGTGGCGCAAGACCAGTACGCGGCGTTTGCCTTGTACCGCGAGGCTGCGCATAGGGGGCACGCCAAGTCGATGAACTTGTTGGGTCGCTACCTTGAAGACGGTCGCTATTGCCCGGCCGCCCCGCTGGCCGCACACCAATGGTATGAGCGCTCCGCCCATGCCGGAGATTTTCGCGGGCAATTCAGCCACGCTGCCGTGCTGGCCGAGCGCGGTGATATCGAGGGCGCACTGGTTTGGCTCGAGCGTGCCCAGGCCATCGGCAACCTGAAATTCCTGCGGGTCAGCCACGCCGCGTTGCTTGAAGCCAAAGAGCCGGCCATCCGGGCCATGAGTGAGGTGTATCAAGCGCGGATCAATACCTTGCAGCGCACGGTGTGACACCGTTCAGCGCTACCGTCAGGCCATAAAAAAACCTCCCCGGACGCCAATCCGGGGAGGTTTTTTTTACAAGGTTTACAGGTAGAACGACTTCAGCGGCGGGAAACCATTGAATTCAATGGCGCTGTAGCTGGTGGTGTAGGCACCGGTCGACAACCAGTACAGGCGATCACCGATGGCCAGGTTCAGGGGCAGGCCGTACTTGTAGTTTTCGTACATGATGTCGGCGCTGTCGCAGGTTGGGCCCGCGATGACCACTTCTTCCATTTCGCCTTTCTTTTCGGTCCAGATCGGGAACTTGATGGCTTCGTCCGTGGTTTCGATCAGGCCAGAGAACTTGCCGACATCGGTGTATACCCAGCGCTCAACAGCGGTGCGCGATTTGCGGGCGACCAATACCACTTCACTGACCAGAATCCCGGCGTTGGCGATCAGCGAACGGCCCGGCTCCAGAATGATCTCCGGCAGGTCATCACCGAAGTCTTCTTTCAGGAAGCGAATGATTTCTTCGGCGTAGGTTTCCAGGCTGTTGGTACGGGTGATGTAGTTGGCCGGGAAGCCGCCACCCATGTTGATCAGCTTGAGGTGGATGCCGTCTTCTTCTTTCAGGCGCTCGAAGATCACTTTGACCTTGGCAATGGCCGCGTCCCAGACGCTGATGTCGCGTTGCTGCGAACCCACGTGGAACGAAATGCCGTAAGGCACCAGGCCCAGGTCGCGGGCCAGGATCAGCAGGTCCATGGCCATGTCGGTCTGGCAGCCGAACTTGCGCGACAGCGGCCAGTCAGCCGTGCTCGAACCTTCGGTGAGGATGCGCACATAGACCTTGGAGCCCGGCGCGGCCTTGGCGATGTTGCGCAGGTCGGCTTCGGAGTCACTGGCGAACAGACGCACGCCTTTCTCGTAGAAGTAACGAATGTCTTTGGATTTTTTGATGGTGTTGCCGAAGCTGACGCGATCCGCGGAAACGCCCTGGCCCAGAACCTTGTCCAGCTCGTAGATCGATGCGATGTCGAAGTTCGACCCTTTGTCGCGCAGCAGGTCGATGATTTCAACGGCCGGGTTGGCCTTGACCGCGTAGTACACCTTGGCAAATTCGAAGCCTGCACGCAGGTCGTCGTACGCCTGGCCGATCATGGCGGTGTCGATAACAACAAATGGGGTTTCCTGGGTGTCAGCGAAGGCCTTCATTTTTTGAAAGGTTTCGCGCGCGAAGTATTCTTCGACCTGAATCGACATGAGTAGGGACTCCTAGTGGCAAACGTCATAAATAAATGGGTGCAAATGAACATCCTCCGTATCCCCACTTTGGTTCGCCTACTTCCCAAGGCATGTCCGCCGAAAGCTTGCTCTCTCGTCGTCAGTACTTGAGCCGGATGGATCGTTTCCAGCATGGATGTTCGGCGCGAACTGTAGGACGTGAAAGCGCTGAGATCAACTAAAAATGTCGCATTTTTATAAGCCTTCGTCGGGGCGAAAAAGTGAGCTATTCAAGTAACCGACCTTGATGACAGTGTGATGTTCCCATCGTGGCTTTTCAGACGTGCCAAATAGACTAAGCCCGCCATTTGGCGGGCTTAGGTAGTTGCACGTTGAAGCTTGGCTTACCTCGGGGAAGGAATCTGGCCGGGCCTCAAAATGCAGTACTCAGGGTTAACGACACGCTGCGCGGATCACCATAGATGGCGCCCGCATAGAAGCCGTAACGGGTGTAGTAGGTTTTGTCGAACAGGTTGTTGGCATTCAGGGTAACGGCCGTGTCCTCGGTGAGGTCGTATTTGGCCATTGCGCTCCAGATGGCATAGCCCGCCCAGGTGACATCGGTGGGGCCGCGGCTCACGCCGTTGGAGGGAATACCCGCCGGGGTGGAGGTGGCGCGAATGCTGGTTTGCGCGGTGACGCCGGTACCCACGGTCAGGCGATCAAGAGCACCTGACAGACGGTAGGTGGTCGAGGCCTTGAATAGGTGCGACGGATCACTTTGGCCGTCGGCGTTGAGTCGGCGGAAGTGCAGGTAGGTGTAGCCGCCATAGACATTCCAGTTAGGTGTCAGCGCGCCGGAGACTTCGAGGTCGATACCTTCTGTTTCTACGCCGGTGCCCGTGGTGTACGCCTGGTTACCGGTGGGCGTGGTGTTGGCGCCATCGGTCACTGCCTTGTTTTCCTGACGGGTCAGGAAGTAGGCCGCTTGAGCGTTGACCCTGCCGTCCAACCATTCACCCTTAATCCCGGTTTCATAGCTCTGACCGCGAATCGGCTCCAACTTGTTGCCGCTCGTGCTTTCTTCGCTTTGCGGGCTAAAGATATCGGTGTAGCTGGCGTACAGCGAGTACGTGTCGTTGAGGTCATATACCGCGCCCAGGTAAGGCGTGACGATGCCGTTTTGCTGTTGATTGCTGCGGGCGCCGTTAGTCGACAACGTCGTGCTGCTGTAATCGCTGATGCGCGCGCCCAGGATCACCGACAACGGGTCGGTAATGCTCAGGCGGGTGGCCGCATACATGCCTTGCAGGCGAGTGGTGGTTTTGGTGTGCAGGCCGGTTTTGTACGCATTGATCCGGTAGTCGCTGTCAACTCCGTTGTGCCAGTCGGTAATCGGGAAACCGTTGTTTGCCCGGAACTGGCACCCAAGCGAGCTAGGGCTGATGCGGTCATCGCTGACCATATTGCAACGGTACTGGGGCGACCAGGCGACGGTACGGCTGTCGTTGTAGCCGAACATGGCTTGGTGGGTGCGTCCGAACAAGCTGAAAGGGCCGGTTACGTCGACTTGTGCAGACTGCTGGGTGGTGTCGGTGGAGCTGTGCAAGCCGTTAAGCACGGCACCGCTGCCATCCTGGTTCCAGTAGCCGCCGAATTCGCCCCCGCCTTTAGAGTTGACCTTGGCCAGCCCGCGGTGATTCAGCGCGTCGGTGGTGCTTTGCGCGGCTTTGACGTTGAGTGTCCAGTCGTTGTCAAAGCGATGCTCTAGCGAGCCGAAGGCTGTGCGTGTGGTGTATTCGCCAAAACTCCAGCTGGGCACCACGTTGGTGCTGCGCGGTAGATGTGTTTTGCTGCCATCGCCGTACCAGATCGGGATGTTTGCCCCCCAGCCGCCACCGACGATTTTGTAGTACTCATATTGATAGCCCGCGCCGAGCGTCGTGTCATCCGTCAGGTCAAACTCGAAATTGGCCAGCGCCGCCCGCGAACGGTCGGACTGCTGATCGCGAAAAGAATTGGCATCTTCTTGCGTCATGACCAGACGGGAGCGCAAACGGCCATCTTCAGACAATGGCAGGTTGAGATCGGCGCCCAGACGACGTTGGTCCCAACTGCCATAGGTGGCGTAGGCACTGCCGCCAAACTCGAAGCCCGGGCGTTTGCGGATCAGGTTGACGGTGGCCGATGGATCGCCCGTGCCGCCCAGCAAGCCATTGGCACCGCGAACGATGTCGATACGCTCATACATGTCCATGTTCAGCGAGCTGCCTGCGCCACTGAAGTCCGAGCCGCCCTGAAACTGCAGGCCGTCGGTTTTCCAGTTGGTAATCGGATAGCCGCGTGCCCGGTACTCGGTGCGTCCGCCCACTTCCGACTTGCTCATGGTGATGCCGGGTGCGCTGTCCAGCGCTTGCTCGATGTTGGTGATCTGGCGGTCGGCCATTTGTTCCTGGGTGATGGTGGTGACCGACTGTGGTGTTTGGCGCGGGGTGAGTTTCATGCCCGTCGAACTGGTCGTGCTCTTGACGGTGTAACCCAGTTGGTCGGCGCTTTCATCGGCTGAGGGCTGGGTGCCCTGGACATTCAAGGTGTCCAGTTCAAGCGGTGCGCCTATCGCCTGTTGGCTGGCCATGCCGAACATTGCACTGAGCCCCATGGCTACCATGATTGCTGCAGGGCTGCGGGGTGCTGGATGGCGATAAGGGGGGGTTAAGGTCGAAGTTGGTGCTGATAGATCCGTCATCATGCCCTGCGTTGTCATTGGTAATACTTCGTATTTGCAGATAATGTTTGGTAGCATTTTAGGTGTCGCGCCGTCAGGCACTATTACGGATATGTCTGGATGTGTAATGGAATGTAATGAGCGGTACATATTGTCCGGCCCAAAACCTCTCCCGGACGCCAAAACGCTGCTGGTCGTGGATGACGATGATGAAATCCGCGAGTTGCTGTGCGATTACCTGAGTGAGAATGGCGATCAGGTGCTGGCAGCAGCCGATGGTCTGCAGATGTGGGCACACCTGGAGCGCCAAGCGGTCGATCTGGTTGTACTGGACGTCATGCTGCCGGGCGAAGACGGGCTGAGCCTGTGTCGCCAGCTTCAGTCGCGCCCCGGCCTGAGCGTCATCATGCTGTCCGCCAAAGGCTCAGCGCTGGATCGCATCGTCGGGCTGGAGGTGGGGGCTGACGATTATCTGACCAAGCCTTTCGAACCCCGTGAGTTGATGGCCCGAATCAAGGCGGTAATGCGTCGGCACAGTCGCACCGACCCCCATGCGGATCGTCCGGTCACGACACAGCGCGAGTTCGTTGGCTATCGCCTCGATTACGTAAAGCGCCTGCTGCACACCCCGGACGGCCAGACATTGACCTTGCCGCGCTCCGACTTCAGGGTTTTGCGTGATTTGCTCCAGGCCCGTGAACAGGTGCTATCGCGCGATCAACTAACACTCAGTGCGATGGGCCGTGAATACTCGCCCGAGGATCGCTCGATCGACATGTGCATCAGTCGTCTGCGCCAGCATTTCAAAGAGGGGCACGTGCAGATAGTGACCGTGCGTAATGAAGGCTATCTGTTGAGTGTTGCCAGCCCTGAAGCGGCGGTTTGACCCGGTGCGCGAGGTGCTCTTGAAGGCGGTGATGCGCCTGTGGCCCAAAACCCTGTTTGGCCAACTGACGCTGATCCTGGTCAGCGGCACGCTGGCGATCCAATTGTTGTCGAGCAGCATCTGGTTTGACGTGCGCTATGCACAAGTCCTCGAAGCCCCTGTGCGGCTGATGGCCAGCCGAACCGCACAATTGATCAGCCAAAACAGCTGTATACCGGGTCAGCCGCAGACGGCACCTGCCCATTACACGGCCAACTGCCTGGCCACAAAACCCGATACCCAACCTGACAACCATCGCGCTGCCCGGCGCACGGCCTTGCTGTTGAAGCAGGCGCTGGCGTATGAATTGGGGCAGGAGCCTGTGGTTGAGATGATCAATGTCGACCTCACCGACGCATCAGGCCAGCCGCTGGTCTGGCGCAGCCTGTTTGGCCTGCAAACGGCCACGGCCCATGTGGACTTCGCAGTGCCATTGGCCGACGGCCATTGGTTGAGCATCGAGGCGCACGAGTTGCAGGGTTGGAGTGGCGAGTCAGCCTGGGCATTAATCGCCGACTACATTCTGCGGGTGTATGTGGTGCGCATTATCGGCGTCATCGGGATGTGCTGGCTGGCTGTGCGCTTGTGCCTGCGCCCTCTGAAACGGCTGAGTGACGCCGCCAATGCATTGGGCGACAACCTGGACCAGGCGCCGTTGGCGATTGAAGGGCCCCTGGAGGTGCGACAGGCGGCCCAGACCTTTAACGCCATGCAGAAACAGATTATTGCGATGGTCAATGACCAGAGCTTTTTTCTGGCGGCAGTGTCCCACGACCTGCGAACGCCGTTGACCCGCATGCGCTTGCGCATTGAGCGGTTGAGCGATCTCGATCAGCGTGAGCGCTTGAAGCAGAACATTTATCAAATGGACAGGATGATTACTCAGGTCCTCGTCTACCTGCAGAGTGCCGGCCAGCACACGTACCAGTTCATTGATGTCGACAGCGTGTTGCGTAACCTGTGTACGGAACTGTCGACGCCCAAAGAGCCTTTGCCTGTCAGCGGTAGGGGCGGGATGATCTGCGCGAACGGCGTGCTGGTGCACCGTTGCTTGCAGAACTTGCTGGTGAATGCACAGGCCTATGCCCGCGAGATAACCATTGAGGTCGAGCGCTCCTCAAACGGTGTGACGTTGCGAGTCAACGACCGCGGCCCCGGCATCGCGCAATCGGTTTTGCAGTCGGTCACCGATCCGTTCGTGCGTGCGGAGACGTCGCGTAATGATCAATCAGGCGGCTTTGGATTGGGGCTCAGCATCGCCAAGCGCATTGCCGTCAGCCATAAAGGCAGCCTGTCACTGAGCAATCGTGAAGGGGGCGGTCTGACCGTCTGTGTGTATTTCCCGCTCAATAATGAAGAGGGCGCAAGCCCCCCGGCAAAGACCGCCCGGATCGACACGTAATAAGTGAACCGGCCTTGATGCGCGGGTGATGTTTCACACTTCATGAATCGAGCCGCCACGCTTTGGCCCTTGCAGCAGAATCTCAGACCCCTAGCATGGGCTGACTAACAAAAGGAGCAGCCACATGTTTGCGGGATTTCATACAGAGCAACGCCGGGTCAATGGCGTTCAGATTGCCTATCGTATCGGCGGCAGCGGGCCGGGCTTGCTGTTAATCCATGGCCACCCGCAAACCCACGTGATCTGGCATAAGGTTGCCGAGCAACTGGCCGAACATTTCACCGTTGTCGCGGCGGACTTGCGCGGCTACGGCGACAGCGAAAGGCCTGAAGCGGTGGCGGATCACAGTACCTACAGCAAGCGTGAGATGGCCCGCGACTCACTGGCGTTGATGAACAGCCTGGGCTTTGAGCAGTTCTCAGTGCTGGCCCATGATCGCGGTGCCCGGGTGGCTCATCGCCTGGCGCTGGACCACCCGCAGGCTGTCAGCCGTTTGGTGATGCTCGACATCGCCCCGACGCTGGCGATGTACGTGCAGACCAACGAAGCCTTCGCCCGGGCTTACTGGCACTGGTTCTTCCTGATTCGCCCGGCGCCACTGCCCGAGCGCCTGATCGAAGCCGACCCCGAGCAGTATTTGCTGAGCGTGATGGGTAGCCGCAGCGCCGGTTTGCAGCCGTTTACCGCGCAGGCGCTGGCCGAATACGTGCGGTGTATTCAACTGCCGGGTTCGGCGCGGGGGATATGCGAGGACTACCGTGCCAGCGCCGGAATTGACCTAGAGCACGACCGTGCCGACATCGCTGCCGGTCGGCACCTGAACCTGCCGGTACTGGTGTTGTGGGGCGCAGAGGGCACGGTCGGGCGCTGCTTCGATCCGCTGGCCGAGTGGCAGAAAGTCGCCACGGACGTGCGTGGCCAGGCATTGCCGTCTGGGCACTACATTGCCGAAGAGGTGCCACAGCTTCTGCTTGAGCAGGTGCTGCCTTTTTTGCGCTGAGCTATTCTGTGGGCTTCCTGACGCCACGCCATTCATGACCATGCCGCCAAAAAAAGACAGTACACCGTTGCCGGAAGACCTGAGGGTCTTCCTGACGGTTGTGCGCAAGGGCAGCTTTGCCGCTGCGGCAGAAGAGCTGGGATTGTCCCCGGCCTATGTCAGCAAACGTATCCAGATCCTCGAAACCACCCTTGGCAGCCGCTTGCTGCACCGCACCAGTCGTCGCGTCGCGCTGACCGACGACGGTGAGCGGGTGCAGCGCTGGGCGGTGCGTATCCTCGACGATGTGCAGCAATTGCACGACGAACTGTCTGAAGCCCGCGCCGAACCCCGCGGGCGTTTGCACGTGTGCAGCAGCTTTGGCTTTGGCCGCAACCATGTTGCCCCGGCCATTTCGTTACTGGCCGAGCAATATCCGGAACTGGAAATTCGCCTCGACGTGTTCGACCGGGTGGTGGACATCGTGCATGAAGGCTTCGACCTGGAAATCCACGTAGGCGATGACCCCGCCGGCCAACATATGGGTCGCCGCCTGGCGAGCAACCATCGCGTGCTGTGTGCCTCGCCGGACTACCTTGAGTGCCGGGGAGTGCCCGAGCGCCTGGAGGACCTGCAGCAGCACGATTGCCTGGTACTCAAGGAACGCGACAACGCTTTCGGTATCTGGCAACTGCAAGGCCCGCAGGGTGAAGTCAGCGTGCGGGTCAGTGGCGCGTTGTCCTCCAACAGCGGTGAGATCGTGCTGCAGTGGGCGCTGGACGGCCACGGTGTGATGCTGCGCTCGATGTGGGATGTAAAGGCGCTGTTGGACCAAGGACGACTGGTACAGGTACTGGCTGACTACCGGCAGAGCGCCGACGTGTGGGCGGTATACCCGACGCGGCTGGCTAATTCCGGCAAGTTGCGGGTGTGTGTGGAGTTTTTGCAGGCGCATTTGGGACGGTTGTGACCTCTGCCCAGGGCGCTTTTCAGCTTAACCAGGGATTAGCCTGCAAATGCCGCTGCTCAAATTCGCGAATCTGCTGACTGCGCTGCAAGGTGCTGCCAATCGCATCCAGCCCTTGCAAAAGCGCCGTTTTGCGCAGGTCGTCGATCTTGAATTCAATCACTGAATCCTCCCCCAGGCGGATGCTTTGGGTGAGTAGGTCAACCGTGATTTCAGCCGTCTCTGGCTGGCTGATAAGCCGCCCCAGCGCCTGCACCAACACGTCTTCCAGAGTGATCACCAGCACGCCGTTGCGTTGGCAGTTGTCATAGAAAATCCCGGCGAAACTACTGCCAATCAACGCGCGGATTCCCAACTGCTTGAGACCCCAGACCGCATGCTCGCGGCTGGAACCACAGCCGAAGTTCGGCCCGGTGACCAAAAAGTGTGCGCCGTGCCAAGCCGGCTGGTTGAGGATGAACTCAGGGTTTGGCTCACCCGATGGCAAAAAGCGCAGGTCAAAAAATACGCCGCGATCCAACCTGTTACGGTCGATGCCCTTGAGAAACTGCTTGGGCATGATCACGTCGGTGTCGATGTTGGCCGCAAGCATCGGTGCGGCTTTGCCGCTGACGGTGGTAAACGGTTGCATGTTCACATTCTCCCTGGCAGTTGACGAACGTCGGTGAGGTGGCCGGTGATTGCGGCTGCCGCCACCATGGCCGGGCTCATCAGGTGGGTGCGCGCGCCGGCACCCTGGCGGCCTTCGAAGTTGCGGTTGGTGCTGGAGGCGCAGCGGTCACCGGGGGCGAGCACGTCATCGTTCATCGCCAGGCACATCGAGCAGCCGGATTGGCGCCACTCGAAACCGGCGTCGATAAAGATCGCCGCCAACCCTTCAGCCTCGGCCTGATCGCGTACCTGGGTAGAGCCTGGAACGATCATGGCGCGCACATGCGCTGCAACCTTGTGGCCGCGCACTACGTGGGCCGCGTCGCGCAAGTCTTCAATGCGGGCGTTGGTGCAGGAGCCGATAAAGGCATGGCTGATGACCACTTCATTCAGCGCCATGCCGGGCTCCAGGCCCATGTAGTTCAGGGCGCGGCGCATGTCCTGGCGCAGAATCGGATCGCTCACGGCCAGCGGGTCGGGCACGCTGCTGCCAATGGCGGCCGCCTGGTCGGGGCTGGTGCCCCAAGTGACCATGGGTTGCAACTCTGCGGCGTCCAGGTGTACTTCATGATCGAACTGCGCGTCGGGGTCGCTGTACAACAGGCGCCAGCGCGCCACGGCGCGTTCCCATTGCTCGCCTTGCGGAGCCCGTGGCTTGAGCTGGAGGTAGGCGTAGACCTTGTCATCGGGAGCCATGAAGGCGCCGCGCGCTCCTGCCTCGACAGCCATGTTGCAGATGGTCATGCGCGCTTCGACGCTCAGCGCCTCGATGGTCGATCCGGCAAATTCGATGGCGTAGCCCGTGGCCCCGGAGGCGCCGATCTTGCCGATCAGGGCCATGATCACGTCTTTGGAGGTCAGCCCCGCGCCCAACTCGCCGTCCACCGTCACGCGCATGCTTTTCAGGCGTTTATAGACCAGCGTCTGCGTGGCCAGCAGGTGCTCGATTTCCGAGGTGCCGATACCAAAGCCAAACGCACCCAACGCGCCATAGGTAGTGGTATGGCTGTCACCGGCGGCGATCACCATGCCGGGCAGGACAAACCCTTGTTCCGGCGCGATGACGTGTTCGATGCCTTGGCGTTTGTCGAGCACATCAAACAGCTCGATACCAAATTTCTCGCAGTTCTGTTGCAGGTACGACACCTGCAACGCACCGCCTGCATCAGCCATGGCGGCGACGCGCAACGGCGTGGTCGGGTTCACATGGTCAACCACCGCCAGAGCGGTTTCAGGGCGCCACACGTCGCGCCCGGCTTCGCGCAAACCGCTGAAGGCTTGCGGGCTGGTGTATTCGTTGATGACCTGGCGGTCGATATAGAGCAGCACGTGGCCCTGGTCATCGAGCGTGCACACGGTATGCGCGTCGATGTGTTTGTCATAGAGGGTTTTGGCGTGAGACATAAAGAAGGCTCGCAGCGGAAGGCATGCGAGCCATCATAAAGACGGGCTGTGCACCATCAATGGCCAGGCAGTGATGGCTCAGAACATGATTCGTGTTGGATAAGCCCTGCAGGAGCGAGCTTGTCTCGCGATCTTTTAAAGATCAAATGATCGCGAGACAACCTCGCTCCTCCAGGAGAAGGTTAAGCCGAGGCTATTTCAGCAGGCGAAACAATGCTGGTTTTGGCCCCGCGTGAACGGCCCGAGCTCAGGTAGGCGGCAATCGATTCCTGGGTCACTTCACCGAGGAACACGCGTTCGGCGTCCATTACCGGCAACCATGAACGGTTGAACTCGTACATGCGCGACAGCAGGATGCGCAAGTGTTCGTCGTAGGCGGCAGTGGCGTTGAACTCACGCAAGTATTGGCCGCATGTACCGGTCTGGCGGTGCAGGTCGCGACGGCGGACATAACCCAAGGCCTTGTTGTCGGCATCGGTGACCACGACATAGCGTCGGTCGTGTTCGTCCATCAATTCCAGCGCTTCGGCCACCGGCGTCTCTGGGCTGACGGACGGAGCGTTGTCGGCCGCGTCTTCAGCCTTGACCAGCAGCAGACGCTTGAGCGTGCTGTCCTGGCCGACAAAGTTGCTGACAAAGTCGTCGGCCGGGTGTGCGAGCAAGGTGTCCGGGTGATCCATCTGCAGCAGTTTGCCGCCACGGAAGATGGCGATTTTGTCACCCAGCTTGATCGCTTCGTCGATGTCGTGGCTGACCATGATCACGGTCTTGTTCAGCGCGCGCTGCATTTCGAAGAACTCGTTCTGGATCATTTCGCGGTTGATCGGGTCGACCGCGCCGAACGGCTCATCCATTAATAGCAGCGGGGCTTCTGCCGCCAGGGCACGGATCACGCCGATACGCTGTTGCTGGCCGCCCGACAGTTCGCGTGGGTAACGGTGCAGGTACTGCTTGGGCTCCAGCTTGATCATGCTCATCAGTTCACGGGCACGGTCGTGGCATTTTTTCTTGTCCCAGCCCAGCAGGCGCGGGACCACGGTGATGTTTTCTTCGATGGTCATGTTCGGGAACAGACCGATCTGCTGGATCACATAACCGATATGGCGGCGCAGCATGACCGGGTCGAGGTCGGTGGTGTCCTTGCCGTCGATCAGAATCTTGCCCGAAGTGGGGGTGATCAGGCGATTGATCATCTTCAGCGTGGTGCTCTTGCCGCAACCCGAAGGCCCGAGGAATACGCAGATTTCGCCTTCGTTGACGGTCAGGCTTACCGAGTCCACGGCTTTGACATCTTTGCCGTTGCTTTGGAAGGTTTTGCTGAGGTTTTGAAGTTCGATCATTTCAGTAATCCTTTTGGAGTCAACGAGCGTTGCAGCCATTGCAGAAGCAGGTCAGCGACGATGGCCAGAACACTGACCAATACCGCGCCGACGATCAGCATCGACATGTCACTGCGGCTGATTGCAGCAAGAATAAGTACACCCAGGCCGCCAGCACCGATGGTGGCAGCGATGGTCATGACACCGATGTTCATGACCACGGCGGTGCGCACACCTGCCAGAATCACCGGGACGGCGATGGGCAGTTCAACCATGCGCAGGCGCTGGCCGAAGGTCATGCCGATGCCGCGTGCGGCTTCACGAATACCCGGTTCCACGCCGGTGAGAGCGAGGTAGGTGTTGCGCATGATGGGCAGCAGTGAGTACAGAAACACCGCGGTGATCGCAGGCAGCGGGCCTAGGCCCTGGCCGAACTTCGAATAGAACGGCAGCAACAGACCAAACAGCGCAATCGAAGGAATGGTCAGCATGACCGTGGCGCTGGCTTGCATGGGGCCGGCCAGCGATGGGAAGCGGGTCATCAGCACACCCAAGGGCACACCGACCACGATGGCGAGGGTCACGGCGATGCCGACCAGAGTGATGTGTTGCCATGTCAGGTGTGCGACCAGCGACCAATCCATGTGGGAAAAGGCGTCTAGAAATTCCATGTCTTCTCCTCAGTTGAGTGGATGTTGGCGCAGAAAGTCTGCGGCGACTTTGGACGGGCTTTCGTGGTCAACGTCGACCCGGGCGTTGAGCTGGCGCATGGTTTCGTCGTCCAGCAGGTCAGCCAGCGGCTTGAGCAGACCTTCGAGGTCAGGGTGCTGATCCAGAAACGCTTTACGCACCACCGGCGCGGCGGTGTAGTCCGGGAAGTAATGCAGGTCGTCGTCCAGCAGCTTGAGGTTGAAGGCGCTCAAGCGACCGTCGGTGGTGTACACCAGCCCCGCAAACACCTGGCCGTTTTTGAGGGCGGTGTAGACCAGCCCGGCGTCCATCTGACGGATGTTTTTGCGTGTCAGGTCCATGTCATACAACTTGACCATGCCTTGCAAACCGTCGGAGCGGTTGGCGAACTCGGTGTCGAGTGCCACCAGCGCGTTTTTGTTTTCCGGGTCACGCAGCGCCTTGTCCAGGTCGCTGATGGTGTTGATGTCCGGGAATTCTTCAGCCACGTTTTGTGGCAACGCCAGCGCATAGGTATTGCTGAACTTGGACGGGTGCAGCCAGATCAGGCCTTTTTTCGCGTCGACTTCTTTAACGCGGTCGTAGGCGTGATCTTTGTCGAGCTTTTCAGTGATGTGGTTGTAGGCCACCAGCGATACGCCGGTGTATTCCCACACCATGTCCAGTTGTCCGGTTTCATGGGCACTGCGTGCCAGGCTACTGCCCAGACCGCCGGTTACCTGGGCGTTATAGCCCTTGCTGTTGAGGTACTGGGCAGTGATTTCGGCGAGCAGGGTCTGCTCGGTAAACACCCGCGCACCGATGCGAATGGTAGGTTTTTCTGCGGCCTGAACAATTCCTGCGAACAGCAGGATGCAGCCTAATATCAAGCTTAATTTTTTCATGATTATTCCTTTCCTCAGCCCGACCTATGAAGGTCGCAGACCGCGTTCCAACCAACGCCGGCTGATGAGGATCACCAGGCCGTCGAGCAGCAATGCTAGGAGCGCGGTGCAGGCTGCGCCAAGGATCAATTGCGGCTGATTGTTGAGGGCGATGCCGGGGAAAATCAGACTGCCCAGGCTGTTGGCGCCGATCAGGAAGGCCAGCGGAGCGGTACCGACGTTAATCGCCAGTGCAACCCGCACGCCGCCCATGATGATGGGCACGGCATTGGGCAATTCGACCCGCCACAGCACTTGGCGCGGGGTCATGCCGATACCGACAGCGGCTTCCTTGAGTGAGGCAGGAACGTTTTTCAGGCCTTCATAGGTGTTGCGCACAATGGGCAGCAACGAGGCGAGAAACAGGGCGAAGATAGCAGGCCCACTGCCGATCCCCAGAAAACCCAGGGCAATGGCCAGTACTGCAAGCGGTGGAACGGTGTTACCGATGTTGAAGACCTGCATGAAACGCTCGGCATGCCCGGCCATTTTGGGGCGGCTCAGGAAAATGCCAGCAGGTATCCCTACAAGGAGGGCGATAAACATTGAAGCGAGTACGAGGTACAGGTGGGCTTGCAGGTAGAACAACAGATCATCTTGATAGTGTTCGATAGTGCTTATGCCGATCCAGTGGACCAACAGGGCCAGGACCGCGACAACTGCCACGCATCCTATAAGCCCTTTACCATAGCGATTAGCCATAGGCGGACTCCTTTTTTCAGTCGGCGGACACATTTCCCTGTAGCAAGACCATTTCTGGCTGCCGACAATGTGTTCGCGAAGAGCAACAGGTGGGTGGGCGAAATGCCTTTTGCACCTGTCATTAGCGCAGCCTCGTCAGACTAACTTGCTGATAATTCAGCCCCTGACGCTTTGTCGTATCAGAGGAGTGGACGCCTCCACTGCCTAAAAGGTTCACATTTTTTACGGCACATTGCCACCCTTGATCGACGAGCAAGGGTGCGAACGGTGGTTGCTCGGTCGTGATTTAAGCTATAATCCGCGCCCTTTTTTGAATCAACCGTCAGGCGATTTCCCATGACCCATCAGGCCGCCGAAGTCGCGAAACGCCGCACTTTCGCCATCATTTCCCACCCCGATGCGGGTAAAACCACCATCACTGAAAAGCTCCTGTTGATGGGCAAGGCGATTGCTGTCGCCGGTACGGTGAAATCGCGAAAGTCCGACCGCCATGCCACCTCCGACTGGATGGAAATGGAAAAGCAACGGGGTATCTCGATTACCACGTCGGTCATGCAGTTCCCGTATCGCGACCACATGATCAACCTGCTCGACACCCCGGGCCACGAAGACTTCTCCGAAGACACCTACCGCACATTGACCGCGGTCGACTCGGCACTGATGGTGCTCGACGGCGGTAAGGGTGTTGAGCCACGGACCATCGCCCTGATGGACGTGTGCCGTCTGCGTGACACGCCGATCGTCAGCTTCATCAACAAACTCGACCGTGACATTCGTGACCCGATCGAATTGCTCGACGAGATCGAAGCGGTCCTGAAAATCAAGGCGGCGCCGATCACCTGGCCGATTGGCTGCTACCGCGACTTCAAAGGTGTTTACCACCTGGCTGACGACTACATCATCGTCTACACCGCCGGGCATGGTCATGAGCGCACTGAAACCAAGATCATCCAGAAGCTCGACTCGGACGAGGCCCGTGCGCACCTGGGTGACGAGTACGACCGCTTTGTTGAACAGCTTGAGCTGGTGCAGGGCGCTTGCCATGAGTTCAACCAGCAGGAGTTCATCGACGGCCAACTGACCCCGGTGTTCTTCGGTACGGCGTTGGGCAACTTCGGTGTCGATCACGTGCTCGATGCGGTGGTCAACTGGGCGCCGATGCCGTTGGCCCGCGTAGCCAACGAGCGTGTGGTGGAGCCGGTTGAAGAGAAGTTCAGCGGTTTCGTGTTCAAGATCCAGGCAAACATGGACCCTAAACACCGCGACCGTATCGCCTTTATGCGCATTTGCTCGGGCAAGTACGAAAAGGGCATGAAGATGCGCCACGTGCGCACCGGCAAGGATGTTCGCATCGGCGATGCACTGACATTCTTCTCTTCCGAGCGTGAACAGCTCGAAGAAGCCTACGCGGGCGACATCATCGGTTTGCACAACCACGGCACCATCCAGATCGGTGACACCTTCACCGAAGGTGAAAACCTCAGCTTCACCGGTATCCCGCACTTCGCCCCGGAACTGTTCCGACGCGTGCGTCTGCGCGATCCGCTCAAGTCCAAGCAACTGCGCCAAGGCTTGCAGCAACTGGCCGAAGAAGGCGCCACCCAGGTGTTCTTCCCGGAGCGCAGCAACGACATCATTCTGGGCGCCGTCGGTGTGCTGCAGTTCGACGTGGTCGCGAGCCGCTTGAAAGAAGAATACAAAGTGGAATGCTCCTACGAGCCAATCACCGTGTATTCGGCGCGCTGGATCGATAGCAGCGATAAGAAGAAGATGGAAGAGTTCTGCAACAAGGCTGTGGAAAACCTGGCTGTCGATGGCGGTGGTCACCTGACTTACCTGGCCCCGACCCGCGTCAACCTGGCGTTGATGGAAGAGCGCTGGCCTGACATCAGCTTCCGCGCCACGCGTGAGCACCACTAACACTCATAAGTCATCTGAATCTGCTATCGCTGTTGCTCAGTGATAGCAGATTCCAACGTTTATGACTGGCGTCAGCTTTATACCTTGGATCTCAAGCCTGGAACGTGCCCAGCAGGTTTACCGCTTTTAGATCCCCTGCAGCGTTTTCAAAGCCAGACGCGTCTCCTTTAAACGTTGTGCTTCAAACAGGCAGTCATCATTGGACAGGTTTATTGCCACGGCTGGCGATGCCGTTGAGTGTGTCCACGCCCTTACCAGGGTTTTGAAAGGGGGTTCAAAAACTGAATAAACTTTTGGGCTTCGGTTTGAAAGTCAGTGTCCATGTTTGCTATGAATAATTTAAAAGTATCCATTGTTCGCTCATACTCGCCAGTATAAATGTGCAACTGGTGGTCAATGGCGTTAAGGGTGTTGATGTAGCTGGTTCGGCCTTTTAGAGCAGTTATTTCTTTGTTCTTTTGTGTGATGGCGTTGTTCAGAGTTTTTATTTTTGCGATCAACATATCTCGCTGTTGTAGCATGTCTAAAAATCTAATGCCTTCGCCAATTTGGTTGATGGATTTTTTAAGTTGTTCGAGGGCTAACATAATAATCTGTACTTGGGTAGGTGCCAGTCCGAGGCTGGTTATGCTCTCCAGCGTCATTGTCATCTCCCTGCCAAGCTTTTCTACTCCGCCTGCTGAAAGCGCATCAATGCCCGCGGTGATGATTTTTCGTTCCTCTTGAAGCGTATTTTTATTTTCAATCAAGAGATTCAAGCTGGCATCAGCCGCCACGTGTTCCTGTTCGAACTCGCCTAGGTAACGCTGTGTAATATCCCTTGGTAAAGGACTGTTGAGGCTTGCAAGTTGAGCGAGTAACAGCTCTTTATAATCGCGTACTTTGAGTTTTGTTTTGTTAAGCAGGTTAGCTTTTGCGGCGTGTATGTCTTTAGTGGCTTGCGAGTCTGCTAAGGTGTTTTTGAGCAGGTCCAACTCTTTGATGTTTTTCTCAAGTTCCATTTTGGCGGTTAATGCCGTGTCACGTAGCACCTGGCTGCTGGCGCTTGCACGAATAACCACACATTGAAGTTGATCATGCAGAGCCGGGAGGTAGTTTAATTGGGTAAAGAGCGCTGCGGCGGTGCTGGAGTCTTCTCTCATGAGGCCCAGACTGTTAGCCATGAGGGTGGGGGTGATCGGAGGGTAGGTCGTGTTGGTCATTTTAGAACTCCATGTGGCCTTGAGATTTTTTGTCGCTGTCTATATAAATTCGCTTGTATTCTTCGTCGGCTTCTTTGAAGACGTTGATGAATATATCTGTTTGTTTTTCGATGTCTCTCCAAGGGTCGATGACAAGCTTGAACTCAGTCATGAATAGACCAAGGCTTAATGCATCGTTGATGTCGTCTATCGACTCTTTCGACTGTTGTATGTACACATAGATGACGTTCCAGACATGTCTTAGATTTTTCGTTGCAATATCTGCGTTGAACGTCACAAGCTCAAGGTTTTGTAAGTCGAGCCTAACTCTTTGTAATGAAGCCAAGGTCTGGTTTTTCTTTCTGAGTTTTTCAATGTGCAGTGCTTGCTCATCACGTAATTGGTTACATTCGACCCTTATACCGTCGGCTTCGACGCCCAAATAAATGGCCAAAGCCAGCCCCGCCATGTTGAATGTGCCGACAGCTGAGACGGATTTTTCAACCAGTGCTTTGTATTCTTTGTTTTTTTCTTCAATGTGCAAGGCGCGCTCTTCGATCGAGTTCGTCAGTGCTTCTATATCGCTCTGTACCGGGTTTGAGTTAACGAGTTTGAGTCGAGTTTTGATGTTTGGCAGTACGTGATTGTGCAGATCGTCGCTGAAAGTGGTCAGTTTATTCTGGATGTTTTTTGTGTCTTCCAGATTTTTGCTCACTTTTTCGAATATTTTATCGAGGTAGTTGCCAAGCTGTTTTGTGGTGCCTTTTTCAAGTTCGATGTCGGGGAACTTCACACCTGAACTGACCTCGATCTCTTTTAACTGGGCGAGGGTTTCGATCTTGTTGATCTCAAGGTAGTTTTCAAGTTTTTTAAGGGCTTTGATGCCCTTGTAGAGTTCCTCTATAGAGTCGCCATAGACCGTCATGCTATGTGCAAATATTTTGAGTTTTGTGCCCGTCAGCTTCATATCATCGTGCAGTGCTGACCAACTTAGAGCGTGTTTGCGTGTCAAGCCGAACGTTGCCAAAAAGTTTTTGTATTCGAGCCCTAGGCCACCGTCACTGGGGTCGCCATAATTCAGATAAATTTGAATGTCTTCCATTGTGTGTGGAAGCGCCAGGGCTGCGGCTTCATAGAGTTTTATGTTGATGATTTCTTCTTTTGTCAGTAAAAGCCCGGGCTCACGGTTCACACTGTCCTGTTCGGCCGTTGAAATACTGGTGAATACTCTGGGGGCGTTTTGCGCTTGCAGAATGATTTCATCGTAGGACATTTTTTTTATGATGTTTTCTGTTGATAGGTCGGATTTCATGATTGGCCTTGTCGTATTAACTCGGTAGGGGGTGTCGTCATGCTTGTTTTCTGAGCGTAGCGATTGAACAAGTGTTTTTTCCAGCAGACGTGCACACGTTTAAAAAGCCTGTTGGCGGGTCTTGTATAAAGTGGGTTGTTGGAGATTTTTCTTAAGAAAACCTATACCAAGCTGCGGTGAATGGCAAAGAGGTCGAAGTTTCACAGAGGTCAGATATTGCAGTGGTATCGATAGTTTGAAGTGGACCTAAAACACTTGCTAACGTGTTGATTGGTCTGGATATACTTTATGTTTGTGATATATCGCATAAGAAAGAGGGGCGAGAGAGTGGCGGGCTTACCAAAATTGCTACGCTGAAATCTGAAGTTTCATACTCTGCGTGTATCAGGCAACTAGAGTATGGAGTGCCAAAGGCCGACGATGTTGCGGCGATAATCGAGGGTAAACGCTTTTTTTATATTGCGAATATAACTACAGGTGCGCGGGCTACTGTCTTGCAGGCATAATTCTTTGGTTAAGTAACTTTTCTGTTTTTAATACGATGTCTGGCTTTTTGTTATTTCTATTTTATTCTTTTTAAAAACCTGCAATCACCGCGAGAGCGTTCTGCGTGAGGTTGTATGAAGGTATTTAATGCCGTTATTTCACGGCTTTCGAGGAAACAAAAAATGGATGTAGTTAATGATAAAGCCGGCTTCAGAGCCGAAGGGAATGATTCTGACAATCGTGTAAGTGAAGAGGGTGTTGAATTACTGAATGAACAGCACGACAGCGATACTGCCAACCTGCACGATGATTGGCGCGAGGGTGACGAAGAGGCGCATGAGCTTGAAAACTTGGTGCTCAGTCCGAATGAGCCAAGGGCGATGATTCGCAAACCACCGTTGAAGCCACCGGTGAGTCCTCCATCGAAGTTGCCGGTGAGTCCTCCAACAAGGCCACCGGTGAGGCCGCCAGTGAGACCGCCTGTGAGTCCTCCGGTGAGGCCGCCTGTGAGTCCTCCGGTGAGACCGCCTGTGAGTCCGCCAGTGAGACCGCCGGTGAATCCGCCAGTGAGGCCGCCGGTGAATCCACCTGTAAATCCGCCCGTAAATCCACCTGTGACGGCTCCTTCTCCTGGGGGCATAACGGGACTCAGTGCGGCCAAATACTTCGTGCTGACAAATTTCATTGCGCCAGTGGCTGTTGCTTACACGCAGGACCAATTAACAGGGCAACGATCAGTCATACACCCGCAAGGCAGCCAGCAGAATGCGGATGGTTCGGTTACACACCCCAATGGCTCTGTCGCGCTCACTGATGGCTCTGTAAAACACCCTGACGGCGGCATTACCCAACCTGATGGGCTGTATGTCGCTGCCAATGGCGATACGTTTGATGAGCGCACAGGGGTGTATACGTTTGCGGATGGCGTGCGCGTTCAGGGTGTGAAAAATAGCAGCGGCCAGTGGGAGTTCCCTGATATGAAGGCGCCCGACGAGGGGGCGGGTGATGCGCCTCCTGAAAGCTCGGCAACGCAGCTGTACACCTATGAAAACGGCGATACGTTTGATCACAACACCGGTGTGTTTACCTACTTGCAGGGCGCAAGTGTCCAGTACGTGAGAAACAGCAGGGGTGAGTGGGAGTCTCCGGACTCCAAGTCATCCTGATGTTTTACACGTACAGCCAATAAGTTTAAGAGCGGCTGGATCCTGCACTCAGGAGCCGCCGGTCAGTGACGACGCTCGATCATCTGTGGATTACTGTCCACGATGATCGAGCGTTGACCGATTGCTCCGACGGTTTTCTTAACCCTGCAAAAACTGCTCTGCGTGATGGCAAGCCACTTGGCGGTTGTCCAGCTCACGCAAGGTTGGCTCGTGTGTGCTGCAAAACTCGGTCGCGTACGCGCAGCGCTTGTGGAACGCACAACCGGACGGCGGGTTGAGCGGGTTGGGCAGTTCTCCGGCGATTTTGATTTTCGGCTTGAGCGGGTCCGGATGGATGGTCGGGGTCGCCGACAATAGTGCCTGGGTGTAAGGGTGCAACGGTCGGCTGTAAATGGCGTCTTTAGGGCCTATTTCTACCGGGCGGCCCAGGTACATCACCAACACGTCATCGGCCACATGCCGTACCACCGCCAGGTTGTGCGAGATAAAGACGTAGGCGGTGTTGAACTCTTGCTGCAAGTCCATGAACAGGTTGAGCACCTGCGCCTGAATCGACACGTCGAGTGCTGAGGTGGGTTCATCGGCCACCAGCACTTTGGGTTGCAACATCATGGCCCGGGCCAGAGCGATGCGCTGGCGCTGCCCCCCTGAGAACATGTGCGGGTAACGCTGATAATGCTCAGGGCGCAAGCCGACCTGTTTCATCATGGCCTGGACTTTTTCGCGACGCTCGCTGGCGCTCAGGGTGGTGTTGATCAGCAACGGTTCGGCCAGTTGGTCACCGACTTTTTGCCGCGGGTTGAGTGAAGCGTAGGGGCTTTGGAAGACCATCTGCACGTCTTTGCGCAGTTGTTTGCGTTCGGCCTTGTTGGCGCCTGCTACTTCTTGCCCGGCGATTTTCAACGAGCCCGAGGAGGGTTCTTCGATCAAGGTCAGGGCGCGGGCGAGGGTTGATTTGCCACAGCCGGATTCACCGACCACGGCCAGGGTTTTCCCGGCTTCAAGTTCAAAAGACACGCCGTTGAGTGCACGGACAACGGCATGGCCTTTGAACAGGCCGCGGGACACTTCGTAATGGCGGGTCAGATCACGGGCAGTCAGAACGACAGTCATTACGCCACCTCCTGATTCAAAGGGAAGAAGCAGCGCACCTGGCTGTGAGCTTTGGTTTCAAGGGCCGGTCGTTGCTGGCGGCAGGTGTCTTGCACGTAAGGGCAACGCGGGGATAGCAGGCAGCCCTGCGGGCGGTCGTAACGTCCGGGCACGATGCCCGGCAGGGTCGCCAGACGCGCAGCGCCCATGCTGTGTTCCGGAATGGCCGCCAGCAAGGCTTCGCTGTACGGGTGCGCCGGAACGTCAAACAGCCCCGGTACATTGCCGACTTCGACCGCTTGACCGGCGTACATCACGCACACCCGTTGTGCCGTCTCGGCCACCACGGCCAGGTCGTGGGTGATCAGCACCAGGGCCATGTCCTGTTCGCGTTGCAGGTTGAGCAGCAAGTCCATGATCTGCGCCTGAATGGTCACGTCGAGTGCGGTGGTCGGCTCGTCAGCGATCAGCAGTTTGGGCTCGGCGGCGATGGCCATGGCAATCGCCACGCGCTGGCTCATGCCCCCCGACAACTGATGCGGGTAGGCTTGCATGCGGCTGGCGGCAGCGGGGATTTCGACTTTTTCGAGCAGTTCGATGGCCCGTTTACGGGCGTCCTTTTTCGACATTCTGAGGTGCAGGCGCAGCACTTCTTCTATCTGGAAACCCACGGTGTAGCTGGGGTTCAAGGCGGTCATCGGGTCTTGAAAGACCATCGCCATGTCTTTGCCGACCACTTGCCGGCGCTGACGCGGGCTGAGGGTCAGCATGTTTTTGCCGTCGAAGGTCAGGGCGTCGGCACTGACAATGCCGGGTGCATCGATCAGCCCCATCAGCGCCATCATGGTCACGGACTTGCCAGACCCCGATTCGCCCACGATGGCCAGAACTTCGCCTTTATCCACAGACAGGCTTAAACCATCGACTACTGGTACGGCGTTGGCGTCGCCAAATCGAACGTTGAGATTCTTGATTTCGAGCAATGACATGGGAATCTCCTCAGGCGGCGTTTTTGAGTTTCGGGTCCAGCGCATCGCGCAGACCGTCGCCCATCAGGTTGATTGCCAGCACGCTGAGCAAAATGGCCAGGCCAGGCAGGCTTACCACCCACCATGCACGTTCGATGTAGTCACGGGCCGAGGCGAGCATGGTGCCCCACTCAGGCGTGGGTGGTTGCACGCCTAACCCCAGGAAACCCAGGGCGGCGGCGTCGAGGATTGCCGACGAAAAACTCAAGGTCGCCTGCACGATCAGCGGTGCCATGCAGTTGGGCAGCACGGTGATGAACATCAGGCGCGGCAAGCTGGCACCGGCCAGGCGCGCAGCCGTCACGTAGTCGCGGTTCAGTTCACCCATCACGGCGGCGCGGGTCAGGCGCACGTAGGAGGGCAGCGAGACCACGGCAATGGCGATGACGGTGTTGATCAGCCCCGGGCCGAGGATGGCGACAATCGCCACGGCCAGCAGCAACGACGGCAAGGCCAGCATGATGTCCATCAAACGCATGATGCTGGGGCCCAGCAGGCGCGGGAAGAACCCGGCGAACAGGCCCAGGATCACGCCCGGAATCAGCGAAATCACCACCGATGACAAGCCGATCAGCAGTGACAGGCGCGAACCTGCGATCAGGCGCGAGAGCATGTCCCGGCCCAGTTCGTCGGTGCCCAGCAAAAATTGCCAGTTGCCGCCTTCCAGCCACACCGGCGGGGTGAGCAGGAAGTCGCGGTATTGCTCGCTGGGGTTGTGCGGGGCGACCCAGGGGGCAAAAATCGCGCAGAACACGATGATGCTCATGAACATCAGGCCCGCTACCGCGCCTTTGTTTTTCGCGAAGGCGTGCCAGAACTCTTTGTACGGGGAGGGATAAAGCAGGCTTTGATCCACTTCAGTGTTGGTCGAGGTACTCATGTTCATGATCTCAGCGCTGATGACGGATGCGTGGGTTGGCAAAGCCGTAGAGGATGTCCACCACGAAGTTGACCAGAATCACCAGGCAGGCGATTAGCAGGATGCCGTTTTGCACCACGGGGTAGTCCCGGGCGCCGATGGCTTCTATCAGCCATTTGCCGATGCCGGGCCACGAGAAAATGGTTTCGGTGAGCACGGCGCCCGCCAGCAGGGTGCCGACTTGCAGGCCAACCACCGTCAGGACTGGAATCAGCGCGTTGCGCAGGCCGTGCACGAACACTACCCGGGCAGGTGACAGGCCTTTGGCGCGGGCGGTGCGGATGTAGTCCTCGCGCAGCACTTCGAGCATCGATGAGCGGGTCATGCGGGCAATCACCGCCAGCGGGATGGTGCCCAGCACGATGGCGGGCAGGATGATGTGGTGCAACGCATCCCAGAACGCTTCGGGTTCGTCGCTGAGCAAGGTGTCGATGAGCATGAAGCCGGTTTTCGGCTCGATGTCGTAGAGCAGGTCGATGCGCCCGGAGACCGGGGTCCAGCCCAGGCCCACGGAGAAGAACATGATCAGGATCAGGCCCCACCAGAAGATCGGCATCGAGTAACCCGCGAGGGAAATCCCCATCACCCCGTGGTCAAACAGCGAGCCGCGCTTGAGGGCCGCGATGACCCCGGCCAGCAAGCCGAACACCCCGGCGAACAACAGCGCGGCACCGGCCAGCTCGAGGGTGGCGGGAAACAGTGCAATGAATTCGCTCCACACGCTTTCACGGGTGCGCAAGGACTCCCCGAGATCGCCGTGGGCGAGTTTGTCGACGTAATCAAAATACTGTTCATACAGCGGTTTGTTCAGGCCCAGGCGCTCCATGGCCTGAGCGTGCATTTCGGGATCGACACGCCGTTCGCCCATCATGACTTCAACCGGATCACCGGGAATCATGCGAATCAGGGCGAAGGTCAGCAAGGTGACGCCGAAGAACGTGGGGATCAATAACCCCACTCGGCGGGCAATAAAACTAAACATCGTGTGGTGTTCCTCATCAGCCGGTCAGGCAATTCCGCCAGTGCAGGTTAAGCGCTGGCGGGTATTTTATTGTTCTACTTCACCTGGGTCGTGGCGAAATTATTGTTGGTCAGTGGGCTGAGGGTGTAGCCCTCGACGTTTTTACGCATGGCTGTAAACAGCATAGGGTGGGTGACGTTGATCCACGGTTGTTCTTGATGAAACACCACCTGTGCTTGTTCATAGAGTGCAGCCCGCTCTGCGGGTTCACTGATGGTGCGGGCTTTGGTGATCAGGTCCTGGAAGGTTTTATTGCACCAGCGGGCATAGTTTTCACCATTCCTGGCGGCCTCGCAGCTGAGCAGCGGGGTCAGGAAGTTGTCTGGGTCGCCGTTGTCGCCGCCCCAGCCGGTCGACACCAAGTCGTGTTCACCGGCCTTGGACCGCTTGAGCATTTCGCCCCATTCCATGACCCGGATATCGAGTTTAAGGCCAACCTGTGCCAGGTCCGATTGCAGCAACTGCGCGGCCAGCATCGGGTTGGGGTTGCTGGGGCCACCACCATTGCGGGTGAACAGGGTGAACGTGGTGCCTTCTGGCACACCGGCTTCCTTGAGCAACGCACGCGCCTTGTCCAGATCGCGCGGCGGGTTGTGCAGGCTGGCGTTGAACCCCAGCATGGTCGGCGGGTACGGATTGACGGCCAGCAGCGCATTGCCTTCACCGTGCACGCTATTGAGGTAGGTTTGCTTGTCGAACGCCATGTCGATGGCTTGACGTACCCGCACATCGCTCAGGTACTTGTGTTCGGTGTTCATCGCGATGTAGCTGGTCATCAGCGCGGCCAGTTCGTCGACCTTGAGGTTAGGGTCCAGGCGGATGTTTTTAACCTCGTCGGGTTTGGGGTAGAGCGCGATCTGGCATTCGTTGGCCTTGAGCTTTTGCAGGCGCACGTTGCTGTCGGTGGTGATGGCAAAAATCAGGTTGTCGCTCGGTGGCTTGCCTCGGAAATAGTCCGGATTGGCCTTGAAACGCACCTGGGCGTCTTTGTTGTAACGCACAAAGATAAACGGCCCGGTGCCAATGGGCTTGCTGTTCAGGTCAGCGGTTTTACCGGACTTGAGTAACTGGTCAGCGTATTCGGCGGAATAGATGGAGGTGAACGGCATGGCCACATCGCGCAGGAACGGCGACTCGGCATGGTTGAGGGTGATCTTGACGGTCATATCGTCGACTTTTTCGACGCTTTTGAGCAGGTCTTTGAAACCCATGCTCTCGAAGTAGGGGTAGCCGACCAGCGACAGGGCATGCCAAGGGTGATGGGGGTCCAACTGGCGCTGAAAGCTCCAGATCACGTCATCGGCGTTGAGGGTTCGGGTCGGTTTGAAGTAGTCGGTGGTGTGAAATTTGACGCCCGGGCGCAGGTAGAAAGTGTATTCAAGCCCGTCCGGGCTGATGTCCCAGCGCTCGGCCAGGGCCGGTTCAACTTCGGTGGTACCGGGCTTGAAGTCGACCAACCGGTTGAGGATGGTTTCTGCCGAGGCGTCGGCCGTGACGGCCGTGCTGTATTGAGTGATGTCGAATCCTTCGGGGCTGGCTTCGGTGCAGACCACCAGGTTTTTGGCGTTGGCACTCACGGCGGCACTGAGCAGTGCGGCGGCAAGGGCGGTGCACAGCAGGTTTTTTTTCATGGCAACCCTCTCCAGATTTGTTGAACGGCTAAGCGCTGCGGCAGGCGCAATTGAACCCTGTCGCAGCGCTGGTGAGCACTCAGTAACGTTTACAGAATGTTGAACGGTATGGTTGTCACCAGACGGAACTCATTGATGCTGCCGTCAGACTGGTTTTTGCTGGCTCGGTGCGTGGTGTAGGTCGCGCGGATGGCCGTGTCTTTGAGTGGACCGCTCTGGACTGCATAGGATGTGCCAACGCTGAACTCCGAGTGTTTTTCACCGTTCATGTTGCGCACATCATAGGCGGTGCCCTTGTAGTGGGTCCCGTCAATGTCCCAGCCGCGGGCGTGGTAGGCGTTGAACTTGAGCCCCGGGATTCCGTATTGCGCCATGTTGATGCTATACGCCAGTTGCAGCGACTTCTCGTTCGGGCCGTTGAAGTCCGACAGCAGCGAGTTGGCCAGGTAAATCCCGTTGGTTTCGTGCAGGTAGTCGAAGTACTCGTCGCCGATCACCTGCTGGTACGACAGGCTCACGGTATGGGCCTGATGAGTCAGGCCCAAGGCCAGGCTGTAGGCGTTATTGTCGATTTCGCCCATGGCTTGTTTGCCGGTGTCGCGGGTCTTGTAGTAGTTGAATTTGGTGTTCAGGCCCAGCACGGCGTTGTCGCCCCATTCGTGTATGGCGCCAAAGTAGTACTGGTCCCAGAAGTCTTCAACGTGGGTGGCATACAGTGAGGTTGTCAGGTTATTGAGAGGCTGGTAGCTAAACCCTGCCACGCTGGCGCGATCGGTTTCGACACCGAGGGCGCCGTACTCACTGCGGAACTTGCTCAAGCCTTGCTCGGTACGTGGCGACACACGGTCAAAGGACCCTGCGTCAAAGGTCAGGTTATTGAACTCTTCGCTGCGCAATCCCACCCCTTGAAAGCTTGAAGGCAGTGCCCGGTTCCCGATCACATCAAGCGTTGGACTGCTGAAGTTCTGTCGGCCTACGGTCAGTGTGGTGTTGGAGACACGTGCCTTGATATTCGCCAGGCCCAATTTGCTCCACTGCCCCACGGCATCGCCATCATTACGGCTGAGGGTGCGGTTGTTGTTGCCCGCGATGTGATTGACGCTGCGATCCAGTGCGATGGCGTTGTAAGCCGCCACCTGAGTGCTGAACCCTACCGTGCCCTGGGTGAAGCCCGAGTTGAAGTCAAGAATGGTGCCTTGCGTCCAGTTGATCCGGCGCGGTGTGGTTTTGCTGGTGCCGTTATCGTTGTAGCTGAATTCACCGCCGCGGCGTTTGAGTTCATTGGCGTACCAATTGCGTGTGGAACCACTCAAGGTGCTGCCCTCCACAAATCCCTCGTTTTCGCTTTGCTCACTGGGCTGGGATTTGAGTTGGGTGGCGATAAATTCGTCGGCCTGGACCGTTGTACTGAGACCGCTGATGGCCAAGGCTAGCAGCGCGCGGTGTGTAAGTTTCATGGTTGAGCTCCTGTGTCTTCTTTTTGTTATTGCCGTGGCTTTAGGGACACGGCGGTGTGGCTACGTGTAGAGCGTTGCGGACGTTTTTTTGGGCAAAGCCTCGGCGGACCACCCAGGGGGCGGCCTGCTGAAACTGACGGGAAAAGGGGTTAATCAGTCGTCGAGGCTGACGCCCGAGAATGTGTTGCGGCCAAAGGGGCTGACCTGAAAACCCTGGACCTTGATGCTCAAGGGCTGGTTGACGGTTGAGTGGGCAATGGGGGTGATCGGAATTTGTCGCTTGATCAGCTGTTGGGCTTGTTTGTACAAGGCTGTACGTTGCTCGCGGTCGGTGACGGTCTTGGCGTTTTTGATCAGGGCGTCGTAGGCCTGGTCGCACCATATGGAGTAGTTGTTGCCGCCAATGGCATCGCAGCTGTACAGCGTGCCGAGCCAGTTATCCGGGTCTCCGTTGTCACCGGTCCAGCCAATCAGCGAGATGTCATGTTCGCCATTTTTGGTGCGCTTGATGTATTCGCCCCACTCATAACTGACGATCTTGACCTTGAGACCGATTTTGCCCCAGTCAGACTGCAGCATTTCGGCCATGAGCTTGGCATTGGGGTTGTAAGGACGCTGCACCGGCATGGCCCACAAGGTGATTTCGGTGCCTTCGGTGACCCCGGCGGCCTTGAGCAATTGCTTGGCTTTTTGCGGGTTGTAAGGGGCGTCGACGAGGGTGTCGTCATAGGACCATTGCGTCGGCGGCATGGCATTGACCGCCTTTTGCCCTGAGCCCTGATAGACCGCCTTGATAATCGCGTCCTTGTTCACTGCCATGTCCAAGGCTTGCCGCACCGGCAGTTGCCCCAGCGGCGGGTGCTGGACGTTGTAGGCGATGTATCCCAGGTTGAAGCCGGGTTTTTCAATGACCTGCAATGCAGGGTCCGCCTTGAGCCCGGCCAAGTCCGCCGGGCGTGGGTTGAGCGAGACCTGGCATTCGTTTTTTCGCAGCTTCTGCATGCGCGCCGAGGCGTCGACGTTGATGGAAAAGATCAGGTTGTCGAGCTTGACCTGGCTGGGGTCCCAATACTCTTTGTTGGCGACATAACGGATGTTCGAGTCTTTTTGATAGCGCTGGAATATATAAGGCCCGGTGCCAATCGGTTTTTGATTGATGTCACCGGGCTTGCCACTCTTGAGCAATTGATCGGCATATTCGGCCGAAACAATGGAAGCAAAGCTCATGGCCAGGTTTTGGATAAAGGCGGCGTCCACTGTGTTGAGCTTCATGACCACGGTCATCGGGTCGGCTTTCTCGACGCTGGCGATGTTCTTGTCCAGGCTCATGCCGCTGAAATACGGGAATTCGGTGGGGTAGGCCTTACGGAAGGGATGCTCGGGGTTGATCATGCGATTGAAGGTGAACAGCACGTCATCGGCATTGAAGTCACGGGTCGGGGTGAACCACGCTGTGCTGTGGAACTTCACGCCTTCGCGCAGATGAAAAGTGTAGGTCAGGCCGTCTTCTGAAATGTCCCAGCGGGTCGCCAGTGCAGGTTGGACAGCTGTTGCGCCATGCTCGAACTCGGCCAAGCGGTTGTAGAGAGGTTCGGCGGCATCGTTATCGGTGGCGGTGGTGTATTGCGCCGTATCAAAACCGCCAGGGCTGCCTTCGGAACAAAACACCAGGCTATTGGCTGCGTAGGCGTATGGGTTGCCGGCCAGTGCACTCGCGGTGATCAACACAGATAAAACCAGAGGTTTGCGCATCACGATCCCAATCCTTCTTATTGTTTTAGGCGTTCTGAACGTGCGCCTCGTGAGCGGCTTATCCGTGCAGAGCTTCAGCCGTCCGACGTAACGGGCTGGCTTTGACTAAACGTTAGAGGGGGCGAGACTGTGAGTAAATGCGTCAGAACTGACAATGCTGTAGGAAACGTCTGGGAGTCCTATAGCCTCTGCTGTAGTACGAGGTAGCTTTAATATGAGGGGATTTTCTGAAAGGGAAGAGAGCAAGTGAATGCGGCGTTGCCGCCGCATTCAACAGGGCAGATTAGTTGTCGACGCCGACGCCATAGAAGGACATCAACCCCAGCGGGCTGATCTTGAAGCCTTCAACGTTTTTGCGCATCGGTTGATACACCGTCGAGTGGGCGATCGGGGTGAGCGGCAGTTGTTCCTTGAGCAAGTGCTGGGCCTGCTTGTAGAGCCGGGTGCGCTCGTCCACGTCGGTAGTGGACTTGGCGGCTGTGATCAATTGGTCGAACTCGGGGTTGCACCACTTGGAGAAGTTGTTGCCATTGATCGCATCGCACCCGAACAAGGTGCCCAGCCAGTTATCCGGGTCACCGTTGTCGCCGCTCCAGCCAATCAGCATGGCGCCGTTTTCCCCGCCCTTGGAGCGTTTGATGTACTCGCCCCATTCGTAGGTCATGATCTTGGCCTTGATGCCGATCTTGCTCCAGTCCGATTGCAGCATTTCAGCCATGAGCTTGGCGTTCGGGTTGTACGGGCGTTGCACCGGCATGGCCCACAGCGTGATTTCGGTGCCTTCCTTGATGCCTGCTTCCTTGAGCAACTGCTTGGCTTTCTCCGGGTTGTAGGGTGCGTCCTTGACCGTGTCGTCATAGGACCATTGAGTCGGCGGCAGGACGTTGGTCGCCAATTGCCCCGCGCCCTGATAGACCGCATCGATGATTTGCGGCTTGTTCACGGCCATGTCCAGCGCCTGGCGAACCTTGAGCTGGGCCATCGGATTGGGCTGGTCGCTGCCTTTGATTTTGTCCATCACGTTGTAGGCGATGTAACCCGTGTTGAAACCTGCCTGGCTGGGCATCTTCAGGTTGGGGTCGTCCTTGAGGGCCTTGAGATCAGCGGGGCGAGGGTAAATGGTGATTTGGCACTCGTTCTTTTTCAGCTTTTGCATGCGCACTGACGGGTCAGTGGTGATGGCGAAAATCAGGTTGTCGATTTTGACGTCTTCGGGTCGCCAGTATTCCTTGTTGCCGGTGTAACGAATGTTCGAGTCTTTCTGGTAACTCTTGAACACGAACGGGCCGGTGCCGATGGGCTTCTGGTTGATATCGGACGGGTTGCCGGCCTTGAGCAACTGGTCGGCGTATTCGGCCGACTCGATGGAGGCAAAGTGCATGGCCATGTTCTGGATAAAGGCCGCGTCGACACTGTTTAGAGTGAACCTGACGGTGTGGTCGTCGATTTTTTCGACCGACTTGATGTTCTTGTCCATTCCCATGTCTGTGAAGTACGGGAACTCGGTCGGGTAGGCCTTACGGAACGGCATGTCTTTGTCGAGCATGCGATTGAAAGTGAAGAGCACGTCGTCGGCGTTGAAATTGCGCGTGGGGGTGAAGTACGGCGTGGTGTGGAACTTGACCCCTTCACGCAAGTGGAAGGTGTAGGTCAGGTTGTCTGGTGAAATGTCCCAGCTTGTGGCCAGCCCGGGAATGACGTTGGTACTGCCGCGTTCGAATTCGCTCAGGCGGTTGTAGATCGTCTCGGCCGAAGCATCGAAGTCGGTGCCTGTGGTGTATTGCCCCGGGTCAAAACCGGCGGGGCTGCCTTCAGAGCAATACACCAGGTTAGTCGCTGCCTGGGCGTAAGGTGCGCTTGCCAGCAGGCTGGCGCTCACTAGAAAAGGAATGACCGCGTGTTTAAACATGAAGACCTCTTTTTTGTCATTTTTAGTGTGAGGACGACCGTGTGAATCAGCCTCTTGATACAGACCCCTCCGATGCACAGTGCACAAAGCGGAACAGGATTAACCCTAGTTCGTTCGTGTGAAGGTGTTGCCTAATCCTGATGAGCTGTGCAGTTGATGATGCGGGTGCATGGCGGTTTGGGAGGGAGGTGTTACTTATCTAGGCTCGAGGCGGGAAAATATGTCGGCGCATGTTTTTTTATACGTAGGACATATCCCTTTTGACTGTGAGTTCTATGGAGTGACGCGCATAAAAAAGCCCTTGAGCGCGAACGCTGCAAGGGCTTTGGTGTGGCGTGAGGCTTATTGCATCTGGACTTCAATCACACCGTCGGCACTCATGCTGACTTCGCTGGTGCCAGCTTCGACTTCAGGCGTCGGTGCAGCGTCCATGGCGGCCGGGGCCGCTTTCATCATCATGACGCTGCGCATATACGGTTGCGGGTAACCGTTGCTGTTGAGGTTCAGGTTGACGATTTTGTAACCCTTGCCGCCCAGCGCTTCAGTGGTCAGTTGGGCGCGTGCCTTGAACGCATTCACGGCATCCTTGAGCAGGGCATCTTCACTGGTTTTGCGCGTGGCATTGGCCACGGTGAATTGCATGTTGCCCATTTTCAGGGTTTGCATCAGCTCGCCGGTTAGCTTGGACAGGGCGGCAAAATCGGTGCTTTCCAGGCGCAGTTCTGCGCGTTCACGCCAGCCGGTGATCTTCTGGGTCTTGTTGTCGTAAATCGGGTAGCTGTTACGGTTGCCCTGGCGCATCGTCACATCTTTGACTTGCTTGGCCTGGCCAATGGCTTTGTTCATTGCGGTGGTGATGTCGGCCGCGAGTTTGGCCGAATCGGTATTTTGCGCCTCGGTGTACAGCGTCACGATCATCAGATCGCGCGGCACTTCCTGACTGGCTTCTGCGCGCAACGAGACCTGATTGTAATTAACCCCGTCAGCCAAGGCCGGCAGGCTGGCGAGAGCTCCAAGGCTCAGGGTTAAAAGGGCGGCAGTGCGCTGAACAGTAAACATAAAAGCTCCTTGGGTGAGGTCAGCAAGACTTATCAGACTGTAGCGGGCGGCATTCAGTTCGCCTACTTACATTTTTTATACAACTTCAAAAAAAGGGGGAGGTTGGACACACGTGCGTGCAGTTCAATCTGAGCGAGCTTGCCTCGCGATTTTTTAATCCTCTAATTGGCCGCGGCTACTAGCGTTTTTTCAGAAAAACACACTGTGGCCCATTGCCGCACGTTTGCCTGTCGGGCCGCCAGCTTGGTTATACTCCGTGCGGTCGCCTGGAGCACTCATCAGGAGAGCTCATGCTCGCCCCCGTTCAGCTATTGTCTGCTACTCGCCAGAACCTCTGGCGTCTCACGTTTATCCGCATGCTGGTGCTGGCCGCACAGGCAGGTTCGGTTGGCATCGCCTATGGGTTCCATCTACTGCCGCTGCCCTGGTTTCAGCTCTGCCTGACGCTGGGTTTTTCAGCGTTGTTGTGTGCGTTTACCGCAATCCGCTTGCGCACCACCTGGCCGGTCACTGAGCTGGAATACGCCCTGCAACTGGCTTGCGATCTGTTTATCCACAGCGCCTTGCTGTATTTCTCCGGGGGTTCGGCCAACCCCTTTGTGTCTTATTACCTGGTGCCGTTGACCATTGCGGCAGTGACCCTGCCGTGGCGCTACTCGCTGATTTTGACCGGTATTGCGCTGGCGCTTTACACGCTGCTGCTGATGCAGTTTTACCCCGTGGAAGCGGCGCCGTTCTTCCGTGAAAAACTGCAGATCTACGGGATGTGGCTGAGCTTTGCCTTGTCGGCGGCGGTGATTACCTTTTTTGCCGCCAGAATGGGCGAAGAGCTGCGCCGCCAGGAAGAGTTACGCGCCTTGCGTCGTGAAGAGGGCCTGCGCGACCAGCAATTGCTGGCTGTGGCGACCCAGGCCGCCGGGGCGGCCCACGAGTTGGGCACGCCGCTGTCGACCATGAGCGTACTGCTCAAGGAAATACGCCGCGATCACCTGGACCCCGAATTGCAGGACGATTTGAGCGTGCTGCAGGATCAGGTCAAGTTGTGCAAGGAAACCCTGCAGCAACTGGTCAGGGCCGCCGAAGCCAATCGGCGTATGGCCATCGAGACCCAGGACGTGACTGAATGGCTCGATGAGGCGTTGAATCGCTGGCATCTGATGCGTCCTGAGGCGACCTATCGTTTTCAGTGCCTGGGGCACGCGCCGGTGCCGCGTCTGGCACCACCGCCAGACCTCACCCAGGCGTTGCTCAACTTGCTCAACAACGCCGCCGATGCCTGCCCGGAAGGGCTGGAAGTGACGGTGGACTGGGATGCGCTGGATTTGACCATCAGTATTCGTGACCACGGTGCAGGTGTACCGTTGGCCATAGCCGAACAAATCGGCAAGCCGTTTTTTACAACCAAAGGCAAGGGCTTCGGCCTGGGCCTATTCTTGAGCAAGGCCAGCGTGACACGCGCAGGCGGCTCGGTAAAACTCTACAGTCATGAGGATGGCGGCACGCTCACCGAGCTGCGCCTGCCACGTGCCTCCCGAGGAAACGAAAATGAGTGAAGACATTCAGGTCGAAAGCGAAGAGCTTCCACATTTGTTGCTGGTGGATGACGACGCCACGTTTACCCGCGTCATGGCCCGCGCCATGGCCCGACGCGGATTTCGCGTCAGCACGGCAGGCTCAGCGGAAGAAGGGTTGGTGCTGGCTCAGCAGGACATGCCTGATTTCGCCACGCTGGACTTGAAGATGGAAGGTGACTCGGGCCTGGTACTGCTGCCCAAGTTGCTGGAGCTCGATCCGGAAATGCGCGTGGTGATCCTCACCGGTTACTCGAGCATTGCCACGGCAGTTGAGGCGATCAAGCGCGGCGCCTGCAACTACCTGTGCAAGCCGGCCGATGCCGATGACGTAATGGCGGCCCTGCTGAGCCAGCACGCCGATCTCGACTCGCTGGTGCCAGACAACCCCATGTCTGTAGACCGCCTGCAATGGGAGCACATTCAGCGCGTGTTGGGCGAACATGAAGGCAATATCTCCGCAACTGCCCGTGCGCTGGGCATGCATCGACGCACCTTGCAGCGCAAATTGCAGAAGCGTCCAGTCCGACGCTGAACAGAAGCTGTCGCAGTTTCTTTGCAACTTGCAAGCTGACAGCGACAAGCCCTAGTCTGTTTTACAACGTGCTATCACGCCGGTCGCCCTGACCGGCTTGCAGGTTGTTCTTTACTCCTACCGAGCCTTAACGATGAATCAGAATGCTGAGCCTTCTGTCGTAAATGATGCTGTGCGTGGAGATTTTATTCCTCGCGTCTGGAGGCTGATAACGCCTTACTGGCGCAGTGAGGAGCGCGCCAGGGCTTGGCTGCTATTGATCTCGGTGATTGCCTTGTCGCTGCTCAGCGTCGGCATTTCGGTGTGGATCAACCATTGGTACAAAGACTTCTACAACGCACTGGAAAACAAGGACAGTGCGGCCTTCTGGCACCTGATCGGTTATTTCGGGATTATTGCCGCCGTGGGCATTACCGGGGCTGTGTACCGGCTTTACTTGACCCAGATGCTGACCATCCGCTGGCGGCGCTGGCTGACCGAAAAACACTTCGCGCGCTGGCTTGCCCATAAGAACTACTACCAGTTGGAGCAGGGTGGCTACACCGATAACCCTGACCAACGTATCAGCGAAGACCTCAATTCCTTTACCGACAGTACGCTGTCCCTGGGCCTGGGCTTGATCCGCAACGTGGTCAGCCTGGTCTCGTTCTCGATTATTTTGTGGGGCGTGTCGGGCAGCATCGAGGTGTTCGGCATTACTCTCCCGGGCTACATGTTCTGGTGCGCGCTGCTGTATGCCGCCGTCGGCAGCTGGTTGGCGCACTTGATTGGTCGTCGCCTGATTGGTCTGAGCAACAAGCAGCAACGCTACGAAGCGGACCTGCGTTTTTCGATGGTACGGGTGCGTGAAAACGCTGAGAGCATCGCGCTGTACAACGGTGAAGCCAATGAGCATGAACGGCTGAGTGCACGCTTTGGCAAGGTCTGGCACAACTTTTGGACGCAAATGAAGGTGACCAAGCGCCTGACATTTTTTACGTCCGGTTACTCACAAATTGCGATTATTTTTCCCTTCATCGTGGCGGCCCCACGCTACTTCGCGGGCAAGATCGAGCTGGGTGAGCTGATGCAAATCAACTCGGCCTTCGGCAACGTGCAAGATAACTTCAGTTGGTTCATCGACGCCTACGTGACCTTGGCGACCTGGCGCGCGACCTGCGACCGCTTGCTGAGTTTCCGTCAGGCCATGACCGACAACGAACAGCGCTCACCTGCGATTGATGTGCAGACCCAGGGTGAGGCGTTAAACGTCGATGGCCTGAGCTTGGCGCTGGCTGATGGTCGGTCTCTGCTGCAGAAGGCAAGCTTGAACGTGGCACCTGGCGACCGGTTAATGCTCAGCGGTCGCTCCGGCAGCGGCAAAAGCACGTTGTTGCGCGCCATGGGCGGGCTGTGGCCACAAGGCGGCGGGTCTATTCGTCTGCCCCAAGGGCGTTCGTTGTTTTTGCCGCAAAAACCATATCTGCCGATTGGCACCTTGCGTGACGCGCTGAGTTATCCACAGACCGGCGACACCTACCCGCCTGAGCGCTATGAAGAAGTGCTGCGCACTTGCCGTCTGGAGCATCTGATCCCCAAGCTTGACGAGACCAATCACTGGCAACGTGTGTTGTCGGGCGGTGAGCAACAGCGACTGGCCTTCGCCCGTGCGCTGCTGTATCGCCCGCAGTGGCTGTATTTGGATGAGGCAACGTCAGCTATGGACGAAGAGGATGAGACGCTGTTGTATCAGGCACTTATCGATCAACTGCCGGGCCTGAGTATTGTCAGCGTGGGGCATCGCAGCAGCCTGGCGCGCTTCCACCCAAGGCATGTGCGTATTGGGTCGGGGCAACTGCAGGCCGTATAGCCAGTGAAAAGGCGGGGCGTGGAGATATCCGGTCATGTCCTGTTACGTCCGCGTGCTAGAGTGCTTGCCTCGCCTTTCGGAGCTGGTCATGAACCGCTTATTTCGCTGTGTAGCCCCTATTTTGTTGGTGTTCAGTTTGCCGCTGGCCGCAGCGCCTGCGGTTTCTGCGCCTGCACACGCGCAGTATTTGCCTGCTGATGACTTGCAGCTGCGTACCGAAAAGCCGGAACAGCAGCAGTTGATGCAAGTGACCTCGTATTCGGTGGTAGTGGGCAATCAGCGCCAATCCAACCAACAGCCGATACCGGTCACGGCGCCGTTGCTGGTGCGTTTAAAGGGCAAACCGGCGAGCCCGGGTGCGACCGTGCGTGAAGTGCTTATTTCGTTTGACGGAGAAAGCAAGAGCCTGAAAAAGCCGGTCTTCGACAGCGAGAGCAAAACCCTGATGCTGTCTTATCCAGTGTCCCAATACCGCGTGGTGATGGACTTGCTGCGCAACGACACCGTCTATTGTCAGTTCCTGACCTATGCCAATGGCCATATTTGGGCTGACTTGCACACCGCCAGCGTGCGTGCGCGTTGAGCCTTGGGTAAACTGCGGGCCTCGTGAAGTATCAGCAGGCTGGAGTCGGACATGCGTAAAGATAAGAAGCAGTTGATTGGTGATGAAATTGGCGATGAGCAGATCAAGTTGTTCCTGGACTTCGAGCCTGCGGATGCGACTTCACCTTCGCTGCACAAATTGATCAAAGGTTATCGTGGGTTACGTATCGACGATTTTGAACGTTTCCTGACCTTCTTCAAGGAGGCCGGTTACGATCTGGATGGCAAGGATGAGCACGGCCAGACCTTTGTCGAGATCATC
The DNA here is from genome assembly GCF_025465935.1 of Pseudomonas sp. 7P_10.2_Bac1. Classification (GTDB taxonomy): domain Bacteria; phylum Pseudomonadota; class Gammaproteobacteria; order Pseudomonadales; family Pseudomonadaceae; genus Aquipseudomonas. Next base: position 19,369 of record NZ_JANLNV010000059.1, on the reverse strand, counting down.
AAAGACCAGCGCAATGCTGCCGAGTACATCGAACTCATCAATGCAGCGCGCGGCTGATCCCGCCTGTAGGAGCGCGCTTGCCTCGCGATCTTTTGATCTAGATCCAAGAGGCCTCGTTAAACCCACGCTGGCCGAGCGTAGGTTAGCCGCGACATGGCCAGGAATGGCCTTTCGCGGCGGCCCCACCGCTTAAGGCCAGAACCCTGAGTGGCCGTTGCCATTCGTCTAAGCCCTGATCCAGACACTTCTTACATAACCCGCGCTTTTTGCGACGGGGTGTTTTTGCGTGGGCGAACAATACTCAAGAGGGCCGAAAAGGACTTTGGGCTGTCTTTAAACTTGAAGGGAATCGAACCATGAATCGCCTTAACGACGTGATAAAAACACTAGTCTTTGGAGTAGGGCTGGTCGCTTTGGGCTCGGATGCCTTGGCGGCCGATGAGGTGCTGGAGGTAGAGGTGTTTAATGCCAGCGCCCATGCCATTACGCCAGGAGATGATTTCTCATGGCTGGAAGACCCGGACAACGCCGGGTATGACTTTGTAGTTGCACCCAAGTCGAGCCAGGAACTGATGTATTACCTGCCCGTCGCCAGAGGCGCAGAGGCATTTACCTACCGTCAGGGCGAGCAGGCCTGCCACTTCGGTTTTGGCCACCTCACGCCGGGTGCGGCAAATCTCAATCGCTGGGCTCAGGCCAAATCAACGGGGGCGGTTGCAGCCACGTGTGCGGCAGAGCTGATTGCCGTGCCGGACGATGATGAATTTATACGCAATGGCGGCACGCGGGTGCTGTTCACGATGGGGTAAAGGCTGTCGGGATGCAGGCAAAAAAAAAGCCCCTGACCGAATGGGCAGGGGCTTTTCGTTGCGATTACTGCGCGATCGCAGTATTACGCGAGGCTGGTGTCAGCTTTTTTAGGCTCAACCAGTTCCAGCAGCTCGGAGCTACGGGTGCTGATTTCGCGATACAGCTCGGCGTCTGTCTCCAGGGCCTTTTCCCGTGCCGGGAAAATTTCCTTGAGGCGGCCAGCCCATTCGCCGGTGGCTTTTTGTGCAAAGCAACGCTCGATCAGTTCCAGCATGATCGAAACAGTCACCGAGGCACCTGGGGAAGCACCCAGCAGGGCGGCCAGCGAACCATCTTTGGCGGCTACCAGTTCGGTACCGAACTGCAACACGCCGCCTTTTTTCGGATCTTTCTTGATGATCTGAACCCGTTGACCAGCGACTTCCAGGCGCCAGTCTTCAGCTTTGGCCTGTGGGTAGAAGCGACGCAGGGATTGCAGACGCTCTTCCATCGACTGGCGCACTTCGCTGATCAAGTACTTGGTCAGGTCCATGTTGTCGCGGGCCACAGCCAGCATCGGGCCGATGTTGCCCAGGCGGATCGACATTGGCAGGTCAAGGAACGAACCGTGCTTGAGGAACTTGGTGGTGAAGCCGGCATAAGGTCCGAACAGCAGCGACTTTTTGCCGTCAACCACACGGGTGTCCAGGTGCGGAACCGACATCGGCGGGGAGCCCACGGCCGCCTGGCTGTACACCTTGGCCTGGTGGTGCTTGACCACTTCCGGGTTGTCGCAACGCAGCCACTGGCCGCTAACCGGGAAGCCGCCGTAGCCTTTGCTTTCTTCGATGCCCGAGGCTTGCAGCAATGGTAATGCCGCGCCACCAGCACCCAGGAACACGAATTTGGCATCGACGTTGCGGGTGCTACCGCTGTTGATGTCTTTGATACTGACAGTCCAGCCGTTGCCATTGCGCTTGAGCCCAGTGACTTTTTTGCTGTACTTGATTTGCGTGCCTTGAGCGCTGGCCAGGTGCTTGAGCAATTGCTTGGTCAAGGCGCCGAAGTTGACGTCAGTACCGTGCTGGACGCGGGTGGCGGAAATGACCTGGTCCGCTGGGCGGCCCGGCATCATCAGCGGCATCCACTCGGTCATTTTGGCTTTGTCTTCGGTGTATTCCATGTCGGCAAACGCATGGTGCTTGCTCAGCACTTCAAAGCGTTTTTTCAGATAGGCAACGCCTTTATCGCCTTCGACATAGCTCAGATGAGGCACTGGGCTAATGAAGGATTTGCACGAACCGAAGGTCCCTTGTTGGGCCAGGTGGGCCCAGAACTGTTTAGACACTTCGAACTGGGCATTGATGTGCACGGCTTTCTTGATGTCGATCGAACCATCCGCCGCTTGCGGCGTGTAGTTCAATTCGCACAAGCCGGCGTGGCCGGTGCCTGCGTTGTTCCACGGGTTGGAACTCTCTGCAGCACCCGAATCCATCTGCTCAACAACTTCCAGCGTAATACCAGGGTCGAGCTCTTTGAGCAGCACGGCCAAGGTGGCACTCATGATGCCCGCTCCAACCAGTACTACGTCGACTGCTTCGTTATGCGCCATTAACGCGTCTCCAAAATCTACGGCACCTAATTGACGGCATAGCTGCCAGGTGTACCAGAGCCTTTTTCAGATAAGGGCTTTGGTCACTCATGACAAGGATCGCCATGTCCGATTCATCGCAATTTCTTGCAGCTTCAGCGGACGCCACCAACCGGCCCTTCAAGGTTCATATGAACGCATTTCAGTGCTCGGCAGGCAATTCGACTTAAGGTCAAGAACGTCCGTTTGTGCGACCAAATCCGTAAGCGGACAGGCTCTCAGTCTCGTGCTCTGGAGCCGATCAGGATCCTGCCGGGTGAGGTTGTTGCAGACGCTAATGGTGCATATTCAGACGCAAAACTTTTCATTTGCTCGCCACACTCTTGTGAAGTTGTGAAAACCCGTTTTTTTTCACGCTCTCTTGAAGACGTGAACCTCAAAAAAGGGCTACCGCTACCGGTATCTGCGCGTATGCAACACAGTCACCGAGCAACATGGCAGCTCTGGCAGATCGTGCAAAGGCGAAGGTTGGAGTTGTAAACAGCAAGCTTGCCAGCTTCACATGATCTGTGTGGGCGGCTCTCTGTGGGCGGTGCGAAGGAGCTAATAAAAGCACATTAGCGATGCTGCGAGGCCCGATCAGGAGACGTCCTTATAATCGGGGGGAGATTGTAGCGAAGAAACGTAGGCAATTGATCCTGTTAAATGACTTTTATTGGTGCATGTATCAAAGGCCCAACAGGGGTAGCACCGCTGAACGGGACGCGCGCGTAGGGATACGGGCACTGGCAGGTAGTACTTGGTGCAACCAGTTGAGGCGAATTTCTTCGATTTCGACCCAATTCTCGCCGACCGGTGGTTGTTTGCACTGTTTGAAAGCCTGGCAGCGGCCCATTGAGTCCAGCCGTGCGTAGCAGCGATGGGGTTTGAGAAACGAAAATAACGACCATGACGTGTTCATGGGAAGCACCTGTTGAGTCAGTAGGGCAAACAATACGCGCGGGTCGTGACATGTCGATGTATCGGCCATGACAAGGCGGTGACAGCAAGCCGCTAGTTCCTGCGGGCGCAGCACCGCTATACTGGCGACCGGTTTTATCCAGTCCTGGAGAGATGAGCATGTTGCAACGCCTGTTGTTCGGTTTGATCACTGTGACCAGTTTGACTCTGGTCGGCTGCGCCCACAGCCCGCAACAACTCAATCCGCAGCCCAAGCTGACCAAGCAGATCGCGCCGGTCGGTCGTGGCCAGCCTGTGGTGGTGCGCGTAGTGGATGGTCGTCCTTCGCCAACCCTGGGGACTCGCGGTGGTATGTACCCTGAGACCAGTTCCATCAGCGTCAGCAGCGCCGATGTGATCCCCAAGCTGCAAGCCCAGGCCGAAGCGGCTGTGCGTCTGCTGGGCTATACCCCGACGGCCAACGGCATGAATGCCCCGCAATTGACCGTTACCTTGTCTGAACTCAAGTATCAGTCGCCTAAAGACACCATGTACGTGACTGAAGCGACTATCGGTGCGGCCTTCCGCTCTGACGTGCGCAATGGCGGCCGCAGCTACAGTGGTCGTTACAGCGCTTCGCTGGATCAGCGTTTCGGCATGGCGCCGAATCAGGAAACCAACACCAAGCTGGTCAGCGATGTGTTGAGCGATGCCCTGACTCGCGTGTTTGAAGATCCGTCGGTCGGCCGTTTGCTCGGCGAGTAATCATTGAACAATAAAAAAGCCCGAACGGATTGAGTTCGGGCTTTTTTGTGTCGGATCGGTTCATGCGGCCTCGGCGTAAAGCTCGAGGCGGCTGATGCCTGTGAGCAGGTCCAATTCAGGCAAATCGGCATGGGTGTGGCCGCTCAGGGCGCAATAGACCAGCCAGTGGCGGTCCTGGACATTGAAGGAAAAACTTTCGATGAGCGCCTGTTGTTCATCACTCGGGGCGATCAGGTAGAGGCGGTCCTGGTTTTCAGCGTGCAGCATGACAAGCTCCGTGTCCGTGTCGAGGGGCCATAGAGTGGCCTCTCTTCATGACGAAACGGTGACATGGCAATTTAGGCTGGTCGGCATTTTTGCCAGGGGCTGGCGTGCCTTGCGATCCTTTGAAGATCAAAAGATCGCGAGGCAAGCTCGCTCCTACAGCGCCAAGCCGGCCTTGACGCGGTACTGGTTGCGCACCGGCATTGCGTATTGCTGCACCAGATACGGGCGATGCTCGGCAGGGCAGGCGTCCAGGCGGCGTTGCCATTCTTGCTGGGCCTTGGCCAGTTCTTCGGCTGGGAAGACTTCGGCAGCGGTCGGAACCTGCAATTGCGGGTCGGCATCGTTCCACTGCGCATACGCCAGGTAGTGCGCCGGGAACAGGCGGTAGCCTGTGAGGATATGACGATCCACTTCGGTGGCCAGCAGCTTGCTGTCCTCGAACGCTTCAGTCAGCGGCGCCGCAAAGTTCACGTGTACGCGACCTTTGTAGCCGGTGATGCCGTTGGCAATGCTGGTGTCGTCTTCGCCCGCAGCTTTGCTGTAGGTGCCCGTCGTTGCACGAATGTACAGCTCGCGGGCCTTGGCCTGGTCGCACGGGTCGTATTCGTAGCTGATCGACACCGGGGTCAGGTTCAGTGATTGAATGACCTCGGCGAAGGGCTCGTCTTTACGGCTCATGTGGAACATCTTCAGGATCGCCGAGTCTGTACGGTCATCGCCGTCTTTGGCGCGACCTTCGGCTTGGGCGATCCAGATGGACTGGCCGTCGTTACGAATCGAATGGTTGATATACGCCGACAGCAACTGATAAGCCGCCAGTTTTTCGCGGCGACCGGTGATCGAACGGTGCACGATGAAGCTCTTGTTCAGGCGCATCAGGTCGCTGACAAAGGGCTTTTGCAGCAGGTTGTCGCCAATCGCAATGCGCGGGGTCGGCAAGCCTGCGTGGTACACGGCGTAGTTGACGAAGGCCGGATCCATCACGATGTCGCGGTGGTTGGCCAGGAACAGATAAGCGGTACCGGACTTCAAATGCTCGACGCCGGTATAGGTCACGCCATCTGTGGCATGCTCGATGGTGCGGTCGACGTACACTTCGACCTTGTCCTGCAGGGTTGCGACGGACGTGACGTTCGCGAACTCTTTGCGCAGGCGATGCGCTATAAGGGGTTTTAACAGCCAGCCGAATGCCCCCGCCAGGCGTGGAAAGCGAAAGTGAGTCAGGATATCTAGAAAAGCCTTGTCACTGAGTAGCCGGGCCAGAACAGCCGGGACTTCAGTGTCACTGTAAGGTCGGATGGTATCGAATTCGCCCATCATGTTCTCTTGTTGGAAACGGCTAGGGTTAGTACGCAGGGCAGGACAAAATAAGGCCCTGCTAATAGACCGGCGATTATACGCACAAGTCACTCTGGAGACCGCGATGCTTGAAACGGAACACTATGATTGCCCTTATTGTGGCGAGCCGAACGAAGCCGTTCTCGACCTGTCGGGGGGCGATCAACAATACATTGAAGATTGCGCGGTGTGTTGCCGGCCTATTGTTTTCACGCTCCAGACAGATGGTCATGAATGGATGCTCGACGTCCACAGCGAAAATGAGTAGCAGGTAAGCGCGATGCAGCGAATCTACGAGCCGGAAAACTTGATGGAGGCTGAACTCTTGGTGGTCATGCTTGCCAGTGAAGGAATAGTTGCAAGCCTGCAGGGGAGTGATCTGGTGGGCGGCATGGGCGAGTTACCCGCACTGGGGTTGCTGGGATTGGCTGTGGCCAATGATCAGGCGTTGCAGGCGCGTGAGTTGATCGATGCGTACAATGGCGCCTCGCCGCTGGCGGATGACGAGCCTGAGAGCTTCCCTGGTGTACTGGACTGCTGAGCAGCCTTTTTCACTGTTTCTTTATAAAAGAGTTGTACAGCCCCATGTGTGGACGTTTTGCCTTGTTTCGTTGGAGCCCTGCCTTTGCAGCCTTGCCTGGGTTTCCGGCGGACCAGCAGGCCCAATGGAACATCTCCCCCAACGACTCGGTCTTGATCATGCGCACTGCTCTTGAGCCGGGGCAGCGAGAGCTGGCGCGGGCGCGCTGGGGGCTGACACCGGCCTGGATGACCGACCTGTCGCGCACGCCTGCTCACGCCCGTGCCGAAACCCTGGCCGAGCAGCCGATGTTCCGCGAAGCCTTTCGTCAGCGCCGTTGCCTGATCCCCGCCAACGGCTTTTATGAGTGGCGCGGCAATGTGCGCAAGCGACCCTTCTGGTTGACCCCGGGCGTGGGCTCTTCGTTGTTTTTTGCCGGAATCTGGGAAGCCTATCCGGTCGAAGGGCATGTCTGGTTGAGCACTGCGGTGGTGACTCAGGCGGCGGCCACGCAGCGTCGTCCGCTGATCCTCGACGACGCCGGGCAGCAAGCCTGGCTCGATCCCGAGACACCGTTGCCTGTGTTGCAGGCCTTGCTAGCCAGCCCGCAAACGGCGTTGCGTGAACGACCTTTGGCCAATCTGGTCAATGATCCCAAACTCAATGCACCCGAGTGCCTGACACCGGGTTGATATACGATGCGCGCCACCTTTATAGACCATCTTTATGGAGAGCCTCGATGGGTAAGTTAGCGGTAATGTGCGCACTGGGCGCCGGGGTGTTGCTCAGTGGCTGTCAGGCGGTGAACACCACTCAGGGTGGAGCAGTGGGGGTTGAGCGCAAGCAGTACATGTTCAGCATGCTGTCGAGCCAGCAGGTTGACCAAATGTATGCACAGTCCTACCAGGAAACCGTCAGCACAGCCAACGCCAAGGGGGTGCTGGACAAGACCAGTACCAACGCCAAGCGCCTGCAGGCCATTGCCAATCGCCTGATCGCTCAGGCGCCGGCGTTCCGCCCGGATGCCGCGCAATGGAACTGGGAGGTCAATCTGATCAAGAGTGACGAACTCAATGCCAACTGTGGTCCTGGCGGCAAGATCATTTTCTACAGTGGGATCATCGAACAGCTCAACCTGAGCGATGACGAAATTGCTGCGGTCATGGGGCATGAAATTGCCCACGCTTTGCGCGAGCATGGCCGCGAGTCCATGTCCAAGGCGTACGGCATCGAGATTGCCAAGCAGGGCGCTGGCGCCTTGTTGGGGTTGGGGCAGGACAGCATGCAATTGGCCGATACGGTGGTCAATTACAGCCTCACGCTGCCAAACAGCCGCAGCAATGAAAACGAAGCCGACCTGATTGGCCTGGAGTTGGCGGCGCGTGCGGGTTACAACCCGAATGCGGCGATCACCCTGTGGCAGAAAATGGGCCAGGCGTCGCAGAACTCGCCGCCTGAATTCATGAGCACCCACCCGGCCTCCAGTAGCCGGATCGCCTCGCTGGAGGCGGCAATTCCCAAAGTGATGCCGCTTTATCAACAGGCGCCTAAAACTCAATAACGGTCTTGCCCGCACCCTGGCCCTAACGGCAAAAGCCGATCTGCGAAACGCCACAAATCAGCTCCCTCTCCCTCTGGGAGAGGGTTGGGTTGGGTTTTACACCCAGCCGCTGGTCACCATGGCGTTGTACACGGCCACAATGGCCAATACGAAGAACGCGGTCGCTGCCAGGCGGCGAATCAGGGTCAGGGGCAGTTTGTCTGCCGCAAAGTTACCCGCCAATACCACCGGTACGTTGGCAATCAGCATGCCCAGGGTGGTGCCGATAATCACCAGCCACAAATCCGGATACTGCGCGGCCAGCATGACGGTCGCCACCTGGGTCTTGTCGCCGATTTCGGCAATGAAAAAGGTGATCAGCGTGGTAATGAACGGACCGTATTTGCGCGTCGTACTGGCTTCGTCGTCGTCCATCTTGTCGGGCACCAGCGTCCACAATGCGGTGGCGGTAAAGCTCGCGGCGAGGATCCAGTGCAACATCACATCCGTGAAGAACGTACTGAACCAGGCGCCTACAGCACCGGCTGCGGCATGGTTGGCGAGGGTCGCGACGATGATGCCGGCAATGATGGGCCAGGGTTTGCGAAAACGCGCGGCGAGGATTAGTGCGAGCAGTTGCGTCTTGTCGCCGATTTCGGCCAGAGCAACGATTGCGGTCGGAACGAGTAAGGAGTCGAGCATCATCAGGTAGGTTTCCAGGGGCGGGTCGACACGGCTATGACACGTACAACCTCCCCGCCCCGGGTCAGGTGTTCGTGTCATAGGTCTTGTCAAACCCCGGTCCGTCTGTGCGGACGCCTGGGTCGCATGCGCCATGGTCTGTTGACCAAGTATGTTGACGCATGCCGGACGAGCAGATTGCTCGTGGGAGACTACTCCCCTAGGACGGAGCGGATTCTGCCTAGGCAAATCCGATCCGGCAAGCCCTGTTTTTTAAAAAATGTCAGCGACGCTTGGCGCTGTAGATCCGGAAACCCTGTCCTTCAGCCTTGACCGTGCAGTGCCCGAATTGCTCTTCGATCAGCGGTTGGTAGCGCAGGAAGCTGTTGGCGACAAGACGAAGTTCGCCGCCTGTTTTCAGATGTTTGATCGATTTTCTCAGCAAGTTTTCGGTGGCGTGATAATCCGTATGGACGCCGACATGGAACGGTGGGTTGCTCAGAATGGTGTTTAAACCCATCGGGGCGGCGTCGATTCCGTCACCCGTAATAACCTCGGCTTCCAGACCGTTGGCAGCTAAGGTCAGACGGCTGCTGGCAGTGGCGAATGCATCGACATCGAGCAGCGTGACGTTGTTATGCGGGTAACGGCGTTTAATGGCAGCTCCCAGAACGCCAGCCCCGCAGCCGAAATCCAGCAAGTGACCGCTGGGCAGCTTGTCCAAATGTTCAAGCAGCAAGGCACTGCCGCGATCCAGGCGACCGTGGCTGAAGACTCCCGGCAGGCTGACGACGCTCAGCGGACCGTCGGGCAGCTCCAGCTCATAGTGCTGCGCCAGTTGTTCCAGCACCGGGGCTGGCGGAGTGTTCTCTACGGTGACTTGCCACAGCTGGCAATGCCGGGCGCTGTCGAGCTTGCGCGGCTTGCCGAACGCAGTGAGCTGCTTGGATGCGCCTTCGATACCGCCTTTTTTCTCGCCAACCAGAAACACGTCGGCATCGGGCAGGCGAGCGGCCACGGCCTTGAGTACGTAGTCGCTCAGTTCCTTGGATTTGGGCAAGAACACCACGGCGGTGTCGAAGGCCTGGGCCGGGACTTCGACGCCAAACGCCACACGCCCGGCAAAGCGGGCGTCGAGTGCAGCCTGATCGCCCGCGTGCCAGCACCAGCCGTGCGCGTTCGGCAATTGACCAAGCAAGTCGTCAGCCGGCAAACCGACTAACAGTACCGAGCCTTGAAAGTAGTCAGGCTGACGAAGCAGTACTTCACTGCGCGGATCCATAATCTGCTCCTCAAAAAAGGGGCGCAGTTTATCAACTGACGACTCGTAGCGCTGTACCGTTGAAGAATGCCTGGGCATTTTCGGTGAGTTGGCCGACGATTCTTTGCCGCGCCTCGCGGCTACCCCAGGCGCTGTGCGGGGTGATGATCAGGCGCGGAATGTCGGCAGCCAGCAGCGGGTTACCGTCGCGTGGCGGTTCGACGCTCAGTACATCGGTAGCCGCGCCGCCCAAATGACCGCTGCGCAAGGCGTCGGCCAGCGCTTGTTCATCAATCATGCCGCCGCGCGCGGTATTCACCACAAACGCGCCAGGTTTGAGCAGGGCCAGTTCGCGGGCACCGATAAAGTTGCGGGTGTGTTCATTGAGCGGGCAGTGAAAGGTCAGGGCGTCGACCTGGGGCAGCAGTTCGTCCACGGTCAGGCGGTCGGCGCGCGCCGGGCGGCCGGGAATCTGCCCGATCAACACCCTCATGCCAAAGGCTTCGGCCAGTTTGGCCACTGCACTGCCTAATTCGCCATGGCCAAACAGGCCAAGGGTCTTGCCTTCCAGTTCGACAATCGGGAAATCCAGCAGGCAAAACTGCTTGGCCTGCTGCCATTGGCCGTCAGCCACGGCTTTGTTGTAGTCGACCAGTCGTGTCGCCAGTGCCAGCAGCAGGCCGAGGGTATGTTGCGCGACGGAAGGGGTGCCGTAACCCTGGCAGTTGGCAACGGTGATGCCGTGCTCACGGGCGGCTTGCAGGTCCACGTTGTTGGTGCCGGTGGCGGCGACCAGGATCAGCTTGAGATCGGGGCAGGCGGCGAGGGTGGCGGCGTTGAGCAGGATTTTGTTGCTGATGACGACGCGGGCGCCCTGCAAGCGTTCGATGATGTTGTCTGGCGTGGTGTCCGAGTACAACTGCAGCTCGCCGAACGTGTTGCGTAACGGGCTGAGATCGAGATCGCCCAGGTCCAGGGTTGGGTGATCAAGGAAGACTGCGCGGTGAGTATTCGTCATCAACTGTACCTTTTGTGCTGTCGAGTGAAGGCGTAAGGTGTCGAGCCTAACAGAAGAAACAATTTGTAATGGAGCCGTGCATGTACTGGACAGAATTTTTGACTGTCGCTTTGATTCACTTGTTGGCCGTGGCCAGCCCGGGGCCGGATTTTGCGGTGGTGGTGCGTGAAAGCGTGACCCATGGTCGCCGCGCCGGTATTTTTACCGCGTTTGGCGTAGGTTCGGCGATTTTCCTGCACGTAGGCTACTCGTTGCTGGGTATCGGGATCATTGTGTCGCAGTCGATTGTGCTGTTTAACGCGCTCAAATGGCTGGCGGCGGCGTACCTGCTGTACATCGGGATCAAGGCACTGCGCGCCAAGCCTGCCGATCCGGCCGCTGTCTCGGCAGCCTTGCCGGTGGGTGAACGCACGGCGCGTGGCGCCTTTACGTCGGGTTTCGTGACTAACGGCCTGAATCCCAAGGCGACGCTGTTTTTCCTGTCGTTGTTCACTGTTGTGATCAACCCGCACACTCCGCTGGCGATCCAGGCGGGCTATGGCGTGTACCTCGCGATCGCAACCGGCGTCTGGTTCTGCATGGTAGCAATGCTGTTCAGCCATCAGCGTGTGCGCACCGGCTTTGCCCGCATGGGCCACTGGTTTGATCGCACCATGGGCGCGGTGTTGGTGGCGCTGGGCGTGAAACTGGCCTTCACCGAGATGCATTGACCGCATTGCCATCTGCAGGAGCGAGCTGGCCTCGCGATCTTTTCAACACTCAAAAGATCGCGAGGCAAACTCGCTCCAGCAGAGGTTTGGTGCGTAGATAATCTTGTCAAATTCTGGTTTTCCTTCATCCTTGCGGGCTTATTGCAGCGTGCGCACGGAGAAGTATCAATGCCCTCAGTCAGCCGGTTCTGGTGCCGAGCCAAACTGCCCTTGGCAGTCAGTCTCGCCTCGGTGCTCGCCGGGCCCGCTTGGGGCGTGAGCTTTAACATTGGCGAAGTTGAAGGCCAGTTGGACTCCGAACTGGCCATTGGCGCCAGTTGGTCCACCGCCAAGGCCGACCACAAGCTGATCGGCGCCAATAACGGCGGTACAGGTCAATCCGAAATTTCCGATGATGGCCGTTTGAACTTCAAGCGCGGAGAAACCTTTTCGAAAATTTTCACCGGTATCCACGGCCTGGAGTTGAAGTACGGCGACAGCGGTCTCTACGTGCGCGGCAAGTACTGGTACGACTTCGAACTGCAAGACGACAGCCGCCCCTTCAAACCCATCAGTAACAGTGGCCGCAGGGCGTCGGCCCAGTCGGCGGGCACGCAGTTACTGGACGCCTACGTCTACCACAACTACGCCATCGGCGATCAGCCTGGGATGGTGCGTGTCGGCAAGCAAGTGGTCAGTTGGGGGGAAGCGGAGTTCATCGGTGGTGGGATCAATGCGATCAACCCCACGGACGTTTCTGCTTATCGACGCCCGGGTGCTGAATTCAAGGACGGCCTGGTTCCGGTCAATCTGTTCTACGTGTCGCAAAACCTGACCGACAACCTGTCTGCCCAGGCCTTTTACCAACTTGATTGGGAACAGTCCGAGGCCGATAACTGCGGGACATTCTTTTCGCAATCTGACGTTATCGCCGACGGTTGCAGCGGCAATTACCGGGTGATGAACAAACGCTCTGCGCTGGACGTTGCTGACCTGGCGGCGCTGACGTCGGCAGGTGTGGATGTGAACGGTGAAGGCGTGTTGGTGCGTCGGGCGTCTGACCGAAAAGCACGCAACAGTGGGCAGTTTGGTGTGGCCTTGCACTACGTGTTTGAGCCGCTGGACACCGATTTTGGTGCGTTCTTCATGAACTACCACAGCCGTGATCCGATCCTCAGTGGTCGCGCGGCCTCGCAATCGGCCTACAACATGGCCTCCGGGGCTGGCAACCTGGCGCCGATGATCGTGGCGGGCAACTCCAGTTACTACATCGATTACCCACAAGACATCCGCCTGTTCGGGCTGAGCTTCAATACCACGTTATCCACAGGTACGGTCTGGAAAGGCGAGTTGAGCTACCGGCCCAACGCGCCGGTGCAACTCAACAGCAACGACTTGCTGTTCGCCAACGTGACCTTGTTGCCCGGTTTGGCCGATGCATCCCCGCTGAGTGTGTCGCCGGGGGATGATTTGCAGGGCTATCGGCGCAAAGAGATCACTCAGTTCCAGACGTCACTGAAGCATTTTTTCGACAATGCCATGGGCGCTGATCGGCTGACCCTGATAGGCGAAGTCGGCGTGATCCACACCGCCGGGCTGGAAGGCAGTGCCGACGCGCGTTATGGGCGCGATCCAGTGTTTGGTACTGATGGCCATGACGGCTTTACCACGGCCAATGCCTGGGGCTATCGCGCCCGTGCGGTGTGGGACTACAACAAAGTCCTGCCCGGCCTGGACCTGAAGCCCAATCTGGCTTGGTCCCATGACGTCAGCGGCTACTCGCCGGGCCCGGACAATACTTTCAACCAAGGCCGCAAGGCGATCAGCCTGGGCCTTGATGCCGAATACGAAAACACCTACTTGAGCAGCCTGTCGTACACCAACTTCTTTGGTGGACGCTACAACACCCTCAGCGACCGCGACTTCGTGGCGCTAAGCGTGGGGCTGAAGTTTTAAGAGGTCTAACAGATCTGGAAACCTGAACCATGAGCACACAACCTCGCCTCATCCGCGAAACCTTCCCCGTCGGCCCTTTGCAGTGCAACTGCACAAATGAGCGGCGCCGTAAGTGGTTGAATTATCATGGAAATTACTTTTTTCCCATTAAAATCATATAGTTGTGTGGTTGCAGGTTAGTGCAGTGTGTTGCGGAATTCAGCAGTACTTTGCTTTTCTGGTGTGCCGGATTTGTGCCATGCATTGCGACTGATCGAGCAAAGGCTAGCTAGCTCGAGGCTACGTTTGTGTGGGCGATAAACGTAGCCTTGAGACGTAGCGGTTGGTATTGGATTACTGAGTCAACGATGCAAAAGCATTCAAAATCTCTTTGATTTCAATAACGTCTACTCCATTTTCATTGTATGTAGAGCGCGCCTTTACCTGGTCGGCAGTCATGCGAGGCCAGAATCGTTCCAGTACATCGTCTTTTCGTATTGTTAGCGCGGTGGCGATGATTTTTTTTGCGTCACAGGTGTCTGTGTACGCAATATTGGTTTGGTGAGAATCAATAAAAAGCTGAGGATCTAAATAATTCTCTGGCTCTCGTTTTCTAGTTGAGAAAGCAATTCTTCCTTCCTCCTTGAGCTTTGCAATATTTTCAATGTTTCTGGTGTGTTGCATTACATCACCGACATCTGAGTCGATTAATATCCCCCAATTCAGATCTAACTGCTCTATGAGTTTTTTTGAAACCCAATGCTTGAGGTTTCCGCAGCCTCCTATCGGGATACACGCGATGCCTAATTCGTGAAGAGTCTTCTCAATATCCCCATTGTTCTTAAGTGCAGTTGCTGCATGGTTAAGGAAGGTTACGTCACTATGACCTTCGACTAATATCACTGCCTTTGATGCTGCTATTTCCCTTTCTGGTAGTACTCCGAGGCTTTGCGCAACTTTCTCTAAAACATCATCTCCGCCGAATTGTATACAGGGATTTCCTGTGTTGTCTTTTTCAATGAAGCGTATTGAGTCCAGCGGTAATAGGCCTGCTAGTGCGGGTACGTGTGTAGTTATTATTATTTGACAGTCAGGTCGGCATGAAAGCGAAATTAGTGCTTCGATAAGCATAATTTGATAACTAGGATGTTGCGAGGTTTCCGGCTCCTCAATGGCATAGATCACTCTTGGTGAACTGTTCTCAGCTTTAACTTTTTCCGCCTCGGCACGGAAAAAGTTAAGCAAAATTAATCGTCTGACACCACTGCCACGCTTGTTTATAGGTACGCCATCTTCGCCATCCAGTGTAAAGCTAAATGTCCATTTTGGTTTTTCTTTAAATCTAGGGTGTAATTCAGAAGCTAGGGCCGGGTCCATTTCGCGAAGCTTTTCTTTGGTTCTTTCAGCTACCTCTAGGACCGATTTTTCTATTTTATCTTGTAAGGCATCAATTTCAGCTTGCAGAGCTCTTTTTGCCTGATCTACTGCAACTTGCATAGGGTTTTTCGCTTCTGGATCGGCATCGTTGCTTTCCCGATCGGATTTAAATAGTGCGAATGTAGGAAGTTCTGCTTCTATTTTCTTGTAAATGGCTTTGGATTCCTTTTCCAAAGAGCTCACGTCCAAGTATTGATCCTGGAGCAGCAAATTTTCAACGCTGCCCCACAGTGCTTCTCTCCAAAGAGAAGCTACCCTTTTATCTGCTACCCGATCTTGAATGCCAAGTTCTTGTCCGAGTTGTTTCAGATCTCCTAGCTTCGAGTTGTGTAGGTTGTTCAGTTTCTCAGCCGAAGGGTGAAGGCATTTTAAGTGTACAGAAGGACCGCTAACAGTCTTTTGTATTTTGTAGAGTTTCCTGATTTCAATTTCACCGCTGGAATTTACCAAGTACTCTTTTTTGAAACTTGTGGGGTAGTTTTCGTCGACAATTAATTCGGTTGGCAGTTCGTCGAATATACAAGTTATCTCGATGTCTGTGGTTTCTGTTTTTACATTCTTATCGCCAATATCAATTTTCACATTTTTATTATTGAAGAAAATTTCCAGCGCTTCAAGAATTGTAGATTTTCCGGCATCGTTGCGTCCTGTAATTGCTGTAAGGCCGTCTTCAAAAGAAATGCTTGTGCGATCCTTGTAGCCGCGGAAATTGCAAATAACTAATTCCTTAAGTCTCATTACATACTTCCCTTGTGGTGAGTTTCTTTTGGGTGTGATTTGGCGTATCTACCATAGATTTGAAAGTTACAGATCAGCGTTGACAACTCTAATTATGGTAGCAGGGAGCTACCTCTACGTTGCATTTTCATAGGCTCTAAAATCCGCTTCGCGAGAAAAGTACCGGTACAGATTCTCTTAAAACCTTACCGTGAGCATGACGAGGCATTGCTTAAATCTGATGGCATTCGCAAACCCCTGCAGCCATGAGCACTAACCTGCTCAGGTCATACGAGTGCCAATCTATGCAAGCCTTACTCACTGTCGATCAGCTTTCTGCGTGTTTACAAAAATCCGTCGCAAGCATCCGTAGCGACGCTACTCGTAATCCTCAGGCTCTACCGCCAATCTGCCGCCTGCCCGGGACTAAACGGTTGCTATGGCGATTGGAGGACGTGGAGGAATGGCTGGCAGAGCATGTTGTCGGTAGTGAGTTTGCAACGCCTGGTGCCGAGCATCATCGCGCTCGGCCAGGGCGTCCTACTAAAACCGCGCAAATCGCTCAGCAACGCCGCTCGGCAAAATGAGATCCCGGGGTTCTCTTTCTGACCGGGTGGAACAATTACGAAAATCCGCCCCACCAAGGCCTTCTGTAGCGCTATCACCTACCCCCTTGTTTCTGCCTGGCCTAAGTGAATTCAGTCGTGCAATGCCGAATCACATTGCCCGCTCCAGCTTGTTCGCCCCCGTGGCTCGTGGAGGCAAGAAAATGCACAAGGAAACTGTCTTAGCCAGCCGAAAGGACGCTGTCCTCACATATTGGGGTGAACAGCTAGATGAGGCCCAGGCCGATGTTTGGATGCAGTTGATGCACGAAGCGATCAAAGCTCCGCTAGGTGATGCCGTGCCAGTCAATCGTGCTCGCCTGCTGCGAGCGATAGGCAGGCAAACCGGGAATTATGAGTATCAGTGGTTGCACAGAACGATGAAGGCACTGAGCTTCGCCATGTTAATTGTCGAGGTGACGAAGGACGGTAGACCGAAGCTCGAGGTAGGCAGAGCAGAGTCTCTCCACCTGATTGATAAGTTTATGTACGATCCAGAGCGAGAGAGCTACACCGTCCGTATCGATCCAAGGTGGCGTTATCTTTACAGCAATCGCGAATATGCGTTAATCGATTGGGAGAAGCGGCTGCGTATTCGTAAAGGTCAAGATATGGCCAAGGCATTGCAGCGTCTCGTCGCTACTTCGAGTGAGTCTGTGCAGCGCTTCCAGCTCGTATGGTTGAAGGACCACTTCCAGTATTACAGTCCAATGCGCAAGTTCAGGGTTTCATTAGGTGTTGCGATGCAGGAGCTGGAACGCGTCGAGGTCATTGCGGCCGGAAGAATCGAGCTAAGTACGAAAGGGATGGAACAAGCAGTGTGGACGCGCCTTTAACCCTCGTGAATTATCGGGGTTGCATTCCGCCTGCGTCGGGGTTGTATTCCGGTCGGTCGGGGTTGCATTCCGCTTTATCGGGGTTGCATTCCTCCCCTGATGCTGGAGGCCTTGTAAACCGTGGTGTCCATAGGAGCGAAGTGCTCTCTACCTTTTTACTACTTTTTTACTACCCCTACGATGCTGTGGATAAACTCACGCTTTTGGTGCCGTCGAGGCTGCGTTCACTCTCCATAGTTTGCTCAGCTGTTGTAATCTTTCCAGCGAAAAGTGGCTAGACTCTGCCACATTCGATGGGGCTAACCCAGTAAGGTCTGTTATTAATGCGCTCTCTTTCGATCTTGTCTATTTCCATCTGGACCTCTAAATAGACTCCCAGTTCTGAAAGATGTTTATTTATGTCATCAGTTTGGAGGATTTTTTTCAATTGACTGTATATCGAAAATGCTCGGCCGAAGCCGTGACCATCACCAAATCTGCCGTATGGATCCGTGATGACCAAGTATCGATATACTGCAATGGTAGACGGCAGCGAAAAAGTGCCATCAACTAAATAATCCATGAATACTTTATTCAACGCCTCCTCGGTTGTCGATTGCTCCAAGGTTTGCGAGCTGGATTTGATAATGATTGATATCAGAGGAATGTCACCCCACAACGCAACCCACAGATCATTAGGACCTTTCCAGTAGGTATTCTCCACGTCTTGAAAAATCTGAGAAAGAAGGTTCAGTATTTGAGTAGGGTGCCTTCTCACGTTTCCTTGGAAGTACTTATAGAGTCTTTTGGACTCTGTCATGTCGGGCCAGCCAAGTTTGTTGGCTTTCTCGTCAATCATAACGCTGAGTTGATAGGGGCATGACGCTCCTGCACTTATGCGTAAGTGATTCATCAATGCAATCGTTCGTAACCTAATGCAACTTAGATCAGCGTTGGTCGTGGATTTCATAAGCTGATTTTACCTCGATATTTTGTTCGCCATGCACTGGCAGCGAGCTAATGGAGGGCACCAAAAGAAAAGAGGTTTGCAATAGACGTTTGGGTGCTTCAAATCGGCCGTTTTGACGTTTGGTAAAAACCGATTTTTTACAGATTCGTTTCAATAATCGAGTCACAGACTAAGGATTCCTTTTTCATAACCCATCATCAAATCAAGTCATCTCGAGTA
Organism: Pseudomonas sp. 7P_10.2_Bac1; assembly: GCF_025465935.1. GTDB lineage: Bacteria > Pseudomonadota > Gammaproteobacteria > Pseudomonadales > Pseudomonadaceae > Aquipseudomonas. The sequence continues at coordinate 1,273 of NZ_JANLNV010000059.1, read as the reverse complement.
TTACCGCTGCTTGGGTCATGCCGGAAGGCTATGCGACCCTTGGGCGGGTTCATGGGCTTTGAGGGTTTCGGATCGGTTAATTGCTCGAGAGGAGTTGCATGCGGCTTGGAGATTATCTCAGGGGAGGTTTTGCGCAATGCCTGGACGTGGGGTTGTTCGTCAACTGCGTTTCGCGTTGGGGGCGTGCGAAGGTACTTTCCAACGTACCGAACAAACTGGCTATAGCTCAATCCAGTTGATGAGCCGTGATCTTCATAAATTATGGTGATTGGCCACCCTGCGTTAACGAGCTTTCGAAATTCATCGAGTCGAGCCAAGAAGGCTACTCGCCCGACCCCTCGACGTATTTTTTCCGGTGTGTCTGCCATCGTGTTCTCTCCACAATTCCGATCAAATCTAGTTGTAATCATTGTTGCGCACCGATGCGCATAATATCGGCCGTTTGAATGCGTATAATAGCGTAATAACACGTAATAGCGCGTAACCATGCGCGATAACGATTTCAGAATTCAAGCGCGCAACTGCGCAGTTTTACGCATGGAGAGAGACGGCAAGATGTGTGTTGTAGGCCTACGCTGCTCCGCAGCTGCGGACTCCACCACCTGCCTTATTCGCCTTTGGCTCAACGAATTCTTGCTCTGCGAGGCTGACTATCGCTGTCGCGACCAGATCAAAAAACAAAGTCCCTAGTGTGGTTAGCTGATGGACGATGGGGGTTACATGAAAGACGACGTACAGAAATCCGGTATGGTCAGACCTCGACGGGAAGTACCACCTGTTAAGGTCTGGGTGACTGATCACGAGAAAATTGAAGTGGCGGAACGAGCGACCCAAGCTGGTTTATCAATGTCGGCCTATCTTTTGGCGGCGGGCCTCAACCACGAAACCCGTTCGGTTTTAGATCTTCATGCCGTGAAAGACCTCGTGCAGGTCACTGGCGATCTTGGCCGCATCGCTGGTTTGCTGAAGTTGTGGTTGGCCGAGAAGCGTGGGCAGGGTGTAAAGGCGGTTGACGTTGACTCGATGATGATGGAATTCCGCGAATTGCAAGGAGAGGTTCGGGCGATTATGAGCAAGGTTGTATATGCGCGGAAATGAGCGTGGCCTGGTGAGAAGCGCCTTTTGCAGTATTTCCTTTTGGTGCGCTTATTAATTATTTTGCGCGTTTTCTCACCAGCACTTTGTGGCTGATTTCTGACTGTACATGGTCCTTTTTACGGATTGTGTTCCTCCGTATCTAGGGCGCGGATACGACCACCTCATCCCAGTGATA